>NZ_KB907260.1 GCF_000381905.1 Paenibacillus fonticola DSM 21315 | reverse complement strand
GAGGCCCGGGAGCAAACGAAGGTTCGGGAGAGAATATGCGTGATTCGTTTGCACTAGGTTTGCCAAGAACTGAACGTGCGTTTCTAGCTTGCAAAAGCTCTCCTTGACGAAGGCATAACATGTGGTACCCAACCCACGGATAGCAGCGTGCCGACCGTCGCTCGCATTTTTGCTCTCGCGCCACGTGCTCAGGCAGAAAAAATAGAGGGTTTGACAAAAACGTTCATAGCAACGAATCTCAGACACTCTATTTGCGGTTTATCCTCTGATTGGAGCAGTAAAGACTGAAATAACGTTACCCAGCTTCGTTACATTTTGGGAAGGGCTATTTTTACACAAATAGCGATCATCAGCTTCGTTATAAAATTTCGTTCATCTCCTGAGTCACATTGTTCACGTTCTGAGTCACATTTTCGATCTAAGCCCTGGGAAAGGAATGGTCTTGGATGGCAAGCAAGAGCTAAAGTTTAGCTCACACAAAGTGGATGTGCAAATACCACCTTGACCGCCATGGAAATACATATTCTTTGTCTGCGCCTAACCATTTCTTAGCGTTAAATCTTTCTTCGAGCCATTCTAGTGCAGCCATGAGCTGTCATCTACATCAGAGTGAGCACTAAGGAGCAAGCATTGCAGGGGTACAGTCTTGAAGCTTCTAGTAGAATAAGTTAAGGCAAAATGCGGTAGGCATCCAGGAAGTGTTCAGCAACGAAAACGTACATCGGAGCTTCGAGTGTGACGTTGTAAACGTATGTCAATTCCACTGTCGATTCACCGACTGGAGTGCCTGCGGCGTCTACGACATCACGGGCAAGCTGCCAACGACGATCGAATAGGAGTGATGCAAGAAACTCCGAAAACCCACTACATTCAAGGGTTTTCGGAGTTCTTTTTTTAGAGTCAACCCAGCGCAGGGCTGGTCTTCATTTCATAGATTTTTTGAAGCGTATGGACATGCTTCGTCTTCTCGTCATCCACCTCTGTGTGGAGGTACCATTCCACTAGCCTGTACCCGAATACGAGAAGGATCAGCTCGTAGACGCAATGATCGGCGATAGGGGATACATCCGCATACTCCGAAAAGCCTTTGTAATATGCGGGGACACATCGCTGGTAGTATTCGACCATGTGATCGATATCCGCTTCATCCGCAATCAGGCTTGCGAGATCCTCGCCCAGGTAGCCCCATCCGGATGTATCCCAGTCGATGAGCACGATTTTCCCGTCGGCATAGATCAGGTTGGTCACCCAGAAGTCCCGGTGGCATAGCACGAGGGGCAATTTTTCGATGCGGGCGAGTATCTCGTCTGCGTGCTCATCGATGTCGATGAGCATTTGCCGCACGTGCTGCGGGAATTCGCAGTCCTCCGAGCGTATATAATCATAGACGACCGGCCAAGACCGGTAATGCAGATACGTATTCTTCATGAGATCCGCATGGCTCAGGTTGGTCAGGCTCTGCAGCACAGCGGACTTCTCTGCATACAGCTTGCCTTGATAGCGTCCTAATTCCAGTGCGGCCTGTTCATACATGTCACCGGTCAAGTGTAAACCGGATACGCCATCGATATATTCCAGCCACAGCTGAAATTCATTTTCTTCAGCGTTGATCTCGGCGTGATAACATGTAGGCCAACGGAAGGCGTCCGAAAACGTCGCTCCGAGGTCAGACGCATAGAGGTCATATTCCCGGCGCCATGAACCCGGGTCCCCGTAACGCTCCCATTGCTTCTGGATTTTCAGCACGATACGGTATGGCAATTGTTCGCCACCTGCAATTTCGGCAATGCCCGTTACCAGGTACACATTCCCCACCGTTCCGCCCTGTAATGACATAGTTTGGAAGTCGGCCGAGATGATATCCTTATTGAACAGTCGGCTCAAGGCATAGTTCAGTGTCTCGATTTTTATATTCATTTCTTCCCTCCTCCGTTTTTCTTCGTTTGCTTGCTCCACATGGCGATCGATTTGTTTCGAGCCCTCTTGTCGATGAGGTAGCTCGTCTTATCCTGGACATACTTGTTCTCATGCTGCTGGACAACATATTGCTCCCACCGTTCACGCGACAGCGACCCATCGGCAAGTGCGGCGAGAACGGCACAGCCCGGCTCGGCCTGATGGCGGCAATCCGTAAATCGGCATTGCGTGAACCATTCCTCCACATCCGTGAAGCTTGCGCGTATGCCTTCGTCGGCATCAAAAAGCCCAAGCTCACGCATACCCGGCGTATCGATCACCATCGCACCGGAGGGGAGCATAAACAGCTGACGGTGCGTTGTCGTATGCCGCCCCCGGCTATCAACCTCCCGGATCTCCTGAACCTTCATTACTTCCTGCTCGATCAACGCATTCAGCAAAGACGATTTACCGACGCCGGACATGCCGAGAAAGACGACTGTTTTACCAGGCATTAAGTAGGGATTGAGTTCGTTCAGCCCCAGGCCTGTATGACTGCAGATCGCATGAACCGGCACATCAGGGATGCTTTGTGTTATCTCTCCTAGCGCATGATTATAGTCTTCAACGAGGTCCGCCTTGGTCAGAATGACGACCGGCTGGCCGCCGCTCTGCCTGGCTTGTGTCATGTACCGCATGATGCGGGCAACGTTGAAATCCCAATTCAGAGACGAAAGGATAAACACATAATCAAAATTGGTTGCAACGACCTGTTCCAGCACGGTTTTGGCGTAGCCTGCGGCATGCCCTGAGTAATCCGCACGTGAGAACTTGGAGCGGCGGGGCAGTACCGTAACGATGAGAGAGTCTCCGCTCTCGTTGTAGTGCAGCAAGACAAAATCACCGACGCACGGAAATTCTACGCGCGTTTCCGCGCTGTGATAGAACGTGCCTTTGAGCACCGCCGTTACTTCGCCGCGCTCGGTTATGACTGTGAAGCGTTCGCGCCGAAGCTCCGTCACCCTGCCGGGCAATAATCCATCGGGAACTGCTTCTATTTCTGTGTAGCCATAGGTTTTCAAATCCATCATGTTTTTTTGTTAGCTCCTTTTAATGTTGTTTTTGGACGCAAAAATGCCACGGACAAGCAGCCTCTAAAGAAGCTGCTGTCGCGCGGCATCAGAACGCAAAAAAGATACGACCTTCATCGTATCCTGCAAACAGCAATATTCACGAAAGGTTACTTTGGATGGCATAGCAAATAATATGGGCGTTTCCCCGCCTTTTTCGCATATGCCTGCTATTCAGTTTTAAGATCGAACCACCGTATAAGTAGCAGCCATCAAAACACATCTCCCTTCGTGTAAGGAACTTGCTTATCACTAAGCTGTTTCTAAAATATCCTATTTTGGGAAAAAGATCAATACCTGACAGCGCTGATCTTGTCCTTGAAGTAAGAAGAATTTGTCACAATCCAACTTGAAGAAGTTTTCACTTGCCCTGGAGATCAAACAAGAGAGGAAAAAATCCCCTTTATAGGACAAGCCTGCTCACTTATATATGGTCGGCGGGATTTTTTTGATTTAAATGTGGTTGTGCAACTAATTGAGTATGTTAATGAAAAGACCATCGAAGCTTAACGACAAGTAGTTATCTTTTCATCCTTTTTTTATCCTTAAACAATGTAGAAAATTAACTTTTGAAGAACTCTCTTCGTAAATTGAAAGTGGGGTGAAAAATGGCTGCCTCAAAAATGGGCAGAAATCACTTAGTAATTTGTGAACTAGAGTTCCTTCGAATAAAATCCTAGTTTGTTATACACGTCTTCCCCTATTGTTTATTTCTTTTCACAGAGCTACAGAGCCACAGAAACGCTCTTCTTCCGTTTAAATATTTCCGTAATGGTTAATTAACCAGTGTAGTGTCGTTTGATAAGACATTCCTGAGGAGGTATTAGCCATAATGAAGAAAATTGTCGGCGTATTTGCTTCGGAACAGGATGCGTCAAATGCAATAGAAGATTTAAAACGGTACGGATATTCTATGAATGATATTTCGATAGTTGGCAGGAACACAGATGACGTAGCTTCCATTGAAGCAGATACGGGAACGAAAGCACCGGAGGGGATTGCATCTGGGGCAGCAACAGGAGGCTTGGTCGGCGGGATTACGGGGCTGCTGGCCGGACTGGGTGCACTTGCGATTCCCGGTATAGGCCCAATTGTTGCTGCAGGACCGATTGCGGCTGCGCTAACAGGAGCGGTAGTAGGTGCTGGAGCCGGGGGATTAGTTGGCGGATTGATTGGTCTAGGAATCCCTGAAAATGAGGCTGAAGAGTATGGAAGTTTTGTGGAACAAGGCAGAATATTGGTACTGGTAGATGGGAACGAATCGCAGCAAAATGAAATCTATCGCGTATTTCAAAATAACCGGGCGCTGAACTCTCATCAATTCGGATTAACGGATGCAAATCGCGCTAATGCAGCGGTTCATAGAGAAACAGGAACTAACTCCAGGATAGAGAAGAGGGAGACGGCGGGAACATTTTATCAAGAAATACCCCCACCTAGCGATAAAGAGAAGTTTAACTCTAGTCAAATGGGAAATGAATCATCAGGGAATGAACAAGATGAGCATACGGATATAAACAATTATCGAAGACAGCGGGATGCGCGGACGAATCGCCGATCCTGGTAGCCGCAGCTGATCCTGGTAACTATACTAGTCTATTAATTATGCTAGTAACCGTAGAAGAGAACGGGCAGACATGAAGCTGCTCGTTCTTTATTTACAGGAAAAGAAACCGGATTAGCCGCAGTTATGATCCGCTTCTAGTGTCCGGCACAATCCCCTTGACCCGGCCGACTTGCCCGTCCAGCAGCCGAACTTTAATTCCATGCGGATGGCTTGGCGAATTGGTAAGGATGTCTTTGACGATGCCACGGGTCAATCGTCCGGAGGCCTGATCTTTTTTGAGAACAATATCAACGGTTATGCCTGGCGTAATATTACTGCGTAAAGTACCGCTCATAAATTCCAGCTCCTTATTTTTGTTAATTTATTGTACTGATTCAAATTCCATAGCTTTTTAATGCAGTAATAATAATTTATCATATTGTTACGTCAATAATAAAGAAACTAAGAAACTAATGAACTAAGAGGTTAATGGGCTAATAAGCTAAGAAAATAATAAGCTAAGAGGCTAAGAGCGTTTACCGTGCTGGCGGCGTAGTATGATCCAAACAGCCTGCTCCTTGCCATCGCCGGCGACTTTGCCTATAATAACAGGTAAGCCATCGCTGATTGGCTTTGAATATGATTTTTAGGGAAACAGTAAATCTAAATGTAAATGCGATGATGGAGAAGAGTAAGCAGAAGCCTCCTTACAGGGAAGAGCCGCCACAGACTGAGAGCGTCTCTATGGAAACAGACTGCCGAATTTCGCTCCGGAGCAGTTCCTTGAACCCGCGTGCCACGCTGTTTTTACATGCGATAAGTAGAGGATACCGGCTACGATCCGTTATATCGTTCGAGTGAGAGTTCATTGGCAGGCTAGCCTTATGTTTGCAACTGCACGTTCCTGCACAGTTGTATTGCAGTTCCTGTTATAGGCTCTAACAAGGGTGGTACCACGGTCTTTTCGTCCCTTTTCGGGAGAAAGGCCTTTTTTTTATTCAACCTAAGGAGGATTATCCATGAAAGAACGTTTGGAAGCACTCAAGCACGAAGCTGTAGCTCAATTGAATGCAGTAGCCGATGCAGCTCAATTAAACGACCTTCGGGTTAAATATTTGGGCAAGAAGGGCGCATTAACTGAAATTTTGCGGGGCATGGGCGCATTGAGCGCAGAGGAGCGTCCGGTTATAGGTCAGGTAGCCAATGAGGTCCGTGGGGCGATTGAAGCTTTAATTGAAGAGAAGCAGCTGCATTTTCAGCGGCAGGAGACGGAAAAGCGTCTCGCTGCGGAAAAAGTAGATGTCACCTTGCCAGGGCGTCCATTGAAGCAGGGCAGCGTACATCCGCTCAACCAGGTTATTCAGGACATTGAGGATATTTTCATCGGGATGGGCTACCGTATTGCCGAGGGGCCGGAGGTTGAGACCGATTACTATAACTTTGAAGCACTTAATTTGCCTAAAAACCACCCCGCCCGCGATATGCAGGACTCCTTCTATCTGACGGAAGATTTGCTTATGCGTACGCAAACCTCTCCGGTACAGGTTAGAACGATGGAAGCGATGAAAGGCGAGGTGCCTGTCAAAGTCATTTGTCCGGGCCGTGTTTACCGCCGAGATGACGACGACGCTACGCATTCGTTCCAATTTCACCAAATTGAAGGGCTTGTCATTGGCAAAAATATCCGTATGAGCGACCTCAAGGGCACTCTGCTGCAATTTACACGGGAGATGTTCGGACCGAACACGCAAATCCGCCTGCGGCCAAGCTTCTTTCCATTTACTGAACCTAGTGTCGAGGTGGACGTGACCTGCGTAAAATGCGCCGGGAGCGGCTGCCGGGTATGCAAAAATACCGGATGGCTGGAAATACTCGGAAGCGGTATGGTTCATCCCCGCGTTCTGGAGATGAGCGGCTACGATCCAGAGCAATATAGCGGTTTTGCTTTCGGGATGGGCGTAGAGCGAATTGCGATGCTGAAGTACGGCGTAGATGACATTCGCCATTTCTTTAATAATGATTTGCGTTTCTTGGGGCAGTTTGCCCGAATTTAATTCTGTGAAGAAGGAAGGGAATTTGGCATGAAGGTTTCAACCGAGTGGTTGTCGGAATATGTATCACTGGATCAAGTGAATATCGAGGAGTTAGCGGAGCAAATTACCCGTTCGGGCATCGAGATCGATGCCATCGAGGAGCGGAATAAGGGTGTAACTAAAGTAGTTGCCGGTTATGTAAAGAGCAAGGAAAAGCATCCTGATGCGGATAAGCTGAACGTATGCATCGTCGATGCCGGGCTGGAGGAAGAACTGCAAATTGTATGCGGCGCAAAAAATGTGGATGCCGGCCAAACTGTGCCTGTCGCACTCGTTGGAGCGAAGCTTCCTGGTGGGCTGGACATTAAGAAGGCCAAGCTGCGCGGCGTGCTCTCCCAAGGGATGATCTGTTCGGCCAAAGAGCTGGGCCTCAATGACAAGCTGCTTCCGAAGGAGCAGCAGGAAGGCATCCTCGTGCTGCCGGCAGGGACAGAAATCGGCACGCCGATCACGCAGCTGCTTGGATTGGATGACAAGGTGCTTGATTTCGATCTTACGCCAAACAGATCTGACTGCTTGAGCATGCTGGGAGCGGCTTATGAAGTAGCCGCTATTTTGGATAGAGAGATCAAGCTGCCAGAGCCGGATAAAAGGCTGATCGAGGCTGCGCAGCCTGCCAGTGAACGCATTGCTGTCAAAATAGAAGCCGACGATTTGTGCAGCCGTTATTCGGTCAGATATATTTCGGACGTCACGATCGGCGCTTCGCCGCAATGGATGCAAAACCGCTTGATGGCCGCGGGCATTCGTCCGATCAACAACATTGTAGATATAACGAACTATGTCATGCTGGAATATGGACAACCGCTGCATGCTTTTGATGCGGATACGATTAAGGGTGGCGTCATCGGAGTACGTGAAGCCAGAGCAGGCGAGAAGCTGGTCACACTGGACGGTCAAGATAGAGAGCTCGAGCCGGGCGCCTTGCTGATCGTAGACGGAGAGGATCAGCCGGTTGGCCTTGCTGGAGTTATGGGCGGGCTGAACTCGGAGGTGACTGGGAAGACCGTCAATATCGTTCTCGAATCGGCTAAATTTGACGGCGGTTCAGTACGCAAAACATCGCGTCACTTAGGACTGCGCTCCGAGGCATCCTTGCGCTTTGAGAAGGAGGTTGACCCTGCTGCGGTTATCCCAGCACTGAATCGGGCGGCTGAGCTAATGACGCTGTATGCGGGAGGCAAAGTGCTTCAAGGTGTTGTTGAAGCTGTGGTTTCTAAGGCGGAGGACAAAGTCATCGCCCTCTCATTGACGAAATTAAACGCTTATTTGGGGACGGAGATTTCTGCGCAGGAGACGAAAGCGATTATGGCCCGTTTGCATTTTGAGTGTGGCGATTTGGCTGACCATGCGCTTGAAGTTCGCGTGCCAACCCGGCGGGGGGATATTACGCGGGATGTCGATCTGATTGAAGAGGTGGCCAGGCTGTATGGCTATGACAATATCCCGACCACAGCCATCGAAGGACCGACTACGGCCGGCGGATATACGAAGCCGCAAGCACTTCGCCGTGCTTTAAGAGGGCTGCTGGTGCATGGGGGCTGGCAGGAAGTGATGGGGTACTCCTTTATCCATGAAGGCTATGGTCCGTTGTTTCCTGAGCTTGGCATAGCCGGTGCACGCGAAGTAAAGCTGGCCATGCCGATGAGCGAGGACCGCAGCGTGCTGCGAATGAGCTTAATTCCGGGACTGATGAACATTGCTGCTTATAACCGCAATCGGAAACACGATAACCTAGCCCTGTTTGAACTGGGCAGCGTATTTCAGACCGAAGAGGAGCAGTTGACAAAACAGCCAAATGAAATAACTGTGCTCGGTTTGCTGCTTGCTGGAGATCGTGAAGAGAAACGCTGGAATGCTAACCCTGTAAAGGTTGATTTCTTCGATTTGAAGGGGGCGCTGGAGAGCATATTTGCTTCTCTTGGAATCAGCGGGCTTGTTAGCTATGAAGCGGATGCACCGCAAGGCTTCCATCCTGGGCGGTCAGCTTCAGTATATTTAAACACGCCTTCGGGCAAACAGCTGCTTGGTTCGCTTGGACAGCTGCATCCTGAGCTGCAGCGCGAACATGATCTTGAGGATACTTACGTTGCCGAGCTGCATCTTGAGCCAATATACGAATACGCCGGGGATACCGCTGTCTATCGCGAGCTTCCTCGTTATCCTGCCATGGAGCGGGATATCGCCATCGTTGTGGGTGCGGACGTCGAGGCGGGGGCGCTGCTGGCCGTAATTCGGAATACAGCGGGCGAACTGTTGGAAGAACTTGATGTGTTTGATGTGTATACGGGCAGCAAGCTGGGCGAGGACAAGAAAAGCGTAGCCTTGTCTCTCGTATACCGCCATAAGGAACGTACATTGACCGATGGGGAGATCGCTGCGGTGCATGACCAAGTTGTGTCTGCACTGGAGCAAACTTTTGCAGCCGAATTAAGAAAATAGCAGGAATTACACAAAGTCACATCGAATCAAGATAGTATCGATTCGATGTGATTTTCGTCCAAGCAAGGGCATCTTAGATGAAACGTAAGGACCGAAGGAGGCACAACATTTTGACAATCCCTGATCGTATCAGTGTAAATGTTGAAATATACGGTACTTCTTATAAAATCGTCGGCAGCAATGTTGAATATATGAAAGAGGTTGCCCGCCGTGTGGATGACCATATGCGGGTCATTTCCAAAATGTACTCCCATCTGGATACTCCGCGTTTGGCGGTGCTGGCTGCAGTTCGTATGGCTGAGGAGGCGATGAAGGCCGAGGAGCTTCAGGCTGATTTGCATAGGCTGGAGCAGGTGAAGGCGGAGCTTGTCCAAGAAATATCCGTCATGCAGGCTCTGCAAGCTAAGCAGGAGAATGCGCACCAATCGCTGCAGGAGGAGCATCATCAACTGAAGAGCGACAAGAAGACAGTAGCCGAACAGTTATCCAAAGCGGAAGCTGCGCTTAAGAGTCAGGAAGCGGATATTGCCAAGCTTACTGGACGCACGAAGGAACTGGAAGTCCAATTACATGAGCAGCGGGGCAGCTCTTCACAGCTTCAAGCCAAATTGCGGGCAGCAGAGCAGGAGGCAAGGCGGGAGAAAGAGGAACGCGAGAAACTCGCCGAACAGCTTAAAGGTGCGACGCAGCGGGAAAACAACGCCAAAGCTGCTGAGCAGCGAATGAAGGACAACCAAAGCAAGCTTGAACGGCAGCTTCAACTATTGAAGCAATCCCTTCAGGCTGCTGAAGCCGAGAAGCAGCGGCAGCAGGAATTGCTTGCGGAAGCAAAGGAAAGTGAGGCTAAGCTTCGTTCAGAGGCTGCCGAAGCGGCCCAGAACGAGAAGACATGGCAAAAGCTGGCGGAAAGACGCAATGAAGAGATTAACCGTCTTGAAATTGGGCTGTTGGAAGCTTCCGAGTTGGGAGAGCAATTGAAAACCGAACTGAAAACGGTGAAGAGGGAAGCGGAAGCGGCTTATGAAAGCCTTAAAGAAGAGAAGGCTAAGGCAAGCGCATTAACGAACGATGCGGAACGCTTGAGAAGCGAGTTGGAACAGATCCGTCTGGAGCATGAGCATGCACTGCAATCGTCCGGCGCCACGGTCCGGGAAAACTCTCGCCTGCAAGAGGAAGTGCAGCGTCTTGGCAGCAGGCTAGCCGAGTTGGAGCAGGAAGCACTAGGCTATGCCGCTATGGCGGAAGACCAGGAGCAAATTCGCATTGAGGCCGAACGCAGGGAAGAGGAATGGAGACAGCAGCTGGCTTCCGCGGAACAGGAGCTTGTCTCTTGGCGTGAGACAGAGGCTGATTTACAGCGGCAATTGCAGGAATGGCAGCAGCAATGTGCGGCTGGCGGAGAGCAGGTTATGGATCTGTCCTCGCAATACCGTGAAATCGAGGAGGAGAAATCCCGTCTAGCTAGCCAATTAAAGGAACTGTCGGAAAGCTATGAGGTCGTATCGCATGAATACAGGCTGCTGCAAACTGCCCGCGAGATGGAGCGCGAGGAAATGCAGAGGTCGAAGGAGGAGTATGACCGTCTGAAGGACGATTATACGAAGCTGCAGACCGAATACAACGAATGGATAGAACTGATTGAACAGGATAACAGGCAATAGCCGATAATAGTGAAAGAGCCCTCGGGTGACCGAAGGCTCTTTCACTATGGTTAGTATTTTTTATAGCGACTACTGTTCTCCAACATGGTTACTATTCTTCAACTATAAGCTTGGAGATCATCGTAGAGTGTCCGGCTCCGCACATAATGGAGCAGGCGATTTCAAATTCACCGGTTTCTTTCGGTACAACTACCTTGGATTGGGATTTACCTTTAAGGTCTACCTTCAAGCCGGGAATGATAATGCCGTGATTGCCCTCTACGTTCTTAAACGTAATCTTTACAGGGACACCCTTCTTCACCCGGTATTCTTCCTGATCGAATTTAAAGTTGGTGGCTTCGATGACGATTTCCGATTCTGCTGTCAAATTATTGTCCGCGGCGCCGCCATTGGAACTGCTGCTGCCGCAAGCAGCCAGAACAACCATTAACACAGAGCTGAGCAAAAAAGCAATAGACTTTTTCATGATAACCCCCCTTAATACTAAGATTTTTGTGACAGTTTTGTTTCTATCATAGCTTAAATGAGTTGGGGATGACTGCCAAGGTTATGAAATTTTCATGAACTCTAAATGAACAAGCTGTACAGTTGTACGTCGACTAATTTGGGCGCAAGAAGAAGGGGCCAAGCCGAGCAGTTATTATCTGCCAGGATCAGCCCCTTGCCTCTTTTAAACGACCGAATGTTAACGGTCCGACTTGTTTTTGGCTGCTTCGAACGGTGAGCCGATAGGGATAAACAGGTCGATAATCCCGATGACCAGTGCGGCCAGCAGTGCTCCGAGAATCGATACGGATACTCCGGAAATGACGAACTGGGCTAGCCAGATGACTAAAGCGCTGGCGAGAAAGCCAACGATACCGCGTCCGAAAGGGGTAACCCTTTTCCCGAATATCCCCTCGATGGCCCAGCCGAGAAGTGCAATGACTAGAGCGAGCAGAAGGGCGCTGCCGAATCCGCCTACGCTGAATTGCGGGACGAGCCAGCCTACGACAAGCAGCACCAGGGCGGACACGATAAATCGAACGACATGTCCCAGGAAATTCATGGCACAAGGCCTCCTTTATAAAGTGAACGTTTCGTATACGTGTATATCATGTTCCATAAATTGATTTCTTATGTGTGCAACTTTGTAAAATGGCGTAAAATGTATGATTTCGCTATAATAGAGGGGATGTAAAGGCAGTGTGCTGGATCATGCGTTACATTTCAGATATAGTCCCGAGGGGAGTTGTGATCGTTTTTGGATGAGAAAATTTTGAAAACGATGGAATATAATAAAATTGTAGATATGCTTGCGAAATATGCCCAGACATCGCTGGGAAAAATGACCGTTGAACGCCTTGTGCCAGTGTCCGAACTGGAAGACGTCAAGAGACTATTGCAGGGGACGGATGAAGCATACAAGGTGGATCGCCTAAAAGGAGCCCCTTCTTTTAGCGGGATCATGGATATGATGCCGGCGGTGAAGCGCGCGCGGATCGGCGGGACGCTGAATCCGCACGAACTGCTTGGCATCGCCACAACGCTGGAAGGCTCGCGGCGGATTAAACGGTATATGGCCTCCATTCATGAAGAGGAGCCCGTGCCGCTGCTGTTTGCGCTAAGCGACATGCTTAGCGAGCAGAAGGCGCTGGAGGATCAAATTAAACGCTGTATCGACGAGAGCGCTGAAGTGCTTGACTCCGCCAGTGCCGAGCTTGCCCAGATTCGGCGGGAACTGCGCGGTGGAGAGGTGCGGATTCGCGAGAAGTTGGAGGCAATGATTCGTTCTGCCAGCGTCGCCAAGATGCTGCAGGATCAATTGGTGACGATCCGGGGCGACCGGTTTGTCATTCCGGTTAAAGCGGAATACCGCGCCCACTTTGGCGGCATCGTACATGATCAGTCGGGTTCAGGGGCGACCTTGTTTATAGAACCTGAGTCCATTGTAGCTATGAATAACAAGCTGCGTGAGACGAGACTTAAGGAAGAGCGGGAAATTGAAGTGATTTTGCAGAAGCTGACCGCGCATGTTGGAGAGCAGGCCGAGCTGCTAGGCTATGACAGTGATGTGTTGGCTCAGCTTGATTTCATCTTCGCCAAGGCAAGACTCGCCCGTGAGATGAAAGCTTCCTTGCCGCGGATGAACGACCGCGGATTTTTGAAGCTGAAGAAGGGGCGGCACCCGCTCATCCCGGCAGAACAGGTCGTTCCGCTCGATGTCGAGCTGGGCAATCAGTATACGTCGATCATTGTAACGGGACCCAATACCGGCGGGAAGACGGTAACCTTGAAAACGATCGGCCTGCTCAGTCTGATGGCGATGTCCGGCTTGTTCGTTCCAGCTGAGGATGGAAGCCAGCTTTGCGTATTCGACGCCATCTATGCGGATATAGGCGATGAACAGAGCATCGAGCAAAGTCTTAGTACATTTTCCAGTCACATGACGAACATTATTTCTATATTACGGAAAATGACCGCGAAAAGTCTGGTGCTTCTGGACGAGGTTGGAGCAGGGACGGATCCGGCAGAAGGCTCCGCTTTAGCCATCGCTATTTTGGAGCATATTCATTCACTAGGCTGCCGCATGGTTGCGAGCACGCATTACAGTGAATTAAAAGCTTATGCCTATGAACGCAAAGGTGTCATCAATGCCAGCATGGAATTTGACGTCAACACACTAAGCCCCACTTATCGTTTGCTCGTGGGCGTGCCTGGCCGAAGCAACGCGTTTGCTATCGCCGAACGGCTTGGGTTGTCGGCGCAAATTCTTGATTTTGCCCGGGGTGAAGTGAAGGAAGAAGATTTGCGCGTAGAGCATATGATCGCTTCCTTGGAAGAGAATCGGCTTGGCGCGGAGCAGGAGCGGGAGACCGCAGAGCGGCTGCGGAAAGAGCTGGAGGAGCTGCGGAAACGGCATGAGACCGAACTGGACAAACTGACTAATGAGCGGGACAAACGCATTCAGAAGGCGGAGGATGAAGCGATTGCCATCATTGCCAAAGCGCGCAGCGAAGCGGAGCGGATTATTGAAGATCTCCGCAAGCTGGCGCTGGAAGAAGGGGCATCTGTTAAAGAGCACAAGCTGATTGCTGCCCGGAAAGAGCTGGAGGAAGCGGAGCCGAAGCGAAAGAAGACTGGCCCGGCCCGGCAGGCCGCCAAAGCCCCGCGTAAAATCCAGCCTGGTGATGAGGTGATGGTGTACAGCTTGAACCAGAAAGGACATGTGGTTGAGCTTGCGGGCAGCAAGGATGCTCTCGTGCAGCTTGGTATTATGAAGATGAAGGTCAGTCTCGATGACCTGGAATTAATCAGTGCTCCGCCGGCCGCCAAGACAGCGCAGCGTATCGTTGCTAATGTCAAACGGACGCGAGACGAGAATGTGCGTACGGAACTCGATCTTCGCGGGGCGAATTTGGAAGAGGCGCTCATTGAGGTAGATCGCTTTATCGATGAGGCTTATCTTGGAAATTTAGGCCAAATCTATATTATTCACGGCAAAGGTACCGGAATTTTGCGGACGGGGATTTCCGACTATCTCCGTAAGCATAAGCATATAAAGAGCTACCGGCTGGGCAATTACGGGGAAGGCGGGACAGGAGTAACCGTAGCCGAGCTGAAATAAGCGATAGATACGTGAGAGATAAGCGAGAAATACGTGAGAAATAAGCGTGAGATATACGTAATATAAGTGTGATGTAAAGGGAAGCGGGAGATAAGCGGGAGGTGCGACAGCGAATTGACAGGAAATATTGATCCGTTGCTGGAGCAGCCGTTTGGGCTGATGATTGGTTATTTTTCGATTGCGGTGCTGGAATTGATCGTGTTTCTGTCCTGCTTCGAACTGGTGGCCAAATACCGGTGCTGGCAGGAAATCAAGCGTGGAAACTTGGCGGCATCGGTTGCTACAGGCGGTAAAATATTCGGTATTAGTAATGTGATTCGATATGCTGCAGTTCATTCCCCGATTTATGAATTTATGATTTGGTCTGTGGTCGGGGCTGTGTTGCTGTTCGCTGCTTACATTTTGTTCGAATTCCTGACCCCGGTTTTTCGAATCGATCATGAAATTGCGGAAGGCAATTTGGCGGTTGGAGTTATAGCCATGTCTGTTTGCGTATCCGTCTCTTACTTAATAGGTGCTTGCATTGGTTAGGGGGGTGCTTCGTGAGAAATTTTATTAAGAACCTGACGACCGTAATATTTGTAGCCGCCGTGCTTTTCTTAATCGGGGGGATTGTTTTTTTATGGAAATCTTAATTGAATTTAAGGAAGAGAGGGCTGCGCATGGAGACTACAATCTGTCCCTGGTGCCAAACGGAAATAGTCTGGGACGAGGAGCTCGGGGCTGAGGAAGAATGCCCCTATTGCCATAACGAGTTAAAAGGCTACAGAACCTTGAACGTTCAGCTTGGAAGCGAAGAGGATCTGGAGGAGGAAGCTGAACTTAAGGACAGAGTGGACGATTTCGACTATTGGGATGAGAGCGATAGCCCTCATCTTGGCGGGGTTCGCCGTGTGGAAGGCTTTACCGCCAGCGGCGGGGATTTGCTTGCCTATGAGTCCGGTGTCGAAAGGATACTGGATGGACAAGACGAGGTGCCGGAATGCCCGCATTGCCGTGAGTATATGCTTCACGTAGGACAGCAGACAATCACCGAAGGCTCATTCGAGCCGGTTGTGCCAAATGGGATGACATCGCCATTGCTCACATCCACGATGAAGCTGAACGTCTATGTATGTTCCGCCTGCTTTAGTGTAAGCCGTTTTTTGGCGGAAGAAGACCGCAATTCATTAATTCGGACGGTGAGCGATAAATCCGGCAAATAATCAAATAGCGGCCCGTTTATGGGCCAGCTCGCAAAATAATGTTTGAGAGCAAAAGCATGAAAGCATGAATTTATCATGCTTTTTTCTTTTTTTGGGCATCCTTACTGGGGTAATCATGAACCATTGGAGGAGCATGCATGAAGAGCTCTCTTGATCGGCAATGCATATTGCTGCTAACTGTCAATAGTTTGTTTGTACTGGCGGGGGCGTTATCCGGCACTTTTTTAAATGTGTATTTATGGAAGGTGAAACAGGATTTCGCGATGATCGGCTGGTTTGCGTTCAGCCAGCAGCTGGCTATTGGGCTGACGTTCTGGATGATGGGCAAATGGGTTAAAGAACGCGATAAAATGATGATCCTCCGGCTGGGGATATTTATTTCCGGACTGTTCTATCTGCTGGTACTATGGTGCGGAACCCGTATGATCAGTTACATATGGCCGCTTGGCCTCGTGTCGGGAATTGGGACGGGTATCTTCTGGCTTTCTTTTAACGTTATATATTTCGAAGTGACAGACAGAACAAACCGTGATTTGTTTAACGGTTGGGTAGGGGTTATGGGATCAGTTATCGGAACTTGCGGTCCATGGCTGTCCGGGTGGCTGATCTCGGTTTTGCCCGGGGACCGGGGGTACCGAGTCATATTTACAATTTCGTTAATCGTGTACGGTGCAGGAGTCTTACTTAGTTTTTACTTGAAAAAGCGTGAAAAGGGTGGCGCCTACAATTGGAGCGAGCCTAGACGGCGACTAAGACAGGGCAGTCCCTGGAGGCTGGCAGTTCCCGCATCGATTGCCTATGGGCTGAGAGAAGGGGTGTTCTTGTTCCTGGTAAATTTGCTGGTATATATAAGCACCTCTTCCGAATGGAGAGTCGGGCAATACATGCTCATTACCTCTTTAGTATCACTGATCAGCTACTGGGCTGCGGGGAAATGGTTTGCTATCCGGCACCGTTATTGGGAAATGCTGATAGGGGCTTTTATGATTACGCTTGCCGTCATCCCTCTTCTCTGGAAGGTCAGCTATTTAACATTGCTCATTTTCGGAGTGGCTACCTCATTATTTATGCCGCTATATATTATCCCGATGATTTCGTCGGTTTTTGATTTAATAGGCCAGCATTCAGATGACGCCGAGTACAGGGTGGAACTGATCGTACTGCGTGAAGTAAGCATGATGGTTGGCCGTTTGGCGGGTATTGTCATTTTTATATTTTGTTATACCAGCTCCCCAAAAATGGCGACGATTTTATGGCTTATGGCTGGATTGGGAGCGGCCCCGCTGCTCAGTTGGGCGGCCATCCGCAAGCTGCTTACGGTTTGAAGGCCTGAAATACAGGCAGACGGGTCAGCGAGCTGCACATAGCTTACAGCATTACTCCATGTTGCTCCGGTGGACTGCCGGAGTAGGCTTTGAAGTTCGGGTGAGAGAGAACCAATCCATATCGCGGCGCTGCTTTCCAGTCAGCACATCCGTAATCATTTCAGCGGCAATCATACTGTATACTGCTCCGTTTCCACCGAGCCCCTTTAGAAAGTAGCAGTGAGGATAATCCGGATGAGGCCCGATATATGGCAGTCCGTCGCGGCTTTCTCCAAACACGGCCCCATAGGCATATGCCGCCTGCAAATGCTTCTTCTCCGGAAACAGCTGATGCAATTTCTCTAACAGTACCTGTCCCTGGTGCAGGTGGCGGGCTTCATCCAGCCTGTCATTCTCTAACGGTTCATCGAGCCCTCCGATCATTATGCGTTGATCGGGTGTCGTTCGCATGTACAAATAAGGCCTCGCTGTTTCCCAAATAAGGCACCGTTCGAACCAATCGTCAAAATGATCCGCTGGCTCGGTTACCATCACAAAACTCGATGTCAGATGCGCCCCTTTCTCCTTATGGAATTGCTGCGTCTCATATCCGGCCGAGAAAATAACATGCTTTGCCCGGATCGTATAATCGCCTGCCCGGCATAGGACACCATCTTTCAGAAATTTAAATCCGGAGGCTTCCGTCTGCTCAAAAATGGAAACACCATTGGCGGCGGCAGCTTGAATTAAACCATGAACGAAGGCGAAGGGGTTGCCTTCCCCGTCGCAATAGCTGTAAATGGCTCCGGACTTTTGAAATGGAAAGCGCTCAGCAATCATATTTCTGTCCCACCATTCCACTGGGAAATGATGCCTGCATAATGTTGTAAATTCCTCACGGAGCATGCTTAAATCAGCTTCAGAGCTAGCTAAGTACAAGCTGTTTCTCGGAGTGATCCGGGCTTCTTGTTGTAAGTTTTGGCTAATTCGAATTAGTTTGCCGACAGCACCCTGACACATTTTGTAAAATCGAACGGCGGGTTTCTCCCCGAAAGTGTTGATCATGGACGTTAGCGTTTTATCATTCGAAAATTGTATAAGCCCTGTATTGGCTAATGTACTTCCGCTTGCTATTGTTCGTTTATCAATAAGTACGGTGTCCATGTGGGAATCAGCGAGAAGATGAGCGCATAATGCACCTCCGATCCCTCCGCCGATGATCAAGCAATCACACGACAGATGCTGACGAAGCGAGGGATATGCAGAAATAGGATGATTAGTATGAGACCAAGCCAAATTGCCGCTATGCAGCTTCATAATTGGGGAATGCTCCTTTATCCTGTTAAAATGAAAAGCCTAATAAATTACCAAAATACAGCATTATTATGTCCAAAGTTGGGATAACTCAATATTTTTACATATCCTTAGTTATCCCGGACATAATATACCTGAATATATCCAACTATCAGGAGGTAACCGTACATGAATGTTTCACAAATGCAGCCGCTGACAGCAAAGGAATTAGAGTATATTTCCGATTCGATTTCTAATGAGGAAATGCTGCTCAAATTAACCTCGGCCGTATCCGTAATTTCTCAAAATGCACAAAATCAAAGCGTGATTATGAACCAAATCCGTACCCATGAAAATCATATTAATCAATTGACACAAGCGCTAACACAGCATCAGCCGCTCGCCCCTACACAAGCTCATTAAATCCAAGTAAACAGGAGGAACAACAGCAATGCCAAATTCGCAATTTCAGAACACGAACCTGCTGCCGGAAGAAGATCTAATGAATGTAATTCTTGCCGATCTGAAACGAACGGTCCGTGAATATACGACAGCAACGACCGAATCAGCCTGCCCTTCGGTCCGGCAAATGTTCACGCAATTGACTGACAGTACCCTTCAGCTTCAAGGGCAGTTGTACCAGCTGATGAGCAGCCAGAACATGTATACAGCCCCTTCGAAGGCGCTGAAAACCGAGGTCGACAAGAAGCTGCAGGAGGCCCAGCAAACGCAACAGAAGGTCCAACAATTTACGCAGCAGCGTACAGCGCAGTTTAACGGCAACGTTCAGGCCTCTCAGGCGAATGTTCAGCCTCATATAGGACCGTCCCAATAATAATTAACCAGACTTTTGTATAGTTTAAGCACGAGTTATGAGCCGACCGTTTGTTTTAGGAACCCTTCTCCGATTCCGAAACGAACGGTTTTTCTATGCAGAAACCTTAAATTCATGTAATATTAATAATAAATTTAGATTCCGATCAGCAGGCGATTTGCGGCCTGTCTTCATCGGAACAGCGCTGGAGGATGAAGCATGAAACCAATAAGCGAATTGAAGCTGAAAGTGCTGGAGCTATTGAAAGAAGACGCCCGGAGAAGCCCTGCTCTTCTGGCCACATTACTTGGTGTGATTGAAGATGAAGTAACGACGGCGATCGCAGAGCTGGAAGAGGATAATGTCATCGTGAAGTATGCGACGGTAGTGAACTCCGGTAAACTTGATGATGAGAAAGTAACCGCTTTGATCGAGGTGCAAATTACACCGGAGCGCGGTCGCGGATTTGAAGCGATCGCAGAGCGCGTATACTTGTTCCCGCAGGTCAAGTCGGTGTATTTGATGTCAGGCGCTTATGATTTGCTCGTAGAAGTCGAAGGACGCAACTTGAAAGAGGTAGCCAGCTTTGTATCCGACAAGCTGTCGACGCTGGATTCCGTTCTCTCAACGAAGACGCATTTTATACTTAAGAAATATAAACAGGACGGCATCATCTTCGAAGATCCGGAAGAGGATCGCCGTCTCATGATTTCTCCGTAAAGGAAGTAATGTTATGACAGTACAATCAAAGCACGAGTCGGAATTGTCCGGCAAATCGATGTTATCTTACTTATCACCCCGGGTGAGAGAGATTCAGCCTTCGGGGATCAGGAAGTTTTTCGATCTTGCCAGCGGCAGCAAAGATATTATTACATTAGGCGTAGGGGAACCAGACTTTATTACACCATGGCATGTACGGGAGGCCTGTGTCTATTCGTTGGAAAGAGGCTATACCAGCTACACCTCCAATGCAGGAACGCCTGAACTCCGGGAGGCAATCGCCGAATATTTGCACAATGGCTTTGAGCTGACCTATGATCCCAATGACGAAATTCTTGTTACCGTTGGCGGCAGCGAAGCGATTGATTTGGCGCTGCGCGCGCTTATTGAGCCGGGGGACGAAATACTCGTGCCAGCTCCTTGTTATATTTCTTATTCACCGATTTCATTTATTGGCGGAGGCATCCCCATAGAAATCGGGACTTATGCCGAAGACAATTTCAAACTGAAGGCAGAGCATTTACAGGCGGGAATCACCCCCAAATCCAAAGTGCTTATACTAAACTACCCGAGCAATCCGACGGGCGGGATCATGACGTACGAGGACTGGCTTCCGATTGCTAAAATCGTTGAGGAGCATGATCTGATCGTAATTTCGGATGAGATTTATGCGGAGCTTACTTACGGCGCAAAGCATGTCAGTTTTGCTTCGCTGCCAGGCATGAAGGACCGTACAATTCTGGTGAACGGATTTTCCAAAGCATTTGCTATGACAGGCTGGCGCATGGGCTATGCCTGCGGTCATCCGGAGCTCATTTATGCAATGCTCAAAATTCATCAGTATACTGTCATGTGTGCGCCGATTATGGGCCAGGTGGCTGCGCTGGAAGCGCTGAAGAACGGGCTGGAAGAGAAGGATCAGATGGTCGAGTCTTACAATCAGCGAAGAAGGCTGATCGTACAGGGGCTTCGGGATATCGGCTTGTCCTGTCATGAGCCGCAGGGAGCATTCTACGCCTTTCCGGGCATAGCATCAACGGGGCTTAGCTCGGATGAGTTTGCGCAGCGCCTGCTTATGGAGGCGAAAGTGGCCGCTGTACCCGGAACAGCATTTGGTGCAGGCGGCGAAGGCTTCTTGCGCTGTTCCTATGCGACATCGGTAAATCAAATCAACGAAGCGCTTGATCGGATGGGGCAGTTCGTCCATAAATTAAAGCAGGGCTGAATGAGAGACGCCAAAATAACAAATGGGGGTATTTAACATTTCTTTCATTTATTAATTGATAAATGTCCTACAAACATGTTATAATTTGGTTTTGGAAGAGGTTTGAGTTTCTCAGGGAGGGATATCTTTTGTTTTGTGGTGAATACAACATGCCGTACGAGACGAGCGGTCATATTGCTGAAGGCAGTGAAACGAATCAATGGATGGACGGAGGAAGCCGGACGACATCACCACAGGCAGTGACATTGGAGGATGAAATCCAACTGCTGCGCACTAAAATGGAAGAGATTTTTCTGGAGGAAAAGTGTTTTACCTCGGACATTGTCATCGAGATCAGCAGCCTGCTTGATTTAAAGATTAATGAATTTATGAAGAGTCAGAGAGCGAAATAAATAGGCTCGTCTATCTATATCATTTACAAGAAAGAGGGATCCTTCACGGGTCCCCTTTTTTCATCTGCAAAAAACCGGCATGCCAAGCAGGAAATGAATGATCTGTAAACTTATGATAGACAGCTAAACAGACAGCCATATCTCCAATCGCCGATCGATGCGATGCACAATATCATTATAGGAAAATAATGAGCACCTGCGTTTTATGGTATATTGGATTTAAGAATAGGTGAATGAAGATGACATGGTGGAATATGTAGGTTCCACATTATTCAGGAGGGATCAGGGTGAAATTATACACGCGAACCGGTGACGCAGGTCAAACCTCGGTAATCGGCGGTAGAGTAGATAAAGATGATGTAAGAATTGAAGCTTATGGGACGATTGATGAATTGAACAGCTTCGTTGGTCAGGCTATTGGCCTGATCGAATCAGAGCAGTTCGCCGATCTTAAGGACGAATTGCTGCAAATCCAGCAAGAGCTGTTTGATTGCGGTTCCGATCTGGCTTACGTCAAAATAGAGGAGCGTCGTTTTAAAGTGGGGGCTGAACTGACATCACAGTTGGAGAAATGGATTGACCGCCATCAAAGTGGTAATCCCCCGCTCGAAAAATTTATACTGCCCGGTGGAACCCCGCTGGCTGCAGTGCTGCACGTATGCAGAACCGTGTGCCGCCGCGCGGAGCGCAGAGCGGTAACCTTGGGCAGGCATCAGGAGGTTAATTCCGAAGTGCTGATTTATCTGAACCGTCTCTCGGACTATTTTTTTGCTGTGGCTCGAGCAGCTAATGCACGAATAGGTTTGAAAGATATCGAATACGTGCGCAGCGCGAAGGTGTTTGGCAGAAAGTCATGACGTTATATTACGATCCGATTGTATATAAAGTAACAGAGGAAGAAGACGGCTGGCAGCTTAAAAAGCTTCTTCAGCGGAGGCTGGGAGTGTCCCGAAAGCTGATGTCGCGGCTGAAACTTACGGAGAAAGGCATAACCCTTAACGGGGAGAGAGTGTACATCAGTGTGCCCGTAAAAAGCGGAGATATTGCAGCAATTGCCTTGGAGAAGGAAATCTCCGAGGATATACTTCCGCAGCCGATCCCGTTTGAACGGATTTATGAGGACAACGCGTTATTAATCATCAATAAATTCCCCGGCATGATTGTTCATCCGACACATGGCCACTATACGGGCACTTTAGCTAACGGCGTCGTACATTATTGGCAGGAAAAAGGCGAGATGTTTCGTTTTCGCCCGGTTCATCGCCTGGATCAGGAGACGAGCGGTGTGCTTGCCGTAGCCAAAAATGCTTATGTGCACCAGCATATTTCCGAGCAGTTGATCGCAGGAAAGGTGGATAAGAAGTATGTGGCGTTCGTTCACGGGGTACCGGATCCGACGAAGGGAACAATCGACGGGCCGATCGATCGTGATCCTGAGGAGCCTCATCGCCGAATCGTTACCCCGTCCGGTTACCCGGCACTCACCTATTACTCCACCCTTGAAGCCATTGGCCCTGCCTCCAAGGTAGAATTGATTTTGGGGACGGGAAGGACGCACCAGATCCGGGTCCATATGACATCGATCGGCCACCCGTTAATTGGCGACAAGATGTACCGGAAGGCGGATAGCGAACAGGAAGACGACGGGGATCGTTGGATTCAGCGTCAGGCTCTGCATGCTTCCGAACTGGCATTCCGCCATCCGCTGACAGGGAAGCATATGACCTTTCATGCTCCGTTTCCGGCGGATATGGAGCGGCTTGAACGCGCTTTGAGAGCTATGAAGTGAGCTGCCAACAAAGCAGCGGGTACACAATGGAATTATACAAGTTGATGATTTGACATAGGAAAGCACATAGGACACATAGGAGGTTCACACAGATGAGCAAGCTTATCGTTTATCAATACCCGAAATGCAGCACCTGCCGTAGTGCGGTAAAGTGGCTGAAGGCGCAAGGTCATGAGTTGGAGCTTCACGACATTAAAGAGTCCCCGCCGGATGTTAAGGAACTGTCCGCTTGGATTGACCGAAGCGGATTTGAATTGAAGAAGTTCGTCAATACGTCTGGAGAGATATATAGGCAGCAAGGATTGAAGGACAAGCTGCCGGGTATGTCCCGTGAGGAGCAGATCGCTCTGCTCTCATCCGAGGGGATGCTGATCAAGCGTCCATTGGTCAGCGATGGCAAGCAGGTTACAGTTGGGTTTAAAACAGAGGAATACGAACGGGTCTGGGGCAAATAGCATGATTACGCAAAATCGGAACGGAGAAGTGGACATGACAAATAATAAGGTATTAGTTGTGGATGGAATGGCTCTTCTTTTCAGAGCGTATTTTGCCCAGTCATACAGTTTTAGACGATTAGATGATGGTACGCCGACAAATGCGATTTATGGTTTCTTACAATACCTTTTTGATGCAGTTAACAATTTCCAGCCGACTCATGTCATTTGTTGCTGGGACATGGGGAGCAAAACTTTTAGAACGGATCTTTATGAAAATTACAAAGCCAACCGGCCCGAGGCGCCAGAGGAATTGGTTCCCCAGTTCACTTTGGTAAAAGAAATCGTTGCTGCCCTTCAAATCCCTAACATTGGCCTGGAAGGCTATGAAGCTGATGATTGTATTGGAACGGTTGCACAACAGCTCAGTCATACAGGACAACATGTGTTCATTCTCACGGGAGATCAGGATATGCTGCAGCTTGTATCGGACCGGATTCATGTGGTCATTATGAAAAAAGGCAGATCAAATTATGCGGTCTATGATGTGGATTTCCTGAAGGAGGATAAGGGGATCCATCCATTCCAAGTCGTTGAAATGAAAGGACTAACTGGCGATACGAGTGATAACTATCCGGGAGTCAAAGGAATCGGTGAAAAAACAGCGTTAAAGCTGCTCGCGGAATATGAATCGATTGATGGAATACTGAATAACCTCGATATTTTGCCAAAGGGTGTTAAGCTTAAGATCGAATCAGACTTGGATATGCTTCATTTATCGAGAACGCTCGCCCGAATTAACATTGAAGTGCCGATTGAATGTAATTTAGAAGACTGTTTATGGAGCGTACCTATGGATACGGCAGCCACTGTATTTGAAAAGTATCGGTTAACATCACTATTGAAAATGATTAGTTGACGATTTCATGTTTTTGAAAATACAAACTTATGATCAACGACCTTGTATCGTTATATGCGGATACAGGGTCGTTTTTATTGGAAGTATCAACATCCGTCTTAACAAACTGATTTGCAAGGACTGCCCAGGGAGGTTGCAGAAGGCCGTTCGCGAAACGTATTTGCCGGAATAGCAGCAGCGCGTCAGTTGAAAAATGACCGAATTGGCCGAGTCAGCGAGGTTCTCTTTTGTTCATGGAATGGGAATTACGTTTTGGGTCTGCGATTGAGCTGCTGCTTTGGTATTCTAATGACATTTGTTTTTTTGGCAGAAACTTGTTCGGTTAAATTGACACAAACAGTCAAATGGACTAAAGTATCAATGTAATTTAGCCCGATTTTGATATTTTCCGGGGAGTAAATGTGGAGTGGCCCTCGGATCTTAGTCCTCTTCAGGCAGTGCGCAATGCGATATAATGTTGTAACAATGAAGGCATGATTTTAAATTATGGGTACGGGTACATAATTTTGATGGGAGTGGCAGCAGAGAGTGAACAAGAAACGAATATGGATGAGATGGGTTTCGATTGGGATTGCCGGAGTTCTATTGGGTGGTTTGTTTGTAAACGGACAAACCGCTGTGAATGCGCAGGAGGGTGCCCGGACCAGCAACGCCCAAGTTAGCGCCCAACCAACAGCGAAGCCTGGCATTAAACAAGAAACGAAAAAAGTAAAGGTAGGCAACAAAAGCTTTACCGTTCAAACTGTAAGGATTCCGAAGGGCACGCCCGTTACGGTAGGGCTCGCGAAAAACCAGGTGGGCAGCACAGAGGCGTTTGCTTCCATCGTCAAAAACTACCGGGCCGAAGCGGCGATTAACGGCGCTTTCTTTGAAGCTTACGGCGGGCCGCCTGATCCATATGGCATGCTTATTGCCAACGGGGAGCTGATCCATAAAGGAGGTTACGGTACGACGATCGGTTTTAAAAAAGATGGAACGGCAATCATGGATTCTTTACGCGCTACTCTTACAGGAACGGTCGTATCTCCTGAAGGGAAATCTATGGGCTGGTATGCCACCTTCCTGAACCGGGTACCCGTGGAAGGAAGCAGCACCAGCATACTGTTTAATCCGGCCCGCGGCAGCAAGGTAGGGTTCACCGGGGGAATTGCCGTGACCGTTGATGATGGTAAAGTCGTTAAGAATGAAGTAAACGCCAATGCCGCCATTCCGGATAATGGATTCGTGCTTGTTTTTACCGGAACCCAGAAAAGCACTGCAGAACGATTTGCGATCGGCAGTGAAGTGAATTTGCAGCTTACTTATAAAGACGCTCAGGATCAGCCGCTGCCTGAATGGGAAGACATAGTTACCGGAGTAGGTGCCGGCCCTCGTCTTGTCAAGGACAGCAAGGTTGCGCTCAATGCGGCGGAGGAAGGCTTCAATGACAGCAAAATATTAACGGCATCGGCAGCCCGAAGCGGCCTAGCCATCATGCAGGATGGCTCGATTATGCTCGCGACAGTACCTGGCGCGACGATGAAGCAGTGGGCTGACATTATGAAAGCGCTGGGAGCGAAGCAGGCGATGAACCTGGATGGCGGGGCTTCCTCGGCCATGTATAGCGGGGGAAAAATAGTGACGCCGGCTGGCCGGCTGCTTAGCAATACGTTAGTTTTCGGCTCCAGCCTGAACAAATGAAAATTACCCCCGCCCGGCATTGATCAATTATCAATCAATCGGTAAAATAAGGATCGCCAACGACTTGGTAGAGAAAGGTTTTCAGCTCATCGGCTTCTTCCTCTTCAAGCTTGTAGATATGAGCGAGATAACCTTCTTCCTCCAGGTCGTCCGTACCGAGAATGGCGGTTTTGCCGCTTTGCAAATCGGTCACCAGCTTTTTTCCATAAAACCGGTTTGTCGCAGTGACAGCCAGATCAAAACGCTTCAGCGATGCGCCGATAAAGGTGACGAACCTAGTGGAGGTACTCTCTGTCGTGTCGGATAGAAAATCCAACTCCTTGTGTGGATCAGTCATTTACTTAGCCCCCTTGATTCTTGTTACTATTACTTCTAGCTATTATAGCTGATAAATTAGAGCAATGGGAAAAAACATCGGATCTGAAATATTGACAGTGTCCTAAAAAATGGTATCATTGGTTGTAACAGTATATGAATGGGGGAAGCACCTCTTCTGTAATTTTACAGGAGGGGTGCTTTTTTGCGTACAAAGTGATGGATAACCGTTCGATACTGAATTTGAGTAGGGAGGCGAATTGTTAATGCGTATTATATTTCTAAACAGCTTGGAGAAGAAGGAAGCAGGCGCAGTCGTCAGCAGTGCCCAAATTTGGATGGGTGAGGAAGAAAGTCAATGGCGGATGGGATGGAACGAAGTTACGGCTGACGGGGAGCAGGAGTACATATGGTATGAGGGCTCATCGTGGTCCGAGATGCTGCATGTTTACCGGCACCGTATAGTTATCAAGCTGGGGGAAGGCTTTAAGCCTGCGATTGATGGGGTCTGGGAAGATAAAGAACCGCTTCGCGGCAAGGCGATGATCGCCCAGAAGCTGATCTGCTACAGTGAGTCGAATACGAACGAGCCTCTCTATGTTGAATTGTGCAATTGGCGAAGGAAGAAGGCGTCGACTGAACGGAAGGCACCGTATTTGATTGCGAGCAATCGGCTTCTCCGTTTGATCAGCGTATTTGTGCCACAGCAGCTTGAAGAACTTCTAGAGCTGCCGGGGGTGGGCCAGAATAAAGCAGCTGAATTTGGTGATGAGCTTCTTGCTATGACGAAGAACTATAGCCGTACCCACTCATTTCCGCTTGATTGGGTAGAGCAGGCGGTGGATGAGGATACGCTTCGCTCTTGGCTGTATAAGCAGAAAGAAGCTAAATTCCGCGTAGAGATGGAGAAATACGGCGTGCGGCGGAAATTGCTGGAGGGCATTGCTGAAGGCCTTAATGTGGAACAGATTCGTGAACAGGTAAAAATGGAGCGCCGGGAGGTGATTGAGCTGGTGGAAGAATTGGAGAAGGACGGATATAACACGGAACAATTGGTAAAAGGAGAGCTCCAAAGCATGCCGGCGGAGGAGCAGGCTGCGGTATTGCAGGCTTACAAGGAGCTGGGGGACGGCTTCCTGAAACCGGTGCTGCAGCAGGTTTATGGACAAGAGGCAGCGGACGGAGGAGACAGGGAGATGCTGTATGAGCGTCTTCGGCTTATTCGCATCCGCTTTCGCCGGGCAGGTCATGATGTCAGAGATGCCGGATAGGATGAAGAAAGCTGCCTAGGCATGAATCCGGCTGGACAGCATAAAATAACAAGGACGAAAGAATTCTCCAAAATGCAGGAGCCCTTTCGTCCTTTATCGTTTCAAATCCAGTCCCGTTTACGAAACAGATAATACATCCCCGCACCAAGCACGACCATAATGCCTATGACTACGTAATATGAGTATTTCCAGTGCAGCTCAGGCATGTTATCGAAGTTCATTCCATATATGCCGGTTATTAGCGTCAATGGAATGAAAATCGTCGTGATCGCTGTAAACACACGCATGATCTCATTCGCACGGTTAGCGATGGAGGATTGATAAGCTTCGCGCAAGTTACCCATCAGCTCGCGGAAAGTCTCAAAGTTCTCGGATATTTTTACGGCGTTTTCGTAAATGTCGCTGAAATACTTTTGAAGCTGATCATCAATGAGGCGCAGATCTTTTTTATTTAAAATATTTATAACTTCCTTCTGAGGACCGAGCATTTTTTTGAGCCACAATATTTCACTTCGCAGACCGATGATTTCGATCAAATGAGAGCGCTTCGTATGCATCAGAATATCCTCTTCCAGCTTCTCAATCTTGACTTCGATCCGGTCGCTAACGGTGAAGTAATTGTCGACCACGAGGTCGATAAGCAAGTAAAGGAACCGGTCAGGCTCACTGACTTCCTGCTCCCAGAGAATCGGTTTAACGGCACGCAGCTCGTTAATTTTTTGCTTCGTTACCGTAATAATGTAATGACGGCCTAGAAAAATATTCAATGAACGCAGAAAAATTTCTTCATCATCAAATCGAATGCTGTTTACAACTATAAAGTAATGGTTATCATATGTTTCAATTTTCGGCCGCTGCTCTTCTTCTGTCAGGCAGTCCTCGACGGCCAGATCATGCAGGGAAAACAGCGGCTGCAGGAGGGCGAGATCCTCGCTGTCAGCATCAATCCAGTAAAAGCCTTCCTCCGGGGCGGTAGTCGTTATTTCCACATTCTCATTGTCCACCGCAGTAAATACACCATCTTTGACATGGCGAATTTTCATGATGATCACTCCTTTTCCCCTGTCCCAACGGATAGGTATGCTCATATTGAGCATAGGAAAACAAGGATCAGCAGCCGGTAACGCCTGTACAGGCGATCTTCATTGAAACACCGGGAAACGAAAACGAAAGAGCCCCAATCTGTCCGTGAGCGCTCTGCTGATCGATTTCCTATGCCATTGTTGTTGTGGGGCAGTACTCTGCGGACTCGGGTCGCCTTCCATAATCGGTTTCACCTCTTTACCTTAGGTCGTTAACACTTGTCTAGTATACCGCTCAGCTATGACATGATCAAGTCATATTCACATCATATCCGGCTTCGCAGGGCTGATTTTAGTGTATGGCGGACGTTCAGAGAAGGTGATGGTTTTTCGGCCGGGGTTCTTGACGGAACTTTATTTATACATTAAAGTGTTCTCAAGGAATGAAACAATTCTGAATTCCAAAAAATTAAATAGCGAAATCTTATCAAGAGCAGGTGGAGGGACTAGCCCGATGATACCCGGCAACCGGCGAATAAATCGTACGGTGCTAATTCTTGCAGAATCCGCAGACGCGAGCAGCGTCAAGCGGTGACTGAGAGATGAGAGAGGCGCATTGACGATAGCGATGAAGACCTTTCTCTCATGAGAAAGGTCTTTCTATATACGGATGCGTCCGCTTTCTACTATAGGATGACTGCGCAAATCATGTTTTTCAAAGAAGGAGTTGAATTAAAAATGCCGATTAAAGTACCTGATCATTTGCCGGCCAAAGAAATATTGGAGAATGAAAACATATTTGTAATGGACGAATCACGGGCCTATCGCCAGGATATACGTCCGTTGCGGATTGCTATCCTGAATCTGATGCCGACAAAAGAGACGACGGAATCACAGATTTTGCGCCTGCTTGGAAATACGCCGCTGCAGGTAGAAATCGTGCTGCTTCACCCCCGCTCCCATATCTCGAAAAATACGTCCGCCGAGCATCTTGAAATGTTCTACAAAACATTCGATGAAATTAAGACACGCCGTTTTGACGGCCTGATCATTACGGGCGCTCCCGTAGAACAACTGGAATTTGAAGAGGTAAATTATTGGGAAGAGCTGAAGGACATTTTTGAATGGAGCAAAACGCACGTCACCTCAACAATGCACATTTGCTGGGCTTCCCAGGCCGGCTTATACTATCATTACGGTGTCAAAAAGATCCCTCTTCCGGAAAAATGCTTTGGCGTGTTCCCGCATAAGGTTAATATTCCAAACGTGAAACTGCTGCGCGGATTCGATCAGGTGTTTCAGGTTCCGCATTCCCGTCATACAGACGTGGAACGAAGTGACATCGAGAAGGTACCGGAGCTTGATATATTGGCTGAGTCTGAAGAGGCCGGCATTTATCTCGTCGCTACAAGGGATGGCAAGCAAATTTTCGTGACCGGGCATTCGGAATATGACCCCTGTTCCTTGAAATGGGAATATGACCGGGATGTAGCCAAGGGGCTGGATGTCGCTCTTCCTGTTAATTATTACCCCAATGATGACCCTTCTTGCCCTCCGATTTCGACGTGGAGAGCTCATGCAAACTTATTATTCTCCAATTGGCTGAACTACTATGTGTACCAGGAGACACCTTATGATATAGATCAGCAGAGAGAACTCATTTATCATATTTAGTTGTGGAGGGATTGTTACATGTCAGAGAAGCAATACCGTATTGAAAGTGTGCTCGCACAAATCGGTTCTGTCGAGGAACCGGTCACCGGAGCGGTAAACTACCCTATATATCAGGCAACAGCTTTCCGGCATCCACGGCTTGGCCAAAGTACAGGATTCGACTATTCAAGGACGAAAAGCCCGACGCGCGCCGTACTGGAAGAAGCGGCGGCCGCTCTGGAATCCGGAGATGCGGGCTTCGCCTGCAGCTCGGGCATGGCAGCGCTGCAAACGGTGTTCACTTTGTTTGCCAGCGGCGATCATCTGATTGTGTCACTTGATTTGTACGGAGGCACCTATCGTTTATTGGAGCGAGTGCTATCGAAATATGGAATTACCGCATCCTATGTAGATACCAATGATTTGGATGCACTTGAAAGTGCCCGCAAGCCGAACACGAAGGCCGTGTTCATTGAATCGCCTACTAACCCGCTGATGATGATCACCGATATTAAGCTAGTTAGCCAATGGGCTAGCAAGCATCAACTGCTCACGATTGTCGACAACACGCTGTTAACTCCTTTTTTCCAGCGTCCAATAGAGCTGGGAGCAGATATCGTCGTTCATAGTGCTACGAAGTATTTGGGAGGGCACAACGATGTACTGGCCGGACTTATCGTCTCGAAGGGGAAAGAGCTGTCAGAGGAGCTAGCTTTTCTCCATAATTCGATCGGGGCAGTGCTGGGCCCGACGGATTCATACCAGCTGATGCGGGGCATGAAGACGCTCGCTTTGCGCATGGAGCGCCATCAGAGCAATGCTTTGGCCATTGCCAGGTATTTGGAGGAGCATCCGTCAGTGACGGAAGTTTTCTATCCGGGGCTGCCAGACCATCCCGGCTATAGCATTCAAAATGCCCAGTCCAGTGGAAATACAGGTATTTTCTCTTTCAGGGTAGCAGATGCCCGATATGTGGACCCGGTACTTCGCCATTTGAAATTAATCGCCTTTGCCGAAAGCCTTGGCGGAGTGGAGTCTTTAATGACTTATCCGGCCGTACAGACTCATGCGGATATTCCAGCGGAAATTCGGGACGCCGTAGGTGTCGATGACCGATTGCTCCGTTTCTCGGTCGGAATTGAGCATGTGGACGATCTGATCCAGGATCTCGATCAGGCGCTGGAAGCTGCAAGGGTTGAAGTTGAAGGGAGACAGTAAGCATGAGTGATCAAGGCAGTTCAAATGGACGGCCTGGGGCCGGAAAAGAGGACAAAAGGTTTGATACGAAGCTGATCCATTTCGGAGGCGAAGTGGACAGTGCGACTGGGGCTTCCAGTGTGCCGATTTATCAGGCATCGACCTTTCACCACCATGATATATATGAGCCTCCGCAATATGATTATAGCCGTTCTGGCAACCCGACAAGGCAGGCGCTGGAAGACTACATTGCCGTTCTTGAAGGCGGTCATCGCGGATTTGCATTCTCGAGCGGTATGGCGGCGATCTCGACAACATTTATGCTGTTCTCGGCCGGCGATCATATTATTGTTACGGAGGATGTATACGGCGGTACATATCGTCTGCTTACCGGCATATTGAATCGAATGGGAATCGAAGCGACCTTTGTCGATATGACGTCGATAGATGAAATCAAGGCCGCCTTAAGACCGAATACGAAGGCGGTATACATTGAAACGCCTTCCAACCCTACCCTGAAAATAACAGATATCGCCGAAGTGGCGGGCTGGGCAAGGGAGCAAGAACTGCTCAGCATTCTCGACAATACGTTTATGACGCCTTACTATCAACGGCCGATTGAGCAAGGCGTTGATATTGTATTGCATAGCGCGACCAAGTTTCTCGGCGGCCATAGCGACGTATTGGCAGGACTGGCCGTTACGGCAACGGAGTCACTAGGCCGCAGGCTGAAATATATGCAGAACGGGCTTGGCACGGTCCTAGGGGCTCAGGATTCATGGCTGCTGATGCGCGGAATGAAGACGCTGGGCGCGCGGATGGCTTACAGCGAGAGTAGCGCGAACAAGCTAGCTCATTGGCTAAGCGAGCGCAGTGATATCTACAGCGTGTTCTATCCAGGGCTTGCAAGCCATCCGGGCCGGGAGGTTCATGAGAAGCAGTCTTCGGGATATGGGGCAGTCGTCTCCTTCGACGTGGGTTCCGGAGAACGGGCCAAGCGGGTGCTGAATGCGGTGAAATTGCCGCTGGTAGCTGTTAGCTTAGGGGCCGTAGAGAGCATCCTCTCCTATCCGGCGATGATGTCTCACGCCTCGATGCCGAGGGAAGTCCGCCATGAACGGGGCATTACCGACGGGCTGCTGCGCTTCTCCGTGGGATTGGAGGATATCGACGATCTGATCGCCGATTTGCAGCAGGCGCTGGAGCAGGAATAATCATTCCAATTTGGATATTTACAGCATTCGATCTCTGATCGGGTGCTGTTTTTCCGTCCATATTATGTTACGATATAGCCGTAATTGTTAAATTTCTGCATATTTAATTTATAAAGTCCATTGGACCGGAATTGTCAGCAGCACAAACTTTACACGCACCATTTTATTGGGGAAAGGGAGGCAGCTTATGACTGCAATCGACGATATACTGGACAAAGCGCTCAAGGGAGAGCGGCTCAACCTGGAGGATACGATCGCTTTGTTCGAATCTGAGGAAATAGAGAAAATGGGACACACGGCAAACATTTTGATGGAGCGAAAGCATCCGGAGCCAATTACGACTTTCGTCATTGGCCGCAATGTGAATTATACGAACATTTGTGATGTATACTGCCGTTTTTGCGCTTTTTATCGCAGACCGGGCTCGGAAGAAGGCTATGTGCTCCCGGATGAAGTTATTTTCCAGAAAATACAGGAAACCATCGATGTTGGCGGAACTGAAATTTTGATGCAGGGCGGTACGAATCCGAATTTGCCGTTCAGCTACTATACGAGCCTGCTGAAGGAAATTAAACAGAGATTTCCGGGCATTACGATGCATTCTTTTTCACCGGCGGAAATTATGAAGATGAAAGAAGTATCGGACGGGCTCACGCTTGAAGAAGTAGTGCGCCAAATTCACGAAGCTGGACTGGATTCCCTGCCAGGCGGGGGCGCTGAAATTTTAGATGACCGGACACGCCGCAAAATCAGCCGGCTTAAAGGCTCTTGGAGAGACTGGATGGATGTCATGCAGACGGCTCACCGCATCGGTATGAATACGACGGCAACAATGGTGATCGGTTTTGGAGAATCGATGGAAGAGCGGGCGCTGCACCTTATGCGCGTGCGGGATGCTCAAGATGAATGCCTGCAAAACGGATACGAATCCGAAGGTTTCCTGGCCTTCATTCCCTGGACCTTCCAGCCGGACAATACGAATTTAAAGCGCGAGCGCCAGACGCCGGAAGCTTATTTGAAAACAGTGGCGATCAGCCGTATTGTGCTCGATAACATTAAGAATATCCAGTCGTCCTGGGTGACGATGGGCCCGGAAGTGGGCAAGCTATCGCTGAAGTATGGCTGCAATGATTTTGGCAGCACGATGATTGAAGAGAATGTAGTTTCCTCGGCCGGGGCAACGTACAAAGTGAATATCGAATCGATCTTGTCGATCATTCGCGAAGCTGGAAAAATTCCGGCTCAACGGAATACGAAATATGAAATTTTGCGTGTATTTGATCAAGGCAGTTCGGTAGAAAGAGACTTCGTCATGCAGAACTGATTCACTGCAAGAATCAAGGGTGAAGGTTGCAAGAATCCGAAGAAGGAGGTGCGGAGTGTAGGCAGAACCTACATGAGCACCGGACTTCAAGGAAGATTGCAAAATTCGCTGCCGGGCTACTGCTTCGTGATCAAAAGGTAAACTGCCAAAACAATGGAATAACTGCTTATGTTTCCATGAGCCGCCCCGTATATCTGCAACCTCCTGACCATATACTTTGAGAAGGAAGCGGAAAGGGGCGAGTTCATGGATTTTTTTACGATAAGCGCTAAGGTTGAATCCTCCGTGTCAGCTAACCAGTTCGCCGATTACATGAAGCGGCTGGCCCCAGGCTTACATAAAGCAAATATAAAAGCTGAATTTGTGTATATGCCAAGGCGTAAAAGAATGGAATGGAATATGAGCGCTAAAACCGCAAAGGGCCTTCATATAAACCATTATAATCAATTGATGGATGAATTAGCCCAGATTGTGGCAGAGTATGTCGTAGACGTGAAGGAACCGGGAATCGTCGGGAAAATTTTGCTGAAGGATTATGAGCTGGCCGATGGAGAGATGCAGGCCATAAAGTCGATTTGCTGCAGGTTTTTGGGCGCAGAAGAAGAATATGCCGAAGCTAGAAAAGCTCGGGTATCCCTCGTGGGATCGGCCTTGAGATCCGTATTTGGAAGTTTGGACGCACTTGATCTCGATGGGTTTATTTCGTTCCGGCTGCAGGAATATGAGACAAGGCTGCGGGAAACGGTCGATTTTGCGGTGGAGGAGTATTTGCTCGATAAGCAATACGAGGATTTCATCGGACTGCTGCAATATTTTGTATATTTTCAGGAGCCGTTAACTCCGTTTATCCACGTTATGCATAGGCAGGGTGGTGAATTTGTCCTGTTGAACGAGGGCTTCAAACAAATTGATTCTCCCGCTTCGGGCGATGTCGTCATGCGAATGGCGGATCAGGAAATGCAAATCGAGGACGTTATCGTCAGTACGCTGATTTCCTTGTCCCCGGAACGGATATTACTCCACACCCGGGATCCGGAGGCTCTGGCGATTACAACGATCCGGCGCATATTTGGGGAACGGGTGCAGCTATGTTTGCGCTGTTCGCATTGCAAGGAGTTCCACCAGAGAATAAGACAACGCGATCAGGTTACGTAAAGGCTGGAGCATACGTAGAAATTTAGGAATAGTTAGGGTTTAATGTAGATGCCGCAGGCTGTGGCTCAGTCTAGGCTGAATGAAATGTGCGTAAACGAAGCTATATAGAATTGTACAGCCAAGAAATCGCGTAAACCGAGTCCACCAAGTTTGAGAGGTTTCTTGACGGTTCTGCAGGATCGCATTATAATTACACATATTCAAGTGAAAAGCGTTGACAAAGACATGAACCAGAAATTTGAACGGTACAGAGAGAGGGATCGCTGGCTGGAAGTCCCTTCGGTTTCTGTTTTGGTTTACCCCTTTGTAGCTGTATTCCCGAACCTTGGTGGCGTCTATGCAGGAGCATATCAGGAATTAAGGAATGCCGGTTCATTGCCGTTACCGAATGCCGAATAAGGATTGTTCCGTAGGCTGTGCAAGATGCTGCACGATGCTGTGGGCAGTCGAATGAGGGTGGAACCACGGGTATATAACGCTCGTCCCTTTCCGGGACGGGCTTTTTTTTGTTGCCCGCTCCCGGCAATGAATTACGAAATTAAGGGAGGAACAAAAAGTGGCAGTATCAATTTCTTTACCGGACGGTTCGGTTCGGGAGTATGCTGACGGAAGTACATTGGAGGATGTAGCTGCTTCGATTAGCAGCGGTCTGCGCAAAAACGCGTTGGCTGGTAAAATCAACGGGGCAGCCGTAGATTTGAGAACAGAGCTATCGGACGGCGCAGCGGTGGAAATCATTACGCCGGATTCCAAGGAAGGCCTTGAAATCATGCGGCACAGCACGGCCCATCTCCTCGCGCAAGCAATTAAGCGGCTGTTTGGCAACAAAGAGGTCAAGCTGGGGATCGGTCCGGTCATCGAGGAAGGCTTCTATTACGACATGGACCTAGAACATCCGATTAACCCGGAAGATCTGCAGAAGATCGAGAAGGAAATGGAACGCATTATCGGGGAAAACTTGCCGATTACCCGTCGGGAAGTAAGCCGCGAAGAAGCGGTCGCTATTTTTACGGAGCTGGGCGATCCTTATAAATTGGAGCTGATCCGTGATTTGCCGGAGGACAGCGTTCTGTCCATTTACGATCAGGGCGAGTTTTTCGACCTTTGCCGCGGCCCGCATGTCCCATCGACAGGCAAAATCAAATCGTTCAAGCTGCTGAGCGTGGCGGGAGCCTACTGGCGCGGCAACAGCGACAATAAAATGCTGCAGCGCGTATACGGCACGGCCTTCTTCAAAAAGGCGGACCTCGATGAGCATTTGCACTTGCTCGAGGAAGCCAAGAAGCGCGACCACCGCAAGCTCGGCAAAGAGCTGGAAGTTTTCACTTTCTCGAATCTCGTCGGCCAAGGCCTGCCAATCTGGCTTCCAAAGGGCGCTACCTTGCGCCGCACGCTGGAAAGGTACATCGTCGATATCGAGGAGCGTCTAGGATACCAGCACGTGTATACGCCGGTGCTCGGCAATGTGGAGCTCTATAAAACATCCGGCCACTGGGAGCATTACCAAGAGGACATGTTCCCGCAAATGGTCATGGACAACGAGGAGCTCGTGCTCCGGCCGATGAACTGTCCGCATCATATGATGGTGTACAAGAGCCAGATGCACAGCTACCGGGACTTGCCTGTCCGGATCGCGGAGCTCGGTATGCAGCACCGTTATGAAATGTCGGGCGCGCTGACTGGCCTGCACCGCGTGCGGGCGATGACGCTGAACGATGCTCACATTTTCTGCCGTCTGGATCAGATCAAAGACGAGTTCAAACGCGTGCTCGCCTTGATCAGACAAGTATATAAGGATTTTGGCATCAACGATTACCGGTTCCGCTTGTCCTATCGTGACCCAGAGGATACTGAGAAGTATTTCAAGGATGATAATATGTGGAACACGGCTCAGCGCATGCTGCGTGAAGTCGTCGAGGAGGAAGGGCTGCCGTTCTTCGAGGCGGAAGGCGAAGCCGCGTTCTACGGACCGAAGCTGGACGTACAGATCAAGACTGCACTCGGCAAGGAAGAGACGCTGTCTACTGTGCAAATCGATTTCCTGCTTCCGGAGCGCTTTGAGCTGGAGTATGTCGGAGAAGATGGCGGCAAGCATCGCCCGGTCGTACTGCACAGAGGCATTCTCGGTACGATGGAGCGCTTCACTGCATTCCTGCTGGAGAATTTTGCTGGAAACTTGCCGCTGTGGCTTGCACCTGTTCAAGCCAAAGTCATTCCGGTATCCGGTAATTACGAGGCTTATGCACGAGAAGTACAGGATAAGCTGCTAGCCGGGGGAATCCGGGCAGAGGGCGATCTGCGCAATGAAAAGCTCGGATATAAAATCCGTGAAGCCCAGCTGGAAAAAATCCCATACATGTTCGTTGTCGGTGAAAACGAGCAAAGGGAAGGCACCGTCTCCGTGCGCAAACGGGGCGAAGGCGATCTTGGCGTAAAACCGCTGGACGAAGTACTTTCTTTGCTGCAAAGCGATATACAGAATCACAAGATTTAATTAAAATAACAGTGAAAAGACAGAGTAAATGGATAGCCGTTCGCCTTAAGGCTACAAGGTGAAGGTATAAACATTGGCGCATGTGGACACCCTTTTGAATAAGGGGGGAGATTGTCACATGCGCCAATCTATTTTTTCAGAGCGAATTGGTATGTGTTGCGTGCTTACCATTGCGATCATTTTGTTGATAGGCAAAGATAATACGATTTTTGCCAAGACTGCCCGCCATCAGGAGTATTTACCGATCGCAGCTGCAAATAAGTTCAAATTAACGACAGAGCTGATCCGGCAAGGAGCAATTTCCCAGCCGGTATATATTTCAGAGTCGCTTGGCAAACAGGCCTACCAAGGCAGCCATGACAAGCAGGGCAAGCTAGACAAGCCTGCAGCAGCCGAGGCCGCAGAAAAAACGGCCAAAGCGCAGGTTCAAACGGTGAAGGTCGTAGCGACCGGCTATACCGCCGGGTATGAATCTACTGGAAAACGGCCGAGCCATCCAGGTTACGGCATTACTTACTCCGGTGTTAAAGTGCGAAGGGATAAGGATACGGTATCTACGATAGCTGCTGACTTAAAGGTGTTCCCGCTCGGAACGATATTGTATATTCCCGGGTACGGATATGGGGTTGTAGCCGATAAGGGCTCAGCAATTAAAGGGAACAAGATTGACCTGTACTTCACTACAACGAAACAGGTATTTAAAGAATGGGGCAAGAAGGAAGTTGAAGTTCAGGTTATACGTAAAGGAACAGGCAAGCTAACAGAGGATATGTTCCGCGAATTGGGCAAGGCGCTGGAGGTTCATAAGGAGATTCCTGATAATATTTGGGAAGCGGCGATTTGATTTGTGTGCTCTGTATAATATGACTCCCAGGGTTGCATAATACGAATGCATCCATGCAGTCACTGCATTTTAATGTATGTGACACGCAAAAGGGAGGTGAAACAAAATGGCAAATCAAAAAAAGGCTGCTTCACCTGGCTATAAAACGCCAAATGAAAAATACAATGAAGAATTCGCAGAAGAAAGCATGGCAACGGTTGCTGAAAAAGCAAAAGCTTCCCGTAATGCCGCTTCGAATGCCAACCCTCAAAGCAGTAAATAATTTTGAAGAGCGTCCCGTTAAGGGCGCTCTTTCGTATTATCAGGTTAGCCATAATCCTCTTGGTTGGCCTTTTTTTGTGGTCAAATTACAGAAAGTATAATATTTACAAATGTAAATAAATGGGCCTTCCTCCGTCTCGGGACGGAGATCGTATTCCATCTCACGCCGCTGTCCCTTCCCGTTGGGATGTTGTACACTGGAAGCAGATTAGAGTTCGTGCTGCATAGATGGAGGGAATGAAGATGAATAACAGTTTGCTCGGAAGAATTATTGGCGGATTTACGCTCATATCAATCGGTGGCGTGTTTTTGCTGAATCAATTAGGCTATACGAACATCAGCATCGGTTACTTGTTTTCGACATACTGGCCTGTTTTTATGATTGTGGGAGGTCTTTTATCTCTAGGGAGCGGAGAGCGAGGCGGCTCCAACTTTATTTGGAGCTTAATTTTAATCGGGATTGGCTTGTACTTTCTTGGCAGAAATTTAGGATATGTGGACATAGACGCTGGGCATTTTTTCAAATTGTTTATCCCGGTCATGCTCATCATTGGGGGCCTGTCTGTATTGTTTAAGCCGCGGGGAAGCCGCCGGAACAAGGAGGAAATATTGCCTCCCACGCCTCCTCCTCCTGTCGGTCCATACGATGCATCCATGAATCCCGACTTTCATCCAGAAATGGAATCGCCGCTGGATCAAATTTTTGGGACCTCGAGCAAGCAGGGCTATACGGACAATGAGGAGAAAACCAAGCACGATAAGCAAAAATTCGACAGCTACAACAAGTATGGCACAAACCCGAACAAGGCTGCAGTAATCAATAAATCCGGATTTATAGGTGACGTTCATTTGGGGCAGGATTACTTCCAGCTGCGTCCTATGAATATATCTCATTTCATCGGAGATACAATTATCGATTTAACGAAAGCGCAGATCCCTTACGGTGAAACGAAAATTAATGTGTCGGCATTTATTGGCGATGTGAAGGTATTCATACCGGAAGATATGGACCTTGGCATTACAGCCACTTCGAGCGCTCTGATCGGCGACTTGAAGGTACTCTCGGAGAAGCGCGGGGGCTTTATGAGCAATATCACTGCACAATCCCCTCATTACGGCGAGGCTGGCAAACAAATTAAACTGGTCGTCAGCGTGCTTGTCGGCGACGTAAAAGTGAACATGGTGGGTTGATTATGATCGTACAGCGTATATTAAAAAATACAAAGTGGGAGCTTCTGCTGTACTTCCTGCTGACAGGAAGCCTGACGGCAGCAGCTCTTTACATTGGCTCGATTTTTGGGGCTATTCTGCTCATCGATCCCCGGGTATGGATTTATACTATCGCGGGGATTCTTGTATTTCCGCTAATTATCGGCTATATTGCCGGGCAGCGTATCCAGCGTCGTCTGGATTCCCTGCATTTAAATATGCTCCAGGTTGCGAAGGGCAACCTATCCGTACGCATGCCTGAGACAGTGGACCAGACATTTTCAGGCGTATACCAGGAATTTAACAGCATGACGGAAGCTGTCGAGAAGAAGATGAAGCTGCTCCAGCAATTCGGCGAACAGGAGGTTATCGAAAAGGAGCAGGCAGCGGAGATGGCTGTACTGGAGGAAAGAAGAAGGCTTGCCCGGGACTTGCATGACACGGTAAGCCAGCAGTTGTTCGCCATTCATATGGCGGCCTCTTCTTTGCCCAAAGTACTGGTGAAGGACGAAGCTCACGCGCAGGTCGTGCTAGACCAGTTGATCCAAATGTCCAACATGGCTCAAAAGCAGATGCGTGCGCTTATTGCTCAGCTGCGGCCGATGGAATTGGTTGGCAAAACGTTAGAGGAGGCGCTGGGACAGTGGTTTCCGGATTATTGCCGGCAAAATGGCCTGAAAGGCATGCAGGATATGGATATGCAGGGCGATTTGTCTGAGGCGAAGGAGCATCAATTGTTTCTTATTATACAGGAGGCAATGGCCAACATAGTCAAGCATTCCGGAGCGAAGCTGGTCAGCCTGTCGCTTAGGGAAGGAAGGCGTCAGGTTGTGCTGAGCATTAGCGATGATGGCCAGGGATTCAGCAATACGTCGCAAAAGCAAGGGTCATATGGTTTGACAACGATGAAAGAACGTGCGGAAAAGCTTGGCGGAAATGTTGAAATTATTAGCAAGCCTGGCGCGGGAACGACGATTCGCGTACATATTCCAAAGTTTGAGGACGAGGAGCGGGAGGAACGGGATGAGCGATAAAATCAGGGTAATGATTGTAGACGATCATGATATGGTACGGATGGGCCTGAAAACTTATTTAATGCTTGACCCGGGTTTCGAGGTCGTAGCGGAGGCCAGCGATGGCGACCAGGTCGTGAGGCTGCTTGATCAGGGAATAGAGGGCGGGCTGCCGCATATTATTTTGATGGATTTAATGATGCCCGCAATGAATGGAGCAGAAGCTACGAAGGAAGTGCTAAGCCGATATCCTGAATTGAAAATCGTCATCTTAACCAGTTTCTTGGAGGACGATCTTGTAGTTCAGGCTATTGAAGCGGGTGCGGTGAGTTATGTTCTAAAGACCGTGTCGGCCGAAGAGCTGATTTATGCTCTGCAGGGTGCTTATCGCGGGATGCCTGTCATGACGGGGGACGTAGCCCAGGCGCTGACGCGCGGACTGCGCCAACGCACGGTGCAGGGGGATAGCTCCGGGATGACGGAGCGGGAGAAAGAGGTATTGCTGCTGATTGCTGAGGGCAAAAATAATAAAGATATCGCCGAAGAGCTTCATATCAGCATTAAGACGGTCAAGACGCATGTCAGCAATCTGCTGATGAAGTGCGAGCTGGAGGACCGGACCCAGCTTGCGATTTATGCGCACAGGCAAGGATGGGTCACCGGCAGCTAACGCAACACAAGGCATACTATAGCTTAATCTAGGTTGCCATTGGCTTTTATCTCCTTTTAAATTGTTTTTAAGGTGCGTTTAAGGTTTATAGTACAAAATAAGAACAAGTAAACAAGAACCCCTATAGGTTAGGGGAAGGAGGTTAGTTACAATGGACGATCAAAAAAATAAAACGGGTCAAAATTTTGACGATAACGAAAGCGACAAGCCGCAGCAATCTTCAGAGTCCGGCTCGTCCTCTTCATATTATTATTCATACGGGCCGTTCCAATCCTACGGAAAAAGCGGTGAGGAGTCTGGGGAAGGTTATTCGTACGACCGCGTACAGCGCGAAGAAGTTGAAATTACGAGACCTCAGCCGGTAAGGCCGATTCCAACATCGTCTTTTAATGCACATTCATCCTCAGCCGGTCCGCACGGCACCAATGCCGGGAACGCAGGAGCGCCTCCGGCCAGAAACGGGAATTGGCAGTACAATCAGCGCCCCAAATCATCCTTCAAATCTGTATTCGCCGGCATGCTCGCGGGAATGTTGATTTTGACCGGAGCGATGGTGTTTGCAGACCGCACCAATATGTTCACGCCTAATTCGGAACCTACTGTTCCGGCTTCGACGGCTGCGGAATCCCAAACGGCGGCCGGTAACGGAGGCTCAGCCTCTAAGGCTGCGACAGCGGCGTTCCCGATTACGAATCCGGGCGATGTGACGAGCGTTGTTCAGCAGGCAAGTCCGGCCGTGGTCAAGATTGAAACTTTGGTCAAAGCCAGCAACCAGAGAAGCCGGAGCCAAAACAATGATCCATTCTATCGTTTCTTCTTCGGGGACGATTGGTACGGAAGCAGTAACGGTGGCAATGGAGGCAACGGGGGAGGCTCGTCCAACTCCAATCAACTGGTGCCTACCGGAATCGGTTCGGGCTTTATTTTCGACAAAACAGGTTATATTCTAACTAATGAGCACGTTGTGCACAATGCTGATATCGTTCAGGTAACGCTGCAGGATATTGAAAAGCCATATGAAGCCAAGGTGCTTGGCACGAGCTATGAGCTTGACCTGGCCGTCCTGAAGATCGAGGGAGACGACAACTTTCCATCCATTCCGATGGGCAATTCCGACAGTACACAGGTGGGTGAATGGCTGGTAGCAATCGGCAACCCGCAAGGCTTTGATCATACCGTTACCGCCGGCGTACTTAGCGCGAAGGAAAGAGGCGGCATACGCATCGCTGGGGAAAACGGGGAGAAGGCGCGGGAATATGAGCATCTGCTGCAGACGGACGCTTCGATTAACCCGGGTAATTCCGGCGGTCCATTGCTCAATTTGAACGGCGAAGTAGTTGGAATCAACGTCGCTGTCAGCTCGGATGCGCAAGGTATCGGGTTTGCCATTCCGACGTCGACCGTTAATGAAGTATTGGATAAGCTGAAAAATAATGAAGAGATTCCTCAAAAGCCGATACCATTTATCGGTGCAACGCTGCTGACGATGACGGACGAAGTCGCCAAGCAGATGGGAACCGAGGTGAAGGAAGGCTCGCTTGTATCCGATATTGTATACAAATCTCCAGCCTATAATGCCGATCTCCGTCCATATGACATCATCACTGGAGCAGACGGAAAGAAATTTGTGACCAAGGAAGATTTGATCGGCTATATCCAGAAGCAAAGCGTCGGCAAAGTAGTGACCTTCAATGTCGTTCGCGATGGCAACAGCATAGACTTGCAAGTGACGATTGGAAATAAAAATGATTTCCCTAACCTAGAATAGGCCGGATGAAGCATCCGACCTGGAAGTGAACAGCGGGCGGCAGGGCGAAAAGCCTTGCCGCCTTCTTTGCATCATGGCCTGACGAAGGAAACTAAGCTGCTTCTGATGTACAATATAGTCAAGAACCTAAAGGAGAGATTGCCGTGAGATCGGGAATACTGGTAATTGATGATGACGAGAAAATTACTTCCATGCTGCGCCGCGGGCTGGCATTTGAAGGTTACGAGGTCCATACCGCTCATGACGGGATGGAAGGATTGTCGATGATGCTGGCCGCTGATCCCGATTTAATTATTTTGGATGTCATGATGCCAAAGCTCGACGGATTTGAAGTATGCCGCAGACTTAGAGAAGGGGGCAGCACGGTTCCTGTTCTCATGCTGACGGCTAAGGATGAGGTGGAGAATCGCGTCAAAGGGCTGGACACCGGTGCTGACGATTATTTGGTGAAGCCGTTTGCGCTGGAAGAATTGCTGGCCCGGGTAAGGGCTTTGTTGCGCCGCAAAGAAACGTCGGGCGGGGATGCGGGCAGCCAGAGATTAATATTTGAGGACATTGTCATGGATCTTGATTCCCGTGAGGTAATGAGGGCTGGACAGCGTCTTGAATTGACCGCCAAGGAATTCGAATTACTGCATTTGTTTATGCAAAATCCCAAGCGGCTGCTTACCAGAGATCTTATTATGGATAAAATATGGGGCTATGATTACAGTGGAGAGTCCAACGTGCTGGAAGTTTATATTGCGATGCTCCGGCAAAAAACGGAGGAATATGGAGGCAAACGTCTTATTCAGACGATCCGCGGCGCCGGGTATATTTTGAGAGGGGATTCCTAGGCATGTCGATCAGGTTGCGGCTAACAGCATGGTATACCGGCATTTTGGCCATAACACTTATTATGTTTGGCGCTTCCATCTATGGAATCGTACGGTATAACATTTTTTTAGAAGTAAAAAAGAGACTTGAGGAGCACGGGGCTCAAATTGAGCAGGCCCAAAATGTCAGTCTTTCTCAAGGGCTCGATTTGCAAATGGATCGCGGTCAAATATTGCGTTTGGAGGATGCGCGCATTTTTTGGCAGTTAAATAACTATGTATTGGGGTCTAAGCGCATTTCAGAAGGGATGCTGAATCGCCAAATGGTGTTTCCGGTGCCCTCGATCGACCAGATCGGCAAGAAAGGAAAATTTCAGAACATCACGATCAACGGTAATTCGTATTTGTTATATGAGCGGACGCTCGTCTATGGAAATACGATTGTCGGCCTGCTGCAGCTGGCGGCGGATACGAATGCAGAGCACCGCATTATGGATCAGTTAAAAACCGTGCTGTTATTCGGCTCTTTTATTACTATTTTTGTAGCCAGCTCCTTCGGGATGTTCCTGGCGCGCACGTCGATGATGCCGATCGGCAAAGTGATTGAGGCCGCTAACGGCATTCAGAAAGGCACGGACCTGAGTGTCCGTATTGAGTATGACGGGCCAAACGATGAAATCGGGCGTTTAATCGGCACGGTGAACAACATGTTAGCGAGGACGGAGCGATTTTACAATGAGCTGGACGAAGCTTACGCCAATCAGCGGCGATTCGTATCAGATGCCTCTCATGAGCTGCGCACGCCCTTGACGACGATCCGGGGAAATGTCGATCTAATCAAAAAAATATGGGGCCGGGAGGAAAACGAACCGATGCCGATGAACGAGGAGCAGCTAAGGAGCTTCTCGTTGGAAGCTGTCAGCGATATCGCAGATGAAGCCGAGCGGATGAGCCGTCTCATCAATGATATGCTGTCTTTAGCCCGGGCAGACGCAGGGCAAACAATCGAGAAAGAACCTCAATTGCTCGGTCCTATTGTCGAGGAAGTCGTACGGCGGGCTAATTTTTTACCGCGCCAGGCGCTATGGGTCCAAGGAGACTTGTCGGTCATTCAAGACGCCTGTATTGTCGGCAACAAAGATTACCTGCAGCAAATGCTGTTTATTTTTATCGAAAACGCCTTTAAGTATACACCGGAAGGGCAAGTGAGCATCGACGCCATAAGCTCCGGCAATCAGGTCGGCATTCGGATCAAGGACACGGGGATTGGCATGGAGCGAAGTGAAATTCCGCAAATTTTTGAACGATTCTACCGTGCCGATCCGTCACGCGGGGTAACGCAAGGAACAGGACTGGGGCTGTCTATTGCCAAATGGATCATCGATGAGCATGGCGGCTCAGTTGAAGTGATCACCCGGCGCGGAGAAGGGACGATGTTCGTGATCTGGCTTCCCGTTGTCTTTAACGCTTTGCCGAAATAGGCTATAATAAATAGTGTTACCCATCAGAAAGTATAATTAGGGAACGAGAAAGCGGGGGTGCCAAAATCATGGAAGTGATCAAAATTTCACCGCGCGGTTATTGCTACGGCGTTGTGGATGCGATGGTGCTCGCACGTCAGGCAGCCAAAAATCTTGATCTGCCGCGGCCGATTTATATACTGGGCATGATTGTGCATAACAGTCATGTTACCCAATCGTTTGAAGACGAAGGAATTATTACGCTGGATGGACCGAACCGGCTGGACATATTAAGCCAGGTCGAGCGCGGTACGGTCATATTTACCGCTCATGGCGTATCCCCTGAGGTTCGCAAAATCGCTCGCGACAAGGGATTGACCACGGTAGATGCCACTTGTCCGGATGTGACCAAGACCCATGTTCTTATTAAGGAGAAGGTGGCGGACGGTTACGATATTATTTACATCGGCAAAAAGGGTCACCCAGAGCCTGAGGGGGCGATTGGGGTGGCGCCAGAGCATGTTCATTTGATCGAGAAGGAGGAGGAGATCAGCTCCCTTTCGGTTAGCTCGGACAAAATTGTAATCACGAATCAGACGACGATGAGTCAGTGGGATATTAAGCATATTATGAAGAAGCTGCTTGAGAAATTTCCGGGCGCTGAAGTTCATAATGAAATATGTCTCGCGACTCAGGTCCGGCAGGAAGCTGTTGCTGAGCAGGCAGGCCAAGCGGATCTCGTCATCGTTGTGGGCGATCCGCGCAGCAATAACTCGAATCGGCTGGCTCAAGTATCTGAGGAGATCGCCGGAGTTACGGCCTACCGTATTTCTGACGTGACGGAGCTGAAGCGGGAGTGGCTGGAGGGAGTCGGCAAGGTTGCAGTCACCTCGGGTGCGTCGACGCCAACTCCGATTACGAAAGAGGTTATCGCTTATTTGGAGCAGTATGATCATCAAAATCCGGACACCTGGGAAATCGTGCGGACTGTGAATATGCAGAAGCTGCTGCCCCCAGTCAAAGTGGGAGCAAAGAAATCATAAGGTTAAGTTGAGTACAGCTGTCCCTGTAGCCAAGGCAAACTTTGCGCTATGGGGACAGCTTTTTTATTTTGCGTTAAATCGGTAAGCATGAAATAAAAGTGTTATAAAAAGCGGATTTGATCTATTGATTTTCGAGGGTAGGGTGCAAACTGCATAAAACTGGTGGGAAATAACATTTTTTGCGGATGGAATAAGCCTATAAAGGCAGATAGACTAAAAATAGAACATAAATAGAATACAAACAGCTATGGGGGACAAATCATGTACTGGAAGCGGATATCATATCATAAAAAGTTGTTTATCGTGCTGACGATCGTCAGCAGTTTGCCCGTGCTTTTACTAGGAACGATCGCTTATAAAAAGTCATCGGATACTTTGATGCGCCAGACGGAACAGGAACTGCAGGTAATTGCCGGCCAATTGATCACAGCGATCGAGAAGCAAATCAGCGATTTTGATCGTTTTAGCATCTTGCCCTACTATTTAACGGAAGCGTTTACAATTTTTAATCAGCCTTATATCCCTGAAAAAGAGTGGGGTTCCGCCGAGCTGAATGCGGAGAAGCAGCTAATTCGTTTAATGAGTGCCTATCCTTCTATTAATACCTCGATAAAAGGCATGGTACTGTACGGCAACAACGGCGGGATCAGCGGTTATCAGCTTAGCGGTTCTTCCTCGATCAATAGAAGCTACGATGTCACAAAGGAAGCCTGGTATCAAGAGGCGATAGAAAAAAGGGGCGGATTTGTCGTCTCCGGCGTGCATGAAGTCAGACAATTTGATGGACAAGCCTTTACAGCCGTGACCGTGTCCAGAATGCTGCTGGATGAGCGGATGCGCCCGCTGGCGATAATAGCCCTGCACATATCTCCCGATTTTATTGAGAAAATAATTTCCTCCTCGCAGCTGCGCGACACTGCTGTGACGGTTGTCGATGCGGATAATCAGCTAATCTATGCATCCGATGAACAGATTGCGGACCATCTGCTGGAGCGGCCGCCTCGCGTCGGGGTCGACGGCGTCTGGACGGCGGACAGCAAGCTGGGGGATCAGAACGTGAAATATAGCGGGGTTGTGAGGCAGAACAAATATTTGGGATGGACGATTTATATGGGTAAAAATCAGGATGTGATATTGCAGGGAAGCAGCACGATCCGCCAATATACCATAGCCATTGCTATCGTGCTGATGATTGCCTCCGCTGTCGTATCCTGGATGCTGGCCAACAGTTTGTCCCGGCCGATCAGCCGATTAATCCGTTCCATGCGCAATGTGGAGAAAGGTAAATTTGAAGTGCTGGAGGCGCCAACTAGATATGATGAAATCGGGCAGCTTCATTTAAGCTATGTGCGGATGGTCAAAAGAGTGAATGAGCTCATTCATTCGATCGCCGAGAAGGAACGGCAGAAGCGGAAGGCAGAGCTTTATGCGCTTCGGGTGAGGATTCAGCCTCATTTTTTGTATAACACGCTTAATTCGATTCGGATGCTGGCCATTTTGCAGCAGTCGCCGCAAATCGCCAAGCTGATTCATTCCTTAAACCGCTTGCTGCAATCATACATGAAGCTAAACGATGAGCTTATGCCATTATCCGAAGAGCTCGAGCTGCTCCGGGATTATGGGCAATTGATGGATCTAAGGTATACTAACACATTTGCCGTGGAGTGGGACGTACCGGAGGAACTGCTGGATGCAGGCATACCGGCCATGCTGCTGCAGCCGATATTGGAAAACGCTATTTTTCATGGCTCAATGGGCCTGAACCGCATATTGCTCATCACCGTGAAGGTCCGGCTAAGGGAAGACGGAAATACGCTGTGCATTGAAATTATCGATAACGGAATTGGAATATCAGAGGAGCAAATCGCTCTGCTGCTTGATCAGCGGGAGGACGACGCATCTCATATCGGGATCAACAATGTCAATGACAGGATTCGATTGTGGTTTGGCAGGGAGTACGGTCTTGAGGTTCAGCGCCAGGAACCGGGGACGGCGGTGCGGATGACGATTCCTTATAAATCCGTAACAAGGGGGAATTGAAATGTGGAATTTATTAGTGGTCGAGGATGAAGCGATCGTTAGAATGGGCTTGCGTTATATGGTGGATTGGGATGCCCAGGGCGTGTGCTGGAAAGCTGAGGCGTCTAATGGGGAAGAGGCCGTGCGGCTGCTGGAAACAGAAAACATTCATATCGTCATGACGGATATTCGCATGCCGGGCATGGATGGGATCGAGCTGGGCCGTTATATTCGCAATGGTCCGTTCAAGCATGTGCAGATGATCTATTTAAGCAGTTATGACGATTTTCCTTACGTCAAAGAGGCGATCCGGCTCGGAGCGATTGATTATCTTCACAAGCCGACTATGGATGAGGAGGAAGTGACGGCAACGCTTCAGAAAGCGGTCAAGCTGCTCGAGCAGAACACCGCGGGGACAACGGCCATATGGTCGGAGGAGGAGCGGAACGACTGGCTCGTATCTTTGCTTGATACGTACACTTACCCGTCCAAAATGCGATTGTCCGAACCGGAGAAAGGGCAATTTGCCCAGGGTCTGTGGATCGCTGCATTTCGCCTGCGGGATGATGCTGCAGATCAAATGACTGTAGATCACATAACCGCCCCCAGCACAAAAGATCATTTAAAGTTTATGTCGATCCGCTATTTGATTGAAGAATACGTCTCCCGAAACTGGGGCGGCATTGTGTTTCACCGCAACCATCGAGAAATATTGTGGCTGTCGCCATCTGCGCCGAAAGAAGAGGAGGACCTTCAGGGCAGGGAGCAGTATCTGGAGCGTCTGCGCAGCAAAATATTTGAATTGTTGAATGCGTCTATCATCTATTCGTGCAGTTCTATTTATAAAGATATGAGCGAAATTCCAAAAGCCTATATGGAGGCGGAGCTAAAATTTCCCGTCAACCAGCAAAGCGACAGCCTGCATGTCAGATTAGCGAAGGAATATGTGGATCATCATCTGCTTGAGGATATTACGCTGATGAAAGTGGCAGAGTCCATTCCGATCAGCACCAGCTATTTAAGCCGGATTTTTTTAAAAGAGGTTGGAGAAAGCTTTAGTGAATATGTCATCCGGAACAAAATTATTTATGCACAGAAGCTGCTGCGGGATACGAATAAAAAAGTATATGAAATAAGCGAAATATTAAGCTATACAAATCCGCATTATTTCAGCAAGCTGTTTAAAGATCGGGTAGGCATGACTCCGCTGGAGTATCGCAACCGTTAGTGCATAAGAGTGTAGGAAAATGCATTGATGTTCTATTTGGCCACACGAAAAGGTTTTTTACCTTGCCGAAAGTCGATATTTTCGCGTAAGAAATGACATATGGCCCTCATACCCAGCGCTGCTGCCGGATAGTAGACTTAAAGCAAGCAAATAGGCCAGCGCTTATTTACTTAACTTATTTATTATCAACAGGGGGTTGAAGAAATGAAAAGAAATCGCTTTACGGCAATGCTGGCGGTAATGATCTTGATCGTAATGATGTTATCCGCCTGCGGTGGCGGCGGCAGTCCGGAAAAGAACGCTGCTGGAACCGGGGCTGGTGATGGCGGCGGAGACAAAACGACAGTGAGCATTTGGGTGCTGAATGATCAAGCGGCATATCTTGAACCGATTATTAAAGATTTCGAAAGCAAAAATCCCGATATCAAAGTAGAACCTACCTTCTATGGGACAGATCCGTTAAAAGAATCACTGAAGGTAGCAGCAGCTTCGAAAACATTGCCAGATATGTGGTTTACTTGGGGCGGATCATTAGGGGCCTTTTACCCGGAAAACGGGTTGACGATGGATTTGACTGCGGTTGCGGCCGAACACAAATGGGAGGATATATATAATCCGGCAGCGATTGATTTGGTGAAGTATGACGGTAAAATTGCCGGGGTGCCATTCCACCTCGCTTCCCTCGCCGTCATTTATCCGAAGGAGTTATATGCTAAATTAAACCTGAATCCGCCAGCTACGTTCGCGGAGTTTGAAGCACAACTGCAATTGATGAAGGATCAGGATATTACGCCATTTGCCGTTGGAGGTAAGGGCGGCTGGATGCTGATGCGCTGGGTTGAGCAGTTGATCGAGCATTACGGCGGCGTCGAACTGCATGATCAGCTTAATGCGCTGGAAGCTTCATGGGAAGATCCGGCGGTTGTGCAAAGCTTTCAGAAGCTGAAGGAGTGGTCGGATAAAGGTTATTTCGAAAAAGGCTTTATTACTCTTGATCCACAGGAGGCTGAAACGCCGCTGTACCATGGTCTCCAAGGCTTTGCGATTGAAGGGGCATGGGTTGATTTGACCATATCCCAGGCAGGAGTAGATCCGAGCAGCATCGGTATTTTCAAATTCCCTACCGATCATCAGCCAGTGCGGATGTCGAGCTTTGCGGAGATGTTCCAAATTAACGGCAGCTCTGAGCCTGCTGTTCAGGAGGCAGCTGTAAAATTGGCCGAATATGTTACGGGCCAGGAGATTGTAAACGAGTATATTGACCAATATGGCTCTCCGGCTTTACAGCAATTCAATACTTCAGAGCAGTCCCCGCATACGGCAGAAATGGCCGATATGATTAAAGACGGCAACTTCCTGATTTCCGATCAGGCGCTGCCGCAAACGGTAGTACAGAAGCTGTTTGAAGCGCAGGATGCGGTGATTCTGAATGAATGGACACCGGAGCAGGCAGCCCAGGAACTTCAAAAAGCTGTCGAGGCGCATAAGAGCAACAACTAGAAATACAGCACAGCTTGGGAGGAACGGCCGTCTGGCTGTTCTCTCAAGCCCTGCTGGTGCGAGGGAGGCACAGTATGAAGCTCAAAGCTTGGAAGCCATGGACATTCCTGATGCCGGCGTTATTGATTTATCTTGTTGTAATCGTGGGGCCCTCCTTGTATACGCTGCAGCTCAGTCTATATCGCTGGAACGGGATTTCGCCAAACAAACAGTTTGTCGGCTTACAAAACTATATTTATTTATTAACAGAGGATACGGTCTTTCAAAAGGCTTTGAAAAATAACGTACTTTGGCTGGCAGGCTCTCTGACCATCATTATTGGACTGGGACTGATGTTTGCTCTGCTGCTTAACCGGAAACTCAAAGGGAGATCGTTGTTTCGCGGTGTATTTTATTTTCCCTATGTATTGTCAGGTATTATCGTCGCTTTGATGTGGAGCTGGCTTTACCATCCGACAAGGGGGTTCTTTAACGCTTTGTTGGAGGGGATCGGGCTTGGAGAACTGGCTCACCCCTGGCTGGCCGATCCGAAGACGGCACTGTACGCGGTATTTATCGCCGCTGTATGGCAAGGGGTTGGATTGCCAATGGTATTGTTTCTCGCGGGCTTGCAAAGCATTCCGAAGGACTGCTATGAGGCGGCGATTATCGATGGTGCCAAACCGGTTCAATCGTTCCGCTTCATAACGATACCGCTGCTAAGCGAAACCTTTGTCATTGTTTTCGCTACTACAATGGTTAATGCGATGAAGGTATATGACATTATTTACGGCATGACGGCAGGAGGCCCGGCGCAAAGCACACAGGTGCTGTCATCCTGGATGTACTATCAAACTTTTAAATTCAACAATATCGGTGTAGGGTCAGCCATTTCGTGGTTCCTGGTTTTTGTAACTATGGTGGTCATTATCCCTTACGTCTACTATACAAATAAAAAATCACATCTGTGATTTGCAGGAAAGCGGGTGGTGTGCCATATGGAAGACATCCAACAATCCGCTGTTTCAAAGGCGGTTATGTATCTATCTCTAATTTGCCTGGCTGTCATTTTTCTGATACCGATCGTGTTTATCGGGATGACAGCTTTGAAGTCCAATGCCGATCTGCTGAAAAATCCGGTCTATACTTTACCGGAAGTGTTCCAATGGAGCAATTTTGCCGAGGCATGGAGTAAAATGAATATTTATATTCGCAACAGTTTGTTTATTTCCGTGGTCAAGGTTCCGCTCGGTATATTGATCGAGGCGCTGGCCGCGTATGCCCTGACACGGATGGGCTTCAAGTGGGGGAACGCGCTATTTGCCGTATTTTTGGTCGGGATGATGATTCCCTTTCAGGCTACGCTCGTACCATTGAATATGATGCTGAATTATTTCGGGCTTGAAAATACGTATCCTGGTATTTTTATCGTTTATATAGGCTTTGGTATTCCCTTCGGCATCATGGTGCTGAGAGGATTTCTCCGCTCGATTCCAAAGGAATTGGATGAGGCGGCATATATTGACGGCTGTGCGGAACTGGGGAAATTTTTTCGCATCATATTGCCGATCGCTATGCCGGCCATAGCAACGCTGGTTATTCTCGATTTCCTGTCCACCTGGAATGAATTTTTGCTGGCGCAAATTTTCATCACAAAGGATTCTATGCAGCCGGTTACGGCGGGGCTGCTTACGTTCCAGGGACAGCATTCTACGAACTACACATTGTTAAGCGCCGGGGTATTGATCTCGATTGTACCGATTTTGGTCGTTTATTTATTTTTCCAGAAGTACTTTGTATCCGGAATGGCAGGAGCAATTAAAGGTTAGACAGGAGGATTCAAATGTTTACAGAGCAGACGAAGATAGGGCGCATATGGACGGATGAAGCTGCAGGAAAAATTTTGTTCAAGTATTTTCCGTTTCTTAAAGACGAGGAGCATCTTGCTTTTTCCTATAAAATTTTCACATTGGGGCAGTTCCTCGATTTGCGCGAGGAGCTTGGCTTTACGCAGGCGGAGCGGACAGCGCTGCTGCAAGAGCTGGCAGAGGCGGATTGCTCTCCGCAGGAAGGCGTGAAGAAATCCGCATTGAAGCGAGAGACTCATACAGGGTATGCCGATAAGCAAATGGACGGGGCCGGTTTGGTCAGCTCACCCGATAGCGCAGCCCAATGGGACGTGCTCGAGCTCAGTTTCAATGGGCCATCCGAGGGTAATCCTTACACGGATGTGGAGCTGAGTGCAACGTTTACTCACGGGGATGGGAAGCGTTCCATAAACGTTCTGGGCTTTTATAACGGCAATGGAAGCTACAAGGTTCGGATGATGCCTGACCGGGAGGGGAATTGGACGTACCGTACCCACAGCACTGTGAAAGCGCTGGAAGGAATCGAGGGCTCATTCATTTGTACCGCGCCCGAAGAAGGCAATCACGGTCCGGTGCGTGTCCGGGATACGTATCATTTCGCTTATGAAGACGGTACCGTCTATTTGCCGTTTGGCACAACTTGTTACGCATGGACGCATCAGGGAGAGGAGCTGGAGCAGCAGACGCTGGAAACGCTGGCGGGCTCGCCGTTTAATAAAATGCGGATGTGCGTGTTTCCCAAGTCCTATCTATACAACCGCAACGAACCGCCTCTGTATCCGTTCGAAGGCTCCCCGGAGGAGGGCTGGAATTTCCGCGCATTTAACCCGGCCTTCTTCGAGCACTTGGAGCAGCGGATAAGCGATTTGGGCCGGCTCGGAATAGAAACGGATCTGATCTTGTTCCACCCGTATGATCGCTGGGGATTTTCGGAAATGGAGCAGGAAGCCGATGATTTGTATTTACGTTATATTGTCGCCCGCTTGTCAGCATACCGGCATGTCTGGTGGTCGCTGGCAAATGAGTATGATTTGATGTGGGCGAAGACCGGCGAGGATTGGGAAAGGTATGCGAAGATCATTACGGCCCATGATCCCTACGGACATTTGCTGTCAAATCACAATTGGCTGACGTTCTATGATCATAGCAAGCCTTGGCTAACCCACTCCAGCATTCAAAGAATCGATGTATATAAAACCTCCGAAGCGACGCTGGAATGGCGGGAGCGCTGGAACAAGCCTGTCGTCATCGATGAATGCGCCTATGAAGGAGACATTGATCAGGGCTGGGGCAACATTAACGGTCAGGAAATGGTTCGCCGTTTCTGGGAAGGAATGATCCGGGGCGGATATGTCGGCCATGGAGAAACCTATTTGAATGATGAAGAAATTTTATGGTGGTCCAAAGGAGGCAAACTAGTTGGCGACAGCCCTGCGCGTATCGCGTTCCTGCGCAAGCTGGTAGAGGAAGCGCCAGGCCAGCGCTGGGAACCGCTCCGATCCGACTGGGATGCCCCCTGCGCAGGTGTCCGGGACAACTATTACATGTACTATTTTGGCTTTAACCAGCCGAAGTTCAGAATTTTCAATGTTAAACCGGGCATCAAGTATACCATTGAGATCATTGATACATGGAATATGACGATCGAGAAATGCGCTGGTCTACATGAAGGAACCTTCCGCGTGGAGCTGCCAGGCAGGCAGTTTATGGCTGTTCGTTTGCGCCGAGCGGATGAATGAGCGCAGTGGCTCAGCAAATAGGTGAACAGAGAGCCTCAGCCGATGAGTTAGCAGTGCCTTTACAAATGGTGAGCATAGCATCTCAGCAAATGAGTGAGTACGGTGCCTTTGCACGCGCGCAGCTCCCAGCGCAGTGTTTGAACTTCATGAAGGCGATCGGTCGGCTGCGTGAAAAGCAAAAACGACTCGCTGTAAAAGTTTTCCGGTAAAGTAATAAGCTGCAAACCTGTATAGTAAAGGGTTTGTAGCTTTATTTTTGAATTTCGAAAAATATAGGGTAACAACATTCTCTTAAGTTATTTAGGCGGAAGTTTAGCTTGACGATGTACATGTATTCAGTTATAGTTACTTTAGTGGTTAAAAGCTTCAAAGCGAACAAGCGTCTAAGTGGCAAAATATATTAAATGGATTCATAGATGATCGAAAAATAAGAACTAAAATGAGAGGATGACAATCATGATCGTAATCACTTCTAATCAGACACCAGAGGAACGTATTAATGAAATAATCGCAGTAATTGAAAAGGAAGGATTACAAACTCATGTTTCGAGAGGAAATGACCGTACAGTTATCGGATTGATTGGTATGATCGAGCCGAAGCTTGCGGAGCATTTACGCCAAATGAAGGATGTAGAGAATGTCATTAAAATTTCTAAATCTTACAAGCTGGCCAGCCGCGATTTCCATCCGGAGAACACGGTCATTAAAATTGGAGATGTAGAAATTGGCGGCGGTGAGCTCGTCGTAATGGGTGGTCCTTGTGCCGTAGAATCCGCCGAACAAATCGATGAAATCGCCCGCCTCGTGAAAGCGGCGGGAGGACAAGTGCTTCGCGGCGGAGCGTTTAAGCCGCGTACAGGGCCTTACAGCTTCCAGGGCGTAGGTGTTGAAGGCCTAGTCATGATGGCGGAAGCCGGAAAGAAGCACGGCTTGCTGACGATTACCGAAGTAATGACCCCTGAATATGTCGATGTTTGCGCGGAGTACGCTGACATTTTGCAGGTAGGTACGCGTAATATGCAAAACTTCGATTTGCTGCGCAAGCTGGGAACCTGCGGCAGACCGGTGCTGCTGAAGCGCGGATTCAGTGCAACGTACGACGAGTTCCTGAATGCGGCGGAGTATATTTTGGCAGGCGGAAATCCAAACGTCATGCTTTGTGAGCGGGGGATCCGCACGTTTGAAACCTACACTAGAAATACGCTTGATCTATCGGCGATTCCGGTATTGCAAAGCTTGAGCCATTTGCCGGTCATTTCCGATCCGAGCCATGGCACAGGACGCCGTGAGCTCGTAGAACCGATGACGAAAGCATCCGTTGCGGCAGGAGCGGACGGGCTGATCATCGAAATGCATACGGACCCGGATAATTCGATGACTGGCGACGGCGTGCAGTCGTTGTTCCCGGATCAGTTCGCTGCTTTGCTTCGTGATTTGGAGCAGCTGGCCCCATTGCTTGGAAAACGGTTTGATACGCCTAAGGCGCTCGTTTAAAGTTTAGCCGAACGAATATTTACATTTAATTCATTATTCGTCCGTTATAAAGGTCGAGCAGGATTACATCGTATTCCTGGCTCGGCCTTTTTAAGATTCTGCATCGATAAACGTTTTTCTTAAGATATCGGAAATTATAAAGCTCGAAGCCAGAAGTTCCTGGTGTCGCAAGAAAGGCAACTTCTGAACACGATGTTTTTGTATGATATTTCAAACACAAAACCAGGATCAGAGCGCAACACGGTTGAATGTGTATGATATTTCAAATATATAACCTGGATCAGGCGCAATGCAGTTGAATGTGTATGATTTTTCAAACACAAAACCTGGATCAGAGCGGAACACGGTTGAATGTGTATGATTTTTCAAATACAAAACCAGAATCAGGGCGCAACACGGTTGAATGTGTATGATATTTCAGACACAAAACCTGGATAGGGCGCAACGTTGGTTGAATGTGTATGATTTTTCAAACACAAAACCTGGATAGGGTGCAACGCGGTTGAATGTGTATGATTTATCAAGTACAAAACCAGGATCAGGGCGCAACGCGGATGAATGTGTATGATTTTTCAAGCACAAAACCTGGATCAGAGCGCAACACGGTTGAATGTGTATGATATTTCAAACACAAAACCTGGATAGGGTGCAACGTTGGTTGAATGTGTATGATTTATCAAGTACAAAACCAGGATCAGGGCGCAACGCGGTTGAATGTGTATGATTTTTCAAGTACAAAACCAGGATCAGGGCGCAACACGGTTGAATGTGTATGATATTTCAGACACAAAACCTGGATAGGGCGCAACGTTGGTTGAATGTGTATGATTTTTCATACTTCATAAATTGTCATTCTGGACTGGGCGACTGTTAAGCAGCAACTGCTCAGCAGCAAACTGCTCAACATCAACTGCTCGATCGGATAAACGAGATATCGTCACAAAAGCAGGTAATAAGCCCTAGCATGCTTACATTGTCAATTCTAGGAGACGGATGCCAGACAGTTCTCCCAGTTACATGAAGGTTTGTTTATAGACTTCAATCTGCGAAAGTCGAGTTAAAAAGTATTAAAAAAGTACTTTACAATAAGAAATAGGGGTGCAATAATGGCTTTATCGAAACCGGTTTCGGAGGATTGTTATTAGATGGTTATGAGGATTGTTATTAGATGGTTATGAAGATTGTTATTAGGTGGTTATTAGATAATCATCACTATAATATGTGTTTAAGTTTATTTGGTTTTTGTTTTAGGTTGGTTGCGATGATTATCGTTTCAGCTTGATGAATTCAGTCTTCAGTTGAGCTCCTTCAGCTCCTTCAGATTATTCAGATTATTCAACTTATTCAACCCATCCAGATAGCTCAGCGTTTAAGTTTAATGAATCAATGAAAATAACTGCGAGGATGCCACGTTGAACTGAAGTTTTTTAATCCTACGTAGTTTGAAATGGAATGGATTCACTTTTTATATTTACATATTAGCTATATATGCATTTAAAGAGAGGAGAACGATTGAATGACACAGTCGCGTTGGGAGTTTCAAGGAAATGAAGGGGTGTTTAAGCTAAAGGATCCAGAGAAGAACAGTTATCTCTATTTCCCGTTAGTAAATGAAGCGGGGATGATGTCCGCGATTACGCCGAATCTGCATGGCAGCATGACATCAGGTCATAATACGTTTCTTATGGAGCCCGTATCAGCGGGTGATCTGCACAACTCCAAGGCTTCGCGAAATTTCTGGATTCATATTAAGGGGCATGGAGCGTGGTCTGTATGCGGCAACTCCGCCAAACAGAATGCTAGTCAATTTGAAGAAGATCGGGAGCGTAACGAAATGGAGGGCGGTTTTTTATGGCATAAGCTTATCCGCCATCATGCTGCGATTGGCCTAAAGGCCGAAACTACGAGCTTTGTACCTGTCACTGATGATAAAGTCGAATTAATGAAGGTGACATTAACGAATACGGGTAGCGCTGCACTTGATTTAACACCGACCTCGGCTATTCCTCTATATGGCCGCTCGGCAGACGATCTCCGGGATCATCGGCATGTCACATCTCTGCTGCACCGCATTTATGTGTCGGACTTTGGTGTGGAAGTCCAGCCTGCTTTGTCTTTTGATGAAAGGGGCCACCGGATAAACAAAGTAAGTTACAGTGTTCTCGGTGCCGAAGGAAGCGGTAAAGCTCCGATCGGCATGTTCCCGGTTCAAGAGGAGTTTACCGGGGAAGGCGGGGCTTTGGACTGGCCGGAAGCTGTAGTATGCAACCGTGAACCGCAAGCAGCAGCAGGTATTTCGTTTGAAGGTTACGAGGCTGTTGGAGCACTCCGATTCGCACCCGTACAATTATTACCCGGGCAATCTGCTTCTTATATTATGGCGATGATCATTTCTGAGGGGAGGATAAATGATGCTGAGTATGCTCAGAATTATTTATCTGCGGTACAATTTGAGAAGCTGCTGAAGGAGAATGAAGCCTATTGGCGGAAGAAGCTGGGTACGATCCAGTTTCGGTCCGGGAATACAGAGCAGGATTTATGGAGGAAGTGGGTGACTCTACAGCCTATTTTACGCCGGTTGTACGGCAATTCGTTTCTTCCTTATCATGATTATGGCCGGGGAGGCAGGGGCTGGCGTGATTTGTGGCAGGATTGTCTTGCATTGATGGTGATGGAACCAAATGAAGTGAGGCATCTGCTGATAAACAATTATGCGGGAGTTCGAATTGATGGCAGTAATGCGACAATTATTGGCTCGCAGCCCGGTGAGTTTATTGCAGACCGCAACAACATTCCAAGGGTATGGATGGATCATGGGGCATGGCCTCTTCTGACGACGCTGCTTTATGTGCATCAAAGCGGTGATCTGGACATTTTGCTGCAGCCGCAGTCGTATTTCCGGGACATTTTCGTCAAGCGCTGTCAGGAGCGCGACTTGAGCTGGAATGCTGATAGCGGAAATAAGCTGACAACTCATGATGGCAGCGTCTATGAGGGCAGCATTTTGGAACATATATTGCTGCAAAACATCGTACCATTCTATCATGTTGGGGAGCATAACAATATTAAGCTGGAGGGTGCGGACTGGAATGATGGGCTTGATCTTGCCCCGAATCGCGGCGAGAGCGTGGCCTTTACCGCATTTTACGCCAGCAATCTACTGGAATTAACGGAGCTGCTCATTGCATTGCAGCAAAAGTCAGGATTGGAAACGATGGAGTTGGCCGAAGAAATGACGATGCTGCTGGATTCGATTATGGAGCCCGTTGATTATGAAAACGTGGATGTGAAGCTAAATCTTCTTTATCGATATTATGATGCAGTCACGCCTTCGGTTAGCGGAAACAAGCGGAAGTTGAAAATTTCGGAGGTTGTGGATGATTTAAGAGGAAAGGCAAGATGGATGATTTCCCACCTTCGCCATAATGAATGGATTACTAGTTCAGAAGGATATGCCTGGTTTAATGGCTACTACAATGACGATGCCGAGCGGGTCGAAGGTGAATTTCCGCAAGGCGTACGCATGACACTTACTGGTCAAGTGTTCAGCATTATGGGAGGTATCGCTACGGATGAGCAGGTTGGTAAAATCGTACAGGCTGCGGATCGCTATCTGAAGGATGAAAAAATCGGCTACCGTTTGAATTCGGATTTTGGCGGGGTGCAACAAAACCTTGGCAGGGCTTTTGGTTTTGCGTTTGGTCATAAAGAGAACGGAGCGATGTTCAGCCATATGACCGTCATGTACGCTAATGCGCTTTATAAGCGCGGTTTCGTAAAAGAGGGGTATAAAGTACTGGATTCTATCTACCGTCTCTCTACTCATTTTGAGCTTAGCCGGATGTACCCGGGCATACCTGAATATATTAATGAAAAAGGCCGCGGAATGTATACGTTTTTGACCGGCTCCGCGAGTTGGCTGCTGCTGACCGAACTGTCAGAGGTATATGGGGTGAAGGGAAGCTACGGCGATCTGCATCTGGAGCCTAAGCTCGTCAAAGAGCAGTTTGACGGCCAAGGCGAGGCTGCGGTAGAGACGTTGTTCGCGGATCGAATGCTGCATATAACCTATCGTAATTTACAGTTTCTCGAATATGGTCAATATCGGATTGGATCAATAACAGTAAACAGAAGTGACGTGGAAATTGTGCCTTTTGGTTCGGGGTGTTTAATTCAACGCTCTTTGCTGGAAGCTTTATTTGAAAAACGAGAAGGCGGTACAGAGCGGATTGATATTATACTGGTAGAGAAGTAAGAGCCTGATCTAATAGAAGATGATTGAACCTAGGGCCAGCGTTTCTGCTTTCAAGCGAAAAATCCTAGAAGGCTTAGAAGGCTTAGAAGGCTAGTAGGCTAGAAGGTAAGAAGGTAAGAAGGTAAGAAGGTAAGAAGGTAAGAAGGTAAGAAGGTAAGAAGGTAAGAAGGTAAGAAGGCTAGAAGGTTAATAGGCCTAAAAACCAAGAAAACATAAAACCGTGTATGCTGGTTTTTTCGAGTATGTCGGGCATTCCTCGTATGTTGAGTATTCCAAGTATTCTAAGTATGCTGGGTAGTACTATGAAGGGCAGTAGGGGAAGAGGAGAGCTGATGATGGGATTTCAATTAAGCAACGAGTTCCTGGTGATTGATATTGCAGCAGTTGGCGATTATAAGGGCACGCGCTTTGACTGGAGCGGCTTTATCACCGGGGTCACTATGCGTGAAGGCAACCATACCTTCTGTGTGCCGGAAAGTCTTCAGGTCGGAGAGGGGACGGGCGGAAAAGGTTTGTGCAACGAGTTCTCAATAAGGGAAGCCATCGGTTATGAGGATACGCCAGTTGGGGGTCAATTTCCTAAGCTTGGAGTAGGGCTATTGACCCGGCCGGATATCCAGCCTTATCAATTTTACCGAAGTTATTCGCTTCAGCCTTACCGGATTGAGGCTGAGATGAAAAGCGAGCAGAATATTATATTTACGACATATCCCGACAATTGCGCCGGATACGCTACAAGGCTTGAGAAGTCTATCTCTATTACCGGGAATCAGCTGTGGATTGATTACCAATTAACGAATACAGGGTTACGCGAAATCCGGACAGATGAGTACAACCATAACTTTCTGGGAATAGATCGTCAGCCGATTGGACCGGACTATAAATTGAGATTTCCTTTTGAGATTCAGCCTTGGAGCGATGAGCCCGGGACGATGGATGGCGTAGTAATTGAAGGAGGAGATGTCACTTGGAAAAGGACGCCGGATAAGCCCTTTTACTTCCTTTTAGACGGATTTCCATCCAGCTCGTCCACATGGATTTGGGAATTGCTGCATCAGCCGAGTGGAGCCAGTGTTAGGGAAATCAGCTCTTTTCGAGTCTCTGCTGTCGCGGTATGGGGTACAGGGCACGTCGTTTCCCCAGAAATTTTCGTCCGTATCGAATTAGCGCCTGGACAGAGCCAAAATTGGTCAAGGGTATATGAATTCTACCGTGGGTCATGATAAAATCTCTGTTAAGATGAAGCGTTAATGTGTCAATTCTGCAAACTATCAAATCAAATGAAATATCACCTTGCTGGAAAAAAGAATAGTTGCTATGATAAACCTTATCAAAACTTCGAAAGTCTATAAATAAGTGTTAAGAGAGGACGGGGGAGAAATGAGTAAGAGAGCTTATAACTTTAACGCAGGACCTGCAGCACTACCGTTAGAAGTGTTGGAACGGGCTCAGGCGGAATTCGTCGATTATCGCGGAACCGGCATGTCGATCATGGAAATGTCGCACCGTGGAGCAGTTTATGAGGAGGCTCACAATGAAGCGGCGAGCCGCCTTTTGAAGCTGTTCGGTAATCCCGAGGGATATAAAGTATTGTTCCTGCAAGGCGGTGCTTCAACGCAGTTTTCCATGATTCCGATGAACTTCCTGACAGAGGGAAAAACAGCCGGTTACGTCATGACGGGAAGCTGGGCTAGCAAGGCGGTTAAAGAAGCGAAGCTGATCGGCGAGGTGTTTGAGGCTGCTTCATCCAAAGAGAGCAAATTTATGAGTCTGCCTGATCTGAGCCATCTGAATTTGCCGGACAATGCAGCATATCTGCATATCACATCCAATGAGACGATCGAAGGAACTCAGTTCAGGTGCTTCCCGGATACAGGCAGCATTCCGCTGATCGCAGATATGTCCAGTGACATTCTGTCCCGTCCATTCGATCTTACGCAATTCGGCATGGTATATGCTGGCGCCCAAAAGAATTTGGGGCCGTCCGGCGTAACCGTAGTCATCGCTCGTGAGGAGCTGCTGCAAGATTCACCAAAGCACCTGCCGACGATGCTGCGCTACGACACGCATGCAGGCAACAATTCTCTATATAATACACCGCCTTCTTTCTCGATCTACATGGTAAACCAAGTGTTGAAGTGGATCGAAGAGCAAGGCTCGCTTGAAGGCATCGAGAAGAAGAACCAGGAGAAAGCGGCGCTTCTGTACAACGCGATTGACAATAGCGGTGGATTCTACCGCGGATGTGCCGATAATGACAGCCGATCGCTGATGAACGTCACCTTCCGTCTGGCTTCGGAGGAGCTGGAGAAGCAATTCGTGAAGGAGTCCGAGAAAGAAGGCTTCGTCGGATTGAAAGGGCACCGTAGCGTTGGCGGCTTGCGCGCTTCGATCTACAATGCCGTACCTTACGACAGTATTAAGGCATTGGTTGACTTCATGGCAGAGTTCCAGAAATCCAACGGATAAGCAGCGGAAACTGGTTTATGCATTGCGTGTAAAACAGCTGAGGAGACCAACGTGGAGTATCCTGGAAGGATATCATAAAGGATTTCCCCCGCTGAATAGAGTATGCCTCTCGCCAACAAGGTTGGCGGGAGGTTTTTGTTTGGGGAATATTGTTTTGCTGCTATAATAGACAAGTAAAACAAACGATGAAAACGTAACAACGATGGAATACGATAAAAGAGACATGGAAAAAATCGAGAATGAGATGAATGGATTTGAATAAGCTCAAATTTGTAATTAGTGAGGATCTGTGAATTATGACGTTGCATATTGTACTTGTTGAACCGGAAATACCCGCAAATACGGGGAATATTGCCCGTACCTGTGCAGCTACGGGCATTCATTTGCATTTGGTACGCCCGCTTGGCTTCCGTACGGACGATGCTACTTTGAAGCGTGCAGGGCTTGATTACTGGTATGCGGTAAATATTGAATACCATGATTCTTTCCGGGAGGTTAAAGAGAAATACAGCGGCAGCCGCTTTTTCTTCGCGACGACAAAAGCGCAGAAGCGCTATACCGATTTCGAATACCGGGACGGCGATTTCTTCGTATTCGGCAAAGAGACCAAGGGCCTCCCGGACGAAATTTTGCATGCTCATCCGGATCAACTGATCAGGATGCCGATGACGGATAAAGTACGCTCCTTGAATTTATCCAATTCAGCGGCCATCATCGTGTTCGAAGCGCTGCGGCAGTTGGATTTTCCGGGAATGCAGTGAGAGAAATTGACACCAAGAACGAAGAGGGGAATTGACTATGCCAAGAACAGAGCGCGAGAAGATGTTAGCCGGGGAAATGTATGATGCTTCGGACCCGCAGCTCGTAGAGGACAGACTGCGGGCCAGAAGATTAACCCGGTTATTTAATAGTACGCATGAGGATGAACTGTCTCGCAGGACAGAATTGCTGGGAGAACTGCTGGGCTCGGCTGGGGAAAATGCTTATATCGAGCCGACTTTTCGCTGTGATTATGGCTACAACATTCACGTTGGCCGTCAATTTTATGCAAATTTTGACTGCGTCATTTTGGACATTTGCGAAGTGAGGATCGGGGATTACTGCTTCATGGCTCCCGGAGTTCATATCTACACGGCTACCCATCCGCTCAATCCGCAAGAGCGAAATGCCGGATTGGAATATGGTAAGCCGGTAACCATTGGCAACAATGTATGGATCGGAGGCCGCGCGGTCATCGTCCCGGGAGTGACGATCGGAGACAACGTAGTTATTGCGGCGGGGGCCATTGTTGCTAAAGACGTTCCTCCTGGTGCTGTTGTAGGAGGAAATCCTGCAAAAATATTAAAATCTGTCGAATAAAAGCAGGAATCCTCGGAAAAAGAGCGAAATACATTAAAGAGGGTAGTTGTATCTACGTATCATTGTGTACATACCATTTTTAGGAGAGGTGTAAGTAATATGAAGCCTGCTGGTGTGGTCCGTAAAGTGGATCAGCTGGGGAGAATTGTCCTGCCCAAATCGCTGCGTAAGAGATATCAAATGAACGAGGGAGATCCTGTCGAAATATTGGTGCAGGGCGATCACATTATTTTGGAGCGCTATCGTCCGAAATGCGTGTTCTGCGGCTCCATGGAGAGCGTCAGTGACTTTAAGGAACGCTGCATTTGTAATCAATGCCTTGCAGAAATGAACCGTCTCGTTTAGTTGAATCGACAAGAGGATAAGCATTCGCTTTATGCGGATGCTTTTTTCTCGTTGCTGCTTGCTTTTCGGAAACAGCGCTGCATGATGGCGGTCGGTCGAAGTACATGAATTAAGGACACTGCTCTCACCGGAATATAAATAAGCTTCCCGCGGGGAAGCTTATTTATTGAAACCGGAACGTATAAGCATCCATATTTCTAATTTGATTTCTTAAAATATCAGAAAGTATAAAATCCACAGCCAAAACTTCCTGATATCGCAAGAAAAGCCGCCGATAATCGCGGGGTGTCTTCTTAGAGAATACGTCAATAGACGTTCGTTTTTCTTATAGCCCTTTTGTTTTATCGTTATTATACGACGAAGTTAAAATACCGCACAGATAAAGAGCAAACACCAAAGCTACGATCCAGAACGTTAGCGAAAAAGAAAACAATGGTGAACACCTCCATAATTAACTGCTTCTTATTATACCCGCCTGCGCTTAAAAAATAAACGTTAATTATGATATTTTTAACAGACAATCTAGCAGATATTGAAAATGCATAGTTCTATCGCTAGGAAGCGGTCATTTAAAGAACAGGAAATGAGTAGGTACTGGGCGAAGCTGTCCATCAGAAGGCTTATTGATTACCTTTCCGTTTAAAATGAGTGAGGATGAGCCGCCCCCATCCAAGTTGTAGGCGTTCACTACACCCATATTGTAAAGCTTGTCCTGCAGCTCCTGCAGTGTTGCGCCAGAACTGCCGTTTTCATCGTAGCCGTCCACTACAAGTATGATCAGTTGGTCATCCTTGTAGTTGCCGATTACAGTTCGCGGCGCCCGCTGCGGGGCCTGCTGCCATTTGAGCGGGATCGTTGTTTTTTGTCCGTCCTTCAAAAGAATCGGGACAAAGGAGGCGCCAAAAGCAGGGTCCAGTTTATCCAGCTGGCTTTTCTCGTAAAACTTGCCTCCAATCAGCTTGCCGGACTTGCTTAACCCCACGAAGAAGAGATCTTTGTACGAAGGCTCGAAGCCATTCAAGTATTTCCCATTCAACACGGTTGTGCTTAGCGGATAGCGTTTGCCCTTGGAATCCGCAAAGCCCCCGGCATTTATTCCGGCGACAGCACCGTGGCGCATTACAGCCTGCTTGGTCGTTTCAGAACCGCCTAGCTTGTCATGTCCTAGCGTCATTTTCATAGCGTCTGGAGATTTCAGCTTCACTTTCATTGCATAGCCTTTGTAGTTGCCAGGGTTTACTTTGTAAAGTTCGATTGTAATACGGTCGCTGTTGACCGTCCCCTTGGGTGTACCAAGTTTGGCAGTGATGCGGCGGTTGTATATTTTTTCCGGCTTATCGGCCGTGTTTCTTGCAGTTTGCACGATAGACGTCATTGTATTTGTCGTTTTATGATACAGCTCCGTCGTTGTTTGTATGAAGGATGCCGTATAAAGCGCTGTATCTTCAGCTTTAGTCAAGTCCAAGTCGACGGTGGTCATCACGCTAGTGATCGCAGGTGAATCGGAGGTAATCCGTTCCGGTTCCCCGGCCCATTCAATCGAGGGACCATTCAGCAAAAGGGCAATTAAAAGCCCGAACAGCGGACCGGTTGCAAGCAGGAAGAATCGATTAATTGTTTTAATATCACACATTATTTCAATAATTCCATCTGTTTTTGCAGCTTCGCCAGCTGGTTTTTTACATCGTCAAGCTGAGAATATAATTTGTTGCTGTTATCGGTCTTGTCGCTTGCATTATCTTTTGTAAAGTTAAGCAATTCATTGAACGCTTCGACTTTACTTTGCAATTGCTCCACTTGCTCGGTCAAAGCTGCCAATTGTAAGCTGTAATCGGCTTGCATGATTTCAGTCTTGGCTTGCAGGCGGGAATCCAGCTGTTCAAGCATGGATTGCTTCATGTAATCACTATAAAAATAGGCAGCAGTGACACCTGCGCCTATAAGCATCACCCAAATCAGCAGAACAATTTTTACGGAAGGCCTTCGCTTTCTATGGCTGCGGAGTGGTTCGGATGTCGTTATAGGCTCCGTAGAATAAGACACATTGATCACCTCAAATTATTTAGTTCAAGATAACATTCTATCACGAGCTTTTTTCAATGGCAAAAAACGATAGAATTGGAGAAAAAGCGTCATAATTTAACAGAGCCTTCGCAGAAAGGGATGATCCTGTTTTCAGCAGCAGGAATGTCCACCCTCAGTAAACAGAGGAGGCATTGCCTCGAAAATTTGTCCTCCTATACAATGGCTGAAACAAACATCGTTTGGAGGCGGATACCGTGGAAGGCTGGCTGGAATTTATGCAAACGAATCAGTTGTCGCAAATCGAACGGAAATTTGGCGGAACGAGCGACGAGAAAGAGCTTATTTCACTTGCCCCCTGCGGGGGGGATGGAGGAGAAGGGATCGACGGGCTGCATACTGTTTTTCGACAAGAGAGAATGACATCAGAGGAACTGAAGCGGAACAGACAGTATGAGGGAGGTGAGTTTCGTCCTTTACGCGAATGGTTAGCAGCTGCCTATTATGGTTTGGAAGAGGACAGAACCGGTGTAGAACAGCTGTTATTAACGGCTGGCGCTCACGAGGCTATAAATTTACTGCTCAGATGGAAGCTGCACGCCGGGGGCGTTGTACTGGTGGAGACGCCTGCTTCGCCTGAAGTGCTGGAGAACATTCGGCAGCATGGGGGGGATGCGGTACAAGTGGCCTGCGATAGGGAAGGTATGCTCCCGGAATCGCTGGCTGAGCAGATGGCGCTGCACAAGACGTTGCATAGGCCATTGCTTCTGTATGTGGCTCCCCATTATTCTAATCCGTCAGGCCGGCTTTGGAGCGAGCAGCGCAAGCGGGAGCTGCTTCGGATATGCGCGTTCCATCAAGTGCCGATTATAGAGGATGACACCGCCGGGCCTATTCCTTTTTTCGCCTCTCAAGGTGGCGAACTGCGGCGGGAAAGGGCTGGAACGGAGACAGGCCGGGCAACTGCGCTGTTCAATTTGCAGCGAGAGCTAACCGGTCACGGAGATTTGGTGATTGGAATCGGTTCGTTCCAGGCTACAGCATTTCCATCTCTCCCTGTTGCCTGGATTCGCGGCAGTCAGGATGTGATTCATGCTTTGAAGCAGCTTAGCCCAGCTTCGGCTCCACGGGCTAAGGCACTTGTTATAGAGAAGGTGAAGTGTCAGCAGCGGCTTTATGCGCTGTTGAATCAGCCATCCTTCTCCTGGGCGGCGCACGCTGTGCTGCTGGAGGCGGAGTACGCGGCCCGCCGCGCCGCAGTGCTGGAGCAGCTTCGGGAGCAGGCCGCATGGCGAGGCGCCAGTTTTGAAGAGCCGCAGGGCGGGCTCTTCCTGTGGCTGCGCCTGCCGCCGGGCCTGTGCTCCGAAGCGCTGCTCCGTGCGGCGCTGCTGAGAGGCGCCGCGTTTATGCCCGGCGCGCGCTGCTACGCCGGTGAGCCGGATGCCGAGGCCATCCGGCTCACCTTTGCAGCGCACAGCGCAGCAAGGCTGCGCCGCGGCATGGCGCGGATCGCGGCTGCGATCGCGGAGTTTACCGCGCGCGGCGCCGGGTGAGGCGCGCCCGCTGCGCGCCTTCCGCCCCCGCGCCTTCCGCCCCCGCGCCTTCCGCCCCCGCGTACTCCGCCTGCGCCCTCTCTCGCCGCGCCCATCGCGCCCCCCTGCGCCTCCCTCAAGAGAATCTCTTGAGGCCATCCGTTACCTGAGTTTCTGCACACAGGTTCACGTTCTTCTTGCTCTACATGAAGGGGAGGGCGTGACAGGCTGGCTTGCCTTGGCGATGGAGTCTGCCTCTCACCGGGCCTCCGCCGCGCTCGCCATGCCTGCGGCCGTGCCTCTCGCCGCGCCTCTCGCCGCGTCTCTCGCCGTGCCTCTCGCCGCGTCTCTCCCGCGCCTCTCACCGCCCCCTCCCCGGCGCTTCTCGCCCGCTACTCCCGCGGCTCCTGCGCCGCTGCCGCCTGCGGCAAGTTGGCTATAACGCTGGCGTATTGCTGCAGCTCTGCTATTCCCGCGGGCGTCATTGCATAGCGTCCGCGCGCGACCCGCTCGAACCAGCCGTAGTAATTGCGCTGCAGAATTGCGGCGGCAGTACCGACACCGCTAATGTCACGAACTTCCCGTGGCGACATGACTCCGCCCGCCTGCAAAACCATGGCGATCCGCAGGGCACGTTCCCGGTAAGCCGTCACCAGCTTTGTTCCATGGCTGCCTCCGACATTATAATCCCCGCTGCGCTCATTGAACTCATTGAGCAGGCGGGCGGCGCGTGCCTTAACGACTTTTGGAGCGGGGGTATATACCTGGTCCCCTGGCGAGCACAACACCTCTACAAACGGGCTTTTCGTCTTATAGCGGGTAACGGTAATCAGGCCGAGCCCAAGCTTACGGCATAAGACGGTAAGTTCGCTCCATCGCTGGTTGTGTGCTCCTTTTTTAGCTCGGTTGCGCTCGACGGCCAAATAAACCTCGCTGCTAAGCTTCTGCCTCTCCAGACCTTGGAGCAGGAGAGGAAGATTGAACGTCTTCTTCATTTCCACGATCAGCGGAGCTTCCTGATCCGGGTGGATGCCGACGAGGTCGCAATGCCGAACCTCGCTACGGATGACGTAACCCCGCGCCTCAAAAAAAGCTTTAAGCGGGGCATACAATTCGGTCTCATGCTGAACGGCCAAGATCCGATCTTCCTTTCTGTTAGTAATGCTAATTGTTCAATTTTCCAACATCTAAATAGATTGGACTAGTGACTTGGATTTTTTTAATATGCGAATTTTTACTTTACACATATGGTAGAGGCTATAAAACAAAGTGAATACGACAGAAACCATAAACAAAGCGAACGCACGCTGCGCAGAAACGTTGCATACTTTTGCCCCGCGCTAATTGTTTAGCTCAACTTATTCTGGAATGAATGCCTTTGAAAATTATACCACAACCCGGCGTTGCCCCCGGAGGAAATCGAGCAGATGTCATCAATTCCTAGATTTCCGATAAGATTATTTTTAACGCTGAAAATGGTCAACTTCTTCCTTCGAGTCGCATAGGTATGTAATACACTTTTGTTAACATAAACGACACTAGAAACTTCCAGGCGGACATGAATGATGCTATGCAAAAGGGCAGTAAATACGGTTTGTCCAACGTAAATGACATGATCACATCGATGACATCGATCGATATTTTACTCAACATGGAAGCTCCATTCAGTTCAGCAAGGATCACCGGACGGGGAGATAAGTTACGCCCCAGGCGGAAGTACAGGAGGTACCGAACATGGATATTTTCAAGCGCATTGCGGCTTACCGTGCGGAAAGCGATTCGTTAACGTGGAGTGGCACTTTCAAGGATTATATTGAACTGTTGTCCAAAGATCCTTCCCCCGCCATGACTTCTCATGCCCGGGTATATGAAATGATCGAGTCCTATGGCGTAGAGGAAGTGAACGGGCGAAAACGGTATAAATTTTTTGAACAGGAAATATTCGGACTGGATCAAGCGATTGAGAAGCTGGTGGAGGAATATTTTCATTCCGCTGCCCGGCGGCTGGACGTTCGCAAGCGGATTTTGCTGTTGATGGGTCCGGTTAGCGGCGGGAAATCGACGCTGGTCACGCTCTTGAAACGCGGTTTGGAAAAGTTTTCACGAACCGACAAGGGAGCTGTTTATGCGATATCCGGCTGCCCGATGCATGAGGACCCGCTGCATCTTGTTCCGCACGAGCTTCGCCCAGAGGTGGAGCAGGCGCTGCAAGTCCGGATTGAAGGCAATTTGTGCCCGGTATGCCAGATGAAATTAAAGACCGAATATAACGGGGATATTGAAAGGGTTGCCGTGGAGAGGGTGCTGCTGTCCGAGGATAGCCGGGTCGGAATCGGCACCTTCAGCCCATCCGATCCCAAATCCCAGGATATCGCCGATTTGACGGGCAGCATCGATTTTTCCACCATTACGGAATACGGCTCCGAGTCGGACCCTCGGGCGTATCGTTTTGACGGCGAACTCAATAAGGCGAACCGGGGATTGATGGAATTTCAGGAAATGCTGAAATGTGACGAGAAATTTTTATGGAACCTGCTGTCGCTTACCCAGGAAGGAAACTTCAAGGCCGGCCGGTTTGCGCTGATTAGCGCGGACGAAATGATCATAGCGCATACGAATGAGTCGGAATACAAGGCATTTATCGCCAACAAAAAAAATGAAGCGCTGCAATCACGGATGATTGTCATGCCGATCCCATACAATCTCAAAGTATCGCAGGAGGAAAAAATTTACGCCAAGCTGATCGGGCAGAGCGACATGAGACACGTGCACATTGCTCCTCATGCGCTTCGTTCTGCGGCTGTTTTCTCCATTCTTACCCGGCTGAAGGAGACGAAGAAGCAAGGCGTAGACCTCGTCAAGAAAATGCGTCTCTACGATGGGGAGGAGGTTGAAGGGTATAAGGACGCTGACTTAAAGGAACTGCAAAATGAATACCTGGAGGAGGGCATGTCTGGCGTCGACCCGCGCTATGTCATCAATCGGATTTCCAGCGCGCTGATCAAGCAGGATCTTCATTGCATGGGCGCGCTCGATATTCTTCGGGCGATCAAGGACGGACTGGACCAGCACGCGTCAATTACAAAGGAAGAGCGGGAGCGTTATCTTAATTTCATCAGCATCGCGCGAAAGGAATACGATGAACTCGCGAAAAATGAAGTACAGAAAGCGTTCGTTTACTCTTTCGAGGAATCGGCAAAAACGCTCTTTGAGAACTATCTCGATAATATCGAGGCGTTCTGCAACTGGAGCAAAATCCGCGACCCGCTAACCGATGAGGAGCTGGATCCTGACGAGCGGCTAATGCGCTCTATTGAAGAGCAAATAGGCATATCGGAAAATGCAAAAAAAGCGTTCCGCGAAGAAATTTTAATCCGCATCTCCGCCTATTCCCGGAAAGGGCGAAAATTTGAATATAATCATCATGACCGCCTGCGTGAAGCGATTGAAAAAAAACTTTTTGCCGATCTGAAAGATATCGTTAAAATAACGACCTCTACCAAAACACCGGATGAGAGCCAACTGAAGCGGATTAACGAGGTCAGTAAGCGGTTGATCGACGAGCATGGCTACTGCCCGGTTTGCGCCAACGAATTGCTGCGGTATGTGGGCAGCCTGTTGAACCGGTAAATTTCATATAGGTCACGAAAGAGCCGTAACTCGGGCAGTTTGAGTTGCGGTAATTTCTTTATAAAAGGATATTTATTGGATAGAATCAACTTTGTCTTTCAATATTAGTCAGAACAGAGTTATACTAGTAAAAAAGTCACTATTAAAAAAAGTCATTTAAAAACAACTAGAAGGAGTACAGTTTTATATGATTGATCTTTCTCCGGCAAGGGCCAAGCAAGTCGCGTTTATTGGCATAACGCAAAATGATCTTGAATTGCTAAAGGACTATAGGCCTGTTTTCGAAAAAGTTGTGGAGCAAATCGTAACCCGTTTCTATGAGCATTTGCAGCGCGATCCAGACCTGCTGGAGATTATTCATCGTCACAGTACGATCGACCGTTTGAAGCAAACGCAGAGGCAATACTGGCTGTCGCTAGCAGATGGAATAATAACGGAAGAGTTTATTGCCCAGCGGATTCGCATCGGACAAATCCATTCCCATATCGGCTTGACCACGGACTATTATTTAGGCAGCTACATGGTTTATTTGGATTTGGCCATTGAGCTTTTGAAGCCGCTTGCAGGCGAGCGCTGGCATGTCGTAACCCATGCGCTGTCCAAAATGTTTAATTTGGATTCCCAGCTCGTTTTGGAAGCGTACGAGAAGCAAGAGAAAAATAAGCTGACGGAAATTGCCTCTGAGAAAGACAGTCTGCTTCAGGCTGTAACCGAAGTTACGCAAGAGCTGACGGGGATGATTAGCGAGCTCAGTGAAAACTCAAGGATTATTGCCTCCGCTGCCCAGGCGACCGCGGCATCGCAGGAAACGGCGCATGAACTGGTAGAGCAGCTGCACGACGAGGTAGGGCTAATCGATGAAATGAGCATTTCAATCCGGGAAATTTCTGACAGAACTCATCTTCTTGGTCTTAATGCGGCCATTGAAGCTGCGCATGCCGGGGAGAACGGGCGGGGATTTGAAGTGGTGGCGGGAGAAGTGCGCAAGCTGGCTCAAAGCTCTAAGCAGACATTGCTGCAAATCCAAAACCTAGTTGAAGGGATCAAGAGTAAGCTGTCCCATATTCAGCGGGAATCCGTGGAGATGGCCACCAGTGCCCAGCAGCAGGCGATGAATTCGGGGGAGCTGTCCATGTTCGTGCAAATGATTGAGAAAGTCGCGGATGACTTAAGTCAGCTGCAGAAAGCGGATCAATAATGCGGTGACAGAGTAGACAATAGATTGTAAGCCATGGGTGGCAGAAGCATAGCTCCAGTAGTCGGCCAGCCGCCGTCATGCAGCGAAAACCGCGCGCAGGGAGTTGCGCACGGTATGAAATACAGTCTTGAAACTGGCGAAATGTCAGCTCTATATTTCAGGAAATAGACCCGGTGCTGCTGTATCCGGGTCTATTTCTTATTCTCAAATCAGCTTCCTGTAATGTTTCTGCCCGTCGTAGCTGAATATCGCCTTTTTGTCCTCGACCACACTTTCCAAGTGAACCATACGCCCCCATAATAGATGAACATAAGGCAACGTTCTTTCAAGGTATTTCAAATCCAGTTCAATGCCTTCATATTGATGCTTAAGCACGAGCTCACCGGCACGGTTATAGTTGCCGTCTTGAACGACGATATATGGCGCACCGCCGTTAATTCGTGACTCAACCAGCTGATCCCGCACATTTTCCCACGCCTTATCGGTAATTTTCCATTCCGGACCCTGCTTTTCAAAAATGTATAAGTCCAAATCACGAACGAGCTCCTTCGTCAAATAACTGCGGAGGAAGGAGACGTCGGAGTCCAGCTCGCGCACTTCGAATATTTTCTCTCTGCCTTTGCCAGGCTCCCGTCCGAATCGGCGCTGCTCTTCTGGGGTCGGCTGGTCCCAGCGGCGTTCAATATCTTCAAATATTTTTAGTCCTATATAATAGGGATTCAAGCTGTGGCGGGAGGGCTGGACTACCGAGGCATTGAGCTTGGCGTATTCCACAGCTTCGTCGCTCGTCAGATCCAATTCGCGTAAAATGCGTTGGTGCCAGTAGGAGGCCCAGCCCTCATTCATGATCTTCGTTTCCATTTGCGGCCAGAAATAGAGCATTTCCTCCCTCAGCATACTCATAATATCCCGCTGCCAATCCTCCAAAGCTTCGGAATACTCCTGAATGAACCACATAACATCCTTTTCAGGCTCAGGGGGGAAGCTTGCAGCGGCGGTCTGACCTTCCTGCACCGCCGTATCGTCATGGAGCTCCAGCGCCCAAAGATCATCATAGTGACCGCTTCGCCCGCCTCGTTCCGTCTGCTGGTTTGCTTGCTTGGCTCTGCGTATTTTTTCCTCTGTCTGCTGCCGTTTGTCGTAGCGATGAGGCTTGATTAACTGCGGATCCACATGCTCTTGGATAGCGAGCACAGCGTCGATGAAAGCCTCTACCGTTTGCGCGCCGTAGATGAGCTCATATTGGCTGATGCGCTCGGCGGTTGCTGACATGCTTTCGACCATGTTCCGATTCGTTGCCGAGAAACGTACATTATTTTTGAAGAAATCGCTGTGAGCCAGTACATGAGCTACGATAAGCTTGTTTTGAATGAGGGAGTTGCCCTCCAGCAGGAAGGCATAACAGGGGTTGGAGTTGATGACCAGCTCATAAATTTTACTTAATCCCAGATCGTACTGCAGCTTCATTTTATTAAAAATTTTGCCGAAGCTCCAATGGCTGAAGCGAGTTGGCATCCCGTACGCGCCGAAAGTATAAATGATGTCCGCCGGACATATTTCATAACGCATCGGATAATGATCCAGGCCGAGGCCGGACGCGATTTCTGTAATTTCTGCAATGGCGTATTCCAGCTGCTCCATTTCACCGCTCAACTCCCGCTCCCTCCTTCCTGTTTATGAAAAAATCGCTTTAACGCGGCATATACTTCACCCTTTTCTTTAATAACATAATGCATGAATCGCTCAAGCTTGATGTGGCGGTATGCCGACATCAGGGTGCTTCCCCGGTTATACTGGTTAACTTCGCCATATCCGAACATGTTGCAGCGCCCCAGCAGTTCGCCGATCAGTCTGATGCAGCGCTCGTTGTCAGAGGTTAAATTGTCACCGTCCGAGAAATGAAAAGGATAGATGTTATAGCTGGCTGAAGGATAGCGGGCATCAATGATTTCCAGCGCTTTTTGATAGACGGAGGAACAGATGGTGCCGCCGCTTTCGCCCCGGGTGAAAAATTCCTCCTCGGTGACTTCCTTTGCCTCCGTATGATGGGCAAGAAATACGATTTCTACTTTTTCGTACTGGCGTCTGAGAAAACGGGTCATCCAAAAGAAGAAGCTTCTGGCGCAATATTTCTCAAAGTTCCCCATCGATCCCGAAGTGTCCATCATCGCTATTATGACGGCGCTTGATCTGGGAACGGCGACATCCTCCCACGTTTTGTAGCGTAAATCATCCGGCGAAATGCCATGGATTCCGGGGGAGCCCGATGTAGCATTGCGACGCAGGTTTTCGAGGATGGTACGCTTCTTGTCGATATTGGACATGAGGCCTTTTTTGCGGACATCGTTAAAGCGGACCGCGATCGTTTCCAGATCTTTTTTATCCTTTTCCTCCATAAAGGGAAGCTCAAGCTCCGCAAACAGCATTTCCTCCAAATCCTCAATGCTGATTTCCGTTTCAATAATGTCCTCCCCCGCCTTGTTGCCTGCTTTCCCCCCTTTGCCTTCCTCTTTTGGTTTGTCTTCCGCAAGAATATCTCCTACTTTGCTGTCTCCGTTCCCTTGCCCTACGTGCTTATGCTTTTGATAGTTATGAATAAACCGGTATTCCTCCAAATTGCGGAGCGGGACTTTAATGACCCCTTTACCGTCGGACATAATTATGCTCTCCTCGGTAATCAGATCCGGAAGATTCTGTCTGATGACATCCCGTACTTTTTCCTGATGCCGCTGCTGATCCTGGTAGCCTTTGCGGTGCAATGACCAATCTTCTTTGGAGACGATGAACGTGTACGGGTCTGGTGTATAGGACATGATGGTGCACCTCCCATTCAAATTGTTCCTGAGCGGTGAGCGTGGATGTAATTAAAGTATATTCACATGAGGGAATGATATGTGAAGGGCATCGCTGATTCCAAAAGGAATCCATAGTTGACAAGGCGTGGCAGGCATAGGCGCAGGGACCCTGTCCTACGTATGCAGAATCGGTTAGAATTATTACATTGGAAAACAACAGTTTAAAAAGGAGCCCTCACTGTGATCAGCGATAAAAATGGACTACTTCGTCAATTACTATCAGAAGGGGGAACGTACAAATCATTGTACGAACATCACCCCGATGCCATTTGTGTCATTGATGTGGAAGGGAATTATATGGCTGCTAACCCGGCGACCGAGAAAATTACGGGATACCTGCCTGAACAATTTGTAAAGCTGCCGCTTGATCTGCTATTCTGCGAACATGGCAGGAAACTGAAGGAGGAGTGTTTCAGGCGGGCGCTGGAAGGAGAGTCCGGAAGCTTCGAAATTTCCTTCAAGCATAAGAATGGGCAAATCCGCGATGTCAGCGTAACCTATGTGCCAATCATGCACGGCAATGAAGTCATCGGTGTCTATTCGATGTCCAAGGACATTACCGAGGCTAATGCCGTAAAGAAAAGCTTGGAGCAGTCGCAAAGATTATATGAGCTTGTAACTACCCATGCGCAGGATGTAATTGCTTTTACAGATATGCAGGGTATTTGCCTGTCGGTATCGCCAGCTGTTCGCAAGCTGCTTGGATATGATCCGCAGGAACTGATTGGAACAAACCTTCAGCATCTGATCCTCCAGCGCGAAGGCAAGCTCGCAGAAGACAGCTGGAGCTCTGATCGTTCCTTGCTGATCGATATGCTGCGGCATAAAGACGGAAGGGAAGTCTGGGTTGAAACAAAAATTCAGAAAATATATGACAGTCAAGGAAAGGCAAGCAAGGTTCTTGCTATTGCAAGGGATGTGACAGCTCGTCAGCAGACGGAAATGAAGCTGCGCAAAAGTGAGCAGACGTTGGCGCAGGCGCAAAGATTAGCGGTTATTGGCTCTTGGGATGTAGATTTGATCCATGGCCGGTTTTCAAGCTCTGCGGAATTCAATCGTATATTTCGTCAAAAGTTTCATTCCTTGCAAGAAATGAATAAAGCGCTCTATAAGCAGGTTCACCCTGTGGATATCCCGATTGTAGAAGGGGCGATGCGCAGTATAGAGCAAGGCATTCCGTTCGAGATCGTATACCGGCTAGTGCTAGAATCCGATGAGCTGCAAGTGATCCGTTCCCAAGCGACGATCGAGAAGAATAAGGCAGGCGAGCCTGTAAGGGTTATTGGTATTGTCCAGGATATTACCGAACGGCAGAAAATTGAGGCCGCCCTCCGGGAGAGCGAGCGGCAGTTCCGGCTTATCTCCGAATACTCGATGGATTTGATTTCCCGGCACACGGCGGACAAAGAAGCGGTTTATTTATTCACTTCCCAGTCGTCCGTTACTTTGCTTGGTTATGAACCGGAGGAGATGATAGGGAGAAGCGTATATGATTTTATTCATCCTGAAGATATTGCTGTCGTGAGGAATGATTTGGAGGCAAGACTGAAATCTCGGACAGTATATACGATTACTTATCGTATTCGCTGTAAAGACAGCCGGTATATTTGGTTTGAGAGTACGGGCAGATACCGTTACGATCAATTGACTGGAGAAATAGAAGAGATGATTGTCATCTCCAGGGATGTAACCGAGCGTAAGGAAAGTGAACGGCGGCTTCAGGAAAGCCAGCAGCGGTACAAGTCTTTGTTTGAATATAGTCCTGCCAGTGTTTACTCTATGGATCTTTACGGCTCTTATTTAACGCTTAATTCAAATTTTGAATCGTTGACGGGGTATGGCAAGGAAGAACTGACGAATATGAGCTTTCATGATCTTATTGATCCGGCGGAGCTGTCCAAGACGGAGCGCCATTTTGAAATGGCGAAGGAAGGGAAGCCGCAAACCTATGAGACCGTGGTGATTCAGAGGGATGGAACCAAAATTGAAATCGCGGTGACCAATGTGCCGATCATGGTCGATAAGTGCGTCGTCGGTGTGTACGGATTAGCCAACGATATTACAGAGAGAAAGCGTTACGTGGAGCAAATTGAGAAGCTTAGCTACTTGCATTCGCTCATTTTAGGTTCGGTATCCGAAGGGATCTATGGGCTGGATGAAAACGGGAGCACGGTATTTATCAATAAAGCGGCTGCAGATATGCTCGGTTATGAACAAGCCGAATTTATCGGACTAGCCAATCATTCACTGATTCACCATACTACGAGCGGAGGAATGGACTATTCTCCTGAGCAGTGTCCCATTATGCAAACGATATATGACGGAATTCCCCGCTCGGGAAATGAGGACGTGTTCTGGAGAAGGGATGGCTCCAGCTTCCTGGTGGAGTATTCAGTAAGCCCGATGGCCGAAAGAGGGCAAATTGTCGGGGCAGTCGTCGTATTTCGCGATATTACAGGAGAGCGGGAAATTTTGCGTGCCAAAGAGTCGGCGGAAAGGGCCGCGCTGGCTAAGTCAGAATTTTTGGCTATGATGAGCCATGAAATCCGCACCCCGATGAACGGTGTGATCGGCATGACGGACTTGCTGTTAGCGACGGAGCTGAACGACGAGCAGCGCTATTATGCTGACATCATTTCGAGCAGCAGCTATGAACTGCTGGCCATTTTGAATGATGTGCTGGATTTCAGCAAGATCGAAGCGGGCAAGCTGGCGCTTGAATTCGAACTGTTTGAATTGGAGTCCTGTATATCCAGCGTTGTCGAGTTATTTCTGCCCGGTGCAGACAAGAAAAATATTGCCTTAACTTACGAGATTGCGCCGGAAGTGCCTGATTTGATCGTAAGTGATCCCGTGCGGCTGCGACAAATCCTCGTTAACTTGGTCGGCAATGCCTTGAAATTTACGGAGGAGGGCCAAATTAGGATTACTGCAGCGAGGAAAGAGGCAGAAACACCTTCGGCTGCACTGCTGGAAATCAGCGTTACGGATACGGGGATCGGCATTCCGGAAGATCAGCAGGAAAAGCTGTTTCAATCTTTTTCCCAAGTTCATCCCATCATTAACCGAAAATATGGGGGGACCGGATTGGGGCTGGCGATTTGCAAAAAAATGGTGGAGCTGATGGGAGGAACAATTATGGCCGAGAGCATGGAAGGCCAAGGCTCAACGTTCCGCTTTACGCTTATCAGCGGCATGCGGGAAGAGGATGATGGCGGTAAGGGAGATGACCTTGAACGGCATGAGCGGAGTGAATGGAATGAATGGCATGAACAGCTTGGCGGCGATGATGCCGCGTCCTTTAACGAGCAGAAGTCACTCACTCACTATACAGAAGCGGAGAACACCTCTGCTGGAGCTGCAGCGCTGGAACATGCGGACAGCGGGGAAGCAAGGCTGTCTTTGCTCGTCGCAGAGGACCATCCAGTGAACTGCCAAATTTTTGTGCAAATGCTTCAGAAGCTCGGATATGCTCCGGATGTGGCCCATAACGGGGTGGAAGCGGTTGAGGCTGTAGCTTCCCAGGCTTACGATTTAGTATTTATGGACATAGAGATGCCCGTTATGGACGGGATTAAAGCTGCCCGCTTAATAAGGCAATGGGCTCCGGTCGAGCAAATGCCAATCATCATCGGCATGAGCAGCAGCGGCGTGATTGGGGAGCAGCGAGAGCGCTGCCTAGCCAGCGGCATGTCGGGATTTTTGCGGAAGCCGCTTCGTATACAGGAGGTTTCCAGGCTGCTGGACGAGTGGAGCGTAAAAATTGGCAAGCGGTAGTCATAACAATTTTTTGAGAACATGTGGCAAGCCGGCGAAGCAAAGAAGCGATCGCCGGCTTGATTTTTCCAGATGAGCAAGGTGTTATTGTAATGCTTTAGTATATAAAATGCCGATGGTCTTGGCGCCGCAATGGCTCGATATGACGCAGCCTGCGTCGGATATCGCGACCTCTCGGGCCTGCGTTTTCGATTGCAATATTCGCTGCAGTGAAGCGGCATCGTCATCAGCTAAGGAATGCGTAATAAATACAAGATCATTATCCATATCTGCTGTCTTGCTTAGCGCATTTTCAACGAGCTGTTCGAGCACTTTCTCCCGGCTGCCGCGAATTTTCGCGACCGGAGTCATTTTGCCATCAATGACTTTAATAACCGGGCGAATTTTCAGCAGGCTGCCTACGAGGTTCTGCATCCCTGAGCATCTTCCGCCTTTATATAAGTAGTCAAGGGAGTCGATGACAAATTCCGTTTCAACCAAGGGTCTTGTCATCTCCAGCAAGTCCACAATCTCAGAGACGCTCTTGCCTTCAGAAGCTGCTTTGACAGCTTTCATGACTAGCAATCCAATACCAGTAGACAGGTTAAGTGAGTCAAAAACGGTAACCTGTCCTTCAGCAAATTCCTCCGCAGCAATAACGGCATTCTGGTAAGTGGAAGATAACTCGGATGACAGACTTATGTATAGCACTTGCTGTCCTTGTTCGATTGCAGGGTTGAAAGCTTGGATAAAATCGGCGGGAGATGGCGCTGCTGTCTTGGGCAAACGTCCGCTCTTTGCTACTTTGCTGTATAACTGCGGCGTTGTTAAATCGACCCCATCCTTGTACGTTTCGTCATCAAACGTTACATACAGCGGAACGAGACCGATATCATATTCCTCGATCCATGAAGCAGGCAGATCGCAGGTGCTGTCCGCAAAAACTTTAATCTTTCGCAAAGTGATCCCTCCAAATAAATTCGGGTTATCAGGTTCAAAATAAAGTTTAGTGCTGTTTGTTCATATACATAATCGCTACTGTATGAGGGCCGCAATGGCTTGAAATGACACAGCCTGCTTCGGCAATCGCCACTTCACGGGCCGGGGCCTGTTCTTTTAGAATAGCGGCTAGCCGTCGAGCCTCGTCTTCGGCAAGGGTGTGGGCTACAATGATTAAATCATCGTCCATTTGATCTTTTTTGGCAAGGGCGTTATCGAGCATTTGCTGAACTGCCTTCTCTTTCTTGCCGCGGACTTTGTAAGCAGGAATAATGCTTCCATCGACGACTCGCAGAACGGGACGGATTTGCAGCAAGCTGCCGATGAAGTTTTGCATGCCTGAGCAGCGCCCGCCTTTGTACAAATATTCCAGTGTATCGATAACAAATTCCGTACTCACTAGTGATCTGGCCTTCTCGAGCAGTTCCACGATCTGCTGCGCGCTCAAACCTTGCTCTGCAGCTCTTACTGCCTTCATGACAAGCAAGCCGATACCGCTGCACAAATTCAATGAGTCTACGACATGCACACGGCCTTCAGGAAATTCCCCGGCTGCAATAAGAGCATTTTGATAGGTGGAGGATAGGCTGGAAGAAATGCTAATATAGACGATGTCATTCCCTTGTTCCACGCAAGGTGCAAATGCTTCCAAGAAATCCTGGGGAGAGGGGGCCGTCGTCTTCGGCAGGCTACCGGCGGCAGCGACTCTTTCATAAATATCAACGGGCGCAATATCGATGCCGTCTCTGTACGTTTGGTCACCAAATACTACGTACAGCGGAATAATTCCGATATTATATTTATCGACCCAGCCTGCCGGCAAATCGGAAGTGCTATCCGCGAAAATTTTTACTTGTGCCATAGGTATCTCCTTAAATTCGATAGTCCAGCTATATTTTATCAAAAAGCGGGAGCGTTTAACATCTCTATATCAAACAAATCGCCCCCGCGAGAACAAAAGAATCTAACGTGGGGGCGATTTGTCTGGCAGACTTACATTTGCAAAAGACCGATAAAGTACAATACGATAATAAGAATTACGGAAATTGAAGATAAGCATGTGCCAATAATCGCGAAAACTTTTTTGCGATTTTTAATAACAAGCCCGATAATGCCTAAAATGAGGGCAATCAAGTTCAACAATCCTGCCCCCATCATAGCGAGAACACCAAGAATGGCCGCAGGACTCTCTACCATCGCAGCTTCAATATGGGCTGGATCGTCCAGAACCTGCCCCAGTGCGGCAATAATGAGAAAGATAGATACGAAATACCCTAATAGTGCTACAATACTCATAACGAATGAGGTAATCCCAAGCCCGGAGTGCTTTAAGCGGGTTAATGGCTGGGATGGCACTGCATTGTCGTAATAAGGGCCAGGTTGTGCCCCAGGTTCATTGTTCATTAATAATCAAGCTCCTTTATGAATATAGTTCGCATCAACGTATAATCTTCCATAAATTCAGTAAAAAATCAAGGAAAATTTCATTTTAGTGCCATTTTTGGGAGGACGCAAATAGCTTGCTTGCAGGATAGAGAATAAGTTTATTAGTTAATAGTTAATATTTGCAGGAGGGATAGAAGAAGATGAGAAGAATAGCAGGAGCGGGCGCCATCGTAATGCTGTTGGCCGTTGTCCTTGGCGCATTTGGAGCTCATGTATTGGAGCCGATTATTGGAGATGCGATCGATGCTTATAAGACAGGGGTCCAATATCATATGATCCATGGAGCCGGAATGATCCTGGCCGCCTTAGCGGCAGGCACATGGGGGGACAGCCGCAAGTTGCAATGGTCAGCGGGGCTGTTCCTGCTTGGCATTATTTTGTTCTCTGGCAGTCTTTATTTGCTGGCAGTAACCGGGTGGAGATGGCTGGGGCCGGTTACTCCGCTCGGCGGAGTTAGTTTTATAGCCGGTTGGCTGCTGTTTGCTGCCGGGACATGGAATAAGAATAACAGGTCAAAATGATGAACAATGGCTGCGCCTACCGTAAAACGGGCGCAGCCATTATTGTCTTCGTATCCATGTGATAATCAGGTTTCTATGAAGTCTATAATCTCACTAAGCATAAAAGTGTACACTTGCTTCTCATCGACATGATACACGTTGATCGTATAGGTTTCAGATTGGAAATTTAAAATACGGCAGGGGATGTTAATTCGCTCCCCATTTCGGTTAATCAAAATTCGCACCAAGCGATTTTCGGATATATACTTCTGGATCCAATCCTGAAAATTGCGGTTTTTTGCCATTGCGGCAAAGTTATTTTCAGCGCCTGGAACATCCGCTGGCTTGTCTTCTGACTTCGCATTGCCCGGCGTTGTTTCTGTCGTATCACTCTGTGAATTGCTGACGGTGAGCCGTTTGTATGATCTGGAAATGAAGGATTGTTTCCTGGCGGCCAGCAAGGATTCAATGATTTCTCCTAACTCAATTCCTGAATTGATGCGGTAATCGATAATTTGTTCCCCTTCGTTCAGCAGTTGCAGAAGCGATTGAAGCGCCAGAGCGTTGGAACTGCTTTTTACTAAAATCTCCACATTAAATAAATATCCTAATTGCTCGTTATTCTTATTGTTTCCATTCGTTTGTTTGTCCATTTTTCCCCCAGGAAGAGATGTTAAGTGCTGTCACTCATAGATGCTAGATGTATAAATAAATTACCCATTAATCATAGCACCGCTTAGGGGACAATCATAGTCCTAAAGATTTAAATTAATGCTTCTTTTTGTTTATTTTCAACAAATGGTAAATTTTCAGAAAATAATGAGAAACTTCAAAATCTTATACGATCTCTTGTAGGGTGCTTATACAGATCGTTGGAAAAGAGCAGCCAGGTTTTCTTTAAACGGAGCTCTGACGACACCCTTCTCAGTTATGATCGCTGTGATTAAATGGTGCGGAGTTACGTCAAAGGAAGGGTTAAATACTTTTATGCCGGCTGGCGCCGTACGTTTGCCAAACCCTTCTGTAACTTCATGCTCTGGCCGTTCTTCAATCGGGATCTGTTGTCCTGTATCCGTCTGTAAGTCTATTGTGGATAATGGCGAGGCGACATAAAAAGGAATGTTATGCGCCTTAGCTAGAACAGCGAGACTGTATGTGCCGATTTTGTTAGCGGCATCTCCGTTGGCGGCCACCCGGTCTGTACCTACGATGACCGCATCAATCCAGCCTTTTGACATGACAAGCCCAGCCATGTTATCGCACAGCAAGGTGACATCGATTCCCGCTTGCTGCAGTTCGAACGCGGTCAGCCGCGCTCCTTGAAGAACAGGTCTTGTTTCGTCGGCATATATTTTAAGGTTCATCCCCTGCTCTGAAGCAAGGTAGAACGGAGCGAGAGCCGTTCCGTATCTGGCTGTCGCAAGTCCACCCGCATTGCAGTGTGTAAGCACGCCCATCCCGTCCTTAAAGAGCGGAAGCGCATGTTCTCCGATCTTCCGGCAAACGTCCTCATCTTCCTGGTGAATCGCGATCGCTTCTGCAAGCAGTCCTTCGTTTCGCGAGGAGAGATCGCTGTGCTCTTCAGCAAGCTGTGCAGCGCGATCCTTCATCCGGTCGAGCGCCCAAAACAGGTTGACGGCAGTCGGACGGGAGGTCGCTAAATACTTCGCTGTGGACAAAACGTGTTCCAGCCATTGTGGCTCCCCGCCTTGGAACGAGTTCGCTCCAAGAACGATCCCATATGCTGCAGCGATGCCTATGGCCGGTGCGCCCCGGACCTTCATTGCATGGATGCCATCCCAGACCTCTTCCGGGGTTGTCAGCTCCAGAAAGACAATCTCTTCTGGAAGCAGGCGCTGGTCGAGCATCAGAAGCTTATTTACCTCCCAGCGGAGGCTTAAAAGAGGTTCGCGGCTACGCTGGCCTGGCGGGTCCTTTTTACCTAAATCCTCGGTCATGCGTTTATTTCCTCCTTAGCTGCGGCTGTACTGGCCCACCTGGCCACTTCGCCGATAGAAGCAGCCGATCTGCCTTTCTTCACAAGCTGCTTGCCAATTTCAAGCGCCGTTACTTTGGCTTGCTGGCGATGGGCATCATTTACGATCGTCTCAATATCCGCAACGTGGGACAAGCCGACAATACGGCGGATGACCTTGCAGCCGGCAAATCCGATAGCGTCCTGCAGCACTTTTTTCATAAAAAGATCCTGGTAGCCCGGGGTTCTGAACATGAAATCTCCTCCTTCAGCGTCCCAGAGCTTGCGGAAATGATGCTCGAAATGGTTCCAGACGCTGCTGATTGTCGTCAAAAGCCATTCGCGGCGTTCTTGCAAAACAGCTGGGCTGTTGCTCCAGCCGGGCTGTGCAGCATAGTTCAGCAGCAAATTGCCAATAACAGCTCCGAGGTCAAAACCAATGGGGCCGTAGTAGGCGAATTCGGGATCGATGACTTTTGTGGATTCGGAAGTGACAAAGATGCTGCCGGTATGCAGGTCGCCGTGAAGCAGAGCCTCGCCATGGGTCAGAAATTTCTCTCTGAGCAAAGCTGCTTCGAGGTGAAGCTCCGTATCGTGCCACAGCTTCTCCGCCTCGTGACGGATGTCCTCGCTAAAGTCGTTGTTGTCGGCATTCCGGTAAGGATCCTCGAATATTAAATCTTCGGTAATTTTGCATAAATCAGGATTGACAAAACGTGCGGCCTGCAGCTTCTTATTCTGTTGATTCATACCCAGATCCGATGTATAGAACAACGTTGTCGCAATAAAGCGGCCGATATGCTCAGCAAAATGGTCGTAACGCTGGCCGTCTATCAGGCCTTTACGCATAATGGTGTGACCGGACAAATCCTCCATTACGGTTACTGCCAGCTCGTTATCCCCGCCATAAATAGCAGGTACGAGATCGGGGCAGAGGCGATGCTGAATTTCCAGCGCTTCCCGCTCGATGCGGGCCCGGTCCAGGCTTAGCGGCCATGATTCGCCAACGACTTTGGCATAAGGGAGCGCCTGTTTAACGATCAGGCTCTTGCTTCGCTGCGGATCGGCAATTCTAAACACCAGGTTTAAGTTGCCATCACCGATTTCTTCGCAAGCAAGCGCGGCATCTTCACGGAAAAATCCAGGGATCGATCTGGCATAAGCCACCGCATCCTCTGTGGAAAATGGATGATATGAGGACATGATAAGGCACCTCCAAAATAATATGAATTTTCTAATTTTTTTCTATTTAAATATAGAAAACTTAAATTAAAATTAGTTTAAAGTTAGTATATCGGAAAAGTGTGTAATTAGCATTACTTTTTTCAAGGCTGCGATGTTGGGATAAAGTATATGAAGCCAAGTCGTGGAGTGATTTAATTTGTTTCGTAAAAACTAGACCCGGGTAACATAAATAATATGGGTGGATAGAGCCCGGTAAATAACTTATATTCATTTCAGGCATGTTTTACGTGCTCTGGGGTGAACATATAACAATAAACGTGGAAATGAGGGATTGCATTATGGCTAAAGCCGATTCGAAGTCCGCAAACAAAGCTGGTAAAACAAACAAGTCAAGTTTGGAGCAGGTACTTAACGAGCAAGTCGCTAATCTCAACGTGTTGTATGTGAAAATACACAATTATCATTGGTATGTAAAAGGAGAAAACTTCTTTACGCTACATGCTAAGTTTGAGGAACTGTACGACGAGGTTACCGAGAAAATGGATGCCGTTGCCGAACGGCTGCTTACAATTAAGGGCAGTCCGGCTGCTACGATGAAAGAGTACTTGGAAATTGCTACAATTCATGAGGCAACGGGAAAAGAAGATCAGCGGGCTATGGTGCAAACCCTGGTTGAGGACTTTGCTACACTGTCCGAATCTTTTCAGGAAGGCATTGAGCTCGCCGACAAAGCAGGCGATGAAGCGACGGCCGATTTGCTAACCGGGTTTATAGCCGATTTGGAGAAGCATATGTGGATGCTTCGTACGTATTTGGGATAGGAGCACCATAAACTGCATCAGAGGGCTGGGTCCAAGCTTGATCCGGCCCTGTTTCTTATCTTTGTTCAACAGGGGATTGGCTGAGGCAAAAAACAATTTAATCTATTCTAGGCACTTGGATGGTCTCATAGTACTTAAAGTAGAAATAGATATTAAGTTTTCTGCTTTATTTCAGGGCATGTTTCTGGATTTGTCACCTGCACATCTTACAGTACAATTTTTGCATGGAAATTATTTAATAATGGAGGAGAGCAAAATGGCAAAAGTAAGGGTAGGAGAGGAAAATGGAAATCCAATCAAGCTGTATTATGAGGACTATGGAAATGGTAAGCCGGTCGTTTTGATTCATGGGTGGCCGCTGAGCGGACGTTCATGGGAGAATCAGGTACCAGCGCTTGTAGAAGCGGGGTATCGGGTCATTACGTATGACCGCCGTGGCTTTGGTCAATCCTCCCAACCTTGGGAAGGATACGATTACGATACGCTGGCGGCGGACCTTCATCAGTTGCTTGAGCATTTGAACCTGCGTGAGGTGACACTGGTCGGATTTTCGATGGGTGGCGGGGAAGTGGCCAGATACGTCGCAACGTATGGCACCGATCGGGTGAAAAAAGCAGTTTTTGCAGGTGCTATTCCTCCGTATTTGTACAAATCGGAGGACAACCCGCAGGGAGGGCTCGATGATGAAACGATCGCCGAATTCCAAAATGGCGTAAAAAATGACCGCCTTGCGTTTCTTGATTCTTTTACGGCGAATTTTTTTGCAGTAGGAAATCGGACGGACTTGGTTAGTGAGCCATTCCGGATTTATAACTTGAACATTGCCGCCTTTGCTTCTCCGAAGGGAACGCTGGACTGCATCTCGGCGTTCAGCTACACTGATTTCCGCGACGACCTGAAGAAATTCAACATTCCGACATTGATTCTCCATGGGGATTCCGATGCCCTCGTTCCCTTCGAGGTAAGCGGCAAGTTGGCGCATGAGGCTATCCCGTCCAGTCAGCTCGCAATCATCAAAGGCGGGCCGCACGGGTTTAATGCAACGCATGCCGAGGAATTCAACAAGGCTTTGATCGAATTTTTGAATCAAAATTAATCATTAAAGGCCATACTATATTTGTTTGCAATAACAAGGCAGCTGCAGGGTTACCTGAGCTGCCTTTATCTATATATAAGCTGGGCCAAGGCGTCATCTTTGTGGCAAATCGCCGATGGTTTCTTCGACAAAAAACGTGCTTGGCGAAGCCTCCGGAATGAAAGCTTCTCTTCCCGCCAGCAGGTGAGTACCCCCAATCCGGTAACCCAGCCCGGTACAGCTCCCTTCTCCGAATCCAATCCAAACTGACGCTGTAATCCCTTCAATCCAGCTGTGGCACATTGCTTAAGCATCCGAATTAGGTTAGAATAAAAATGAGAATCAGTGAGAATCACTTAGAATAATTCTAATGTGATAATAATTGTGCTATAATGCAGGAAGCAAAGGGAGGCGTCCCTATTTTAATATACGTTAAAGATTCTAACGACTTAATGGAGGGAGCAGTAAACATGGCTACACATTTCGTTATTGAGGGACTTAAAGCGACAATTGAGGACAAGGAGATTCTTAAGGGAATCGACATTGAAATAAAAGGTGGGGAAGTTCACGCCATCATGGGACCGAACGGAACGGGAAAAAGTACGCTCGCTTCCGCGCTGATGGGCCATCCTAAGTATGAAGTTACCGATGGCAAGGCGCTGCTCGATGGTGAAGATTTGCTGGAAATGGAAGTGGATGAGCGCGCGCGTGCAGGCATGTTCCTGGCAATGCAATATCCAAGCGAAATTGCCGGCGTAACGAACTCCGATTTCCTTCGCAGTGCGATCAACGCACGCCGCGGGGAAGGCAACGAGGTTTCTCTAATAAAATTCATCCGCCAGATGGAAGGCAAGATGAAGGAGCTCGAAATAAATCCTGAATTTGCCCATCGCTATTTGAATGAAGGATTTTCCGGCGGGGAGAAAAAGCGGAACGAAATTTTGCAAATGATGCTGCTTGATCCGAAGATCGTTATCCTTGACGAGGTTGACTCCGGTCTCGACATCGACGCTTTGCGCATCGTGGCTGAAGGCGTAAATAGTATGCGCAGCGAAGATCGCGGTTTCTTGATCATTACTCACTATCAACGGCTTCTTGACTACGTCAAGCCTGACTTCGTCCATGTGATGATGCAGGGGCGTATCGTGAAGTCCGGCGGTCCTGAACTGGCTGAGCGTCTGGAGAAAGACGGTTACGACTGGATTAAGGAAGAGCTTGGTATTGTTGACGAGACAGTGGGAGAGCAAGTTTAACGGAAGGAGGAAGGAGGAGCTAAGATGACTACACAAACCGTTCTACCGGTAGAACCGGATGTATTGAAGACCGCTTCCGTGAGCAACGGAGAACCGGCTTGGTTGACAGAAAGTCGCATGAACGCATTGAAGCTTGCGGCAGAGCTTGAATTGCCGAAGCTGGAGAAAACGAGAATCGACCGTTGGAATTTGCAGAACTACGGAACGCCTCGCCAAGGGCAAGGAGAGACAGCGCAGGAAATTCCAGAGATCGTGACCAGCCTGGTCGATTTGAACGAACAGAGCAATTTGATCGTTCAGCGGAACTCAGCGACCGTATTTACGAAGCTATCCGCGGAATTGGCTGCCAAGGGCGTTATTTTTACGGACCTGGAAACGGCAGTGCGCGAGCATGGCGACCTGGTGCAGAAATATTTGCATAACGTCGTGAAAAGCGATGAGAACCTGCTTACAGCGCTTCACTCCGCATTGTGGAGCGGCGGTATCTTCCTCTATGTTCCGAAGAACGTGGAAATTGAGGTTCCGCTGCAAAGCATCTATATTGTGGACGACAGCAAGGCTGTATTCGCTCCGCACGTACTGATTGTTGCTGAGGCAAACAGCCGCGTAACTTACGTGGATAATTACATTTCCGGCGACCTCTCAGACGCTATCGTGCACAACGGAGTAGCTGAAGTGTTCGTTCAAGCAGGCGCAAAGGTACAATTTGCGACCGTGCATAATTTATGCGAGAAGACGACCGATTTAACATACCGCCGTTCCGTGATCGAGAATGACGGACGCATCGAATGGATCATCGGTGAAATGAACGCTGGCGACACAATGAGCGACACGGCATCTGTATTGAAAGGCAACGGATCTTCATCGGATGCCAAAGTCATTGCCATCGGTTCCGGTTCCCAGAAACTGAACTATACGACGAGAGCCGTTCACTTCGGTAAGAGCTCGGATAGCCAGATGATCACCCGTGCGGTCATGCGCGAGCAGTCCACGGCGATTATTAATGGGATTACCAAGATTGAGCATGGCGCTACGAAAGCGAATGGCGAGCAAACCGAGAAGGTGCTTATGCTAAGCCCGAAAGCACGCGGAGACGCGAATCCTATCCTTCTTATCGATGAGGACGATGTAACGGCAGGTCACGCGGCGTCCGTAGGTCAGGTGAACCCGGAACAAATTTACTACTTGATGTCCCGCGGCATTAGTAAAGAGGATGCAGAGCGTCTCATTATTTATGGCTTCCTGGCTCCCGTTGTAGCGGATATTCCGCTGGAGCAGCTGCGGCAGCAATTGCAGACGCTGGTGGAAAGGAAGCTTGGACAATGAACCCGACGCTGATTAAAGAGCAATTTCCTATTCTAAATCAGGAGATTAACGGGCATCCGCTCGTCTATCTCGATAGTGCGGCAAGCTCCCAGAAGCCGCGTAAGGTGCTCGAAGCGTTGAAGCATTATTATGAATGGGATAACGCCAACGTGCATCGCGGGGTTCACACGCTGGGCAGCCGCGCTACGGATGATTACGAGTCGGCTCGCGAGAGAGTGGCCCGTTTTATCGGCGCTCAGCATACGGAAGAAATTATTTTTACCCGGGGGACGACGACGGCGCTGAATATTATCGCATCCTCCTATGGGGCTTCTGGCCTTAGTGAAGGCGATGAAGTTGTCATTACGCAGATGGAGCACCACAGTAATCTCATTCCTTGGCAGCAGCTGGCCTTAAAGAACAGGGCTGTGTTGAAATATATTCCGCTGCAGCCGGACGGCAGCGTCTTGTTGGAGGATGTGGAGAAGACCGTAACTCCAAAGACAAAAATCGTAGCTATGTCATACGTTTCGAACGTGCTGGGCGTGGTGAATCCTGTGAAACAGATCGCTGAAATTGCCCATCGCCATGGAGCCGTCATGGTCGTGGATGGAGCTCAAAGCACGCCGCATATGAAGGTCGATGTCCAGGACCTGGACTGTGATTTCTATACTTTTTCCGGTCATAAAATGTGCGCTCCGACGGGGATTGGGGTACTATATGGTAAGAAGCGTCTGCTTGAGGCCATGGAACCGATCGAATACGGCGGAGAAATGATCGATGACGTAGGATTATACGAATCGACCTGGAAGGAGCTTCCCTATAAATTCGAGGGCGGCACGCCGATCATTGCCGGAGCGGTTGGGTTGGGCGCAGCTATTGATTTCCTCGAGGAGATCGGGTTGGATGAAATTCACCGCCATGAAACGAAGCTTGCCGCCTACTCGATTGAACGGCTGTCTGAAATCGAGGGTGTGACGATTTATGGACCGCGGGAAAGGGAAGTCGGATTGATTACGTTCAATCTGGATGATGTTCATCCGCATGACGTAGCCACGGTGCTTGATGCATCGGGCATCGCGATCCGGGCAGGACATCATTGCTGCCAACCGCTCATGCGCTGGCTTGAAGTGAGTGCGACGGCGAGAGCTAGCTTCTACTTGTACAATACGGAAGAAGACATCGACCGTTTGGCCGACGCTTTAATCCAAGCAAAGGAGTATTTCAAGTAATGCAACTTGACGACTTATATCGGCGCGTTATTATGGATCATTATAAAAACCCCCGCAACCGCGGGAAGTTTGATAATGACGTCTTGACTGTAGATTTGAACAATCCGACCTGCGGGGATCGCATATCTCTGCAGCTTATCGTCGAAGACGGCATCGTAAGGGACGCGAAGTTTACTGGGGAAGGCTGCTCGATCAGTATGTCATCGGCATCGATGATGACGGAGGCTGTTAAAGGCCTTACCTTCGAGCAGGCTCTTCAACTGGCCGAGCGCTTCTCTTCCCTCATGAAAGGCGAGGACGTCCATTTTGATGAGCTGGAGGATATCGAGGCTCTATCCGGAGTTAATAAATTTCCTGCACGGATCAAATGCGCGACTCTAGCTTGGAACGCATTGAAGAAGGGGATTCAAGAGTCATAAATTAAGGAGGTAATCCATCATGGCTAAGAAGGCTCCCGATATCGGGGAATACAAATATGGTTTCCGCGACGAGCATAAATCTATTTTCCAGTCAGGCAAAGGCTTGACTCGTGAAATCGTTGAGGAAATTTCAAAAATTAAAAATGAACCGCAGTGGATGCTTGACTTCCGCCTGAAATCGCTTGAACAGTTTGAGAAAATGCCGATGCCGCGTTGGGGCGGCGACCTGGATGAGCTTGACTTCGATGAGATTCAGTACTATGTAAGACCGTCGGAGAAGCAAGGGAAGACATGGGAAGAAGTTCCGGCAGAAATTAAAGAAACGTTCGATAAGCTCGGTATTCCGGAAGCAGAACAGAAGTTCCTGGCTGGCGTATCGGCCCAGTATGAATCTGAGGTCGTTTACCACAGCATGCAGAAGGAACTGGAAGAGCAGGGTGTTATTTTCAGTGACACTGATACGGCCCTGCGAGAGCATCCGGAAATTTTCCGCGAGTATTTCGGTACCATCGTTCCGCCGGCAGACAACAAGTTTGCAGCCCTGAACAGTGCGGTGTGGTCGGGAGGAAGCTTCATTTACGTCCCTAAGGGCGTGAAATGCGAAATTCCTTTGCAGGCATACTTCCGCATTAACTCCGAGAACATGGGGCAGTTCGAAAGAACGCTGATCATTGCCGATGAGGACAGCTTCGTACACTATGTAGAGGGCTGTACCGCTCCGGTATATAGCACGAATTCCCTTCACAGCGCGGTAGTTGAAATCATCTGTAAGAAGAACGCGCGCGTTCGTTACACGACGATTCAGAACTGGGCTCCGAACATCTATAACCTCGTTACAAAGCGGGCTGTAGCTGAAGAGAATGCGAACATGGAGTGGGTTGACGGTAACATCGGCTCTAAACTGACGATGAAATATCCTGCTGTCGTACTGAAAGGCCGCGGCGCAAAAGGCAGCGTGCTGTCGATCGCTGTAGCCGGCAAAAATCAGCATCAGGATTCCGGCGCAAAGATGATCCATTTAGCTCCAGACACAACGTCGACGATCGTCTCCAAGTCGATCAGTAAACACGGCGGGAAAGTAACCTACCGCGGTCTGGCTTCCTTTGGCCGTCAGGCGGAAGGCGCCAAATCGAACATCAAGTGCGATACGTTGATTCTGGACAATGAGTCGACGTCCGATACGATTCCTTATAATGAAATCATGAACGATAACATCGTTCTGGAGCATGAGGCTACGGTATCGAAGGTGTCTGAAGACCAGCTGTTCTATCTGATGAGCCGCGGTCTGACCGAGGACGAAGCGACGCAAATGATCGTGATGGGCTTCATCGAGCCATTTACGAAAGAGCTGCCGATGGAATATGCGGTTGAGATGAATAGATTAATCAAGTTCGAGATGGAAGGCAGTATCGGTTAATCTGCCTTTTTAAAAAACAAGCTGACTTCTTTGTAATAAGGAAGTCAGCTTGTTTCATTATTCATCAAACTATAGCAAAATTCTTTTTTTATTGTTAAAATTTAAGAAAAAAAGGATGTTATGAAAAATGAAGTATAAGTTTCCTCTATTGTTGGCAGCATTATTCATATTTTTACTTGGAGGCTGTACAGGAAAATCTGAAAATGATTCGGTAACGCTGAAAGATATGACGATTACTAAGGAGGGGGATAAGAAAACCAAAGTGCATTACGGAATGGATCGTTCTGATGCCGAGAAAATATTGGGGTCAGGAGAAGAAATAATGAAATTTATGATTAAATATGACCCAGGCGTGACGATAATGTATCGAAATGACAAGGTAGCCGGGATTGTGCTGGATGTTAATTCATCCGATATTTTTCGGGCTCATCGGTTACAAATTGGCATGCACAGGGATAAGGTGAAAGAAATATATGGTGAGGTATACATAATCGATACAGCTGAGTACATAGATTATGCTTACGATACAAATAGCAAGAAATTCATAGATTCAGAACCGGATGTCAAATTGACACAGGAGGAAATGGAAGATGTTTATGTTATTTCGGTAATTTTTGATGAAGAAGGTTTGGTCAATCGAATATTATTGCTTGATCAAAAAATGGCCAGATACTTTATGTAAGCAAAGCCTGAAAGAGCTCCCTGCTTGGTGTGACTTAATGGGACTTACGAGACTTGATGGGAGTTGGCTGGAGTAGATGGAGCTTAGCGGGAATAGACCTGCTGAATTACTCCATTTGATTGGCACGCATGAAAGACAGTGTCTAGCCAAGAAGATATTTAATTCGCGCTTAGCCTTAGCAAGTATGCGCAATAGCAAATGCTCAGTCAAGTATTCAAGCAAGTACTCAGTCAAGTACTAAGGCAAAAACCGGCAACCAAAGAACAATAAAAACAGCCCATTCACTATCCAAAAGGATAGGAAAGGGCTGTTCATTATGCCGAGTTAAATGTATACTTCGGTAATCGTCATCTCGCGCTCTTTGGACAAGTCGATGAAGCCGGCATCGGTCTGTACGAGCGGACGGAAAAAGTCGGTCTGGTTCGTCATAACAATCGATCCTACCTCGCCTGAATTCAACATCACTTTCTTGCCGATGAAGTTCGGCAGCAAATGCCTGATCAGCGCCTGAGTCGGTTCAGGGCTAAGCTGACCAAAGCTAAGTGCGTTCAATTCGCGGAGCACGGTGAGCAGCTCCTGCTTGGACCGGTATACGCGGTTGGACGTCATTGCACTGTAAACGTCGGCTACGGCAGCTATTTTAGCATAAGGGTGGATATCCTTGTCGCTGAGTCCTTGCGGATAGCCGCTGCCGTCTTCCCGTTCATGATGCTGCAGGGCAACTAATGCGGATATTTCATCACCGGTTGATTTGAGAATAATATCGGAGCCGTAATATGTATGGCGTTTGACCTCTTCGAATTCTTCCGCCGTCAGCTTGCCTGGCTTGGAAAGAATCTCTTGAGAGATCTTGCATTTGCCAATATCGATCAAATAGCCGGCTTTACCGACTTTGTATGCTTCTTGTTTAGGATAACCTAGCCAGGTTGCGATATAATAAGAGAGCATTCCGACCTGTATGGAATGATTGTATGTATAATTATCATCGTTATTCAACAGTAGAAGAAGTGAGACGACATCTTTCTGGCCGATCAGTTCATTCACTAAAGGGTTCAGCAGCTCATCGACGCGAGATTCATCAAAAGTGCCTCTGGATAGCGCTTCCAGAAAAATCTGTTCGAAGCCATCTACCGCTTGATCAAATAGCGGAATTACTTTAGTTACTTGTTCGGAATAGCCGCTAGCTGCAGGCCGATCGATGTCTATAGTTCGAGGTTCAATATCGATGTAGTCTATACCGTGCTGCATCAATTTTACAATAGCATCACCGGTCAGTTCTGTTCCTTTATGCAGGATTAAAACGCCGAATTGATTAAAAATATCATTTTGAAGCCGGTCGCCAGGACTGATTTCGATTACATGTAGTTTCAAGAACGATGACACCTCATTATTCTACAGTATTTCTTTCATGATATCAGGAAAGAACTGGAATGGCAATGATATTATGGGTCTAAAGATGCTCTTTGTGTGATATTTGTCCTGGCGCAGATGGATCCCAAGGTCCTTGACCGTGGCCCTTCCATTCCGTCCCATCCTCCCAAATTTCCTTTTTCCAAATAGGGACGATCTGCTTCAATCTTTCAATGGCATAGCGGCTCGCTTCATAGCTGTCGTTCCGGTGGGGGGTGGAGACGGCGATGATAACGCTGCTCTCGGCAATGTTGACCTGACCAATCCGGTGGCTGATCGCGCATTTCGTGCCCGGCCAGCTTGCGGCGATCTCTTCGCCGATCTGTTCCATTTTGGATAGAGCCATAGGAATGTAAGCTTCATATTCCAAATGAATGGTCCGTTGGCTGCCGGTCATTTCCCGGGTTGTTCCGACAAAGACCAATGTCGCGCCATGATTGGCGGTGTTTACTTTGCTTGTCACTTCATCGACCGAAAGCGCCAGGGAAGTGATTGTGTACATATTGCATTGCGAATGGAAGGAAGAGGAACTGGAATCGCCTTTGCCTCCTGAAACAGGGGGGATAAGTGCAATTTCATCCTGCTCGGTAATGACAAGATCGCCCGCAGCATATTCTTGATTGACGGCAAGAAAAGAAATGTTAATTAACGAAGCAGCATCCGGGTATAGGCCAGCTATAAAACGTTTCAATTGATCGGCGGTGACCGCGTTATCCCCGTAAGTTAGTTCAAGTCGTGAAGTACCGATGCGATCAGCTAATCCAGCAAATAGATAAATCGTCAGCTTCATATCATTTTCACCTCGTCATGCTTAATAAACCCTTATAATATATCATATTTAGGGAGACAATGAACAAATTTGAGGTATATAATATTGTACATCTAAAACTTTTATTAGAACGGCTGTACAGGTACAGACCGGGGAGGGACAATTCATGTTGCCGAATGCGGAAGAGGACACACTGACGATTCTGTATACCAACGATTTACACAGTCATTTCGGTGCCATGGGACATATCGCCTTTATGGTGAAGGAGCTTCGCAGTCAGCAAAGCGGACCTGTACTGCTGCTTGATATTGGCGATCATATGGATCGCGCAGCATTGGAGACGGAAGGGACGATGGGACAAGTCAATGTAGATGTCTTAAATCTGATGGAATATGACGCCATCACGATAGGCAACAACGAAGGCCTGACCTTTACACCGGAGCAGCTCGAGCATGCCTATGCAGGTTTGACATCTCAGGTTGTATGCGCCAATATGCTGGATTTGCATACTGGTTTGCCGCCCGTATGGATGAACAGGCATCTGATCCTGGAAAAGGCCGGACTTAAAATCGGGCTGGTCGGGGTTACAGCCGCTTATGCTGAATTTTATGAACTGCTAGGCCTTAAAGCGCTTGATCCTATGCATGCTGTTGCGGATTCCGTCAGCGAGCTGCGCAGTGAAGCGGACCTTGTAATTGTTATGTCTCATGTAGGCTTGCCGTTTGACCGCCAATTGGCAGAGCAGGTACAGGGCATCGATCTGATCATCGGCGGTCATACCCATCATTTGCTGGAGGAGCCATTACGGGTCGGACAGACGATGATTACGGCGGCAGGCAAATTCGGCCGGCATCTGGGGCTGATTAAAGTGCAGAAAGACGCGGCGTCAGGAAGGCCAGCGGTAGCTTCCGGAGTATGCCTGCCTGTGGAGAGCGGCGCGGACGATCTGGACGTGCTGGGCGCCCTGCAAATTCATAAGGACCGGGCATTGGAGCGCATGGCCCGAACTGTCGCGGTTACCGAGCAAGAGCTAACGATCCGTTATGATTATGAATCGCCGTTCGGGAACTTGCTTGCCCAGGCCGTCAGAAGATTTACGGGCAGCGACTTGTCCATCGTAAACAGCGGACAGTTATTGTCCGGGCTGCCGGCGGGAGAAGTGAGCGAAGGGATGCTGCACGCCTGCTGTCCATCTCCTATCAATCCATGCCGCATGAATTTGAAAGGCGAGCATATATTGTACAGCCTGGAACAATCCTTGCTGCCGGAAATAGCCGATAAGCAAATATTTGGCTTCGGCTTTCGCGGCAAACAATTAGGGGGAATTTGCGTTGATGGCCTGGAAATTATTTATGATCCTGCGGCAGCCCCATTTCACAAAATAGTCCAAGCAAGCGTACAGGGAGTTCCGATCGTTCCAGAAGGCGTTTATGCCGTAGGTACGCTTGATATGTTTACCTTTGGCATTGGGTATGAAAGTCTTAAGCTGGGCAGTGAAATGGAATTTATGCTTCCGGAGTTTTTACGGGACTTGCTGCGAATAGAGCTTCAGACCGCAGGTGCTGTGGAAAGCTGCTTTTACAATCGATGGAAGGCGAAAACCGAAACCTTTAATGAAAATTTATGATGCTGCAAATGTTTGAACTCCGAATCAAGCTGAGGAGGGAATTATGAGCTATATCGTCTCGATTATTCTGGGTATTGTTGAAGGGCTGACGGAATTTATCCCTGTTTCTTCAACAGGGCATATGATTTTAACAGCTAAGCTGCTCGGGTTTGACGATTCAACGCCCGAAATGAAAACTTTTATGATCGTCATCCAGCTAGGAGCGATTCTGGCTATTGCCTGGGTATACCGGGAGCGAATCAGCGGTTTGCTAGGTATGAACAAGAAGGCGGTTACCATATTCAAAAACCGGGCGCCGCTCAAAAGGCTTGACCTTGTTCACGTTCTGTTAGGTATTGCTCCCGCACTGACCGTAGGTTATTTCTTTCGAGATTTTATTAAAAGCCTGTTCAGCCCTTCCACGGTACTGTGGGCCTTGTTAGCCGGCGGCGTATTTATGATTGCAGCGGAATGGTTCTCTAAGAACAAGGGGCGCCCTACAGCCAAGGAAATCGACCAACTGACGTATAAGCAAGCGTTGATGATCGGCTTGTATCAATGTATTTCGGTGCTGTGGCCGGGATTTTCCCGCTCCGGTTCCACGATTGCTGGCGGAATGTTCAGCGGAGCCAGTTACAAAGCTTCTGCCGATTTCTCCTTTTTAATTGCCATACCGATTATGTTCGCTGTATCCGGTTATGAAATGCTGGACGCTTACCGCTATTTAAGTTTGGAAACTATAGGACATTTTGCGATTGGCTTTTTAGTTTCGTTTGTTGTTGCTTATTTGGTCGTGATCGCCTTTTTAAAATCCATTCAGAAAATTCAATTGAGACATTTTGCTTATTATCGTTTCATTCTTGCTGCTTTATTTTGGATTTTCATCATGCGCTAATCTAAAACATACACCAGCATAGTACATTATAAGGCCGCTTTTCGCATTGACACATCATAACTTACTATAAGAGACGGAAGTGGATTTATGCGGTTAATATCGATTAACTCCTTACAGCCCGGGATGAGATTGGGGAAAAAAATATATAATGAAGATGGCGTTATACTTTTATCGGAGAATGCAGAGCTTACGGAAGTCATTATTCAAAGGCTGCGCAGTCACGGTTTAAACTTCGTTTATGTAGCTGATTCGCGCACGGATGACGTTGTTCTAACCGAAATGATCGAGGATGAGACGCGCCGCAGGGCGCTGAATGAGATCCGCACCCAATTTCGAAAAATGACGGGGCCAGCGGTTAAAGGCCTAGTCTATCCTTATTTGGGAAAGACCTTTTCTGGACTTGTAGAGAGCATTATGGATGATCTAAGCTCACGTGAAGACGCGATGATTATGATGATGAATATTAACAGCATAGATCATTATTTATATCGGCATTCTCTGAATGTATGCATATATACGATATTGTTAGGACAAGTTCACGGATATTCTAAAAATGAGCTGACTCTGCTTGGACTCGGCGCCCTGCTGCACGATATTGGAAAAACGAAGCTGCCGCTTGAACTGTTAACTAAGCCAGACAGGTTAACGGATGCGGAGTATGAACAAGTCAAGAAGCATGCGGAAATCGGCTTTAAAATGTTAAAAGACGAGCCAGGCATTCCTCTCATTTCAGCGCATTGCGCTTATCAGCATCATGAACGGTTAAACGGGAGCGGATATCCTCGCGGAATAAAAGGAGATGAAATTAGTGAATTTGCCCGGTGGATCGCGATCACGGATTCCTACGATGCCATGACGACCCACCGGGTATACCGTCAAGCGATGCTGCCCCATCAGGCGCTTGAGGTGTTGTATACTGGATGCGGCAGCTTGTACGAGAAGTCTAAGCTTGAGGTGTTTCGCGACCGCGTGGCGATCTATCCGCTGGGAGTGACCGTCAAGCTGAGTACGGGGGAGAAAGGCGTCGTTGTCAAAATCGATGGAATTTTTCCACAGCGTCCGGTTGTCCGGATTTTAACCGATCCGCTCGGGGCAGACTTGAAGGCTCCGTATGACTTGGATTTGTCCCGGCATTTATCGATCGTCATTACCGAAGTAGACGGAATGAATGGAATTGGTTAACATGATGAAGTGAACCGGCGAATGTAATAGATTAAAAAAAGGAAAGGTGTGCGGTTGTGTGCACTCTTTTCTTTTTAGGTTAATAAAAGAATTAAGGTGGGCCAATAATGAAGATAATTAGTAATGAAGCTGCTGCTATATTCCCTGTCAGTCCTCAGGATGATCCGTGGGATCCGATTGTATCCCTGCGCGAATTCGGGCAACATATGCTGACGAGCGTTGAAATGACCGTAACGAATTTGTGCAACATGCGCTGTGAGCACTGTGCTGTCGGGGAGAGTCTCGTATTGAAAGAGCCGGAACAAATTCCACTGGAATTAATGCTTCGGCGCCTCGATGAGGTCGAGCATTTGCGTACGATCAGTATTACTGGCGGTGAGCCGACTTTCCGCAAGCAGATGGTGGATGAGAAAATTGTACCTTTGCTTAAGTATGCAAGGAAGCGCGGGATTCGTTCGCAAATCAACTCAAACCTTACCCTCGATTATGAGCGGTATGAGAAACTGCTGCCTTATTTGGACGTTATGCATATTTCGTTCAATTATACGAATGAAGAGGATTTCTATGAAGTAGGCTTCGCGCATAGCGGACATCCTGTAAAAAAAGAGGTTGCCAATAAGCTCTATCATACAATGATTGAAAATTCACGCAAATTGAGCGAAGCGGGCATGTACATTTCAGCAGAGTCCATGATAAATTACCGGACTCATACGAAGCTGCCGGCGATACATCAGCTGATTACAGAAATGGGCTGCCGCCGGCATGAGGTTCACCCGATGTATGCCTCCAATTTTGCCAAAGGGCTGCCTGTGTTGTCACTGGACGATATGCGCCGGGCGATTCACTCACTGCTGGATAAGCGTAATAAAGAGATATGGATGCTGTTCGGCACGCTGCCGTTCTTCGCCTGCAACGGCAGTGAAGCCGACGCTGCTTTGCTGAAGAGGCTGCGCAATGAACCGCTGGTCACGGTACGCAATGACCCAGACGGCCGAAATAGAGTCAACGTGAACATGTTTACAGGCGAAGTGTTTGTAACGGATTTTGCTGATATTCCTTCGTTTGGCAACGTGCATGAGGAGCGGCTGGATGATATTTTTGCCAAATGGCAGAACGATCATCCGCTGAATCAGAAAGTCAATTGCTATTGTGAAGCGGCAAGCTGCTGTGGCCCCAATCTGCTTGTTGCAGATATGTACTATAAGGATATCGATTTTAAATCCCGCAAAGCAATCACACTGTAGAAAAGAGGCGCTGCACCTATGCCCCCCGATGGACATGTGGATTTTGAGATCGGCAAGCTGATATTCAATTTGTTTCTAGTTATTATTTTGGTCCTTTTGAATGGATTTTTTGTTGCTGCGGAGTTTTCGCTGGTCAAGGTGCGCCAGTCCAGACTGACTCAATTAGTTAGTGAAGGCAACAAGCGTGCTGCCTATGCGCTCAAAGTAAATAAAAAACTGGATGCTTATTTATCGGCTACCCAATTAGGAATTACGCTGGCTTCGCTTGGACTGGGCTGGGTCGGTGAACCGGCGATTTCAGAGCTGCTGATTGAACCGTTAATGCATAAAATAGGCGTTACTGATACGACGCTGATCTCTACGGTATCGGTCGCAGTTGGCTTTGCGATCATTACTTTTTTGCATATCGTTATTGGAGAACTCGCTCCGAAATCGCTCGCGATTCAGAAATCGGAATCGACGTCCTTATGGCTGTCCGCCCCTCTCCTGTTCTTCTACAGGCTATTCCTGCCGGTCATCTGGCTATTGAATTCCGCGGCCAATGGCTTGCTGCGGCTTATCGGCATCGAGCCGGCGGGGGAGGGCGAGGCTGCTCATTCAGAGGAGGAGATCCGCATCTTGATGGATCAGAGCGCGAAAAGCGGCGTCATCGATCAAGACGAGATGAAGCTGATGGACAATCTGTTCGATTTCTCCGATTTACTGGCCCGCGAGGTGATGCTGCCGAGAACCGATATGGATTGCTTGTACACGAATCTTACTTGGGAAGAAAATATGAAGATCGTGGAGGAAACGAAGCATTCCCGATATCCGGTTGCCGTAGAGGACAAGGATCAGATCATCGGATTTGTGCATCTGGCTGATCTGTTCCTGCCCGACGGAGGCAACTCTAAAAATATTGCTGCCATTGTGCGGCCGATTTTGAATGTGCCTGAATCTATGGAAGTCAGCCATGTCCTGCGCCTCATGCAGAAGAAGCATTCCCAACTGACCGTCGTGGTGGATGAATATGGCGGAACGGCTGGTTTGCTCACGGCAGAGCGAATTATGGAGGAAATCGTCGGCGATCTTTACGATGAGTTCGACATGGATCGCCCGGAGGTCGAGAAGCTCAGCGACGGTACCTTTTCGGTTGACGGCCGGATGCTCATTGAAGACGTAAATGATTTGACAGGAGTCATGATCGAACATGATAAAGTGGATTCCATTGGGGGATGGCTGTTTAAAGAGCTGGATGGAGCGCCTGCTGTGGGGAGAGTTGTTCGGATCGCGAATTTGCTCTTTGAGGTGGCTGAAGCCGAACCGCTTCGTATCATGCGGGTGAATATCAAGCAGGTCGAAGAGCAAGACCAGACGAAAGATTCAGATACAGATACAGATACTACGGACGCGGAATCGAATGAGCAATCCAAAGAATATGAGCCCGGTATTTAAAAATAAGTAACTCCTATCAAGGCGAGGAAACGCTTTGGCAGGAGTTTTTTTGTTTTTTTGCTGTATTTCTGCGATTGGTAGTTCATATTCTGGGCGAACGTCATATGTTAATGGTGAGGATTGGGAGTGGTGTCTCCCTAGAACGCCGAGCAACTTAATACAGAAGGAGGAACGAACGTTGAGTCATTCGTTGAGTCATCCGATGAGTCACCCCCAAGAGGTAGCCTGGGCCCCCTTTATCGGCCCTTTTGACCCCTGCCCGCCGATATTGTGCAAGACGTACAGTACACCACCGCACCTGTTTATGCACTTTCAACCGTTGAATCTTCCCCAGTTCAGTCCTGAAGATGCGTTAAGGCACGGAACATTGTGGCCCGCACTTTACAGTCCCTATGAGTCCAGATGGGGGAAAGGAAGGTGAGATGATGTCACACAAGGGCAACTTGGATCCACAGTTCTATGAAATGCTTGAAAAGCTGCAAGCACTTGATTTTGTCCTGGTTGAGCTCAATTTATTCCTGGATACGCATCCCGACGACTTAGCTTCTATTCAACAATACAATCAGCTTGTCCAGGAACGCACCCAGCTTGCAAATCATTTTCAGCATCTTTATGGGCCCTTAATGAATTTTGGACATTCCTATTCCAAATTTCCATGGGAATGGTCGAAAGTGCCGTGGCCGTGGCAAGTGTAACGACTGCCTCCAAGCTATGCTAATTGCTGAATGTTAAAGGAGGGAACGCGAAGTAATGTGGGTTTATGAGAAAAAGCTGCAATACCCAGTACGTGTAGGCAAATGTGATATTCGAATGGCCAGATTGCTGCTTGAGCAGTACGGCGGTGCCGATGGAGAACTGGCCGCTGCACTGCGTTATTTGAATCAGAGGTACACGATCCCAGACAAAGTCATCGGGCTGTTGAACGATATTGGCACCGAAGAACTTGCTCACCTGGAAATGATTGCCACCATGGTGTATAAGCTGACCAAGGATGCAACAGTGGAAGAACTGGATGCTGCGGGATTAGCTCCGCATTACGTCGCGCATGACAGTGCACTGTTCTATGAGAACGCTTCAGGCGTGCCCTGGACGGCAGCCTATATTCAGGCAAAGGGCGACCCGATCGCCGATCTGTACGAGGACATTGCGGCAGAGGAGAAGGCACGGGCTACATACCAGTGGCTCATCGACATGACCGATGATGTTGATCTTCAGGACGGCCTTAAGTTCCTGCGGGAAAGGGAAATTATACACTCCCTGCGTTTCCGTGAAGCAGTGGAAATTTTGAAGGATGAGCGGGGCAAGAAAAAGGTATTTTAGCGGCACCCTAATTTGATTTGAGATGAAGGTGGTATCCGATGTCCAAATCCAAACGCGGAAAAGCGTTGTGGAATCTACCGTCCAGGGGGCGCGGGACTTGTCCGGTATGCAAAAGTATGCGGATTAAACTTCTTTATACGAAGACAAACAGCTCCGGACAGCCTCTGAAAGTCTGCAAAAAATGCTTCAATGCATCCCAGGAAAGAATAGATGCCGCCAGTCTGGTCACTAAGTAGAATGGATCGAAAAAAGGCGGAAGAGCGAATGAGCGAAAGAGCATGGCGAATATTCCAATTCCCATGCTTTTTTGTTATTGGCATCAGCTAGTATGCCAGCGGTTGATCAACATGATAGACAACGTGAGAACCAGGAGGGCCTGAAATTCATGAGTGCGTTGGAGAATATCCCTTCGTCACGCCTTCGCGAGACATGGAGAATTTTGAATTCAGAAGTAAATTTATCATTATTTCATATTTAAGCCATGGAATGACACCATTCGACATTTTGTGTCTATTATACTAGTACTAAATTAGTATTCATTTCTTGGACTTTCGATCAAATGAGGAGAGAGACTATAAGATAGTACATAAAAAGTAATAAGGTGAGTGAACATGCTAAAAAAAACTTTTTTGCTACTAGGAACCTTCTTAATAGCTTTTGCTAATTTTTCGACATTTGTTGGATTGTATTTTTGGAATACCAATAGGAAGACTGCTGTAATTTGCTTAATGATAACATTGGTTATTTTTATTTTTTATATCATTCTGTTATTCACTTTGAGAAAAAAATTTTCCAGTACCTTTTTAGTTTTAAATCTATTGCTATACGTCATCGTTTTTGTCAATGGCCCTCAGATGCAACTTTACGCTATTGAAATCAAGTACTACTTTGAAATTCCTTCGAACAAAATGCAAAAGCAATTGAATCAAGAAGTTGCTGCTGCAATTGAAAATACAAATATTCCATATCGAGTAAACGCTGAAAAAAGTAAAAAAATGACGAAGGAAAGAAGGGAAGTAGTTGTAGTTTTGATAAAAACAACAGGAAATGAGTTGCAAAAAACAGAAATTGATAAAATCACTGCTCAAGCTTTTAGTAAGGATGTGACCTTGTCTTTTTATGATTATGGTGAGGAGTGGATCGTTGATTTTTATTTTACTGATCTTAAGGAAATAAAGTTTTGTTACCCATACACCAAATGTGATGAACTTGAAATAAATTACACAAGATAAAGAGAGTCCTATAAGAACAATTTTGGGATAAAAAATAGTAAGCTGTATTCTTTGTATATTTTTACTGCGAAGTTAAACAAGATAGAGGCTGATTGAAGGGCTATCCTAGCCTCTCACTTTCAAAAAGATTTATACGGTTGAATTAAGAGATTTTAGTTCATGTTCGAATGAGCTAAAATCTCTATTTTTATATCCACTAACCATCTTACGGAATGATTTGCGCTTGACTCCATTCGGAATAAAGCTCTGGATGATGGTGACTAACATATGCGAGAAAAGGCTGCAGGCGGCCGATGTTAGACAAACTTTTCAGCATACGCTGAGGATAGGGTTGTATAGTCCGATATGAATTAACATGATCGATGACCTTTAATGTATTTTGAGGAGTTACATAGACATGCCGTAATGCGGTATCGACACGAGTGAACTGTACTCGTCTCATCTCTTTGATTATCAATACTAACTGTTCGGCGATAAAGTCTGGAAAGTCTAATCTATTGGAGAGAAATGCTTTTAACCCAGGTCCGCTGAAGTATTCCATCACGATGTAATTCCTGCCGACCTCATAGACCTGCGGAATAAAGGAAGCGGAAGCAGCCGCAAGAAGAGCCTTGGCTTCGGTTTCAGCATCTGATTCATTCACATAAATTTTGACGCATTGCTGGGCAGAAATTTGAAATACTGCTCCTTGAGCACCTGCACCAATATAAGGAAGTTCTGTTGGGTTATGATGACCGATTTGATACGGGACGCCTGGCATATGAGTACCAGGAAAAACGGTAATCCTCTCAAAGTTATTCATATTGTCCCCCCATAATATTTGTAATGTTTATACCAAACAGGGAAATTATATATTATGGATTGAATCAAGGAATTCATAGCATTTCGCCGATGCTCCATGTAATTTACGAGGGAAACCACATCCCGTTCGGATACCCCCCACTCTACTGGAATATTGCTGGAAGCATTAAATAAGTCATCCCGTGTCAAGGAATGCAGCTTGGATAGCGATTCACGAAAAGGGTGGGAACCATCAATAAAAGGAACGAAGCGTTGATAAAGTGTTCCCCAATAAGCCGTGAAATTGTTCATCTTATTTAGCAGCGTTTTAGCGTTCCAATGGGGACCGTTAAACACATTGGCTTGATCGATCATCCATAACTTCGGTTCAGGCCCTCCTGCAATGATTAAATTTTGCTTATCCTGCGTCCAAATATGCCGATCATTATTATCAAGCCAGTAATCGAATAAAATCATATCAGCGGCCTGACCGATATTCGTGCATCTAGCAAGGTCCAGGTCACTCGGATGGAGTATGCCATGGGGGATGAAGCGGCTGCCAAAATGCGGACCTTCTTGTGAGGAAGGACTGTTATTCACTCCTTTAGGTATGAAAATGACCTTGCCGTCTGGAATAGGGAGATCCATCTTTTTTGCTAATTGGCTGCAAATCAACTCGTTTACTAGAACATTGACTCCCTGAGGATTAGATAACAATTTGATAACATAATGGTTTCCGTCACTGCAAAGTACTAGATGGGGCATGCTCCAACCCGGTAACGGTTGAATATATTGGATAACTTGTAGCACAATATCACCCCTCTCATTTCTTACAATTAATCTATTCCAAAATACGATATAAAGATTGGTCCAAAGAGCTGGGTAGATTCGCTGAATTTTAACGATCTTTTGAGGATCCTTTTTATCTTCGCTTGACTTGGGGTGGGCTCCAGGTGCAATAATATCAGGTATCAGGAGGTGAACCGGATGAAGATTACAGAAGTGAGCGGAAAGTTTGGTGTATCGCCGGATACGCTCCGCTATTACGAGCGCATCGGATTGATTCCCCGCGTAAACCGCAATCCAAGCGGAATCAGGGAGTACACGGAAGAAGACTGCAAATGGGTCGAATTTGTCAAATGCATGCGGGACGTGGGTCTGCCAATTGAAGCATTGACGGAATATGTACGCTTATTCCAGCAGGGCGATGAAACGATTGACGCAAGAAAAAAACTTTTGGCCGAACAGCGCAATCAGCTTCAAACCAGAATGGATGAGATGAAGAAGACGCTGGACCGTCTCGATATAAAAATAACAAGATATGAGGAGACCATATTTGAAAAAGAAAGAATGCTGAGAATACCGGCAGAATAGCTTCTTACTAGGGAGGGATGAAGCGTGGAGCGTCTTTGGACAAAATCGTTTATTTTTATGACGGTAGGAACGCTGCTTCTGTTCACTGGATTTTATTTGCTGCTTCCAACGCTGCCGCTGTTCATCAAAGAACTAGGCGGCGATGAGGCACAGGTTGGTTTGGTGACGGGGGCATTTATGTTGTCTGCCGTCATTTTCCGTCCGATCGTCGGCGTGCTGCTGGACCGGTTCGGCAGGCGTCCTTTTATCGTTTGGGGGCTAATTCTTTTCGCCTTAGCGATGTATATGTACGACTGGATTGGCGGTATTGCCGTTTTAGTATGGATTCGAATCGTGCACGGAATGAGTTGGGCCGTATCTACGACGGCCCTATTTACGGCAGCTACGGATATGATTCCCTCTACCCGCCGAGGGGAAGGCATGGGGTGGTTTGGAACGGCTACGACTTTGGCTATGGCGGTCGGTCCAATTTTCGGAATCTGGGTTATACAACATCTCTCGTACAGTGCTATGTTTCTATCCGCCGCAGGTCTCTCCATCGCAGCGCTGCTCCTTACGTTTGGCGCCAAAATCCCGTTCAAGCCGCAAAAGAGAACCGCAAGGATCGAGCTCTTCGAAAGATCGGTCTTGCCTGTCACGACAGCCGTCTTTTTTCTGACGATTGCTTACGGGGGCATCACGACCTTTGTACCGCTGCTTGCCAGCTCGGTCAATGTTAACTCTGGTACATTCTTTCTGGTATATGCTGCAACACTGTTTTTATTTCGTCCCATCGCGGGAAAACTATCGGACCGTCATGGTGAGGCCTTTGTTATTATCCCGTCTCTCGTCATTACGATACTGGCACTGCTGGTCCTCAGCTTCTCGACCGGACTATTCGGCATGCTTGCCTCCGCTGTTCTGTACGGTATCGGTTTTGGCTCTGCACAGCCGACGCTGCAGGCGGCAACGATTCGTCTGGCCCATCCTGAACGGAGAGGGGTAGCCAATGCGTCATTGTTGACCGCTACCGATCTTGGCATCGGTCTGGGCGCAATCGTGCTGGGCTGGGTCTCCCAGCATACCAGCTACCAGGTATTGTTCATGATCAGTGCCGCTTCGGTTGTGCTTTCCCTGCTGTTGTTCCTTTTCCTCGTAAAACATTTGTTAAAAAATAGAACGCTGCGCCCGCACAACGACGCTGCCCTTCCGTCTGAAACGAGTTAACGCAGCTTCGCAGTACAGTCTAGTCGATCGTACCGTCGTACCATGGTGTCTTTGTACCGCCGTACCGTCGTATCATCTACCAGCCGTACTGCTGCGGCGCTGCATGCGCCGGGACCAGCCAACCGGAGGCTTTGGATTACCAAAGCTTCCGGTTTTTTTATTTACAGAACATGCCATTACTATTTGAGAAACTATTGACCAATACGATATATCGCTATAATATAACGATATATCGTATTGAGGGGTGAACGTAGAATGAGATTTCACAATTACGGTGTTTGGCGGGCGAGTCAGCCCGAGCGTGACCGACATTCGAAAGAAGAGGTTTACCGAGATATATTTGTAAGGCATCGCCACGGAGGCGGAAGAGGGGGCTTTGGCGGGCGTGGAGAAGGCAAGCGTTTTTTTGAGCGGGGGAAGTTTAAATTTGCTCTCCTTGAGTTGCTGGTCGCGGAACCGATGCACGGATATCAACTGATTAAGACGATGGAAGAGAAAACAGGCGGCCTGTATTCACCAAGCCCTGGCTCGGTGTATCCGAATTTGCAGTGGCTTGAAGATATGCGGCTTATAGGCTCGACCGAGAAGGACGGCAAGAAGCTGTACCATATCACGGAGGAGGGAGTGGATTATCTTCGTAAACAAAGAGGAGAAGAGACAGAACGGCAGGGTTATCCGTGGGAGCACCGTGGACGCCACCGTCCCCATGGCGGCGGGCATGGCAAGCATTTATTGCGCGATCTGATGAAGGATTGGTCCGAGGTTGTTCATTTGATGGCTAGAGCGTCAGAGACGGCAAAGGTAAATCCCGGCTCCAGGCAAGCCCAGGAGTTTCAAGAGATCATGTCCACACTGAGGGTCAGTTTGTCGGAAAACTTGGCTTCGATTCCAGACTCAACAAACTAAGGAAGAGCAGCTGGCTCTCAACGCAGAGGACGTGATCGACTTTGAATTCTAACAGCGTATTAAAGCCGTTTTTTAAACAATCATGGCGCATTTATCTCGCAACTTTTACGCTGCATGCGGTTGCCAGTATCGTTTTCGCTTATTTCCCCCAAGGTCATGGGTGACTTTACGGACCGGCTTCAGGCTGGTACGCAGGGGGCGCACGATGTCGGGCGCTACAGACTATTGCTGCTCGCGATCGTGTGGGGCACGCGCTTATCGGCGGTTACGGACAATATCTCATCATGTATATCGGCCGCTGGTTCGATTTTGTCACCCGCCGCAGACTTTTTCTGCATTTCTCCAGGCTGATCAGGGGGATCGATCTGGTCATCGAGCCGGGCATGACGCCGGGTATCGTTCGACGGACGGGCAGCGGCAAGACGACGATCGTCAAGCTGCTGCTGGGTACGTATGACTCGCCTGCGGGGACGATACAGGTTGGCGGAATGGATATCCGTCAGCTGACGCTGGGGAGCCTGCGCAAGCAGATCGCTTACGTTCCGCAGGACGGATTCCTCTTCAGCACGACGATTCGCGAGAATATCGCTTTCCGTCCGCAAATTTTGATTCTGGGCGAAGCGACCGCCAACCTGGATTCCCAGATAGAACTGCTTATCCAGCAGGCGCTGCAAGTCGTATCCGAAGGGAGAACGACGCTGGTCATCGCGCATCGCTTGTCGACCATCGTGCAAGCCGACCGGATTCTCGTCATGCGTCACGGCACGATCGTTGAGGAAGGGACGCATGCGGAACTGCTCTCAGTGCGGAGTTACTATGAAGAGTTGTATCGTCATTCGCAAGGCCAGAAAATTTTTAAAATAGGATAAATAAGAGGAGGAAATCTCATGTTAATTCAAACAAGAACGATTGTCGTGCAAAAAGATAAGGTGGATCTCGTCATTGAACGTTTTACTAAAGATAGTCCGATGGATTCGATGGAGGGGCTTATTGACAAAACCGTCATGGTTAACCGGAAAAAACAGGAACACGAAGAGGTCGTCGTCATGATCCGCTGGAGATCGGTAGAGGATTGGAAAAATTGGGAGAAGAGCGATGTTCATATTCAAGGGCATCGGCAGAATAGAGGCAAACCGGCACCGGACTATATCATTAGTACGACCGTTAATATGTATGAGGTAAAGGCCGTGAAGGAAGGCTTGAAGCAAGAATAGTCCGACTACTGCAAAGGAGAGGTTATTCATGAAACTAATGTTTATTTCCGATATTCACGGCTCCGGATATTGGCTGGAAAAGGCAATGGACAAGGTCCGGGAGGAGAAGGCGGAACAGATCGTCATACTTGGGGATTTTCTTTATCACGGACCTCGCAATCCGTTACCGGAAGGCTATGATCCGCAGGGTGTTGCCCGAATTCTCAATCAGCATAAACATCATATTATTGCTGTGCGCGGCAACTGCGATGCTGAGGTGGACCAAATGCTGCTTGAGTTCCCGATGATGGCGGATTACGCGATGCTATTCCATGAAGGACGGCGTATTTACGTTACACACGGGCATGGCTTCAATATAGAACAGCTGCCTCCTTTAGCGGACAACGATGTTTTTATCCAGGGGCATACCCATATTCCAGTTGCCGATCGCAAGGATGGCATTTATGTACTGAACCCGGGATCCATTTCGCTGCCTAAAGACAACTATCCGAATTCGTACGGGATTTTGGAAAACGGCGAGTTTTGCGTAAAAGATTTTGAAGGCGGAGTGGTTAAGCGGATTTTATTCAAATAATTCGCTGGCCGATTCGCGAGAAAGGCATTCAGACCTCTTGATATACAAGGGATTTGAATGCCTTTCTGCTAAATACATCTTCAGTTCAGCAATTCCGCAAATGGGCTATCCTGATAAAAAAAGTTCGGTTTGACGACCGTATTGTCATATTTTGAATGGAAAATTTCCGTAGTTGCAGGGGAAACTGGAGGGATTAGCCATGTCCAGTCTCCCGTTATAGATCGGTTATGCTTATTCTCCATAGTTTCGTACAATTTGAATTGGTCTGCGGCTGTATGATGATCCACGATGCTGACGCCAGCCAATTTAAAGGAATGAAGCACAGAAACGTTCAATTCAACAAGCGCCTTGTCTTTCCACAACGTGGCATTGGAGCTTTGGTCGAGCTTCATAAGCGATGCGACTTGGGGCAGCAGATTGTATCGTCTCTCGTCAGCCAAATTGCGGGCGCCAATTTCCGTTTCCATATACCAGCCGTTAAAGGGAGCGGCCGTGTACCTTATTCCGCCAATTTCAAGCACCATGTCCGAGACAAATGGAACTCCGTACCATTGGACGCCAAGCTTCTCAAACTCTAGGCTGGGATGGCTAAGCGGAACTTCAAGGACATCCTGCTTTGGAATTTCGAACCATTGTGGAGGACGATCATCGACTTGGATAACCAATGGAAGGATGTCGAATCGCCCTTCATTCCCTTTCCAGCCCAAACGAAGGCAAGCTCTCGTGAAGGCGAGCGAAGCAGGATCGCCGATAACTTGGTTATTTCGTTCGTACCCTGCATAGCGGATTAATTGATGGTTCCAGATCCGAATGTGCGAGCCGTTCCGCTCCTCTTTGAATACGGTAATAGCGGGACGGACTTTACCCTGATTCGTGCCATATTGGATATGCCGGAATATTGCAGCGGCCACTTCCTCTTCCGTTTTGGCTGCTCTGGCATCGAACACTTCAAGCGTTTTCCAGAACAATCGTCCGATGCAGCGGTTGCTGTTGCGCCAAGCTAGTTTCGCACCGAAGCTCAATTCCTCGTAAGTGTGCGTATATGTACCGTATGAATCAATTTCTAGTTGAATATCGGCCAGACGCTGCTCGCATTCCTCATCTGTCCTGCCCAGCTCCTGGCAGCATAATTCAATAAAAGCCTTCGCTTCTTGATATAAATCATTCTTAATTAGCATGAAGATCCTCACTTATACATTATAAAAGTAACCTGATTCTATACTAAAATCGGATTCATCTCTACATAAGCGCCTCGTTGTTCAAAGAAGATTCACAGTGTTGATAACAAGAAAAAACCTTGATGCCTAATGTATCTTTAGTTTGGCATCAAGGTTTAGTTATGATTACAGGTAAATTTCGCTTATTTTCCGATGAATTCTTGAACCCAGTAGCCGTTGTCATAAGCTACGCCGATGTTAGTAAAGTTAGGGCTCATAATATTTTGACGGTGGCCTTCACTGTTCATCCAAGCGTTCATGACTTCGGCAGGCGTGCGTTGGCCTTTGGCGATATTTTCACCGGCATAACTGTAGGAAACTCCAAATTGCTTCATCATATCGAACGGAGAACCATACGTTGGCGACTGGTGATCAAAATATCCGTTTTCGCGCATGTCGGCAGCTTTAGCGGCCGCAACTTTCGTCAAATCGTCTTGCGTCGTCAGCGGTTTTAGGCCTGCTTTGGCGCGTTCCTGGTTGACCAGATCAACGACTTGTGAAGCAAAAGAAGCGGCGTCCGATTGACCGGCGTTAGCATTGTTGTCCTTGCTAGGCGCCGTTGGTGTCGTAGGTTTAGTTGTCGTTCCATTGCCGGTGTTAGCATCAGAACCAGTTGAAGGCTTCTGGCTAGGAGTCGTCGGTTTTGTGCTTGGTGCAGTCGGTTTTTGGCTAGGAGCAGTTGGTGTAGTCGGCTTCTCGCTAGGCACAGTTGGTACAGCAGGTGTGTCCTTCTGTGGCTGCTCTGTTCCTATTGCCGGCAAATTAGGAATAATCCATTTTAGATCATCCAAAGAGCCATTCCAATTCCATTTTGACAAGATTTGTTGAATTTGTTGGAATTGTTGTTGATTGCAATCCACGCTAGGAGTTGAAGCGGCTTCTGCTTTTGCTCCTTGGGGCAGAACTAGTCCTGCTGCGAGTACGGCTGTGGCCATGCTTGTAGTTACCAATGTTTTAAAATGTTTATTTTTCATAACTTTATTCCCTCCGTATCATTCTATTAGTTCTTTGAAAACACGATAGACTGAATCCGACAATGGTTACAATTTTGTAATTTTGCGCAAACTCATTCTAACATGCATCAAAGGAAAAAGGGGAAGGTAAGTTATGGATAGGGGAAGCTGGACTGCTTGTCATTATTTATTGAATATTCTCGTAATTGATTAGGATATTTCTTTAGAGTTTTGGAAGTCGCAAATAAACATTATAACGTTATATTTACAATTCCGTATAAGCATGCTATTTTAAACATTATAATGTTTGTAGTGAAAGCGGGTGATATTATTGAGCGATAAGACATCTTCTAATGGTAAAGCGGGAGCTTCAGGTGATAGAGCGGAAATCTCAATTAGAGCTGAAGTCACAAGTAATAGAGTAGAAACTTCTAACGGTAGAACAGAAGCAACCAGCGATAAAGCAGAAGCTTCTAGTGATAGATTCGTGCTTTGCGAGGTAAGAAGGGTGAGCGGTGAGAAAATCGACATCGTTATCGAGAATGGCATAATCGCCGAAATTACCGATGCTGGAAAAGGAATCGGCCAGCCGCTGGCCAACGTCACAGGCGCCTACGTGTCGAGCGGCTGGATTGATATGCATGTGCACGCTTTTCCCGAGTTTGACCCCTACGGGGATGAAATCGATGAGATCGGTGTAAAGCAGGGAGTGACAACGATAGTCGATGCCGGGAGCTGTGGCGCGGACCGGATTGCCGATCTCATCGCTGACAGCAAGCGGGCTAAGACGAGGGTGTACGCTTTTTTGAACATTTCACGGATCGGGCTGCTAACAATTGACGAGCTGTCCCGGCTGGAGTGGCTCGACAAGGAGCGGGTCAAGCAGTCGATAACGGCATATGAAGATTTCATCGTCGGACTGAAAGCGCGGATCAGCAGGAGCGTGGTCGGTGGCAACGGCTTGGAGCCGCTTCGCATCGCCCGGGAGCTATCCGGGGACACGGGACTGCCGCTTATGGTACATATCGGTTCGGGACCACCGGATATTCGAGAGGTAATTCCTCTTTTGCAGCGAAAAGATATCATTACGCATTATCTCAACGGAAAGAAGAACAATTTATTTGATGAGAAAGGTTATCCGCTGCAAGTGTTAACCGACGCGATAGCGAGGGGCGTTCATTTAGATGTTGGCCATGGAACGGCCAGCTTCTCCTTTAAGGTAGCCGAAGCGGCCAAGCGGCAGGGGGTTGGGCTGAATACGATCAGCACCGACATTTACCGGGGCAATCGGCTGAATGGTCCGGTTTACAGTATGGCCAATGTACTGACCAAGTTTCTCAGTTTGGGTTATACACTAGAAGAGACGATTGATGCGGTAACCCTTCATGCGGCTGACTGGCTGGGCAAACCGGAGCTGGGCAGGATTCAGGTGGGGGATGGCGCCAACTTGACGTTGTTTACATTGGATGACGAACGGGTGGAACTGGTTGATTCCGAAGGGGAGCGGAGAGTGGCGAACCGACTTATTAAAGCTAAAGGAGTGGTTACAGGTGGGGAATACATTGCATGCGAAGTACGGCCTTAAGCGGGTCATTAATGCTAGCGGACGGATGAGCATCCTGGGCGTATCCGCGCCGAGCGATACGGTCATGGAGGCGATGAAGCAGGGCGGGCAAAGCTATGTCGAGATCGCCGACCTGGTCGAAAAAGCAGGGGATCATATAGCGCGGATACTCGGATCGGAAGCAGCGGTAATTGTTAACTCGGCATCCAGCGGGATTGCTCTCTCGGTAGCGGCCATAGTGACCCAGGGCAATCGCCGGCGCAGCGAGCGTCTGCATCAGGAGTTTATCCCCAAGAATGAAATCATCATTCTGAAAGGGCAAAATGTGCAGTATGGAGCTCCTGTAGAAACGATGGTGTACTTAGGCGGCGGCAAGCTGCTGGAGGTGGGCTACGCCAATGAAGGGCGGGCCGAGCATATCGAGGATGCGATCTCCGACAATACCGCAGCTATTCTTTACGTCAAATCACATCATGCTGTGCAGAAAAATATGATTTCGGTGGAAGAAGCCTGGGACGTTGCCCAGCGCAACGGAGTTCCGCTTATCGTGGATGCGGCAGCAGAAGAGGATCTCCAGAAATATGTGAAGTACTCCGATCTGGCGATTTACAGCGGCTCTAAAGCGATTGAGGGCCCAACGTCAGGTATCGTCGCCGGAAAAAGATCTTTCATCGAGTGGGTCAAAGTACAACTGCATGGAATTGGCCGCAGCATGAAGGTAGGCAAGGAGACGTCCTTCGGCTTGCTGCAGGCACTGGATGAATACATGATCAAGGAAGACAAGAGCGAGCAAGAGAAGGCATCGCTACAGGTGCTAATGCCATTAAATGATATCGCCGGGGTTCATGTGACGGTTGTACAGGATGAAGCGGGGCGGGCGATTTACCGTGGCCGTGTTCAGATCAATGCTCAGAAGACAGGCATTACCGCTATAGAAGTAGCGGAACGGCTGCAGAACGGCGAGATTGCCATATACACGCGGGATTACGGTGTACGGCAGGGGTATTTCGATATCGACCCGCGCCCGCTTCTCGGAGATGACATTGCCGTTATTGAAGCTAAAATACGTGAATTAACAGGGGGACGTTAATATGTCACAGATCGCCAAACGTTTTTATAAAGGCAGAGTCGCATTAAATGTGCTGGCCAAGGACGTTGAAAATGCCAAGGAAGTTTTCGAGGCCGCTGAAGGGTACGTACTAGTAGGCGTACTATCCAAGGACTATGCCACGGTGGAAGAAGCCGTTGCTGCTATGAGACAGTATGGGCGGGAAATCGATGAGGCGGTATCGATCGGACTGGGGGCTGGCGATAATCGTCAAGCGGCAGTGGTGGCGGAAATCGCTAAACATTATCCCGGCAACCATATTAATCAGGTATTTCCTGCCGTAGGAGCAACCCGGGCTAATCTCGGGGAGAAGGATAGCTGGATTAATAGTTTGGTATCGCCGACAGGGCGCCCTGGCTATGTGAATATTTCAACAGGCCCAATTAGTACGGCAGGCAGTGAGCAAGCCATCGTGCCGATTCGCGCGGCTATATCCCTCGTCCGCGATATGGGCGGCAATGCCCTGAAATATTTCCCGATGGAGGGACTAAGCCGTGAAGAGGAATTCCGTGCCGTAGCCAGAGGCTGTGCTGCGGAAGGTTTTGCCCTCGAACCGACGGGGGGCATCGATATGGATAATTTCGAGGTTATTCTGCGGATTGCATTTGAATCCGGGGTTCAACAGGTTATCCCTCACGTATATTCATCAATTATTGACAAGGTATCGGGAAAAACGAATGTCCAAGACATGCGTCATTTGCTGTCCATCATGAAAAGGCTGGCTGATCAGTATGCCTAAACGGATAGCCGCCTTTGGCGAGGTCATGATGCGTCTGCAGGTTCCAGGATATGATCTGCTGACGCAGGGCAACACGCTGCACTATACCTTTTCCGGCACCGGTGTGAATGTCGCCTCGGCGTTGGCGCGGTTCGGACATACGGGGAGCCTGATTTCCCGCTTGCCAGCCAATCCGTTAGGTGAGGCGGCCGCAGCTTATTTGCGTAAATTGGGAATCTCGACATCCTGTATTATAAGAGGCGGAAATTATATCGGCATGTACTTTCTTGAGAACGGCTATGGCGCTAGACCGAGCCGGGTGACTTATAGCAATCGCTTGGACAGCAGCTTTAATACAGCACCAGCGGGTGTGTATGACTATGATGATATTGCCCGGAGAATAGATGCGATTCATTATTGCGGCATAACATTGGCAATGAACGATGGCGTCAGGCAGCATATGAAAGCAATGGCCCAGGCGGTGAAGCGGCAGGGAGGCCTCGTTATTTTCGATTGCAACTACCGACCGTCTTTGTGGGGTGAAGGCGGATATGCCAAGGCGAAGCCGCATTATGAGGAAATGCTGCGGCTGGCGGACATCGTGATGATGAATGAGAAGGATGCGATCTACACGCTAGGTATAAGCACGCAGAAGGAGCAGCGCGAAGAGCAGCTTAAGGAGCTGATCCCGGTCGTTGCCGGGCAATATCAAATCCCGGTCATTGCTGGAACCCACCGCCAGGTCCATAACGATAATTCGCATTCCTTGCGCGGCTATCTGTACAAGGATGAGAGCTTTACTTATTCAGACATGCTGACGTTCAGTGTCTATGATAGAATAGGTGCCGGGGATGCCTTTACAAGCGGGATCGTTCATGGCGAACTGGAGGGCTTCCTGCCTGAGAAGACGGTCTCGTTTGCGGCGACGGCAGGCATGCTGGCGCATACAGTGTCGGGCGATACCCCCATGGCAACCGAGGAGGAAATATTGCGGGCCATGACGGAATCCGCGCGCGACGTAGAAAGGTAGTGGAATGAAGTGAGCCTGTCCAGAAAGGATAAACCTTTATATTTGCAAATCAGGGATATTTTAAAGGATCGGATATTGCACGGCGTTTACCCCTTGGGGGAGAACATCCCCTCTGAGCCGCAATTAGAGCAGGAGTTTTCTGTAAGCAAAATTACCGTTCGTGGTGCAATTCAAGAACTCGTCCAGGAAGGCTATCTCGAAAAAGGCAGCGGAAAAGGAACCAAGGTGATCCGCAATAAGGCCGCCTCTAAACTATCGAAATGGAAGCACTTCACGGAAATTTTGGTGGAAGAGGGACATCGGATCAACAAGCAGTGGCTGCGTGCAGAAATGATGCGCAATGAAGCGGGGACGGAACTGCATTTGCTATTTGGCGCTCAATGTCTAAGGCTGGAACGAGTGTACTATCTCAATGACCAGCCTTACATTTACTATACGCATTATTTGGCTATGATTATAGACGAATTGGAGCTTTCTGATTTGAATGCCAGATCCTTATACGATCTGCTTCAGGAGCAAAGCATTTCTCTGGACAGGCTGCGCGACGAGTTCTCGGTAGCTGTTCCGCCGCCGGAGGCGGAGGAGATTTTACAGCTCGGGAGCAAGGGATTGCCCCTGCTAAAGCGATCGCGTTATTCTTACGATGAACACGGCAAGGTAAGGGAATTTAGCGTGGGATATTACAATACGGAGCTGCAAAACTATATCGTGAATTACGATGTGTAATTTAGTTGCATGAATCTAAAAAGGATGCTGTTCCTGCAAGCGGTTTACCGCTTCTGAACCGCGTCCTGTCAAGAAGACAGTACAATACAAAACAATAATTAGACGGCCTTAGTCCTGAAATCCATGGGCGAAGGCCGTTTAGTTTTGGCTGTAGCCAAAATGATTCCATTGGGCTGTTATCAATACAGGAGCTGGGAATTTTGGAATCGGGAGTTGAAATCGCCGCAGAGCCTGCCGGATTGCCATTCAAATGGCGGCAGCTCGCAGAATACGGCTTTGGCTAAGCTGAAGGGGCGGGATGAACAATTAGAGGCAGCTGTCCAATCATGAAAAATGTGTCCGCATATGATGATAGTGGACATTATTTGAAAGGAGAAGAAATCATGGGAAATGCGCTCCATCACAAGGGAGAATTTTGCTGCCCGCCGGGCGAGGCCATTATTGATCCTCCTCAGTATGTGGTAAAAGATTTTTATCATCCCCAGATCGTCCCGGTGATTCACCAGATTCAATTCATTAACAGACATCACTGTGTCCCGATTCCTCACCATCAATATACGTTCGAAACCAAGGACGTTTTCTGTTCCGCGAATTACCGTGCGAAAAAGGGCAAGAGATAGTTTACGTTCCCGGTTAGGAAGCAGCTCTAAGGCAGAGCTGCTTTTTATTTGCTCTTATTTGATTCCCTATATAAAATTATTGATTGGGTCATATCCAAAAGCAGAGTTAAAAGTTAGGGTAAACTGTCCGTCCTCTCAGAGTATACATAAACGATACTAAACAATACGATGATTAATTTAGTTTATTTAAGTAAACATGATTAGATTTAACCATTAAGAAAGCGTTGACATCCTAATAAATCAGTGATAGGGTGACAATGAAGTATGTTTTCAATAGATAACGAACTAAATTATTTAACTTAACAAAATGAAGTGTTTAGTTGGTCTGGTCATATTGAATTTGATTTTTAAGGAGGAATATCACATGGTATTTAATGAATTTTCGAAAATCGGTGAAATATGGGCGAATCCTATAGCACGTGAAATATTGCTGAAGTATGCTCCGGAGCTCTCATCATCACCATTTCTCTCCTTTATCAAAAGGAGTACTGTCCCCCAATTCGCTACATCCAATGGGGCATGGACATGGTCTTCAGAGATGCTGGATACCGTTCTAAAAGAGCTTTCGAGCGTACAGGTTGAACCTGAAATTGATGAAGAAATCATCCCTTCTGCCAATTATGAGCATGAAGACGTTGCGATCGGATCTGCGCCTGTCCAAGCGCCAAAAGAGGCGGAAAAATGGGGGTTATTCGAGCTTGTGCTTCATGGCCCGGATCATGGTAATCCATTTGTTGATGTGCAATTAAGTGCACAGTTTACCTTTGAAGGCCGTGTAATGGAGGCGTTAGGGTTTTATGACGGTGAAGGGATATATCGTATTCGATTCATGCCGGATCAAGAAGGTGTATGGACATATAGGACGAAGAGCACTGCTAGATCCCTTGAGGGGATCGAGGGACAATTTATATGTACCGCCGCTTCAGCAGGTAACCATGGACCTGTACGCGTAAAAAATACTTATCACTTTGCTTACGAAGACGGAACTCCTTATATTCCAGTAGGTACTACATGTTATGTATGGACACATCAGGGTGAGGAGTTAGAGGAGCTGACCTTGAAGACGCTGAAGACGTCCCCTTTCAATAAAATGCGTATGTGCGTGTTTCCGAAATCGTATCAATTCAATACGAATGAGCCTGTTTACTATCCTTATGAGGGTTCTATTGAAGAAGGCTGGGATTTTACGCGGTTTAATCCTGTTTTTTTCCGTCATCTGGAGAAGCGAATTGCCGAATTGGGTCAACTTGGGATCGAAGCGGACCTTATCCTGTTCCATGCTTATGATCGTTGGGGATTTTCAGAAATGAAAAAGTCTGCTGATGATCGTTATTTAAAATATGTCACTGCCCGTTTGTCAGCTTACCGTAATGTTTGGTGGTCCCTTGCTAATGAATATGATTTGATGTGGGCGAAAGAACCGGAGGATTGGGAGCATTATGCAAAAATCGTTACCGAGAATGACCCGGTGCAGCATTTGATCTCGATTCATAATTGCTTTGATTTTTACGATTATAGCCGCCCGTGGATAACCCATTGCAGCATCCAGCGTGTTGATGTGTATAAGACGGCGGAATACACCGACGAATGGCGTAGAAAATGGAACAAGCCGATCGTTATCGACGAATGCGCGTATGAAGGTGATATTGATTTAGGTTGGGGAAATATAACGGGTCAAGAGATGACAAGGCGATTCTGGGAAGGTGCCGTACGTGGCGGGTATACAGGGCATGGAGAAACATATTTGCACCCGGACGATATTTTGTGGTGGTCCAAAGGGGGACAACTGCATGGCAGTAGTCCGGATCGTATCGCTTTCTTGCGGAGAATAATGGAGGAAGGCCCTGCAGAAGGCCTTAATCCGCTCAAATCGGAGTGGGACGTTCCATTAGCAGGCGTCGCTGACGAATATTATTTATTCTACTATGGCTTTAATCAGCCTCGCTTCAGACAATATTCGATGAAACCGGGTATCCGATACAAAGTGGAGGTGATCGATACATGGAATATGACCATTGAAGAGCAGACAGGTACCTACGAAGGCGTGTTCCGTATCGAGCTGCCGGGCAAACAGTATATCGCTGTGAGGATGACGAAAGTATAACATCAATAAAATATTTGTTTCGATAAATAAGATAAGGTTGCCCATCACTATAACATGACTTTCGAGGGCAACCTTATTTTTACATGGCGGACAAAAGCGGCCTGTAAATGGCTTAATTTTCCAGCAGTGCTAAAAGTCTTATGAGACAGTCCTATTTCGTGTTGAACAGATGAGGTCGAGTTTGTACAAGAAATCGGTCGACGAAATGATAGTCACAAGTCTACAATTAGATTACTGTATAATTATGATAAAAATAAGAGCATACATAGTGTGAGTAAAAGGGGAGTATCATCATGCGCCTGCTTAAACAGACTGCCTGGAACTCAATTCGATTTAAACTAGTCATCGGCTTTTTGACAGTCACGATCCCGTTATTCATTCTACTGTTCTATAATAATTATTACGCTATTCATGTTGTTCGTGAACAGGTTGCTATGTCGAATAAAAATATGATGTCTCTGTATATGGGACAAATCGATAATGGGCTGGAAGAAGTGAACAAATATTTTAACACTCTGATTTCATCGAATATGGATCTCCAGATTATGGAGCGCCCGCTAACGCCTGACGACTACATGCTGGCCAAGACGCATTTATCCGATAAACTGACAACCGATGTTCTTATGTATAGAGTAGATTCTTTTTTTATTTATTCCTCCAACAGGGCGGATTTACTCGATATCGTTAGTAACGATCGGATTACATACAATGAAAAAGAAATACTGCGATCCTATATTCATTCGGAATTAAGCGGTGCCGTATTGAATGGACGACCATCCTATTACGGATGGGACGTAAAACAGCTGAACGGCGAATATTATCTGTTTAGAATCCAGCAATTAGGAAGCGTATTTGTCGGTGCATGGGTGAAAGCAGAGACGCTAATGATGCCTCTCACCTACATATCAATGGGAGAGAACGGAGCCTCGTTATTAATAACCGATCAAGGAATCCCGATGATAAGCTCGAGTGAAATTGATACACAGGACGTTGATTTGACTCGAGGGTTTAACGAGTATTATTTAACCGGGACAAAAAAGGAATTTCTTATCGTTGGCGAAAAGTCAAAAAAAGGTGACTTTAGTTTGGCGGTGATGATTCCCGGTGCAACAATTTTGCAAAACCTGCCTTATTTAAATCGGATTGTATATATTTTATCCTTTCTTGGACTACTGCTTATTCCCGGTTTTTTGATGTTTATTCGAAATAACCTGCTTATTCCGTTAAAGCGAATCGTATCTGTCATGAATCGGATCGGTGAAGGAAATGTCAAATTTCGAATTGAATCACACCCGACGTCCGATGAGTTTCAATTAGTGAATAAAACCTTTAACCATATGATGGCTCAAATTGAAGAGCTGAAAATTAATGTGTATGAAGAAAAGCTTAGTAAACAAAAAGCGGAGCTCCAGCATTTACAGCTGCAAATTAATCCTCATTTTTTTCTTAACACTTTAAATATTATTTATAACTTGGCGCTCGTAAACGATTATGAGCTGATCAAGGAAATGACGCTGCGTCTGGTTCGTTATTTTCGGTACATGTTCCGCAGCAATTTAACATTACTTCCCTTGCAGGAGGAATTAGATCACGTCCGCAATTACATTCAAATTCAGCAATTGCGATTCCAGGAATCATTAAGCTATGAGATAAAGATGCCTGAAGCGTTATCTAAAGTATATGTGCCTCCGCTTGTGATCCAGACGTTTGTCGAGAACTCCATTAAACATGCGCCTCAGGTGGATCATCCGTTGTATTTATCCATCGAGATTGAGACGGTGATGCAGCCGTCCTTTTCAGACCCGCATATCCGCATCATCATCCGGGATACGGGCAAGGGATTTCCTGATGACATCCTGTTGGAGCTGCAGGCGGGTAAACGGATTATTGATGAGCAGGGGGAGCATATCGGGATTTGGAATGTGTGGCATAGATTGCGCTTATTGTACGGTGAACGTTCAGTAATGTCATTTTATAATCAAACCGATTCGGGGGCGGTGGTCGAAATTAGGCTTCCGCTGCAGACGGATCAATGATACGGCGTACAGGCTTGATGCAGACAAGGATGACACTTTGCCATAAAAGGAGGTTACTGGAATGTATAACCTGCTAATTGTCGACGATGAGCCCCTGGCGGTCAGAGGTGTAAAGTCAGCAGTAAATTGGGACGAGCTGGGAATATCCGATGTTTTTACAGCATATAACGCCGAACAGGCAAAGAATGTATTTGGATCGCATTTTATTGACATTATGCTTTGTGATATTGAGATGCCGGAAGACAGCGGCCTTGATCTGTTGTCTTGGGTCAGAGAGCATTACCCGAAGACAGAAACGATATTTCTGACCTGTCATGCTGATTTTTCCTTCGCCAGGCAAGCAATTCAACTGGGCAGCTTGGATTATTTGCTTAAGCCGCTGCCGCCGGAAGATTTAGAAAATGTAATGAATAAAGCGATCGGAAAAATTCGCAAAGAAAGAGAGCTGGCACAGTACGGCCGATCTTGGGTGCAGCACCATCCATTGTTTATCGAGCGGTTTTGGCTCGACATTGTAAATCTCGTTATTCCGGCAAATCTATCGGCCATTCAGAAAGCGATGGAGGAAAGAAAGATTTCCTACCCGATAGAAATGAGTGTGCTGCCTGTTTTGATTCATGTTCAGCGTTGGCATAAGTCCTTGACTTTACGTGATGAAAAGATACTTGAGTATGGATTAAAGAAAGCTGCTGCCGAGACATTACAAAATCTCCAGCTCGATGTACAAATGCTGTCTCTGGATCGCAATGAACTTCTGGCAGTTCTTATGATTCCGAATGATTACAGTTTAAATATAAACGAGATAAAAAATAATTTAAGGACGTACGTATCCTCCTGCTATCCATACTTTTATTGTGATCTGGCCTGTTATGTCGGTGACCGGGTTTTGATGGAAAGATTGCCTGAAATGGTGCGCCAACTGTTAACGATGCAGAAAAATAATGTGGCCTATTATAATGAGGTGTTTTTAAGAGGGGAGCAGCCTCGAATATCGACTCCTGCTGCAATGCCGGATATGAAATTATGGTTAGTAATGCTGGTGAAGGGGGCATACGAGCAAGTGATTTTGGAGGTCCAGCAATTTATGAACAAAACGGTACAGCATTCTGAGATCGACGTCTCGTTTATGCATCAATTCCATCATGACTTCATGCAAATTGTATATTTTGTTTTGAGGGAGAAGGGCATTCAAGCCCATAAACTGTTTCAAGACAGCAGATCAATCGAGTTGTCCGCCGGTGCAGGGCGCTCAGTGGTCGATATGCTGAATTGGATTCATCATATTGTCATGAAGACAATGGATTACATTCAAGATGTGGAACAATCGCACTCTGTGGCTGACAAAGTCAGGACATTTATTACCAAGCATTTTGATCAAGATTTGAGCCGAGAACAAATCGCTAATCAATTTTATCTCCATCCTGATTACCTGGATCGTTTGTTAAAGAAGGAAATAGGAGTGTCCATGAAAGAATATATGCTTCAGGAACGCCTGCGAATTTCTCAGGAGCTCCTAAGCAAGACTGATATGCCTGTAACCGAAGTGGCGACCTATGTAGGGATGAACAATTTATCTTATTTTACAAAAGTATTCCGTAAATACATAGGATTGAATCCGAGTGATTTTCGAAAACGGGGCTAAAGAGCGGCTTGGTCGAATTCGTGCTAATGAAAAGTCGAAATGCGAATAGTGAAACACTCTCCAGCATCGTAGAATCAAGTTAGTTTCTAATAACATACTGATATGGGGGAGAAAAATGAAATTGAGATCAAAATGGTTAAGTATCGTTTTGGCGGTTGTTATGATAGCGCTTTCTGCTTGTGGAGGGGGGAAGGGCGACACGGCTGGCTCGCCGAATTCGTCATCAGCTGGAAACGGAGGGGCGAAAGAACCTCCATATGAGCTGAATGTCGCCTTCGCCGCATTCAATGCGATACCAAGTAATTTGAAGGAAGTACAGGATGCGATCAATGAAATTACACTGGAAAAAATCAACGCGACGATCAAGCTTACGCCAATTAATATCGGATCATGGACACAGCAATCCAATCTCATGCTGTCTAGTGATGAAAAGCTGGATGTCATGTATGTATCCGGGAGAAACTACACGAGCTATGTTTCGAAAGGCCAGCTTCAGGAATTGGATGAACTGCTTGAACAGTATGGGCAAGGAATCAAAGAGGTGTTTGACGACAGCTTTATCAATGCGGCTAAAGTCGATGGAAAAATTTACGCAGTCCCTTCAAACCGGGATCTGGCAACTAATTACGGAATAAATTTGCGTAAGGACCTGATCGATAAGTACAGCGTCGATATTGATGCGATTAAAACGCTGGACGACCTTGACGGCTTATTCAAGACGATCAAAGACCATGAACCGAATATGACACCGCTAGTTCCGCAAACTGCTGGTATTTCTTTTGTAGACAGCTATAAGTGGTTTGATCCGCTTGGCGACAGTATCGGCGTATTACCGGATTATGATAACGGCTTACAAGTGGTGAATCTGTTTGAGACTCCTGAATATGCCGATTTTGTGCAAAAATTAAGAAGCTGGTATACGGCAGGTTATATACTGAAGGATGCTGCGACTAATAAAGATACGAATACAGCTTTGTTAAAGGCCAATAAAGGTATGGGTTATTTGGTTAACCAGAAACCCGGCATGGCGCTTCAGGATAGCAGATCGGCGGGAATGGAGCTTGTAACGGTACCGTTAACGCCAGCCTATGCAACGACGGCTTCCGTGACCAGTATTATGTGGGGAATTCCGATAAATGCCAAAAATCCTCAAAAGTCGATGGAATTTTTGAATTTAATTTATACGGATAAGGATATCGTAAATTTGCTGGACTGGGGGATTGAAGGAAAGGACTATGTGATTGAATCCGGCAATGTTATCAAATATCCGGAAGGAATCGACGCGTCGAACGTAGCCTATACGTTAAATCAAGGCTTTATGTTCGGAAATCAGTTCTTGTCCTACGTGTTTGAGGGTGATGATCCGAACATTTGGGAGGAAATGGAGACTTTTAATAATGAAGCCGTTAAATCCAAGGCACTGGGCTTCTCGTTTAATGCGGAACCTGTAAAGACTGAATATGCAGCCGTAACGAATGTGATTAATCAATATAAGATGGCTCTGGAGACGGGGAGCGTAGCTCCAGAGGAAATTTTGTCTGACTTCAATTCTAAATTGAAATCATCCGGTATTGATAAAATTATAGCCGAAAAGCAAAAGCAGCTGGATGAGTGGGCTAGCACTCAATAGTCGAAAATAGGACTCAGCTTGGACTGCCTGGCATGTCATTTACGATGACCTGTCAGGCAGTTTTTTTTTCCTGTTGATATCCGCGGCCGAGGTCGAAATCGTGTTAATAAAAAGTCGAATGGGAGTTAGTGTGCCCGTTGCAAATTTCTTAAGATAAAAGTACATCCAAGTTGAAAAAAGAAAGAAGGGAAGAGAAGTGAATCCTGAACGAAGCGTAAAGAGGAGAACAACATTTAAAAAGTATTTACCGTACTATTTGATGCTCATTCCGGGTATGGTCTATCTGATTATTAACAACTATATGCCGATGTTTGGACTGGTTATCGCTTTTAAAGATATCAATTTCGTTAAAGGAATTTGGGGCAGTGACTGGATTGGACTAAAAAACTTTGAATATTTGTTCAAGACGTCGGATGCTTACATTATTACCCGCAATACGATTGTGTACAATGCTGTATTTATCATACTGAACCTGGTTGTAGCTGTAGGCGTCGCCATTTTACTGAATGAAATAAGAAACAAGCTGTTATCAAGATTTTATCAAAGTGTTATTTTGCTGCCGTATTTGATCTCTACGGTTATTATCAGTTACTTAGTCTTTGCCATGCTTAGTATGGACAACGGCTTCATGAACAACACGGTGCTGCCGATGCTCGGAATGGAGCCGAAATCTTGGTATAACGAGCCGGGCGTATGGCCATATATTTTAACGTTTATCCATACGTGGAAAGGCGCAGGCTACCTGTGCATTGTTTATTTGGCTGCAATCATCGGGATCGATCAGGAGTATTATGAGGCTGCAACCTTGGATGGAGCTTCGAAATGGCAGCAAATTCGAAGGATAACACTTCCGCTAATCGCCCCTGTCATCACGATTATGACTCTCCTGGCTGTTGGCCGGATATTTTACTCGGACTTCGGGTTATTCTATCAAGTGCCGATGGACTCGGGAGCGCTATATGATACGACCAACGTCATCGACACATATGTGTACCGTGGTTTGATGCAGTTAGGCGATATTGGGATGTCTTCCGCTGCCGGCCTATATCAATCGCTAGTCGGGTTTGTCCTGGTGCTCCTGTCTAATTTCATTGTTCGCAAAATTAATAAAGAGAATGCCTTATTTTAACAAATATTGAGGGAGGACAACAAGGTGGTTAATCAAGAGACCCGCGCTTGGCAATGGATCGGACATACGATTTTATGGTTATATTCCGCAGCGTGCATTTTACCGTTTTTGCTGCTCTTTATTTCTTCGATCACGGATGAGACGACAATAGTAACGAATGGCTACTCTTTTTTTCCTGAGAAGTTTGGGTTCAACGCATATACGTACTTGTGGAAAGAATCTGCAGATATTTTTAGAGCCTATGGCATAACGATCTTTGTAACTGTGGTGGGGACGGCAGTCAGCCTGGTCATTACATCGCTGCTGGCCTATCCGATATCGCGTCCAGACCTTCCACTGCGCAATCCGCTGTCGTTTTTTGTATTTTTCACTTTGCTGTTTAATGGAGGACTCGTACCGACATATCTTATTTATACGCAAATTTTTGAAATTAAAAATACGATTCAAGCGCTGATCATACCTAGTCTGCTGATGAATGGGTTCAATGTGCTGCTCATGCGAACATTTTTTATGACAACGATCCCGACTCCGGTTCTTGAATCAGCGAATATGGACGGAGCAGGAGTGTTTAGAACATTTTACAGCATCGTTCTGCCGCTCTCGATGCCGATTATGGCTACGGTCGGATTATTTCAAGGTATCGCGTATTGGAATGATTGGTTTAATGGCTTGATCTACATTACGGAGCCGAAATTGTTTAGCCTGCAAAGCATGCTGAACCGGATTATGACGGATATTCAGTTTTTATCGACGAACAGTGCGCTGTCCTCCCAATCTGCCGAGGCGCTCAACAACCTGCCGTCAGAAACGTTTCGCATGGCGATTGCGGTAATTGGCGTCATTCCGATCTTGCTGGCGTATCCGTTCTTTCAGAAATATTTTGTAAAAGGAATCACAATTGGAGCAGTGAAAGGCTAATAACAAGGTTTCATCCGGTAATTACACTCACAACGATGGAGGGGAGCAACTTGGTTCAGCGTTTAAGGGACGTGCTGGAAGGGACGGAAAGCAACTATATCTTGCCCTTTATGTGGCAGCGTGGTGAGGGAGAAGCGATCATCCGCGAAGAGATGTCTCGCATTTATGAGGCTGGTATCCGCGCAGTTTGTATTGAATCGCGGCCTCATCCTGACTTTCTTGGTCCGCTCTGGTGGGCGGATATGGACGTGGTCATGGATGAAGCCCGCAAGCGGGGGATGCGGGTTTGGGTATTTGACGATGATCATTTTCCTACCGGTCATGCGGGAGGGAAGCTTAAGGATGCACCGCAGGAGCTGCGTAGGATGTATCTAGTTGAACGCCATATCGATGCATTAGGTCCGGGACAGGAAACCTCCTTCTTGCTTGACCCGTGGTTATCAGATGGAGAAATGGTGGAAGGTGTCATTGCCGCCAAGCGGGATGCGGGGAATTATAGGTTGACCGGAGAGCTGATTGATGTGTCCGCTATGGTCCAGGACAATGTGTTGTATTGGGCTGTTCCAGAAGGGTTTTGGCGGATTTTTATTCTGATCAGAACAAGCGTAGGACCGGATCGGAAATATGATGACTATGTCAATCCGCTTGTGGCCGATTCGGTGCGTGTATTGATTGATGCAATATATGAGGCGTACTACGAACGATACCGTGATGACTTTGGCGGGACCTTTGCGGGATTTTTCTCAGATGAGCCTGGCTTTTACAACGATCCTATGACGTATGATTTTCAATCTGCGCTTGGCAAACAAGGAGTTCCGCTTCCTTGGAGTCCAGCTCTGCTGTCAAACTTGGAATCCGCATTCGGATCAGGTTACGGGAAGTACCTTCCCTTACTGTGGTATGAAGCAGATGAAGATACTACCAGTGCTGTTCGCTATACCTACATGGATGTGGTGAGCAGGCTGTATGGGCGTCACTTTTCCGAGCAGCTCGGTGATTGGTGCCGGGACAGGAAGGTGGAATACATCGGCCATATTATTGAAGACAATAACGTTCATGCCCGCTTGGGCTGCGGTGCCGGGCATTTCTTCCGGGCGATGGCCGGACAGGACATGTCGGGGGTAGACGTCGTGCTCTGGCAGCTTGTTCCAGGCTTTGATGAGGCGCCATTCACATGGATTGCTGGAGAAACAGACAGCGAGTTTTTTCATTATGGCTTAGCGAAGCTCGCCTCTTCGCTAGGACATATTGATCCTAAGAAAAAGGGCCGTACCGTTGCCGAGGTGTTTGGTGCCTATGGTTGGGCCGAAGGGCTGAAGCTGATGAAGTGGTTAACGGACCATATGCTTGTACGGGGCGTCAACTATTTCATTCCGCATGCGTTTTCCCAAAAGGAATTCCCTGATCCGGACTGTCCTCCTCATTTCTATGCGCGAGGGCAAAATCCGCAGTATCGCTATTATAAAATATTAAATCATTATACGAATCGGATGAGTCACTTGTTGTCCGGGGGACGGCATCGGGCTACGGCAGCCGTGCTGTATCATGCCGAAGCCGAATGGTCGGGGGCAAGTATGTATTTTCATAGGCCGGTGAAAGAGCTGGCACGCAACCAAATTGATTGCGACGTCCTGCCGATCGATGCGCTTCTGGAATTAGCCCAAGTCCGGGGCGAAAAGTTGATGGTGGGCATAGAGGACTACAGATGTATAATTATTCCGTTTGCTGAAGCTTTGCCGAAGCAGCTTTTGCACCGTTTGCACAATATAGCCGAGCAAGGAGTGCCGCTTTTATTTGTAGATGCGCTGCCGAAGCGGTCGAGTGAGGGAGCTGAAGTATCGGAGCTGCTGCAAAATTTGTCGGTCCATCCTCATGCAGCAGTTGTGCCGTTGAGCGAGCTGTCCGCCTATGTACAGCAAAAGGGCTGGAACGAAATTGTTGTCAGCAGAGAAGAGCCGTTTTTGCGTTATTACCACTATGAGCAGCCAGGTTTTGAACTGTTTATGTTTTTCAATGAACACCCGTCAAATAACGTCCATGCGCAGGTGCAGCTTCCACTGGCCGAAGATGTAGGGATATGGAAATATGATGCGCTTTATAACAAAGTCTTAGGGGTTAAAGAAGAAAGCTCCGCCGGTAAATTAACCGTTCCTCTACGGCTTTCTCCCTACGAATCCGCCGTATTTGTATCAGGAAACGGGCTTGAATCAATTTCTGAATTATTTTTACAGAGGGAAACGGGTGAGTTGAAGGCTGTCTCGCATAAGGAACTTGAAATTAAAGGTCCTTGGAAGGTAGGAATCGCGACTTCAGAGCAATACCCTGTATTCGCCACATGGCAGGAGATAAATATGCTGGGCAATATGAGCAGTCCGGATCGTCTCCCTCAATTTTCTGGTACATTCCGGTATGAAACGCAATTTGCTTGGATCGCTGATGAAAATAGCAGCTGCAAGCTTGATTTAGGAAGTGTGTACGAAACGGTCGAGGTTTGGGTGAATGAGCAATCGGTAGGGGCCATAATATGCCCGCCATATTTGCTGGATATTACCGGCCATGTCCAGAGCGGAAGCAACCGGCTGGTTATTGAAGTAACGAATACGCTGGTCAAGCAGAAGCCGGACCCGCTTTCCCGCTTTATCCAACAGGAGCCAAGCGGATTGTTAGGCCCTGTTAAAATAATTTATTAATTTACGGAAGGATGGGAATTGTCATGGTAGATTTGCGGGCCAACCCGTTTTTTCTGCAGGATGAGGACGTTGAATGGGTAGAGTCTACATTATCTTCAATGAATCTGCGGCAGAAAATCGGTCAGCTATTTTGTCCAGTAGGGCAAACTAAAGATACGGGAATATTAAATGAAATGCTGGAACGAATACAGCCGGGAGGCATCATGTATCGTCCGGATGAAGGCGCTGCGAACCAGGAGGTTCATCGCTATTTGCAGCAGAACTCTAATATTCCGCTCTTAATCGCAGCTAATTTGGAAGCAGGCGGAAATGGAATTGCTTCGGATGGCACCTTCTTTGGTCGTCCTATGCAAATTGCTGCCGCTGATTCCGTAGATCATGCCTATCGCCTTGGCGTAGTATGCGGCAGAGAGGGGGCTGCGGTCGGATGCAATTGGTCGTTTGCGCCTGTCGTGGATATTGATGTCAATTTCCGCAATCCGATTACGAATACGCGCACATACGGCTCTGATCCGGAGCGGGTGTTGGCGATGAGCCGAGCTTATATGCAGGGAATTCAAGAAAGCGATATGGCTGTATCCATTAAGCACTTTCCAGGTGACGGTGTTGATGAGCGCGATCAGCATTTGCATATTTCAATTAATTCCATGACGGTAGAGGAATGGGACAACACCTTTGGTAAAGTGTATCAAGGAATGATCGCCAACGGAGCCAAAACGGTGATGATCGGGCATATTATGCTTCCCGAATATTCACGCGCGCTCCTTCCTGGTATTGATGATAGGGAGTTAAAGCCGGCCACATTGGCTCCTGAGCTGCTGCAGACGCTTCTGAGGGAGAAGCTTGGCTTTAATGGAATGATCGTGACGGACGCGACGAATATGGGTGGCTTCACGATGGCAGAGAAACGGGAGCTTGCCGTGCCCATGGCGATAGCTGCAGGCTGTGATATGTTTTTGTTTAACAAAAATATAGATGAGGATTATCAGTTTATGCTATCAGGAGTAGAGCGCGGTCTTCTTAAATTGGAACGGGTTGACGAAGCCGTAACCCGCATCCTGGCGCTCAAAGCTTCGCTCGGACTGCATCGGAAACAAGCCGCAGGAACTTTGGTGCCTTCGCCAGAAGCTTTGTCGGTACTACGCTGTGAAGAGCATGAACAATGGGCGCGTGAATGTGCGGACGAATCTGTCACCCTCGTGAAGGATACGCAAGGACTGCTGCCGATCAATCCTCAAGAACATCAACGCATTTTGTTATTTCTATTGACTGGGGACGTAAGTAATTACGGAAGTCAACAGTCCCATGCTTTATTTATAGAGCGTTTGCAGCAGGAAGGCTTTGAGGTGGAAATATTTGATGCTGCCACCGCTGCAGAGGAACGAAGTGCACCGATTCAAAGCTATTTGGACAAGTTTGATTTTGTGCTGTACTATGCCTGCATTGAAACAGCCAGCAATCAAACCGTGGTGCGGATCAACTGGGCTCCACCGATGGGGCTGGATATGCCGTTTCTGGTTCAGGAGCTGCCAACGGCTTTTGTATCCATGGGGAACCCTTATCATTTGCAAGATGTGCCACAAATGAAGACGTATATTAATGCCTATTCAAGCAGTCGATACGTGGTAGATGCCGTGGTAGACAAGCTGTTGGGACGCTCCTCATTTAAAGGGATAAATCCGGTGGACCCGTATTGCGGCTATTGGGAAGCGAAGCTGTAAATGGAGACGGGAGAGAAGGTGCGATGAACATTAAGGCGGTAATTTTTGATCTGGATGGCGTCATTGTATCGACAGATCGTTATCATTATAAAGCTTGGAAACAAATTGCCGATCAGGAAGGGATTGAGTTTAACTCATCCATTAATCATAGACTGCGTGGCGTCAGCCGGAGGGAGAGTTTAGAAATTATACTGGAGCGGGCGAGCAGAGATTATTTGGAGGAAGAGAAGCAGCAGTTGGCTGAGCAAAAAAATGAAGTTTATAAAGGATTGCTTGCATCCTTGACCGCGGATGATCTGCTGCCGGAAGTCCGTGGAACGCTGCTTACCTTAAGGGAACGGAAGGTAAAGATAGCAATCGGCTCTTCCAGTAAAAACGCGCCGCTGATTCTGGACAAAATTGGTTTATCCAGCCAATTTGATGCGATATCAGACGGTAACAATATCAGTCAGAGCAAGCCGCATCCCGAGGTGTTTCTGAAAGCTGCTGAAATGCTCGGTGTCGCTCCGGAGGATTGTCTCGTTGTAGAGGATGCGGAGGCGGGAGTAGAGGCCGCTTTGCGTGCCGGAATGAAAGCCGCTGCCATCGGTGATGCTCGAAATAGTGATAAAGCACACTATAAGCTGTTGAGCATAAGAGAGCTGCTGCGGATAAGGTAAGCTAACTTAACCTAACCTTTAAAGGCTAATAGGAATAGAAGATGGGGGTGTCCAGAAAGTGATCATAGATCGCTGGGGGCACCCCCCCTTCTTTTAAAAAAAGCTATCCGTTTCTTAGGAATCAATTATCTTCCTTGCCTGTACCCCATCCTTTAGCTCCTCTTACATAAACTGTTGTATAATACCCTGTCGTACAGGTTGTACACTAAGTTGACGTACACAAAGCTGCCGCACACAAAGACTGACGTACACAAAGACTGCCGCGCACAAACCTGTCGTACACAAAGCTTTGCACACTAAATGGATTTCGTGTATCTAATGATCCTCTAAACGCATGCTTCAGGGAATTAGATGGATTTCACGCACCTAAAATCGAAGAATCCATTCCATAATGGCAATTTTCCTATTCTAACGACATGAAATCCATTTAAATTTACATTTCCTTTATGACAGCAGAATCTAACTACTATAAATCCATTAGATAAGTGTCGAACTATTAAAAGGGTGCAGGGTAAGTAAGAAGTAAGAAGTAAGAAGTAAGAAGTAAGAAGTAAGAAGCCCATACTTGGTAAAATGGAATTGTCCAGCAATCATTTAGAGGGCTTCTTTTGAACATTGAAATATACTATGGATTAATTGTTTCTGCCAATGGATTTTGGAAGAAGAAATCCCAAATAATCATGTTGTGCGTGTAATCAACGATGCTGTTAAACGCATCAGCGACGCGGTCTTTGACGCCGCTTAACCTGGTGGCACGAAACAGCTACCACCCGCAGATGCTCACGAAAATCATCCTCTCTGCCCACACTCAGCGCATTTACTCCTCCCGTCAAATTGCCAAAGCGGTTCGAGAGAACATTCATTATGTGGCTGGCAAGCCGCTCCAAAGAATAAGGTGCTGTAAAATCGGTTGGAACGCCCTGAGTACTCGTCGCGGAAACATGTCTTTGTATTTTAAATGCACTGAGATTATTAAAGATTTAAAATATTGTCATAAAAATGACATAAAATGACGTGTTTTCATAGGGAAAGAGACTCTTTCGGGCTATATGAGTGAAAAATGTTATAGCTTATTATATTATTTAAATAATTTGTTTTGGCGTGGATAAGGATAAGGGATATGTAAGGAGGTTGTTAATAGACTGTTGCAGGTCAAGCTCAACATAATTACAAGAAAGTCAGGAGTAATTTTATGAGAAGCGAACGAAGAGTAATATTTCAGGTTCTTGCTTGGGTACTGCTGCTGAATCTAGCTTTGTTGTGTATTGCTCCTTCCGTTTTGGCGAAATCTCTGGCGAAGGATGCCGGCTTGCCTTCCCCGCTTCCCTCCCTGCAGCAATTGGTCGACCGGGCGCAACCGGGTGATACGATCGTGTTGACTGAAGAGAAATACGCAGGGCCTGTAATTGTTAATAAAAAGCTGAAAATTGATGGCAGAGGGACAGCCATTTTGTCTAACGATACAGCGGAAGCGGCCATCCGGATTCAGGCGGCGGGAGTCACCCTGCGAGGGATAAACATTTTACAGCATCCTGCCGGCGGTGAATCGGCGGCCATCGCAGTTCATGCGAATGAAGCTATTCTGGAGGATGTGAAAATAAGAACAGCGGGGTTTGGCATTTTGCTGCGGGATGCTGATCATGCTGCGATTCGGGACAACGTGATCTCCTGGCTGCCGGCAGAAGATACAGCGGATACGAAGCTGGGACAGAAGGGGAACGGGATCGATCTCTACAATTCTCATCATTATCGGATCGAACAAAATACGATTGCCGGAATGCGGGATGGAATTTACTTAGAGAACAGCCATCGAGGGAATGTGAATAATAACCGTCTATACAGCTCCCGTTATGGCATTCACTGCATGTATGTTGAAAAGACGCAAATTCATAATAATCAGGGTGAGTTTAACATGACAGGCGCCATGATTATGGGGGTAAGGGATATACATGTTTATGACAACGTCTTTACAAAGCAAAGCAGTAATGTAAATTCTCAAGGTATTTTGTTATTCGATGTGCAAAATTCGGTCATTGAGAGAAATCTTGTCGAAGGCAACAGGGTTGGCATATATATTGAACTGTCTAAAGACAATCAATTAATAGAGAACGCTATAATTAGAAATTTCATCGGCATTCAATTTAAACAAGCGGAAGACAACAAAGTTCAGGCCAATGATTTTGTCGCTAATGTGATCGAAGCGGAAGCGACGAACAGCGGGGAAAACGAAATCCATGGCAACTATTGGGACTCTGCGCAAGGCTTGGATTTGAATAATGATGGGATCAGCGAAATCCCATATGCGATAAATCCTTTTTACCAACAGTTAATAGCGAAAACTCCGGCATTTCAATTGTTTTTCCAATCGCCGGGCATGACGTTTCTAAGTGATATGTACGCAGATGACCGGGAGCACTGGACGACGGACAGCGGACCGCGGATGAAAATCAATCCATTATCGGCAATGCCAGCCTTATCATCTGGGGATGCCGGGGAGGTTAAAGTCCTGTCTGATCAAACGTTTATACTGATCATCGCTTCGCTGCTGCTAGGCACAGCGATAATAACTATAATATATTCGGGGGTATCCAAATCATGAAAAATTGGTCATTAGCGATTATACTTATCCTTACTCTGTCCTTGGCGGCAGGCTGCGGCAAGACTAAACATGAGGCACAGGCGATTAATGAAGACGTGGATGTATGTGTCGTATGTAATATGCAGGTGAAAGACGATGCCTTTGCAACCCAGATCGTAACGAAAGACGGAAAGAGCTTGAAATTTGATGATCTGGGCTGCATGAACACCTGGAAGCAGGAGAACGGCGTCGACAATATCGGCATGGACTACGTGCGTGATTACAACGATAAAGAATGGATTGAGTTTGACGAAGCAACGTATGTATATGACGCTTCGATCCGTACGCCGATGGCCTATGGGATTGTCAGCTTTAAAGATAAAGCGTCTGCTGAAGCTTTTGCGAAAGAGCAAGGCGTGGGACAAATTCTTAGCGCTGCTGAGCTTGCGAACCACAGCTGGCAGCAAAACCAGGATATGATGGATCATCATGATCATGGTGAGCACGGGGCGCATGAAGAGCACGGAGCACATGAAGAGCATGGGGATACGCATGGTGAGGAAGCCGAGCATGGCGGCGAGCACCACGGGGATGCTCATGACGCTGCTCATGATGCCGCTCATGACGAAGCCCAACACGACGCTGATAATGATAAAGGCCAACAATAAGATATGGTGATATAGATGACTGATATGCTTCAAGTAGCAAAAAGAGAAATTAAAATCGGGCTTCGCAATCCTTGGGCCTATTCCTTTCTAATTTTGTTTTCTGTATTTAGCATTAGTTTGCTGCTCGTTAATTCACAAAATGCCGTCAGCGGATATTCCGCGATTACCGGCTCCATGCTAAGCCTTATTTTATATTTGCTCCCGCTCATGACTTTATTTCTTGGCTCCTTCTCCCTGACAGGGGAGAAGGAGGAGGGAAGCTGGCAGCTGTTATCGACATATCCGCTGGGCACGCTGTCTTTTTTAATTGGCAAATATGTGGGATTATCCGTCGTATTATTAACGATTGTTTCCTTTGGCTACGGCTTGATGGGCTTAATTTCCGTCCTGATCGGCAAAGTGTTTGATGTGAGTACCTACTTGCTTTTTTTTGCATTTTCCTGCGGCTTGGTGCTGCTCTTTTTAGCGATAGCTCTATTTGTCGGCTCTCTATCCAAAAATCGCTGGCAGGCGTTAACATTCTCGGTTATGATCTGGTTTTTTACCGTAATTGGCTGGACGACGATATTGATTTCTGTGCTGGGGCTGCTGCCTTATTTATGGATTAAGCCACTGTTGGTCGTGTTAACTTTCCTCAATCCGGCTGAACTGGTGCGCCTGTTTGTCGTCATTAAGCTCGGCGGGGGTTCTGTGCTGGGGCCGGAATATTACGAGTGGGTCAACTGGATTCAGCAGCCTGGCGGCAGCTTGATATTTTTCGCCGTATGCTTGGCCTGGATTGGTTGTTCTATTGCAGGTGTACATTGGATCTGGGAAAGGGGACGATCTCGTGGCTGAACCATTTGTACTAGTAGTCAACGCAGCTAAAATAATTAAAGAGCAGACGCTGGTGGAAAATATCAATTTGAATGTTGAAGCAGGAAGCATTGTTGGATTATGTGGAGGCAACGGCGCAGGCAAAAGTACGGTTCTGCGCATGATTGCCGGAATTATGCAGCCAACGACCGGTGAAATTACAGTAGGCGGTGTGCAGTGGAATAAAAGTCGCAAGCAGTTCTCGCAGCTCATCGGTTACATGCCGGATGACTTCCATTTTTCCCATGGCCTGACAGCGGGGGAGGCTTTGTCTTTTTGGGCTGCATTGCGCCGGGTTCCCAAAAGCCGGGTCGATGAAGTGCTGGAAATTGTAGGCTTGGAGGATAAGCGAAACAAGCAGGTGCACACCTTCTCCAAAGGGATGCGGCAGCGTATCTTATTCGCACAAGCTATTCTCGGCAAACCGCCATTGTTAATTATGGACGAGCCGACGAATGGGCTCGATCCTTATTGGATGAATGAGTTCGTCCGCCTGCTGCAAAACATTAAGCAGGACGGCCATACTGTGCTATTCTCTACTCACCAGTTGGACATTGCGGAAGAGGTAGCCGATTATGTTGTTTTTTTAAACAACGGCCGCAATTATGGGGAAGGCACGGTGGAATATTTTCGCCAGCAGCATGGAGCTTTTCCGCTTCACGCCGCTTTTCAGCAAAGTGTGGGGCTGCATATTGCAGCAGGTGAACAGCAATGAGTAAAGGAGTGCGGATAAACACAGTCGTTACCTTGTTGTTAGGTTTGCTGGCCCTTGGCGCTATCGTCTGGATTATTGTTTCATCCAGACAGGGGGATACGCAGCAAGAAAAGGCAAGACTCGCTATAGGCGAGATGGCCCCGGATTTTGAAGTGACGAATACCCATGGGGATAAGGTAGTATTATCTGATTACAAAGGCAAAGTGGTTGTACTCAATTTCTGGGCTTCGTGGTGCGAACCCTGTGTAAAGGAGATGCCGCTGATCAACGAGGTATATCAATCAAATCGCTCGGATGTGGCTACTTTATTTGTCAATGCGGGAGAGTCCAAGGGGACGGTAAATGAATTTTTGACGGAGAATCATTTCGATTTTCCAGTCATCATTGATGTTACAGGCAAAGTGTCGCAATTGTATGGAATTGTGGGCTTGCCGGTTACTTATATTATCGACAAAGACGGCAAGCTCCATCAATCCGCTGTGGGGGAAATTACGAGCGGCGAGCAGCTTCAAACGTATGTTCAAGCGGCTGCAGGTGATTAAAGCGAATGCTTTGATCACCTGCTTCATTGCGTTTAAAGAAAGGGATCATTACTATGGCTTTAAATCGGCTGTAAAGCGAGGGAGGGTAACTTTAGTGACTTATAAACAAATCAAATGGATGATTCTATTCATACCGACGATCACTGTAGGAATATGGGAGTACGTGCGTCACCAATTTTTGCTTCCCTACATTTCGATGGATTTGGGCAACTGGCTAACTCCGGTTCTTGTATATGTTGTAAGCGTAACCCTATTGAAGAGACTGTTTCTTATGCTGGAAAGGATTCAGCAGGAGCTTCAAACTGAGCGGACCGCTAAAGCGGCGCTTGAGGCAAGGGAGCACTTGGCCAAAGAGCTGCATGATGGCATCGCTCAGTCTGTATTTCTAATGTCAGTTAAAGTAGATCGTCTGGAATTCACAGCGGATCAGGAAAAATATGAGAAGGATATTTTCCAAATTCGCAAAACGGTGCATGAGGTGAACAGATACGTCCGTCAGGCAATTGCCAATTTAAGATACGCTGCCACTACAGAGGTGGATGTTCTGCAAAGGGAAACCTTGAAGGAGAAGGTCAAGCAGGTTGCCGAAGAAGTTCTTGTTCCGATTGAGGTGCAGTGGAATATTCCCGATGAACTGCTTAATCCGAAAGAGAAGGTCGAGCTTCTGACGTCGATCCGGGAAGCGGTCGTAAACATTCAGAAGCATGCCCAGGCTGCCCAGGGATCGATCAACGGGGAAGCGGCCAAGGATCAGCGAGGCTGGAAAGTGACGATCAAGGATGATGGAATTGGGTTTCGGGGAGATCCTTATCAATTGGAAGATAGCTATGGGCTGCTCATCATGCGTGAAAGAGCAAATGAAATGAACTGGAATTTGCGGATTGCTACAGAGGACAATTATACAGTCGTAGAATTTCAATCCCCAAGGAATTCAGGCGGAATAGTTCGTTGATATAAATACTAATTTGGAACGAAACCCATATTCATCCAGACGGGGAGCGCCTGACGATTATGTAAAGATGTCCGAGCTTATGAAGCAGGCGGATCCGGAAGCGTATAACAAGTTTATCGCCGAAATTGCCGCAGGGAACGATGGGCTGACCGAACTGATTCAATTCGCCAAGAAGGCGCAGAAACATCCGGAGTGGAAGAAGCAATATGTGGAGAACAACGCCGAGGTTGTGAAGTATTTACAAAATTTGAAGCTGGATAACCGTTTTGAGCAGGCGGATTATTCGTCCCGGGAATCTTTTCAGCAAAGTTTGCTTAGCAAGCTGGGAGAGACCGTGGCGGCCGACAGCATGAATTATTACATTCGCAACTTGCAATATTTTATGGGATTGCTTGCTGATTAATAGTAAGTAAAAAGGGAACTGCCTGAGTTGATTTAATTATCATTTGGAAAGGAATGATAATTGATAACTTAGGCATTTTTTATTTCTAAATCATAACTGGGGCAACCGCAATGATCATTTTTCTTTATTTTTCAAAATCAAGTCATTACAATGATAATTGTTACAACGTCCGCAGGTGATCACTGGCAAATTAGCAAATTTCACAAAACGTTAACATTTTAAAAGTTTAATTAGCCCCAAGTAGTCATTTTTGCCTCATAATTATGAGATATACTGCCGGTAAGGGAGGGAATAGCTATAAAAAAGACAAGCATAGTGTTGACAGTGGGCGCACTGATCTTAATCAGCCTGTTATTTATCCGGATAAACATCAAGCCTTCTGGGCAGACGCGAATGATTTTGGATCATACTCTGCATGTGTATGTCTCTCCGCCTTGCTTTAACGACGCTAAGGTAACGAATAATATAGCAGAGTCTACGCTCGCTAAGGCGAGAGAGCTTCAATATGAAGCGGACGCCAAGTGTACGACGGATTCGCTCTTGAGCCAGAAGACGAGTATAATGAACGCTTTGCTAAGCAGTCTTGGTATGGTTAAAGGGCCGTGGGACTGGTAATGAATTATAGACGAATGACGATGACAGGAATAACGATTATTTAGAGAGATGGGGGCAAGATCATATGAAAAGATGGATAACAGCCGTGTCTGTACTTCTGATTGCTATTGTGTCAGGATGTTCCTCTAGTAGCGGTACCACAGGGTTAGCTGATGAAATTCCGGAAATTATAGAAGTACAAATTATGAGTGAGCCTGAAGAGCTGAAACCCGGAGAGCCGGCTCTGATCCAAGCGAAGGTGACCCAAGGCACCGAAGAAGTGGCGGATGCCAAATCTGTAATATTCGAAGTATGGTATAGCGGGGAAGAGCATCATGAAATGCTGGAAGGAAAGCATACCGGCAACGGAATTTACAGTATTGACAGAAACTTCGACAAAGCTGGCGTATACAATGTCATCGCCCATGTAACGGCCCGTGACATGCACAATATGCCGCGGAAACAGTTCATTGTTGGTCAAGTGTCGGATGAGGAAATTGAACAAGCGAAAGATTCGATCTATGACAAGAGCTCGCATATGGAATAAATGAGAGGCAAAGGGGAGTAGGCAAACATGAGAACAGGAACAGGAACAGGAACAAGATCACTGCAATTGCTCCTGCTGGTATTTGCTTTATTCGCTTTAACTGCTTGTGGACAATCGGGTTCTGCCAAGGATACCGGACCCCCATCTTCAGGGCAAGCCAAGAGTCCAAATGAAAGCAAGGCCACACTCATATATAAACAAAATTGTGCGAGCTGTCATGCGGCGGATCTTAGCGGACGGGTAGGTCCTAACCTTCAGAATATCGGCGCGATGCTTACCGAGGCGGAAATCAAGGAGGCGGTCAGCGCGGGCAGGGAAGGCATGCCTGCTTTTGGAAAAAGGCTAAAAGCAGAGGAGATCGATGCTTTGGCGGTATGGCTCGGTTCTCAAACAGGTGATTAAAGGGGCAAGCGAATGAAAAAAATGCGGCGTATGATCGATATTGGCATTATTGCTGTATTAGTGGTTGCAGCGATCGTGCTGTTAACAGCTTCTCTTGGCAGCCGTAAACCGAATGACCTCAGTATCCCGGTGGAATCATTCGAATTTATCAATCAGGAAAGCCAGCCCTTTGGATTGGCTGATCTAGAAGACAAAGTGTGGGTCGCCCACTTTATGTTTACGAACTGCTCCACCGTATGTCCGACTTTAACAGCGAACATGGCCAAGCTGCAAAGAGAGCTGCAGGCAGCTGGATTGCAGGCCGAACTGGTGTCCTTCACGGTCGATCCTGAGAAGGACACCCCCGAAGCTTTAAAGAAGTATATCGGCAAATTTACGGATGACTTCGATAACTGGCATGCTTTAACGGGCTATTCATTTGAAGAGATGCAAGCCTTCGGGCAGCAAAGCTTCAAGAGCGCAATTCAGAAGGACGCGATTGGAGATCAAGTGATTCATGGAATTTCGTTCTATTTGGTCGATCGCTCGGGAACGATCGTCACAAGATACGATGGCCAGGAGCCGCCGTATAGTAAAATAATTAAGGACATTAAAGCGCTATCCCGCTAATATTTTCCCCTTGAAACGTACATACATGAAAGCTCCTGCTGCGCAGAAGAACAAAATCGTCTCCAGCAGGAAGCCGACCAAGCTTATAGGCCCATCATTCCACCAACTGGACAATGAATGAATAAGATACATCGCTCCGATCAAAACTAACGTATCGAGGATCAGGTAGGGGACGAATTTCAGCGCGCTGACGAATTTGATTTTTAGAGCATAATAGTTCCATAGAGAAGACAGGATCTCCATAACAAGGATGCCAAGTGCCGCCCCGATATAACCGAATCCCGGGATCGCGATGAGCACATATTGAATGATGATGGAACAGATAATGCCAATCAGTAATCCGAAAAAGGTAATTTTTTTAATGTCCTGTGACCAGAGGATGCTGGTGGACAGTTCCCGAAAGCCGACGATGACGGGCAGAATAGCTAAATACTGAATAGGCTTTGCTGCCTCGGACGTGTTGAAAATAAATAGGGAAAGCTCAGAGGCGTACACATACATGTATATAGCAGATGATAGTCCCCACAACCAGGCAGCTTCCAATGAAAGAGAGAACAGCTTGTGGAATTGGGGCCATAGCTTCCGCTGCCAATAGTTAGCCATCCGAATCGTTACTGTATGGCTAAGGGCTTGAGTAACAAGTGTAGGCGTATAGACGATAATTGCTGCCATCCCCGTAATTACGCCGTACATTGCAGTCGCTTGTGAAGTGTCATAGCCGGCTGCCTTCAGTCTGCCCGGAATAAGGATAGCATCGATGAAATCAGAAGCCGGGATCAGCAGGCGAGTCAGTGAAATGATGAAGGAAGCTTTGAATAGCCAGCCGAAGGGCAGTTTGTGTGCAGGGAGCGGAGTGATGGGATGTTTTCGTTGATCTGCAGACACATATATCGTCAGTAAAGTGAAGGAAATAAGCGCGCCGATGAAAGTAGCGAGGACCCCGCCGCCTACCGCTATATCAATGCCTTGGGATAATAGATAACCGGCAATAAGCAGCATAGCAAAAATCCGGCTCCCCTGCTCTATTACCTCGGAAACTGCAATAATATTAAAGCGTTCAAGCCCCTGTAAGTAGCCTCGTAACAAGCCGAGTAACGGAGCAGCAAAGATGGCGGGCGCCAGGCTCCGCAAAGCGTATTGCAAGCCCGGATTTCCTAAAACGATGGAAAGGGCGGAAGCATTCCAGAATACAACCAGACTTAATATGCCCCCAAGCATCATAGCGATCAGGGACAACGATTTAAAAAAATGCCAACCAAGCCAAGGCTTTTTTGCCGTAATAATAGCCAAGGCGGTTGGCAGCCCTCCAAAGATCATAAGCAGCAGGCCGTAAAAGGAATACGCCATTTGATACAGACCGATTCCCTCGGCACCTACCAATCTGGTTAAGATGACTCGTCCGATCAGTCCGATCAGCTTCACAACAGCCATCGCACCGGCTCGAATCGCAGATTGCTTTACCAGGCGGGATGATTTCATATTGCCTCCAGCATAAAGGTCATTGTCTTTCAATTCTTTATTGTATGACGCAAATTTGCCGTTATGCTGACAAGCTAATAAATCATGCCATGGACTAATCTTTAATGTGAATCAATAAGTATTTGGTATATTTATCCCATCCTAGATCGAAAGGTACGCGGTAACGGTCAGCAGAATGTGAATTGACAAGCGGATAGCCGTAATCGTCAAAGCCGACGACAACTGAGAAGTGGTCTACATCGCTGCCGCTGATGATATACCCTATCAAATCTCCTGGCTGAATATGTGCGATGGCTCCGTCCGGATATTTGGATGAGGGGTCGACAATTTGGTTAAAGTCCCCTTTGGCCAGCAGCTTTCCGTATCCGGAATACAGGAGGAAATTGTGGAAGGAATCCGTTCGAATCCAGGCTTCGCTTCCTCCTTTTTTATAGAAATAACGCCAAGCACCGGTCATCGGCAAACCGCCGCCTTCTTGTTCATCGCCAATGACCTGGGAGGTAAAGTTTGTGCAATCTCCTCCCTGCCCGGAATAGTTCGCATATTTTCGGTTATAGCGATGATCATTGCCTGCTCCCCAAGCTGTGCCTGCGTATTTATTCGCGTATTGTACTGCACGTGCCCGCCGGTATCTTTTGCCGTCCACAACTTTTTGCTGATAGGAAACAGACGGTGAAATCCCATCCGGGGTAACTGCTATTTTATTGGGGTTTTCCTCAAGCGGATCCAAATACCACTCTTTGTTGACCTTCCATTCGTTGTTTATTTTTTTTAAGGTTAAAAAATGGGTAGTTCCAATGCCGAACCATTGAACAGGTACTATTTTATTCATATAGGTATAGCTGACTTTCAGTGAATGAACTAAAGATACCTTGGCTGTATCCTTTGAAACGTTCAGGCGCACGATACGAATTTTGCTCTCTGCCTTTACCAGCTTGATTGCCCGTTTCGACGCCCATTCATTCAAATAATTCGTGCGATTCCGTTCATTTCGGAGAGCATATTTGCTTATGTTTGTGCTGCTCGCATATAGGCTCTCCAGGCGATCAGTGTCCCGATTGACGAGAATTTGGGCTCTCTGCTGAAAAAGCTCCTCGAGAAAGGTTCTAACCTCTTGCTCGTGCTTTTCATCATCAGCAGCAATAGTTTCGTTAAAAGAAAGCAAAGTCAGGCAAATGGCCAATGTGGCACTCACAATTTTATGGGTTAAGTTCATAATTCACCATCCAGCTTGGCAAATACAATCAGTCTTTGCTCATGCTCCTTTTTTTTCCTACTGTATTTTCCAGTACAGGTTACTAAATTGAGCATTGGAACGTCTGTTTCTCCAAACACTTTGTCTACAGGTGCCTCCGCCGTGCGATAAGCTTCCACGGATTGCACAATATAGGTCAACTGACGCCGTTTCTGATTGCGAACGACAATTTGGTCGCCAGTCTTTAATTTTTTTAAATTAAAAAAAACAGCCGGGCCAGTATAGCTGTCCACATGACCGTCCATAACCATATTGCCCCGTTCTCCCGCGATAACCCCGGGGTGTAATAACCCTACGAGATTTGTATGTTTGGGAACGTCCATTTGCCCATTCGGCAGTACCCCGACCGGTTCCACCTTAGCCTTTACCTTTACAGCGGGAATTATGAGCTCTGTAGGCATAAACGGCTCGGGCGGTTCACGTTTGATTTCCTGGGGAATATCATCAGGATCAATATTGATCTGTAGTGGCGGTGATGGAGCAGATCCGGATTGTTGATTTGGTATTGTATTCTCTTTCACTGGTTTAGATGACGTACATCCCGCACTCATAGCAGCAAAAACGAAAAGCAGGAGAATGTATGGCCATTTTTTTATCATAATAAGAGAGAAAGAGGGGAATGCCCTCTTTCATCCTCCTTCTTATTCTGTTTGCTCGCTTGCGCCGCCAAATCCAGTTTTCGGCATTTGAGTCGCTTTTGTTTTGATGCCTTTTGCTTTTATGCTTTTCGTGTGAATGCCTTTGTGGTGAGGGGCTTTCTTATGATGCATTTTGTGCGTGGATTTGGTGTGAACTTTATGCTCATGCTTTGCATGAGGTTTTGCCGGAGCAGCCCCTACTGCGGAAGCAGCGGAAAACAACAAACAGGCCGATAAGATAGCAACGGATATTTTTTTCATCATGTACCTCCTTGAATTTTGTATTTCCCCATTGATAGGGTATCCGTTACCCATTTTTCTAAGCTGGGAAATTATACATAATTTGATTTCGAGTTAACATTCCATAGACCATATCGGGGTTTACAATGGCTGCTGTATGGCATATCATGGGGCTATTACAAGGATAGGAAGGAATACGGACATGGACACGACCACTCGATTGATTAAACCTGATGCGATGATTTTTGATATGGACGGTACATTGTTTAAAACGGAGACGCTTCTCATTCCGGTGTATCATCGTTTGTTCGACCAGCTGCGGAAGGAAAATTTGTATGCGGGGGAGACTCCCCCTGAAGAACGGATACTGAGCGGGTTAGGTATGCTGTTGGACGATATTTGGAAAAGAGTGCTGCCGGACCATGATGTAACCGTTCACCGGCGGGCCGACGAACTGCTGCTGGAATTCGAGCTTATCGGTTTAAAGGAGTATGCGACAGAGCTGTATCCGCGTGTGGCGGAGACGCTTGAACAATTGAAGAAGCGCGGAGTGCGCCTCTTTGTAGCCAGTAACGGTCTGGAGCATTATGTAAAAGAGGTAGCGAATACACACGGCATATTCCCGCTGTTTGAAGGCATATATAGCGCCGGAGAGTATCAAACAGCTTCAAAGGTAGATTTGGTGAGGCTGCTGCTGGATAATCATGACGTCACCAGCGCTTGGATGATTGGGGATCGTTCTTCTGATGTGGAAGCGGGGAAAGAGAACGGCCAGACGGTCATCGGCTGTGCCTATGCGGGATTTGGCCAGGGGCAGGAGCTGAGCGGGTCGGATGCGCTCATATCTTCCTTTGATGAATTGATTTCACTTTACGATCAAGCAGCCGAAGTGCCTAAAGTGAACAACCCCGGATAACAAAATAAAAGCGACAGCGCCGGCCGCCCTTCCACTAGGAAGAAGCGGCCTTTTGCTTGTGTATCCAGAGTGCATATTCGAGCGGTCTTACGATGGCGGTACGGTAAGCATCAGAGTCGCCGGATTGGATAAACACCTCCCGGGCCGGCTTGGGGTTTACCTCGAGCACATACACTTTTCCGCTTCGGTCAATGGCCAGATCGAGAGCCAGCTCGCACAGCGCCCCGAAATTCGCTTCCAGTGTTGCGGCAATATCGAGGCTAAGCCGCTCAGCTGTGCTGCGGATTTCAGCCCGTTTCTCTTCATTATGTCCGGCTTGCTTCAGCAGTGTGCTCATCGGCACGGCATGACCGCCCCCATGCAAATTGGAAGTTACGCTGCGCGGGGCACCGACTCTTCCTGCGCATCCGGTAACCGCCCATTGTCCTGCACCGTTCTTCTGAACGAGCATGCGATAATCATGTACCCGTCCGTTAGGAAGTTTGATTTCAATGCCTTGCTGTACAAGATAGCGTTTTTTTGTTTTCCACTGCGTTAAATAAGGGGTTAATCTCGCTCTGTGGACCGTTTGCGGCGGAATGATTTTTCTGTTTAGTCTTCTGCCTTGGATTAAATATTTTTCGGGACCTACCCGGTCGACGCGCAAAATGCCTCTTCCCCCTGTGCCCTGTATCGGTTTAATATACACGCTGGGATGATATCTCAATAGTTTGCTCACATCACCCATATGCTGAAATAAGGCAGTTTCCGGCAAATGGGATTTAAATTTTGACTTACGGGAGAGAAGCTGATGTATCGTCCATTTATCGCGCAGCGGGCGGTTCAAAAATTGAAGGCTTCCATAACGCGCGCGGAACCGGATTAACTGCTCAAAACGCTTGCTCTTCTGAATCCTGCACCTGTCGAAGATGAGATGGGGAAAGCTTCGCCATTTCCGCGACCACTTATTAGTTTTTGGATTATAGTGAAGCCCGTGAATCATTTTCTTCGCTTCAACAACGTCCATCGGTGTAAAAACGAAAACATCTAACCCTATTTTTTGGCCTTCTGTTATCATCTTTTGATAAATATGACGCTCCTCGAGCTGCTTCTTGTTATTCATATACAACGTCAAGATGCCAAGAACAGGTTGTGACAATACATTCACCTTCTTTGTACGAAGTTAGCTTTTAACCTAATTTCATGTAATATCAGGTACTAGTTCTTGGGATGTTGAAACAAATACTGACTGTATTGAAAAATACGATCAAGTGACTTTTTACGAATTTGAGGTTCGTCGAATTTCATCGGTTTAGAGTTGGCTTCAAAAAACCACATATCTCCGTTCGTATCGATGCCAAGATCCATCGACATTTCCCCTAGCAGATGCCCGGAGCCCTTCTCAATTTGCTTGGCGATCAGCACGGCGTTGGATTTCAAACGGTTCATAATGATCGTTGTCATTTCGCTGCCAAATACAGGGTTCAGCAGCTTCTCAGGCGACTCAATACTGCCTCCCTGCGGCACATGAGTAGTAATTCGTTTCAGTCCGGCGAGACGTGCACCTACTCCGGTGACCATCCACACGCCTTTTCCTGTTTTTTGTACTAAAACACGCAGATCGAAAATACGATCCTTGTATGAAACCAGCTGGATTCCTTCCTGCATGATATAAGGAGCATTCGCCGTCTCGCTCTTTATCCGTCTCCAAAGTGCATTAAGCCTGTCAGTGCGGTAGACGATATTTCTGTATTTTCGTCCCTGGATCGTTAGGCGGAAGGGTTTATCCTGCTCGGGCTCGTATTGAAGCAGCATTATTCCTTTGCCCGCTTTGCCGCTTTCAGGCTTTAGATAGAGCCGTTCATAGATCTGCAGCATGGCGTAAAGATTTTGAGGCCCGCTCATTCTTTTGGTGGCCGGGACGAGCGCTTTGGTAGAACGGTTTTTCCGTAACCATTCGAACAGCTTGCGTTTATTAAAGAAGAAGGGGTTATAAATTTGGATGGAATTGTGGCGGATACATTCCTCGATTTTCTTCCGGACACTCGGCTTGCGTTCGTCCTCCCGGAGCGGCACCCGGTTGTAGACAACATCGGGAAGAGGGAACCAATGCCTGTACCAGGTCTTCTCTTCGGCGAGGTATTGATAACCCCTTACTCGTTTGGCAGTTAGCTTTAAATCTTTGGCGGTGACGACATAGACGGGGAAATCCAGGTCTGTTCCCGTATTCACAATATCTTTCAAGTTAGCTTTGTTTCCGCGGAAAAGGCGTTTGGCGTCACCTACGGTCAGTACAGCAACGACAGGTTTTCTATCGGCTAGGAGATGGCTCATCAGCCTTCCCTCCTCCGGAATCTACTGAGATACAAGCAGTGCTCCAGGATATGCTCAACGGATGCCTTGCCCTCCGCTCGGAGATTAGGGTGTTGGAATATCGACCGCCCCGGTTTTGCGTTGGCCTCGAACATCCATATTTTCTCATCCTTATCTATCCCGATGTCGAAGCCGATTTCTCCAATTAAATGCTGGTGATGATACTCTATTGCTTCAGCTAAAGTAATGGCGACACTTTTTGCGCGCCGCAGCACATCATCCCCCCTTGCGCCAAAAGCCCGGCCGAGCGCCTGTTCTGGGGTGAGCAGAGAGCCGCCGTTTTTCAGATGCGTCGTTACGCTGCCTTTACCTGCCTTTTTCGCGCCGATGCCGACGACAACCCAATTGTTTCTGCCGTTTTTATGCATATGAAAACGGAAATCAATCGGACACCCATCGATCTCGATAAGGCGGATGCCCTGCTGGGCAACATAATTACGGAGCGAGCGGCCATGCCTGGCCTGGAGTGTCCGTATAAGACTGCCAAAGGAATTAAAGCGCAGCAGCGCATTTTTTCCTTTATTGCGATAACGGGCATAATAACCGCTTTTCGCTATGTGCGATATCCGGTAGATTCCGTTTCCGAGACTCCCGCTGTTCGGTTTGTAGTAAATAAGTGAGTGACGGTCCAGCAAATCTTTAATTTCCTCAGGGGTTGGACTCATAATCGATTCTGGCACGAAACGGCTCACTCCGGTATCCTTCTCCAGCAGCCTGTAAATGTCGGATTTATTAAAGAAACTCCAGTTGAAGAAGGGGATTTTCCGGCGTGAAAAGCGCTCCCGCAGCTGGTTAATGGAGGAGGTCGTCTCCGCTCTGCGACTCGGTAACCGATTATAGACAACATCGGGAAGAGGTACTTTTTTACGATGGAAACGTCCTGCTTCGTTTAAAAAATATCCATTTACTTTTTCCTGCTCCCAATTAACATCCCGGGGGGTGAATGCAAATATATAGGATTGCTTGCTGCCTTGCTTGAGAAGCTGTTTGATAAATCCCGTTCTGGAGCCAAAAGGATTGTTGGCCGATGAGGTGGGGCCGTCGGACAGCACACCTATCAAGGGGCCGATATGAACTTCCCCGTCCTGGATGTTGCGAAGATATACGGGTCCTGACTTTGGAATTTTAATACCTTTGTGAATGCCCGCAGTAAGATAAAGGTGGTTGCCTGGTTTGTAAATTGGTTTGACTAAAGCGGGTATACGATCTTGACCCAGCCTTAGATGAACCGATTTTTTTCCGGATAGATTCAGGTTCTTCATCAGTGATCCCGACACGTAGACGACCCTTTTGGGCTGCTGCGTGAAATGAACGTTGCAGAAAGTCAAGCTCATGAATTTTTCCTCCTAAAAGTTTTGCGAAGCAAAACTGCTTCGAAAGGCCAGGCTAAAAGTTTTGCGAAGCAAACCCGCTTCGAAAGTCTAGGCTAAAAGTTTTGTGAAGCAAACCGCTTCGAAAATCCAGGCTAAAAAGGATGCAAAGCAAGCTTTCTTAGGTAGGTTCAGGTTTTATGAAGCAGCAAGTATCGGGCGTACTGTATAGGGTTCTCTACGGATTTTCGGGCTCCTTGCATGTCGCCTATACGGAATAGTGACGATCTACCCGGCTTGGAGTTTACTTCCAATATCCACACTTGGCCCGATTGGTCTACCCCAAAATCGATTCCGAGCTCGGCTAACCGGCCAAAGTAGGATTCAAGCTGTTCTGGAATGGCCTGCGACAGGTTGCGAATAATTTTCGCTGCCCTTTGTCCGGTGTGTTCTCCAAGCTCCTTCGTCAAAAAAGGAAGGGCTCTGTGCGCCGTTCCGCCGCCATGCAGATTGGAGGTAAGCGAATGTTTGCGGCCAGCCCGTACAGCCATGCCTGTCATGCTCCAGACGCCATTTTCATTTTTTTGCATCAGTACCCTGACATCGAAGGGTTCGCCCTTTGAATTGTTAAGCAGCAGGTAGGGCTGCAGCAGAAAGGTTTTCGATCCGATAAATTTATGAATCCACTCTAGGCCATCCTGCCGCGAGTAAAATCGCTTGCGGAATAATTGATTGCCGCCGTCCCTGCCAATGAGCAAAAGCCCCTCTCCTAGCCCGGAGTTCACAACTTTGACATACATCGTTCTTTTGCCATGCGTGCCGTTTTGCGGCTTGAGGAATGCTTCTCCCTGATGGAATTTCAGCCATTGGTCCAACTGTCCGGTTGTTTCATACCGGACGGTATGCGGAAGATAAGCGGAGAAAAGGCTATTTTTTTTGAGCGCCTGATAGACGGACCACTTGCCAGCGAGCCCGCGCGTGAGATATACAAAGGGCTGTAATCCGGTCAGCAAATCCATGCAGCGCTGTTTCCGCCGCTGCTGCTTCTTATCGAAAGAAAAGCAGCGGTCATAAATAATATCCGGAGCAGGAAACAACTTCCGTATCCATTTTCCGTTCTCATACGTATATCCAGGGACACCTCTGCGGCTAGGCGTCACCCATGATGGACAGAATACGTATACCGTCAACTTCTGCCGATTCCCTATGTGACACAAGTGGCGGCAAAACGCTGATTCCGAAAAAGGAAGGGGGCCAGTGCTTTCGCCTGCCATAATTCCAACTATTCCATGTGAAGATGAGTTCATTCTAAGTTCCCTCCTGATTAGAAGCCGGACAGAAAGCGAGAATATCCTATCACTTGCTTGACAGAAGGACGTATTTTACTTCCGCCAAGCGGTGTATTATCGTTCTTTGAAGGCTTGGAGTTGACTTCGAGCAGCCAGATACGGCCGTGCTGATCTACAGCGAGGTCAATGCCGAGTTCACCAAAATGAGCGGGAATTTGTGCATCGATGCCCTTCGCGATTTCAAGCGCCGCCTTTTTTAATCGAAAGCTCATTTTTGATTTGATTTTAACTGGCAGTGTGCTGCGCGAAATCGTGTCTTTTAATGTTCGAAGAGAACCGCCCCGTGCCAAGTTTGATACGAAATGCTGATTTCCGGCGATACGGGCAACGATGGATGTGACGCTCCACTTTCCGAACTGATTTTTTTGTACTAACGCGCGAAAATCTACAGGCCGGCGATCCATGACCATCAGTTGAAGTCCTTGCTGGATTTGATAGCGTGTCGTTTTCATTTTGCCGGATAGGGCGGAGAATAATTTGGCAAGGCTTGTATAGTTCTGTTTTTGTGTGCCGCCGACTTGGGCGGTCAATGTCTGATAAGCGCCTCCCTCCAGTCGGGAAATACGAATAATCCCCTTTCCAAGGCTGCCTTTGATCGGCTTCAGGAAGACGATGGGATGTCTTGAACACATCGATTTCAGCATCGCATAATTGCGAAATAAATGAGACTCAGGAAGATACCCTGACAGTGAAGCGTCACGTCCCAGCGCGTCAAACACTTCAGTTTTATCGAGGAATTTTTCGTTGAAAAAATGACTGCCATAGAGGGATTTTACTTCTTTCATGAAATGCTGTACGCTAGGTTTATTCTCCAATTTGCGTGATGTCAGGCGGTTGTAGAACACATTTGCGGCAGGAAGCTCGGTTTGTTTCCAGCCGTCACCATAAACCCATCCCGTTACCTTCGCTGAACTGCTTCCGATATGGGATGGAGTAAAAAAATAAACAAAAATTCCTTTTCGTTGACAAGCATTGGCGAGCTCTTGGCAAAATAAGGTGATCGGGCCGAAAGGTCTGTCCGGAGTATCCGGATAGTCTTGGCTGATCAGTACACCGATAATTGGCCCGAACTGAATGGTGGATGATTGGGGACGATAAATCATTCGCAGTGCTGTTCGAGTCAGTAGCCCCATACTTTTGGCAAGCCCTTGGCTGATCCGGATTCCGTTTAACTTAGATAAGGAAATGACCTTGATCTGTTGCTGGAACGAACCGAAGGAAAGCTGCAGCGGATGATCTGTAGGAATTTTCAATTGTTTGATGAGCATCTCTCCGAGAACGAGACAGTCATCCTCCAGTGAACCCGGATTCATGATTTGTATTGTTATTTTTTTGGAGTGCATGAAGCGGATCTCCTTCCAAGCTTAGGCTCGATGTCTTGGATGCGTCATCGCATATACATGTAATGCATCATATGAGGACATAGAAACCTTGGTGATTAACCCATCTTTGAAATCATCGCATGCACTGCATGGGTAAGCAGCCTGATTCCTGTGTCTGGCATATGGGTGGACGTTTGGAGGCAGATGTTCAGAGTAGAATAAAATGTGATAGCTGCCCATATTATGGGAGGATTGTTTTCAAGAGCTGCATAGGGAGGATTTTAGGATTGGCAGATTGGTTATACATTGTGGTCAGTGTTGCGGTTGCTGCATTCGTTGGCGGAGTTACAAATCATTTCGCGATCAAAATGCTGTTCCATCCAAGGACTCCGGTTATGATCGGTAAACGGCGTCTTCCGTTTACACCGGGTCTTATACCGAAGCGCAGAGACGATATTGCGGAATCTTTAGGAAACGTCGTGTCCGAATACTTAGTCACTGCCGAGGGCTTGCAAGAAATGGTGCTCAGGCCTAAATTTCGCAGTCAGGCTAAGGAGAAACTTACGGGGCTGCTTCATCGTTGGGGAAGCAGCAACAAGACGCTAAAGGAAGCGGTCTTGGCCATTTGGACGGAGGAAGAGTGGGGATCGTTAAAGGGCAAGCTTGCAGGGGCGCTGACGAATTTATCGCAGCATAGCTTCCAGTTCGTGTGGCAGAAGCGCGAATGGGGCAAGGTCCCCCTGAAAAATATCGTGCCAGGTTGGTCCGAGGACAATCGGCAGATATGGAGCCGGGCGGCGGCGGATGCTGTCTTGACAGCAGTGGAAGAGGAACTGCTCTCATCCCAAGGTCAACGTTTGCTGGCAAAAATGGCCGCAGGCCTGATGGACAACGCCGGCGGCTTTATCGGTACGATGGCGGCTCTGTTTATGGATGAGGATAAGCTGGTCCAAAAGATGACCCCCGCTCTTGTGCAAGCCCTGCAGGGGGAGGAGGCTCGGAGCAAAGTCGCTCTAGCGATCAAAGACCGGCTCGAGCTCTATGGCGATAAGCCTGTAGAAGAGCTATTACATGCGTTGATTGGAACTGATCCTGAATACTGGCTTGGCGATAAACTGCAGCAACTTCCGCTGGAGGAATGGATGGCCAAGGCCGAGGAAATCCCCATCGCTTCATTGCTTGCGCCGTGGCGCAGCCAGGCCGAAGCTGCTGTTCCAGCTCTGGTAGACAGATTTCTGAGCCTTGCCGTCAGGATCATTCCGCCGGTAATGCAGGCGATACAGCTGCCGCAGCTAGTAAAGGAGCAGGTTCAGAAATTTCCGGTAGAACGGCTTGAAGAAGTTATTCTGAGCGTATCCGGCAAGGAGTTCCGGGCAATTACATGGCTTGGGGTGCTGCTAGGTGGTATGATTGGATTAATTCAATCGACGATGCTGATATGGATAGGCAAATAATAGGTTTATTAAAGGAGAACTCAACTATGAACATTTATGACAAAGCGCATGATCTGGCCAAAGCCCTTCGAGAAAGTCAAGAGGTATCCGATATTACGGCGGCCATGAAGCTGGTGGATGCGGATCCCGAAAGCAAGCGCATGCTGGATGATTTCCGCCAACAGCAAAATGACGTTCAGCAGCGCATGATGAACGGCGATATGCCGTCACCTGAAGAGATGGAAAAGATGGAAAAGCTATTCGAAGTATTGAGCCTGAATTTGAACATCCGCCGGCTCTTCGACGCGGAGCGCCGTCTTAGTGTCATCATTCAGGATGTAAACAAAATCATCACAGACAGCTTGCAGCATCTGTACGGATCAGAATAAGCTTAGTCAGAGTCTCGTAAATTATTAGTTTGATCCGATTATTTATTCCCGATTTTTAGGTGAATCCTCATATTATTTAAACTCCTTCATAGACTAGAAATATAGATTCGTTTATAGATTCGTGATGAAGGAGATGCAGTAGCATGAAAAACAGTAACATGAAAAAAAGTAACATGAAAACAATGAAGGCACTTGGTCTTATCAAAAAAGAAAAGAAGAGAAACAAATGGAAGCATGCGGCTTATTTCATTCTTGCATTAAGCATGCTTGTATATGCTCTGCCATTTATTTCGGTTCACCCGGGTGCAGGATGGCTATCGTTATTCGGCATCGTATGGGCCGCTTTCGCTTTTTTGGTTGTCGGTGCGCATTTGCACTTTCTGCTTGGCGTCAGCGAAGAAAAGCAGCGGGGACTCGAAGCCGTACGCCGGGCGAAGCTCCGCGAATGGCAGGCCAAGTGGCAGCGGGAGGAATGGCCGGCTGACGGTAAGCAGAGCTGATTTATCTATTTTTATAGAGTTGAATTCATGAGGAACCTCGTCAACGACGGGGTCTTTTTTTGGCTTTAGCCAGTCGAGTGCGTGAAACGCGCGAAACAAAAAACGACCCGCTATGCGGGTGAAGGGATCGAGGGTTTGTCCAACAAGACCATTCCAATACAAACAAAAGACTTAATAGAAATCTTTAGACGCTTATGTAAGTACAAGGGCGTAGAAATTCTGGAAGGTCATATGATGCCGGATCATGTACAGATGCTGGAAGCGATTCCGCCAAAGATATCTGTGTCATCCTATGGGATATTACCCGAAAATTACAGTGAAAGCCCAGGCCTGAAAATAACGCCTATATTGTCCTTCACCCTGCAGAATATTTACAGATTTCTGCATCCTATACTAAGTATTTACGAATGGCCAGGCAGTCACGCTGGAAAACCACGTTTACTTCGGTTTTGGAGAATGTTATTCCTTACAAAGATTGGATTTAGCTATCAGTGACTGTTGTTTGATTCTAGCTATGATGAACGTAAACAAAAGACAGCCCTCCATATTGCTACATCTCGTAGGTTAAAATGGATAGTGTAAC
>NZ_KB907259.1:102893-156986 GCF_000381905.1 Paenibacillus fonticola DSM 21315 | reverse complement strand
TTCCAAAATAACCTCGCTCGACTTGCATGTATTAGGCACGCCGCCAGCGTTCGTCCTGAGCCAGGATCAAACTCTCCAATAAAGTTCGGATAAGTGCTCTTGCCCGAAAGCAAGAGGCCCTCCATCCGATTATCGAATAAGCTGATAGCTCATTTTGAATCTGACGAGATCAGATTTGCATCTGACTCTATTATTTAGATTTCACTTGCGTGAAACCCGCTCACTCGTTGTTCAGTTTTCAAAGATCAACTTCGTATCTTGCGTGTCACCGTTGTTTCAGCGGCGACTTAAATAATATAACATAGTCATCAAGCGATGACAAGTGTTTTTTTGATAGAAATAAATGTAATTCCTCTTTCTATCAAAATCCCTCGAAACTATTCAGACAATGTTTCGATGGAATGTTTACTATAACATACAATATAAACATAGAGCAAGCGATATAACAATCATCGAAAGTAGACAGATCGTGATTAGCAATAGTATTCCTTTCAGCTATATTGTGCAGCTCGCCAAAAGATTAATAAGTGCTAGAAACTTCAAAAAGGAGAGCAATAATTTGTATCTGCTCTCCTACTTATATATTTAATTATTAATCCAGGGATTTCGGCGGCTTCGATGCTTTTTTTTAGCGGATGGTTTGTTACCTTTAGATGCGGAATTACTGCTTTGTTGTTTACTTTTTTTATGTTCGGAGATTTTCGCTTCTCTCTCAGCACTCAGCTGTTGATCTGCAGCTTGAACTGTGTCTGGAGCCTTTCCAGTGGATTGTATTTCCGCTTGATTCTCTTCCTGCCTCTTTCCCCCTTTGTAGCATTCCTCATGCATGTGATCTGGGGCCCCGAATGCTCCCAAAGGTGCCATAGGTACGTTCGGGTGCCCCCCATAGTACGGCAAATAAGGTGCGTTAGCGTATGGATGCACCGGTCCAGCATTCCCCGAACAGCCACATGGTGAGTATCCGTGCATCGGTTCATAATAAGAAGGATGCGGTGCATTCGGCTGAATGCTTGCTGGCTGTAGAGAGACATTCTCAAGCGGGTAATTAGCCATATGCAAAGGAGCGATATTTTCGGTATGCATTGGGGCAATGTTTGCGGTGTGCATCGGAGAGATATTTGCGGTATGCATTGGAGAGACATTAGCTGTGTGCATTGGAGCGACATTGGCCGTATGCAGCGGAGCCGCATTGACTGTATGCAGCGGAGCGATGTTAGAAAATGGCATTGTCTCTCCCCAAGGCTTGTTGTCGCCGCCAGCAAATGGTGCAATATTTTCATGGTGTCCGTAATGGGAATAAGGGGCATAATGATCAGCGTGGCTATAAGGGTTTACATACTGGGGCTGTTGGTACATCGGCGCATTCGAAAGACCCGGGTATTCCCCCATTACATTTTCACTATGCCAAGTTGGAGGGATATCATAGTAAGAGGAGATCATTTGATTTTCAGTCTGGTATGGATGCACCAAATTTTCCGGTTTGGCACTGTGATCCGAACATCCGCAAGGTGGATATGGCATTGCTTGTTCAGCCATCAGCATCGGCGGCTCGACTTTAAATTGATACGGTGATACAAGTTCAGGGCAATGCGGCTTTGGCGGGCAAGGGTGCTCCTCATATTTTATCGGCTTCACTTCCATTTGCGGAAGCTGCTGCGGAAGGATCGGCATTACATTTTCGACGATTTTAATATTTTCAACCTTAATGCTTTCCAGCTTGATGTTTTCCGGCTTGATATTTTCGGGCTTGATTTCCGGCTTGATGTTCTCCACTGGTTTAGGCTGCACAGGAACAGCTTTAATATTCTCGGCTTTAATATTTTCCACTTTGATATTTTCCGGCTTGATGTTCTCGGGTTTAATGTTTTCGGGCTTGATGTTCTCCGGCTTAGGAGCCGTATTCTTCTTACCGGCCGGACCAATCGGTGCTGCTGGATTAGCCCCGGTATTATCAGGAGAATGATGCGCCCCCGGTGATGCAGCGCCTGGTATGTTGATAACCTCCCCGACTTGAAGAACATTAGGATCGCTCAACTGCGGATTCGCATTTACAAGTGTCTGCAAAGGCAGTCCCCATGCTTTCGCCAGTTTCCAGAGCGAGTCACCCTGCTTGACGGTATGCTTGTAAATAATTCCTTCATCAACGGGAACCGCCGAAGTCGGAATCTTCACCTTCATTCCAATGCTGAGTTGATCCGGGTTGCTAATTTGCGGATTAGCTTCAATTAACTTTTGTAAAGGAACGTTATACTTTTTTGATAAGTCAAATAAAGTATCTCCTTTTTTCACAATGTGTATTTTCACGCGCTAAAGACCTCCTAGGTTTCTTCTCCGGACCGTGATCTTCGCCCGGGGCCCATTTAATACATCCTATGCAGGAGCCCGGCATTTGACATCCATATAATGAAAAAAACCTACCCTCTATACAAAAAAAGGATAGGTTCGCTCATTTCATTCCATTACCATACTTTCAAACCGTCTTTATCGACGATGCTGCGGAATTCCTCGAGCAGTTGGAGCGTGATCGGCCCGGCATGTCCCTCGCCAATAATACGCCCATCCACTTCACGAACCGCAATCACTTCAGCTGCCGTTCCTGTCAGGAACACTTCGTCAGCTACATAGACATCATGGAGAGTAAACGGCTCTTCTTTAAGCTTATACCCTTTCTCATGACAAATATCGATAATAGCCTGGCGGGTAATCCCCTCCAATGCACCCAAGTAGCAGGGCGGCGTCGTAATTACACCATTTTTCACGATAAAAATATTATCCCCGGAGCCCTCAGTGACATACCCTTGCGAGTTCAGCATGATCGCTTCGCCCGCTCCGGAAAGGTTCGATTGGATTTTAACGAGAATGTTGTTCAAGTAGTTAAGTGATTTGATCTTCGGATTCAGCGCATCCGGAATGTTGCGTTTCGTGGAGACGGATACCGTCTTTAAGCCCGTCTTGTAAGCTTCTTCCGAATAAATCGCCAGCTGCTCAGCGATGATGATTACCGACGCTTTAGGGCAGCGGTTAGGATCCAGTCCGAGATTGCCCGGGCCGCGGGATACAACAAGGCGGATATAACCGTCGCGAAGTTCGTTACGGCGCAGCGTCTCAACGAGCGCCTCCTCCATTTCCTGATACGATAAAGGAATGTTCAGCATAATGGATTTTGCCGAATCGTACAATCGGTCCAAGTGCTCTTTGCATTTGAAAATATTGCCGTTATAGATGCGAATTCCTTCGAATATACCATCACCATATAAGAAACCGTGATCATATACTGATATCTTTGCATTTTCCTTTGTTACGAATTGTCCGTCTAAATATATTAATTGCTCTGCCATTATTTTCGCACCTCCAGTTTATGATTCATAATAGAATAACTCGGATATGAACCGAGTATACGAACGTGACACCCTAGAGCCTCTATTTCCCCAATCGCCGATTGCAGCAATACAGATTCCAAGGAAGACAGCACATCCATATAAAAATAATAATTTCCCAGACGTTTCTTGGTAGGTCTTGATTCAATGCGCGACAAATTCAGCTTGCGCCATGCAAATGCGGACAACACCTGATGAAGAGCCCCCGGAAAATCCTCGGGAAGCGTAACAAGAATACTTGTCTTATCCTGGGTCGGATAATTTTTGCTAAGCTTGATCGGCTCCTGCCCGATAAGAACAAATCGTGTAAAGTTGTTATCATGGTCAGTTACTTTATCCGCAAGAATATCCAGGCCATGCGTCTTGGCTCCCAGCGCAGTCCCTATCGCTGTCCAGCCTTCTCCGGGCCGCTCCTTAACGAGCTTCACCGCTTCAGAAGTACTGGCAACATGCTCAAGCTCCGCTTGAGGCATATGGGCACTCAGAAACTTCGTACACTGCGCCATAGCGACAGGATGGGATAACACTTTGCGCACTTTGGAATAGTCAAGCTTATTTGAATCTGAACCAGACATGAATTCCTCTTTATTCCCGATTAAATTTTGAATGGATGGATATACCCACTCTACCTGCATCGGAATGTCCACCTGATGTACAAGCCAATCCATATGCAAGCTGACGGAGCCCTCGATCGTATTTTCGATCGGAATTACACTGTATTGACTCCTGCCATTTGCTGTCGCCAGAAAGACATCGGAAATTTGCTTGCAATGGAGCAGCTGAACCGGCTCGTCGCCAAACAAATTAAGAACCGCTTCATGAGATACTGAGCCTTCCGGCAGTAATGCAATTACTTTCATGCTCTGACTTCCCCTTTTATGGAATCGATAAACCGCTCACTCTTCTCTATAGTAAGCACCGCGGCGCCTTGTGTGCAAGGTTCTAGCCAAATTGTCTGTGCCGTTATTCCATGCTCGTTGAGCACATCAATTAAAAATCGTTCAAGTTCTGCCCCGCGATTATCGCGCCGATCTGTCAGAGCCAGCAATGTCGGTCCGGCCCCGCTAAGCGCAGCACCTAGCGCGCCATGTTTCACCGCTTCCTCCAAAATGCGGGACATCCCCGGGACGAGCGGAGCGCGGTAAGGCTGGTGCAGCCGATCCTGCATGGCAGCGCGAATCAGATCCAATCTTCCGGCAGCCATGGCCGCAGTAAAAAGAGATGTCCGGCTGACATTGAACACCGCATCGCTTAAACTAACCTGTTCGGGAAGTACTTTTCGAGCTTTGGATGTAGCGAGATGAAACTGGGGAATCGCCACCAGCACCTGCAAATCAGCCGGCGGCTCTATCCGCAAATATTGTGCATGAGCACCGTCCCACACTGCCGTAATTATCCCGCCAAACAGCGAGGCTCCGACATTGTCAGGGTGGTTCTCAAGTGCTGTAGCCATATCGAACAGCTTGCTCTGATCGAGCGGAGAGCCGATCAGCTCATTCGCCGCCACGAGCGCGCCGACGATTGCTGATGCGCTGCTGCCAAGGCCTCTTGTGAGCGGAATATCCGAATACATCGATATTTCCAGCTCTGGAACGGACACGCCCGCCTCGCGAAAAACAGACTGTGCAACTTCGTAAATTAAATTGCTTTTATCTACTGGAATTCCCTTCATCTGATCCCCATACAAATGAATGACGGTTGATTCCGCAGGCTTAATCTCAATCCAGGCGTACAGCGAAAGCGCCATGCCAAGCGTGTCAAAGCCTGGCCCCAAGTTCGCCGTACTAGCGGGCACCTTTACGCGCACGCCTGTTTTGGATATCATTCTTGCTCTCCTTGCAGCTTGGCAATGGCCGCCATTACCGCTTCTTCCGTATCCTGCACAACAAGCGGCTCGCTGCCGATGCTCTTGATTGCAATGTTAGGGTCTTTGAGTCCATGGCCTGTCAAGACGCATACGACGGTTTCGCCGCCTTTGAAATAGCCTTCTTTCTTCAGCTTATACACACCTGCCACTGAAGCTGCAGATGCCGGTTCAGCAAACACGCCTTCACGCGCAGCAATCGTCTTATAAGCTGCCAGTATTTCCTCATCCGTAACATAGTTAATTTGCCCGCCGGACTCTTCTGCTGCCGCTACCGCTGTTTTCCAGCTGGCCGGATTGCCGATGCGAATTGCTGTCGCTACCGTTTCAGGCTCCAAAATCGGCTCTCCTTTAACGATAGCCATAGCGCCTTCAGCTTCAAAACCAACCATGCGCGGAAGGGAGTCTGTTTTGCCTAGCTCACGGTACTCTTTGAACCCTTTCCAATACGCAGAAATATTCCCAGCATTCCCCACAGGGATCGCAAGCACATCCGGAGCCTTGCCTAATTGATCACACACTTCAAAAGCTGCCGTTTTTTGGCCCTCAATGCGATATGGATTTACCGAGTTGACCAGAGTAATAGGATGCTTCGCCGTAATGTCACGTACGATTTCCAATGCGCGGTCAAAGTTGCCTTCAATGGCGATAACCTTTGCTCCATAAATCATTGCCTGCGCCAATTTTCCAAGAGCGATATTATTGTTCGGGATCAGCACGATACAGTTGATCCCTGCCCGGGCAGCATATGCCGCCGCTGCCGCTGAAGTGTTGCCTGTAGAAGCACACATAATCGTATTGCTTCCCTCTTCGATGGCCTTTGCAACCGCCATAACCATCCCGCGATCCTTGAAGGAACCCGTCGGATTCAGCCCTTCATATTTAAAATACAGATCGAGTCCTAATTCAGCAGACAAATTGTCGGCGCGAACAAGCGGTGTGTTCCCCTCATGTAATGTCAGCAGCGGCGTATTGTCGTTGACCGGCAAATATTGTTTGTACGTGTGCAGCAATCCTTGATATCTCATGAAATAAAACCCCTTTTATATTCGGAATAAATTAACCTAGCCTTCTACCCGGTACACACTTTTAATGCGGCGAATGACTTTCAGCGTCTCAAAATGCTTCAGCACCTTATCCATATTCGCCTTGCTGGCATGATGGGTCACAATAATAATTTCCGCATCCTGCGTCTGTTCATCCGGCGATTGAACTACAGATTCAAGACTTACATCATATTCCCCAAATACTTGCGTAATTTGCGCCAGCACGCCGGCTTTGTCATCCACCTCAAGCAGCAGAAAGTTCTTATAGGCAATCTGTTCGTCGCTCTTCAGTTTCTTCGGCTTATATGGAACCATCGCTTTTAAGCCGTTTACTCCCAGCTTCAGATTTTTAACTACCGCAACAAGATCCGCCACTATAGATGTAGCGGTCGGCATTTCCCCGGCGCCTGCACCGTAGAACATCGTCTCCCCCACCGCTTCGCCATGCACGTAAACGGCATTGAACACGCCGTTAACCGCTGCGATCGGATGGCTCTTCTTCACCATCGTCGGCTGAACGCTGATGCTGAACTCTTCATCCTGACGGTCGGCGATACCGAGCAGCTTCATCTCGTAGCCGAGCTTTTTCGCATAGGCGATATCCTCTTTCGATACGCTGGAAATGCCCCGGACATCGACATCGCTCAGTTCTACATTCGTACGGAAGCCCAGCGAGCCCAGAATGACCATCTTCCTTGCCGCATCCAGACCTTCCACGTCGGAAGTAGGGTCAGCCTCCGCATAACCGAGCTCCTGCGCCTCTTTCAGGACATCCCCATAGGATGCATCTTCCTGGCTCATCTTGCTCAATATATAGTTCGTTGTCCCATTTACGATCCCCATAATCTTGACTATGCGATCTGACGAGAAGCCTTCAATCAGCGTGCGGATGATCGGGATGCCGCCAGCCACACTCGCCTCATAAAATACATCGCATTGCTTCTCCAGCGCCTTGGCCATAATTTCTGAACCGTATAGAGCCATTAAATCCTTATTCGCCGTTACAATATGTTTACCGCGGTCCAACGCTTCGAGAATGTATCCTTTAGTTGCCTCAACGCCACCCATAACTTCGATGATAACGTCAATTTCCGGATCGCGGATAACTTCCCAAGGATCCTCCGTAAGCTTGCTTCGATCGATTTCGATACTTCTTGCCTTCTCCAGATTTTTAACAGCGACCTTCTCAATGACGATCGGAGATCCAACCTGACTGCTCAAATCCTCCTGATGCCCTTCCACTATACGGACGACGCCGGTTCCCACCGTGCCGAGCCCAAGCAAACCTACCTTAACGGGTTTCAATATGAGTCCCCTCCTGTTCCCTGTCCGGGTTTTATTATAATTGTAAATATTTACGGGAGATACTTATCCTTGACCGATAATTTGAATTTTCTTTACACCGGATATCGCCTGCAAAGCGGTTATCATCTCATCAAGTTCCTCCGTCAGCCGCGAAGTTTCCACAGAAATAACGACGTTAGCCCTTCCTTGCAAAGGAATGCTCTGATTGATCGTCAGCACATTTCCTCCTGACCCGGCTAGCAGGGACAATACTTCCGATAAAATACCGGAGCGATGCTCCAGGTCGAACGATATCGTCACAATTTCTTCCCGTTCCATTTGATTCAATGGATGAATGCCGTCTTTATACTTATAAAAAGCACTGCGGCTAAGCCCAACTTGCAGCGCAGCTTCATGCACCGTCTTGACGTCTCCAGCGGCAAGCAGCTGCTTCACTTGAAGCGTCTTGAGCACCGCTTCAGGCAAAATATCCTCACGGACCAAGTAATAACGCTCCTTCACAAACGTCCTCCCCTTAAAGACTTCTGTTCTCGTATAGTGGACATTATAACGGAAAGATGAGGATGAGGCAACCTATTTTACGCACAGATTAGCGCGGATTTTTTTCATGCATCTATTCCATCCTGAGGAAATAAATCAGCCTAAGCTCCACCTCGTAAGCACTCATTGATGATGAAAGCCCTTCATCCATGGCTGTGCACCAGAAACAGCAAAGAGCCCCCGCAGGTGCTCTCCCACCCGCGGGTGCTCTTCCCATTGCAAGCTTTAATAGTAGCTGCTTCCTTCAACGAATTCAAATTCAAAATCACCGATTCGAACGATCGTTCCATCCTTCGCCCCGCGTTTGCGCAGTTCATCGTCCACGCCCATATGACGAAGCGTGCGAGCGAGTTTCAGAATCGCATCATGGGAATTCAATTGCATCCGCTTCATCATTTTTTCAATTTTGACACTCTCGACTACAAAATCCTCATTTTCTCGCCTAATGACGAAGTCTTGTTCCTCTTCCTTGGCCAGCTTATAAATTTTCCGCTCATTCAGATCGGTTACTTCGTCAATGACAGGAGCTTCCGGTATTTGATCCAGTAAATCCGCGGTGCGATAAAGCAATTCCTGAATGCCCTGACGGGTTAAGGATGAAATCGGCATAATTTCCAGGTCAGGTCGGACTTCCTTCACCTGCTTACGGAATTTTTCTAAATGCTCAGCCGCCTCTGGCATATCCATTTTGTTAGCTGCGACAATTTGCGGACGATTCTCGAGCTCAGCATTGTACAGCTTAAGCTCCTCGTTTATTTTCAGCCAGTCATCAAAAGGATCTCTGCCCTCCGATCCGGCCATATCCACTACGTGAATAATGACTCGTGTACGCTCAACATGACGTAGGAACTCATGTCCCAAACCTACTCCTTCATGGGCTCCCTCTATTAATCCCGGCAGATCAGCCATAACGAAACTGCGCCCTTCGCTTACATCCACGACGCCGAGGTTTGGGGTAATCGTAGTGAAATGGTATGCTCCGATTTTTGGCTGAGCCGCCGAAACGACTGACAGCAGCGTGGATTTGCCTACGCTCGGAAATCCGACCAAACCTACATCAGCCATCACCTTCAGCTCAAGTACAATCCAGCGCTCCTGTCCTTCTTCTCCGTGCTCGGCCAGCTCAGGGGCTGGATTGCTCGGCGTGGCAAAACGGACGTTACCGCGCCCTCCGCGTCCGCCTCTGGCTACGACAATCTGCTGCCCATGTCTTGTCAAATCCGCCAGCACCTCCTGCGTATCATCATCGATGATAACCGTCCCAGGCGGAATCCGTACAATCATATTGTCCGCATTGGCGCCATGCTGGCTCTTATTTCGCCCCTTCACGCCGCGCTCTGCCTTAAAGTGCCGCTGATAACGAAAATCCATCAGCGTTCGCAGACCTTCGTCAACGCGGAAGATGACATCTCCGCCCTTACCGCCATCTCCGCCCGCAGGACCGCCTTCCGGGACGTATTTCTCGCGCCGGAAAGCTACGATGCCGTCGCCGCCGTCACCGCCTTTAACGTATACTTTCGCTTTATCTATAAACATGCGTTCACCCTCTTTATAAATTTCCGCATAACATTCGTAGTCTAACAGAGGACATTTGAGGATCTACCTGCTCGGCACGAACTTGTTTCCCCGATACAATTTCATTGACCCGCTCCAATAACATTTTCACATTGCAGGCAGTTCCATCCTGATCAAATCTGATGAGCACCTCGTTCTCTTCAAGGCAAAAGGACAGCTTAAGCTGCAGCATCTCGCCCCAAGAGGAGCGGCCAGCAAATTGAAACGCGCGAATCGTGGCAACAATCACTTCGGTTAGCTGCTCAGCATCCTCGGCGGACAACAGCTTGCCAAGCTCCACGTCACCTTCGATATCTACTGCAAGCTGAACAGAGCAATTCACTTCGCGAAAGGATTGCAAATAAAAAACTAACGCCGGGATGCCCAGTCGAGAAATTTTACTCTCCACGGCCATCCTTTCTTTTATTCTGTCCACACAGCTGACCAGTTTATCAACTTTGCCCAATTGGATGTATCCGTACAATATTTGCAGGTCGTTCATCCAATCATGCCGATGGTGACCAAGTGTAGCGGTTGCCGTCCTTTGAACGGATTCAAGCAGCTGTTTGCGCTCATTAGCCGCCTGTTCTTTCACATACTTGACATATCCCCACAACACGGCCAGCAGACATACGCATAACACAACATACCATACTGTCGATTCAACGAAGTATAATATCACTAACATAGCGAACATAAGCGTTCCGGCAATGACCGGCACTGTGAACCGATGTTTCATGACTTTCCCCGTTCCTCTTACAATTTGGACAAGCCTGACCTATTAACATCTTTACCCAGTATATCACAATCCTTGTCCCCGCAAGGAATTAAAGTACATTTTCACAACAATAATTACCAGAAATAAAACGACTGAAAGGAGTTGAGCGCTGAAATTGTTTTACTCATCTCAGCTGTAATCAATTTGCTTGTACTTCCCAGGTTTTCCGTGAAAATATCTCTAAAAAAGCCCCCGGCACAAGTGCCGAGGGCTTCAAGTCACGCTCTATGGCAGCAAAGCTTCTTAAGCTTCGACTGCAGCCGCTACAGGAGCGACTTCTACAGGGTAGACGCTCACTTTCTTGCGATCACGACCCCAACGTTCGAATTTAACGACGCCGTCAACTTTTGCAAACAGCGTGTCATCTTTACCGATTCCCACATTGGTACCTGGATGAATTTTCGTTCCGCGTTGGCGAACGAGAATACTTCCGCCTGTTACAGTCTGGCCATCAGCACGCTTCACGCCAAGGCGTTTAGCGATACTGTCACGACCGTTCTTCGTGGAACCAACACCCTTCTTGGATGCAAACAACTGGAGATCCAATTTCAACATTCTAGTCTACCTCCTTCTTCGAAATAATAACATCGTGTATTTGAATATACTTCCCGTATGACATTTCGATACTCTGCAGCATAACGACCATAGAAGCGAGAAGAAGCTGTACCTGCTCATACGCCTTCGGCTGGACGACAGCGGGAAGACTCGCATTCAGAAATCCGTTCTTCATCTTGGAGTCCATGACGATCCCCGTCAGCGATTCGACGGAATTCACTGTACCTACGGTAACAGCGGATACCCCGGCGCAGACAATGTCCTCGCCTGCCTTGGCAAAATAAGCATGCCCCTTCACTTCAAAGCCATGTATGCCTTGATCCTCATAACGCAATATGGAGACGTTAATCAAAGTACGTCACCTGCTTACGCTTGAATTTTCTCGATGGTCACTTTCGTATATGGTTGACGATGACCTTGTTTCTTGTGGTAGTTCTTCTTAGGTTTGTATTTGTAAACGACAATCTTGCGGCCTTTGCCGTGTCGTTCAACTTTCGCTGTAACACTAGCGCCGGATACTACAGGAGTTCCCGCTACCAAACCATCACCTTTGAATACTGCCAATACACGGTCGAACGTCACGCTTGCGCCGTCCTCTGCGTCCAATTTCTCGATGTAAAGCACATCGCCTTCTTGAACACGGTATTGTTTACCGCCAGTTTCGATAATTGCGTACATTTGCTTGCACCTCCTCATGTCTCAGACTCGCCTAATTCAGGTGCGCCGTCATCAATACGGCGATCTTGTTAACCCGATCGGAGCGGTTACAGCATGCGCACAAGACATACTCATGACACATACCCTAATATAATATCATGGAGGTTACATAAAATCAATTTTATTTTCCTCCTGACAATTTCCATTATTACTGGATGCTCTGAGTAGCCGTCTCCTCGCGAAGTCTCTTCCGTGTCATTTCAAGCAGACCGAGCCGAGTCCAGCCGAGAATATGATGCTGGGTCCGGTCGCTTTGCATGCAGCTGTGAAGCTTGTCCAATACCGCATCACGATGTTCGTCCCGATCCATATCGATGAAGTCGATAATAATAATGCCGCCCGTATCCCGCAGTCGAATTAATCTGGCCATTTCAGCCGCAGCCTCCAAATTCGTTTGGAACACCGTTTCTTCGAGAGAACTGCCGCCTATATACTTTCCTGTATTGACATCAATTACGGTTAGCGCTTCAGTCTGATCCCAGACCAGGTACCCTCCGCCCGGCAGCCATACCTTTCTTTGAAAGTCCCTCTCCAGCTGGTGCTGCACACCGTAATATTCAAATAAGGGAATTTCCTTATCATGCGTTTTGATCGGCTGCGGACCGCCTGGCAGCATCAGCTCAAGAAATGATGCCGCTTCCTCGGCCCGCTCGGAGCAGTCCATAATAATCTCGTCTGTTCCAGGACTGTATACATCCCTCATTAATCTTTGGACCATGCTCAAATCCTGATGCAGCAGTGCCGGTGCGATGCTATCGCTGCCCTTCTCCACTATGGCTGCCCATTGCTTGCGCAGCAGCGATAAATCATTGGCAATGGCATCGCGTTCCTCAAGCTCGGCTACCGTGCGTAAAATCAGGCCTTCTTCCTCATGGCGCAATTCTTCCCCAATCTCTTTTAAACGCTGCCTTTTGTCTTCTTCCCCAATTTTTTTGGAAACAGCCACATAAGCTGCTGAAGGCATATAGACGAGCCAACGGCCCGGGAGAGAGTAATGCGTCGTAATTCTAGGCCCTTTATTGCCAATCGCATCCTTGACCACTTGCACGATAATCTCTTGCCCCGGCTGAAGAAGCTCGGTAATCGGCGGCTTGACTTTCGGCTGCCGCTCCAAATGGGGATGCAGAACATCATCAATATATAAGAAAGCATTCTTCCTCTGGCCAATATCTACAAATGCAGCCTGCATGCCAGGCAGTACATTAACTACACGTCCTTTAAAAAAACTGCCAACAAGCCCTCTTGCCTGACAACGCTCTGCGGCAAACTCCACCAGCCTGCCGTCCTCCTGAAGCGCCATTTCGGTAGAGCCGGGTTTGCAGTGAACAATCATCCGTTTCATGATCTCACCCTTTGTCTACGTTTCTGCCAAAATTGCTATTTAATGATTATATCACGGCTATTACCTGTGCCACAGGCCACCTTTGAAAAAGGAATGAATTACCTTTTGCTCCGGCACGACCGCCATAATGCTTCCCTGCTCGTTCATCACATAAATAAAATGGTATTTTTCCCTTTTAAATAGACGCAAAATATCGTCCAAAGGTTGCACCTTATCCGCGACGATCGGCTGCGCCAAACTGCCATGCAGTAGATGGCGGGGAAAAGAACGCTCCCTGTTCATAAGAAAACGCATAAAGCGGTAAGGAATATTCCGGTAATCTACAAAATTAGAATAAAGCAGAAACAGGCCGACCAGCAGCATGTTTAACTGGATTACTCCATTTGGATACAAAAGCGGCGTCAGCGCGTACCCAACCACAAGCATGCTGAATAACAGGCTTAATCGCAGCGACCACACTAATGCCGCATGATAGGGCAGTAGGATGCTGCACCAGGACTGAAAGATCTTCCCTCCATCCAGCGGCAGTACAGGAAGCAGATTGAACAGGGCGATGAGCAGGTTGCCTTGAATGAAATAATCAAAGAAGGGCCCGTCCCAGAGTCCGCAAGCATGAAGCAGCCACGAGCAGCCAATGAGCAGCACATTTTGAAGCGGCCCTGCAAGGGCAATCAACATTTCCCGTCCTGCATTCAAAAATACGGTGTCCTCCATCACAGCTACGCCGCCAAAAGGCAGCATTTGAACCGAGATAACATTCACACCAAACCACCGGGCTGCGATAATGTGCCCCCATTCATGGATAAAGACGATCGCAAACAGCGTGATCAGTTCCAGAAAGTGTCCAGTAACGACGGAAGCTAACATGACAATGACGAAAAAAGGATGAAAGGATATTGCGATCCCCTTAAACCTAATCAAATGGAATCACATCCGCCGGATCTATGTACTGCTCATCCTTTTTTAAGGCAAAATAAAGAGCGGGCACACCCTGGTCCGCAACGGCTGGAAGCTTGCCGATCAACTCCCCGTTTTCCACCCAGTCCCCCTTCTCGATGAAAAACTGTTCCAAATGACCATATATGGATACATATCCGCTGGCATGCTGGATCACAACCGTCTTCCCGGTCAAGGCGTCATCGCCGGCACTAAGCACCCGGCCCGTTTCTACGCTTTTAACCTGCAGGCCTTCACTCGAATCACCCGCAGGCACAATATTCACCCCTTTCAGGCTAAGCGCAAAAGAACCGGCGATGCGGCCATCCAGAGGAACGCTGAAGTTAATGGCATTATCAACCTTCACTCCTTTCTCTGCGCTTTGCCTGAATATCGGAATAAAAGTAGGAGCCCCGCCAAAATGACGTTTATACCAGTCCTCCGCTGCTCCAAAATCCATTTCATAAGTTAACGAACGAGCTACAAATAGGCGAACCGGGCCGGACCAGGAAGGCTCGTACCGGTTAATGGCCCATAAGCTGCTGAATATAAGCACACTGATGATTAAGCGAATAAAAAACATACGCCAAAAAGAAGAACGCTTCCCGCCTGTAAATGCAGGGCTGTCCTGTTCTCCAAACGGAGAAGGGTCCTTCCAGCGTCCCTGTCCCAGCTTCCACATTAACTCGGGATCCCGCTCATATTCTTCTGAATTTCTGGGAGGAGAGGCACTTGCTTGGCCTTCACGCCCTTCAAGGCGGGACGTATAATCCCGCACTGCATTCAACGGGATTGTATCGCTGCTTTCTTGCTGCAATTGTAGGGAGGATCTCGCAGAGTTTCCCCCTTCTTGCGAGACCAGCTGCTTGATGCGCTCTTCTCTCCGCCTTTTCACATTCGATTTCACGTCCATTCTTCTCATTCCTCCCGCTAACATCAAACGCTTCTAAGCAAGCACAACCATCGTTTAAATAAGACATGTTGTACTTAGTTTATGAGCGGCAGGACTGGAATATGAACAAGCAAGGAAGGCCGGGACAATCAAAGAAAACCAGCGCCCTTTTGAGCACTGGTTCTATTCTACTTCATATTTCTCCTGATGCAGCTTAATGCTGAACACCAGTCCTATACACAGCATATTGAGCAGCAGGGATGTCCCGCCATAGCTAATAAACGGCAAAGTAATGCCCGTAATCGGCATCAGGCCGATCATCATGCCTACATTCTCAAATACTTGGAACAGAAACATCGCCGCAATGCCAACTATAATATATGCTCCTCGCTTATCGATACATCGGAGCGCAATTTGAATCATCCTGTAGATAAACAAAAAGTACAGCAGCATCAGTAAAGAGGAGCCTGCAAATCCGAATTCTTCTCCGACCACAACAAAGATCGAATCCGAGTAGGGATATGGAACAAAACGTTTGTTCTTCAGCTCTCCCTGCATGTAGCCATCCCCCAGCAATCCCCCGGAACCAATAGCTATTTTAGCATAGTTGGATTGGTGCTTTTCATCATTCGACGCCTCGTCCGGGTTAATGAATGTATTGATCCGCTGGTACCAGTGCAGCTTCCCCTTCTCCCCCAAATAATCGTGAATCTGCTGATTGTACACATTAAACAGCGTAACGAACACAATCAGGAAAGCGACGAGCGCTGTCAGGCCAATCAAAACGTGACTGTACTTAGTATTGCCAATCCAAAGCATGGCGCACAATACGATTAGATAAATAATCGCATTGCCTAAGTCCGGCTGGATCAGTACCAGCACAAAAGGAAGGAGGGTAACCGCCGTAACCGGAATAATATCGCGCCGAAACCTTAGCGGCCGGCCTTCCCGTTTCCCGAGCAAATAAGCGGTAGTTAAGATCAATATAATTTTAACCAGCTCGGCAGGCTGGAACAGAAGCCCCCCGGGCAGCTTAAACCAGCTGCGCGCGCCGTTAATTTCCGGAGTCAATAAAAAGACAAGAACGAGCAGTAAACAGCCCGTTCCGTAAATATACCAGCTATAGCGAAGTAACGTACGGTAGTCGACTAACGCCATCCCAAATACAACAGCAAAGCCAAGCGCGTAGAATAGTAATGTCTTCAAATCATAATTTTTGAAATCCGGTGCGAAAGGAGCAATTGCACTGCGTACGAGCAAAGTGCTCATAATCATAAAGCCGGCCAGGATGGCAACCATAAGCCAATCCACTTTTTTTAATTTGAAAAACAACAAGGATCAACCCATTCCGAAAAACTTCTTAAAGCGTTTAAACATCCCTTTCTTCTGATCGAGCAGCATCAATGGAACGGTATCCCCCAATATGCGGCGGGCGATATTGCGGTAAGCGATCGCCGCCTTGGAATCTGGATTCATGACGGTCGGCTCCCCGCTGTTCGCCGCTTTAATGACCAGCTCGTCATCCGGAACGACTCCGATAAGGTCAATATTCAGCACCTGTAATATGCCCTCGATATCTAGCATGCTTCCCGATTTCACCATATCTACTTTAATCCGGTTTACAACAAGTTTTGGCGAGCTGATATGCGAGCTCTCCAGCAAACCGATAATACGGTCAGCATCCCGTACGGCAGCGTGCTCCGGCGTCGTAACAACGATAGCCTGATCCGCTCCGGCCACAGCATTCTTGAAGCCCTGCTCAATGCCGGCAGGACAATCAATGATAACATATTCATATTCCTTCTTTAGCTCAAGAATAATATCTTTGACCTGCTCCGAGGTTAGGGCATTTTTATCTTTCGTCTGTGCAGCCGGCAGCATATACAGCTCATCGAACCGCTTATCCTTTACCAGCGCCTGATTCAGGCGGCAGCGCCCTTCGGCCACATCGATCAAATCGTAAATAATCCGGTTTTCCAGTCCCATCACGACATCTAAATTACGCAATCCGATGTCCGTATCAACGAGACATACCTTCTTGCCAAGCAGCGCCAGAGCCGTACCTATATTCGCAGATGTTGTCGTCTTGCCGACACCACCTTTGCCCGAAGTGACAACGATAGCTTCTCCCATAGTTTACACCCCTTTGAACACGTTAAAGTCCGGACGCACCCGGGTTATGTTCGTTATTTTATCAATTTGCATTTGCCCGTCCCGTAAAAAAGCAAACTCCATGCTGCTTTCCCGATGCTCCCATTCATCAGGCGGGCGACTGTAGATTTCCGCAATGCGCAGCTGCGTCGGTGATAAATAAGATGCGGCAATGATCGCCTCCTGCTTCCCCTCTGCACCGGCATGGGCCATCCCCCGCAAAGCCCCCAGAATAAATATGTCTCCACTGCATGAGATTGTTCCTCCTGGGTTGACGTCTCCAAGAAACAGCAGATTGCCATCATGATGAAGGACTTGGCCGGAACGGACAATCCCGCTGATTGTCGTCAGCTTGTCTTTCTGCGGCTGATCAGCTTCCGCCAGCGGTGCCTCAACTGAACGGATCAGTAAATTGCCCTTTTGCTTCAATATATCAAGGATCATTTCCTTTTGATCTTCGGTCACTATTCGCTTGCCCAGTTTAACATCAATATGAATAATCGGACCTGTCAGGATATTCTGATGGCTATGCTCTACCTTATATCGAAGTTCATCAAGAAGATTTTGCAAATCACACTCATCATCAAGCAGGAAAACCAGGCCATCCTTGATGCCCTTGATCGTAACGTAGTTAGATTTTACTGTCATAAGCCTGTCCCTCCCTCCTATTCAATTCGTGCAGAAGAGCAGAAGTTCCTGCTTCCTTAAAGGAAATGCACGAAAAGTCAGGATTGGCTGCTGGAGGATCGCTGTTTCGTAATCAGCTCCAGCTGGCGCCGAAGCGGTACGTAAATGGCCAGGGCAAATGCAAAGTTAACGAACACCGTTGGAAAAATATAATTTACGAGAGCCCAGGTGTACGGTTCATGCGTCAGCTCGAACAAAGAGTACGTTCCGAACAAGATGGAGTCCAGCAGCAGGCTGCCGATAACGACAACGATCATCATAAGCGGAAGCGGGGCTCTCGGCGAACGGAAGACGAGACCGAGCAAATAGCTGGATAACCCCATGGCAAAGGAATAGGCCCCGATCATTGCGCCGTAAAACACCACATCCTGCAATAAACCGAAAATCAGTCCAAGCACGAGTCCGCTATGCCGATTATCATACACAGTAACAAACAGGATGGCGACATATGCCAGATGGGGAACGATCCGCATTTGCCAGGAATCGGGAATAATCCAAGGGACAACCGTTCCCTCGATAATAAATAATAAGAACAGCAGCAGAATCAACACATATTTACGTTTCCGCACTACTCCAGAACCTCCGGTGTATACACCACAATTAGAGATTTCAAGTCCGAGAAGCTGGCCGTCGGCTCAATAAAAGCTGTATAAGTCATCCCGTATTCCCCAACCTGAATGTCTTTCACCTTACCGATTACCACGCCGCGTGGAAAGGCCCCGCCAACACCTGAGGAGACGATCGTGTCGTCAATCGCCAGCGAGGATGAATCTTCGATCTTGTTCATAAGAAACATTCCCTTGTTGTGGTCAAATGTCTCAACGATACCGAACACTTGATTCTCTTTCCCTAAAGCCGTCGCCGAAATTCCATTGGAATTTGGGTCCTTCGCATCCATCGTAGTTAAGAGCTTAACGGTTGACGTAAAGTTGCTGACCCGGCTGACCGTGCCTACCAATCCATCTATCGACATGACAGCGTAGCCGACCTTCACACCGTCGTTGCTCCCCAAATTCATCTTGATTGTCCGGTTGATCGGATCGTTATTGACGCTAACCACCTGGGCAATCTTGTACGTATAGTTGTATTGGTTTTTTTGCGCTTCCGTAAAATGAGACAGCTCCTGCAGCTCGATATATTCTTGTTCAATCCAGTTTAGTCTGGCCTTATCCCGCGTATAGTGGGAGAGCGCAATTTTGAGCGCCTCATTTTCTTCCTGCAGCGAACGCAAATTGGATACGTCCTCGATCAGCCCTGCGACATAAGATGTAGGTTTATAAAAAATGGACTGCACAAAGCCGACCGTATCTTTCAAAAACTTTTCCGGCCAAGATAAATTCAAACGCGGTCCAAGCGTAAAACCCATCACTGCGATAAATAAAATGAGCCCCATTAACAAAATAAACAGTCTTTTGTTGCCAAGCAGCTTAAACAGTTTAAGCACCCTCCAACCTTACAATTTCTCCTCTCCGCTACACCTCTGTATTCACAGAAAAAACGGCATAGCCGTCCATTTCAGGACGGCGCCGGTTTATCGTTAATAGTGCATGCTCTTCCTTGCTATCCTAAGCATTAGCGTTTACGAAGAGCTGAACTGCTTCTCGATTTGAACAAATGAATATTGTCGAGCGCTCTGCCTGTACCAATGGCCACACAATCAAGCGGGTGTTCCGCTACGATTACCGGCATTCCCGTCTCTTTAGCCAGAAGCTTATCGAGATTGCGAAGCAGCGCTCCGCCACCAGTCAATACAATGCCGCGATCCATAATGTCAGCGGCCAGTTCAGGAGGACACTTCTCCAATGTTACCTTCACCGCCTCAACAATAGCGTTAACCGTATCGCCGAGTGCCTCGGTAATTTCATCCGATGTAATCGAAATCGTCTTAGGCAAGCCGGTAACGAGATCGCGTCCGCGGATTTCCATCGTTTCAACCTGCTCCAAAGCGAGGGCCGACCCAATGTCCATCTTAAGCTGCTCCGACGTTCTCTCACCGATCATCAAATTATACTGGCGCTTAATATATTGAATGATGGATTCATCCATATCATCACCGGCCACTCTCGCTGATTTACTGGTCACAATCCCTCCGAGAGATATAACGGCAACTTCTGTCGTACCGCCGCCGATATCCACAACCATGCTGCCGGTCGGCTCCCATACTGGAAGATCAGCTCCGATGGCCGCTGCAAAAGGCTCTTCAATGGTATAGGCTTCACGGGCTCCTGCCTGCTTCGTCGCATCCTCAACCGCGCGCTGTTCTACAGCCGTAATTCCGGAAGGGACGCACACCATCACATTCGGGTGACGCTGGAACAACGAACGCTGCTTCTGTGCCTGGCGGATAAAGTATTTTATCATAGTCGCCGTCGTGTCGAAGTCAGCGATAACGCCATCCTTCATCGGACGAATCGCGCGGATATTCCCCGGCGTTCTCCCAATCATTTTCTTGGCAGACTCTCCGACTGCCACAATGCTTTTGTTATCTGTATTCATAGCGACGACTGACGGTTCTCTTACGATGATCCCCTTGCCACGAATGTACACCAACGTATTCGCCGTCCCCAAATCAATCCCTAAGTCTTTTGTGAAACCACCTAACATGCTGTAATCTTCCTTTCCTTCTGTATCTGGTCTATTATATTACATCAAGCCTTGCTCCTTCAAACTTATGAATTCCCCGTCCCCGATCACGATGTGGTCCAGTACATCAATTCCGACGATTTCCCCAGCTTCGCACAAGCGCTCCGTCATGCGAATATCTTCAGGACTTGGCGTCGGATCGCCGCTTGGATGGTTATGGGCGCATACGACGGACGCACTGCTGCATTTTATCGCCGCGCGAAACACCTCTCGCGGATGGACGATCGAGGAATTCAAACTTCCGATGGAAAGCGTCTCCTGAGCAATGATATGATTTTTCGTATTTAAAAATAAACAGACAAAATGTTCCTTCTGCAAATAGCGAAGCTGCTCCATCAGAATACCCGCAGCATCGCGTGGACTGCGAATAACAGGAGCTTCCGGCAATCGCGCTCTGGCAAGCCTTTGCCCTAGCTCAATTCCTGCCTTGAGCTGTACCGCTTTGGCCGGGCCGATTCCCTTCATTTCCATAAGCTCGTCCATGCTAATATCTATAAGATTGCGGATCCCACCCGTCCCGCTCAATACGCGCTGAGCCAAATGAATGGCCGATTCGTCACGGGTGCCCGTCCGAAACAGAATAGCTAGCAGTTCGGCATTGCTGAGCGATCCAGCCCCATATTGGATCATGCGCTCTCTCGGGCGCTCCTCATACGGCATGTCACGCAACAAGTATTGCGATGTATCCATTTATATCCCTCGCTTCCGAATAATTGGCGTTAGTCCGGCATTCCGGACGCAGCAGCAAAATTCTTTGCGGAAGGATATGCTTTACCTCTTCCTTTTCTTTAACAACGAACATATGAAGTTTTTTGTTACAAGTTTCGGTTTCGGCTTACTTCAATATTTCGACCCCGAAATGGCCGAGCATTTCACTTAACAAGGACAGCGGCATTCCAACGACGTTGAAGTAGCAGCCTTCAATGCCGGTTACAAATATCGAGCCCAAGCCTTGTATGGCGTACGCTCCCGCCTTATCCAGACCTTCGCCGGTTCGGGCATAGGCAGCGATTTCCTGCTCCGTTAAAGCTCTCATTGTAACCAGAGTTAAGCGGTAATCAACTTCCGATCTTCCGGTTATTCCGTCAATGCAGGCGACAGCAGTATACACACTGTGGCTTCGGCCCTGCAAGGAACGAAGCATTGATGCTGCTTCCGCTTGATCCTTAGGTTTGCCCAATACTTGTCCGTCGCGAACGACAATGGTATCGCTGCCTACGATAACAGCATTTATCGACGCCCCAGGAAGGGAAGCCACTACCGCCTTCGCCTTGCGCAGCGCCAGCTCCATAACGATTTGCTCCGGCGTCCAATGGGAAGGCGTAGACTCGTCGGCATCACTTGGAATAACTTCAAACGGAATATGTAGAGAAGCCAGCAGTTCCCGTCTGCGCGGCGATGTAGATGCCAGCACAACCAGTCTCGATGATGAAGCTTTGAATTCCAAGATGCAAACTCTCCTTTAGTTTCGATCGTTCAGAATCAAACGGCCAAGCGTCATTGCTCGACACTGCCCGATATGGTGCATCATTACTCGGCATTGTCACCATCATACTCGATATTACTAGTCATTTCTTGTGTCGATTCTTGTCTCGTTTCTGGTGTCGCTACTTGTGTCACTACTCATCAATACTTGTCATTAATTGTTACTACTCATCATTTACTTGTCATTTGAGCGAAGGCACCTTCCCGGGTGTCGACCTCGCCATTTTTTTACACTTTGACCTTTCATCATTATAAGGTTAATTGACCACCAATACAAACATAAAAAAGGCAGGGGGAACTATTTCCAATTCCCTGCCTCTAACGTAAATCTCTTCTATGTCCCGGTAACGATTTTCTGTTCAGCCAATATGAATCGCATCATTTCATTTTGCACTTCCCAGAGCATCGACTGTTCTCCCTTTCGGTTGAACTCCTCCATCGCTTCAACGGCGCTGTTCATCGCCTTTTCCATTTCCCTCGCTACGGTCTCAGCTTCTGACGGCAGCATCCCTCGAATCGCAGCAGCGCTTTTGGTCCAAAGCTGATGGCTTTCCAGCAATTGGCCGATTTCCTCCGTACTCTGCCGTGAGGGGACCGAATCGCCAAGCAGAGAAGCAGAGGAAGCGCTGAGCATGTATGCCAGATCGGCACTTTGTGCCAAATACTGCTGGAGCGAAGCGACATCCCCGCTGTATTGAATTGCGGCTGTTTCCGGGAGGGTAATTTCATGCAAAATAAGGTGGACTCCGTTAGTCTTAAGCCGGCCGCTTAACAGTTTTGCTTCTTCGCGATCAGGTGATACGCCCGCATACACCCGTTTCTCATCTACCGTATCCCGGGCAGCAGCTAGACCTGATGAGCGCAATTGCTCCTGTGCCAGCTGGACGCCTTCCGCTGTACTAAACACGCCGTATTGGAGAAAATGATAACTTTGCGATGGCAGGACAACATGCACTAAAGGCGCTTGTTCCTCAATCGCAATGCTGCCTAGCACGGGAACATCCGCAGCTTCTCCGGCGGCGTTATGTTTTGGTACGCCAATTCCCGGGATAGGGACCGTGATCTCCTGATTGAACATCGATAGGACTACAAATCCAAATAGAGCTCCTGTCATAATCGCGCCGGTCAGTGAGCCGGCAACCTTCCACCAGGAGGTGGTCGTCTTGCGGTAATAATACTCTTTGCCGTCCAATTCCTCATTCCCCGGAAAAACTGACATTTCCGTTCCGGTATGATCTGTAAACGGATCACCATAGTAATCCGATGTCTCCACTGCCCGATAAACCACCTTATTGACATCAGAAGGCAGGGGGGCCTCCTTTCGGTCAGATCCTGCTCCTTTATTACGGCTTTCACGCTCTTGCTCATCGAACCGGAATGTCATCTTGGCCTTGTTCACGATCCGCACGCTCCTTGTCCTCTCTTCTACCATACAATATGTGCAAGCATGCAATTATAGACCAGTCCAAATGAACGAGGCCTTACATTTCAAGAGAACTCCGGGCAGGCTGCTTAACGATCCGGAAGACACTGCCTTTTTCCGGTGGGGAGGGCACTGCTTTCCCGGACGCAGCTTCCTTTTTTTAATGAAGTGAAGGCCATGCGATGAGATAGAGGTAAAAAAAGACCGAGCAGGGATTTATCAATCACCCTTAGCTCGGTCTTTACTGCTCGCTTCACTTTGATTAGTTGTTTTCAACTGCTTTTCATTACCCCAAAAACTATGACAGGCTCTTGGCAAGCTCATGTCCCACCTTCCAAATATCCCCGGCCCCCATTGTAAGAACGAGATCGCCGGACTGCAGCCGTCCCTGTAAATCCGCAATAACGTCCTGCTTCGTCGGAAGGTATCTTGCCCCTGCATTGCTGTTCAGTTTAATCAGTTCCACCAGCTTCGAGGAGCTTACGCCCTCGATTTGCTTCTCCCCGGCCGGCGAATATATATCCGTAATGATCACTTCATCGGCCTCGCTAAACGCCCGGCTAAAAGCATCCAAAAGGAAATAGGTCCGCGAATAGCGCTGTGGCTGAAATACGGCGATAATTTTTTTCCCTGTGGCCTTGGCTGCAGTAATCGTCGCTTCAATTTCGGTCGGATGGTGAGCGTAATCATCAATGATCAGAATGCCCTGCTCCTCCCCGAGCACCTGGAAACGCCGTTTGGCGCCATGGAAATGCTGAATGGCTTCAGCTATATCAGCAAACGGAATTCCTGCTTCCAGACAAACGATGACTGTGGCCATGGCATTGTAGACGTTGTGCTTTCCTGGAACGGAGAGCTTGATTTGCCCTAACGGATGCCCGCCCTGCTTCATCGTAAACACGACCTTGCGATCGCCGAGTTGAATATGATCAGCCATATAGTCACAGGATGTATCAATGCCATAGGTCACGATCTGACAAGCTAAACTCGGCAGCAAATCCCGAACGTTCCGGTCATCGCCGCAAACAACTGCTTTGCCATCCGGCTTAATTTGATTCAAAAATTGCACATAGGCATCCTTCAGCCGTCCGAAATCCCCGCCATAGTTCTCAAGGTGATCTGCTTCAATATTGGTAACGATCCCTAGTGAAGGATGATACTGTAAAAAAGAGCCGTCGCTTTCATCCGCTTCGGCAACGACGCATTTTCCCTTGCCCGCTTTGGCGTTCGTGCCGATATCCATAATTTCTCCGCCGATGATATAAGTCGGTTCTGTTCCACACTGCTCCATTACAAGAGCAATCATTGACGATGTTGTCGTTTTGCCGTGCGCTCCGGCGACAGCAACGCCTGTACGCTCATTCAACAGCCTAGCAAGCATCTGAGAACGATGGAGAACGGGAATTCCCAGTTCTTCCGCTTTAACCCGCTCTACATTATCTTTTGGCAGCGCGGTCGAGTATACGACTATATCAGCCCCGTGAACCTGCTCAGCGGTATGTCCGATGTAAATTTTGGCCCCTTTTGCCGCCAGCTTCTCCGTCAATTCCTGAGAAGCAACGTCCGACCCGGTTACGGTGTAGCCCATTTCAAGCATAACGCGGGCAATAGCGCTCATTCCATAGCCACCGATCCCGATAAAATGTACATGTTGTTCTGTTGAGTTTATCAATATGGTCACCAGCCTTTTTCAGAATCGGTATGATGCAAAAGGGTTGCCCGGACGTCAGAAATCATATACAACGTACCTGTAACCACCCCAAGATCCTCCCGTTCCGTCCGTGACTGCAAAAGCGCCAAAGCACTCTTCCAATCGCGTTCCACAATAACTTCCAGATCCGGTTTCGCTGCATGAGGCCGCATTTCATTGATGAGATGATACAGCGCATCCGCATCCATCTTTTTGTGAATATCGGGCTCGGTCAGAATAAGCGTATCCACTATAGGTAATATATGCTCCAAGTATTCGCGATGATGCTTGTTGGCCAACATCCCCATCATCAAAATCAGCTTACGATAGCTAAATGCTTCCGGAAGGCTGCTAACAAGCGCTGCCGCGCCCTCAGGATTATGGGCACCGTCCAATACGATGCGCGGCTGCTCTGATACCTGCTCCAGCCGCCCTGCCCAAAAAGTCTGCTTGAAGCCGGCGTGAACGTGCTCATCCTCCATAACAAAAGCCATGTATTGGCGGAGTACTTCAAGCACCATCATCGTACCGGACGCATTTGTGCATTGATGCTCTCCTAGCATCGACAGCTCAATATCTATCTCGCGAAACGGTCCCTTGAACCGGATGCGCTGGGTCCCCCCGCTGAATGGCTTGCGCTCGTAATCAAATTGCTCACCGAGCAAATACAGCGTCGAACCTTTCGCTGCGGCGGTTTCTTTCAAGACAGCTGCTGCGGAAGGCTGGCTGACGCAGCTGACAACCGGTACGCCCGGCTTGATGATGCCTGCTTTCTCCCGGGCGATGTCTTCAAGGGAATCCCCCAGAATATCCGTATGATCCATCCCAACATTCGTTATAAGCGACACAATTGGAGTGACCAGGTTCGTTACATCCATTCTGCCCCCGAGCCCTGTCTCCCATACTATAACATCGGGGTAACAAACTTCCGCAAAATATAGAATCGCGAGCGCTGTACTGACTTCAAACATTGTCGGCGATCCCAGTTCACTTGCCGCAACTTCTCTCACGACAGGAGAAATCCGGTTGGCCAAGCTTAGTAATGTATCCTCCGGAATGTCCTTTCCATTAAATTGGAATCGGTTTGTAAATTTCGTGATGTAAGGGGAAGTAAACATTCCTACATCATACCCGCATTCCCGAAGCGTTGAACTTAAAAAAGCACAGGACGACCCTTTGCCATTCGTGCCTGCGACATGGATAAATTTAAGTCTCCGCTGCGGATTTCCGAAATATTCCATCATCGCTACAATGCGGTCTAAGCCCGGACGGATTCCAAACGGTATTAAGCTATTAATCCATTCTGCCGCATCTTTATAACTTGTAAACGGCAGTGGATGTTCTTCTGAAAGATTAACCCCCATGTCATATTCACCTTCACTAAATATTTAAATTCCTTTTCCCAGTTCACAAGTTAAAACATACCTTCATCAAACTATTTCTGTGACTAAGCTGCGGTTATGAAATGTTGGTTCAAATAAGGAAACGTACAGCAAGAGCTGGTGGATTGCGTTTAGCTCCTGCTGTACAAATGACAAGCTTAACCCTTTAATTCGGCGATCCGCGCCAGCACTTTATCGCGCTTGCTGGAGTAGTCAGCCATTTTGGCCTGCTCTTCCTCGATAACTTTCGCAGGGGCCTTTGCGACAAAGCCTTCATTCGCCAGCTTCTTCTCGACACGCTCAACCTCTTTATTCAAGTGTGCGAGTTCCTTCTCAAGCCGGGCGATCTCCTGGCTGATATCGATTAGGCCAGCAAGCGGCAAATACAGCTCGGCTCCTGTCACCACGGCCGTCATCGCCTTTTCCGGCACCGCTGCATTCAATGAAGCTTCATATTGTGAAGTATTACAGAAACGACGAATATAGTGACTGTTACGTTCCACTATTTCAAGCAGTTCCGCAGAAGCCGGCTTCACAATCAACTCAATTTGCTTACTCATCGGAACGTTCACTTCAGCCCGAATATTTCTTACTGAACGAATCATATCGATCAGCAAATTCATTTCACGGACAGCATCCGGCGCTTCCAGGGCAGGCTCGTATTGCGGCCACTCTGCTAGTGAAATCGTATCGCCGCGATGCGGCAAATGCTGCCATATTTCCTCGGAAATAAACGGCATAAAAGGATGAATCAAACGCAAGGTCCGGTCAAGCACATAGGCCAATACGGACTGCGTATTTTTTTTAGCAATTGGATCCTCGCCGTAGAATGACAGCTTAGCAAATTCAATATACCAGTCGCAAAGATCGTCCCAAATGAAGTTGTAAAGCTCCCGGCCGGTCTCCCCGAATTCATAAGCATCAATCAGACGGGTAATATTACGCGCCGTCTCATTGAAACGATGGAGTATCCAGCGGTCAGAAGTCGACAAATCTCCGCTGATATCAATATCGTTAAATGTAACACCTTCCAGATTCATTAAAGCAAACCTGGATGCGTTCCAAATTTTATTTGCGAAGTTGCGGGCTTGCTCTACACGCTCCCAGCGGAATCGGAGATCCTGGCCAGGCGTACTGCTTGTAGAGATCATATAACGCATAGCGTCCGCACCATATTTCTCAATAACTTCTAGCGGGTCAACGCCATTGCCACGAGACTTGGACATTTTCTCCCCTTCACTGTCCCGAACGAGTCCATGAATTAAGACATCTTTGAACGGAATTTCTCCCGTAAATTCGAGCGCGGTAAAGATCATGCGCGCTACCCAGAAATAAATTATGTCGTATCCCGTCACAAGAACGTCCGTCGGGAAGAAGCGTTTGAAATCCTCGCTTTCCTCATCCGGCCAGCCCAGCGTGGAAAATGGCCACAAGGCAGAGCTGAACCAAGTGTCAAGCACGTCATTGTCCTGCACAAGCGCATTCCCGCCGCATTTAGCGCAAGTATCGACTGCTTCCCTGGCTACATGCAGTTCGCCGCATGACTCACAGTACCAGGCCGGAATGCGATGCCCCCACCATAGCTGACGGGAAATACACCAATCGCGGACATTTTCAATCCAGTGCAAGTAAATTTTCTCGAAGCGTTCCGGAACGAAGTGTACCCCTTTGCCTGATTTCTGAGCCTCAATCGCCGCTTCCGCCAGCGGTTTCATCTTCACGAACCATTGCGTCGACAAGTACGGCTCCACGACTGCACCCGAACGCTCGCTATGGCCGACTTGATGAACATGATCCTCGATTTCGGTCAGAACGCCCTGCTCCTGCAAGTCCTTGACGATCTGCTTGCGGCATTCACTGCGGTCCATGCCCTGGTATTTACCGGCTGCCTCATTCATCTTTCCGCTCTCATCCATAACGGTAATTTGAGGCAAGTCATGGCGAAGCCCTACTTCAAAGTCATTTGGATCATGGGCAGGCGTAATTTTCACCGCCCCGCTGCCAAATTCCTTGTCAACATAATCATCGGCAATAATCGGGATTTCCCGGTTCACAATAGGCAGCAGCAGCGATTGACCGATCAGATGGCGATATCTCTCATCCTCGGGGTGAACAGCAACAGCTGTATCGCCTAGCATCGTCTCCGGCCTCGTCGTCGCTACCGTAATAAATCCGCTGCCATCCTTAAGCGGATATTTCAGATGATACAAATGGCCATTTACCTCTTTATATTCAACTTCAATATCCGATAGTGCTGTTCGGGCCGCGGGATCCCAGTTAATAATATATTTTCCGCGGTAAATCAAGCCCTTCTCGTACAGCTTGACGAACACTTCGCGAACTGCCTTGGATAAACCTTCATCCAAAGTAAACCGCTCGCGGGAATAGTCGAGAGAGAAGCCCATCTTCGCCCATTGGTCGCGGATCGTTCCAGCATAATGCTCTTTCCATTCCCATACCTTTTCTAGAAATTTCTCACGACCGAGGTCATAGCGAGATAATCCCTCTTCACGTAGTGTCTGCTCCACTCTTGTCTGCGTGGCAATTCCAGCATGGTCAGAGCCTGGAAGCCACAAAGCGTCATAACCCTGCATCCGTTTCGTCCGGATGAGAATATCTTGCAACGTGAAATCGAGCGCATGCCCAATATGAAGCATGCCTGTTACATTCGGCGGTGGAATGACAATGGTATAAGGCTTCGCATCAGGTCTTTGACCCGCTTTAAAAAAGCCCCCCTCCATCCAATAGCGATACCATTTCTGTTCTGCAGCCTTGGGATCATACGTTGTCGGCATATTAGCCGATGAATGCTCGTGCTCGTGGATCTCTGACATTAATTTCAACCTCCGTTACAATTCAGCATTGCCTTAGCGTAATCAGGATAGTCTTGCTTAAAAATACAAAAAGCCCCTCGTCTCAAAGGACGAAAGGCTTTACTTTCGCGGTACCACCTTTGTTTTGCGGGTTTGTTCAGCCGATCCCTGTACGGAATCATTTGTTGGAAACTCGCAACACTCATGCAGGTAACGGCTGCAACCGGCCAGCTCTAACAACTATGTAATACATAATTGCTCAAACAGGCGACTCCCGGGTGACTTCGGCCAGCTGCATCCTGCGGAATCTTCCAGCGTTGCAATCCCGCTCTCTGAAGGGCTCACTGCCTACTCTTCCCGTTCGATGTCTTTTCACACCAATAATTTAAGTTGATCTATATTATCATAGCGTGAAAGTACCATGGAGTCAATACGGAGTATGCCTTCGCTGCTCTTCTGTCATCAGGGGATATACAACACTTGACCTTCCGCCAAGCTATGCTCGGCTAGCCGATTATACAACTGGAGCTCCCGAATGCTAAGATTATACCGCTCGGCGATCTCTTCCAGCGTCTCTTCACGCTGAACAATCACCATGCGGATTTTTCGGAAAGGGCTCTGATCTTCATCGCGGCCGATGAATAGATTTTTCCAGCGGATTTCCTCTTCCTCGCTTCTTTCTTGCTCGGCAGCGGAGTGCGCATTTTCCTCCTCTGACTGCAGCTCACTTTCTGAATCTTTATTAGGCCTTTGCGTAGACAGGAGTTTGCTTATTCCATATTCTTCATTGAGCTCTGCAGCATCATTTTTTTTGCTGTTTAAAGCAATTTTCAGTTCTTTCTTCTCCTCGGGCTGAGGGCGGATTTCCGTTTCCGAATCCTCTTCCAGGCTATTATTCGCCAGTACTGCCGTCTCGACGCTATTCTCCTGTTCGTCTGCAATCTCTGCGGAAGCAGGTTCGTCATTCATTAATATTTCCTGATGAGCTTCTTCTCTAAACCATACATTGCTGTCTTCTTGCGGAGCAAGCTCCGGCTCTCTCGTTACTTCGCTTAAGTATGAGGATGCAGGCTCCTTGTCCGTCCAAAGCGCAGGAGACGACAGTGACGAATCCTCTGTCCAGGACTGCATCTCTTGTTCCTGCAGCTCCTGCTGTTCCTGCTCCCGCTCTTGTTCATCGTTCAGCTGCTGTAATCCCTCAGTTTGTGTTGAACCTTGCTGATCGGCCCCGTCCTCTCTGTAATCAAACGCCATCGACGGGGGAAACTCGTGCCATTCCTGTTGATATGCGGACAATTGCAGTTCTTGATCAAAGGGGGAAGAGGATTCATTTGTTGCATTTGTTGCATTTGTTGCATTTACCGAATCGGTCGCATGGATAGCTTGAGTCGCATCGTTCATATTGCTCGCATGAGTCTCAACACTCTGATGCTGTGTATCCTGAAACGATTCATGCGCGGCAGTAAATTCACTGTTTCTCCACTCGTCACTCTCCGCTGTCAGCGATGTCGTCTCAACACCCTGCAATGACAGAACGCCGGTAATGTTCAAGCTGCGGGCGCTAAGCAAATCCACGTCAAAATTCTCAATTTCAACGGCGATGTCCTCCAGCTTGTTTACCCGGCTAAGCGGAATTGTAATTTCTACAGGAATCCAGTGCTCGAGTTCACGACTCTCCCCTTGTCCGCGGTAAAGTCCCGACAGCAGCAAATGCCCGCGAAGCGCGGCATACTCCTCACCTGGGATAACCTGGATTTTAGGGAGCAGCTCTATCTCCTCCAGTTCCTCAATGCCTACTACATCGTCCGATAAATGTACACGTTCATAAATATCAAACCGCAGACCGTAGGATTGATCAGCCAAAAATGATACCTCCTTTCAGCATCTCCAAACATGATTTTGAATCCCATGAAATGCATGGCCCCAAATCATCGCTCGTTTTATTTATATGCTTGAAAAAGGAGTGCATGCCTGCTTTTTCCCGGATCTGCAGGTCCTTCATGGCAGCTTTACTTGCGCTGGAGCTGTTCGCGAAGCCGATCCCAGTTTGGAGGCCAAGGGTCCGACACCCGCAAGCTCTCTCCTGTCAAAGGATGTGTGAAGGTCAAGCTTTCGCCATGGAGAGCCTGATGGGGAAGCAGCTTAGTGCTTCCCCCATACAGTGCGTCCCCTATTAACGGATGTCCGGCATGGCTGAGATGGACGCGAATTTGGTGCGTACGCCCGGTCCCAAGCGTAAGCCGAACGAGGCTAGCGGCCGGATACGCCTCCAGCAGCTCAACATGCGTCACCGCAGGCTGACCCGATGGCGATACACGCCGCCGCGAATTATGATGGCGATCTTTACCGATTGGCTGATCGATTACATGAAGCGAAGGACTGATCACGCCTTGTACGAGCGCGACGTAGACCCGGCCGATTTCCTTGCGCGCCATCGCCGCATTCAACTTTAGCTGGGCATAGCCGTTTTTGGCATAAAGAACCGGGCCGGACGTAAATTCATCCAGCCTGTGTATATGCTCGGGCGCAACTGGCTCGCCGCGTTCCGAGTACATCGCCGCGACCATATTCGCTAAGGTCGGCGAACAGCCGTGTCCATCGGGATGGACCTTGATGCCTACGGGTTTATGTACGACAAGGCAGAAATCATCCTCAAAAAGTATCGTTAAAGGCTCCTTTGGCGCTAACGGCTCATACTGTGAAGTCTTTGGCGGGAACAGCCGTAAACGCAGCCGGTCCCCAGCCAGTTTAATTCCGTCCTCGGCTATGAGGGATCGCTGCAGCTTGGCCGGAAGGCCTAGTGTGCCTTCCAGCCAGGCCAAGACCGCCGCAAAGCGGTCCCCCCCTTCCAGCGGCGGAAGTTTGCCGGGCATAAGCTCCAGCCATTCCCCCCGCCTTTGCCCGGAAATAGGCGGACTCACAATTTTTGCAGCGCCAGCCGGTGCGCCTCAATCGTAGCATCAATATCTTCCTCGGTGTGTACGCCGGATACAAACATGCCTTCGAACTGAGATGGAGCGATACTGATTCCTTCCTTGACGAGTGCAGCAAAATAGCGGCGGAAAAGATCCAGATCACTGTTCTTAGCCGTGTCATAGTTTACTACCTGCTCATTCGTAAAGAATGGGCATACCATGGAACCTACACGATTGATCACGCTTGGAATTCCCGCTTCCTTCGCATTGGCTTCCAGGCCTGCCTGAAGTTTGGCGGAGAGCCGCTCCAGCCGATCGTAAACTTCCGGGGTCAGCAGGGACAACGTGGTAAATCCAGCCGTCATCGCAAGCGGGTTGCCGCTTAATGTACCGGCCTGATAAATCGGTCCGGACGGAGCGATCTGCTCCATAATTTCGCGTTTACCGCCATATGCCCCGACCGGAAGCCCGCCGCCGATCACTTTACCAAGACAGGTTAAATCCGGAGTAACCCCATACAGTCCTTGAGCGCAGTTTAAGTGGACCCGGAAGCCGGTCATCACTTCGTCAAAAATAAGCAAGCTGCCGTATTGCGTCGTAATGCGGCGCAAGCCTTCCAAGAAGCCAGGCTGCGGCGGGACGACACCCATATTGCCCGCTACCGGCTCAACAATAACGCCGGCGATTTCCTCGCCAAAACGTTCAAAAGCAAGCTGCACCGATTCAAGATCGTTGTAAGGAACCGTAACCGTGTTTGCCGCAACGCCTTCGGGAACGCCCGGGCTGTCTGGAAGCCCCAGCGTAGCCACACCGGAGCCGGCTTTAATAAGCAAGCTGTCGGCGTGGCCATGATATGAGCCTTCGAATTTAATAATTTTGTTGCGTCCTGTATAACCGCGCGCAAGACGAATCGCACTCATCGTAGCCTCCGTACCGGAATTGACCATCCGTACGATTTCAATAGAGGGTACGCGTTCCACGACGAGCTGTGCCATTTTCGTCTCAAGCAAGGTCGGCGCCCCGAAGCTCGTGCCTTTTGCAGCCGTTTCCTGCAGTGTTTTAACTACCTCTGGATGAGCATGTCCCATAATTAACGGGCCCCATGATCCAACATAATCGATGTAGCTGTTGCCATCGATATCATAAACATGCGAACCAATCCCATGGTCGATATAAATCGGCGTTAGCCCGACGGATTTAAAAGCACGAACTGGACTGTTCACTCCGCCTGGCAGCACTTTTTTCGCCGCTTCAAATGCTTGATGGGACCGCTCCTCACTCTTCCGTCCGATAGTTGTACTCATTGACGTCACACTCCCTGCTTCATCATTGATTTATGCAATAATCCCCATTGTCTTCCTTATAGCTTGCTTTCACTTCCGGCTTGCCGACCGCTTGCCGACCGCTTGCCTATCGCTCGTCTACCGCCTACCGGTCGAATACCTACCACTTACTTGCCGTTTGCCTGTTCAATGCCTCCAGTTGAATACCCACGGTAATGTAATTACCTGAATACCACTGGCATTACCTTTAGCATCATTTCTGGCACTATTATCTATCGCGCAGCCAACGGGCCGCATCCTTCGCAAAATAAGTAATGATGATGTCTGCTCCCGCACGTTTCATCCCGAGCAGCATTTCTGTTACAATTGCCCGCTCGTTAATCCATCCCTGTGCAGAGGCAGCCTTGACCATCGAATATTCGCCGCTTACATTATACGCTACGATAGGCAGATCAAACTGATCGCGCAGCGTCCGGATAATATCCATATAGGCGAGCGCCGGCTTGACCATCAGCATGTCGGCCCCTTCGAGCACATCCGTCTCCGCTTCACGCAGCGCTTCCCGGGCGTTGGCCGGATCCATTTGATACGTCTTGCGTTCCCCGAACTGCGGCGCCGAATCGGCAGCTTCTCGAAAAGGACCATAAAATGCCGAAGCATATTTTACAGAATACGACATGATCGGTACTTGGCTGAAGCCAGCTTCGTCCAGACCGGAACGAATCGCTTGCACAAAACCATCCATCATATTCGACGGTGCGATAATATCGGCGCCTGCTTGAGCTTGAGATACGGCCGTTTTGACAAGCAACTCCAACGATTCGTCATTCAATACGTCTCCGCATACGTGTCCATCCCTTTCAAAGGTGTGAACCATGCCGCAATGGCCATGATCCGTAAACTCGCACAGGCAAGTATCGGCGATGACCAGCAGCTCGGGATACCATGATTTAATTCGCCGCGTGGCTTCCTGCACGATGCCATTTTCTATGAATGCGGATGTGCCTACGCCGTCCTTTTCTTCCGGGATGCCAAATAACAGCACTGCCGGAATGCCCAGCTCGACAATTTCCTTGACTTCCTCCTGGAGCTGATCCAAGGAAAAATGGAACACACCTGGCATAGAAGAGATTTCATTCTTTATTCCTTGCCCATATGTTACGAATATCGGCTGGACGAAATCGTCCACCGTCAATACCGTTTCACGTACCATGCTGCGAATCCCTGCGGATTGCCGCAAACGGCGATGTCTAACTATTGGAAATGTCATGGCGTATAATCCTCCTTTTTATTTTTCCCATCCCACCCAAACCCTCCCTTGTCGTAAGGGAGGGCTCCAAGGGCTGCGCCCTCTGGACTCCCGCAATTGGAATAACGTTGGAGAAGCAGAGGCGCTCCTGCATCGCTGTCCCCTGACGGGGATGCGCTTAGGTTTGGTGCGTGGAACGCTTTTCCCCCTTCGGGTACGTCTTACTTTTGGCGCCCCTGGGTATCTGGGTAAACATTCTGCTCAACTCTGCAGCGGTCGACGCTCCCGGGAAGGCTGCGTGCAATCAGTCGCTTCCCGCCCTGACGGGCCCGCTCTACGTTTGGCGCTCCTACTGTTGGGTGGGTGGAGTTTATTTAGCTGTATATGAGTTAGGCTGGACGTAAGTGGCGCTCTCCCCTGCGGGGATACGCTCGCTGCGTCGAAGGGATTAATTACTTTTACGTTGTGCCTCTTACTGCTACTGACTACAGTACCGGCGCTGTCCCCTCACGGGGATGCGCTTAGGTTTGGTGCGTGGAACGCTTTTCCCCCTTCGGGTACGTCTTACTTTTGGCGCCCCTGGGTAACCTGGGTAAACATTCTGCTCAACTCTGCAGCGGTCGACGCTCCCGGGAAGGCTGCGTGCAATCAGTCGCTTCCCGCCCTGACGGGCCCGCTCTACGTTTGGCGCTCCTGCTGTTGGGTGGGTGGAGTTTATTTAGCTGTATATGAGTTAGGCTAGCTGTGAAAGGCGCTGTCCCTACGGGGATACGCTCACTGCAGCGCAGGGATTAGTTACTTTGGCGTTGTGCCTCTTCCTGCTACTGACTACAGTACCGGCGCTGTCCCCCCTGGGATGAGCTTACCGTCGCTTTTCAAAAAATATAAAGTATGAGTGCTACCGCCTAGTTAATCGCGAATGCTCGCCCGCCAGTCGCAAAGGGATTGGACCAGGCTGCTTATCGTAGATTCCTCAGCCATAATATCGACGGTAAAGCCGGCCTCTCTCGCGGTTTGCGCGGTAAGCGGGCCGATACAAGCGATAACGGCGCCTGCAAGAGCTTGAACTGGATCGGCGAGCCCCATGCCCTTCAAAGCGGCGATCAGGTTTCTTACGGTGGATGAGCTTGTGAAGGTCACGACGTGGATGCCGCCCTCTTCGATGAGCTTCAAAAGCTCATCATCTTCCTCACTCGCTAGCACGGTCTCATACATTACAGCATCCGTAACGGACAGACCCTGCTCGCTCAACACTTCGGGCAGCCATGACCGCCCGAGATCGCCGCGCGGCAGCAACACCTGCTGTCCGGCCTGCATTTGGCCGCCGTACGCCTCAAACATTCCTTCCGCCTGATATTGCCCAGGCAGCTCTTCGGCGGCGATCCCGCGGCTGCGCAGCGCTTCCTTCGTTGCCGGGCCGACCGCGGCTATTTTCGCTTTATGCAGCGAACGGATATCTTGTCCCAGTCTTTCCAGATGCATGAAGAAATACTCTACGCCGTTGACGCTCGTAAAGAATACCCAATCATAGTCATGAAGACGGCTTAGCGCTTCGTCCGTATGAGCAAGCTGATCCGCATTGCCGGGCAGCCGCATTTCGATTACGGGGAACTCGTACGGCTCCCCGCCCAGTTCCTCGATCTCGGCGGCAAGCTCGCTGGCCTGGCTGCGGGAGCGTGTCACCAGCACTCTTTTACCGAACAAAGGCAGCGTTTCTGCCCATTTCAAATGCTCGCGCTGGTTGACAACGTCACCGACGACAATCACAGCCGGAGGCTGAAAGTTCGCCTGCTGTACTTTTCGTTCGATATCCTCAAGCGTGCCGGTCAATGTTTCTTGCTCCGCGCGGGTACCCCAGCGGACAAGGGCGACCGGCGTATCCGGAGACCTGCCATAAGTGATTAGCTGTCTGCTGATATAACCGATCTTGGCAACCCCCATCATAAAAATGAGCGTTCCCGTCGCATTCGTGACCTTCTCCCAGTTGATGGACTTGTCGAGCTTCTCCGGGCTCTCATGCCCCGTAATGATGGACAGAGAAGAAGCCATGTCCCGATGTGTAACCGGAATGCCCGCATAAGCTGGGACAGAAATCGCTGCCGTAATTCCGGGCACAATTTCATAAGGGATTCCATGCTTGCGCAGCAGTTCGGCTTCCTCGCCAACCCGGCCAAAAATCGTCGGATCACCGCCTTTAAGACGTACAACCGTCTTTCCGGTCAATGCCAAATCGACAAGCAGTTGGTTGATCTCCTCCTGCTTCATCGTATGGCGGTCGGGAAGCTTGCCCACGTACACTTTCTCCGCGCCGGACTTCATCTTTTTCAGCAAGCTCGGATTAGCCAGGCGGTCGTAAACGACGACATCCCCTTTTTCCAGGCACTGCAGCCCTTTCACTGTGATCAGTCTTGCATCGCCGGGTCCCGCCCCGACTAAATATACTTTGCCAGCCATCCCATCGCTCACTCCCTGACTTCCGCCAAAATTTCATCTGCCCCTCTGGAGATCAGCTTATCGGCCAATTCTTGTCCCAGCTGCAGCGGATCTTCCCCGGTCAAGCTTTCCTTCAGGACAAGGCGTCCATCCGGCGTTCCTACTAGCCCTGTCAAAACGATACGAGGCGCAGGCGTATCCAAGCCAGCTTGCTCCTCATGTTCCCCATGCGGCTCCAAGGTCGCATAAGCTCCAATCGGAACTTGGCAGCCGCCGTTCAGCACACGCAAAAATTGCCGCTCGGCCGCTACCGTTAACGCTGTATCTGGATCATTATACAAGGACAGTAAATGACGCACCTCAGCATCGTCCTCGCGGCATTCAATACCGAGCGCCCCCTGTCCGACTGCAGGCAAACATATCTCTACGGGCAATAAAGAAGTAATGCGTTCTTCCCAGCCCATCCGGTGCAGCCCTGCGGCAGCCAGAATTATGGCATCGAAGCCTTCGCTCTCCAGTTTACGCAGTCTGGAATCGATATTCCCCCGGATCCACTCCAACTTAAGATCCGGACGGTACTTCTTCAACTGGCTGGAGCGGCGCAAGCTGCTTGTACCAATTTTGGCTCCTTCCGGAAGCTCGTCCAGGCTCAGTCCGTTCCGGGAAATCAGCGCGTCCCGCGGATCAACTCTAAGCGGAATTGCTCCGGTTATGAGACCATCCTGAAGTACAGAAGGCATATCCTTCATACTGTGTACCGCCAAATCAATTTCACCGCTTAGCATCGCCTGCTCGATTTCCTTCACAAACAATCCTTTGCCGCCGACCTTCGATAAGGTCACATCTAAAATGCGGTCACCCTTCGTAACAATTTTGCGAATTTCAAAATCATAGGGCAGCCCATGCTCCACACAAATTGCCTTCAATGCTTCGATCACATGCCCGGTTTGAGTTAGGGCCAGTTGGCTCTGCCTCGTTCCAACTACAATTGTTCGTTTGTTCATTCTCTTTCCTCCTGTTCCGCTTCAATCCAAGATGCCAGCTCATCATCACTCCAGGGCCGGAAACAGCCCTCCCGAATTTGCGCTAGTATATCCATTTCAGCCAGCGACCTATAAAGAGACTTGCGCCTTTCAGCATCATGCACACGGTCTTTAATTTGCCCCCTGACCCTACTTAAAAAATCTATATAAGCTTCGTAATGATCTCCAAATGCTGCATCTACTTCGCGACAGAGCTTGCGGGATACCAAGGGACCGGCGCCGGACGTAGATACAGCAACAATTAGCCCGCCCCGACGAAAAGATGCAGGTGTTATAAAAGTGCCACGCATACCATCGCTTGTATCGTTCACTGGAATTCCCCAGCCTTCTGCTTCCTTTACGACAGCCGCATTGACTTCCTCCTTGTCCGTAGCAGCATAAACGAGATAGGCCCCTTTCAAATCCCCTTCCCGGTAGTTCCGGTTATTCCATTTCATTTGTCCCTTCTCATAGCACGCCATCAAATGCGGCGCCAGTGACGGACTAATCACGATCGTATCGGCAGATGCAGCTATAAGCGCAGCTGCTTTCCGCGCAGCAACTTCACCGCCGCCAACAACGACGCAGCGTCTGCCCGTACAGTTCAGCATTAGCGGAATATAATGCGGCAGCATGTTGATCACCATTCCTTGGTTACACTTTCACTTAGTGAACCTAGATTATATCGTAAGCCTTGCGTAAACCTGTAATGATAGCATAACCTACCATTCCCGATTTTTCCACGTCATTAAAAGGAGCCGGCGGAACAAGCTGAACAGACATAAGAAAAGCCCTGCGCCCTTCCGCTTCGCTTCCCGATTGCACCCTAATGCAACCAGGAAAAAAAACAGAAGGCTCAGGGCATACAATGACGATCCCATCATATATTCAATCACGTAACCTTAAACCTTAAACCGATACCTGCACGAGTGAAAGAGCAGCTTGTTTCTCAACGTATGTCTCTTCCTTGTCTGCACGTTTCTCTTCTTGACTTGAAGCAGCTTCTTCCGCCGTATTCCTGTTATCCGCTGGAACTTGTGGCGAAGGCGTTGCTGATGACGAAGATGCAGATGATGAGGCGGTTGAAGAGGAAATTGAGGAAGCCGTCAAAACTTCCACCTGTTCTTCCAGCGCAAAAATTTGCGCAAACATGTCGAGTGCGTCCGCTCCATGCTCTTCACCGGCCATTTCCTTGATCCGATTAATCGGATCATGCATCATTTGATTCACGATGCTCTTCGTTAGCCGCCGGATAACTTTCCGCTGCCGTTCATCCAGCTCAGGCAGCTTGTTGAATAGACTTTCCATCGTGCTCTCGTGAATCGAGGACGATTTCTCCTGCAGCGCGCGAATGACCGGTCTGACTCCAAGCGTTTGCAGCCAGTTGGCGAACACACCCATCTCCTCTTCAATCATCCAGTCGATTTTAAGAGCTTCGCCGCGGCGCATTTCCATATTACTCTCCACGATGCCTTCCAAATCATCGATATCATACAAGAACACATTGTCCAGTTCTCCAATCGATGGATCGACATCCCGAGGAACGGCGATATCGATAATGAATAACGGACGGTTGGGCCGCTGCTTCATACTGTGCGCTACCTGAGCAGACGTAATAACATAGCCCTCCGCACCAGTAGAACTAATCAAAATATCAATGTCCTGAAGGCGTTGCATAGCCTCTTGCATCGAGCAAGGAATACCGTCACATTTGGCGGCAAGTTCCTGTGCACGGCCAAAGGTACGATTGGCTACCAACACTTCGGCAGCTCCTCCTCCGCTTAAATGCTTCGCCGTCAGCTCACTCATCTTTCCAGCGCCGAGTATAAGCACCTTCTTGCCTTCAAAGCTGCCAAATACCCGTTTGCCGAGTTCAACAGCGGCATAGCTTACCGAAACGGCACTTTCTCCGATCGCCGTCTCGGAATGAGCCCGCTTGCTAAGCGTAATCGCCTGTTTAAAGAGCATATTAAACCAAGTACCGGTCACCTTTTCACTTTGGGACAGCAAAAATGCATTGCGAACCTGTCCTAATATTTGTGTCTCACCAAGGACCATAGAATCAAGACCGCAAGCTACCCGGAACAAATGACGGATCGCCTGCTCATCCTCATACATATATAAATGCTGTGTAAACTCTTGTCTGGGAATACCAAACCACTGCTCCATGAAGCTGCGGATGAAATATCCGCACATGTGCAAACGGTCAACTACTACGTAAATTTCTGTTCTGTTGCAGGTTGCTATAATGACGCCTTCCAATACACTCTTGGTGCGTTTCAACTCTTGCAACGCTTGCGGTAAATCCCGTTCGGCAAAAGTAAAACGTTCTCTGACTTCCACAGGCGCTGTTCGATAGTTCAACCCGACTACGACGATGTGCATTGCAAGTTCACCTGCCTTGTTAAGATGTTACATCATCAACCGAAAATAAACTATGTTAATTATATCACACGACTAGCGTGTTCTCCGGTGCATTTAGTGAGCTTTTTATGAACTCTTTATGAAGATGAGCAAAGATAAGCAAATTTTTCCCATAAAACAAATAACCATGGAATTGCTCCATGGTTATCTTATTTTACCCAATTTTCCGTAATCAATAAGTTACGAAACCACTGAGTCATCAATTTCTTCTTTATATAAGTTTATACAAGCTCCACTTGTTTCATGTCAGGCGTTACTACTTCAAGCTCGCCTAACCCGCGAATAATTTTCTTCGCGTACATTTTCTCCGGTTTCAATACGGACACCAGGTAATCGATTGCCAACTGAGGATCAACCGTCTCCCCACAAGTATAGCAATCAATAGCAGCAAACCCTCTCTCAGGATACGTATGAATCGAGAGATGGCTCTCCGACAACAACACAAGTACCGTGGCACCTTGCGGTTCGAACTGTTTGGATTGCACGGACAATACCGTTGCTCCACAAGATTCAGCAGCTTCCACCAAATGAGCTTGCAACAGCTCTGCATTGTTCAGTACCTCAAAGTCGACTCCCCAAGTATCAACAGCAACGTGTCTTCCGAAAGTTGAATATTCCATCCTTCGGTTCCCCCTTCCTAGGAATAAAATGTTTGAAAAAATTTCATCCGCTAGGACCTACGTCATTCACTTCCCGAGGGAAAAATCTCTCGCAACATCTCCATGTCCTGAGTGAATCCTGGTTCCTATATTCTTTTCAACGAGATTAAAAATACCATCTATCCGTGACAATTGCAACACTTTTCGCAAAAAAAGTTTATTTCATTGTCCGGAAAAAAAACTACCCTATATTTAGAGTAGTTTTCCTTACCACTTTATGTCATTCCCTAGTCACTTGTGACAGAAGTCCAGAAGGCAATTTACATTGCCTGTTCAAGCTTCCAGAATGAACAAACGGCGGGTATGCTTGCGAAGCTGTTCGTCAATTTGCTTTACAGCAGCCGAGTCTTGGGCCACAAAGCGTCGATCCAGAAGAGAATTTACGTCGCGGTGAATCTTTTCAATCTCCTGTTCAACGTCATTGTTGCGATAAATACGCTGCAGCTCACCGACCGTATCCTTATGCTCATAAACTAATTTGTAGGAATCACGGGAATACTCTACAATTTTACGTACACGGCCCTCTTGATAATAATACATCATCATGAATCCGTTATAAATGCGTGTAACCATACCAGAACCTTTAAAAGCCGCAAATAAAAGGCGCATTACGTTTGTTAAATGGGGTTTTTCCAAGCGGAAAGACAATTCACAGACATAATAACCGTCCTTACGGTCAAAAGGCAGATGGACTTCTTCTCCGCTGTCATCCTCCAGCACCACCTCTTGGCCGCCATTATCCAGCACCTTCACACGCTGGCGGACATGAGGATCGTACACTTTGTGAATAAACTGAGACATCTGAACTTCCGACAACCGCAAACTGGCGTTAACATATTCTGTGGCTAACCGCTGAGCCATAAAAATCTCCTCAATTCTTTTAGCAATCCTTAATTATAATTATACACTACTCATTCAAGGTATTGCTCAGCGTTCAAAACGTGAATTCCTGCCAAATTTCAGAAAAAAACGGTTTAAGCCGTTCTCAGCTGCAAAAATCCCCCTGCATGCTCACTTTCCTGCTGAAACTTCTTCAAATCCCTTCATCATCCATCTGATTCTTAAAATTTTCAATCTAATACTCCCTGCTGCTCTTCCGGGTCCCCATGGATGATATGACGGCTGATATGGCTCCACAGCTCGTCCTTGCCGATCCCCTCTTCAGAAGAGAACATGACGAAATGATCCCTCGCTCTAAGAACAAGAGAGTCCTTAACAATTTTCACATGCTTCTGCCAGCGCGATTTAGGGATTTTATCGGCTTTCGTCCCCACAACACATACCGGCAAATCATAATGCTTCAGCCAATCATACATCATTTCGTCATCTTTGGTCGGAGGATGCCGCAAATCGATGACGAGAAGGATCAATTTCAGGTGCTCCCTCTCCAGCAAATATTTCTCAATCATTTGGCCCCATACTTGACGCAGCGTTTTGGACACCTTGGCGTAGCCATAGCCTGGCAAATCGACGAAATACAACTGGTCATTAATACGGTAATAATTCAAATGCTGCGTCTTTCCCGGCGTCGAGCTCGTACGTGCCAGGTTCTTGCGGTTAATCATCCGGTTGATCAGGGATGACTTGCCAACGTTGGAGCGCCCGGCCAGAGCAATCTCCGGCAGGGCATCTCCTGGATATTGATCAGGGCGTACAGCACTGATCACAAATTCTGCATTCGTTACTTTCATAGGTGAATTCCTCTCTAATGAATCCCGGATTGGTCTACAAGGGCATGCTCCAGCACCTGATCCATATGGGATACGGGAACAAACTCGACATCTTCCTTCACGCTGTCTGGAATATCCCGCAGATCGCGTTCGTTGTCTTTAGGGAGCAGGATCTTCTTATAGCCCGCCCGGTGGGCAGCCAGCGATTTCTCCTTCAAGCCGCCGATCGGCAGCACGCGCCCCCGCAGCGTAATCTCGCCCGTCATCGCCACGTCCTTGGATACGTAGCGGTTCGTGAGCGCAGAAATCAGCGCCGTGGCGATCGTAATGCCGGCAGAAGGCCCGTCTTTCGGAATCGCTCCTTCCGGAATATGAATATGGATATCGTTCTTTTCATGGAAATCAAGCGGAATATTCAGCTCTGACGCCCGGGATCTCGTATAACTGAAAGCCGCCTGAGCAGACTCCTTCATCACGTCGCCAAGCTTTCCGGTCAGCGTCAGCTTCCCGGTACCCGGCACGACCGTCACCTCGATGACGAGGGTTTCGCCGCCGACTTCCGTCCAAGCCAGCCCGGTAACCGTGCCGATCTGGTCTTCCAGATCAGCTACACCGTAGCGATATTTCGGGACGCCTAAATAGTCCTTGATATCGTCGGGCTCAATTTCAATTCGCTCCACGTGCTCCGATACGATCTTCTTGGCCGCCTTGCGGCACAAGGCAGCCACCTGCTGTTCCAAGTTGCGCACCCCGGATTCGCGGGTATATTCGCGGATCGTACGAAGCAGGCTGTCCTCGCCAATGACAAGCTGGTCCGCTGTCAAACCGTGATCGCGCTGCTGCTTCGGCAGCAAATAACGGGAGGCAATCTGCAGCTTCTCCAGCTCCGTGTAGCCGGGAATATAGAGCATTTCCATCCGATCCAGTAGCGGACGCGGAATGTTATGAACGGCATTCGCCGTCGTAACAAACATGACGTTAGACAAATCAAACGGAAGCTCGATGAAGTGATCGCTGAACGTATTGTTTTGCTCGGGATCCAGCACTTCAAGCAGCGCGGAAGATGGATCGCCCCTAAAGTCAGAGGCCATCTTGTCGATTTCGTCGAGCAAAAATACCGGATTAAGCGTGCCGGCCGTTTTCATCCCTTGGATGATGCGGCCCGGCATCGCACCTACATAAGTACGGCGATGTCCGCGGATTTCCGCTTCGTCTCTTACACCGCCTAGGGAAATCCGTACAAACTCACGGCCTAGAGAGCGGGCGATCGAGCGGGCAAGTGAGGTCTTTCCGACCCCTGGAGGCCCTACAAGGCACAAAATAGGACCCTTAAGCTTCTTAACAAGCTTCTGTACAGCCAAATATTCCAGCACTCGCTCTTTCGGCTTATCGAGACCGTAATGATCTTCATTCAACACCTGCTCAGCTTTGGCCAGATCAAGATCGTCCTCCGTTCTCTCCTTCCACGGAAGACTAAGCAACCAGTCCACATAGTTGCGTATGACGCCGCCTTCTGCAGAGCTGGCTGGCATTTTCTCCAGCCGATCGATTTCTTTCTCGACCTTTTCCCGGACCTTTTCCGGCAGTTCCTTTTCCTCGAGTTCAGCGCGAAGCTCCTCGACTTCTCCTGCACGGCCTTCCTTCTCGCCGAGCTCTTTCTGGATCGCCTTCATCTGCTCCCGCAAATAATATTCCTTCTGCGTCTTCTCCATTTGCTTCTTGACGCGCTGGCTAATTTTGCGTTCCAGTTCCAGCACTTCGCGCTCATTATTCAAAATGTCGAGCAGCTTCTCCAGCCGCCGCCTTACATCAATCGTCTCTAAAATTTCCTGCTTATCCTTTATTTTTAGCGACAAGTGGCTTGTAATGACATCAGCAAGGCGTCCGGCCTCTTCAATATCAGATACCGCAGCCAGCGTCTCAGGCGTCACCTTCTTGGACAAATTGATGTAATGCTCAAATTGAGTCAGCACAGTACGCATCAGCGCGTCTACTTCCGGATCGGCAAAGTCCTCCTCGGGACGCTCCTCCGCAATGACCTCGTAATGCTCATCATTGTCCAAATATTCGATAATTTCGGCGCGCTCTACTCCCTCGACCAGTACGCGTATCGTCCCGTTGGGAAGCTTCAGCATTTGCCGTACTTTCGCTACTGTACCAATACGGAAAATATCTTCCTGGGTCGGCTCTTCTATGTTCACTTCAGATTGAGAACAGAGGAGAATCAAATTGTCGTCTACCATCGCCTTTTCCAACGCCTTTACAGACTTCTCACGCCCAACGTCCAAATGCAATACCATGCTCGGGTAGACGAGAAGGCCCCGCAAAGGCAATAAAGGAAAACGACGGCTTTTGGATTTATGGGATCCCATCGCTTTCGCACCTCCATACGTTCTCGTTAGATATTAGTCCTATTTTAGCAAATGTTACATAAAAACACCAACGAAGAGCGACTGCACAGTGCAGCCGCCCTAATATAACACTTCGACTGTAGAGCCTTATTTTTGTACGGTACAGCTTGCAGTTAACTACATCGTTCCCCCTTGCGGGGACTCCGCATGCAAAAATGGCACCGGCGCAGGAACAAAAGACTCGCCCCCAAGTGACAGACCGAACTTTTTTTCTGCTTCGGGCCCGAATACATGGCGGAACACCTCGGACACCGATTCTACTGGAATTACACTTAACCCTTGCAAACCTTCAAACAGCGTCTGCCAATTATCCTTTGGAATAAGCACGGTCGTCGCCCCCGCTTGAAACGCCGCTTCCACTTTAGCTACAACGCCGCCTACCGGCTTCACCTTCCCGTGTATGCCCAGTTCCCCGGTCATGGCGATCCGGTTGTCGACGGGCACCCGCTTGATCGCTGAAGCAATCGCCGTCGCAATGGCCATTCCCGCAGAGGGGCCATCGATCGGGGTTCCTCCAGGAAAATTGATATGCAGGTCGTAATTGGCCGGATGAAGGCCAAGGCTCTTCAGTACGGTCAACACGTTTTCTACCGAGCCTTTAGCCATGCTCTTGCGCCGCAGCGTCCGGTTGCCTCCGCCGATCTCCTCTTCATCCACAACTCCCGTAATCGTGTAGATGCCTTTTCCTTTTTGCGCTGGTACCGCCGTCGCTTCAATCTCCAGCAATGTCCCCATATTCGGGCCGTATACAGCCAGCCCATTAACGACACCGACCTCTGATTGCTCGTTAATTTTCCGTTCTGGACGCGGAGCCAATTGACTGCTCGTAGCTACCCATTCCAAATCGGAAGCCAGCAAATGATCCCGCTGCTCGGTCAGGGCCAGCCCCGCGGCTAGCTGAACCATATTGACGGCTTCCCGCCCATTCGTCGCGAACTTTTTGATCACCTCGATCGCTTCAGGACAAGGCTGAAATCCAATTCTCTTCACCGCATCCTCGGCAATTTGGGCAATCTCCTCCGGCAATAGCGGACGGAAATAAATCTCCATGCAGCGCGACCGCAGAGCAGGGGGAATTTCATGCGGCGAACGTGTCGTCGCACCGACCAGCCGAAAGTCAGCAGGCAATCCATTTTGAAAAATGTCATGGATATAGGCCGGAGTCCCGGAGTCTTCCGAGTTATAGTAGGCGCTCTCCAGATACACCTTGCGATCCTCCAGCACCTTCAGCATTTTATTCATTTGGATGGAGTGAAGCTCCCCAATTTCATCGATGAACAGAATGCCGCCGTGCGCCTTCGTAACCGCTCCTGGCTTTGGCTGCGGTATTCCCGCAACTCCCATTGCACCGGCCCCTTGGTATATTGGATCATGAACCGACCCAATCAGCGGATCGGCAATGCCTCTTTCGTCAAATCGGGCGATCGTGGCATCCATCTCGATAAATTTGGCGTCTGCCTTAAACGGGGATATCGGATTTTTTTTCGCTTCCTCCATCACTACTCTGGCCGCAGCCGTCTTGCCCACTCCTGGCGGCCCGTAAATAATTACATGCTGCGGATTGGCACTGCATAACGCTGCTTTCAAAGCGCGTAATCCGTCCTTTTGCCCAACAATGTCGTTCATCGAAGCGGGACGCGTGCGTTCTGCCAGCGGCTTCGTCAAAGATACCGCCCGCAATTTCCGCAGCTTCTCCATCTCTTTGCGCGACTCTTTATCGACCGCAGTCCGGTTTCCCCGCTGACTCCGAAGTTGATTCCAGAAATAAAGGCCAATCACTACGGCAAAAAACATTTGAACGGACATCAAAATTACATTCAGTTCCATCATACAGAGCCTCCCACACTTTTACTGATACATGGTAGTATTGCCCTATTCGCCCCTCATAAAACACAAATAAAAGCTAATATGAAATTAAGAAAAGCGCCGATTGGATTAAATTGGCACAGAAGGAAGATGTTCGTCTCTAAATGTATTTCATGTACTTCATGCAGTTCGTGCACCGATTTTGAGTTGACTCCTTATAATTATGTAAATTCGTTTCTTAAAATAAAAGGAGCCATAGATAGAATCCTCAGTTAGAATGAAGTTGTCGAGACCCATTCATAAGGAGGTGTTCTATTTATGACTCAATATCAGATTAACCTTGCTACGATTCTCTTCATCAAGCTTCGTTCATCAATTAAGCAGTCACCCTAATCGCTTATACTTCAGCGCTGGCCGCCCGGTGCTCTTTGCGTCCGGGAATTTCGCCTGTCGCTTCATATACTTCGACAATGTGATCAATTTCTTTCTTTAATTCCGATACAAGATCAGCTTCCGGCACCTTGCGAATCATTTCCCCGTATCGGAACAGTAGACCTTCTCCACGCGCTCCGGCGATTCCGATATCCGCTTCTCTCGCCTCACCCGGTCCGTTCACGGCGCAGCCGAGCACGGAAACCTTAATCGGCACTTTCAAATTAGCGATATAATCTTCCACTTCATTCGCAATCGCAAACAGATCGATATCCAACCGTCCGCAAGTCGGGCAAGACACCAATGTAGCGGCGTTGGAAATCAAACCGAAGGTTTTAAGCAGCTCGCGAGCGACCTTCACTTCCTCCACAGGGTCCGCACTTAATGAAATCCGAAGAGTAGATCCGATGCCCATCGACAGCAGCGCCCCGATGCCAGCCGCACTTTTGACGGTTCCGGAGAAAAGGGTTCCGGCTTCAGTAATGCCTAGATGAAGCGGGTACGGTATCACTTCCGCCGCTTTGGAATACGCCGCGATAGCCATTGGGACATCAGACGCTTTGAGCGAAACGATAATGTCGTGAAAATCCAGTTCCTCCAGTATTCCGATGTGGAACAAGGCGCTTTCCACCATAGCCTCTGGCGTAGGATAGCCGTATTTTTCAAGCAGATGATTCTCCAGGGAACCTGCATTCACTCCGATCCGGATAGGAATCCCCTTCTCCTTGCAAGCCTGCACGACAGCTTCAACCTTCTCCCGGCGACCAATGTTGCCCGGATTAATCCTCACTTTATCGATCCCGTTCTCGATCGCAAGCAGAGCTAGCTTATAGTTAAAATGAATATCGGCCACCAGCGGTATGTGAATTTGTTTCTTGATTTCCTTGATCGCCGCAGCAGCTTCCTCATTGTTCACCGTCACGCGGACCAATTGACAGCCGGCTTCTTCCAATCGAAGAATTTCCGCTACCGTAGCGGTAACGTCAGCTGTTTTGGTGGTGCACATGCTTTGAATGATTACTTCGTTACTGCCGCCGATCGTCAGATTACCGACTTTAACCGGCCGGGTATCTTGTCTCAAGAATGTCATTTCAGGTCTCTCCCATAACGTCAAAGCTCCACCCCTGCAAGTCACGAGATAACTCGGTTCGCTCTTGCAAAGGTGGAGAACTTGACATCTATTTTGTAGCGGATACGGCTAATCTGCCTTATGCGCTCTCTTCCTGCTTCTTGTTCTTCTTCGGCTCCAGTTCAGGAACGGTCTTGTCCTGAACCACTTTCTCCGTAATGACGCAGTCCGTAATATCATCACGTGAAGGCACCTCATACATCAGGTCCAGCATAATGCCTTCAATGATCGACCGAAGTCCGCGGGCACCGGTGTTCCGCTTAATCGCTTCCTGAGCGATGGCCTCAAGAGCCTTCTGCTCAAATGACAAAGCTACATTATCCAGCTCCAGCAGCTTCTGATATTGCTTAACCAAGGCATTCTTCGGTTCGGACAAAATACGCACAAGCGTCTTCTCATCCAGCGGTTCCAGGGTAGAAACAACCGGCAAACGGCCGACGAATTCTGGAATCAAGCCGAACTTAAGCAAATCTTCCGGAAGCACCATGGAAAGATATTCGCCCGCCTTAAGATCCTTCTGGCCCTCGCTCACCGCGTTAAAGCCGATCACTTTCTTGCCGATCCGACGCTTGATGATTTGCTCCAGCCCGTCAAAAGCACCGCCACAAATAAACAAAATATTCGTCGTATCGATTTGAATGAATTCCTGATGCGGATGCTTGCGTCCGCCTTGCGGAGGTACGGAAGCAACGGTTCCTTCCAATATTTTAAGGAGAGCCTGCTGGACCCCTTCGCCCGATACGTCGCGCGTAATGGAAGGATTTTCGGATTTGCGAGCCACTTTATCAATTTCATCGATGTAAATGATGCCGCGCTCCGCCTTTTCCACGTCATAATCCGCAGCTTGAATCAGCTTAAGCAAAATATTCTCGACGTCTTCGCCTACATAACCGGCTTCTGTCAGAGAGGTTGCATCAGCGATGGCAAACGGAACGTTCAAAATTCTGGCCATCGTCTGCGCGAGCAATGTCTTACCTGAGCCGGTAGGGCCCAGCAGCAAAATATTACTCTTCTGCAGCTCGACATCTTCCACCTTGCCCTGTATATTTACACGTTTGTAGTGATTATATACCGCCACAGAGAGCGATTTCTTCGCTTGCTCCTGGCCAATTACATACTGATCGAGAATATCGCGGATTTCCTTCGGTTTCGGAATTTCCTTAAGATCCAATTCCTCTTCATGACCGAGTTCCTCTTCGACGATCTCCGTGCATAATTCGATACATTCGTCACATATATAAACGCCTGGTCCGGCAACAAGCTTGCGGACCTGCTCCTGCGATTTGCCGCAAAATGAGCACTTCAGTTGTCCCTTTTCATCGTTGAACTTGAACATGTAAACACCCCTTTATGATTTGATCGGCTTACTAATGACCTGGTCGATAATCCCATAGGCCTTAGCCTCTTCCGCGCTCATGAAGAAGTCGCGGTCAGTATCGCGTTCGATTTTTTCAAGGGGTTGACCCGTCCGATCCACGTAAATTTGATTCAGCTTCTCTCTCGTTTTGATAATCCACTCCGCATGGATTTTAATATCCGCAGCCTGACCGCGTATACCACCAAGCGGTTGATGAATCATCACTTCGCTGTTAGGGAGAGCAAATCGTTTGCCCGGCGCCCCTGCCGTAAGCAAGAGCGAGCCCATGCTGGCGGCCATTCCTACGCAAATGGTAGAAACATCCGGCTGGATGTATTGCATCGTATCATATATACCCATCCCGGCAGTAACCGAACCACCAGGCGAATTGATGTACAGATGGATGTCCTTTTCAGGATCTTCCGCCGCCAAGAACAACAGCTGGGCTATTACGAGATTGGCGACATCATCATCAATCGCGTTGCTGAGAAAAATAATGCGATCCTTAAGAAGTCTCGAGTAAATATCGTAAGACCGTTCTCCCCGGCTCGTTTGTTCTACGACCATAGGTACCAGACTCATGCGACCAACCTCTTTTCCTTTTAAAATTCTTACGCTTACAGAAATATTCTATCACGTTCAAAGGCGCATGTCATTTTTCATTCTATACAGTGTATGACTTCCTGAATTTATTATATAACTGAAGTCTTGTCCGGAAAACGTTGGGAATATATGTATTTTAAAAAGGTGAAAAATTAAGGCACGCATCTTATATACGTGCCTTAATCATTTTCATCATGTTCGGACTTAAAGCCTCAATCACATCAACCATTCACAGCAGAAAAATTCTACTCTTCGGTTGTTTCCTCTTTAGCTTCCACAGCCGCGTCTTCCTTAGCAGCTTCTGCTTCCTTCGCCTCTTCCTTCTTCTCCGCCGGAACCTCTTTGCTATTCTCCATCAAAAATTCGATCGTCTTGCGGAGAGTTACATCCTCATTCAGGCTGCCAAGCGAACCGTTTGCTGCCAAAATGTTGCGGATTTCTTCAGGACTACGCTTGTACGCTTCCGCCATATCGTTAAGCTCTTTGTTGATTTCTTCTTCGGTAGCTACGATATTTTCTTCCTTCGCGATTTGCTCCAGAACCAGGTTGTTGCGAACGCGCTTCTCAGCATCGGCTTTCATTTGCCCTTGGAGATCCTCGATCGTTTGACCGGAGAAGCTAAGGAACATTTCCAGATTCATACCTTGGGAACGCAGACGGTTGTCGAAATCGCGCACCATGTTCTGAACTTCGCTTTCGATCATCGACTCAGGGATTTCAACGTCAGCCTTCTCGCTTACTTTGTCAACAAGCACTCCTTCGCGAGCTGCTTTGCTGTCTTGCTCCTTGCGGGAAAGCAATTCTTTCTTCAAATCGGCTTTGTATTCTTCCAGCGTATCGAATTCGCTAACATCTTTCGCGAACTCATCATCGAGCTCTGGCAGTTGTTTGCGCTTGATTTCATGTACTTTTACTTTGAATACAGCTTCTTTGCTAGCGAGATCTTCCGCATGGTATGTCTCCGGGAAAGTAACGGTAACGTCTTTGAAATCACCAGTTGCCAAGCCGACAACCTGTTCCTCAAAGCCTGGAATGAATGCGCCGCTTCCAAGCTCTAGCGAATAGCGCTCAGCCTGGCCGCCTTCGAACGGAACACCGTCCACGGAGCCGTCAAAGTCGATAACGACAGTATCTCCGTTTTGTGCTGCTTCTTCGTCGATGACAACGAGTTCGGCATGACGCTGTTGCAGCCGCTCAAGCTCTTGAGCAATTTCTTCATCAGTTACTTCTACGGCTTCGACAGGCACTTCGATACCTTTGTACTCGCCCAGTGTAACTTCTGGTTTAACTGTTACTTTTGCCTTGAATTTGAATGGTTGTCCTTTTGCAAATTGCTCTACGTCCACTTCAGGACGGTCAACCGGGAAAATATCCGTTTGATCAACCGCTTCGCTGTAAACTTCCGGAAGGAGGATGTCAATCGCGTCCTGATACAGAGATTCAACACCAAAGCGTGCCTCAAAAATAGGACGAGGTACTTTACCTTTACGGAATCCTGGTACGTTAGCTTTTTTTACGACTTTTTGAAACGCTTTATCCAGTGCAGCAGATACGCGATCTGCTTCCACTTCAACCTCAAGAACGCCGAGGTTCTTCTCTATTTTTTCCCAAGTTGCTTTCATTTTATGCCTTCCCCTCCAAATTTCACATATTACTATATTGAAATACTGAAACCGAATCGCGATAAAGCAGCTATCATGGTTCCAGTATAGCTGTCTCTATGTCCACGTTCAGAATAACCACTATATTATAAACAACAATACATCTTTTTACAAGAGCAGATCCCGGTAGTTCTTAGACATTGTTATGCTGCCAAAATACCTGTTAACCTCCTGCCCCTGCTGCAACAAAATGCCGCATCGAACGGTATGCCTGTTCAAATCTTAAGCGCATATCATCCGTTATTCCGTAAAGATTTCTCAGTTCTTCGTCGCTTTTTCCGCCAGGAAGGCTGTCTGATACGATTAAGTGCAATGCTGCAGCCCATATGTCGATGACCTCATCTTCCTCGTCCAGCATCGAGCGGTAATTTTTCGTGCCGTAGATCGCCATAATGAACTGCGACCACAGCTCCTGGGCAAAATAAAACAGCGTTGGGTCATGCACCTGCGTCTCATTGCCGACACGTTCAAGTACGGCTTGAATCGGTTCCGGAAATTGCTCTGGCTTAAGAGGTACGGCCTCAATCTCGATTTCCACCTGTTCGCCGCCGCGATACAAGGTAAGCGTCCCCTGCATTCCCCGGCGCTGCAAGGTTTGAAGCACCCGATACTGCAGCAGCGGATGCAAGTCATTGTGCTCAATCCACTCTATAAGCACTTCATCCACCTCGGCCCGGTCTAAATAAACGAGCTGCTCCAAAGCAAGAAAGGTTTGCTCGGATAATGGCTTGTTCGTCACGGCATGGAGCAGCTTGTTTGCATAATCATGATCTTCAGCCAGCTTTGCTTCCGCATGCTGTCGAGCCATTTCCTCTTCAATATAAGGCTCCTCTTCAGGAATGCCGTCTTGGCCAGACGCAGGAAAAGCACTATTCAGCCAATCCAGCAGTGCCTGCCATTCATCATAATGTCTCGGATCCTGCCCCTGGCATTGAAGCAGAAATTGCAAAAGTTCAGCGGCTTCACGGTATCGCTCCGTTTCCAGCATGCGCGTGAGTTCAATCTGGTAGTAGTCTAATGTTTTGGGAAACAGTACGATGTTGTCCTTTTCGCCAGGTCGAGAATTGCTGATATGCGCAACCTCCTTTGTTTCATAATTACAATATTGAGATTATAGCATAGACATATTGGAAGTTAAAAATGTCTGTTCTCCCAAGCTAAACGGCCTATTTTTTCCCATGAAAACGACCGCCTTTCATTGAAGGCTTCTCCTGATTTTATTGTTGCTGCGGCTGATTCATCATTATTTAGGAAAATTTTTTTCAAATTTAGTATTGATTCATGACATTGGCTGTGATAAAATATTTTTTGCTTGCGTTTTTATTATTTGTTATGTCCCAGTAGCTCAGCTGGATAGAGCAACGGCCTTCTAAGCCGTCGGTCAGGGGTTCGAATCCCTTCTGGGACGTATAGTAAACTCTCCTTTGGGAGAGTTTTTTGCGTCCAGGGGGATGAGAACACCTGTAGGGGTTCGTCGAAGTGAGACCGCCAAGCGCAGAGGCAGGACGAACGCAGTCTCGCGCCGGAGCGCGAGTATCCCTTCTGGGACGTATAGTAAACTCTCCATCGGGAGAGTTTTTTTACGTCCAGGGGGATGAGAACACCTATAGGGGTTCGTCGAAGTGAGACCGCCAAGCGATGCGGCAGGACGAACGCAGTCTCGCGCCGGAGCGCGAGTATCCCTTCTGGGACGTATACAAACTCTCCATCGGGAGAGTTTTTTTGCGTCCCGGGGGATGAGAACACCTATAGGGGTTCGTCGAAGTGAGACCGCCAAGCGATGCGGCAGGACGAACGCGAAGCCGTACTCGTTCATCCGGGTGAACATAGACCAGAGGACTTCAGTTCTGTTCCGTTTG
>NZ_KB907259.1:0-102322 GCF_000381905.1 Paenibacillus fonticola DSM 21315 | reverse complement strand
TACACGAGTGTTTGTATATGATTTTTCATATACAATCCCTGCATTGCGCGAGAACCATGAAAGCACCGAAATTTGAGTTAAAAAAACATTTCGACAAATTGTATGTAAAACATCCCATTTCTTCCGATATAAATTAAGTGTGCTTTTGAATGATCCATACATTATAAGGAGGAATATGATGCGTTACATTATTTATCCCACAGGCTTCACTAACCAGACCATTGAAGTCGCCACTTCTGGATTAGGAGGTAAAGCCAAGCTGTTTGTCAATAACCAGGAAGTCGTCAGCAAACGGAGGAAGCCTATGATCCTGCGGCGTGATGACGGGCAAGAAGTAGAAGCTATTTGGAAAAGGGATGCATTCGGACTAGATGTTCCTAATTTGATTATCGACGGAGCTTTAGTCCAAGTGACCAAGCCGCTGCCTGTCATCGCTAAGTTATGGTGCTTTCTTCCGTTGATACTGATCTTTATCGGCGGAGCGATCGGAGGCTTGATCGGCGTAATCGCCGCCGCAGCCAACACCAGCGTGTTTCGCTTATCCGCTAATATTATGGTGAAATTCATAATAACCCTATTGATTGACCTAGTTGCGCTGGGCCTTGTACTATTCCTGGCCGCAACCATTCGTACCTTGCTTACATAGCGACTCGTACCTTGCTTACATAGCAACTCGTACCTTGCTTACATAGCAACTCGTACCTTGCTTACATAGCGACCCGTACCTTGCTTACGCAGCGACTCGTACCTTACTTACATAGCTACTTTTTTCGACAAGATCGCCCTTTGATACATATACATGGCACTGTTTTCAGCCCTGCATCCATTATGAATATTGTTCAAAATGAAGTACAATAAAGACGTTGGACCGTTTAGTATTTCTGCTCATTATACGAATACTATCAAATCAAATTGATGAGGAGGAACGTACATGAGTTTCACGTTGGAGATTGGAGCAAAAGCTCCGGATTTTGAGCTTAAGGCAACAGATGGGGCGTTGTATTCCTTAGACAGCTTCGCCTCGGCCGAATATTTGATTGTCTTTTTTACGTGCAATCATTGTCCTTATGTCGTAGGCTCCGATGAAGTAACCAGGCAAACGGTGGAGAAATTCCAAGATAAAGGTGTAACCTTTGTTGGAATTAACGCTAACAGTGAAAATACACATCCTGACGATTCCTACGAACATATGATTCTCCGAATGGAAGAGCACCGCTTTCCTTGGGTATACCTCAGGGATATGGATCAAGACGCGGCCAAAGCTTATGGTGCACTGCGTACCCCTCACTTCTTTGTGTTTGATCAGCAGCGCCGTCTCGTTTATACGGGCCGCGGAGTGGACAACCCTCGGGATACGACGAAAATGACAACGAACGACCTTGAGAGAGCTCTTGCTGAACTCACCTCGGGCCAACCGGTTAGTGTGCCGCTGACGAATCCGATCGGCTGCAATGTAAAATGGGAAGGCCAGGACGCCCACTGGATGCCGGCGGAAGCCTGCGATTTGGTATAAAACAATGTCTCAGCTATATCAATTCAAAGTGCGGACGATTGACGGAGAGATTACAACACTTGAACAATACAAAGGAAAGGTTCTGCTGATCGTTAACACGGCCAGCGCCTGCGGACTAACACCGCATTATGAAGGCTTGCAGCAGCTTTATAGTACGTATAACGACCAGGGCCTGGCCGTTCTCGGATTTCCCTGCAACCAATTTGCCGGCCAAGAGCCGGGCACGGAAGAGGAAATTAAAGATTTCTGCAATTTAAACTATCACGTCACTTTTCCGCTGTTTGCCAAAATTGATGTCAAAGGGGATAACGCCCATCCGTTATACAGGTACTTGGTCGAACACGTCCCTGCGCCTTACCGCACCGGCGACATTGAATGGAACTTCGTCAAGTTCCTGATCGACCGCGAGGGCAATATTGTGAAACAATATAGCGCACGGACAGAACCGCTGGAGATAGAGGATGATATCCGGCAAGCCTTGGCCGAAGGATAATAATCCTTGCCAGGCTCCTGCAGTTTCAATAGAAGCGATAGGCACCGTCGTTATGAATAATAGCGATAAGAAAAACGTCTGTCGGCGTATTTTCTAGGAAGACCGCTATTATCGGTAGTTTTTGTTGCGATTATACAATTTCAGCTCCGCCGAAAACTTATTAATTCTATGATCTTAAACAATTCAAGGGTTGTCCCAAAGCATTCAACTGCTTGGACAGCCCTTGACTTGTTTATTTCCTGATTTTCCGATGGTTAAACCAGAGCGGAATACGAAAAACCAAATTAATAAATAGAACTACAAAAACGAGCACAGCCGCCGATTTATCCGCAATTTGACGAGCATCCTCAACAATTGCTTCAGACTGGACATACCATAAGTGCACAGCCAGCGTCTCTCCCGGCGAAAACAAGTTAAAATCCCACATTTCCCCCGATGTGCTAAGTCCTGCGGTCAGGAGAATCACCGCCGATTCCCCAAAGGCCCTTCCAGCGACAAGGCAGACACCCGTCACGATCGCCTGCATCGCTACAGGAATAACGACTGTTCGAATCGCTTGGTATTTTGTCGTGCCGAGCGCAAAGGCGGCATTCCGCAAATCGTTGGGAACCGCGCGTACCGCTTCTTCCGTTACACGGGTAAGCATAGGCAAATTCAAGAAGGCGAGGCTGACTGCCCCTCCTAAAATCGTCAGACCAATCCCAAAGTACTCCGCAAAAATAGCAAGACCAAGCATCCCGAACACGATCGACGGCACCGAGGACAGCGATTCTATGCAAATGCGAAGAAACTCGGTTACTTTATTGCTTGGAGCGTATTCAGCCATATAGATGCCTGCCCCGATACCGATCGGCAATGAAATGAGCAGTGACAAGGTCAAAATATAAAAAGAATTGAACAGCATCGGGCCGATGCCGCCTCCTGGATCGATCTCTTCGGGCAGTTTAACGAGAAATTCAAGCGTAATTTCAGGCAGCCCTTTGCTCAAAATCGTGAACAGCAGCCAGAAAATGAGCAAACAAATGAGCACTGCCAAGCTGTAGAAGCCAAAGGTTGCAAGACGATCCCACATTAAGACGCGTATACGCCTGCCGGCCAGTTTGGAATGATTCATGATGGCGCGCCCCCTTTCTTAGCAAGCACGCGAATGAGCAAAATTAACATTACGGAAATGAGCAGCAGCAAAAACGCCATCATATGTAAGGCATAGTTCCAGGTCGACTCAAACTCAACGTTCGATATTTGCATAACGATGTTGCTCGTTAATACCGATGCAGAAGCAAACAGCGATTTGGCCAGCTGCGGCGTATTGCCGATGACCATTACGACCGCCATAGTCTCTCCGATGGCGCGGGTCATCCCCAATATGACCGCCGAAACAATGCCCCTGCCCGCTGCAGGCACAATGACCCGAAATATGACCTGCAGCCGGGTTGAGCCGAGAGCGTAAGCTGCTTCGCGGTATTTTTTGGGGACTGCGGTGATCGCATCGTCGCTGATCCGGCAAATGGTAGGAAGAATCATAACGGTCAAGACGATCGCGGCGGCCAGCAGGCCGTCTCCCAGACCTTGCCCGCTCCATTCCCGAAGCAGGGGCAGCAGCACGGTTAAACCGAGATAGCCGTACACGATGGAGGGAATGCCTACCAATAGGTCAAGCACGGGACGAAACGCTGTTTTCAGCCGCACTGGGGCGATTTCCGCAATAAAAATAGCGAGCAGCACTGAAATCGGAACAGCGATTAATAAAGTCAATGCGGTTAAAGACAACGTATTGATAATAAACAGCGCCGCGCCAAACTTGCCTTCTTCCGGCGTCCAATCCAAAGACAGAAAAAATTCGCCGAAGGATACTTCCTGAAAAGTCAAAATTGCCGTCTTGCCGATGAAAAAAATAACGAGACCGAGTGTAAAGCATAGTGCGATAATGCTAAACAATAAATATTTATGGTAGAAGCTGCTGGCGAGCCGAGCCCTTTGCTGCCGCCGATTATGCTGCTTCGATAGTAACAAACCGGCCGCCTTTCCCTTCGGCGGGTCAGTAAGATCTGCTGACGTATTCACCCTGATTCCTCCCTATACAGCGGCCAGCCCCATATGCGGGGCTGGCCGGGTTTACGAATACATTAGGAATTTGATCGCTGATTCTTGCCCGAATTACTTCATAGCTGAAATCGGAATGAATTTTAACTTTTTCAGGGAGCCTTCCTGAAATTTCTTGCTTTGCACATATTCAATAAATTCCTTGGTCGCTCCTGTCGGCTTGCCGTTCGTCATGTAATATCCGTAGGACCAAATTTTATATTTTCCATTAATGACATTGTCTGTCGTCGCCTCAACGCCATTGAACTTGACCGCCTTAATATCGCCGCCCGTAATGTACGTCAGGTCAATGTAGCCGATAGAGTTTGGCGTCGTGGCTACTGCAGTCTTCATATCTCCGCTGGAGCCGACTTCCTTGTAATTTTTCTCTTTTTTGACGATATCGCCGCCATCAAGCGCTTTGGCCTGATAGTTTACGCGCGTTCCTGACCCAAACGAACGAGTAATGACGACAATATCTTCGTCTTCTCCGCCGACAGCCTTCCAATTCGTAATTTTTCCGGAAAAAATACCTTGCAGCTGCTCGGTCGTAAGGTTATCCACCTTCACGTTCTTATTCACTATCGTGGCAAACGGAATGACCGCCACCTTGTGGGCGACTTGGCCGTCAAAGGCCTTAAAGCCTGGCACATCCGTACTGGCATCCCAGTCGCATGCCCCGATTTCTGCAATCCCCTTTTTCACCGCCTGCGGTCCCGTCACGGAGCCTTTGCCTGAAGCGGCAATTTTTACTTTTGGATGCAGCTTCTGAAACTCCTTAGCCGCCTGCAGTGTCATCGGCAGCAAAGCAGTGGAGCCGTTGATCGTAACTTTTCCTTTGAGCTCATCTTTAGCCCAGACAGAACTCGTAACTGGGAATGAAACCAGAAGAGCTGATGCTATCGTTATGAGAGACAGCTTTTTAAATATATTCATGAGATGAAAATCCCCTTTCGCCATGCTTAATTGTATTATTGAGTTAAAGAAGTAACTTTTCCGTCTTGCACGAGAACGACCTTACCGTCCGCAATCAAGGCAACCGTACCGGAGGATGATACTGCAGCCTCGGTAATTTCCGCCTGTGAAGAATACAGCTCTTTCTTTATGCCAGTGGATGAGATTTCATACACTTTATATAGCCCATCCCCGATCGTTCCCACGACAATCAGCTTTCCATGCAGCAATCGGCTTTGAATTACATCGATATCCGCTGCCAAATCGGCCGTCTTCGCTCCATCTGCAGAGATCACTTTAAGTACGTTATTGCTGACAATGCCTTCAGGATCAGCACTGATGTATACGACCTTGCCATCCGGAAGAAGGGATAAATAAAGCTTGTTGTCGGCATCCTTGGTCCATTGAACAGCGGCAGCCTCTGAAGCGGTAAGATCTAATGAAAATACTTGCGTACCGGCTTTGGAATAATCGATTTGCAGAGATTCCTCTGTGCTGTCCTTGTCATTATCGGCCTTGCCCGTAATGTTTACGAAGTAAACGAGCTTCTTCCCATCCGCGGATACTTGAACTTCCGACTTATTTTCCACCTTATCGGCCAGCACTTCGGTAATTTTTCCAGTGTCTACGTTTATGTATGCAATTTTCTCCTGCTTATCTCCCTGGATAAAGTAGATGTTCTTGCCATCGGCCGACCACGTTAAATCCGTCTTTACGGAGGTGTCCTTACTCAATGGACCGGCATATCCGCTAGCCATATCGATCAGAAACAGCTTGCCGCTCTCATCGGTGAAGGCTCCTGTACGACCGTCCGGTGAAATGACCGCCCCGACAGCATTATCCTCAGACGTAATGGCGCTGTAACCGCCATGCACATTTAATTGAAGCAATACGGATACGTTTCCGTCTTCCTTATTTACGATGACATTTCCATTAGGATGAAAACGGGGATTGGCAAACTGCCCTGACAACCTGGCAACACTGAAAATTTCCTGGCTGCCGGTTAATATTTCTCCACCTAAGCCTTCAATAACCGCTTTGAGTTCTACATATAGTGTTCCGTCTGATTTGACTGGGGTGATCGTGAATTGATGTGAGGTGCCATCAAGCAAATAATTTTTGCTGTCGGCTTTTAATGTGAGGGTATGCTGGCCAGCGGCATCGGTAACGATCAAATCAGGGTTGCCCGATTTAACAGTTGCTCCAAGCGCATTCGCTACATCACGTAAAGCATATAATGTGGTTTGACCCGTTTGAATCGTTCTAACCGTTACTTTGCTTCCATCAATCGTTAATGCGGTATTTCCGGCTTTCACTTTGCTTGCTGTTGCCTTTACCTGAGCAGCAGATGTAAGAACCGCCGATTGATCGTCCGCTGCACTGGCAGTGCCGATCGCTAACGCTGATGCTGCGGATACTAACATTGCGGTAGAGAGGAACATTTTTATCACTTTGCTCTGCTTCATCGCATTCACCCTTTTCTTTTGCTAAATAGCTATGCCTTGATTGTCATACAAAATTGTTAAAGCAATTCTCGCGAATTGTAAAACTATGTAAAATCTAAACAAAAAAATCCCTCCATCCATAGATGAAGAGATGATTTGCTTCTATTATTTAAGCGCCCGATTGACAAGTTCCTGAATTACCTGCCACGATACGCTGTTCGTTTCACGCATCTCATATGTTACTTTGCCCATAGCCAATCCGCCGATTGCTGCCTGACCAACAGCAATTCCGCCGAGAGCGAACAGCCCGATTGCTATGCCTCCTAGGGCAGCCGTGCCAATCGCTATGCCTCCGGCAGCCAACAAAGCCGCAATGGCCAGACCGCCAAAGGAGCATAATCCTGCCGATACGCCTCCCATAGAAATCCCACCAAGCGCAACTCCGCCAAAGGAAATGCATCCGATCGATACATCACCTATCGCAATGATTCCCCGGGCCACTCCAAAACGGTGGCCGAACCTTCTTCTGGTCTTCACATGAATCCAAGGTATCCCAAACAAGGCCGCCTTAGACCGATACTCAAAATAAGGCGAATCTTCATACCGCGTATTTATAAATGCAGGAGCAGCGATATCCAAGTTATTCATGTATTCCATTGCCATTTCGGCTGGGCTTCCAAGACTGGAAATGATGTAATCCGCTTCTCCGGAAGATGCGTAGGCCATTCTTTCGTTCAGCGAGGCAATAAGATCTTCGCGAATTCTATGTTTGACTTCACGATCGGCCTGAATATGAAGCAGCACTTCATTAACATAATTATCGATTTTGTTCATAGCATATCTTCCCCCATCACCTGTTTAATGGAACTGAAGAACAGAGACATTTCCTCCCGCATTTCCGCGATTTTCCGCTGGCCGGAACTGGTGATGCGGTAATATTTCCTTCTAACGCCACGTTTGCCGTCATCCCGTTCCCAATAGCTCTCAATATAACCCGAATCCTCCAGCCGATATAGAACCGGGTACAGCGTCCCTTCCTTCATCTTGAAATATCCGTGGCTGCGAATATCGAGCTCAATGATTAACTGATAACCGTATAAGTCCGATCGGCTCAGCAAATGCAGCACGAGAATTTCCAGAACGCCCTTTTTCAACTGGCTGGCCGTATCGCTCATATCATCACCTTACTCTGCAAAGTATTTAGTATTGCTAAGTATATAATTACACTAAGCTCCCTCGATGTCAATAACTTCCTTTTCTTTATAATTGATTTTTTTTCAAGAGCTCATTAAAGACTCATTAAATATTTTAACAAACCCGATATAATAAATATAATCGGAAAATAATTCCTAATACGGAGGATGTAACAATGACAACACGAAGGACGGAACCCTTCCGTTATTCTATGGTAACCCCCTTGCTTTGCTGGATAGAAATTAGAGAAATTAACGAGGTTGCTGTGAATAGCAAATTAGCAGAAGTTGAGCTGATCGATATTAGCAAGTCGGGATGCCGAATCCAGACCAGGCTGGATCTTCGCGCGTCAACCCATCAGATTGCAGCTACAGTTCATGTACGGCTCAATGAGGATTTACATAAGTTCCCGGGCAGCATTCGCTGGCAGAAAGAGCATGAGAACGCCGTATTCCATTATGGCCTCTCGCTCGAACTGACTGATGAGATGAAAGAATGTCTCAACATCGAGCTGCGGTCCTTGGCTGCCGCCCGCCGGATTGTGGTGCTGTAATACATAAGTAATACATAAGTAATAAACGTCTATCGACATACATTCAAAGAAGACAGACCGCAATTAGCGGCACTTTTTCTTGCGAGATATAATGGGAGATAGGCTCCGCAACTTATATTTTTTATATCTTAGTAAAATAACCGCAGTCGCGGATCTGTGTTGATCTGCAGCTGCGGTTATTGTTAATTTTTGTTTTTGTTTAATAGACCAAAGCTGTAACCATACTGCCTATTCAACGTTCACTTTCACATACAGCTTCCAGCGCTGACAGCTTTCCGTCCCATAGACGCGCCTTCCTCAGTACTTCTCCCTGTTTCGCCTGAAGCACCAATCCTTCTTCCTGCATCACGTATTTCTTTGGATAAGCCGCATAACTAGTAATGATCCAGCTATCTTCATCCTTCGTCACATATCCGTTGACGCAGCGCAGTTGCCCTTGCGTATCACGATATAAATATGACGTTGTGCCAAATCCGAGCAAATACGCCACAAGCTCTTCCCCCATATCCCAATCGTCGCCTGTCGCATTGGAGAACAGGGAAGCAAATAACGGATCGCTTGCGTCCCGGAACACCGATTGTCCAAAGCGATCGCGGGACAGCGCAGGCATATTCAAATTCGGCGCAGCTACGCTGTACGTAGAAGCCGCTTCTCCAGGCTGCAGACGGCGCGGTGTAGATGCCACGTTCCAATCATAGCAATTAAAGACGGCCATAGCCGCGCGATAAGCCGCTTCTAAATATTGCGGATTGCCGAGATGCTCGTAAGCTACCCGGGAGGAGGCTGCTACGAGCCCTCCCCACAAGGAGTGGATCATATATGACAAAGCTTCCCACCAGCGATCTGGATTTTGGGCCCGATAGTCATTGCTGAAACCGATATTGGCAAGGATCAGCTGGCCGTACTGCTCCGCTTCATCCCGCAATCCAACGGAAAGCAGCGTCTCGCAAGTCGGTCCGAAACCGGCATTGTCATAGAAATGCTCCGTAATGGCTCCGGCAAACGGTGTCGTATGCCGCTTCAACTGCTCTCCGAATGATGTCCACAGCTTCGTCAGCCGCTGATGCCACTCCAGCATCCCGGCCGCATCTAAATCCCTAAGCAGATCGTCAATATATAATATAAGCACGCCGCTTAAGCCCGTTTCATCCTTCTCCCTCTGGCCTTGATGACAATCCGGATTCAACCGGACAGCCAGCACCTCCGCCGCCCATTCCAAATAATTTTCCGGCGTGTTCAGTTTCAGCAGCGAAGACTCAATGCGAGAGAGGAGGTAAAACACATGGGCGATATAGTCCAGGTCAAATATTCGGTAAAAGCTTCCATATAGCGAACGCGGCTTATAAAAATCGCCGTCCTCAAACCAGTGCTGCCTCATGTCCAGCACAGCGGAAGCTTCCGCCATGGCTACTTGCTCGGGCACCGGGGTCGTCAAGCTATTTTTCATGAGCAAAAAAGTGAGCTTCCCCAGTGATTCCCCCTGATTAGACAGCGGCAAAAATGCATGTGCCCGCCCCATTTTCCCCTCGGCGTCATAGTTTTTGCTGCACAGCCATTCTGCTCGCTTCTCCAAAATATGATCGACCGGTTCCAGTACGTTCCATACGAGTACGTCTTTGCGTCCGTCTTTGAGCAGCAGCTCGAGTTTATGCTCGCCGGGCTCCGTTCGCTGCAAGGCGGCGCGGTACAAGCGGCCATTCTGTTCATCCGGCACGAAATGGGCCGTAATCTCCTCTACATGAACCGTATCGTACTGAGGCTGGGCAGTGAGCAATCTCACCCGCTCCACCTCGAGGCCCTGCGGGAGCTCCAGCTCCGCTTGAAATAATCCGCCTGAAGTCAGCACGGGCGTATACGTCCAGCTTGGATGTCCATGCCGAAATGCCTGATGATAGAAATCGTCCTGACTGTCGCAAGCTTTGAATACATACTCCCACTGCTCGCGCTGCCCGGCTTCCAGGATGAGCGGACGATATTCCTCACCATAAATCCAATCCGCAGCCGCCGATTCCGGCATCGAACTGCCATCCTCGACGAGCGATAATCGATGGAACAGCAGACCATCAAGCGATGGCGACACCTGCTCCAGAAAACGGTTCTCATATCGGCAAAATGTACCAAAAGCCGCAGTGCGGCCCTTTTTTCCATAAATGCCGAGATGAGGCGCCTCGTTACTGCGCCGAATCGCCGCGAATTTGGAGAAGTCCCCACCCATATGAGCGAATACGGCACACGATTGCTTTATATTGCGCAGTACATTCTCATCGCGAAACATCACATAAGCTAACGAAAACCAAACGTGAAACCCGTCGATCCGCAGCGGTTCGCCCGTCCGGTTATCGACCCCGATATTCCAGCGAAGCTGCTCCTCTTCGAGCCGATAGGTCAGTGTGACCGTTAACCCTTCTGCATCAAAAGAGATTTCGGCACTGTGATCATCGTCTGTTCTAATGGCTGGAGTTAAACTCCAGCTTTCTATATTATGCCCGTTTACAACGGCTGTCCACTCTCCGAATAGCTTATCTTCATCGTCATAACCGACCTCCGCCAAATATTCTGGATCAACGACCCAGTTCATGGCGTTTGGATCGTCCTTCATCAACAGAGACTTTACCGTTCCACGCTCTGTAAAGACAAGCTTAAACTTTGGATTATTCAGTATGTTCATTTGGCTCCACCCCATAGTATTGTTATCTTTATCATTTTTTGACTCCGCTGAGCGAGATGCCCCCGAGAATAAGATTTTGCGTAAAATAAAACAACGTGGCCGGGAACAGAACCGACAAGCAGGATACCGCCATCAGCTTCTCGTATTCGATATTAAATGCATTTTTAAACAAGTTAATACCGAGCGGAAGCGTGTACATGCTCTGGTCATTAATAAAGATGAGCGGTGTTAGAAATTCGTTCCAGCACCAGACGAAATGGAATACGCCAATGACGACCACGATCGGGCGGCACAACGGAAGAATGATGCTCCAGTAAATTTGCCAACGGTTACACCCATCGATCTCAGCCGCTTCGTCCAAATCGCGTGGCACCCCCATAATGAACTGCCGGGCTAAGAAGATAAAAAACGCAGAGCCGAACGCCCCCGGCAAAATCATGGGCCACAGCGTGTTAATAAGCCCCATCTTGTTATATTGGATATATAACGGAATAGCCGTCACATCCCAAGGAATCACCATCGTACCGATAACGAAAAGAAACAGGGCGTTTCTGCCCCAGAAATTGATCCGGGCAAATCCGAATGCGACCATCGTAGCGGACAGCATGGCAAACGGAGTTGATACAGCCACAACGATCAGCGTGTTCAGCAAAAATCGTCCAAACGGCTGGGCATTCCAAGCATCGGCAAAGTTATGCCACTGCCAATTCGTCGGAATGAGCTCCGGCTTGGCTGTAAAAATGTCCTCCGGCGCTTTTACTGCGGTGGACAGCATCCAGGCGATCGGAAAGAGGAATGCTCCGGCACAAATCACGATTAACGCCAGTACCAAAATCGTGTGGAGCGGTTTTTTGGTCCCTATGGCATGCATTAACGTCCACCTCCGTCGTCTTCGTAATGAACCCAGTATTTGGACGACGCTAGCACTAAGCCGGTCAGAAGCACAATCAACACAAACATCACCCAAGCCATAGCGGAAGCATACCCCATTTTAAAATGAGTGAATGCATTGCGATACACATGCAAGGAGTAGAAATACGTCGATTGCGCCGGCCCGCCGCCCGTCAGCACGAATGCAAGTACAATCGTCTGGAACGCCGAAATCAGGCTCGTTAAAATATTGAATAAAATCGTTGGCGTAATGAGCGGAATCGTAATGTTGAAAAATTTACGGACCGGCCCAGCACCGTCGATGTCCGCCGCTTCATAATATTCTGCAGATACAGAGCGTAGCGCTGACAGATACAGCACCATTGGCGAGCCGACGCCCCATAGAGCAATGAATATGAGCGCGTACAATGCAACTTTCGGGTCAGTCAGAAAGTGTATGCGCGGAAGTCCGACGAGCTCAAGCATGTAATTGACGGGTCCGAAATCGTCGTTCAGCATCCAGCTAAAAATTAGAGCCAGCGTTACCCCTTGAATTAAAGAGGGCAAATAAAAGATCGACCTGAAAAATTTAATGCCGTACGTGGCCCGGTTCAGCAGAACAGCGATTAAAACAGCAAATATAACTTGGAGCGGAACCATAATAAATACATATTTAAATGTCACGATCATCGATTTAAAATAGAATGGATCACTCGTGAACATATGGATATAATTTTCAACGCCGATAAACTTCGGACTGCCGACCATATTCCATTCCGTGAAGCTGATCCCCAACGAAAAAACCATAGGTCCGAACATCAGCAGAAGAAAGCCGACTAGCCACGGCGAGATAAAAAATAAACCCGCCGCATTTTCACGAAGCCGTTTCCGCCTGAAGGAACGTTTCAATACAGTCTGATCCGCGCTGGATTGTGCCATGTTGTCATCACCTCAATTCGAGGAGTTGGGGAAGCTGTACAGCCTTTTACCTATGAGCGAATAAGCTTGTATGGCCTTTTAAATCTATTAAGCCCTGCACCCAATAAGCGAATAAACCAGCAGGCCTGTAAGCTTCCCCTCCTTCCATTTCTTTAAATCTTACTATGGCTTAAAACGTTATTTTAAGACCGCTTGAGCCTGCTTGGCCGCATCGTCCAAGGTACTCTTAATGTCGGCATTATTATAGAAGATCGCCTGTACCCCTGCGCGAATCATATCCTCCGCCTCGCTCCAGCTCTCATTTCGCATACCGGCAATCAGCTTATCACTGCCCTCTAGTTCTTTAGCGAACGCTTCCAAATACGGATCACTGGCATATCCATTTTCTTCGTCTACAGAAATAACGGGAGAGAAGGCAAACTTATTTGCGGTAATAATTTTGATTCCTTCCTCGCCCGACATAAACTTGATCAGTTCCCAAGCCGCTTCCTTGTTCTTACCGGACTTCGGCATGGAGTAGCCTGACGTATGGATAATGCCTTTCAAGCTGCCGCCCTCTGGAAGCGGATGAGTTACTGTGCCAATATCCAGCTTGCCTTCTTTCAGAATATCTCCAAGCGGCCACATTCCGTTGTCAAACATTGCAATTTGTCCTGTAAGGAACGATTCCAAGCCGTTATTCGTACTAAATTTTCCGGCTGAATTGATTTTGGAAGAGGCGTCATACAACTGCTTCAGGAACGTCATTGTTTCTATATTCTCAGCACTGTTCAGCACGCCTTCGACCGTTTTCCCGTCGTCGCTCACCATGTCCCCGCCATTGCTCCATACATATGGCTGCATCGTCATGACATCATCCGGGGTCATAATGAATCCGTATTGTCCAGGTTTCGTCAGCTTCTGAACGGTATCGACAAACTCATCCCACTTCCAGCCGTCCTGCGGATACGGGACTCCGGCTTCATCAAACAGACTTTTGTTATAATAAATCGCCCGTGTAGAGTACGTTGTCGGAAGTCCCCACAGTTTCTCATCATATTTCATATAATCCATTAAAATCGGATAGTACTTGCCAAGATCATAGCTGTCTTTATCTACCCAAGTCTGCATATCTTCCAGAGCTCCGCCCGGCACATAAAGCGGATAATTCCAAGCCATGAACACATCCGGAGCGGTACCCGACGCAAGTGATGTCAACAGCTTCTGGTCATAGTTATCCGGTACAGATTCAACTTTGACTTTAATGTCAGGGTGTTTCTCCATAAAAGCGTTAATTGCATTCTGGTAAGGCTGAAGCGTCTGTCCGGAATCCCAGGTCATAAAACGGAGTGTAACCTCGTTTCCTTGAGCACCCTTATTTCCGCCATTAGCCGCCCCTTCCGGATTGTCACCGCTTTCATTTTTAGCGCCACAGGCGGACAACAAACCGAGACACATCACTGTTATGAGAGATAGAATAAGCCACTTCTTATTTTTACCTTTGCTCCTGCTCATTTGCACATTGACCCCTCCTAATATGTGTAGTTATTTATGTGAACTTGTATTTGAAAACCGCAGAGCCAGGGGCCTAGGATTCCTAGAATCTGCAAATTCTCACCTACAAGCTGTCACCATTTGGACAAAAAGTTAAACGTTTAGATTATATTGGAAAAAGAAGAGCTGTCACGAAAAATTACACTTATCTCTTCGGAGCAGCTACAGAGTCACGTTCAATCAAACGGCACGCGGGCATATTCATAAGCTCGTTTTTTTTGCCGCGCATGAAATTATGGAGAACCTCCATCGCCCGGTATCCCATTTCATGTAATGGAATATCCATCGTTGTAATCCGGGGAGTCAAATAGTCACTAAATTCACGGTTATCGAAGCCGATAACGGATAGATCTGCGGGCACCTTAACTCCGGCTTCATTGGCTGCTTCCAGCACCCCCACCACCATGACGTCGTTCATGGACAATACCGCTGTTGGCGGCTCGGGCAAAGCTAGCAGCTCCTTCGTTAACCGGTAACCGGAATCCCGCTCCCAATCCCCCATCTTAATGTATAACGGGTCGAAGGGCAGCTCGAATTCCGTGATCGCTTTATAATACCCATTCAAGCGAAGACGAGAAGGTATCGAATCCATTAGGCCGCTGATGATTGCGATGCGGCGGTGTCCCTTCTGGACCAAATAAGACATCGCTTCATAGGAAGCTTGCTCATCATTATATTGAATCGATACATCATTCTCCGTGTACCCATACGTGTAGACGATCGGTTTCCCTTCCGTATCGATCAATCCGCTCAAATCCCGGGTATGTACACCGATGTATATAATTCCGTCCACTTGCTTGCTAAGCAGCTCAGACACAGCGCTAGTAGCATACTTCTTGTACTTATCGATGTTGCTGAAATCACGGCCAATCCGTTTATCCAGACGGAGGTTCGTCAGCAGAATATGCAAATCATGATGGTCGCCGTAATCGTTAATGCCGTCGATAATTTCCGGCGTATTAAATACGGTAACGTCCTCAGCAATTACCCCGATCGTGTCGGTACGTCTGCGTTTCAGGCTTTTCGCGATGTCGTTGGGCTTATAATTGAGCTCCTCAATGACCGCTAATACCCGTTCGCGCGTTTTGGGACGGACATTCCGCGTGCCATTCAAAACGTAGGAGACGGTAGCTGTAGACACATTCGCTTTAGCTGCTATATCTTTGATGCTGACGTTGGACATACTCCACCTCCTTAGTCAAATAAATTTTGTGTGTGAGCCCAGGACTTCTGTTTTCTGCTTTGTTTCTGTGTTGATTTTCTTTTCGTTTCTAGGGATTTTTGAATTCTTATCAAATAACTGGCTCAAAATCTAAACGTTTAGATTTATCTTTTTTATACCACATCCTATTTCATCCTGCAAGCGGTTTCTTGAAATATAAATAAAATATAATTTCATTTGGGTAATTATTTTTTTAAAAAAATGTGGTAATCATTAGGGAAACTAGTTATAATAATCGATAATTTAATAATATATCGATGACTGGAAGAGTAATTATTGTCCTCTATGTTCAAGCGAGCCGGGATAGTGTGAGCCGGCCGGAGTCAATAATGAAACGGATCCATGAGATGGACTTCTGAACAACATAGTAGGATGTCCCGGCTAAAACCGTTATTTTAATGAGGTGGTTGAACATCCATGTTTAACAACGAGAGTGGTACCGCGAGCGCTATTAAGCCTTCGTCTCTTAGGAGACGAAGGCTTTTTTTATTTATAGACCATTTAGCAGTTACTTAGGAGGTTGGATAAATGTTAAGTACATTGATTGCAAAAAAAGTGACAGAAGCTGCCCAAAGTCTGTTTGAAGAATGGGAAGCGGATCGTTCTATGCTTAATGCTATTCAAATCGAACAGCCAGCAAACCTGGAATATGGGGATTACTCCAGCAATATTGCGATGCAGTTAGCGAAAATACTGAGAAAACCTCCGCTGCAAATTGCGGAGCTGCTCAAAGCAAAAATTGCCCAGCAGGGTTACATCGATAGCTTACTGAGCAGGATCGAGATTGTAACGCCTGGATTTTTGAATTTGTATATCAACTGGGATGAGTGGGCTTCACGCGAATTCGAGCTGCCGGAATGCCCACTGGAAAAAGTAATCATTGAGCATACCTCCATTAATCCGAATAAATCAGCGCATATTGGGCATCTGAGAAATTCCTGTATCGGAGACACCTTAGTGAGGCTGTTAAGAAGAGTCGGCTACGATGTCGAAGTCCACAATTATATCGATGACTTAGGCAATCAATTGGCAGATACCGTGGTCGGACTGTTGAATATTCCCCTATCGAGCGGGCACGGGCGTTTTGGGGATTATTGCTGGGATTTATATGCTGCAACTAATAAGAAATATGCAGGCGACTCCAAGCTCTTAGAGAAACGTACAGAAGCATTGCATGTTCTGGAGAAGGGAGGCTCCAACGTATCATGGATCGGCATGCTGGCCGCGGAACGCATCGTCCGCGAACATGTGGAGGATATGAATGAGTTTGGGATCGAATATGATCTATTGGTCTGGGAGAGCAATATCGTAAGAGAAGGATTTTGGTCATCCGCATTCAAGCTGCTGCAGCAGACCTCTTTATTTTATCGAGAGACTGAAGGCAAATTAGCCGGCTGCTGGGTGTTAAAGCAGGCTGGGGAAGTTAGGGCTATAGCTAGCAGCCAGCAAGATACGGCCGATCATACGATGGACAAAGTACTGGTCCGTTCAAATGGAATTTTAACTTACACCGCAAAAGACATAGCATACCATTTGTGGAAATACGGGCTGTTAGACAAGGACTTCTCTTATCAACCCTTTGCAGGCGATTTGTGGACGACAGCTTCCAAGGGAACAGACAGAAGCTTTGGGCAGGCCGATCTGGTTATTAACGTAATCGATCATCGTCAGGAATATCCCCAAAATATGGTCAAACAGTCTCTTCAAGCACTGGGGTATGTGAAAGAAGCAGAGAAGCTGCAGCATGTAAGCTACGGCATCGTTTCCTTAAGCCCTTCTGCGGCTGGTGAACTGGGAATAGATATATCGGTTGGAAAGTCTTCCTATGCCATGTCCGGTCGACTAGGGATTGGAATTAAAGTTTCCGAATTCATCGACATGATGGAAAGAACAATCGAAAACAGACGCTCGAATTCAAATGGATTGGCCAGTCGCGTCATTGCCACGGCGGCTATTCGTTATTATTTGCTCCGTTTCAGTCTGCAAACCGAGGTCGTGTTCGATTTACAGCAAGCAACAGAAATATCGGGGAACACGGGAGTCTACCTGTTATATGCTTACGCTCGCGCGTGCAGCGTCTTAAATAAAGCGCAGAATGACAATATTATCCTTGTAAAGCCGGACAAAATCGCTGCAATGGAGCCAGCGGAATATGCTTTGATCAGACATATCAGCACTTGGCTGGATACTCTGTATACTGCCAGTAAAGAATTAACGCCTAGCTCGGTTTGCAACTACGCCCACCAGTTGGCCACCTTGTTTAATAACTTCTATTCCGCTTGCCCTATTCTGAAATCAGAAGGAGAAATTCAGCAGTTTCGAATTTGGCTGACCGCTAAATTCAAGGATACGCTTGGGGATGCGCTGCAGGTTCTTGGTTTGCCGGCACCGGAGCGGATGTAAAAACTCTCCCAATGGAGAGTTTGCATACGTCCCAGAAGGGATACTCGCGCTACGGCGCGAGACTCGGTCGTCCTGCCGCTCCGCTTGGCGTACTCCCTCCGACGAACCCCCAAGGGGTTCTCATCCCCGGGACGCAAAAAACTCTCCCAATGGAGAGTTTGCATACGTCCCAGAAGGGATTCGAACCCCTGACCGACGGCTTAGAAGGCCGTTGCTCTATCCAGCTGAGCTACTGGGACATAATATAGATAATATGTATGCAATATGTATAAAAAGGATGCGATATTTATTATAACGCATCCTGACTTTTTTTCAAACTAAAAATTTTGGCCTACGTTATTTTATCCGTTGTCTCCAGCCAGCTTCTCATTTAGTTTATCGGCGATATCGCCAAAAGCGAGCAGTTGCTTCTTGAACTCGGCTCGCTGGGCAGCTGGCTCCGGCCAGCCGGTATCGCCAAAATTCTCCTCGGCAACCTCTGCATAAGCTTGATGCAAACTGTTATCAAACCAATCGATTTCCAAATCCGCCTCACTGCGGATCATCTTAATGATCTCATAGTCCCGGCCATCCCCAGAGCGTGCTATATATACGAAAAGCTCCGGATCGTCCACTGCTCCGGGACTCACTTGAATCTCCGCACATTGCCGGCCATTCTGCTCAGTCAGCCGTCTAAACTTGGCATCCTTGATATAATACATCTTGCTTCGCCCCTTGTTCATTGAAATCTATTATTCTGCTTGCGAATTCCCATAGCCTGCACGGCGCAGCTGCTCTCTTGTCTCTTTTGTACCGAGCCGATAAATTTCCCGGTATACCTCGTCAATCTGGCTCTGGAAGTTGCTGTTTACTTCATCTTCTGGTGTATCGGGCCAAGGGTAAGTATAAGCGGCAAAAGAACTCTCTTCCTTCTCCCCAATCCGCTCCAGCATATGCCTTAAATTTGCAGCAACCTCGGGAGTGGACTCAATAGTCCACTCGTAAGCTGTCGCCCCCTGTTCTTCTAATACTGAACGTCCATGAACAGACACATAATACCGCTTGTTCACCACCATGCCCCCTAGTTCATTCCTTCCAGACGTCGTCCTGCTTTACCGGAGAAACACGATACGTCCTACCCGATATCCGACCATCCTTACCATTGTGTACAAGGGGCAAATAATTAATGCATAGGAGGCGAACTTTTGTATAATTCCGCGGAGAACATAGAACAAGAACGGCCGACAACAAACGAGCTATAAAACGCAACATACCAGCCGGGAGAGCTCCCAGCTGGTATGAACAATCTTGTTATCTTTTTCAGTATTCATTATTTAATATTTAGCCCGACCAAGCTTATCAGGAAGCATGAGGGCAAGGCAGGGGCGCCTTATTGCTTGTCCAATTGTTCAGCAGGCTTGCGCATGCTGAGTCCGACTCTCCCTTTTTTCGTATCAACGGTCAGCACCCAAACCGTCACATTGTCTCCAACGGACACCACATCCATCGGATGTTTGACATAGCCCTTACTAAGCTGGGAAATGTGGACAAGACCATCGTTTTTGATTCCAATATCTACAAACGCACCGAAGTCGATGACGTTACGGACAGTGCCCTGAAGCTCCATGCCTGGGGTCAAGTCTTCAATTTTCAGAACATCCGTGCGAAAAATAGGCGGCGGCAGCTCTTCACGCGGGTCGCGCCCCGGACGCTGCAAGCTATCCAAAATATCCCGCAGCGTCGGCACACCTACGCCAAGCTGTACGGCTAAGTTTTCCGGATCCAAGGTTGATAACATTTCAGCCAATTCTTTAGTTCCCAACTGGCTCAATTCCATACGCAATTCCTTGAACAATTGAGTTACTACGCTATAGGATTCGGGATGAATGGGCGTACGGTCCAGCGGATACTCGCCATCATTTATTCGCAAAAAACCGATGCACTGCTCGAATGTCTTTGCTCCAAGCCGCGGTACCTTCTGCAGCTGTTTGCGACTCGTGAACTTTCCATTTTCCTCCCGGAATTTAACGATGTTTTTGGCTATCGTTGCATTTACTCCAGATACATAAGACAGCAAAGCAGGAGAGGCCGTATTGACATCTACGCCAACATGGTTCACCGCCGATTCGACTACAGCGGTAAGGCTTTCGTCTAAATGCTTCTGGGATACGTCATGCTGGTATTGACCTACGCCAATCGCTTTAGGTTCGATCTTCACCAGCTCAGCCAGCGGATCCTGCAATCTCCGGGCTATAGATACCGCACTTCGTTCGGCCACATCCAAATCAGGAAACTCCTGCTGAGCCACCTTTGAGGCAGAGTATACACTGGCCCCCGCTTCATTGACGATCAAATAGGCAAGCCCAGGGTCATTGCGCTCCGCAATAATTTCGGCAACAAACTGCTCCGTCTCGCGGGAAGCCGTCCCGTTACCGATGACGATCAACTGCACCGCATATTTTTCTATTAGCTCATTGAATGTTGCTGCGGCTTCCCGTCTCTTATTGTTTGGCGGCGTAGGATACGTGACAGCTACCTCCAGCAGCTTGCCAGTATCATCGACTACAGCAAGCTTGCAGCCGGTACGATAGGCCGGATCGACGCCCAATACAGTTTTCCCTTTAACAGGCGGCTGAAGAAGCAAGCTTCGCAAATTGGCAGAAAATATAGAAATTGCCTGCTGCTCCGCCTTCTCCGTCAACTCGGCTCGAACTTCCCTTTCGATAGATGGGGCCAGCAGTCTTTTGTAAGCATCGTCAATCACGCTTAGCAAAGTGCTTTCCGAAACCGACGGCCCTTTAATGAAACGCCTCGCCATATAGCGGTGAATGGATTCCGCCTCTACCTCCAGCGAAACCTTCAAAATATTTTCACGCTCTCCCCGGTTAATAGCCAATATACGATGAGGCGGCATTTTCTTGGCAGGCTCGCGATAATCATAGTACATTTCATATACGGATTCTTCTTCCGGGTTTTTGGCTTCCGAAACGATGATGCCTTGATCCATGCTATACTTTCGTACCCAAGCCCGAATTGCCGCTTCGTCCGCCATCCCTTCGGCAACGATATCCATGGCGCCCTGGATCGCTTCCTCTGCTGTTTCTACTCCTTTATCGTCACTTACATATTTGGCAGCCTCCTCCAGCAGCGCGCCCGTTTTGGGCTGGGCCAACAACCATTCCGCTAAAGGCTCCAAGCCTTTTTCCTTGGCTACGCTAGCCCGGGTCTTCCGCTTCTGACGGTAAGGGCGGTATAAGTCCTCCACTTCCTGAAGCTTTACCGCCTCAACGATAGCTTTCTGGAGCTCATCTGACATTTTCCCCTGTTCAACAATAATGCGAATAACTTCCCGTTTGCGAACTTCCAAATTACGCAAATATTGTACCCGGTCACTAATATCACGAAGCTGATTCTCGTCAAGCTCCCCCGTCATTTCTTTACGATACCGGGCGACAAACGGTATTGTATTTCCTTCATCAAGCAAGCCAACGGTTGTTCGTACTCCTTTTAAGGAAAGGCCAAGCTCTTTGGCAACCTGAACTACAATGCGTTCCTGGACTTCAGCTTCGATCTGTTCCTGAATCTCAGCTCCAATTTGCTCTTGAACTTCAGATTCAATCTGCTTCGTATTCGTATTCGTTTCCGGACTCATCCCGTTATTTGACAAGGTCATCCCTCTTTCATTCACAAATTACGCTGTTCCTATTATCACAAAATTTATAGTTCATTTCCAGTCAAGGGCGTTTCTCTTGCTCCAAAAAAACACAGCACCGTACATTAACTACGGTGCTGTGGCATTCCTATTAAAAGTTGGAGTAGTTGATCAGCTCATTGGATGTTTCTGAAAACGCGAATATAGCGACGATCACTAGAAACAATACGATAATTCCGTATAGTACGGTACCGATGATTCCGCAAACTAACCCGGCAGTCGCAAATCCGCGGCCTTGCTCATTAGTCTGTTTTAGTTCCTTAAACGAAATCGTTGACATGATGATCGCTATAATTCCAATAATAAATCCCAAGTATGGAAGAACAATAGACAAAATACCCAGTACCATCGCTGCGATCGACTTTCCATTCGTTACCTGTTGGGCCGGTGGTTCGGGCGGCGGCGCAGGGGGATAATTATAGTTGTACTGCCCTGTTGAATTATAATCCATTTAAAAACGGTCCTCCTCAGAAAATAGATATGCTTATTATACCAGATTAAACCAATGAAGCTATCTGTAATTGTAAAGTATTCTAAAATAAAGAACGCACCAGTCACTCGGAGCGTTCAATTGGGACAATTTTTTTCTAAATTTAAAAATCAATTAAGCCGAGACTAATGAGCAGCGAATCGTTAACCTTTTTCATTGTCTCATCATCCAAATGCGTAATTTTATCCGTCAGTCTTTGCTTGTCGATCGTACGGATCTGTTCAAGCAAAATGACAGAATCCCGGTCAAAACCATGTGTAGCCGCCGCGATTTCCACATGAGTAGGCAGCTTCGCTTTCTGAATTTGAGCGGTAATGGCAGCAACAATTACCGTAGGGCTAAATCGATTGCCAATATCGTTCTGGATGATAAGCACCGGTCTTACCCCTCCCTGTTCAGAACCAACAACAGGAGAGAGATCTGCAAAAAATACGTCGCCGCGCTTTACGATCAATGGTCACACCCCGCTAACTAGGCGGTCCAGAGTGCTGTCTGCATCTTCCTCCGCATGAAAAGCTTCAGAGGCCATGGTTAAGTTGATCTTAGCCATTTCCATATAGCCGCGCTGCATAGACTCCCGGATGAAACGCTTCTTCCGTTCATTCAAATACAGCTTCATAGCCTGTCTAATAAGCTCACTGCGGTTGGAATTCTCCATCGCAACGATTCCATCCACTTCCTGCAACAAATGATCCGGTAAGCTGATCATAATTCTTTTGGTGTTCTGCATATTGGCCATCTTTAAACATCCACCCCCAAAACCTTGTCGACCCATTCCTTGTGAATCAGTATAACAATATCCAAGGATATTTATACAAAGAAATATATGCTGAGTGTATATCAAGTATGCTGCATTTCATTATAACCAAAAATGGCATAACCGTACATACCTGATCATTTCCATCTTTATCATTCGAGCTTATTGTATATCATTCGATGGGCTCAGCATAAATTCCTTCCATAGGAAGAAAGTTTTGTTGATTATTGTCTGCTATTAGGCAAACAACGGATTTAGTAAAAGATGCGGCCTATCTGTACCTATGTAAAGACGGGGCACACGATGAGCCAACATACAAACCACCTCGTAGGGAATGGTACCTAGCATGGAGGCCAATTCGTCCGCTGTAATACTTGCGCCGGACTGCTGGCCGATGAGAACAACCTCCTCGCCGACTTGGATTTCTTTAGCCTCTTCAGCTAAAGATTGCAGCGAAACCATACACTGGTCCATACAAATTGTTCCGACGACCGGAACACGCTTCCCGCGTATCAATACCTGCGCCTTGTCACCAAGCATTCGTGAATATCCATCGGCATAGCCTAATGGCAGCGTTGCGATAATCTCTTCCCGTTCCGTCACATATTTCGCTCCATAACTAATGGCGGAATGCGGCGGCAAGGATTTTACATGCACCGTTTCCGTCTTGAGAGTCAAGATCGGTTGAAGCGGTACCTGCTCCTTGTCGATTTCATCTGACGGGTAGAGACCATACAATGCGATGCCAATTCGTACCATTTGGTACGAAATCTCTGGTAAATCAATTGCAATCGCACTGTTGCCCGTATGTATAATCGGAATATTCAGATCATGGTGCTGCAGTGTATCAACTACGCTTTGAAAACGCCGGTATTGCTCCAATGTATAGCTCTTATCTCGTTCATCCGCAGTTGCAAAATGAGTAAACAAGCCTTCTACTTCCAGCTGTGGCAAACTCATCGCATCACGGATGAAAGCAATCGTCTCATCTCCAGGAAGGAGGCCGAGACGCCCCATACCGGAATCGATTTTAATGTGAACTTTAAGCTTATGAGTAAATTCCGATGGATCCAGATCACGGATCGCATAAAGAACTTCTCTGCTGAATAAGGTAAGCGTTATGCCGTTCTCCCAAGCGTCTCGCACTCCATCGGGAGGAGTGTAACCAAGCACGAGAATAGGCAATGTCAGCCCTGCTTGACGCAGCTCTAACGCCTCGTCCAAGAAGGCTACGCTAAGATAATCAGCCCCATACCTCTCCAGTTCCCTTGCAATGGGTACGGCCCCGTGTCCATAAGCATTAGCTTTAACACATGCCAACAGCTTTGCGTCTGCAGGGATTCTTCTCCGCAGAGCCTCATAGTTGGCATAAAGCGCGTCCAAATCGATTTCAGCCAGGGTAGGTCGATACTTCACTTGCACTTTGTTGGTCACCTTCTCTAAAAAGAGTGAAATCATCTTCAAGCAATACATTAATCGTAATGTTCCTGAAGGCGACTGTCAATTATACAGAATAAACCATTTTGTTGCTTTAAAACTATTTTAAGCCAAATTGATTGTTAAACCAAATAAAAAAGAGAGAGACCGACGGACCTAGCGGCATTTCAGTCTCTCTCCAAATACCGCAGGACCGTCAGTCTTCTTCTTATTTACCCGTTTGCTCCTCCATAGAAGCGGCGATTTTCACCATTTCATTGACAGGGAGATTATCACTCGTTATCCGGAATTCCAGACCATCTACTGTCCACGTTAAAGTTTGCAGCGCATCCCCCGTCAACAATCCGGCAGTAAAGCCGAGATCGACGACATCTCCGGGCACTAATGAAGCGGTACGATCCGGCGAACGAGATTCTGTCAACGTAAATTGATATGTACCGTCAAATCGCAGGAGCACACTGCTTCGTTCACTATCATCTACGATTTTGTCATCTTTATACGCTACCCCTGCCGGCAAATAGGTCGGGAAAAATACTCCAAACGGCTCGGACAGCCCCGGAGCGGCCATCTGTTCTCCTGCTGCTATATCGGTTCCAACTGCGGATGCATCCGTCTTCTCCACAAGCATTCCGTTCTCATCCACTTCAAGCAGCGTCCCTTTGGACTGCTGTCCAGCCGTGTTCAGATTATGCTGCATATCAAAGGAATTATTATCGAACTTGGCATCAAAATCAAACTTGTCAAACTTCACTTCGACTACGACTTTCGCCTCCGCATCGGATACCTGAACCTGCCTAGGCGCGTAGTCATTTTTGGCCAGCCATATTTTCTGCCTAACTAAAGCATGGGTATTATAATTAGCTGCCACATCAAATACATAACTATCCTTGTCACTTACAAATTGGCGGGAGTTGTCACTCAGGATGCTTCGCACGAGCGTTTGATACAAGTAGACCTGCCCCTGATTTTCGGGCCAGTCGCTTTGGAACCGGAAGCTCTTATTCAAGCTTGGCGTCAATACGTAGACCCCTTGATCATTTTTGAGGACGATCTGCGTAATATCCTTTTGAGCGTTGGTAAGAGCAATCCGGTAAAAAGACGGATTCTGATACCATACCTCTACTTTGTACTCTTGCGGCTTATCTCCCGTATGAAGCGTCATCGTCCCCGAGCCCTGATAACTTTCCAGCTTCGCTACGACATTATCCAAATCCTTGACGACACCATCAGCATCCTTTTTACCGCACCCGGCCAATACAGCACTCAAGCATATCACAATGGCAAGCGCCCATGTGATCCGACGCATGAGATCATCCCCTCTGCAGATTGATTTCCTAAACTGATAACATGTCTATGAGGGAACTTGGCCGATTATGCGGACTGGTTGTAGGCTTGGCTAAAGTTTTTTGCTTCTATATATGTATAGGTGTTGAAACTGTTTACAGCAGGATGACAACAGACTTCTCTAGAATGCTCTTGCAAACGCCTTGCAGACCCGAGCTTTTGAAAGTTGTTTCTATAGTGGCTAGGAACAAAGGTCTGCTTGCGTGAGTAGAGTTCAGAGCAGTGTGGTACAGTAAAGCTTTCATGTCATGCTTTTTGCGATCGTTTGCTCTGTATAATAATAGTCACAATAATGATGTGGACCGAATCCTGTACATCGTTCAATGAATTAATTAACAATTTACGCCGATCATGTTAACATTATATATACACTATGGAAGAGGGTATAACTATTGGATTCGAAGCTAGCGGCATATATAACATTAGTTTGTACTTCGGGTGTTCTGAATTTGTCTATACTTGTCTATACTTATTGGAGGAGACATCATTATACAAGTATCGCCAAATTGTTCATGTGGAATACATTAACTTCAATGATTTATTGCTTTGGTTATGCCTTTAGCTTAACATCTACTTCATTAGAACAACTTAGATTTTGGAATATTGTACAGTATGCAGGGATGCCATTTTTCCCTCCGTTAGGATTATTGTTTGTCATGCAATATTTGGGATATAAATTAACGAGAAAAAGAATAATCGCTATACTTATATTGCCTTGTCTTACTTTACTCATCAATGTAACAAATGAATCTCATCATTTTTACTATAGAATATATGATATCCATTCGGTGCTTGGGGCTCCATATAGTCAGATTGAATATGGGGTATGGTTTGTTGTACATAATATTTACATTTTTTGCTGTATGCTTGCTGCGTTCTTATTGCTGCTTTCACGCTGGAAGGAAACAGTTAGTGTATATCGACCTCAATTATTTGCCCTAATCTGCGGTCAGTTGCTTCCAATAGTGACTGCATTTTTATTATTCATAGGAGTGGCACCCGATGGTATCGATCCTGTACCAATGGTTATTTGGTTTTCTTCTGTTTTGTACCTCTGGTCTATTACTTCCTCTCGAATGTTATCAATTATACCAATTGCGAAGGAAACGATCTTTAATAGTATGAATGATGGTGTTATTGTGCTTAATGATACCTATCAATTAATCGAATATAATCAAGCTTGTAAAAATATGTTTAGTGAATTGGATCGATCAACGTTAGGGCAGCCATTTGATCAAGTTTGGTATATGCTAACGGGTCAATCATTTCCTGTTCAATTAGATACGTTATCAGATCAATTGAGTGTTAAGATTCATCAAGCTGATTATATTTATCAACTACGTATTTCTAGGCTTCAGCAATCAAATAATAGGTCTGGCTTACTAATTATATTTACAGATATAACAGAGCTACATATATTACAGCAAAAGTTAGAGCATCAAGCCTATTATGATGAGCTAACGCAAATATACAATCGTCGTGCCTTTTTCCAGCAAATTGAGCAAAACTTAATGAAAGTAAAGGATAATTTGTCATCTTTTACGATTATTCTATTTGATATTGATTTTTTCAAAAAAGTGAACGACACTTATGGGCATCAAACCGGAGATCAAGTACTAGTACATGTGGCTCAAATATGTAAGGCTGAGCTGGGAGAACATATGCTATTTGCTAGATATGGTGGTGAAGAATTTGTACTAGCTATAACTGGTTATACACTAGTGGAAGGGGAAAACTTCGCTAATCACCTTAGATTTTGCATTGAACAGAGCCCCCTAGTTGAAAATGAACGATTTGTTTCAGTTACCTCCAGTTTTGGAGTATCCGTAACGACAGGAGCTAGGGAGGAAACAATCTATCAACTTCTTCAAAAAGCTGATGAAGCACTTTATGCTGCCAAAAGAGCTGGTCGAAATCAAGTGCAGGTTTTTACTGAAAAGTACAATTTTGTGGAATAGTACATTCTCGTTTTCATCTTTCCCCACGCCACGATCCATTTCATGATATTGGGGTAGCTAGCGTACGATTTGCAAAGGAATACAGTGTATTATTTCGAGATTTAGTGATGAAACCAAACCAACATATGCAGGATTTTGACAAAGATATGGGCGACGATCTTGTAAAGAGGATGAAAAGGGATGCAGAACTTGAGGGATTTTCCAATGATGAGCTGAAACTTATATTATTAAAAATGAAAATATTTCAAACGGGTCTTTCTGTCATGGTAGCCAACGGATTATTTCCAGACAATCTTAGTGAAGAACAAGTGATTGAGTTATTGGATAGCGCTGCAGCCGATATTATCGTTGCCGCTCGCCAGCATAGTGCGAACATACGGTTGCCATAACCAAGGATGAAAGGAAACTCAGAAGGGAGAATTAATATTGCAACTAGAAAAAATTTGCAACCCCACTTTCCTCCTGGCAAAGGTGTTCAGTATGCAGATACCGGTTATAACCTTCTAGGTCTAATCATTGAATCCCTCACATCAAAACCGTATCACGAAGTGCTGCAGGAGTATATTTTTAATCCTTTGCGTATGCAGCACACCTATTTATCGCATTATTCTGAACCCAAGGTGAGAAGCAAACATCCGACAGCGCATCTGTATATGGGCAAGCTAAAAATTTCTGTTGAGGAATACCGTAGCTTTAGCAGTTTTTATGCAGGTGGCCAAACGGTATCTACCACAGAGGATCTGCTTGTTTTCATGAATCTTTGGTAAACAACGAGCTCATTCGAAAGATACGTTAAACTTAATGCAGCAATGGAATCGCTTGCGGCCGGGAATGGATTACGGGTATGGTTTAATGAGGTTGCCGTTTATTCCGTTCACAAACAAATATGTTGGCTTGGGTCATCTCGGGGCAAGCGGCTCCTCTATGATCTATTTACCAATGCTTGATGTGTATATTATCGGCAGCTTCAATCAAACGGCTTACCAATCCAAGGGCCTGACTTTCGTCTATATTCATGCCCTTCGAAAATTATCAAAGCTTAGTTACTTAGATAAACACTAAAAGTATAGCTAACTTTGCAAGATGTATTGATTATGTTTAGGACGGGTGAAGCTGATGTAAATCGTAACTAGCAAACATACCAAAAGCGTGAAGTGAAACACCACGTGAATCGTATTAGGGACAATCCCGTTATTGACCGGTAAAAAAGCATGCGTATTACCAAACATCTCCATGTACCTTTCGGTTTTTTCCTTTGCACCAAAACCGAGTAAGTAAGGAATCCACCAATCCAGCAAAACACCAGCAAAAATGAAGCCTTGATGGATGATTAACCAAAGCTTTATCCAAAGCGGTTTTTTCCTGCCCATGAACAATAATACGAGCGCCATTAACAATAAAATTTGGGTCGCCCCAATCAACGTTACGACGATCAATTCATTGACACTACGAGATTCAGACACTGCCTGTACATCATTAAGTTGCCCTAATGGCACCCAGTCATGAACAATCATAAATAGAAAAATAAAACTTAACCCTGTCAATAAAATAATTTCTGAAGTGCGAATCTTTCTGTTCATATACATGACCTCCGAAGCTTACTTCATTAGTAATGATTTTACTAGAGCCGACCCTCTTGCAAAACAGGCTTTGGTATGAGATGTAACCTAGACCTAGGTTGGGAAAATTTATCTTCTTGCTGGCAATAAAAAAGAAACGGCCATATAAATATCAGAATTTATTTGGCCTCTTTTATTTCATTCGTATTTGGTTGGACGTTAAGTTCTATTTGACCATCCCGAGAACTTGATCAATGATTTGATTGGAACCGATTGGCGCAATTCCGCGATTCCATAGCTGTTGTTCGACAATGTAAACTTGGTCATTCTGGACCGCTTTGATATTTTTCCATATCGCAGAGTTCTCCAGTTCATCTAATCTGCTCTTGGCTGTATCCTCTACATTTTCCATCAAAAAAATATGATCAGGATTGAGGCTCGGCAGTTCCTCCAATGAAATCGGCAGCATCGCTTTGCTATCGGCAAGTTTCAAGCCATTTAAACCAAGTTCTTCGTGAATGATCCGGCCGATCCGAATGTCATCCATCCCGTATACTCGCAATTCCTTCGGCATTACGCGCATCACGACAAATACTTCATCGCCGGCCCTGCTATCCAGCTCCTCTTTTGCACTTTCAGCTTTTGCTATATAATCGCTCAGCTTCTGCTGCGCCAATTCCTCTTGCCCAACTATTTTGCCAAGCTCCAGGAGCAATTGGCGCCAATCATTCATTAACTCCCCGTCAAGCAGCAGGGTCGGAGCTATTTTTCGCAGACTATCCTCGATATTTTGATGTGAAGGGGCATAAGCCAAAATTAAATCTGGCTCCGCTTCCAATAGCACTTCGAGATTGGGTGATTCCGACGCTCCTAACGGAATAACGCCTTCCATTTGATCTGATATATAAGGCAGGAACTGATTATTGACAAGTGACGTAGTTGAGGCATGGGGCTTGATTCCAAGCTCCAATAAATGATCTGCATAGTAATCCAGCAATACGGCGATTTTTTTCGGCTCAGCTGGTATTTCCACATCCATACTTGCATCCTTGATTATACGCGGAGCGAGGGGAGGAGCATCACCAGTTGTTTTATTGCTTTGTTCTGTTCCTCCGACAGCGGAATTGCTAGAATCAGCTACTGATGCAGCCGAACTGCATCCCGAAACAAGTATAGTAGCTATCAAAAATAAGACGGCAAAATATGACCTCAATTTGTATGTATAACGCACTATGTTCCCTCCAAAGATATTATTGATAATGATAATCGTTATCAATGGAGATTATATGTTCAACTCGCTCCGCTGTCAACCTGTGTAACAACTGCAACTTGAATGAAAGTTGCCTATTCGCATGTGTTCATTTCAACAAAAAATTGCTTATAAAAAAAGAAGGAGCCTTAAGCTTCCTTCTCTTCTATAACAATTTATTTCTTATATTTGCTATTTTTCATATAAAGCACTTCAATGCTTTCTTTCAGATGAATGGACCAAGCGTAGTCTTTATCATTGAACAAAGGTCCGATGTATAAGTTGTTCATCTGCTCCAGCTCGTCCATCGTCAGGTCCGTCTGGCTCAACATGCTTCTGAATTTATAAAGATCAACATCCATTTCTCCGTCTCTTTCTAAAATATAGCCTTCATTCATGACCTTAATAGTCAAAGGAAGTGAGAACTCCTCGATCGTTTTTTTCAAGCGGTACACCGTATTGTAAACGTTATGGATCGCTCTTTTTCCGTCCAAATCCGGCCATAATTCATCCGCGATAATCCACTTGCTGACGATTTGCGCCTCTTTCACCAGAAAAAAAGCAAACATCTCCTCCGTCTTTCGGGTTGGCCATTTCACAATTTCGCCCTCCTGGTTGGTCGTTTTGAAACTGCCAAAACATTGAACCTTCATATCGGGCCGGTCTGACTGGGCATTTTGCAGCGTAAGCAGCCGCTTTATTTTTTCTAATTTATGTGCGATGGAATCGATCATTTTGCTTGTAATCGGCTTTACTAAATAGTCTACAGCATCAACGCGAAAAGCATCGACAGCATACTCACTATATGCCGTTGTAAAAACGATTTGCATCGATTCACTTTTTACCCGCTCCGCCAATTGCAGACCACTTAGGCCTGGCATCCCGATATCGACAAAGAGCACCTCGGCTTGCAGGCTGGGGATGTTCTCCAATGCTTCGAACGGATCGGAATAAGCGCCGATCAGCTCGTACTTTGGATGTTCGCTTATGTATCTTTTCATCATACCCAACGCAAGCGGTTCATCCTCAACGATGACTGTTTTCAACATGACAATTACCTACCCTCAAACTTTTTTTAGACGCGATGGCAAAGTAAGAGTAATCCATTTTGTGAGTGTTTTTGTGAGATTCCTGTGAGTTTTGTAATGTATGATATCTATTATGCTAAATTTCGCTGAACCATCCAAAGTGGACCATCGATTATGGATTTAATACTAATTCGGTCAATGCCGTGAATTTATTAATGGTTTCACATATTTGTAACTAATCAAATTTCTTAAAGGCAGGTTTGAAGCAAAAAAATGAAGCTAAAGCATTTGCAGAAAAATTCGATTATGCTTATTTTGTCGGGGATTACACTATTATTATCATTAGCAACACACGCCGTGCACAGATATACCTCTCTGTTCGACTTGCACAGGGCAATTAACGGCATCGGCCATCTGACACAGGGGCTATCCATCTTCAAAGACCTTTTGTTGTTTATTCCGATTGCCCTTTTTATACTAAGCCTCCTTACATACCGGTCAAATTCGCATTCTCCGGCATTGCCCTGGATGATTTGTACGACGCTGACATTCAGCAGCATTTCCATTATCGCGGGCGGGGACGGATTTGTGGAGTATCATTTCTCCATTTTCATGACGATTGCAATTATTGCTTACTATGAAAATATTAAAATCCTTCTATACAGCACCGCAATATTTGCCGTCCAGCATTTCGCAGGGTACTTTTGGTTCCCGCAATTGCTTTGCGGCACAGCGGATTACCGGTTTTCCCTATTGCTCATCCATGCGCTCTATTTGATCCTGACGAGCGGTGCGACAATCTGGTTTGTTTATTCGAAAAATATACATACGATGGAATATGAAAAAAAGGTTGCCTCCCAGCAGCAGGCCTTAAACGAAGTGCTTAAAAACATGAACACCTCTAGTAAATCCGTTCTCGATTCGGTCACACATTTAATGCTAGGCGCAGGACAATCTGCAAAGGCCAGTCAAGAAATTGTATCCTCCATTGAAACGATTTCAACAGGCGCTTCCGAGCAGAAGGACAAACTGGCCTTAGGGGTTGAAGGCATTCAAAGCATGTTAAGTCAAGTTGAACACATTAACGAAAATACGATGATCGTCGCGGAAAATTCCGTTGCCACGTCAAGTCAGGTCCTTTATGGAAAGGAGCATGTGCACTCGTTATCGAATCAGATACAGGTGATTACTTCAGCTGTCCACAATGTTAACGGGGTCATCAACGAACTCGCTGGCAACTCTCGGGAAATCGAAAATTTGGTGGAGCTCATCTCTTCGATCGCAGAACAAACCAACCTGTTGGCGCTGAATGCTTCCATTGAGGCGGCTCGGGCGGGCGAGCATGGTACAGGCTTTGCGGTGGTCGCTGCGGAGGTGCGAAAGCTCGCTGGCCAATCCAATGAATCGGCAGTCGAAATCAAGAACAACGTCCATTCTTTCCAATCCCATATCGATAAAGTATTGAATGAAATGGATCACAGTTTGACCGAAGTGCAGAAGGGGCTGGAGCAAATTGAGGAAACCAAACAGGTATTCGAACAAATTTCCGAATCCTCCATCAAAGTTGACTTGCAAATAAAAGACATGTCTAGCACAACACAATTGTTACTCCAGCATTCCCAACAGACAAATGACATAATGAATCAAATTTCCGAAATTACATCCGCCTTTTTTATGAACATCGAAACGATTTTATCCGCTGCGGAAGAACAGTCCACCACTTCTGATTCGGTCAACGATGTTGCTGTAAATTTAAAATCAATGGTTACCGAATTAGGCAGCATCGTAAACAGCATCCAGGCAAGCTTGGCCGAGAACGCAAAATAATGTGTAAAAAAGAAAGAAGGCCTACACCGAAAACGGTGATTTGCCTTCTTTTTTCTAATCCATATTGTGAATGAGCTTTAGCAATACAACGGCTGCCTCTGCTCTTACAGCATTCTCCTGCGGCTGAAAGCGGTGATTCGGCAGGCCAACCATCATTTGCTGCTCTGCGGCCCATTGAATGGCATCGCGTGCCCATATCGAGATATGGCCGGCATCCTCATAATGCAGCACGGCACCAGGCTCTCGGGCAGATTGCCCGTCAGACTTCAGTCCGTATGCGTGGGCTTTAGCAAGAATTACGGCCATCTGCTCGCGCGTAATCGGTTCATTCGGGGCAAACATGTCGTTGCTGTAGCCTTGAATCAGTCCATGGTTCCGGGCTGCCGCTATCGCATCCTGCGCCCAGTGTCCTTGCGTATCGCTAAACATAACTTCAGGCGAAGCTTCGTTCGATACTTGCAATTCCAGAGCTCGAACCACCAACGTGACGAATTCAGCTCTGGTCAGCTTACGATTTGGCTGAAAGGTTCCGTCAGGATAGCCTTTAATGTAACCCCTCGCTACCAGCTCCCGAATTGCTCCTGCCGCCCAATGTCCTTCGATATCGCTGAAGAATACCGAACTGTCGTTATTATTGCATGCAGCCCCGTTCGGGCATATCGGCTGGTCCTCGGGATGACCAGGCCTAACACGGTCCTCGTTCTCCACGGAAGGTGTCGTGTTGCCGCCTTTGGAGGAATTTTCGCTGCTGCCGGAGGTGCTTCCCCCGAAAGGGCTGCCGCCACTGGAAGGCGAGCCGCCACCGCTGCTGTTATTCCCCCCGCCGCCTTGCCCGCCATCATCGATGATGGGAGGTGGAGTGACTTTCACCGTACGTATAACCTCTTCTGCTGCATTCCCCGCTGCATCAGAAACGTTATACCGCAGTATATACTCGCCGGCAGCTCCTGTATTAACCTGGCCGGACACCCGGATCGCATGCGAAATATCTCCGTCCGCATCGTCTATGGCGCTAGCCCCCGGATCGTGAAAGGTGCTGCCTTGCACAAGACGAATGGTCGAGTCGCCCGTTAACGTAATGACGGGCCGAGTGCGGTCAATGTTCGTAATTTCGATTTGCTTTACCGTTTCATTGCCGGCCTCATCCTTCGCATAGAAGCTGATCCAGCCATTATCCATGGCGACAATCTCTGGCAATAACGGTTCCCCATTATGCTCGAAATAGGCAGCATCCTGGAGCCCGAATACCATTTTCTCAGCAACCAAGTTCACTGGTGAATAAACAGATGTAGTCACGGTAACGTTCTGGTTCGTAGATACCGTCGGAAATACCGTAAGCGTAATGATCGGCACATCCCTATAGATATTCGTGATCTCGATCGTTTGTACGGCAGCATTGCCAGCGCGATCCTTTGCGTAAACTGTGTAGATATCGTTCAACTCAGCTTCAAAGGAGCTTGCTCCGCCAAAATCCGTTCCAGCCAGCTCAAAATAACTGACAGGCTGATCTCCGGCCGCCCATTTCACCTCGCTGATTCCGCTTAAACGGTCATATACGCTGGCGGTTACCGTCACGCTCTGATTGGTCGGCAGGCCGTTCCCAATACTGAGATGAATCGTGGGCTCTGCTCCGTCATAATTACTTACCACAATTGTCTCCGCGGCCCCATTCCCTGCGTGATCCTCTGCGTAAACCGCATACTCTCCATTTTGGCTGACCTGAAAAGAATCCTGGAATGAAACTCCTCCGCCATTTTGAAAAAACGAGACAGGCTGCCGTCCTTCATTCCATTTCAAACCCACGCGATCATCCGTATCGTCGCTAGCGGCAGCGGTGATTGTAATAGGCTGATTCGTCCAATCCACTGGCTCCAAGCTCAGATCCAACTGCGGAGCCTCTACGTCAATACGGCTCACCTCAATATCGGCACTTACCTCGAACCCGGCCTTATCCTTTACATAGACCGTATAAGTCCCGTTCTCATGAGCGAGGAATCGGGTATCGTCCACATTCAGGACAACCCGCTGCCCATTCGGCCCCTGCTTGGCCCACTCCAGCTCAGCAATCCCGCTTCCGTTGTCGATATAGTCGATATTCACGGCAACAGGCTGATTGCTCCAGCTTGTTGAAGATAAAGAGAGGGTAAGGCTCGGACTGGTCTTGAAAATATTTGTTATGGTGATCGTCTGTACAGCTCCATTCCCAGCTCCGTCCTCAGCATACACCGTGTAAATACCATTCTCGGAAACAGGGAAACTGCCAGTAAACACGGTGCCGCCCTGGGCGAAATAAGCAGCATGGTGATCTCCCTTAGCCCACTTCAGTTCAGCTATTCCGCTCTCCAGATCGGCTGCGCTAGCGCTAACTATCACATCTTGATTAGTTGGCGCCCCTGTAGAAGGCGTTAACGTTATACTTGGCGGAATGAGATCGATTTGATCAATGGTGAGGGTTTGGATCGTCTCATTGCCAATCTGATCCACAGCATAGACGGTATACTTGCCATTGCTAGCGGCAAGAAAAGTATTATTCACGATTAAGGTGCCGCCCGAACGGAAATAATCAGCTGTCTGCTGCCCAGCGGCCCACTTGAACTGCCCCGAATTCAAACCGCTCTGAACGTCTTCTGCATTCGCCGTAACCGGGATCGGGTGATTCGTCCATCCCTGCTGCTTCGTAAAGACCTCCAGCGTCGGTGCCATACGGTCAATATTCGTAACTTCAGTGACTGCAACGCTTTCATTGCCGACGTGATCTTTCGCGTACCAGGTATACTTGCCGTTATCGGTCGCTATAAAATAGTTTCCAGGCACTGTGGTTCCATAATTCCGCATGACTGAGGCGTCATGTTCGCCCTGCAGCCATTTTTGGGCAGCAACGCCAGATCCATCATCTCTCACGGTGCCTACAACACTCACATTCCCCCTCGTCCAATCTGTCGGTGAATGCCTAAAATCAATCATGATTGGCGGAGTTTTATCGACGTTAACTTTACTCCCGTCCGTAGTGGCATCAATTTGGCCGCGCCTCTGTCCTGTTTCATCTTCATATTCAAGCTTAAACGGGATAGGGCTTTCAGTAACGGAAGAGTCCAGCGTCAGAGTAGCCGTCCAGTTTTTACGGTTGCCATTTTGCATCGCCTGAACCTCCTGCCCGGCAATTCGTACAACGGGGGGCTTTAGATAAAATGCAGAGGAAATAGATAGCGTCACCGTATCTCCTTCCCGTGCGTACCCTGGGGCGTTCTGATTGCCCGATGAAATGTTCACTTTCTGTATCGTATCGACGTTTAACGTATAGGTGCCTGAAGATCTGCTGAAATCAAGCGTTTTGGCCTCGCCGCCCCAAGAGGTCTGAAAATAACTTAGGGTAGCCCATATCGCTTCCGCTGGAACCGAATCCCCTTCCAGTACAGTAACGCCGTCCAGGCTGTATCTGTATTTTTGGTTGTAAATAGGATTCTTTTCGCCAAAACCGCCGTCGAAATTGCTGACCGTGATCCATCTGGCATCAAGAGGAAGTCCGAACCAGTAATCCGTGATGAATCGTTTCTCAGTCGTAACTCCGTCACGACTGTAATAGATTTCTATCCCCTCACTCAAACCATCGATTGGCATAAACGTGACCCATTTCGCGTCGGAAGGCAGCTGACTAAAGTTCAAATCAATAAAAAATCTCTCCGTTCCGTCGCTATAGCGATGTGACATCGTTGCGAATCCACTCGGACTGTAATTAATGATATTTATCGCCTCGGCTTGAATCTGCTCAGCAGAAGCTCTGCTTGCAGGGCCGGCAAATAAGAGCGCCGCAGTATAACAGATCATCGATAGCAAACAAATAAATATTTTTCTATCCGTGTATTTAATAGTACACTCTCCTTTCTGGATCAGCCCGTCCAAACCTATCACTTCAAATTGTAGATTGTAAAAAATGAAATAAACATCCCCCGATTGAGGGATATCTATTGATATTTTCCACCAGATGAGTTCCATCAAAAAAAGGCATACAGCTCTTTGGCTGTATACCTTCTTATTACTTGATTTAATAGCTTACCTGCGCTCTTCCTCATCCAACAATCCAATCGTTTTGGCTATAGCCGCCGCCTTCATTCGCCGATCCACCTTTAGCTTCTCAAATATATTCTTGAGATGCGTTTTTACCGTTTCGCTCGTAACCGTTAGTGTGGCAGCAATTTCTTTATTGGACAGCCCTTCAGATACGAGCTTTAAAACTTCCTGCTCTCTTGTAGTTAATGCACGCCTGGCCTCTGTCTGCCCGTCCAGCTCAATGACTCGCTCTTCATAATTTTGAGCTCCAACAGTAAAGGCTGACGACCTAGATTTTAATGCAAATAAAGCCTGTGAGGCTAAATTTTTGATCACATGAAATCGTTCTGCTGCAAAATACTTTGATGTAAGCATATTTTCCATATACAGCAAAGCATGAACTTCATCGTGGATGACGATAGGAATGCATAGAGCAGTTCCGCTGATTTTACTTCTTCCGCCCAGTGATGTCTCCCGGCATGCTTCCCGCGTCTCCGCTGCTTGCATAATCATTTTATCCTGAAGAGCACCGGCGACAAGCTCTCTTCTTATTTCCGGGTATGTATCGATAGGCATATGCTGAAGCGAAGAGACGATTGCCTGACTTTCAAGCTTGGCTTCTATGTTCACGTACCATTGATTATGGCTGGGGATGATAAGTAATCCCCGCTGTGCTCCTGCGTTTTTTATGATAAGCTGCATGAATTGCTCTGCAATTTGTTCCCCGTTCATATGGTCTGCGAAGATTTCTGACGCTTGAACGATCGCGGCCAAATCCAATACTTGAGGATAACTGACAATGTTATCGGTCACAACCAGTGTAGTGCGCTGAACTTGTACTTGATAGTTTTCAATAGAAGCAGTCATAGCATTCGTACGCTGGGGAAGTGAAGTCATTGGCAGATTGTTGCCCCCGCTCGAGCCCCTCTCCCAGTCATCCCGATCAATGCTGCTTTTTCCGTTCTCTATTAAAGTATACTTCTCTAAAGTATGCTCCCCTAGCTGCTCCAAAATTGCTTTCATGCTTGAAAAACGATTTTCCGGGTTCTTGGCCAGCATTTTCATGACGATATCCGAGATGATCGAAGGGATCATCACGTTTGCTTGCAATAATGGCACAGGCTGCCGGGCCAGATGGGCGTGGGCCCAATCGAGCGCTCCCCTTGCAGTAAAAGGAAGCTTCCCGGCAAACAATTCATAGAGCGTCATCCCCAAGGAATAAATATCCGTGCGAACGTCAACCGGATAATCCATTCGTCCCGTTTGCTCCGGCGACATATATATCGGATTTCCTTCCAGGCTGCTCTCCCCTTGCTTTTCCCGCCCATTCATTTGTACCGCATACCCAAACCCAGTCAGAAACACTTCATCGGTATGCTGCTGAATCAGCAGTGTGTCAGGCCTAATATTTAAATGAAGTATTCGCCGCTTATGAAGCTCCTGCAGGCGTGTCACAGTACTCTTCATTATTTGCACATACGAATCAGGTGTTACAGTCACCTTTGACCAATAATCCCGTAAGGTTAGCGCGTAAATCGGTTCATACTCCAGCACCATCATATTTTTAAAATTCTTATAGCAATTAGGCTTGAGAAGCCCCTTCATATCCAGCCCGTTCAGAAAGTTAAATTCATGAATAAGCTTGGCGTTTTCAATCGTTGTACTTTTCCCTATTTTAACGATCTTTAATAACACCTGCTTAGGTGTTTGTTCTGACGTTTGTTCTGTAGAGGCGAAGGCAACTAAAAGATAAGAATCTTCATAGACCGTCCGTGTAATAGAGTAGCCGGGAATGTTTATCATTACGCTACAATCCTTTTTAACTGTAATATGTTGTAATTTATTAGTTCAAGCAAGTTTAGGCCGCTTTTTAATTCCATTATAAACTAAAACTATCCAGCTAAAAAATCCGATTTCTCCAGTCATTCAACTTGGCGATCGCCTCTACAAAAAAATAATCGCCATAAATCAACGATACGTCTACATTGTCGCTGGCAGGCTTATGGCCCGTTGCTTGAAGCAGGATCGCCTCGTGGGCTGGCAGATGCCAGGTGGCATAGTTTTGATGCAGCGACACAAGGATACGCTCGGCCGCTTTGCGGTACACCCCGCCCTCCATCTCTGGAAGCAGGGAGGCCAATTCCAGCAATCCCGATGCGGCACAGGCACCGGCGGAACTGTCTCTTTTCTTCAGCTCAGTACTCCCGCTTGAATTTATGCAAAAAAAAGGAGCCTGCGGGCCCCCTGCAAAATGTGCTGTACTAACCTATTCTCCGCAACCGCCGCCGTCTTCTCCGTCTCTCCAGCAACAAAATGGCCAGCAGATCGAACAGGACCAGCGGGATAATGAACGGAACAAAGGTCGCATGAGCTTTGCTCTTCCGATCGTGAACCGAGGCCACCTGAAGATACAGCTTATTGCCGCTTACCTTCACGACTTTACCGTACAGAACCGCGCCTGTTCTCGTTTTAATTTTAACTTGCTTGTTGAGATACCTTCTCGCCTTAGCGCCTAATTTTGCCAACATAGTCACCTCCCCAGCACCATGACACAGTATACGTGTCACCCGCTGAGTCCGTGTGGACGCCAGCCTATTTATGCTGGAACTAATCGATCCAGCATAAATAGAATGAAGGCGTTTATGGCTGCCGTCTTAAAAGCTGACACCTTCCTGGCTTACACGCTTTTGCTCCAGCCGGGACAAGCTTCGGTGAGCCGTAAACAGAAAAGGAATACCACAAGCTGTCGTCAGTCCCAATATTAGAAAGATCAGCTGTGAAGAGGCAACCCCGAGGCCGTCCAGCAAAAAACCTCCCAGCAGCGGAGCAAGCACCGCTCCCAAATTGTTAAAGCCAAACATGCCGAAATACGCCCCCCGCAGCTCCGGATCTGCGATGCGGTCCACAAGCACATCCGTCGAAGTGAAAACGAGAACCTCCCCGATCGTAAAAATAACTACGCAGATCATCAGCAGCGGGAGAGAGTGAAACATTCCGAACATGACAAGACTTATGGCGATAAATAAATTGCCGGCAATGATCGGCAGAGCCGGAGCAAAGCGGCTTGCAAAGCGGACGAGGGGGTATTGAAGCGTCAATACGACGATGGCATTGAGCGATATCAAGTAGCTGAACCAGGTAACCCCTTCTTCGATCTGCGGACTCAACTCCATATACTGAGTTAGCGTGGAATCGAAATGGCCGTAACCGAGCAGGCAAAAGATCATGCCAGCGAGCACGAGCATAAATGTGCGGTTGCCGCTCGTTGCTTTTAGCGCACCGGTCAGGCCGATCCGCTGCTCCTTCCCCCCGGCTGCCAGTCCAATTTCCCGATAACGGGAAAACTGGATAACGAGGCCCAGACTGTAGCATGCGTAAACTATCGCAGCTATAAGGAACACGCTGTTCGAATTCGAAACGCCGACCCGTAGGCCCAGAAGGGGGCCGACGACAACGCCCATATTTATCGCAGCATAACGTAAATTGAAGACGAGCAGTTTGCTCTCCTTCGGCGTAATGTCGGCAAGCAATGCACGGGAGGTCGGCTCGAATGTCGCTCTGCACAGTCCATTAAGCGCGTTCATGATAAAGAACATCCAAATTTGATGCGCGTAGGCAAATCCGGCAAATACGAGGACCCATCCAAATATAGCTATATAGAGCACCTTTTTTCGGCCGATGATATCGGAGATATAGCCGCCGTAAAAGCTGGCAAACACGCCGATCAAAGAGCTGACGGCGACAACCATGCCGGTCTGCGCCGGTGTTGCACCCATCGACCGGATTAAATAGATCGATAGAAACGGGATGCTCATCGAGGTAGCTGTACGGCCAAATATGGTCCCGACAATAATCGTCCAGGCAAGGGGGTGAATGTGTTTCAGTGAGGAGTTCATTTATTCGCCTTCTTCTTCTGACATTTTATGCAAAACTATTCAACTATTTAACTCTTTATTTGCTAACGTGTCAATATATTGAATTGGGAATAACATGGTAGAATAGTTTAGTATAACTACAATGGCTGAATAATATAATCCAATAATAGGCTGGTGTCATGATGGAACAACTTATACTTCTTGTTGAAGATGATCTCTCTATTAGCGATATGGTGATCAATTACTTGTCCAAGGAAGGCTACCGCATCGTGCATGCACGTGACGGAAAGGAAGCGCTTCGATTATTTGAAGGGCAGGATTACGCCCTTATCCTGCTTGATCTCATGCTTCCTCATCTGAATGGCATGGACTTCCTGAAAACAATCAGAGAACGAAGCCGGATTCCGGTGCTCATTATTTCCGCGAAGGACAGTGAAGTGGATAAAGCGCTGGGCCTCGGCTTTGGAGCCGACGACTACATTGCCAAGCCCTTCTCATTGATTGAACTTACCGCCCGGGTAAAATCGGCAATCCGGCGGGCGACGGAATACTCCGACGCAGGAGGCTCGGCCGCACCACAGCCGGCGCCTCTTATAACTGTACATGAAATTACGATCGATATCGACAATATTCAAGCAAGCAAGAACGGGCAGGAAATTCGCCTTACCGCTAAAGAATGGAGCATTTTGAAGCTGTTTTTTTCCTATCCCAAAAAAATATTTACGAAAGAACAAATCTACCGCTCCGTCTGGGGAGACGAATATTATGGGGACGAAAACATTATTAACGTCCATATGAGCCGCCTGCGTGAGAAGATTGAAGACAATCCATCCTCGCCTCAATACATCAAAACCGTATGGGGGATCGGCTACAAGCTGGGGGATTTCCAGCAATGACGATGTTAATCGCGATGCTCTCTGTCCTTGTTGTCCTGTTAGCCGGCCTGAACTTATGGCAATACATGGCGAGAAAAAAACGCGACGCCAGCCTGTTGGAAATATCCCGAAAGCTGAGCCGGATTATCGAGGAACAGTCTGCCGAACGACTGCTGCTCTTTACAAGCGATCCCTATCTCCAAGCAATTGTAAGCGAAATAGAACAGCTGCTTAACGAAAACCAGAAAATGAATGCTCGCTTTGCGAGAACAGAGCAATCCATGAAAAAGATGCTGGCCAACATCTCCCATGATTTAAAAACACCTTTAACTGTAATTTTAGGATACATTGAAATCATTCAAGGCGATCCTGCCATGGAACGCGAGGAGCATGCCCGCCTGCTCCTTGGCATGAAGAACAAGACGATGGAAATCATCGCCTTGATGAACTCTTTTTTTGATTTAGCCAAGCTGGAGGCTGGTGATCAGCAGCTCCTGTTGACTAAAGTACATATGAACGAAATTTGCAAAAAGAACATTCTCACTTTCTATGAATTTGTTCAGTCCAGCGGTATGGAAGCGGTAATTGACATTCCCGACCATCCAGTATACGCCTATGGGGACGAGGAGGCTTTAGAGCGGGTTTTAACCAATCTGCTGTCTAATGCGATACGTTATGGCCGGGACGGAAGAACCCTCGGTCTGACCCTGACTGCTGATGAGACACATGCTATCGTCGAGGTATGGGATCGGGGCAAAGGGATTCAAGAGCAAAATTTGGAGCGGGTATTCGAGCGGATGTTCACGCTGGAAGAGTCAAGAAATCGTACGTTTCAAGGCAGCGGATTAGGCTTAACGATTACGAAGAGGCTGGTGGAGGCGATGGATGGAACCATTCAGCTGCACAGTATCCCGTATGAGAGAACGATATTTTCATTCAAACTGCGCAAGGCAGCGGATGCTAATGTAAGGTTTTCTTAAGATTTATATCACAAAAAAGATAATTTCTCTAAATATAATGACGTTGTAAGCAGATCATGAAATAGAGAAAGGAAGGAATTTCATTTGATGGAATATACGATTACAACCCGTGGGCTAAGTAAAGCCTATCAGGGCAAAGAGGTTATCAGCAATGTGAACATGAACGTCCGGAAAGGGGAAATATACGGGTTCCTCGGGCCGAACGGGGCGGGGAAAACAACAATTATGAAAATGCTCACCACTCTCGTTAAGCCGACGGCCGGCGATATCCATCTATTCAATGAGCTATTAACAGCTTCTTCTTATGAAGTGCTTGGGCGGATCGGGAGCATTATTGAATATCCTATATTTTATGAAAAGATGACCGCTCGGCAAAATTTAGAGCTGCATCGTGAGTACATGGGATACCATAACAAACAGGCAGTACAGGAAGCTCTGGATTTGGTGCAGCTGCGGGGAATAGATCATAAGCCCGTAAAGGAGTTCTCGCTCGGCATGAAGCAGCGTCTCGGAATCGCCAGAGCGATACTGACCAAACCTGAGCTGCTTATTTTGGACGAACCAATTAATGGTTTGGATCCACAAGGCATTAAGGACTTCCGCAGCCTGTTTCAAATTTTGAGCAGGGAATACGGAATTACGCTGTTAATCTCCACTCATTTGTTAGGTGAAATCGAGCAAATCGCGGATACTATCGGAGTGATTAGCGGCGGCCGGCTGCTGGAGGAAGTATCTATGGACAATATTCGAGGACAAAATACGGAATTTATGGAGCTGGTCACCAGCGAGCAGAGTAGAGCCGCAGTGCTGATCAATCATCAGATGGGCATTTCCAATTATAAGGTGCTTCATGACAACATCGTGCGCATCTACGATGACAAGATCAACCAAAAAGACCTCTTTAAAGCATTAGCGGAGAACAATATCGATATTCAATCTATAAATAAAAAAGTGATGTCCCTCGAGGAATATTTCCTTGATCTCGTCCAGCGGGACAGCAAGATGAACGAGGGGGCGTAACGGATGCTAAAACTAGTAAAGCTGGAGCTTACGAAATATCCACTGAAGTGGTACGGTGTCAGCGCAATTATCGCCAACCTATCGATCATCATCCTTATAACTTTAGTATCTTATTTTGAGCCAGACAGTGAAATAGTCTTCAAGAACGTAGAGGAAGCTTTAGTCGTTCTAAGCTCTTTCTTACGGGCTACATTTGTTATATTGGCTGCAGTGCTTATTGCAAAGCTGATCATCGAGGAATATAAAAACAAAACGATCTCCGTCCTGTTCACCTATCCAATCAACCGAAAAAAAATGTTTGGCGTCAAACTGCTGCTTATTGCGCTTCTTACATTTATTGCGTTGTTTGCATCTAATTTATTTTCGGCAGGTGTCTTCCTCCTGATCAATTCTTATCTTCAAATCGTTCCAGGTACCGTTAACCAGGCATTTCTTCTTCATCAGGTGTTATCGATACTTACCTTCTCGATCGCTACAGCCGGTACAGGATTAATTCCCCTGTATTTCGGATTGCGCAAACATTCGATGCCTGCGACGATTTTATCCTCACTCCTAATCGTTGCTTTCACCAGCGCGCACAACCCTTCGTTCTCGCTCGCTTCGATTGTTTACATTCCGCTAGCTCTCGCTATAGTTGGTGTTATGATAGCTAGTTGGGCCATCCGCAATGTGGATAAGGTGGATCTCACTTAACCCTTAACGCCTTCGCTTGTCCCAATTCGCTTTCATCTTCTCCTGAAGAACATCTTTAAAATGAACCGCCTTCTCCCGGGTGTCGACTTTTCTCGAAAGAGAATTGATCGCCGCCCTCGGATGCTGGGGATAACACGGTAAAGAATGGTGAACGATAATGTTCATCATTTATTCAATCCCTCCTCCTAGAACCCTACTTATAATGACCTATGTATAATCCTATTTATAATCTATATGCTCGAGCTAAGTAAGTTAATCTAACTTACCCTTTTTCCAGGCGTGTTAAACATAATTCAACTCCTTTTTTACGATTCATAAGCCTCACCTCCGCCAGTATGATGAAATATAGCAAATTTTATTGCCTGCACAATCTCCTATCTTTTATTGGACGGATAAATTTTAGCTGAGCTCCTCGTTATAGTTTAAAAATTTGTTTAAAATAAGGTCATTAACCCGGACATCCTCTACCGGAAAAAGGTTACAATATAGTTGTAGACATAAGGAGAGGTGGATGAATCATGCCAAACAACTCATTCCGGATCGAAAAGGACTTTCTCGGTTCCTTGGAAGTTCCAAAAGAGGCTTATTACGGCGTCCAAACGATGCGTGCGGTAGAGAATTTTCCCATTACCGGGTACAGAATATATTCCGAGCTCATCCATGCGCTCGCCCTGGTGAAGAAAGCAGCCGCCCAGGCGAACATGGACATCGGCCAGCTCGACCCTGCGATCGGCAATGCAATTATCCAGGCAGCGGACGAAATTATGGGCGGACATTACCATGATCAGTTCATTACCGACCCGATCCAGGGCGGCGCAGGCACTTCGATCAACATGAACGCCAACGAAGTGATCGCGAACCGCGCACTGGAGATTCTCGGAAAAGAGAAGGGCGATTATGCTGCAGTCAGCCCGAACAACCACGTGAACATGTCCCAATCGACGAACGACGCCTTCCCGACAGCGAACCATATCGCCATTCTGAACCTGCTCGACCGGCTAATTAAGACGACGCGGTCGCTGGCCGATACGTTCAAGAAGAAGGCGCAAGAGTTCGACAGCGTCATCAAAATGGGACGGACGCATTTGCAGGATGCCGTGCCGATCCGTCTCGGACAAGAGTTCGAAGCCTACCGGCGTGTGCTGGAAAGGGACATTCGCAGAATGGACCAGACGAGACAAGCTTTATTCGAAATCAATATGGGGGCTACAGCGGTCGGCACCGGACTAAACGCGGATCCGAAGTATATCCAACGGGTCGTCAAGCTGCTGGCCGAGCTGAGCGGTTATCCGATGTTCTCGGCTGCCCAGCTCGTCGACGCCACCCAGAACTGCGACGCGTATACGGAGACGTCGGCTGCGCTTAAGCTTTGCATGATCAACATGTCCAAAATCGCCAACGATTTGCGGCTGATGGCCTCCGGACCTAGAGCGGGGTTCAGGGAAATTTCCCTGCCGGCCCGCCAGCCCGGCTCCTCGATCATGCCGGGCAAAATCAATCCGGTCATGGCCGAGCTGATGAATCAGGTGGCCTTCCAAGTCATCGGTAACGACACCACCATCAGCATGGCGGCCGAAGCCGGCCAATTCGAGCTGAACGTGATGGAGCCCGTGCTCGTGTTCAACCTGATGCAGTCCATCAGCATCATGAACAATGCCTTCCAATCGTTCCAGAAATACTGCCTGGAAGGAATCACGGCGAATGTGGAGCAAGCCAAAGATTACGTGGATCGGAGCGTCGGCATCATTACCGCGCTCAACCCGCATCTGGGTTACGAAACGGTCAGCAAAATCGCTGCCGAAGCCATTGCGACGGGCCGTTCCGTGCGTGAGCTATGCCTTGAATATAAAGTGTTGACCCCGGAAGAGCTCGATGAAATCCTCGATCCCCATGAGATGACCTCGCCGGGAATTGCCGGGGCCAGATTCCTGCATCATACCCCTTCCTCCGGGAAGTAAGGGCTGGCGGGGATGACGATCTGCACCGTCGTCCCCATTCCCAGCCTGCTGCCGATCGTTACGCCGTATTCAGCGCCAAAATGGAGCTGGATGCGGCTATTTACGTTGCGGATGCCGAAGCCGACGTTCTGGCCTTCCACCGGGTCGAAGATCCGGTGAATGAGCGCAGGAGGCATGCCCAGGCCATTATCGATCACCTTGAAGACGATATTGTCGCCGATCTTCTTCACCTCAATCCGAATATGAAGGGCATCGCCGAACCAGGCATGCTCCAGCGCATTTTCAATAAAAGGCTGTAAAATCAATTTAATAGTCACATATCGCACGATCTCCGGATCGAGGTCATAGGAAATCGTCACCTTGTCCCCGTATTTCGTTCTCTGGATATTGAGGTAGGCTTCAGCCTGCTCCAGCTCATGGCGAATCGGAATCACCGTCCTTCCTTCATTTAAGGAAAGACGATAGAACTTGGCGAGATCAAGCACCATCTTCTGCAGCTTGTCGATTTCGCCAAATTTGGCCAACCGGCTGATAGAGGATAGCGTATTATACAGAAAATGCGGATTGATTTGCGCCTGCAAGGATTCCAGCTCCGCCTCCTTCTTCTCGATTTGCGTCAGATACACCTGTTCGATAAGATGATCGATGTTCTGTCCCATTTCATTCAGCGCGGAGGCGATTTGCGAGAATTCATCCTTGCCCTTGTAGCGCATCCGTTTGTGCAGGTCGCCTTCGCGGAAAGCGTTCAGTACGGAAACAATCTTCATGACGCGCACCGAGAAATACCGTGAAATGAACATGCCCGCGATCGAGAATACGATCAGTAAAACGACACATGTCCCCAATATAAACATGCTGACCCGCGCAGAATCCCGCTCCATAATCGTCATTGGCACATAGGCATACAGCTGCCAATTCCCGTCATTCAAGGTTTCCGTGATGGTTAAATAATCTTTCTCCGATAGTTCTTCCATTCTCCAGCCTGCGGGGACTTCGCCCGACTGATATAAAATCTTCCCCTGCTCATCTCTAAGCAGCAGTATGCTGCCCTCCCCGATTTTTAAATAGTCCATCGCTTCGAACAGCTCCTGAATTCGAGCGCTAAAACGCATAAACCCGACTTCCTTGACCTCCAGCGGGAATACGTCAACCATGCGCCGCAACAAGGATATACGGCCGAATTCCTCATCACGCTGCACCTTTTTCCAGACCATCGTTTTCCCGTATTCCTCTTCAGGATAGGTCCTGTACCACTCTTGATCAACTAGCCGGTCCAAATGATATATGTTGTATTTGCGTTCCAGCATATCCAGGTTCTCTTGCTCGAAGGAGCCATAATAGGTTTCGTTAAAATGCTGATTCTGCAAAAAAATGAACATGGCAATATTAATCCGCGCCGCCTGCATCGCGTTTTGGAACTTGGGCCTGAGAATTCTCATCGTCCTGTCATAGGTATCCCATCCGTTGTCGAAATGGCGCAGCTGAAAAACCAAGGAATAATCATCATATATAATCGAAGAAACTCGTTCCACATCCTCTAGTTTATATTCGATATTATCCCGAATTTGCAGCAGCGTGGCCTGCGTATTCGTCCGGGCATGCTTGCGGATCGACTCCTGATACATGGCATTCGAGAAATAGCCGATGGCGATGACAGGAATGACGATAAAGAACATATATGTAAGCATCAATTTGTAGCCGAACGGGATATACGGCCTTTGTCTTTTTTTCTCCATCACAGGGATCATCATGTCTTCCTCCTGCATTACTCTCGTTTGCGAAACTCCATTGGCGTCATCCGGTAGGTTTCTTTAAATTGCCTGCTGAAATAAGGGATATAACGATAACCAACCTGATCGGCTACCTCATAAATTTTGAGCGTCGAATTACGCAGCAGTTCGCTCGCTTTTTCCATTCTGAGTTGAACCAGCATTTCGCTGAAGGTCTTTCCCACTTCTTCCTTAAATAAATGGCCCAAGTAATTCGGCGAGAAGGAAAATTTATGAGCAATATCCTTCAATGTAATGTTCTCATGCATCTGTTCCTGCATCGTGCTCAATATATCACGGATCAGCCTGCTGCACTGGGAACTCCCCCTTTGCCGCAAAGTTTCGGAAATTTCGAAAGCTTTACGTACGAGCCAGGAGCGAATATCGTCCATCATTTCAAATTTCAATACAATATCCAGACTAGAAAGCTCGAAACCAAGCATTTTGGATAGATCTTCATCCAGCGTGCTCAAATAGTGCTCCAGCTTGAAGACGATATAAATCGCCAGGTTGTAGATCGTAAACTTGGAGCGCAGCGTCGAGACCGATTGGAATAAATTATCGATTTCATCATGTATTTTAACGAGCTCGTAATTGGACATGGCTTTAAACAAAGCGTCCAGGCGAATGTCTAGCGTTCTCGCATCCTTCATTTCCGGGGTACGTCGAACCTCTTCATATTTAATGAGATGCCCCCGGCCAATAAACATTTTGCCATCCAGCGCTTCAAGCGCCTGTTTATAGGATTGCGGGAGCATGGATATTTCCTGAACCGGCTCTCCAAGACCTATCGTTACGGAAACGGCCAGTTTCGAGTTAACCGCATCATATAATGCCGTAAAGCTTTCATTCACTCGATCTCCCTGCATAATGACGGCTAACCGCCGTTTGGACAGCTTGCAGGCATGCTCCATGCCGCACTCCTGCAGCAGCTTATGGATTTTCTGCAGCAAATGATCAGAGTGTCCGGTCTCTTCTGACCTGCTGCTCTGATGTTTCCAATCCAGTTCGTCAATTTCAATGACGGCCGCCCGCAATGGTCCTTGAAGTGCAAATAATCCATTGGCTGCAGCTAGCTGAGCCAAAGCCTCGGACTCATCCCCCTGCAGCTCGCCCTCCAGTAAGCGAATGAGAAGCTCATTTTTGGCCATGGGGATCATACTTTGGTAATGCTTCTCGGCTTCCTTTCGTTTACCTTCGAGCTCAAGCTCCTGCTTGATCGTCTGGAGGGATGCGATCAGTTCATCGTCATCCACCGGCTTTAGCACATAGCTGCAGGCCTTCATCGATAACGCCTGCTTTACGTAATGGAAATCCTGGTAACCGCTTACAAAAACAATGCGAATGTCCGGCTTCTTCTCGATGGCCTTTCGTGCCAGCTCCAGCCCTGACATGTTGGGCATATTGATATCCGTCACCAATATATCCACCGGCCGATCCTTGATCACTTCGCAGGCAGCGAATCCATTATTCACGGCATCAACCACCTCAAGCCCCAGCTCAGACCAAGGGATGAACTGCTTCATGCCTTCGAGGTCCAGCATTTCGTCATCCGCTAACAGCACTTTATACATAGCGCTACACCTCCAGAGCCATTTTCTTGGGTTCTATAACGATTGTCTCAACATGCAGGCAACACAATGAGGGGTCCCGCAGGCCCCCCCAAATGACAATTATTGGTTTCTATTAATCATAGCCTTATTCTCTTCCCACTTCATTGTATAATAGTCAAGCACCTTTTGAAATCCAGCTTTCATGGAGTCCTCATGGGCCTTATCCAGCAGAGCTAATGCCTCTTCATCCGTTTTCGCATACATGGACTGCGCTCTCACCTTCAACCAGATATCGCGAATGCGCTGGAAGGCGATTCCTTCCTCGGAATCCGGCATCGGGTGCATGTTTACAAACTCCGTGTAGTCGCCTTGCGTTTTCCAAGTAATTTTATATTGCCAGTAAGTGGCCCAGTTCCGATCCTCTTCCTTCAAGGTTTCTTCGTATTTCCCCTTCATATCGTCCAGGTATACGGTGTTGCCTACCCATTGAAACGGATCTGTCATTTTCTGATACTCCGCCAGTTCATCCCTTTGCGTTACATATTTCTCCGTAAATATCGGTGTAGTTCCATCCTCTTGCCAGCCTTGCCAATACTCCCCTTCAACTCCGTAGTATTGCAGGACCATACCCTCTGGTCCCGTCCACCAGTCAAGGAATGCGAATACAGCTTCAGGATTTTTGGCGCTGGTCGTAATCACCGCAGCGTTCCAGCCCAGTTTATTATAAGTACCCGGATAAATTTTGTTTTTGTCCAGGCCTTCCTTATGGATTGGCCAAACCATGAAATAGCCATCATTCGGATCTTTCTTTCTTAGCGCTACATCAGCTTCCATAGCATATACCGTAGGATTTCCGGAAGCATACACGGCTACGCGGCCGGATACAAGCTTCTCCTGAACCTGGTCGCGGGTTTGCGTCATGGCATCTTGTGTGATCAGGCCTTCGCGGAACAATTTAGCCGTATAGACGACAGATTCACGGAATGCTTCATCCTTATAAATCGATTCCATCTTGTCGCCAACAGGAACAGCGTAATATCTTTCGGCACTCAAGTTATTTTCCTTAAATGCGGAGTAAATTTGGCTAAGGCCATGTCCTTCCGAAGCCAAGTCCGTTTCGAATGGAATGACGTTCGGATATTTCTCTTTCACCATTTTCAAATAGCTGTACAAATCATCGGTCGTCTCCAGTTTAGGAGAACCGAGCTCCTCGTACATTTTCTTATTCACTACCCAGCCCGCGTTACCGTTCGGACGGTTTGTATACCAGTTCGGAAATTGATACAGCTTCCCGTCAGGTGAACGCAGCATATTCAATGCTACAGGGTCGATCCATTTCTGCAAATTCGGATATTTTTCCAAATAATCATCCAGTGGCACAAGGAGTCCAGCTTCCCGAAGACGCTCTACGTCTGCCCCTCGTTCTCCCCATACAATGTCCGGCAAGTCGCCGGAAGCAATCATTGTATTAAGCTTTTGAGCGTTATTGCCGCCGTTCGGAATTTCCTTGACCGTAACCTTTTTGTTGTCTTGAACCCATTTCGTCATGGGATCTGCTCCCCATTTCGGCATCGAATACCACTCGTAATTCCCGAAGATAGAAATTTCAAGCGGTTCTTTGCCAAGCTGATACAGGTTCGACTCCTTAGGGGCTTCCTCCCTTTGCTGTTCTCCTCCACTGTTGCTCGGTGCGGCCGTTTTGTTGCCGCCATTACCAGATGAGCACCCCATCATGAGCGAAAAGATCATTACCACAGACAAGATACTGATGAACCAGCTTCTTTTTTTCATCCTGCTGCTTTCCCCTTTCAAATTCTTATTTATGTTTAAAGCGTTATGCTCTAAACTAAAGTCCATTTCAAGCAGTTTTACGCTGTCTACTCTTTCAGTGAACCCACAAGAACTCCTTTAACGAAATGCTTTTGGACAAATGGATATACTGTGATAATCGGAAGTGTGGCTACCATCATCGTTGCCATGGACAAAGACTTGCTTGTAATCGTTCTCACCCTGTCCATATGCGCCAAAGCCGAGGAATCAAGTCCCCCCTGGTCCGATACAATATTCGAAAGCAGAATCTGCCGCAGAATCGTCTGAATCGGATATTTATCTACGTCAGAAATATAAATCCCCGCCAAAAACCATTCATTCCAATGCGCTACCGCCGTAAATAAAGACAACGTCGCGATGACCGGACCCGACAGCGGAATCACGATCCGAAAAAAAGTCCCCCAATTCCCGCAGCCATCTATTTTAGCCGATTCCTCAAGCCCTGTCGGAAGCCCCTGAAAGAAAGTGCGGAATATAATCATATTCCAGACGCCAATCAAGGAAGGGATAATAAATACCCAGAAGGAATTCATCAACCCAAGATTACGAATGAGCAAAAATGTAGGAATCAAGCCGCCCCCGAAGTACATCGTAATAATGCACATAATCATGTAATATTTGCGGCCGATCAATTCTTTTTTTGACATGCCAAATGCAAAGATCGCCGTACATAATATCGATGAAAACGTACCGATCACTGTACGCAGAACCGAGATCATAAAACCGTTAATCAGCCTTTCGTCTTTAAACACAACATTATAATTTTCCCATGTGAATACTCTGGGCCAAAGCGTAATTCCGCCTCTGGAAGTATCCATTCCTTCGTTAAAGGAAATGGCCAGCGCATTCAGGAATGGATACAAGGTTGAAAGCGCCAGTAAAGTCAAGAAAACATAAATGCTAATCACCATGATTCGATCGCCAAAGCTGTCACGTACCATATCCGCATTCCTCCAATTGTGTCTCACTTACCACAGACTATTGCCAGACCTTCTAGCTATCAAGTTAGCCAATGTCAAAAGTCCAACACTGATCACTGCTTTGAACAGCCCCACCGCTGTAGCGTAAGAGTAACGGTAGTTTTCAATCCCCACCCGCACGACATACGTATCGATAACATCGGAGACGTCCCTGATTGCCGGATTTGCAGCAAGGATCAGAATATCTTCAAAGCCTGCGCTAAGCAGATTGCCGATCGCCAAAATCATAAAGATCGTAACGACGGGCATGATCGAAGGAAGCGTTATCAAATAGATTTGTTTAAAACGGCTGGCCCCATCGATAGACGCCGCCTCATAAGTATGGGGGTCAACCCCGGCAATCGCCGCCAAGTAAACGATCGAGCCGAAACCAATCTCCTTCCACACATTTGTGGTTACGAGGATCCCCCAGAAATATTCGGGCAAGGACAAGAAATTAATCGGCTGGGAGATGAAGTTCAATCGCTCCAGCAGCATATTAACGGTGCCATTGTCTGCTGACAGCAGGGAGCTCACAAGACCGCCAACAATAACCCAGGACATAAAGTACGGCAAGTAAGTAACTGTCTGGACAGTTCTCTTAAAAGCCATCTTCCGGACTTCATTCAGCATCAATGCCAGGATGACTGGCGCCGGAAATCCAATCAGGAATTTAAGCAGGCTAATGATAATGGTGTTGCGCATGACCAGTCCGAATTCCGGTGAGCTGAAAAAATAACTGAAATGTTTCAATCCCACCCAAGGACTGCTTGAGAAGCTGCTGCCGATTTTATAATCCTGGAAAGCGATAATAATTCCGTACATCGGAATGTACGAGAAGATAAATATAAGCGCTAGAGCCGGGATGACCATTAACTGCAAATCCCATTGTTTTGAAAATCGCATCAGCCCGCTTTTTATTTTTGTCTGCGGCGGGTTTGGCTGCAAATTTTTCTCTATGGAAAGCTGTGACATATGTTGTTCCCTCCTACTCCGTTTTCCAACGTCACTGAAGTAATCCACACTTATATCTTAAAAAAGTCGGAGGGTATTAACTACTTGCCTAATCAACTAAATCTGATACAAATCACTGTCTTTATAAATCCTTAGTCAAAAAAAGAGATGCCCCTTTCGCCATCGTTGATGACTATTGGGACACCCCCTGATTATCGTAAAGTTTAAGCAAAAAAGTTCGGCAAATAATGGCGATGCGCTTCCAGCATCTCATTCAGGAGTATTTTGGCCGCCGAGACAGAAGGGACAAGCGGGTGGTGGACCAATGCTTGAAGCGCCCGCGCCCGATCACCGGTAACCGCTGCTTCTATCGCTAATCCTTCATAGGTCTTCACCGCATGCAATAGGCCCTTGATATGAGGCGGCACATGTTTTGGCACGAGCGGAATTGGCCCACCGGAGGTCACGACACAGTTTACCTCGATGGAGGCATCTTCAGGCAAGAAATTATAGATTCCCCCATTGGCCACATTCAGCGTCTGAATGTCGTTGCGCCCCAGGTAGAGCGACTGCATCAGCCTTACTGCCGACTCGGAATAATAAGCTCCGCCGCGTTGCTCCAGCTGCTTTGGCTTCTCCTCCAGCGTCTCGTCCTCGTAGAGCTCGAACAATTCCTTCTCTACCTGGCTGACGATATCCGCACGCGTTCCGTTCTGCTGCAGCGACTCTTGCATTTCCGCAAACATCTCATTTTGCATGTAAAAATATTTGAGATAATAGGTGGGCACAGCGGCCAGCGATTGCAGGAACTCTGGATCCCAGCCGAAAGTGGGAACGTTCGATGCGGTATACTCGCCGCCCTCCCCCGCGAGGAGCTCGGGCAGAACCTCCTTGCCGTTCACAAGGGCGGAGGTTACCCAGTGGAGATGGTTAATGCCAACGAATTCTGGCAGCACCTTCTCCTCCGGTACGTTATAGGCCGAGGCCAGCGACTTCTTGAAATTAATCGGCGAGTTGCACAGACCAATCGTTTTAACGTGCGAATATTTCTGAACCGCCTCGGTGATCATGCCCGCCGGATTCGTGAAGTTCAGCATCCATGCATGCGGAGCCAGCTCCTCGATATCGCGGCAAATGTCCAAAATAACAGGGATGGTACGCAGCGCCTTGAACATGCCTCCGGGGCCGGTCGTCTCCTGGCCGATCACGCCATGCTGGATCGGAATATGCTCATCGAGCTTTCTCGCTTCCAGCATGCCGACGCGCATCTGCGTCGATACGAAGTCCGCGTCCTTAATCGCTTCCCTCCGGTTCAGGGTCAGGTGCACCTGAATAGGCAGCCCGGCCTTGTGAACCATCCGTTTGGCGAGATTGCCGACGATATCCAGCTTCCGCTTCCCTGCCTCGATATCGACCAGCCAAATTTCAGCAATTGGCATTTCCTCATAACCGTTGATCAGCCCTTCCACCAGTTCGGGGGTATACGAGGAGCCCCCGCCGATGACGGCTATTTTGAGACCACGTCTGTCACTCATCCTTTGCCACTCCTTTCAGATCGCTGAAGCTTGTATTGCGCAAACGGCTCATGATTTCCTCACTCACCTCATGCCCCGCCTTATCCATTGCACTTAATACCGCGCCTGCTACCGGCTCCATCGTAATACGCGCAACCTTTGCCCGGGGAGCCGTCAGACGGACGGTCCTGGCCAGCGCGTCGGTCATAATCGTACTTCGGCCCTTGGCAAGAATGCTGCCGCCGAGCACGACCTCGAATTCATCCTTCTCCATGCCCAGTCGGCGAATCAGCGCTGCGGCCGCATTTCCCAGCTCGCTGCCCTGCTCCGCCAAATGGCTGGCGGCAACCTCGTCGCCTTGCTCAGCCGCAGCAAATACAACCTCCGCCAGGGATAGCGGAGGAACATAGCCTTGATCCAGCGCTGCGTCGAGCATTTGCGGGACGCTTCGGAAACCCGTCGCCATTAGTACGAGGTCATGCAGAGCCGTGGGTTTGCCGCGCAAATCCCAGGCCCTTACCGCAGAACGAAACGCGAAGTTTGCCAGATCTCTGCCCGAGCCCTGGCCATCGCCATAAATATATCCGAACCCGCCATACTGTAACTCTTCGCCGGCAAGATTTCGAGCGGCGGCATTGAACCCCGTACCGCTGATGACGACAGTCCCGTAGGGACGTGCCGTGCCCGAACGCATCGCAACCATCGTATCGCAGGCGATGGAATATTGTGGGAAGCCCAGCCTTCGAATCATCGGACGAAGCACCGCATAATCGGGCTCGCGATCCGCTCCGGCGAGGCCGAAATAAGCATGTGTAATATTTTCTGTGGATAAGCCTGCTTCCCGGAGCGCCTGATGGCAGGCTGAAGCAATATTATTCTCCGCGTGGACCGGGTTAGTCTGATGATTTCCATTGCCGCTTGCACCGCGGCCGAGTGTCTCGCCCTTCTCGTTGACGATGAGGCTGTAAGTCTTGCTGCCGCCAGCGTCGACACCCAAAAAGATGTTCATAGGTCATCTCTCCTTCTCTTTTAGGATACGAGGATAACCTGCCGATTTCTTCTGTAATCAAGCTTAAAACTAATACAATCTTACTGTTTTCGATCGCCCGGAGTTACGATTTTGGATCATCCGCAGAAGATTTGGCCGCCTCCTCCCCCTGCAGCCGCCTTCTCATGGCGGTCGGAGTTACGCCCAAATAATTCAGAAACAGCCGGTTAAAGTTCGAAAGATTTCTGAATCCGCACTGCTCGGCAATTTCCAGTACGCTTCGCTCCCCCTGCTCCAGCAGCTCGACCGCATGATCGAGCCGAAGCTGAACGAGATAGTGCAGCGGCGAGGTCCCGACCACCTGGTTAAACAGCGTGCTGAAGCGGGACGGGCTTAAGTGAGCGATCTCAGCCATCTCCTTCAACGTCCAGGGGTGGGAAATTTCGGACTCCAGCGCCACAATGACCGCTCTCATCTGCTCTAATTGTCTTCGGCCAGAGGCAGAGCGGCTTGTATTTATGCTTGTAGTTGTACTTGTGTTCGTACTTGTACTAGTACTAGGGCCTGTGTTTGTACTTGTGTTTGTGTTTGGGCTTGTACCCGGTCGGTTGCCTCCACCGGGGGTTATGTCTTGACGCTTGAAGCTTCGGTTCACCTCGCCAAGCAGCTGCAGCAGCAAACCGCGAATGATCGAGGCATGCGACGGCTTTTTGGCCGCAAATTCGGCATAGATCGTTTCGATGTATCCGGCCAGCCGCTTGCTTCCCGGCAGTTCATGCGAAATCTGATTTGAGAAATGAGACCCGATGTCGCGGAACGGAAGCAAAATTTCCGGATCATATCTTTGCTCGGTGGCAAGCAAGGCCGGCTCCATCATCAGGATGACCATCTCCAGGTCATTCCCTTCGTAGGCCCGATGCAAATCATCCGAATTGATCAGGAAAATATCGCCCGAGCTGAACGGATATTCCTGCCCATTGATGACATAAATTCCGCTGCCGCGAGTAATCCAGTTGATCTCGAGCGCACGGTGCCAGTGAAGTCGCTGAAACAGCGGGGATACCCCTTCTGTTTTCGAAACATGCAGCGGAAATTGCGGGGGCAGGGTGATTTGATCCCGCTGAATGGAATGGGTTGAGGGCTTCATTTTTTACCTCCTATCGCCGGGTTTGTTGTCTTGATAAATATGGAGCCTGAATATGAATTCTGTTAAAACTGTTGCCAACCGGAACTCCTTGGAACAGTCTTAACTATATAAGTTGAACTTATATAAATGGATTCGTAGTATTTAATTTCTGCGAAAAAGAAGGGAAAGTAAATTTAAATGTATCAGATGTCCTTAAAAGTAGGGAGACTTCCTATCATGGGCTGGATCCTTGATATTAGTGCATAGAATCCATCTAATCCCCTGAAACATTCGTTTAGAGCATAATTAGATACATGAATTCCATTTATTGCGCAACAACTTGGTCTATGCATCTTAGTGTGCGGTAGCTAAATATAAGACAGCTTGTTGAGCAACAGCTACCTTTTGAACATTTACGCACTTACCCCATTACCCACATCCATTATCACTAGTTCAACTTATATAGTTTTGTAAAAAATCAATTTCGCAAAGAGTTGGTCTTAGCATAGACATCCTGCAGTTTCATTGTATAAGGAGAAAGTCCCGCATTGTCAACTATGCTGAAGGCTAACATTTCCATAATCATCAGGTTCAATCCAGCGACTGCTAGCTTTCCAGCTGCGCGAAGCATGTTACAATAAATAGAGATCAATAAAACCGGGTGGGAGAAACCATGGAACTTCAACAGCTTCAAACCGAATATATTCCCTTAAAGCCGCCGCTGCGCATACGCTTTGGCCGCAGAATCCGCGAAACGTACCGCTATGATACCGCGTTTTGGCGAATGGCCGTTGTCGGTCCCTGGGGAGCGGCGATGTTCGTCTTTGCTTTGGTTGCGCTGGGCATGCCTACCGGCTTTGGCGCTTTGACAGATATACTGGCCTTTATTTCCGTGGGGACGACAGGGCTGTTTATCGCCGCCCATTTGGCTGCCGTGCTGCTTGCGATAATCGGCCTGCCGCTTCCCCGGCTGTATGCCGGCTCAGTGATCTATACGATTACGGTCATTTTCTTTATTTTTTGGCAGGATCATGATGTGGCAATTTCCGCTGTTACTGCAACTGTCCTCACGCTGGCGGGCATTGTAGCAGGAATCGGCGCCGGTCTGCTTCGTACCCGATTTAGCCGGCGTTTAAGATTCTTGGTCACTGCCGCACTTGGAGTCTTGTGCGTATCTGCTGCGGTGTGGCCGGCAGACAGCCCGGCGGCAAATCCGAGCATAACAAAACACGCAGCGCCCATTGAATCAGAGAACCCTGCTGAGCCGGGAAATTACGGCTATATCACGTTCGACTACGGAAGCGGAAACGACTATTGGCGAACGGAATTCGGCAAGAAGACCGACCTTATTTCGACCCCGGTAGACGCCTCCGCGTATATCGAGAAATGGTCTGCTTTCCGTACCCGTTACTGGGGATTCGACCAAAGCTCGCTTCCCCTGAACGGCAGGGTTTGGATGCCTGAAGGGGAAGGTCCCTTTCCGCTGGTGCTCATGGTCCACGGCAACCATCTGATGGAGGATTTCTCTGATGAAGGTTACGGCTATTTAGGCGAGCTCCTGGCTAGCCGAGGCTTCATCGCTGTATCGGTCGATGAAAATTATTTGAATTATTCCGTCTGGACGGGCATTCCGAACAACGACATGAAGGTCCGGGCCTGGATTTTGCTAAAGCATCTGCAGCAGATCGAAGGCTTTGCAGACGATGCGGCAACCCCTTTTTATCAGAAGGTGAACTTTGCGCAAATCGGATTAATCGGACATTCCCGGGGCGGACAGGCGGTGGCTATGGCGAAGGACGCGGGACACTGGTTCAGCACGGACGAGACGCTGGGGAGCTTGGAACGTTACAACATTCAAGCCATCATCGCGATTTCGCCCACGGACAAGAAGGTGGATGGGGAGCTTGCCAGAATTAAGAACGTCAGCTATTTGGCTATACAAGGGGCGCGGGATGCAGATGTGAACGATTTTGACGGTGATCGTCAGTATATTCGAACTTCCTTTACGAACCCATCGACTCATTTCAAGTCTTCCATATATATCGCAGACGCCAATCACAGCCAATTCAACACCGAATGGGGCTTTCGGGATATCAGCTTTCCGAAGGGAATCTTCTTAAATCAGCAAGCGATCATCGGGCCCAAAAAGCAGCGGGAAATTGCCAAAATATACGTTTCAGCCTTCCTGGAATCAACGCTTCACGGAAATGGGAGCTATTTGCCTTTATTCCGGGATTACAGGACAGGACTTCACTGGCTTCCGGCGGATACCGGATATTTCAGCCGCTTTGAGGGCGCCCTTTTCAATAAAATGGCCTGGTACGATGAAGATTTGAACCGGCGCACGCTTCCGAGCGGCGGCTTGGCCCAAGGCAATCATTTGACCTGGGTGGAAGAAGAGGTGAAAAACCGCAAATCCGTAAGCAAGGGAACCCGGGGCATAACCTTGGAATGGGTGGAGAGAGAATATAACGAGGAGCCTGCTTCCTATTCGTTATCATGGCACTCTTCCTTCCTGCCAAGGAGGATGACCAAACCGCCGGAAATCCTTTCGTTTTCAATTTCCGACCGCAGCTTCGAGCTCATCGAGCCTTCGGCATCCTCTGCCGGACTGCAGGCTGAGGTGGAACTGCAGAGCACGAACGGAGAGTCGGCCCGCATCCCGCTAACCGACTATGTAGAGATTGCATCTCCACCGGATGTTGCCTTCACCATTCTCCCTTGGGTGGAGAAGCGTCTGTCGGGCGGTAAATACAAATATCCGCAGGAGGCAGTATTTCAGACGGTAATGCTAAACTTGTCGGAGTTCGTCAAGGTCAATCCTCAGCTCGATTTGTCCGCGCTTAAGGGGATCACCTTTTACTTTTCCAAGGGTCCGGGCAAGATCATGCTTGATGATATTGGTATCTATTAAAAAAGCGCAGAAAACGCAGCAAAAAACCGCCATTCCTGCAGCATCGGTGCCGGGGATGGCGGTTTTGTTGCGGCTGATTGCCGGCTTAACTATAGGCCCTACTCTTTCGGAACAAGCTGGTATATCTCGCCGCTTTCCATCGCATCGATCAAACGGTCAAGCCACTCGTAGTATTTAACGGCATCGATCATTTTGTTGCGATCCTCCTCTAGAATAGCCGTTAGGGCTTCTTCCGGTTCAGAGGCCAGCCATTTATTTATCTCCTCGATCGACCTGCGGAGGATGAGGATGTTGGATTCCACCGCTTTTCTCCATTTGATCGCGAAATAATCTGTAAAAGTCTGATGCCAGTCGTACTCGACCTCATATAAATCCTTGCGGGAGCCTTTTTCCCACACTTTGTTCACCATTTTAAGATCAAGGAGAGTTCGCACGCCCGTGCTCATGCTTGTCTTGCTCATCTTCATCTCCAGACCCATTTCATCCAGCGTCATCGGTTTATCTGCAAAAAAGAGCAGACCGTAGAGATGACCTGTCGACAACGAAATCCCGTATAAATCCATGTTTCTGCCAATGGCTTCAATTACGCGCTTGCGTACTTTCATTATATCCGCCTGCTGCTCTGGGGTGAGCTGGTCCAAGCCCATGCTTGCAACCTCCTATCAAGATACTTCTTATATCTTAAAAAAAGGCCCGATAAAAGTAAAGTGGCGGCTTAGCGAGCATTTGTAAGGATAAGGGAGCATACGCACCATTCACTCCGTACAGTTTTTTCTGTACATTCTATATGAACCGTATTAACGGTTGTTTAGATTCCCTTTTTTTTGTTAGACTAAGTACCATGTGAGGCTACAGGCCCGTGTCAGCCTTAATATTTCATTAGAAAAGGAGTGGATAATTTGGATGAACCCATTCTAGAAGTAAAGCAAGTTACTAAATTGTTTGGCCCGAATGCAGAGCAGGGACTTCAGCTGCTTGAGCAGGGGCAAACGAAGGAACAATTGGCTGGTCGCGGCATCACTGTTGGTGTGAATCGAGTTAGCCTGGACATCCGTCAGGGAGAAATCTTTGTCATTATGGGACTGTCGGGGAGCGGTAAGTCGACCCTCGTCCGGATGCTGAATCGGCTGATCGAGCCGACCTCAGGTCAAATTCTCATTAACGGTCAGGATTTGCTGAAAATGAACAAAGCACAGCTGCGAAAAATACGTCAAAAGAGCATCAGCATGGTGTTCCAAAAATTTGCGCTGTTTCCACACCGGACAGTGCTGCAAAATGTCGAGTATGGCTTGGAAATCCAAAAGATCGACGCGAATACCCGGAAAATGAAAGCTGAGCAAGCTCTGGAACTTGTCGGGCTCAAGGGCTGGGGCGACAAAATGCCGGATGAACTCAGCGGCGGCATGCAGCAAAGAGTGGGCCTCGCCCGAGCCTTGGCCAATGACCCGGAGGTGCTGCTGATGGATGAAGCATTCAGTGCTCTCGACCCTTTAATACGCAGGGATATGCAGGATGAACTGATCGAGCTGCAGGATAAAATGAAGAAGACGATCGTCTTTATTACGCATGACCTCGATGAGGCCTTGCGGATCGGGGATCGGATCGCCTTGATGAAGGACGGCTCGCTCATCCAAATTGGCACGCCTGAAGAAATGCTCACTCAGCCGGCTAACGGTTACGTCGAACGATTTATTGAAGATGTGGATCTCTCCAAGGTACTGACCGCTTCGCATGTGATGCGCAGACCCGAGACGATTACGCTGGATCGCGGCCCCCGCGTGGCCTTGCAGTTGATGCGGGAACGGGGTATCTCGAATCTCTTCGTCGTCGATCGCTCCATGCGCTTGCTTGGCGTCATTACGGCGGAAGATGCGTCCGACGCGAACAAGACAGGCAAAACGCTATCGGATATTTTGATCTGCGATGGTCCGCAAGTATCGCCGGATACTGTTCTTAGCGACTTATTTGAAGCGACCAGCTTGGCTAAAGTGCCGCTGGCTGTCGTCGATGAACAACGGCGGTTGCTGGGCGTAATCGTACGGGGTGCCGTGTTAGGCGCGCTTGCAGGAGATGTGCGCGAGATGGAGGTGAAGCAGCATGAACTTCATTCCTAAAATGCCTCTCGCGGATTGGATCGAATTAATAGTAGATTGGATGGAATCAAACCTGGGTGGTTTTTTCGAGGGGCTGTCCAAGATCATTGAAAGTGCTGTCGAGTTCTTCTCATGGTTGTTTCTCTTACCTCACCCGCTTCTATTCATCGCTATATTCGGCGTCCTGGCCTACCTGATCGGAAGAGTGCCGCTCACGTTATTTACGGTGATTGGCTTCCTATTGATCGACAATCTCGGCTATTGGACGGAAACGATGAATACGTTAGGCCTCGTGGTCACTTCCGGCATTATTTCAGTGGTCTTAGGTATCCCTATCGGAATATGGAGTGCCTATAGCAAAACTACTCACCGCATTATTTCACCTTTGCTTGATTTCATGCAAACGATGCCTGCATTTGTTTATCTTCTGCCTGCTGTGACTTTCTTTAGTCTCGGGGTAGTACCGGGAGTCATCGCTTCCGTCATCTTCGCTATTCCGCCGACAATCCGCCTGACCTATCTCGGGATCAAGCAGGTTTCCGGCGAGCTTACAGAAGCTTCCGATGCCTTCGGTTCGACCTCGTGGCAGAAGCTCTTTAAAGTGGAACTGCCGCTGGCAATGCCTACGATGATGGCCGGCATCAACCAGACGATTATGCTGTCCCTTTCGATGGTCGTTATCGCTTCGATGATCGGCGCGCAAGGAATTGGAGCGACGGTATATCGCGCGGTAACCCAGCTCAAGATCGGTCAGGGCTTCGAAGCCGGATTGGCTGTCGTTGTGCTTGCTATTGTGCTGGATCGCTTTACGCAAAATTTATTCAAATCCAAAAAAAGAGGTGCATAATTTATGAGGAACAAAAAAACGAATTTATGGATAATGTTGAGCTTGGCAGCCGTACTGCTGCTGTCGGCCTGTGGAACTTCTGGAAATGCCGGAGGGAACACCGGCAATACTGCTGGAAACACCGGAGGCAAATCACTGGGCGAGCAAGTGAAACATGAAATTATCGGCATTGATCCTGGTGCCGGCATCATGAAGGCGGCTAACGCTGCCATCGAGGAATACGGCCTTTCTGACTGGACACTGATCGAAGGCTCCGGCGCGGCTATGACGGCAACGCTGGCGAAAGCGATCAAATCCGAGCAGCCGATCATTATTACGGGCTGGACGCCGCACTGGATGTTCGCCAAATATGATCTAAAATACTTGGAGGATCCGAAGAATGTATTCGGAGAGGCGGAGGAAATCCATACTGTCGTCCGCAAGGGGCTGAAGGAAGCTCATCCGGCAGCCTATGAATTTTTGGACCGCTTCGAGTGGACCTCGGACGAGATGGGTGAAATTATGACGGCCATCCAGGAAGGACAGGATCCAGCGGAAGCGGCTAAAGCTTGGGCTGAAAGCCACAGCGACCGTGTTGACGCTTGGACGGCGGATATTCAGCCAGTAGACGGCGACACCTTTAAGCTCAGCTATGTAGCCTGGGATTCCGAAATCGCCAGCACGAATCTGCTTCAATACGTTCTGGAGAACCGCCTGGGGTATAAGGTAGAAGCGCTGCAGGTGGAAGCAGGCCCGATGTGGACGGGCGTTGCCAACGGCGATGTGGATGCAACGGCTGCAGCTTGGCTGCCGCTAACCCATGCCGATTACTGGGATAAGTTCAAGGACCAAGTAGAGGATCTCGGCGCGAACATGACAGGAGTAAGAACAGGACTAGTCGTTCCTTCTTATGTAGAAGCCAATTCTATTGAGGACTTGAATCAATAATCAAAATCATTTAAGCCGGTTTAGCCAATAATCGGTTTAATGAATAATCGGTTTAAACAAATCATCAGCATAATTAAATAAATAGGCGCACTTAAGCATGGAACCCATCCCGCTAAGCGGGATGGGTTCCTTGTATAAGAAAAGGGAGTACATCTACCTTACCACCCCTTCCTTAAAGCAACATTACGGCAACCTGAAAACGAAATTAAAAAGATGAACGCATGGGGACCGCACCACAATTTGATCTTATCCTACAAATGCTTTATCTTGTCGAGCGTAACCTTCTCAAACTCTCCTAGTCTCCACAATACAAAGTTGTAGTAGCCCGATTGCCCGGCAACGTCAATCCACTGGGTTATCGTTTCCGCATCTGCATACCAAACCGTATGCTTCTCCCCGCTGCTATCCTTGTAAGTAAAATACAGACATCCGCTTGCGGCATCCCGCTTCGGTTCGGCCTTACTCTGCTGCAGCAATTCTACCGCCTGCTTCTCTGTCAAGGACTTGACCTGCCCTGAATCAGCCCAATCGAATCCGCCCACGGACAGGGCAATCGCGTTTTCTCCAGGCAGCTGCTCCATGCGGCTAGCCAGCTTGGCAATGAAGGCATGGTCTGCTTTCGGGCCTGGACCGCTATGGTTGCCAAACAAATTGTAGGCCATCATCACATATACCGGACCCTCCGGCAGCCTCAATCGCTCGATAGGTGTCCGCGGCTCAAGAATGACACGCAGCGACTTTTCCTTCGCCTGCAGCTGCTGATAGAGTTCTTTGTAAAAAATACACACGTTTTCCCAATCGGCTTCGCCAATTTTCTCGTAATCTATTTCTACACCGTCGAAGTCGTACTTATTTACTGCATTCATAATTTCCTTAATATGCTGGGCCCGACTTTCTTTCGTAGCCATAATTCTACTAACAATAGCCGGATCCTTTTGAACGGCCGTCCCGTCCTCATTCCAGCGGTCGTTGACAACCGTCAGATCAACATACGGCATGTTCTCTTTTCTGGCCGTCTCAAAAATACGAGGCAATCCCTTCTGGAAATCCTCCGTAAAATATAGCCGATCCTTACTGTCGAAATAAACAGCAAACATTTGCAGGCGGCTAAGATTGCCGGCGATTTGCTGAAAATCAGCCAAGCCGGACTCCCATTTCCAATCGACGATCCACGCGGATAAGTCCACTTCAGGCTTGTCATGGACAGCCTGAAGCGTCTGATCCGTTCGCCCCTGTCTCGTCATCCATATTACAGCAATTATAAGGATTATGATGAAGCCAGCTATAACGTATATCCATTTTTTTGTCATTAGTTTCTGACACCTTCCTCCACTTTCTTCAACCGGTCTTTTAGAAGGTGTCCATCACCCAGTTTATAGCAGTGTTGATGCCTTTTTTAATACGATGAACAATACCTTGGAATCCCTTAATTTGATTGCTGAATACTAGATTGGATTCACTGCCCTCTTGCTCTAGTAAGACCATCTCAATATCCTCGAATACGCCATCGTAAATATCATCCTTCTTATTCTGCTTGCTGTATTCCGCTTCAATGGCAAGGCCTCCTGAGCGAATTGAATCGTCAAACTCCTGTCGGTCAGCGATCACTTCGCCGTCTACCTGGACCGTCATCCGGTTCGCTTCCAATTCAATCTGCACCGCTCTGGTCTGTTGAATGTTAATCGGGTATTCCTCTTCCTTCGATCCCGCTGTGGCGACAATCTGCTCTTTTGTATAGACCGAAGCTTTATTAAAGGCGAGGTCCTCCTCACTCCATTGCAGCGGCTGCAGTTGGCCAGAGAATATGCGTTCGACCTCACCGCCTGCTCTCCTCTGTTCGATGTGCAGTTTATTGTCCGCGATAATCACCCGAACAAATGCCCCGCTCGCTTTGTCGTACCGGGCGTAAACCGTCTGCTTGCCTACTACGTTGCCCGCCAACTTCAACGCTATCACCGCGTCCTGGCTGTTCTCGCTTTGCTGCAAATACAGCATCCCCGGTGCGGCCGGAGGCGAGGTCAGTACGATCTGATTGTCGGTAAACTGCGCTGCTCCGCCAATAAGCTCCCATTGATCGGCAAGCTGATCATCACCGCGAACAAATGTCATCCCTTCACCGGTATCTTTCTGAATTTTCATCAGCAGATGATTGGTATACCAGTAAGGTGCTGCCTGAACTCTCGTTAAATCATGGACATCTCCATCGCGGGAATTAAAGGCTTCCCCTTCCCGGTTATAATGGATGCCGAACATTTCCTCGATATTTTTCGTGTTAGCATTCGCGACCAGGGGGTTCATTCCATTATACAAGGCGTTTGCATGCATGATCATATACACGTTCGGCACGAATCCCAGCTTGCTGCTGTAAATGTTCTTCATCGCCTCATAATCACTATGAATCCGCTCTTCCATTTCTGACCGGTTCTCTGCGGGAATCATATTCTCATCCCGGATAAAGTCCATCAAATAATGATTATAGTATTCAATATTCTCTTTGTTGGTCAGCTCATTCTCTTCCTTCATTCCAATGAAACGACCGTCATGATCGAAGATGTTAATATATGTAAGCCGATTCCCGTTCGTTCCAAGCTCCCAATAGCCTGACTTCATCATCTTCAGCATTTCTTTAGGCTGCACAAATTTGCGCTCGCTATTGCCCATCTTATTGGCGTAAGTGAAGAAGGTCGCTTTATAATTGTACTTTTCCAGCAGCGATTGGGAGAATAGGCTGGAATCATTCCGGCCATCTTCAAAGGATAGGAAAAGCGCCTTGTCCGGCAAAGGTTTATTACTTTGATAAAAGTCTATAACATCCTGCTGCGAAATCGTAACATAGCCCTGATCATAAAGTGCCTGAAGCTGTTGATCGAGCTGGCTCTTTGCCACTAATTTGGGAGTGGAATTTCGGCCTACACCAAAATAGGACAAGGCGATAAACCCTTCCTTATTCGTCCACTCCGCTTTGCTGGGCTCCTCGTACCTGCGAAGCCCGAATAGGGCATTGACGAGCAGGAAGCCCACAATCAACAATATCGCACTTTGCACAATAGTTTTTGTAACCTTACGCCGGTTTTTCTTGCGATAATCAAGGGCAGAACTCCGCTTCTTTTTTAACATTTCTGCCATCCTCACTATATGAATCTTCGGACGATTGCATTAGAACGGCAATCCGATTCTATTTTTATTTTTTTGCTTTCTTGCTTCTTTTTTCTGCCGTGCTTCAATATCCTGCGGCGTCTCCCTCGTCCCCCATGTCGACTTCCAGAAGGTGACCCAGGCGACAGGCATTTGCCATAGCAGCACCGCTTCGTAAAATAGACAGAACACCAGACCGTATAGCCACAGCTTGCTTTTGCGGAACAATAAATGAGCGAGACTCATAAGCATTCCCATCAATAGCAAGCCCATCAAGAAGGTACCGGGAAAAACATGATGAACGATCGGCACATAAACTAAGTTGTACAGGACTACAATAGGTGCGGCGATCGGCACGATTACACCTACGTAGAAGAACAGCGACATAAAAGGCTCCTTCCGCCAAATAAATCCGGCTGCGCGCAGCGACTCACGCAGCCACGACCGCTTCCAGCGCATTTGCTGCTTCAGGAAAACGCTCATTTTCGAAGGCACGATCGTAGAACAGATCGCGGCGTCCTGATATGCCGTGCGATGGGTTCTTAAAATGAAGTTCGTCATGCTGCGGTCGTCACCAAAGGTAGCCGGCTGTCCAAGAAACTTCTGATTCAGCCAAGCTTCGGAATGCTGCAAAATAAGATCCTTCCGATAGCAGGATAGCGGGCCGGACAAGCAGGTGACACTATCAAACCACGATTCCGCCGCTTTCATAATACGAAACGCGATATAATAGCGCACGGTTTGCAGCTTCGTAATCGAGTTTGTGTACTTGTTCTCTACGTCGGTCCGGCCAGCAACGCCGCCCATACGCGGATCCTGGAAAGGCTGCACCAGATGCTTGATCGCTGTCGGTTCCAGAAAGCTGTCGGAATCCACAAATACAACGAGATCATGCTTGGCCATTTCGACACCCTTGACTAAGGCAACTCGCTTGCCGCCGTTCTCCGGCAGCACGACCATCTTTAACCTTTCTTTCGTTGCATAGCGCTCCGCTTCATTGTGAACCATTTGAATTGTCTTTTGGATCTGCTCTACGGAGTTGTCGGTCGATCTGTCATCAACGACAATAACCTCCAGTTTGTCTATCGGGTAATCCTGGTTAATACAGCTTAATATCGTTCTGTGAATCCATTCGGCTTCATTAAAGCAGGGTATTACAATCGTTACACCGGGGGTGTAGTCCGGATTCACCGGCACATCCCGGTAAAATGCGCCAAACAAATAGCGGCTTAACAAAAATATAGCGGCGATCAGACTGTATAAATACAGCCAGAGATTATATTTGAAATAGATGACACTTTCCACGCGCATCAACATAATGACGGCGACAGCAACAAACATTAGCCCGCTTGCGGTATAAATCGAATAACCCCATCGTTTCTTCTGAAAATAATCCGTCAGCGGCTGCACGAATTGCAGCGCGGCCATCAGCTTCTCCTCACCATCCGCTTGCCGGGTAAATGTCCGGACGACATCCGCATCGATTTTCACCGAGGATTCAAACCCTTCCGGCATCGTTCCTTGAGGAATTTGAAAACGGACCTGCAGACGGTCTCCAGCCTCAAGCTTGCCTGCTGCGGGATCGATTTGAAGCAGCACTCCTGTGGATGAAATATCCACCGCCCGAGCTTTCAGGCCTGCTTTCCTTTTCTGCTTTTTTCCGATAAGCAGCACGTCAAAATCCGCGACATACCTTAAGCTGAGCAGGCGCAGCTTCTCCCTCGCTTCGAGGTCGTTGTCGTCTATATCCAGTCCCAGATCCCGCAAGCCGCGGCGGTCGAGGCGTCCGCGAATATTTTCCGGATCCGGTACGTGAGACAAAGTCCGCCTGTCCGTTTTGGGCACAGTCAATATTTCTTCCTTATTCCTCTTACTATTAATCACTGTTTGTGTCCCCAATCCATTTATTGGTCATAGCTACAACCTCCAATAATAAAACCCGTTTTGCTCATATTCTAACTTGGAATAAATCCCCTTAATATCGATCATAATTTTTATCTCGTTGCCATTGTACATTTCCTTGAAATCATCGATGCCCATCTCCGCAATCGCTGTATGGGGCACGGCGACAATGATGACGTTCAAATCCTTGAAGGAGGACATGTCTGACAGCTCAATGCCGTATTCTTCATACGCTTGACTTGGATCAACCAAAGGATCGGCAACCAGCGTCGTCACCCCATAGTCTTGCAGCTCCCGGATGATATCGGTTACCTTCGTATTCCGGATATCCGCGCAATTCTCTTTGAATGACAATCCGAGCAGACCGATTCGGGTATTTTTTATATCCAGCTGCAACCTGACTAATATTTTTATGATTTGATCGGCAATATAGGTTCCCATACTATCATTGATGTGGCGGCCGGCCAGAATGATTTTGGAATGATAGCCGGAGTCCTCCGCTTTATACGTCAAGTAATACGGATCAATGCCGATGCAATGGCCTCCAACTAATCCAGGTGTGAAGTTGAGGAAATTCCATTTCGTTCCCGCCGCGCTCAGCACAGCCTTCGTGTCGATGCCCATCCGATGGAATACCATGGACAATTCGTTCATAAAGGCGATATTGATATCCCGCTGCGCATTCTCAATCACCTTGGCCGCTTCGGCTACCTTGATGCTCTCTGCCCGGTATACTCCCGCTTCGATTACAAGCTCGTATACTTTGGCGATAATGTCCAGCGCTTCTTCATCTATACCGGATACAATCTTCACGATGCTTTCCAGCCGGTGAACCTTATCTCCCGGGTTAATCCGCTCGGGCGAATAGCCGACTTTGAAATCTTCCCCGCACCGGAGTCCCGACTCCGCTTCGAGAATAGGTATACAGACATCCTCTGTCACTCCCGGATACACCGTTGATTCATATACGACGACTGCGCCTTCGGTCAGTTTTTTCCCGACGATCCGGCTCGCGCTCTGCACATATTTCAAATCCGGGACATTTCCGCTCTGAATCGGAGTCGGTACGGCCACGAGGAAAAAGGGAATCCCCTGCAGCTTTTCCTCATCGGAGGTGAAATCAACCTCACATGCGCGGATGATGTCATCTCCCAAATCTCCAGTTGCATCGAATCCTGCCAAATAGCCGTTCACTTTAGCTTGATTGACATCAAAGCCGACCACCTTTGTCTTTCTGGAAAAGGCAACGGCTATAGGTAATCCAACATAACCAAGCCCAACTACGGCAATTCCCTTTCGCCGATCGACGATATCCTCATACAATCCCATTTTGCTCCATCTCCGTCTGTCAGATTGTTTACTCGATCAAATCTTTCATCTTCACGAATGTGTAGCCCTTGTCCTGTAATTTCTCCAATACTGTGGGCAATGCTTCTGCCGTATGGATTCCGTCGAGAATATGCAGCAGTATTACACTTCCGCTCTGCGTCTTCTTCATAATCCCTTTCACGATATCCTCCGCGCTATTGTTTACGTCCCAATCGAGTGTCGTGACATCATACATGGCAATTCGCGGATAACCTGTAGCGGCGATAATTTCTGCCGTTGCATCATCCACAACCCCGGTCGGCGGCCGGTAAAGCATAAGCGGCTGCTCTTGAATCGCCTCGGTAATCACTTGGTGCGCCTTGACTACATCTTCCTGCAATTGTTCAGGAGTTAACGTCGTCACTACCTGGTGGGCGTAGGAATGGTTCGCCACGTCATGCCCCTCTTCGATCATAGCTCTCGCCAGATTAGGATTTTGCTCCACCCCTTGCGCCCGCAAAAAGAAAGTGGCCTTGACGTCGTATTCAGCCAAAATATCCAAAATCTGTGTTACCGTTTTGTCAGTAGCCCAGTCGTCGAACGTAAGAGCGATTTCCTTCTTCCTCGTTTTAGCTTTGTAGACCAGTTCATAGGAAGTTCCTTTATAATCCGGATTGATTTTAGCCGCGTCATATCCGGGAATTTGCTCCAGCGGCTTACGCTCTCCGCCGCGCTCCACCAATTCGCTAAGCGTGACCAGCTTATAGCCGATATCCTCTGCAGCCTTAGCGATAAGGCCGACCGAAGGAATCACCTCTGGATTGATGTCGGTATTCAGTGAAATAATACTTCCCCTTGATATATACCTGGCTACATAATCACCGATTTCCTGAGCGCTTTTCATATCACGGTCCTTCGGATTGATATTGTAGCTGACAACTCCCTCCATGCCGAGCTGTGCTGCTACTAGACGTATATCATCCGAATAATCGCCTGACTTCGTTCGTATATACTTAGGAGTTATGCCTGTCTCTTTCTGAATGACCTCATTGCTGAGCTTGATTTCCTTATAAATCTGTTCATATTCCAATGTTGTCAAATCCAGATGGTTTAACGTGTTGTTCTCGATTTCATGTCCTCGGGAAATAATATTTTTGGCGATGTCCGGTTCCTCCGCCACTCTGATTCCCGGTAGGAAAAAAGTAGCTTTAATATCGTACTTGTCCAGCTCATCAAGCAGTCTTTCCATCGTCTGCTTGTCACCCATTCCATTAAATGTAAGACTGAAATCTTTTTTTGCAGTATACACATATGAAATGATTCTGCTTTTCTCACCCGTATAGCGTATAATTTCCTGTCCTGCCTGGCCTAAGTCCCCCTGACTGTCTGCCGAATTGCTGCCGGAACCAAACATACCGCAGCTGGTAAGCAATGCCAAAACAGTTAACAAAGCCGTTAATCGCGCAAACGAATGAGTTCGTATAACACCTTTATAACTCTTCATTCTCTTGCTCCTTTTTGCCAAATAATAGATTAGATGCTCTCTTAATTCCTTAATCGTCCTAAATATAACAATGCTTTCTGTACATTTTCTGAACATATGTAACGAGTAATTAAGGTATAAAATGGTGAAACAATTATTTCATAGGTAGTATAACCTATCATTTAGCGGATGAGGAGGTCCAAAGACTCAAGAAACCCCGTCCAAATTATGAAAATTACGGATTTCCCGATGATCAAGCCTATCCAAAAATATAGTATAAAACAATAAGGCTGCCTCCCGTCATGGGTGACGGAAAGGCAGCCTTATTGTTTACAACGTATGTTTACTGCGTATTTTCTACTGCTTATGCTATATTAAATCATGCGTTTTATGCTCAGATTTGGCATTGGACGGCAAGTGAATGGACTCGGTTACTCTATCCTCAGCGACATGAACTTGATATGTTCTGCCCATAGAAACGAATTTGAACAAGCCGTTGTTAAAATCCGTCCCTATCTCTTTGTAGAAAATCCCTTCATAACTAATGTCCTTTTGACAAGAGAAACACAGCCGGTAGCTGTCTCCCTCCTTCAATAAATAACTGCGCACTCCCGCTTCGTACTCAATTTCCTCTTCCGTTTTAATTGTCCGGTCCAAGGATACGATATGGATGTCGACGAAAGTGATCTCTCTTAGAAGTACATTGGCAAAGGAGCCCTTCGTAATTTCCTCCCAGCGGTTCTGGGCAGTTTGTCCGATTACAATTTGCGTAACATTATATCTATGGGCAACCTCAGCAATTGCTTTGGCGATCGGCCGCTTCTCATTATCCATAAGAATAAACTCTTCAACTTCACATTCTTCAGCCAGCTCTCTCCATCTGTCGATGTAGCCGGATTTTTCCGCGTCGAATTCATCATACGGCAGCGGATCTACCGTCAAAATATATAATGGACAGTTCAGCATGCTTGCCATTTTATGACCGCGTCTGATCAACCGTTCACCATTTGGACCGTAATATACACAAACGAGAATGCTCTCATCCATACGACCCTTTACTTTCTTCATGACAAAAATTCACCTCATTAAATAATTCATTAAATTTTGCTGCCAAATACTCCATAATAATGTAAGCAACGGACGACTTCTTGAACAACATCTATAAGAAAAGCTTATGCATGGAATGTACAATTGTACAGCATGCATATTTATATTGTATAATTATATTATTATTATAATTTTTCCTTATCATTTGTTAGGAGGTCCGAAGTTGTCGATTTAGCTGCTTTGAACAACCAAACTTAAAGCTGCCGGCTTCTTTCACAGAACTCCCAATTCACTTCCTAAGCGAAGTCCTCTCTTTGATACCATAGGCCATCACAGGACTTATGGTTTCCTATTATCCCGCTTATTGACATAGGAGTCAAGCCCTGCGGGAATCCTTCTTGAAATGCTGGTTTTACTGCGTTTGGAGAAGATCAGTCTAAGAGCTTACACTTTCATTTTATCTAAAAAAAAGTAAGCCATCCTGCACAAGTATTGTACCGTCGAAAAATGTGCAAACTTTAACTAATCATAAGCTGCAACCATCATGAAGAAATTGGAGGTTTGACTTTGTTATCTGTGAACTTAGCCATTATTATTCCTTTTCTTGCTGCTGTAATCATACCACTTCTGTATACAAAGGTTTCACGCAATCATATAGGCTGGTTCGTCCTTATTGTTCCGGTCGTTCTGTTTGTTGCCCTCGCCCGCTATATCCCGTCGGTGGCCCAAGGAGCAACTTATTTAAGTACTATGACGTGGATTCCATCCTACGACATTCATTTTAACACTTATCTCGACGGGCTCAGCCTAATATTCGGTCTCTTAATTACCGGTATCGGCAGTCTTGTCGTCATCTACTCCATATATTATTTGTCCTCGGAGGAGTCCCTTAATCACTTTTATATTTACTTGCTGTTATTTATGGGGGCCATGCTTGGCGTAGTCTTCTCCGACAATTTGATGGTGTTCTATGTTTTCTGGGAGTTAACGAGTATTTCGTCCTTCCTGCTGATCGCCTTTTGGTATCACCGCAAGAGATCCCGCTATGGAGCAAAGAAGGCTCTATTAACTACGGTCACTGGCGGCATCGCCATGCTGACCAGTTTTATTATGATTTATGTGATGACAGGCACAATGAGCATCCGGGAAATCATCGCGGACATCGATCCCAATCATATGCTATTTGTACCCGCGATGCTACTGCTTCTTGTTGGAGCCTTCACCAAATCGGCCCAATTCCCGTTCCATATTTGGCTGCCCGACGCAATGGAAGCGCCGACGCCAGTTAGCGCCTATCTCCACTCCGCCACTATGGTTAAGGCTGGTATTTATTTGGTCGCCAGGTTCACGCCCGTTTTCGGCAGCCATGAAACCTGGTTTTGGCTCGTCAGCAGCGTCGGGATCATTACGCTCTTCTGGGGCTCCTTCAACGCCGTACGCCAGACAGATCTCAAGGCTCTGCTCGCCTACTCGACCATTAGCCAGCTCGGTCTCGTAATGAGCTTGTTCGGTATCGGCTCAGCGGCATTGTCCATGGGAGCTGGCAAAGAGACCGTGATCTATACCCAGGCAACCTTTGCCGCTTTGTTCCACCTGGTGAACCACTCGACCTTTAAAGGAGCACTGTTTATGGTGATCGGCATTGTGAACCACGGAGCTGGCACCCGTGACATCCGGCGGCTTGGGGGGCTCATGTCACTGATGCCGATTTCATTTACGATCGCTTTGATCGGCAGCTTTTCAATGGCGGGCCTGCCTCCTTTTAACGGTTTTTTAAGCAAGGAGATGTTCTTCGAAGCCGTAGTTAGTGTAAGTCAAACCGGCATCTTCTCTTTGCATATATCGAAGGTATTGTTCCCTGCCGTCGCCTGGATTGCCAGCGTGTTTACATTTATTTACTGCATGATCATCGTATTCAAGACGTTCCTGGGTCCTTACCAGCCGGAAAAACTGGATCATGAAGCCCATGAAGCGCCGCTTGGCATGTTAATTTCGCCGATCATTCTGGCGATTCTCGTCGTAGGCATCTTCTTCTTCCCTAACGTGCTGGGCGACTATTTGCTGCGTCCGGCGATGGCAAGCATTCTGCCTTCACTGCAGCTCGAAGGCATGGTTAAGCCGATTTCTGCCTGGCACGGATTTAATACAGCTCTGCTGATGACGATAGGGGTCATCGTTATCGGTACGTTATTATATTTGTCGATCCGGCGCTGGAAGGGAATTTATTCGCTGCTGCCTGAAAAATGGACGCTCGACAACCTGTACAACAACAGCCTGATTCAAATAGAGAAAATCTCGAACCGGTTAACTTCCTTTTATATGACGGGTCATCTGCGAAGTTATTCGATTTATATTTTCCTTTTTTTCATCGCCGCAGTCGGAGGTACGCTGCTGTTGACCGGAGCCTATTCTTTCGACTTTGCGGGCGATGCCGCGATCAGTGTATATGAAGTCGTTCTCGTACTTATCATGATCGCTGCCGGGCTAGCGATTCCAATGGCAAAATCGCGTGTGAACGCCATACTCCTCAATGGAGCACTCGGGTATTCCATGGCCCTGTTCTTCGTTGTGTTCCGCGCGCCTGACCTTGCGCTGACCCAGCTTGTCGTGGAGACAGTATCGACGGCCTTGTTCCTGCTCTGCTTTTATTATCTTCCTGAATGGAAGAAAGAGAATGCACCCCGCCGGACGAAACGAAACAACCTGATCATTTCCATCGCTGTAGGCGCGATCTTTGTATTAGTTGCGCTCGCGGTTCGGGGCGGCAAGCTGTTCGAGACGATCTCCGGCTACTTCGAGAACGCATACGAGCTTGCCGGCGGCAAGAACATCGTCAATACGATTCTCGGCGATTTCCGTGCGTTCGATACAATGCTTGAGGTTATCGTTCTCTTCATCGGCGGTTTGGGCGTCTATACGCTAATTAAGCTAAAGGCAACGAAGGAGGAACAGAAACTTGAAGATCAATGACGTTATTTTACAAACGGTTACGAAAATCGTCGTGTTCATTATTTTGACGATGGCTGTCTATTTATTCGTATCCGGGCATAACAGCCCCGGCGGCGGCTTTATTGGCGGGCTCGTGCTTGCTTCCGCACTCGTCCTGTTATTTCTTGCCTTTGATACGGAAACTATTATGAAGCGGATTCCCCTGGATTTCAAAATGGTCGCTGCTGTCGGCGCCTTCATTACGGTCGCTACGGGTGCCGCTTCCTTGTTCCTGGATATCCCTTTCTTAAGCCATGCTTATTCTTATGTTAATCTTCCTGTCTTTGGAAAAACGGGCCTCGCTACAGTTACGATCTTTGAACTTGGCGTAGCCCTCGGAGTCGTCGGTGTCGTAGTTACGATTATTCTAAGTATTAGTGAGGATGTGTAAGTGTATGGAAACGTTGATCATCATCCTGACGGGAGTGCTGGTGTCCGTTGCGACTTACTTGTTTCTCTCCAGGAATGTTATTCGGATCATTCTAGGAACGGCCGTGCTGACGCATGCAGCACATTTGCTAATTATGACGATGGGCGGACTAAAGACCGGAGGCGTGCCCGTGCTTGGGGAAGAGACAAGCACTTTTACCGATGCCCTGCCGCAAGCCCTGATCCTGACTTCCATTGTGATCAGCTTTGCAGTCACCGCCTTTCTTCTCGTACTCGCATACCGGTTGTACCAGGAGAGCAGAAGCGATGATTTAAGTGAATTAAGAGGTATGGTTAATGAGTAATATTCTTGTGCTTCCTGTCGTCATCCCGGTACTAATCGGTATTATTCTTGTATTTTTCCGGTCGCAAATCCAAATACAAAGATGGCTTAGCCTGGCCTCCATCCTGTCGGTTACGGGAATAAGCCTCTATACGCTAAACATGATTCAAAGCGAGGGAATCCTCCGCCTTGACTTCGGGGGCTGGCAGCCTCCGTTCGGCATTCTCTTTGTTGGCGATTCCTTCTCTCTGCTGTTAGTGTTTACGACGAGCCTTGTTGCCGCGGTTTGCCTAATCTATGCCTTCTACTCTATCGGGGAAAAGCGGGAGCGAATGTTCTTCTACCCGTTTGTGCTGCTCATGGTGGCTGGCGTCAACGGCTCCTTCCTGACAGGGGACTTGTTCAACCTTTATGTGTGCTTCGAAGTCATGCTGCTCGCTTCCTATGCGCTCATTACGCTTGGAGGCACCAAGCCTCAATTGAGGGAGTCCATAAAATACGTAACGATTAACGTGCTTTCCTCCTGGTTTTTTCTTGTAGCGATCGCTTACCTGTACGGTACGGTTGGCACGTTAAACATGGCCCATCTTTCCGAGCGGATTGCCGAAGCCGGGCAAACTCCGCTGCTGACCGTAATCAGCATACTGTTCCTGCTCGTCTTCGGCTTAAAGGCCGGCCTGCTGCTGTATTTCTGGCTTCCGGGATCATACAGCGTACCGCCGACAGCCGTAGCCGCATTATTCGGAGGGCTGTTGACCAAGGTCGGCATCTATGCCATGTTCCGTATGTTCACCCTGCTCTTCTATCACGAGCCAGCGATCACGCATACGATCATCGGCATCATGGCAGGCATTACGCTGATCGGGGGCTCCTTCGGGGCAATCGCTTATAAGGATATTCGCCAAATCGTATCCTTTAACGTCGTCATTGCCGTCGGTTTCATTCTGGTGGGTCTTGCAGCCGCCACTCCGGCGGCTATCGAAGGGTCAATTTATTATCTGGTGCATGACATGCTCGTTAAAGCAGCCTTGTTCCTTATCGCTGGTTCCATGGTTGCTCTTACCGGTACGCCGATGATCGACCGGATGAGCGGACTCATTCGCCACTATCCGATGTTAGGCTGGTCGTTCTTCATCATCATGCTGGCTCTTGCCGGCATACCGCCCTTGAGCGGTTTCATGGGAAAATTCCTGATCGGTCAAGGTGCCATAGAGAGCGGAGCGTATATTTTGCTTGCCCTCTCCCTTATATCCAGCATATTCGTGCTCTATTCCCTGCTGCGCATTTTCCTGAACTGCTTCTGGGGAGAATCCACGACCAGCGAGGAGGAAGTCGTTCCCCTCAGCAAAGGCTGGCTGGTCCCTTGCGTTCTGCTTACAGCCGCTTCCATCGGACTTGGGCTGGGAGCGGAATTCGTTTCGCCTTACGTCGCTGATGCGGCCAAAACGCTATCGAATCCTTACATTTATATTGATGCCGTCTTGAACAAATAATTGAAGCTATTGAAACTGACCTAAAGCGAAGTGAATGGCCCAGCTAATTTGCGCGAGATGAAGGAAGGGGGGATGTAAAATGCCTGCTCAATTTCTGCTCAATTTATTTATAGCTTTTCTATGGATGGTGCTCAATGATGAAGACGAGCTGAGATTTACGACATTTTTTGCCGGTTTTCTTGTCGGGGTAGCGATTATTTTCGTCATGCAGCGCTTTTTCGGGAAGCAATTTTATTTGCATCGGTTCTACCGGGTCGTCAAGCTGATCCTGATTTTCATTTCCGAGCTGTTCCAATCGGCTTTTGTCGTCATGAAGCATATCATCAGTCCAAAAATAGATATTAAGCCTGGTATTTTCACCTATCGGACAGCCCTGAAAAGCGACTGGGAAGTAACCACACTGGCTCTGCTGCTCACGCTTACCCCGGGCTCGGTCGTTATGGAAGTTTCGCCTGAAGGAGATACATTCTATATCCATGCGCTCGACATTGAACGTTACAAAAACGATCTTATCCGCTCTTTGGGACGGTTTGAAAAAGCAATCATGGAGGTGACTCGATAATGATCAAAATTATGCTGGGTATTTCGCTTACCCTGTTCAGCGTGGCGATCGCCATTTCTCTCTACCGTATTATCAAGGGGCCATCCCTGCCTGATCGCGTCATCGCGATGGACATGATCGGCGTCAACCTGATTTCCGGCATCGCCGCGGTATCTATAATGCTGAGGACCAAAGCTTATCTGGAGGTTATTCTCATCCTGGGCTTACTGGCCTTCATCAGTACGATTTCGCTCTCCAGATTTATCGAGAGAGGTGTTATTATTGAACGTAAACGCAGTGGGTGAGTTTGTCGGAGCCTCGCTGATTTTAGTCGGCAGCATTATTAGTGTAATTAGCGCCATTGGAATTATTCGCTTTCCGGATGTTTACACGCGCGCGCACGCAGCAACCAAAAGCTCCACCCTTGCTGTACTTTTAACCCTTATCGGAACGTTTCTCTACATTTGGTTCAGTGATGCTTTTATCAGTGTTCGGGTCATTCTGGGAATTCTGTTTGTTTTCATTACAGCTCCCGTATCCGGACATCTCATTATCCGGGCTGCCTATCGTTCAAATGTAAAGCTTTCTGATTCAACAATTGAAGATGAATTGAAGCCGGTTCTACGACCGCAGGAGCAGAAGCAAGAGCTGGAACAGATTTGACCAGCAGATTTGTAAAGCATATGAATGATTAAAAGAACGTCACCTCCCTCTCGATTGAGGAATAGGGGCGTTTTTTATCGTTACATTGTGGGATATAAGATGAACTAAAATATGGGAGACAAGCCGTCCTGGAAACATTGGAAATTACCAAGCGGCTTGACTTATCACAGAAACCTTTTGAACGAAGAGCGAGTAACCAGCTTAACACACATGAGTACAGTATTGATATTATTAATCGCCGGCAGCTTAAGCTGGAAGCTGATATGGAAAATTTAAAAAATAAAACCGTCTGATCCCTGTTGTTTCATATTAGAAATTCCGTCCTGCTCCCGCTTGGGGGCTTTTTATGTTAAATGGGGAAAGCTGCGACATCATACATGTACACACCGCCCGCGTATCGCTATTATTTCTTCAATACTATTAAATAGTGAATGGCGGCAGACAAGCCTATTTATCACAGAATCATTTATTTCCCAAATTATTCGCATGCTTTTATTTTTTTGTTCGAATTTCTGAGTTTTGCGTTTCACCATGGTATAATAACTAGGGAATCTGTTTAAGATTTCACTACTTGTTTAGAAGGAAAATAACATCGAGATGATTATTGAGATTGTAATGGATGTCGTTCTGCCCATTTTTGTGCTGATTGGACTCGGCGCGCTCATGCATCGTGCCTTTCAGCTCAATTTATATACTTTAGCGAAAATCAACTTTTATTACATCACTCCTGCTGTTGTATTCCTGAGTATGTACCAATCTGAAATGTCCCCTTTACTGTTAGGCAGTGTCACCTTATTCTATGTCTTATACGTTGCGCTGCTGTATGCTGTAAGCTCCATCGTCTGCTGGAGAAGGAAATTTAAACCGGGAATGAAGGCGGCGTTCACCAACAGCCTCATCTTGGACAATTCAGGAAACTATGGGCTCCCGATCAATCAGCTCGCATTTAAAGGCGATCCGCTTGCCGCTTCTATTCAGGCGCTCGTGATGACCTTTCAAAGCTTGGTAACCTTTACCTACGGCGTTATTTCGGTTCAACGCGCCAAATCTGGAGGGACGCTGAAGGCGGCGCTGATCGGATTTTTTAAAATGCCTGTTCCTTACGCGCTTGTTGCCGGACTAATTTTCCACGTCTTTCGCTGGCCGTTGCCTGAATTCGCCGCCAAGCCGCTAGGCTATATTGCCGATTCCATGGTTAGTATCGCCTTGCTGACGCTGGGCGCCCAAATTATCCAATATCCGCTGCGGCTTGATCGGTTAGATGTGTATATCAGTGTTGGCTTGCGGCTGCTGGTCGGCCCCGCCATCGGCTTGTTACTCATCAGCATTATCGGTTTAAAGGGGATTCCAGCACAAGCACTGCTGATCGCTTCAGGCATGCCGACTGGCGTTAACAGCACTATACTCGCTGAAGAATATGATAATGAACCTGATTTCGCTTCCCAAACCGTGCTTATTTCAACGATCTTGAACATTATTACGATTACAGCTCTGATCTCCTTAGCCAAATATGTGGCATAGGACAATCCGATCTAGCTTTCTTTCTACTAATGAAAAAAAAGCTCCCTGACGGGAGCCTTTTTCATTTACATTTTTAATTACCGGATAGTTTTCAACGCTGTGGACCATGGAATCAATTGATCGAGCATTTGATTTACGGAATCTTTTTGCACATCTTTAGGTTTGAACGTACCGTTCTCGAAGTCAGTGAATAAGGACAATGCCGGATGTACGCGTACATCCGCGACCAACAATTCGCCTAAAATACCGCGCAAATGCTCCGCTGCACGCGCCCCGCCTACAGAACCGTACGATACGATCCCCGCAGCTTTGTTATTCCACTCATCACGCAAGTAATCCAAAGCATTTTTCAGTGCGCCTGTAATGGAATGGTTATATTCTTGAACGATGAATACAAATCCATCGCAACCGCTGATTTTAGCGGACCAGCCTGCTGCGCCAGATGCATCGCCGCCGGGCTCACCTAACAGTGGCAGTTTGAACTCTGCGATGTCGATAATTTCATACTCCGCATCCCCGCGCAGATCTGCTACTTCTTTCACCCAGGCGCCAACTTGTGGACTTACACGACCTTCACGAGTACTTCCTAAAACAATTCCGATTTTCAACATTTCATTTCCTCCTATTTGCTCTTCATTTGAATTTGTATTTGTATTTAATCCGAATATCTTTCTGATAAAACTCATGATTATACCTCGTATTCTTTCGCAAAATCGATTGTGCTTCTTACTGTGTCGATGGGCCGTACAAACTTCTCAATGTGCGCTCTCTTTGGCTCCAAAAATGGGGGCAATGACAGCTTCTCACCCAATGTTTCATATTCCTCATCCCCCATAAACCCTGGTCCGTCTGTCGCCAACTCAAACAATATTTGAGGTGCAACGCGTGCATAAAGAGATTCAAAGAAGTAACGATCGATATGACCCGATGTTTGGAAACCAAAGCCTTCCAAGCGTTCCTGCCATTCATCTAACACCGCACGATCCTCTACGCGGAAGGCAGCGTGATGAACAGTACCGAAACCTTGCCGTGCATTTGGAAGCACCGTGTTATGCTCCACAACGATTTGCGCACCGTTTCCTCCCTCACCTCCTTCAAATAAATGATATGATTCCTCCTGGCCAATTTCTTTAAACAGCATAACTTTTTCAAGCACTTGTTTAAAATAATTGAAATCAGCAACCCGCACAAAAATCGGACCTAAACCTGTAATGGCATATTCCAATGGAATTGGCCCATTCTTCCAAGGGGTTCCCGAGGCCACACCTTCGTTAAACTCATCTGAAATGATTTGATACTGTTGATCGTCAAAATCAACGAAGGATACTGTCTTTTTCCCGAACTGCTCCTTAACTCCATTATGCTTTACTTGGAGCCGGTCAAACCGTTTGACCCAATAGTTTATTGCCTCATCTGTCGGTACCCTGAACGATGTTTTTGAAATTTCATTTGTGCCATGTATACCTTTAGGGATGTTAGGGAAGTCGAAAAATGTCATGTCTGTTCCGGCATTTCCCCTATCATCCGCAAAAAACAGGTGATACGTTCGAATATCGTCCTGGTTCACTGTCTTTTTCACCAAACGCATTCCTAATACGTATGTAAAAAACTCATAGTTTTTTTCCGCACTACTCGTGATGGCAGTAACGTGGTGAATTCCTTTTAAATGATTCATTTTTAACATACCCTCCTTTTAAAAACTCCATTCCAATATGATGTCAATAAAATGACATTCATATAAACTGTCTTAAATTAAACTATCTTCACTTCAAGATATGGGAGAAAAAAATTTTACTGGAAAGCATTCACCGCATGGCCACCTTCACCACAGCGCAAATGCATAACATGCTCTTTTGATTTATTTCGACATCAAGTATCTTTAATCCGAGATAAATTTAACACGATTCCTTGGCTTTGTCAATAGAATCCCTTTTAAGTTTTATGAAGCGGCTTCGGTAATAAACTATATTTTCTTCTATTAATTTGATAATCATTCTATAATTTGAAATTTAAAATCCGATATATAAATAGTAAATAAAAATGAAATGAGGTTATTTTTCTTGAAGAAAACAGTCAGTAGTATCATCGCTTTAGCAATCCTTATTTTGAGCAGTGCCGCCTATGCATGGGTCACTTACAATTGGAGAGATATCATTCCAATTTTCCCGCTTCTGCTCACCCTAATCATCTTTTTCTGTGTTAATATGGTCGCAGAAAAGAAAGGTCAAGCATTCATACTGGCCATATGTATGAGCGTAGTAGCTTGTGCCGCCCATCTATTTACAGGGATGGAGCTATTAAAAAGAGATTTTCAGCAGGAACTCGTTCAAATGGAGTATATTGCAGCTGATGACCCAACCTTAAAATCAGTGGCTAATGAATTATTGAATGAGTTTCTAATGGAATCGACCGGGTATGATGGAATCGTTGGTTATACAGTCAGTTTGACGATCGGCGAATTTACCGGAAAACGCGGACAAACCGTTTCTGATGAAGAACCAGGTGCAGCCGGAGCAATATTTCAAATTGCTAAATTCGGCATCATTTTAATCGGGCCTCTGTTCGCCATTGGGAAAAGCTTCCGAAGGGAAGAAAAAGAAGATACGGAAAGACAGCAGGAACAGGACCAAGAGCATAACAACGCTACAGAGCTTACATAACTAATTTAATGAAGAAATCTGTTTGATAAATACATATACTTAATGACAAAACCCGAAAGAAGACACTTTTAAAAAAACGTCTTCTTTCGGCTTACACTTCACTTTCACACATGGATCTTTTATAACAGCAAATTAATTATAATGATAGCTAACAATACATAAATGACGACAAAAACAATTTTATATCACATACCTGAATAAACAAAAATAACCCGCCCAGGTTAGCGCCAAGGTACGGGTTATTTTCAAGCTTATTCTTGGAGGTATTCCACCCAGGTGTTGTACCGGGAAGGCTGTGGCGCAGCCTCCTTGTTTCTATTTTTATTAGCATATTGCGGTTCATACCTCAACATCGTATGAAATTAACCGAACTTCGTTCTCGAGGAAACACTTCCTATTTGTCGAAAGAAGTAATTGTGGATTACAACTCAAAAAAGATAAAAGAAGACGAGAAGAAGTGAGCAAATACCTCAGCCGATGAGGAACATGAAAGAGAATGAATATAATTGAAATGCCTAAAACTAGCAGCATTCATTTTTACTGCCGTAGTAATCATCACGGCTTGTGGAAATGATAACGGAAAGATTGCCGAACAATCTAACAATGCTACTACAAAACAATTTGCAACCGAAGCGGAAGTGGCAGCTGATAATGACCACGAAATTAATGAATACCCAGCTTTGCTAATGGAGGCAATTACCAAGTTATATTCTGGGGAAAGTATGGATCATAAAACAATTATCTACCTATTTGACTATCCTGAACTTTTTCCTGCTGTTACCGCCGAAACGAAAAAAACAACTGATAAACAAGTAAACTCTGAAATTACAACAAGTCATCTTTTTAAAAACATCTCTCGGTATTTAGATACAATGGTGGAGGTTAGCGGACACGTTGTACAGATTAAGGAAGTAGAAGATCCTGATTCAGGAATTACAGCAGAAATTCGTATTATAGATGACAACGATAATTCCATTTTTGGTATTTACTCAAATTCAACTGGTGATATACTTGAGGGTGATTTTATAACTATGCGTGGCTTACCAACTGCGTTATTCTCGATTGAGAATATCGATGGTGGAACTACCGACACAATACTTTTAGCAGTTTCTACTATTCAAAAAAAATAGAAATACTACATATCAAATTTGATCGCCATGAAGAAGAACAACCTTAAGTTGTATTGCCGGAAATGTGATTTTTTATGTGATTTAATATAAAAGGGCTCCCTCTTGGGAGCATTTCATTCCTAGAAAATTAGTTCGATAAATCCGTGTGAGTATGATGTGTGGGTAGAGTTTGTGGGCAAATTGTGGGCATGAGATTGTTCTATTGTTGGTTTATGTATGCGGGAAGAGACCTCGTTGCTGCGGCTTCTGTTATGATTACAAAGCACCACATAAAATCATGATTTATGAGGCTATCGAACAATTCTATGGTCTTGACGGAAAATTAGAGGTCAAGTTTGTAGATTCCGAAGGAAACCAAATTAGACCGCTACGCTAAATAGCTTAAGTATTTATTTTATTCTCTGCCTGTTTTCCAATACCAGAATTTAGATCCCTGTGCAATTATAAATCGCTCTAACCAGGTTTCAAAGTTACAATAAAAACTGCTTGCTAAGTCAACAGGATTCATGCTCTCACAGAGCAGTAAATAATGTTCTTCGCCGTTTCGCCATCGACTCAAATCAATTACAATCCGATCATCGACTATATTTGCAACAACGATCTTATCGAGTTGGTAAGTAGTATCATTATAAAGAATGACGTCATCGATTGAATATATGATGTTTTCGCCACCATATTGAGGGTTCTCGAATAATGAAGCACCGTTACAGCATTTTAGAAATTGGATATAATCGTATGGAAATTCAGATGAAAAATGAATTGTTAGTTTCTGAATCTCTTCATCGATAGCTGGAGGGTTGAAATGACTACAAGCATTCACAATATCACCTCCGCTTATAATGATTTCATCACAGCCCCCATGCATTTCTTGCCGTTTTTTTAATTGAACAATTAGTTTCTGTAACATCTGTATCATCCTTTCAAAAAAAACTGACTCCATAGGCTAATATCAAAATCGTAGCACTGAAGTCAGTTTATCAGATTAATATGCAACAAACCAAGGAGTAACCACGGTTTGATGGAGCACAGTTGAGATCGGGATTAGATTATCAAAAGCATTGGTTCCACCTAAGTTACGAGGTCTTATATGGTGTATATTTGTTACACTTCCCGACCAATCCCAGGTTGTTGTTAGGATATAACTCACTATATTTCAAGCATGATTTGGTAATTCTTAATGTTCACTCTAGTTGTATTCTATCTTAAACTTATGATCATCCAGAAAATCTTGAAAAGCAAATATCAAAAATACAAAAAACCACTCCTTAATAAAATTATTAAGAAGTGGTCATTGCTTCATTTATAATTTATAACAGTGACTGCTTCACAGCTTGAAGTTAAAATAACCTCAATTTTAGAAGCTAGATGATTAAGCTGAAAGACTCGGAAGCCTTGTCAGTCTTACATCATGCCGCCCATTCCACCCATATCTGGCATAGCTGGTTTTTCTGGCTCTGGTTTGTCCGCGATTACCACTTCGGTAGTCAGGAACAATCCTGCAACGGATGCTGCATTTTGCAGAGCAGAGCGAGTAACCTTCGCAGGGTCAACGATACCTGCTTCGATCATGTTCACCCATTCGCCAGTAGCAGCGTTGAAGCCGATGCCTGGTTGTTCTTTCTTCAGGCGCTCAACGATGACAGAGCCTTCTTCGCCTGCGTTCGCGGAAATCGTACGAATTGGCTCTTCCAGAGCACGCAATACGATGCTCACGCCAGTTTTCTCGTCGCCTTCCACTGCAAGCGCAGCTACAGCATTGTATACGTTAACGAGGGCTACGCCGCCACCGGATACGATACCTTCTTCCACTGCTGCACGAGTCGCATTCAGGGCGTCCTCAATACGCAGCTTGCGCTCTTTCAATTCAGTTTCTGTTGCTGCGCCGACTTTAACTACAGCTACGCCGCCTGCCAGTTTAGCCAGACGCTCTTGCAGCTTCTCTTTGTCAAACTCGGAAGTTGTTTCTTCCAGTTGAACACGGATTTGGTTGACGCGAGCTGTAATATCGCCTTTGTCTCCGCTTCCGTCGACGATTGTCGTATTTTCTTTCGTTACGATAACTTGGCGAGCATTACCAAGCTGCTCGATGCCTGTACCCTTCAGGTCAAGACCCAATTTCTCCGTAATCACTTGACCACCTGTCAGGGCAGCGATATCCTGCAGCATCGCTTCACGGCGATCACCAAAGCCTGGCGCTTTCACCGCTACTGCGTTGAACGTACCACGCAGCTTGTTGAGGATCAGCATCGCTTGTGCTTCGCCTTCGATATCTTCAGCAATGATCAACAGCGGTCTGCTTTGCTGTACGATCTTCTCCAGAATAGGCAGAATCTCTTGTGTGCTGCTGATTTTCTTATCTGTAATCAAGATATACGGATTTTCCAGAACCGCTTCCATCTTATCTGTATCAGTAATCATATATGGCGAAATGTATCCGCGATCGAACTGCATACCTTCAACAACTTCAAGCTCAGTCAAGAAGCCGCGGGATTCTTCAACCGTAATTACACCATCTTTGCCGACCTTTTCCATTGCTTCAGCGATCAGTTCGCCAACTTCTTCGTCACCAGCAGAAATCGCCGCAACTTGAGCGATCGATTGCTTGCCTTCGATTGCTTTGGAAATCTTCTGCAGCTCTTCCACCGCTGTACGAACCGCTTTGTCGATTCCTTTACGCAGACCGATTGGGCTTGCACCTGCAGTTACGTTCTTCAAGCCTTCGCGAATCAACGCTTGAGCCAATACAGTTGCTGTTGTCGTACCGTCACCGGCGACGTCATTTGTTTTGGTGGCGACTTCTTTAACCAGTTGAGCACCCATGTTCTCGAATGCATCTTCCAGCTCGATTTCCTTCGCAATCGTTACGCCGTCATTCGTAATAAGCGGGCTGCCGAATTTCTTCTCCAGCACCACGTTGCGGCCTTTTGGACCAAGAGTTACTTTTACTGCATCTGCCAAAGCATCTACTCCGCGAAGCATCGCACGACGGGCATCTTCATTAAATTTAATGTCTTTTGCCATAATTCAATTACCTCCCTGAATAATTTGTTCGTTCATTGTATTCCTTAAAAATAAAGCTCATGTACACTTAACCCACAATCCCGTGGATATCGCTTTCTTTCATAATTAAGTATTCTTTGCCTTCGTATTTAACTTCTGTTCCGGCATATTTGGAGAACAGTACGCGGTCGCCTTCCTTCACTTCCAACGGAATGCGCACGCCGTCCTTCAAGGCTCCGCTGCCTACAGCAACGACTTTGCCTTCCTGTGGCTTCTCCTTGGCTGTATCTGGCAGCACGATGCCAAGTGCAGTTGTTTCCTCTTGCTCAATCGGTTCTACCAATACGCGCTCACCTAAAGGTTTGATCATGAAAATTGTCCTCCTTTAAATATGTGATTTTTAAATTTAATAGTGTAACTTATTCATTAGCACTCGACATGCGTCAGTGCTAACAACCACTTAATATGATACTCAAAATGAATACGGATTTCAAGTTCCATGCTGCATTTTTTTCAATTTTTTATGTCCATGCCGTCATAAGCCCTTTTCATCATATCCCCATAACTCCATAAATATTCCATAATAGATAGCTCTGCACTAAGAAGAAAACAGCTTTAATAACTAGAAAACACACCTCATAAAAAGGTGTGTTGGCCGATAAGTCTGTTTATTGGTATTTCGCCGCTCGCTCAGCATCTGCTGCAACCAGTTTACGATATACGCGCGAAGACAGAAATACACTTATTTCATACAATATAATGAGCGGAATGAGGACGAGAAAAGCCGAAAGGAAATCCGCCGGCGTAACCATCACAGATATAACCACCAGGGCAAAATAGGCGACTCTCCGCATTTTTTTTAACAGCCCCGGATTCAGTATTCTTAGCTGCGTAAGGAATAAAATGATAATAGGCAGTTCAAACAGCAGGGAAATCGGCACGATAATGTTAAATAGAAAATTGAAATAATCGGCCATGCCATACGTTTCGATAAGCCCAAGCTCCTTATTGACTTCACCGGTAAAAGTCATGGCAAGCGGGAACACCACATAATAGCCGAACAGAATACCGATGATGAAGCATAGAAACACATAGGGTATATATTTTACCGTAGCTTTGCGTTCAGCCGGCTTCAAGCCCGGACTGACAAACGCCCATATTTGATAAAGGGCAAATGGCAGCACCACGCCAAAAGCGACCAGCATCGCTATTTTCATGTATACCCCGATGCCGTCCCAAAATGAGAAAGCATTCAGATTAATGCGGACTCCCGATATGGCATTGACTGTCACATAGTCGTAAATCGGCTTTACCACGAAGAAAGAGGCGACCAGCACGATTACAAACAGGAAGAGTATCCAAAAAACCCGCCGGCGAAGTTCCGTTAGATGTTCAACTATACTTTGTTGTCTCTCCTCGGCCATTTGCCGTCCTCCCCATCAAATAAATAACGTCTGTCTGCAAACAAAATCCCTCCCAAAGGAAGGGACGTTTCAATATCTATCATGAACGGATCTGCCTGTGAAAACTACTCCGGCAGCCGTCTTTCTTCCGCTTTCGAAGACTCCTCCGTCAGGGCGGGGGCCGCAGGTTCAGTGGACTCTGCCATCCTCACTTCGGGCTTATCTTCTACAACGCCTTCTGCCGCTTCCTTAAATTCGCGAAATGTACGGCCCACAGCTCGACCGAGCTCCGGCAGTTTATTGGGTCCAAATATAAGCAACGCTGCAATGATGATCAACAACAATCCACCTGTACTCATGTTGGTTCTCCTTCCATAGAGCAGCTAAAAGTACATTGACATACTTTTGCACAGTTATTTCTATCGCCCACATCATACCATAACTAATGTCACAGTAACAGTATTTTGTAAGGCAGATTTAGCAACACCGTGCCCGGTATTTCAACTACAGGCGGAATTGACCCGTAACCATCAGCAGCGCCTCAGGAAGCTGATCCATAATTGCGGCCAAATTTTCATGTACGCCTTTCGGGGTGCCTGGCAAGTTGACGATTAGCGTCCGTCCGCGAATACCGACAATACCGCGGAACAGCATCGCCCCGGGATTTTTTTGCATAGCTGAGTAACGCATAGCTTCCGCCATCCCTGGAACTTCCCGCTCGATAACCCGTCTGGTTGCTTCAGGCGTAACATCCCTGATTGCTAATTCAGTACCTCCTGTAGTAATCACAAGGTCTGCCTGAAAATAATCTGTCATTTCAATTAACGCTGCGATAATTTCATCCGGCTCATCGGGAACGATGCGGTATTCGACAATTTCACCGCCCAGTTCTTCCTCAACTAGCTCCCGGATAACCTGGGCACTCGTATCTTCGCGTTCGCCCCTAGAGCCTTTATCGCTCGCCGTCAGAATCGCTGTTTTCCAAACCATGAAGTCACCCTCCTCATCCAATTAGGAACTCCGTCTATAATGTCTGAATTCTCTCCTGCAAAATGACGACTTATATAGTAGTAATACGTAAACAATAGCTGCAATTAAAACGATGCTGAGTAGTCCCCGCTTTTCCCTCCTGTTTTGGAACGAAGGAGTGTTGGACCGATAATCATATCCTTTTGTAAGGCTTTACACATATCGTATACGGTCAGCGCTGCAGCAGATACAGCTGTCAGCGCCTCCATTTCTACGCCCGTCTTCCCTTCCGTCCTAACCGCAGCCTCGATATACAACTGATCAGTTCCATTATCCGTGAATTCGAGGTTAACACCAGTTAACGGAAGGGGATGGCACATCGGAATCCAATCGGAGGTCCGCTTGGCCCCCTGTATGCCGGCAATCTGGGCTACAGCAAGCACATCTCCCTTGCCGATCTTGCCTTCCTTGATCGCCTGAAGTGTAGTTGGCAGCATCGTCACTGTACAGACGGCAACTGCTGTCCGGACCGTAGCCTGCTTCCCCGAAATATCGACCATTTGCGCTCTGCCTTGCTCATTAAAATGCGTTAATTTCTCTCCACGGGTTTCCGAAGACATAATGTTTCACTACTTTCATCTTATATATATCGTTCCAGCAGCCGTAAACAAAAGATCCACCCTGAAATCATGGGGCTCCATCGGAATACGCTGCGCCAATATTTGCTCTTGAAAAACAATCGCAGCAACGATCATCTCCCTGCCATTATTCTTCAAAAGCTTCAGCTTGCTCATAAACCGATCGTAATATCCGCCGCCGAAGCCGATCCGTCCGCCAGTCTTGTCGAATGCGAGTCCCGGCACGACAACGAGATCAATTTCCTGCCAGCGGCCCTCGGGCCATAGGCTGGTATGCTTTCCGGGCTCTGGAATTCCCCATGCTCCGGGCAGCAAGTCACTGGTTTTATGCAATTCATGCAGCGTAAATTGCCCCGCTCCTACTATTCTAGGAACCAACACCCGATCGTTCTGCATCCAGCATTGCTCCATGAAATAGCTGGTATCAGGCTCATCCTGAAATGACGCATAAATGAATACAGTAAGCGGTCTGCCCAGCTTGCGCCGCAGCGGTGCAAGTACCTCGTGTTCAGCCAGCAAGCTCGCCGCTTCAGACTGGTTGCGCCGGGATGCCTCGGATAAGCCTGACCTTTGATTCCTCATAGTATGGCGAAGCGTATTTTTAACAGCGATAATATCCATCATCCTAGCCCTTCTGCCTTCACCAAGATACTCCGTCAATCGGAATTGTTCTATTAAGTCAATCGGAATTGTTCTATTAAATAGTGTCAATATACAGAGTTATGTTTTTATCTAGTTTATCATTGTTGAAGCAAAATGAAAACTAAAGCGATTTCTGAAAAAACAGCAGGAATTCGCACATTTTCATAACTTTATTGCGTCTTTTTTTACAAGGGGATTGACATAAACATAGAACGATGCAATACGGTACAGATTCATGTACACTATGGATAGTAAAAGACCTTGCTGCTGATGATGATAGATGCTGACGATAGATATGGAGGATTAATAAGTTATGCTGCTTCAAGCTACTAATATTACGAAACGATATGGTGTTACAGATGTGCTTACCGGCATTAGCCTGCAAGTTCAAGATCGGGACCGCATTGGCCTTGTTGGGGTCAATGGTGCCGGCAAGTCAACGCTGCTGCAAATTTTAGCCAATGAAATGTCTTATGATGAGGGGCAAATATTCAAGGCGAAAGAGACAACGATCGGCTATCTTGCCCAGAACAGCGGGCTTCAATCGGAACGAACGATCTGGGCGGAAATGCTGGACGTCTTCGCTCCGCTGCTGGACACTGAGCGGGAGCTGCGCGCAATGGAGAAAGAAATTGCTGCCTTGGCGGGAGGCAGCAGCGACAGCGTATATGAGGATCTACTTGAACGATATGCTCATAAGCAGGACTGGTTCAAGGATAACGGCGGTTATGAGGTGGAGACGCGGATTCGCAGCGTGCTGCATGGAATGGGGTTCGGCTCCTTTTCGCCAGATACGATCATTTCCACCCTAAGCGGGGGACAGAAAACCCGGCTGGCTCTGGCACGAATTTTGCTGCAAGCTCCAGATTTGCTTATGCTTGACGAGCCGACCAACCATCTGGACATCGAAACGTTAACCTGGCTGGAAGATTATCTCCGCAATTATTCAGGGGCCCTGCTAATCGTGTCCCATGACCGTTATTTTCTCGACCGCCTCGTAACGGCGATTGTCGAAATTGAACGCCATCAATCCAGGCGGTATACGGGAAATTATTCGCGCTACATTGAGCTAAAGGCTGCCGAATACGAAAGTCAGATGAAAATGTATGAAAAGCAGCAGGACGAAATCGCCCGGATGGAATCTTTTATCCAGCGAAACATCGTTCGTGCTTCCACGACCAAGCGTGCGCAAAGCCGCCGCAAAGCTTTGGAGCGCATGGAGATTATGGATCGGCCGGCCGGTGATCTTAAACGGGCAAGCTTTTCGTTCGAAGCAGAATACATGACAGGCAAGGATGTGCTGCAGGTAGACGGGCTTGCGTTCTCGTTTGCCGCCGGAGAAGAACCGCTGTTTCGCAACGTGTCCTTTGATTTACAGCGGGGCGAGACCGTAGCCCTGATCGGGCCAAATGGAATCGGCAAATCGACCTTGCTCAAGATTTTGACCAGCGATCTTAAGGCGGCCTCTGGCTCCATCAGCTGGGGAACTAAAGTGAAAATCGGGTATTACGACCAGGAACAAACTCATCTGAACCCACGCAATACGGTACTGGAGGAAGTATGGAGCGCCTTTCCGCATATGGAAGAAGCGCGAATTCGCACAGTGCTTGGCAATTTCCTGTTTACCGGGGATGACGTTCAGAAGAAAATCACTGCCTTGAGCGGGGGAGAAAAGGCCCGGGTAGCTCTCGCTAAGCTGATGCTGCAAAAAGCTAACGTCCTTATTCTGGATGAGCCGACGAACCATTTGGATCTGTTTAGCAAAGAAGTGCTTGAATCCGCGCTGCTCGATTATGACGGAACGCTGCTGTTTATTTCACACGACCGTTATTTTCTCAATAAAATGGCCGAACGCATTGTCGAGCTGCATCCTGATGGAGCTCATCATTTCCTGGGGAATTATGACGATTACTTAGCTAAGCTGCAGGAGCTGGAAGAACTGGCGAAGGAGAATGAAAGCAAACCTGTTTCCAAATCAGGCACAACGGGGCCTGCAGCTATATCCAACGCTCACGCTTCTGCTCCAAAGACGGGTGCTGCATCTTTTGAGGCAGAGAAACAAGCTAAACGTGAAGAAAGAATGCGGCAACGCCGGTTGGAGCAGCTTGAGGAGATCATTGCGGAAGTAGAGGATAAAATTGCCGCCATCGAGGCCGAGCTCGCCTTGCCCGAAGTGTATCAGGATTATACCGCCGTGCAAGAGCGACAGCTTCTGATCGATGATCACAAGCTAAAATTAACAACTGCCTATGAAGAATGGGAGTCCCTGGCAGAATCTTAAAAAATATTTTTTTACATCACGTTAACAATAGAGTCAGTTATGCACATGGTTATCCACAAACCCACCTTAAACTGATTATCGATAACGGCCTCTCAGGCCGTTTTTTTCCTTTAAAAACCGTCTTTTTGCGAAGTTATGCAAATTATCCACCGAACTATCCACATTATCCACAGTTTTCAGAAAAAAACATCCACTTTTTCGTAAATTGTTCAACCTCTTGGTACATAAGCTTTCATTCTTTTTTCAGATAGTTAGTCTACAATCTGTGGATAACTTTGTCCACATCTTGACAAGGACAGTACTTTTATAGTAATACTTCGATCCGGTCCAACTAGTACTTCATTCCCTAATTTCAGCTGCCGTTTGTTTAAATCCTCCCAAAGATGCTAAGCTTGTCCCAAAAATGTCTGATGAAAAACAAAGCAGCAGAAAACAGCAACGCTCTAAAACATTTAGCAGTTATTGAAAGTTGAGTTGCATTGTTCGATTAGAAACTCACTAACCTTTGCTCCTGCTTCTTTCTTCCTAATATCGTCCTTGTTTACAAGATCCGGAAAATGCTTGCCCCATCTATAAGCCTATTGCTAGAAACGTTTTAAAATCATTATCATCTTTATAGCTTTTATTCACCCGCTTCGATACTCGTATATAAAAAGCGGGAGCTTACCGACGGAGAGAAATATTGGATAGAGAGCATGATCATTTTATTATGAGAGGAGAATACTGTATGAACACAGTAAAAATCGCCAAGCTCTTAGTTTTAGGTTTTAGTCTAGCTTATTTAGGAGGTTGCCAGAGCAGCAGCACCCCTAAACAACATTCATCCGCAGCAGACGCTGTTTCATTTCAAGAATCAAAACTGCCAGGCGGCGGCATCGCCTTCCCGCACAATGAACGCATTCACCTCTCAACCGACCAGAAATGGATTGCAAGTGAAGGGCATTTATCGGATTTGATCAGGCTGCAATGGACAGCCGAGCGCGCTAAGCCGGCCATTTCCTGGGCTGATGAAAAAGGGATGGACAAGACGGCCATCGTTTCTCATGACAAGGCTAACAATCCCGAGCAGCATGACCATAAACATATTTCGATCGAAACGACAATGTCTCCGGACGGAGAACATAAGGATCAGTTATTCACCCGCTTTGAGATTCCTTACGATACCGATGTTTCGGAAATACGGACCCATTCCTCCAATTTCAATGTAATGGACGGGATTTTGCGGGTGGCCGGCGAAGGCAACCGGGATATACAATTTGCGAACACCGGAGAAAATAATGCGACCACCCCGCTGTGGAGTTTACGGGCTGACGACTCTGGGCTTGCAGGGAACAATGAAGGCGGAGATTTCAACGTAATTCGTTACTCCGACCAAGGGGAGGCGCTCGACAGCGCTCTGTTCGTTAAGCGGAGCGACGGAAATGTCGGCGTAGGAACGAACAAGCCGATGAGTAAGCTGGATGTGAACGGGGACAGCATCGCGATCCGCGAATCGAAAACTCCTGCTTCCTCCAAAGCGCCAGGCAACAAAGGGGATATCGCTTGGGATGAAAATTATATATACGTCTGCGTAGCCAAAGATACTTGGAAACGGACGGAGTTATCCTCTTGGTAAATCACGACTTAGGCGTTTCGGGCCGAGCCGCTCCAAACTTGAAAGTGCACGATTTTACCGATAAAATAGATAAACATACATGGCTCGTTGAAAGGTGATGCACCCCATGTTCCGAAAAGTAGTGAACAGCATTGTTGAGCTTGTCGGCAATACCCCGGCAGTTAAACTAAACCGCCTCGTTGGCCCGCAGGATGCCGAGGTTTATGTGAAGCTGGAATATTTCAATCCAAGCGGCAGCGTCAAAGACCGCGCAGCATCTCATATGATTTACGAGGCGGAAAGAGCTGGTTTATTAAAGCTTGGATCGACAATTATCGAGCCGACGAGCGGAAATACAGGTATTGGGCTGGCCATGACGGCAGCTGCCAAAGGCTATCGGGCCATTCTCGTCATGCCGGACAATATGACCAAGGAAAGAATCAATATATTGAAAGCTTACGGCGCAGAGGTTGTGCTGACTCCTTCGGCCAAACGGATGCCGGGCGCCATCGAGAAGGCGAAGCAGCTGCTTGCAGAAATCCCGGACAGCTTCATGCCGCAGCAGTTTGAGAATGAAGCCAACCCGAGCGTTCACCGTCTGACGACAGGTCCAGAAATTGTACAGCAAATGGACGGCCGCCTCGATATGTTCGTCGCCACTTCGGGGACAGGCGGCACGATTACAGGAACAGGCGAGTATTTGAAGGAACACCTCCCGGGCATACGCATCATTGTCGTCGAACCGGAGGGATCTCCCGTCCTCTCTGGTGGCGTGCCGGGTCCGCACAAGCTTGTCGGCACAAGTCCCGGCTTCATTCCCCCGATACTCAATACAAGCGTCTACGATGAAATCACACAGGTGGCCGATGAGGACGCTCTGGAAACAACCCGGAGCTTGGCAGCACGGGAAGGGATTCTCGTCGGCCCTTCCGCCGGAGCATCGGTCTGGACGGCAATTCAATATGCCCGCAAGCTTGGAGCAGGCAAGCGGATTCTGTGCATTGCCCCGGACACGGGAGAACGATATTTAAGTATGGATATATTTTCTTAACAACATAAAGTGCAAAAATGAATTATAGAAGCGGGGTGCTCTGCCATAAGCAGATATATCGATGGCGTGTCTCATTTAGACACCGTTGAACTAGCCAGTATTTTAGAGGACACGAATGACCGGACGATCATCATTGATGTCAGAGAACCGGAGGAATACAATGAAGCGCACATCCCGGGTGTGCCGCTCATTCCGATGGGCGAAATCCCTAACTACATGAACGAGCTCGACAAGAGCAGAGCATACGTCTTCGTATGCCGCAGCGGACAGCGAAGCTTTAATGTAGCGAAATACTTCCAGCAGCTCGGCTTTCGAGAGGTGCACAATTACGCTGGGGGCATGCTGGATTGGGATGGAGAAATCGCCTCGGGTCCCGAAAATATTATGCAGCAGTTTGATCCTCAGAAATTGGAGCGTTCCTAATATTGAAGGTCAAAATCTCTCCGCTAATTAAGCAGCCGCGAGGCGCTTCGCAATGCTGCTAGCGGAGAGATTTTGTTATGCCGCGTGTAAGCCCCCCTGTAAGCTGCCTGTAGCTGCCTTAGGCCTGCTCAGCTACTGCACCGGACAAACATTAACCCTCTTGCCTCATATGGCCGCAAAGCTGCAAGCTGCCATTGCCTGCCCTTCGCACCGCTTTAGGCCAGGCGACGGCTATCCAAGCATGTCCCGTCCCCGCTTCGGGCGCACAGTTCGTGCGCAGAGGAAGTAATGCGCACGAAGTACAAGTCCACAGGCGGTATGCACATCTGTTAACGTTGCTTTTTTCCTGGAATTCCGAAATATTGAGAAGCGTTGTTAAAGCAGATGTCCTGCACGATTTGCCCAATGTAATCGTAATCTGCCGGCAGGTCCCCTTCCTCTATCCACTGTCCGAACAGACGGCATAACACACGGCGGAAATATTCGTGCCTTGGGAAAGACATAAAGCTGCGCGAATCCGTCAACATGCCGACAAAGGTGCTGATTACCCCGATCGAGGACAGCGCTTTTAGCTGTTGAAGCATTCCTTCCTTCTGATCATGAAACCACCAGGCTGAGCCAAGCTGCAGCTTGCCCGCTTCTTCTCCAGACTGGAAATTGCCAATCGCTGTAGCGATCATCTCGTAATGATAAGGATATAGACTGTAGACAATCGTCTTTGGCAGACGATCCTCCGTATCAAGCTCATTCAGGAATGCATTCAGTGATGCTGCCAGGTGATAATCGAGAATGGAATCGTAGCCGCTATCCTTGCCGAGCTTCGCCAGCATGCGGGTGTTACTGTTCCGTACCGCACCGATATGCAGCTGCATCGTCCAGCCACGGGCATGATACATCTCCCCTAATCGCAGCAGGGTGAACGTCCGATATTGGCCCTCCTCGGCAGGCGTGAGCTTCTCATGACGAAGAGCTTTAGCAAATAAGCTCTCTACCTCCCGTTCGGTCGCATGCTCAAATGGGAATTCGCCAAATCCGTGATCGGACAATCGGCAGCCTGCAGCATGGAAGTAGTCCATCCTGTTCTCCAATGCCTGAAGCAGCCCGGCGTATTTCGTAACCGGAGCACCGGCTTTTGCCCCCAGGTTTTGCACATATTCAGCGAACGCCAAGCTGTTAATATCTAATGCCCGATCCGGTCTAAAGGTCGGTAGAACGGCAGTCATAATCTCGTCATTATTCTGAATTTCCAAATGCGCAGCCAAATCATCAACCGGATCGTCTGTTGTACAGGCGACGCGGACATCGAATTTGTTCAATATTCCTGCGGCGTGAAGCGACCGCTCCTGCAGCTGTTCATTACAGCGGTGCCATACGCTCTCCGCATTGTCTTCACTGAGCCGCTCTTCAATCCCGAAATGCCGGGACAGCTCCAGATGACTCCAATGATACAGCGGATTTCCGACCAAGCGCGGCACAGCCCGGGCCCAGGCCATAAATTTGTCCTGATCGCCCGCATTTCCCGTAATCAGCGATTCGTCAATGCCCAGCCAGCGCATAGCGCGCCATTTGTAATGATCCCCTTCGAGCCACAGCTCGGTCAGATTACGGAATTGCTTGTTCGCCGCGATATCCCCGGCATTCAAATGATTGTGATAATCATAAACAGGCATGGCTGCTGCATACTCATGATAAAGTTTTCTGGCGCTCTCATTTGTTAGCAATAAATTTTCCGTGTTAAAATGCTTCATGCTCCGTCCTCCCAAGATTCATATTATCGTTCATATTATTAGCTATTATTTGTTGCTAAATATTCAGTTCCATACTACCATACAAGTGTGGTAGTATGGAAGGAGTAAGGAGGTGATCGATTGAGAGGAATACATGCTCCCATGCAAGAATCGGCTGGGAATACGGTGTACTACCAATTAAAAAAGCAAATCGTCAATATGGAGCTCCCTCCAGGCACCGCATTGTCCGAGAAGGAAATGTCGATCACTTTCAATGTCAGCCGTACCCCCGTAAGGGAAAGCTTCGTCCGGCTCGCACAAGAAGGGCTGGTGCTTGTTCTTCCTCAACGCGGTACACGAGTCTCTCTAATTGACCCGGATCTCGTCCTGGAAGCCCAGTTTATGCGCGAGCAGTTGGAGCGAGCGGTTATACGGCTAGCCTGTAAGCAATTTTCGCCAGAGCGGCTGGACGAACTGAAAAGCAACTTATCCCTCCAGCAGGAATCTTTTCTGCAGCATGATGGAATGGCGATGTTTGAGCTCGACGAACAATTTCACCGGATTTTGTTCGAGGGTGTAAACAAGCTGGGAACATGGACGGTAATTCAACAAATGAATGCCCATTTGAATCGCAGCCGGATATTGTGGATGAGAACGGAACCCCGTTGGGAACATTTATTCGAACAGCATCGTGATATGTACGAAGCGATCTGCCAGAAGGATGAAGCCTTGGCCGATCGTTTGATGGAGAAGCATCTCGCCCTCAGCATATATAATTTGGGCTTGCTGCAGAAAAAGTTTCCTGATTATTTCAAACAACCAACAAATTAATTACTAATTCAATTAGGCGGTGAAGGCATGCGTATGGTATTTCGCTGGTTCGGCGAGAACAATGACACAGTTACGCTGGATCAAATTAAACAAATCCCGGGAACAGAGGGCATCGTGTGGGCACTGCATGATGTGCCTGCCGGTGAAGTATGGCCGTTGGATAAAATTACGGAAGTCCACGATTTAGCGAAGAAATATGGCTTGCATACTGAAGTCGTTGAAAGCGTTAACGTGCATGAGGATATTAAGCTTGGACTCCCTACGCGCGATCAATATATCAAAAATTACATCGAGACGATTGAAAACCTGGCCAAAATAGGCGTAAAGGTTATTTGCTACAATTTTATGCCTGTGTTCGACTGGGCAAGAACCGATCTGTTCAAGGAATTGGAAGACGGCTCTACCGCCCTGTTTTTTGAGCAGGACAAAATTCACGGTGTGGATCCGTTCGATCTGGTAAAACTCATTAACCAGAACAGCGATCTGACGATGCCTGGCTGGGAGCCAGAGCGGCTTGCACATTTAACATCTCTGTTTGAGGCTTATAAAAATGTTACAGAGGAAGATCTCTGGGACAACTTGAAATATTTCCTGGACGCCATCATTCCAGCTGCCGAAAAGAACGGCATCCTGATGGCAGTTCATCCCGACGATCCGCCATTCCCTATCTTTGGACTGCCGCGGATTTTGAACGATCAGCCTGGATTCCGGCGTTTGCTGTCCCTGCATGACAGCCCGGCTAACGGCATTACGCTGTGCACCGGCTCGCTGGGGGCGAAACCAAGCAATGACATTATTTCTATGATTCATGAGTTCCGCGGACGCATTCCGTTCACTCATATTCGCAACGTTCGCGTCATGGACAACGGAGATTTCATCGAAACCTCCCATAAAACCTCTGACGGTACAGTCGATATTACCGGCGTTGTGGAAGCATACCATGACACCGACTTCACCGGTTACTGCCGTCCGGACCATGGAAGACATATTTGGGGCGAGCAATGCCGTCCAGGATACGGCCTTTATGACCGTGCCCTTGGCATCATGTACTTATGGGGGCTATGGGATGCTTTCTCTTCACAGAAGAAGTCATCCGCAGGCGCAGCCTCAGGGGAGGGGAAATAAGATGTCACACCTGCCTAAGCATCCTTCTCTCGAAGGAAAAACAGCGGTGATCACTGGAGGTTCCGGCGTACTTTGCCGGGCGATGGCGCTAGAGCTCACCCGGCAGGGCGTCAAAGTTGCCATTTTGAACCGGACAAAGGAGAAGGGCGAAGAAGTTGCCGCAGCGATTGCACAAAGCGGCGGCGAAGCGATCGCTGTAGCCTGTGACGTAACGGATGAAGCCAGCGTCCGGGCGGCGGAACAAACGGTCCGGGAACGCTTCGGCCCTTGCGACATTTTGATCAACGGTGCGGGCGGAAATCAGCCCAGTGCGAATACGACGAACGAAACGTTCAATCCAGCGGATCTAGCGAACAAAGATATTACTACTTTTTTCGATTTAAGTATTGCCGGCGTAAGAACGGTCTTTGATTTGAATTTCGTTGGCACGCTGATCCCGACGCAAATTTTCAGCAAGGAAATGATTGGGCGGCCAGGAGCAGTCGTATTGAACATCTCCTCGATGAGCGCGCCTTGCCCGATGACCAAAGTACCCGCCTATAGCGCGGCCAAAGCGGCCATCAACAACTTTACCCAGTGGCTTGCCGTACATTTGGCGGAATCCGGTATTCGTGTCAATGCAATTGCGCCTGGCTTCTTCCTGACAGAACAAAACCGCAACCTGCTGAAAAATGCGGATGGATCGCTAACCGAGCGTTCGCACAAAATCATTACCCATACGCCGATGCGCCGCTTCGGCGTACCTGAAGACCTGCTGGGTACGCTGCTCTGGCTTGCCGATGCGGATACTTCGGGATTCGTTACCGGCACTGTTATACCAGTGGATGGAGGATTCATGGCTTACTCCGGGGTGTAATCTAGTTTACTCAAGCTTTAACCTCTTCCCAATGAAATTATTTACCAATTGCTTGCCGTGCACTGCGGATTTGGATGGCCGATCCCACAGTTGTCCGGCAAAAAATCGTCATCAATACAGGCGGGCAGAAGCTAAGCTTGCTTGGACCGCCTGAAGCTATTATGGAGGCAAGACAGTGACACAACCACATACTACAGAACTGGAAACGAAATCACGAGAGGAAGGGGCTTTCGATCCGTATATTGTACCTGGTGCCCTTGGTGAATGCTGCTTGGCTCCCGAAGGGCCGCTGGATATTTTCGTCCAGCAGAGCGGCCTGTATACGCTGAAGCTCGCTGCCATCGTTAATCCGGGCGATACTCCGATGCTCAGGTTAAATGTAGACGGCCAGTACCTTCCGGGGCCGATCTGCCTTAAACCGGCAGAGGATAAAGCCGGATCGCTGCGGTACCTCGCGGAAGGCATCCCGCTCACGGCTGGCCGGCACTTGCTGCAGTTAACGGCTGAATCATGCCGCGCTCTGCACGGGGAGATGCATCTTACGCTGGACACGCCGGATTGACTGCACCTCGTGCCAACCTTACAGCGGGACGCCTGCTGCCGGGGAAGCCGTTTGTTGCGCAAATCGGATTGATAGCTTGCAACGAAGCACCACGCGCTGGGAGCTGCGAAGCTTGCCGTCACCTATGGTGGAACCACACGTATTTATATATCTGAGTGGAGCCTTCAATAGCTTATCATTCAGATGAACAACGTCTTATTAAAAGTTGATACAAATCATGGAGGCTGGGACAAAACCCTCCGCTAACGAAAAATAGCCGGCAAGCTTTTACGATGAGTAAAAGTTTACCGGCTTTTATTATTTTTGACGTAAAAAAGGACACCTTCTGATAAAATTAAGTTACCACACAAAATCCAATCAGAAAGAAGTGTCCTTATGTTTAAAGATTATAACATGAATCAATTGGTTTTGCCGCTAGATTTAGAAGTTAAATTACAAGAAAATGACATTGCTTTTTCGATCCACCATCTAGTCGACAGTATTCCACCCGATGCCCTTGATTCTTT
>NZ_KB907258.1 GCF_000381905.1 Paenibacillus fonticola DSM 21315 | reverse complement strand
AAGGCACTTGACAAGCTCACGCCGGAGCACGAGGCCCGGGAGCAAACGAAGGTTCGGGAGAGAATATGCGTGATTCGTTTGCACTAGGTTTGCCAAGAACTGAACGTGCGTTTCTAGCTTGCAAAAGCTCTCCTTGACGAAGGCATAACATGTGGTACCCAACCCACGGATAGCAGCGTGCCGACCGTCGCTCGCATTTTTGCTCTCGCGCCACGTGCTCAGGCAGAAAAAATAGAGGGTTTGACAAAAACGTTCATAGCAACGAATCTCAGACACTCTATTTGCGGTTTTTCCTCTGTTTGAAGCAGTAAAGACTGAAATAACGTTGCCCAGCTTCGTTACATTTTGAGAAGGGTTATTTTTACACAGATAGCGATCATCAGCTTCGTTATAAAATATCAGGGCTTAAATGAAGCCACTGTAGCGAATTACATTCGTGAACAAGAAGCACGTGATAAAGCCACAGATAAGCTGTGTGTAGAAGAGTATGAGAATCCGTTCAGCAGCAACAAGAGCAACAAGAGCAAGAAAGAAATAAAACAGTTTAACTGGTAAGTGAAAGTGACAAATAACACTGAGCTTGAACAGATTTGTGGTCAGGCTAGCGTCTTTAGGCGCAGTTTGGCAACAGGGGGGGGGGGTACCCCAAATACAAACCACCCGTTGGACGGGTGGTCATGATTATGGGGCGTTTTTAAAAATTTTCCCTTCCCGCGCCCGCTCTTTTTGCAACCTTCCAGACAATGGAAGCGTCCGACATAAAAAGGGGGAGTTACAATGCAAATAAAATGGAAAACAATGCTGCTTGTAGGGGGCATCGCAGGGGCGATTTTACTGGGAGGATGTGGAGCGGCAAGTGATGCCGGCGTATCCAGCAACAAAGCGGATTCCGGCACGGCGGCAGGGGATACCGGTTCGGCCGATTCAAGTTCAAACCTGTCGTTTAGCACCAGTGCTTCGTCAGAACAAAGCCTCGCCGCTGAGTCAGAGGCAGTCGTTGCGCAAAGTGAGAAATTTTCGGCAACTGATGGCCAAAACACATTAGCAGCCGAAGGAGGCGCAGCAGCAGCCGGGATGGGCACAGCCGTAGGGGGAACTGGAGCGGGAAGTACTGGCGCACAAGCTGCAGATGCTCCGGCGGGACTGAATAAAAAATTGATTTACCGGGCCAATGTTGTGCTGGAGGTGAAGGATTACAGCCGTGCACAATCCGAAGTACGTAATTTGGTCACTGTATCGGGCGGATATATCGTGGAATTTACAGAGAACCAGTCCCAGTATGAGCAGGGCGGGACGATCATACTTAAGGTGCCTTCGTCCGGTTTTTCCTCATTTTTAGATCAGCTGGAAAAGCTGGAGCATCAATCTTTGCAGCGCAGTATTCAGGGCCAGGATGTTTCGGAGGAATACGTCGATTTGGAATCCCGGCTTAAAGTGAAGCAGACGATGGAGGCTAGGTACCTGCAATTTTTGAATGAAGCGACGAAGAGCAGTCAAATGGTAGAGTTTGCGAATGAATTGGAACGAATACAGACGGAAGTGGAGCAAATCAGAGGCCGCATGCGGTATATTGATCAAAATGTTGCGTATTCTACCGTAGAAATCCGGCTCTATCAGCCAGAGGTGAACGAGATCAACCTTTCAGCCAAAAACACGGAACCGTTGGGCCAACGGGCTTGGAATGCTCTGGATGGCAGCCTTAAAGCGATATCTGTCTTTTTTCAATGGCTTATTGTGTTTTTGTCAGGGGCTCTTCCTGTACTGCTTCTAATTGCCGTCATCGCTGCACCACTCTGGCTCGTATACCGCAAGCGGCTGGTTCAAACAAGGGGTTATCATCATCATCGCAAAAATGCAGTCCATCCGCCCGCTGAGCCCCATCAGGAGAAAAAGGCTGATGAGCTGATAGATCAGGCTAAAACTCGTAATCCAGAGGGTGATGAATCGTAGTCAATCGTTAAATAGGACACAAAATTCCATATAGAATATCACTTTACTTACGTTACGTAACTTGCTGATCATAGTAGAATACATGGTATCAGTTATTGATTGGAGGATATGGAATGCCTATTTATTTTGAGAAATCTTCAGGTGTTTTTCATTTGCAATCAGCTCAAACGAGCTATATCATTCAACTGGTAAGAGGGTTTCCTGCCCATGTATATTATGGGCCGAAGCTGCGTCAGGGCAGCAATTTGGACGATTTGCTGTATCGGGTAGAACGTTCCTCATTCAGCCCTAACCCTCTTCCCGACGATAAAACGATCTCGCTGGACACTTTGCCGCAGGAGTACCCGCAATATGGTACGAGCGATTTCCGGAATCCGGCCTATCAAGTTAAGCTGGCCGATGGAACCCGCATTACCGAGCTGGTATATAAGTCACATCAAATTTTAGACGGTAAACCTGCATTGGAAGGGCTGCCGGCAACTTATACCGAACTGGATAGCGAGGCGCAGACGTTAGAGCTGGTGCTCCATGATGCTAAGGCAGGGCTCAGCGTAACGCTGTATTATACCGTTTTCGAGCAATTCAGTGCCATTGCAAGATCAGCCAGACTATCGAACGAAGCGGGAGAACCGCTGCAAATAATGAAGGCATTAAGCGCTTCGCTCGATTTGCCGGATGCTAATTATGACGCGCTGTATTTATCCGGCGCATGGGCTAGGGAACGCCATATTCAGCGAAGGTCACTTGCGCCGGGCGTAACCGGAATCAACAGCCGCAGAGGAGCAAGCTCGCATCAGTTCAACCCATTTCTAGCGCTGCTCCGTCCAGAAGCGAACGAGCGCCAGGGCGAGGTATACGGATTTAGCTTGATTTATAGCGGTAATTTTGTGGCGGAAGCCGAGGTCGATCAGTTCGGAACAACGCGCGTCTCGCTAGGCATCAATCCTTTTGATTTCTCCTGGCGGCTGGAGCCGGGGCAATCTTTCCAGACACCAGAGGCGGTGCTCGTTTACTCTTCCGAAGGTCTCGGGGGCATGTCCCGCACATTCCATAAGCTGTATCGTACAAGACTGTGCCGGGGGGAGCACCGGGATCTCGAGCGGCCGATTCTCGTCAACAATTGGGAGGCCACCTACTTTGACTTTAATGCCGACAAAATCGAGGCTATCGCGAAAAAGGGCGGTGAGCTCGGTATCGAGCTATTTGTGCTGGACGACGGCTGGTTCGGCAAAAGGGACTCGGACAACTGCTCGCTTGGCGACTGGATTGAGGACCGCCGCAAGCTGCCGGACGGTTTGAAGGATGTAGCGGAGCGCGTGAAGCAGACCGGGCTGCAGTTCGGCCTGTGGTTCGAGCCGGAGATGATTTCCCCGGACAGCGATTTGTACCGCAGCCATCCGGATTGGTGCTTGCACGTCCCGAATCACCGTAGAACGGAGGCACGCAACCAGCTAATTCTCGATATGTCGCGCGCGGATGTACGGGAATATTTGTACGACCGGCTTAGCGATATTTTTGCCAGCGTGCCGATTTCGTATATTAAATGGGACATGAACCGCAATATGACGGAGATCGGCTCTGCGCTCAGCTCCGCCGAACGGCAGAGCGAGACGGCTCACCGGTATATTCTCGGCTTGTATGAATTGCTGGAGCGATTGACTAGCGGGTTCCCGCATATTTTGTTTGAGAGCTGTTCCGGCGGCGGCGGGCGCTTTGATCCGGGAATGCTCTATTATATGCCGCAAACGTGGACAAGCGATGATACAGACGGCGTGGAGCGTTTGAAAATCCAATACGGTACAAGCATCGTCTACCCCGTTTCCACGATGGGCGCTCACGTATCGGCGGTACCGAACCATCAGGTGGGCCGTAAGACATCCTTGGAATTCCGCGGAGATGTAGCGATGTCCGGAAATTTCGGTTATGAGCTCGATCTGACGACATTTACGCCGGAAGAAGTTGAAATCGCTAAAGATCAAATTGCCCTCTATAAGGAAATTCGCGGGTTGGTGCAGCAGGGCGATCTGTACCGATTGTTAAGTCCATTTGAAGGCAATGAGACGTCCTGGATGTTTGTGAGCGAGGACCGGAGGGAAGCGCTGTTGTTCTACTTCCATGTGCTCGCTGAGCCGAATGCACCGTTGAAGCGCGTAAAGCTGGAAGGCCTCGACCCGATGCTGGATTATCAGCTGGGAGATTCAGATACGATTTACGGCGGCGACCGTTTGATGGCGGCCGGCTTGCCGATCACCTCTATTCAAGGGGATTTCGAAAGTAGAGTCATGCATTTGCGAGCGGTGTCGAAATAATATTTTGCGGCAACAAAGAAGAAGCCATGGTCGGGAGCCATGGCTTCTTTGCATATTCTTTTATTTCTGCTGCACCACGAATTAGAGCTTGAAGAACGACTAGAATTTGAAAATATGTATCGTTTTTTGCAGCTGGAAAACGGCGTTTTTCATTGCTTCCGTTTCTTCCGCCATCTTCTGGATGGACTGGATTTGCTCGTTCATCGATGCCGAAACCTGCTCTGTGCCTGCAGCGGACTGCTGGGTAATGGCCGAAATGTTCTGAATGGATTGAGAAATATGGTGTGCACTTTCCAGCATGTTCTCGCTTTCTTTGGAGAAAGCCTCGATTTGCTCAGAGATGTAGTGCACGCTTTGAACGATTTGTGCAAAAATTTGCTCCGCTTCCCGGATCATCATATTTTGCTGCTGTACGACCTCTTCATTGATTTTGATATTCTGCCCGGCCAGCTTTACATCATTCTCTATGCTGCGTACGAGGTTGAATACCTCTTTCGTGGATGAGGTCGATTCTTCTGCCAGCTTACGAACCTCGTGAGCGACGACCGCAAATCCGGCGCCATGCTCCCCGGCTCTGGCCGCTTCGATTGAGGCGTTGAGCGACAGCAGATTCGTTTGCTCGGCGATTTCGGAAATGGTCGCCGTAATGCGCGTAATGCCCTGAGCATTGATGGAGAGCGCATTGATTGACTCCGCCACCTTCTGTGTAGCTTCAATGTTGCGGCGCATGCCTTCCGCTTGTCTGGAGACGGATTCGCGCCCTCTTTCCACGAGCTCCAGAGTTTCGCTGGAACGGTCATTCATTTCCCTTGTAGAATCCGTGTAGTTGCTAACCTTATCTTCGATTTCTTTGATGGATTCAGTCATTCCGCTGACGTCTTCTGAAATTTCATTCGCTCCGATCGCCAATTCATTGGATGACTGGGCTACCTGCCCCATCACATTAATGAGCTCTTCATTTCTGTCTGAAATCGCCCGGCTGGAATCCATTACTTTACGGGTAATATCGGAAGTCTCCTGCAATATTTTACGCAGTCTATCGATCATGCTGTTGAAGGAGCGGCTTAAACTATCCATACTTCCGGATTCACTGATTTTGCTTGTGAAATCTCCTTTAGCGATTTTGGCAGAAGCATTGGAGATGTCATCAAACGATTCCGTAAGCGCTTTCTGTACATAGCGGGTTAGAGGGATGGTAAGCGCTGTTAGAACAACAACCAAGACGATCCCCGTCAAAAAGTTGCCCTGCAGAATAAAGAGGATCAAGGTTGGAATTCCAAATAGGGCGGCGATAAAATAACAAGCTGCTGAAATTTTACCGCTAAGGGGAAGTCTGTTGAACCATGACATAAGAATGATGCCCTCCTTAAAAAAATAGGATGTTTATCCCATTATATCATCCAAAAGGCCAGGCGGATATATCGACTTTTGAGATAATAGCAAAGAAATGGTGTAAATTGGCACGGTATTGAACCAAAAAAAACCTTGAAACCGCTTAAACCATCTTTTATGATTAAATTAGATAATAAATTATTATCGTGATAAGAATATTATTATTATTTCAAAAAAGCGAGAGTAGGGATACCTATGAAAGCAAATCGGCGGCTGTTAGAATCCTATTTTCCGATAGCCTCATTTATCGCGGCCATTGTCGGGCCGAAATGCGAAGTGGTCGTACACGACATTAGCGATCCGGAGCGATCGATCATTTTCATTGAAAACGGGCATATCAGCGGCCGGAAGATTGGAGACGGCTCTACGGATCTGGTGCTCAAAATATTGAAGGGGGAGGCATACCGGGAGCGGCAATACATCGTTAATTATCAGGCGACAGGCCCTCGGGGACAGAAATACAGATCTTCGACTTATTTCATAAAAGACGCGGAGGGGAAACTGGCCGGCTTGATGTGCCTCAACATCGATATTACACATATGGAGATTGCGGCCGAATGGATTAATCATGTGCTGCAGGGCAGTTCGCTTACCCCGCCGGTGCCTATGGACGCGCTTCCCGAGGATAAACCGCAGGAATCGGAATTTCTACAAGGCAATGTGGATGATTTGCTGCAGCACATTATCGCTAATACGCTAAGCAAAGTGCAACTGCCGATCGATCGCCTGTCCTCAAATGAGAAGATTGAAATCGTGAAAGAGTTGAATGAGCAGGGCGTATTTCTACTCAAGGGAGGCGTCTCCCAGGTCGCCAGCGCACTATCGATCTCTGAACCTACGGTGTATCGTTATTTGCAGAAGCTGAGATAGATGGATAGACACGTACAATTAAAAGGATTTTTAAAGGATATTCAATAGTAGAAAATCAAGGGGAGAGCAGGATGGAATTTCAATTTGACGAAGTCGTTTCACGCATAGGTACGAATAGTGCAAAATGGGATGGTCTTGTCGAATCGATGGGAAAGGACATGATTTCTCTTTCGGTAGCCGATATGGACCTGAAGGCCCCGCCCGCCGTAGTCGAGAAGCTTGAAGCGTTCGCAAAACATGGAATTTACGGCTACACGGACGCGTTTGCTTCCTATTACAAGGCCGTTCAGGCCTGGCTGGATCGTGCCTATCAGTGGCAGGTGCCGCAGGAGTGGATCGTATTTTGCCCGCGGATTATACAAGCGGTATCATTGGTGATTCAGAAATTTACGGCAGAGGGAGACGCCGTTCTTATTCATACGCCTGTTTATCAGCCAGTCGCTAAAGCGGTTACTTTAAACAACCGCATTCTAGTTGAAAGTCCGCTGCAGCTCGTTTCCGGCCGTTATGAAATTGATTTCGAAAATATGGAGCTGCGGATGCAGCAAGGGGTAAAAATCGTTCTGCTCATTTCACCGCACAATCCGGTGGGACGCGTATGGACAAGAGCGGAGCTGGAGCGGATCGCCGCTTTATGCATCAAGTACGACGCGCTTATCGTCTCCGACGACATCCACGCCGATTTTATCCACGAAGGGCATGAACATATCATAATTGCCAAGCTGTCAGAGGAAATTGCCCAGCGCAGCATCGTCTGCACATCCCCGGGAAAGACGTTTAATCTGGCCAGCTTGGAAATAGCGAATATCGTTATTCCTAACGACTCCATCAGAGAGCGATTCAAACAAGCATTGCAGCAATCCGGCATTCATAACCCGACTTTCTTTGCAGTGCCGGCCTTGGAAGCGGCTTATACCGCATGCGATGATTGGCTTGCGTCGCTGCGCGAATATTTGAAAGGCAACATTGTCTATGCCAAGGCATTTATCCAGGAGCATATGCCGGAATTAACGGTGATTGAACCGGAAGGCACTTATTTGCTATGGGTCGATTGCCGGGCCGTGAGCCAGGAGGAGAGCGGCTTGAAGCGCTGGATTGAGCAGACGGCGCGCATGAGCGTAAGCTTCGGCAGCTCCTTCGGGCCAGAAGGCGAAGGCTTTATCCGCATAAATGTAGCTGCGCCGCGCAGTGTACTTCAGGATGCCCTAAAGCGGATTGCGGCAGCGTATCCATTGAAGAAGGCTTAATAAAATTTAATAAAACTTTAGAGACCACTATTAGGAGGAAACTTCATCATGAGCAAGCAGAGCACAAACCCTAATGTGAAACAACCGACTTTATTTCTGGCCCTACTTCCCATTTTGACGATGGTGCTATTTCTCAGCTTGGGCTACGTTATGTTTGAACTGCCGCCAGAGCCGTTAATTATTGCGTCCACGGTCGTGGCCGGCGTGATTGCCGTGAAACTGGGTTACAGGTACGATGATATTTTGGAATCGATCGCGCAGAAAATAGCCAAGACGATGCCGGCGATTCTGATCTTGATTACGGTAGGTTTTATGATCGGGGCATGGATGGTCGGCGGAACGATTCCGATGATGATTTACTATGGCTTGAAAATTATTAACCCGCAATTTCTATTAATTACAGCGTTTCTCGTCACTTCCGTAGTTTCGATTTGTACGGGTACCTCTTGGGGTTCCGCCGGAACGATCGGGGTTGCCTTTATGGGAGTGGGCGCCGGAATGGATGTCAATTTGGCGGCTGTTGCAGGTGCAGTAGTGGCGGGCGCGTATTTCGGCGATAAACTGTCTCCGCTTTCCGATACGACGAATATTGCTGCACTATCCACAGGCGTTAATCTGTACGAACATATCGGCCATTTGCTGTATACGACACTGCCATCGTTTGTTGTTGCGGGGATCGTGTATATCATTACCGGGCTCAATACGAACGCTGCGGGCGCGGTAGTACCTGAAAAGGTTGGTACGATTATGTCGACCCTAGAAACGATTTTCGACTGGAATTTACTGCTTCTCGTTCCTGTACTCATTGTTTTATACGGATCGATCACGAAAAAGCCGACGATTCCTGTTATGCTGTTTTCATCCTTTTTCGCAATGGCCAATGCGATGATCTTCCAAGGATTTACCCTGCATGATGTTGTATCTTCAGTGATCAACGGCTTTGATGTTGCCATGGTGCACGCTGCCGGCTTTAATCCTGATACCGTTATTGCCGATATTCCGCGTCTTCTGAACCGTGGCGGGATGAACTCGATGATGGGAACGCTGCTTATTTGCTTTAGCGCGATTACGTTTGCCGGGACGATCAGCTTGACGAAATCCTTGGAGCTCATCGTCAACAAGCTGCTCAAATTCGTGCATAAGACAGGTTCGCTCATCGTTACGACCATCATCACCGGTTTGACGATGATCGGCGTGACAAGCAACGGTCAAGTATCCATTCTGATGCCGGGCGAAATGCTGCGGGAAGCTTATGTCCGCCGCGGCTTGCACCCGAAAAACTTGGGGCGGACAATTGAGGACTCCGCTACGATCATCGAACCGATTCTGCCGTGGACAGCGGCAGGTGCTTATATGGCAGGAACGCTGGGTGTCGCAACACTAAGCTATTTGCCTTGGGCGGTGCTTTGCTGGACTGGGATTTTTTTCGCTACGATTTTAGGTTTCACTGGCATCGGCATTGCCAAGCTGACGCCTGAACAACAGCAAGAAATGTTGCGGGAGTATGACGAAAAGACAACGAAATAATCAAATAAGTAAATAAACAGATAAACAAATAACAAATAGACAAATAAGTAAATAGAGAAGAGGAGAGAGAATACCGATGGAACAACAAGAAGACAAGCAAGTAGTAGCGGCGACAGAGGCTCCAGGAGCGATCGGGCCGTATTCACAAGCGATTCGTTTCGGTAGCTTACTGTTCACATCAGGACAGCTTGGCATGGATCCGTCCGGCGAATTTCCAGCAACGGTTGAAGAGCAGACGAAACGCTCTTTGCTCAATGTGAAGGCCATTCTGGAAGCGGCGGGATACGGTATGGCGGAAGTCGTGAAGACGACCGTATTTCTAAAGGATATGAATGATTTCGCGGCTGTTAATGCCGTCTATGCCGAATTCTTCACCGAGCCTTATCCGGCACGCAGCGCCGTTGAGGTGGCACGGCTGCCGAAGGACGGTCTGGTTGAGATCGAAGTCGTTGCGGCTAAATCCTAGTCAGCAAGCAGCAAGGTAAACGAGGGAACAAGGTACGGGTAATAGGGAACAAACAAGTAAAAGAGCAATAAGTGAACAAGCAATAAGTGGCTGGATAACAATAAGCAAAAGTAATGCGCAACAGTAACGTGCAACAGTAGCGCACAATAGTAACGCGCAACAGTAGCGTACAATAGTAACAATACAAGTAACAAGTAGCAAACGACAAGCGACAAGCGTGATAACAAGCAACAGCCCTTCGTCCTTTACCAGACGGAGGGCTGTTTACTTTTAACGTATATAAATTGATCAAAGCTGAAGCTTAGCCAAGCACAACCTCGACCTGGTGGGTGCGGCCATCGCCGATTGGAGCAATGACATTGCCATCAATTGCTGTGCCGTCAACCGTGATGCTTTTCACGCCTTTGGAGACGTGGCTTGGGTTTTTAATGGAGATTTCAAACGTATCTCCACGGAAAACGCGCGTCACCTGCAGTCCATTCCAGGAGGAAGGAATGCATGGATCCAGCTTCAGTCCGTCAAAGTCCGGCTGAATGCCCAGGATAGCCTGCGTAATAGCTACATAGTTCCAAGCTGCCGTTCCCGTCAGCCATGAGTTCTTCGCTTCACCGTGACGGACCGCGTCCTTGCCCGCTATCATTTGCGAGTAGACGTAAGGTTCAGTGCGGTGAATGTCGCTGATCTCCTCCAAATACGCCGGAGCGATCTTGGAGTAGACTTCGAAGGCGCGATCCCCATTGCCGAGCACCGTTTCTGCAATCATGATCCAAGGGTTGTTGTGGCAGAAAATACCGGCATTTTCTTTGTAGCCCGGCGGATAAGATGAAATCTCGCCAAGGTTCAAGTAGTACTTCGAATACGGCGGCTGCTGCAGAACGATGCCGTATTTCGTATCCAGGCGTTCCTCTACGGAAGTCAGCGCCTTCTGGGCCTGACCTTCCTCAACGCCGATGCCGGCCATGACGCAAATGCCTTGCGGCTCGATGAAGATTTGGCCTTCCTCATTTTCCTTGCTGCCGATTTTCTCGCCGTAATGGTCGTAGGCCCGCAGGAACCAGTCGCCGTCAAAGCCATGCTCCAGCGTTGTTTTGCGCATCGCTTCCATGTGAGCGGCAGCTTCGCCAGCTTCCTCTTCCAAGCCGCGGAGACGGCACAGCTTCACGAAATCCGGAGCAACGAAGACAAACAGGCCAGCGATAAAGACGGATTCCGCCACGCGTCCTTCAATGTTGGCTGTCGTCTGGAACGATTCGCCCGGCTCCTTGGAGAAGCAGTTCAGGTTGAGGCAGTCGTTCCAGTCAGCGCGGCCGATCAACGGCAGGCCGTGAGGACCAAGGTTGTTGATGACATGGTAGTAGGAGCGTTTCAAATGCTCGAACAAGGTTGCCGTATTGTCCGGATTGCTGTCGAACGGAACCTGCTCATCCAGGATGCTCATGTCCCCGGTTTCTTTAATGTAAGCGGCCGTGCCAAGGATCAGCCACAGCGGATCGTCGTTGAAGCCGCTGCCGACTTCGTTGTTGCCTTTTTTCGTGAGCGGCTGGTACTGGTGATAAGCACTGCCGTCCTCGAATTGGGTAGCTGCGATATCGAGAATCCGCTCGCGGGCTCTTTCCGGAATTTGATGAACGAAGCCGAGCAAATCCTGGTTTGAATCCCGGAAGCCCATGCCGCGTCCGATACCGGATTCGAAATAGGAGGCAGAGCGGGACATGTTGAACGTAACCATGCACTGATACGGATTCCAGATGTTGACCATCCGGTTCAGCTTGTCGTCGTCGCTTTGGATTTGGTACTTGGACAACAAGCCGTCCCAATAGGAAGCAAGCTCCTGCATCGCCCGATCGACGTCTTCGTCGGTTGCGAACTGCTCGATCATCGCCAGCGCACGCTTCTTGTTGATAATGCCTGGTGCTTCCCATTTCTCTTCCTCTTCGTTCTCGACGTAGCCCAGAATGAAGATAAGGCTTTGCTCCTCGCCCGGAGCCAACGTAAGCTTTACTTCGTGGGAGCCGATCGGAGACCAGCCGCTGGCCACAGAGTTCGTCGCTTTGCCGTCCACGACGGCCTGCGGCTCGTGAAGGCCGTTGTACAGGCCGACAAAAGACTCGCGATCCGTATCGAAGCCGTCGATGCGGCGATTGACGGAATAGAAGGCATAATGATTTCTGCGCTCGCGGTATTCGGTTTTATGATAAATGACCGAATCTTTTACTTCCACTTCTCCCGTGCTTAAATTCCGTTGGAAGTTCGTCATATCGTCCTGTGCATTCCATAGACAGAACTCGGCAAAAGAGAAAAGGGAGACCGTTTTGGAATCCTTGCCTGTATTTTTAACGGTTAGACGATGCACCTCGCCTGTATAACCTAGCGGTACGAAGGCGAGCTGTGTAACGGAGATGCCGTTTCGCTCCCCGGTAATCGAAGTATAGCCGAGGCCATGCCGGCATTCATAAAAATCGAGCTCCCGTTTAACCGGCATCCAGCCCGGTGTCCAGAAATCTCCGTTATCGTACAGATAGTAATAGCGTCCCCCTGTATCCAGCGGAATGTTGTTGTAGCGGTAACGGGTAATCCGCCGTAGACGGGCGTCGCGGTAGAACGTATACCCTCCGGCCGTGTTGGAGATCAGGCCGAAAAACTCCTCGTTGCCCAGGTAGTTGATCCAGGGATAAGGGGTCTTGGGGGTGTTGATGACATATTCCTTGCGTTGATCGTCAAATTTTCCGAATTTCATGGATAATGGCTCCTTTCATTTGTGAACGCGCGTTTATTTTGGTGCGAAGGACATCCCTCCCATCAGGAGGGATGAGCTGAGGCATTGATGTCAGCTATTTCGGCAATAACGGTTTACAGGAATCTCTGATCACCAGCCGGGTAGGCAAGCTGAACGTGCTGAAGCCCCTCTGCTCCCCGTTGCACAGCCGGATAATCGTATCTACGGCCGCCTTGGACATCTCTTCCATAGGCAGTCTAACCGAGGTGAGCTTCGGATTCACCCGGGCTGCGAGCTGCACGTCGTCGAAGCCGATGATGGACAGGTCCTCGGGAATCGAGATGCCTCGTTCAGCAAAGGCTTCCATGGCAGAAATCGCCATGTCATCGTTGGAGCAAAATAGGGCGGTAGGCAGCTCCTCCCCGGAATCAAGCAGGCCGAGCACAGATTCATAAGCTTGCTCCTTCAAGAAATCCCCTTGCAGGACGCTGCTCTCGATAATCGGCAAATTATGCTTCCGGAGCGTATCCTCATAGGCCATATAGCGCTCCCGGCCGGAATAGGTGTTCATTCGCCCTTGGATAATTCCGATGTACCGGTGGCCAAGCCCGATAAGATACTCCATCGCTTCGACCGTGCCTTCGTAATCATTTGAATTAATGATCGCCAAATGATTGTTGTCGAGGCGCTCGGCCGTAATTTCCGCGATGTCGTAGTCGATCAGGACGAGCGGAGCGCCTTGCCCGACCATTTCGCGTACGAGCTCGATGTCCTTCTGGGTGCCGACGAGAATTCCGCCATCGATCCGTTTTTGCTGGAACGCTTGCTTCACCTTCTGGAAATCATTGCGGGAATAGACGGTATGAATGAGCACGTAGAACCCTCTGGCGTTTGCCGTATCGACGACGAGATCGACGATGGGAGCGAAGTAGCTGTTTTGATAAATCCGGCTCGCATTCTCCTTCTCATTCATACTGATGGCAAACAGTCCGATCGTGTCCGTTCGTTTGCCGGCGAGCGCTCGGGCAAAGCTGTTCGGCTCATAATGATGCTGTTCAATGACCTTAAGCACCTTGGCCCGGGTCGCCTCCGGGACGTTTGGATAGTTGTTGATGACTCGGGATACGGTGCTGCGTGACACCCCAGCCAGTTTAGCGATATCTTCGCTGCGCATAGTAACCACTCTTTCTGTAAACGCGCGTTTATGACTCTATCATAGTTGAAGCGCATGTATTAATCAATCCTAAATGTAAGTGAAGAAGCTTAAGAAACGAAAATTAAAAAAGCACAAAGCGGCTGCATTATCACTTGCTGCATCGCTTCGTGCCTGGATATCACTGCTGCTGTATTCCTTCCAAGTAACGCCGAATGAACAGGATGGCGTTCTCGCGTCGTTCCTCATTCCATCCTACAGTAGCAATCATCTCCTTCTTGCCAAGGGGGAGCTTGTCCGCCAGCGTACTGTCCGACAGATTAATTCCGTAAACTAGTTCCCTGGGGTCCTCCTCCGACTGAGCCAAAACCTTCGCGCTTTCAGGGAGATAAGGTTTCAACACACCTTCGCTTTCTTCCTGCAGGCTCGGAAAGCCGCCCCCGAGGGAAATCCAGTCAAAAGTCGGCCCGTCGAGGATATACATGTCCGGCTTTTCAGTAGCAATGACAGCCATCGCCTTTTGCCGGTACACCATCTCACCTTGCTCGGGGATATATGTCAAATTAATATCGACTCTATTCCATTCAGGGAACTGCTCCAGCAACGCTTGCTCCAGCGCATTCATTCCATCGCCTTCCGATTCATCAGTCATGAAGTTGCCGATCAGCAATATGGACAGGTCGAGCGGAGGAAGCGCAGCAATTCGCTTCTGTTCTGCACGATAATCGACGAAGGCATTAATTCCGAATATAAGTACAAGCACTGCGATGATTCCGATGATTACCCGTGTTTTATAGATGCGGAAGAAGTCGTCGACCTTCTCCGCTGTTCCGGCAAATTTCCCCCACTTGCCGAATCTTTCCTTGCTCGCTTGTTCAATTTGACGCTGATCCTCGTGTTGCGTAATTCGCTTGTAAGCTTGCAGAGAGAGCTCATATTCGTCGTTGCCCTCGTCAGCAGATTTCCGGGATCGGGACTTGCGCAGCACCATATCAAATGCTTTCTCTACATCTTCTCTGGAAGCGTTCTCGGGAAGTCCGAGCCGTTCGTATGATTTCTTTAAATCGTCCATGCCAAAATCTCCTCTGTTTCTTCTCATTATGTATATAAAGTGTATGGAAAGAAACCCATGTATTTATTATACTGTTAATTTGGAGCGAATGGAAATCCAGCTCTATTAACCTATGAAGGAGTGATTTGCCGGATACTTGACCAGGCGCGAAATACGATTTGACGTATTCAGAATGAAGAGGTCCGCGGGCGAGGATTAGGGAATAGAAGGAGTGTCATCATGAGGGACATCTTTAAATTGAAGTTTTATACGCGGCGCAAAACGTCACTGCAGCGCAGAAACCTGGCCATTGCGACCTGGGAGGGCGTACCGGCAGTCGTCTTTCAAACGCTGCTGGGCGGGCAGTTTTTAACGGGCTATCTGCTGTATCTCGGAGCAACGTCGGGACAAATCGGATTTGTGCTGGCGATTACGACCTTTGTGAATGTTGCCCAAATTGCGGTTGCATTTCTCATTCAACGGCTGACGAGCCGGAAATGGGCGCTCGTATTGTTTATTGCGCTCCACCGGATTTTATGGGCGTTCACCGGGCTTGTGCCTTTTCTATTCCCTCAGCAGTACTGGGTGGCCGCATTTATCGCGTTTTATGTTACGGCATTTCTGTTCAATACGATCGGGGCGATGCTGTGGAACTCGCTGATCAGCGACATTGTTCCCGCTCGGGTTAGAGGCCGGTATTTCGGTATCCGAAATACGTTTCTCAATGCGCTCGGAACGTTGACGATGTTTACCGGCGGAATGATTTTGGATCGTTTTCCAGAAAGCCAGGGCTTTTTGTATTTGTATATCATCGTGTGGGTTTGTGTCATTGCCAACATAGTTATTTTTATGTTCTACCCGGATGTCGCCTTCGAGCGGTCAGCGGAGAGGAAATTCATTCCGATGCTGCGCAAGCCGCTTCGGGACAGCTCGTTTATTAAAGCGACACTGTTTCTGGCCAGCTTTTTGTTCCTGCAAAATCTGGTTGTGCCATTATATTCATATGTAATGCTGGAACTGCTAAAAATCAATTATCAGACCATCTCACTGCTCAATGTCGCCCAGACATTAACAATGATGTCCAGCTTCTACATTTGGGGTAATCTGAATGCGAGGTATAGCAACCGCCGCCTGCTGTTCTGGACACTGCCGATCATTGCCGCCTCGATTTTAACATGGGGCCTGCTATCGGTATCCTCACTTCTGCCGGTTTTGTTAGCGGCTCATATGCTGTTCGGGATTGGCGTTGGGGGATTTAACCAGCTGGCGTTCAATTTTATGATTGGGGACACTCCCAAAAGTGAAAGGCCGATGTACATGGCCATGTATTCGGCTATTACAGGGGTGGCCGCCTTCTTTGGGCCTCTCCTTGGAGGCAAAGTGTATGAATGGATTGCCGGCTGGCCGAAATGGGTTCAGGTTTTTGGCATGCAGCTTGTGGTCGGTTTGGCCATGATCGTCCTGGCGCTTGTGCTTGGCCGGCGTATTTTACGGGACGCTTGATATGGGTTCACATTTGATAGATACTATATTTACTTACGTAAACGAAGGGAGATCAGACGAATGACGCAGAATAAAGCTTATGAAGGCGTTTACCAAGGTGAAAAGGCAATTTGGCTGAAAGCGGGGAAATATGAGGCAGCCCTCGTACCGAACGTCGGCGGCAATATGCTTGCTTTCCGGGATACCGAAAGCGGTTACCGCTTTTTGAGAGAACCGGGAGAGGGCGAAATGGATGCCTTCCGGAGCAACCCGGGCGTGTATGGCATTCCTGTCTTGTTTCCTCCGAACCGGTATGAAGACGGGAAATTTCCTTGGAAGGGGACGACATACCAGTTTCCGGTCAATGAGGAGGCCACAGGCAACCATTTGCACGGCTTCTTACATACGATACCTTGGCAGGTTGAGGACTTCGGTCAAACGGAGCTGGAAAGCTATGTCAACGTTAAGGTAAGCGTGGATGAGCATCATGAAGTATACCGTTACCTGCCATTTAAATTTACGGTAAGGCTCAGATACGCTTTGGGTGATCAGGGCTTAACCCAAAACGTGTTCATCCGGAACGACGGGGAGGGTGAAATGCCCTGCTTGCTCGCATTCCATACTGCGCTTAACGCTCCATTCGCAGCTGGCAGCCAGGCGAGTGACTACCGTATGAAGTGCACGATTGGGCAGCGCTGGGAGCTGAATGAGCGTATGCTGCCGACAGGGGGATACCTGCCGCTGAATGCGAATGAGGAGGCAATGAAGAACGAAGGTGTATACCCGTTTTTTGCTTCACTCGATCATCACTATACAGCCGTCCCGCAAAACGGAAGAAATCGGATGGAGTTGACCGACTCCAAGCTAGGCATTACGCTCGTTTACGATGTGGGTACTTCTTATAAACAGTGGATGATTTGGAACAACGGGGGCGGCGAAGGATTTTTCTGCTCCGAGCCGCAAATCAATTTGGTGAATGCGCCGCACGTTGACTTGCCTGCGGACGAAATCGGCCTGTTCAGTTTGGCGCCGGGCGAAATATGGGAAGAGCGGGCACGGCTTTATTTGAAATAATTGTTGAAATAACGATTTGCTGTCACAAGTGAAACGGAAAAATAACAAAAAGCAGCCGGATTTCACCTCACGGTGACCATCGGGCTGCTTTTTGCATCACATGGATTGCACTTGCAACAACTTAGCCGACTTCAGCAACGCTAGATTCCCTTGCGGGCAGAAGCCGTTTGATCTGTTCCAAATTTCTTCTCGGTACGTGGATCTTCTTGATCCCGTGGATTTGATCTCTGAACAGCAGCACGTTGTCCTGGATCGACGAAACTTTCAGCAGGTTGACGTAACAATTTGTGCTTACGCGGTAAAATGAGGAGTCCGAGATGAGTTTAGAGGTCTGGTCAGCAGATAGTCTCTTTTTTATACTGTAGTTTCTGCCGTGAAAACAAACTAAACCGTGTCCTCCTACTTTGAAGAAATAAGCGTCGTGCGGATTGAGGTCCTCGTAGACGTTCTTCTCCTCGAGTCCGACATGCATCATTCCAAAATCCCCCTTTAGATGATGTTGTGGAAGCGCTTGCAGTATACCATATTTTTGACGCTTTGGGTAGGGTTTAGACTAAAATTTTAATTATTGTCAGGAATGATGGGCTGGACATTTGTTGCAAATTACGGAAGAATAAGAGGAGACAAGACATTATAGAGAGGAATGAGTGGAGTGTCAGAACAGCAACGATTACTGCTATACATAGGCTCTTATGCCGAAGCAGCAGACTCCGGACTATATGTAGTAGAAATGGATCCATCTACGGGTGATTTAACGATATTAAGCGAAGCATCAGGTCTTAAGAACCCGACCTTTCTAAACGTCGATGCGGACAAGCGCAAGCTGTATGCCATTTCAGAAACGAAGACGGCAAGCGGAGACAGAATTGGCGAGGCGGTTTGCTTTGCGATTGACCCGGCCGCTGGCAGCCTATCTGAATTGAACAGGGAATTCACTTTGCAGCCATCGACTTCTCATATTCAAAGAGATGCTAATAGCCGCTTTATTGCGGTATCTGGATACCATGGTGGAAACGTAGGGTTAATAGCGCTCCGCGACGACGGACTGATCGGGGAGAAAGTGGATGAGCAGCAGCATGAAGGCCAAGGAGCCGATCCTGTCCGGCAAGATCGCCCGCATCCACACTCGGCTTTATTCAGCCCGGATGGCCGCTATGTTTTCATTGCGGACTTAGGATTGGATAAAGTAGTTATTTATCGTCTTGACCAAGAAGGCGGCAAGCTGACTTATCATGGCGAGGTGAAGACGGAGCCGGCTTCAGGGCCGAGGCATCTGGCTTTTCATCCGAACGGAAAATGGCTCTATTCGATCAATGAAGTAAATTCCTCGCTGACATCTTTTGCATTCGATGCGGAAGCAGGCGCGCTTAATATTATAGATTCAATTTCCACCTTGCCCGGCAGCTTTTCGGGAGAGAACACGACGGCGGAGGTTGCCATTTCGAAAGACGGCAAATATTTGTACGGTTCCAACCGGGGGCATGACAGCCTCGCCGTATTCGCGATCGATCAGGCGAACGGCAAGCTTTCCTTAATTCAGCACATATCGAGCGAGGGCGGTCATCCGCGTCATTTTGCGCTGACGCCTTCCGGCGATTACTTAGTTGCAGCTAACCGTGACTCCGATAATTTAGCCGTGTTCCGCGTTGATGCGCATACAGGCAAACTTGCATTTACGGGGAAAACAGTACAGATATCGAAACCAGTCTGCGTACAACCTGTTTTGTTTCAACTTTAATTGAAAGGCAGCCCTGTTCACTTAGGTGGGCAGGGCTGTTTGCATATCTTTGAAAAAAACAATTCTCACTTACTTGCTTTTCGCTTGTCCGCTGAATTAAGATTGACACAGAGAGTTGTTGATTTCGTATGCAACGCCTGTTAACCCGGCTGCAGGTTGTCAATGACATCGTTAGATAGTCTAAAATTAAAGGAGCAGGTCGCTTATAATGACTTTTTTTAAAGAACTATTTCAAATCGCGGGCTTCCGCAGATTCCTGGCGTTGTTATTTGTAGTACTGGTTCTCTATTTCTCGCGAAGTATGCTGAACTTAATTCTGATCACATTTATACTGACTTATCTCATTAATCGTCTGCACAACTTTATTACCCGTAATGTAGACAAAGTCATTAAGATTAATCGAAGTATTACCATTTTGTTCATATACGCCATAATAATAAGCTTGCTTGTAACTACGGTGTATTATTATTTACCTGTATTTTTGGAAGAATTCAATGATTTGGTCAATCAGGTCATTTCGTTCTATGACAATCCCCCGACTAATTTACCGGATAACGTCCTGTTGAACTTCCTGGTGGATTCCTTGAAAGAAATCGATTTATCCAAATATGTAGGCAATGGCTTTAATTTCTTGCTGAAGACCGTCTCGGATATCGGCAAATGGAGCCTGAACTTGTTTATTGCCATCATTTTGAGCTTGTTCTTCCTGCTGGAGAAAGAGAAAGTGACGAATTTTACCGCGAAGTTCAAAGAAAGCCGCGCCGCTTTTCTGATCAAAGAACTTGAGTATTTTGGCAAAAAATTCGTTTCCTCTTTCGGAAAAGTGATCGAAGTTCAATTTCTGATTGCTACCGTGAACGCGATATTGTCCACGATCTTTTTATGGATTTTTGGATTTCCGAATTTAATCGCGATCGGCATCATGATCTTCCTGCTCGGATTAATTCCGGTCATGGGGGTAATTATTTCGCTTATACCGCTCTGTGCAATTGCATTTAAAATTGGCGGACTGGTCAAAATCGTTTATGTACTCGTAATGATCGCAGTAGTTCATGCTTTTGAGGCTTATTTCCTCAACCCGAAATTTATGTCGAACAAGACGCACCTGCCTATTTTTTACACGTTTATGATCCTGTTAGTTTCCGAACATTTTTTTGGAGTATGGGGACTGATCGTCGGGGTTCCGATTTTCATCTTCCTATTGGATATTTTGGAGGTGCCCGTCGGCGGGAATACGTCTTCTAAGCGAAAGAAAAAGAAAAAGACAAAGGTGTCGATTAGCAGTACACAGCAGGAGCTTGAATAGCTGCGCCAAAACATAAAGGCCGTCCCAAAGTCATGAAAATGACTTAGGGGCGGCCCTTTTTCTGACTCTGTTTACAATGATCTGCCAGTGAGTTCATTGAATCCTTTGCTAAATTTACTTTGACTTTGCAGGCAACACACTGTTTATTCCGTCATAGGCCACTGAATCGTGTTGTGACGAAATTCGGTAACCGGATTTTCCTTGGCCGGACTATTCCAGGTCCGGTTGACAACTTTTTTGAGCTTGGCAGGCAGTTTCGTTTTTATCTCCCCGGCCTTTTCCTTACTAAGTTTTCCTTCATCGATCGCCTTGTCGATATGCCGGTTTGCCATTACCGTCAGCTTCTGTACATATTCCGCCTCGTTCCAGCCTTTACGGGCTTGAACTACCTGCAGAAGGGATTTGCCCTGCTTCAGCTCCTCCACAAGTGTCTTAGGCTCTATTCCTAACAGTTCAGCTGTATCCGTCACAATGTGCCCGCCGCGAAAATGGCGGTGGCGGTGGTGCGGATGCTTGCCTTCTTCCTTTACTTCCTGCGGCTGCACATTCGCCGCGGCTGCCGGCTCGTTGTCAGCATAAGCGGCATCTGAAGCTATAGCGTAAGTACAGAGCGCAAGTACAACGACAAGTGAACCATTTAGCAGCAGTTTACGAAGTTCACGCATAGACATTTTTCACCTCATCGTTTAGAATAATTGGGTCTTTCTCTACATAGTTTTGACCAAAAGGAGACAGCTTATCTTAAAATTAGCTGAAAATGGGCTAAAAATTGTAAGGAAACGTAATTTGGTTAATGATTTTTATTAAAAATGCCAGCAAGCGGCATGGGTTACGAATTTGGGTAAAAAATAGCAGTGAGGTATGAAGCGGACAGGAGGAATCGTTGTGACGTTCGGTGCCAGGATGCTCAAAACTGGACTTGCAGTAACATTAGCGCTCTATATTGTCTTCTGGTTTAATTTATCTTCACCGGTCATTGCTGCGGTCGCCGCAATCTTCGCGATGCAGCCGTCCATTTACCGTTCGTGGCGATATTTATTGGACCAATTGCAGACGAATACGCTCGGAGCTGTGCTTGCCATGGCTGGGGGGGCGATGTTCTCCAATGAGCCGATTGCAGTGGGCCTCGTATGCATTCTCGTGATCATGATCTGTATCCGGTTAAAAATGGGCGAGACGATCGGAGTTACGCTAGTAACGGTAGTGGCGGTCATGGAGGCATCGGGCCAGTGGGAATTTGCCCTTACCCGCTTTACACTCATTTTAATAGGTATTATGTCTGCTTTCGTGATTAACATTGCTGTGTACCCGCCTAAGCCAAGGGTCCAGTATGAAAATCAGGCGAAGAAGACGTTGGATCAATTGTCCATTTTGCTCCGTACGGCTATTTCCAGTGAAATGAAGGAGAGTGTGTTCCGGACTCAGAAGCGGGAGTTGGAGGAAACGGTCAATTCAATAAGCGACACTTATAAAATGATGGAAGAAGACCAGAAGAAGCGAAAAACAGCTAAATTGAGCAACAGCCGCGAATTAGTCGTGTATAAGCAAATATTGCGGACATTTCGTAAAGGCTATGAGGTGCTGGATACGATCGAGCAGCATTATTTCCAAGCGTCTCGTCAGCCGGAAATGAATGCGGAGTTTGATTTGCATTTAGAAAAGCTTATAAAATTTCACGAACATGTCATGCTTAAATTTGACGGCAAGCTGAAGCCCAACAGCAGGGAGGCCGAGCTGTTCGAGCAAGAGAATGAGATGTTCCAGCGAAGAATGCTGGATCAGCACGCGAAGCAGCGGGAAGGCGCGCTTAGATTATCCATCGTTTCAGCAGAAATTTATGAATACGGTCATCAGTTGCAGCGCTTGAACCGGCTAGCTGATCATGCCGGCATTGCCGCTACGAAACTGCGTCATAAAGCGGGGAGCATAAAATAAACAAAGAAACAGCCCCTTCATCAAATTTGATGAACAGGGGCTGTTGAAATACGATCCGTAAATTGTTACAATAAAAAACAGACTTTAAAAATAAGGAAAACAAAAAATATTCCTCGATTTATTTTATCACATATTAAATTATAAGTCAACACAAAAATCAAGCCATAAGCGTAATTTAGTAAGCGTAAATGCGGAAAAGTAAATGTAGAGGGGCGATCATCATTGAATAGTACGGATAAAGCTTGGCAGGAAGAGCAGCAGCGCGTCGACTATGTGGCTGATCAGATTGAGAAGCGAATCGATACACTGTCCCGGGAAGTTGCTGTCGTTCGGGACGATGTGGTTGGCATGCGCAGGGATTTTTGGGATGAAGTAACCGTCAACTTCAGTGAGGCCGACGATGTAGGGGAAACATCGACCAGCTTGCGGCAGCAGTCTCAGGTGTTATCCGACCGGGAAAGAAGTCACCTGCATGCCTCTAATGCACTCGGCAAGATGAAACGGTTAAAACAATCCCCCTATTTCGGGCGGATTGATTTTGCGGAAACGGGCAGCGCTGCAGAAACGATTTATTTGGGTATTGCCTCTCTGTTGGAAGAAGGCGATGAAAATTTCCTGGTGTACGATTGGCGCGCCCCAATATCCAATCTGTATTATGATGGTGTGCCGGGTCCGGCCTCCTATTTGACGCCTTCGGGAGTAATCGAGGGAACAATGTCGCTTAAGCGCCAGTTTGTTATTCACGGACGCGCCATCAAGCTGATGTTCGATACGGGGGTAACCATCGGGGATGAAATGCTTCAGCAGGTGTTAAGCAGAAGCTCGGATGCTCAGATGAAGAGCATCGTCGCCACGATCCAGAGGGAGCAAAACCGGATCATCCGAAATGATCGAAGCCGGATGCTGATCGTCCAAGGCGCGGCGGGCAGCGGGAAAACATCTGCCGCCCTTCAGCGGGTCGCTTATTTACTATATAAACACCGTGAGCACTTGAACGCCGATCAAATGATATTGTTCTCGCCGAATCCGATGTTCAACAGCTATGTTGCTACCGTGCTGCCAGAGTTAGGTGAGGAAAATATGCAGCAGACGACCTTCCAGGAGTATTTGGAGCATCGTTTAGGGCGTGAGTTCCAGCTTGAAGACCCGTTTGTGCAAATAGAATACGTGTTGTCTGCGGAAGAGGATGAAAATTATGTTCATCGAATTAGCGGCATCCGTTATAAATCATCCCCTGCATATCTCGAAGCGGTGAACCGCTATAAAGTTTGGCTGGAAGGGAAAGGAATGAGATTCCGGCCGGTACGCTTTCAAGGAAAAGTAGTTGTCGATGCAGATGCGATCTCCCGCCAATTTTATGATTATGACTCCGCGATTACGCTGGCAAACCGCTGTGAGCTGTTAAAGGAATGGCTGCTGAAGGAGATCGCTGCCTTCGGCAAAAGCGAGCTGCAAGAGCCATGGGTTGAGGAGCAAATCCAGCTTCTCGACAGTGAGGATTATCAGCGGGCATACCAGCGGATGCGCCGAAACCAGCGCAAGGGCGGAGCTTCCTTCAGTGATTATGAAGAGGAGCGGGAAATTCTGGGCCGCATGGTTGTGAGCGATCGTCTGAAGCCGCTGCGCAGATGGGTAAAGGCGCTGCGGTTTGTCGATATAACGGAGCTCTACATTCAGCTTTTTAACAGACCAGAAGTGATTGCCGGGGTAGGTGTGGAAGAACTGCCAGATGACTGGCATGAGATTAGCCTGCAAACCGTAAACAAAATAAAGGCGGGGGAATTGTTTTATGAAGATGCCACCCCGTTTCTATATTTGAAAGAGCTTGTGTTAGGATTCCATTCCAATACGGATATCCGCCATGTCATCATCGATGAGGCCCAGGATTACTCGCCGTTTCAATTGTTCTTTCTTAAGCGGCTCTTTCCCCGTGCACGCATGACCGCGCTGGGTGATTTGAATCAGGCGATCTACGCTCACGCCTCGGTTTTGCAGCAGTCGGCATCGTTGACCGAATTGTATGGGAACGAGGAGAGCGAGTTAATCGTATTGAAGCAGAGCTATCGTTCGACCCGTGAAATTGTCGAGTTTACAAAAGGAATGATTGCCGGAGGAGAGGAGATCGTTCCGTTTAATCGTAAAGGAGAGAAGCCGCTGGTCAGAGTGTTTTCCGATACCGATACTTTACAACAGGAGATCAGACGGGATTTAGCCTCTCTGCAGTCTGAAGGATATGAGACGATCGCTGTCATTTGCAAGACTGCGGGGCAAAGCGAGCAGGTTTACGCTGCTCTGTCCAGTGATATTCCTGTGAAACTTATTAAGAAAACGACCCTTTCCTTTGAAAAAGGAATTCATATCATCCCAGCGTATTTGGCGAAGGGCGTCGAGTTTGATGCGGTGCTCATTTACGATGGCTCTGACCGTAATTATACCCGGGAGGCCGAACGGAAATTGTTTTATACGGCATGTACGAGAGCTATGCATTTACTGCATATTTATTCAGCTGGAGCACCAAGCCGATTTATTATCGGGACCGATCCATCGACCTATGTCCAAGCCTAGCAGGCGAAGAATATAATTTCACTTTTCAACCACACTAACGATTATGACAGTTGAAAGGTGGACATAAAGATGGACAGCAAAAAAGGCGATTTATTTGCGCTTGCCTCTATCCCGCTAATTATGACCTTAGGGAATTCGATGCTCATTCCTATTCTGCCGCAAATTTCTCGCGTGCTTCATATATCTTCTTTCCAAGTGAGCATGTTAATTACGGTATATGCAGTGGTGGCGATTTTGCTTGTCCCGATTGCGGGCTATTTATCCGACAAATTCGGCAGAAAGAAGATCATAATTCCCAGCTTGATTGTAGCTGGGGCCGGAGGGGCTGTAGCCGGTGTCGCCAGCTGGTTTGCGGAAGGGATGACTGTATACTGGATCATTGTAGCGGGACGTTTACTGCAGGGCATTGGCGCTGCCGGAGCATTTCCGATCGTACTCCCGCTTGTGGGCGACATGTTTGATGACGATGAAGAGGTCAGCCATAGCCTCGGCATTATTGAGACATCCAACACGTTCGGCAAAGTGCTTAGCCCTATACTGGGGGCTCTGCTTGGAGCGTGGATTTGGTATGTGCCTTTTTTGGCGATTCCCGTTTTATGTCTCGTCTCTTTGGTTTTGGTCATCTTTATGGTGAAAGAGCCAGAGCGCAAACAAAAGGCTAAACCGCTTGGTGAATTTTTAGAATCCGTCAAGCAGGTGTTTCAGGAGAAGGGCCGCTGGCTATACGCCATTTTTGCGATTGGCTGCATTTGTATGTTTTTGCTGTTTGGCGTGCTGTTTTACTTGTCTGAACAACTTGAGAGCAGACATGGCCTGGATGGCGTCGTGAAAGGGCTGGTGCTGGCTATTCCCTTGGCAGCCCTTTGCCTGGCCGCTTACTTTACGGGCAAAAAAATCGGGAATAACAAGAACTTGATGAAATGGTGCGGCGTCATTGGATTAGTCATGTCCACCGGAGCGTTATTTGGCATTGGCTTTTTCAATAATATATATTTTGTCATCGCATGTCTTATCGTATGCGGGGCGGGCATCGGAATTGTGCTCCCAAGCTCGGACGCTTTAATTACCGAAGGGATTGAAAAATCACTGCGAGGCACGATCACTTCTATTTACGGGAGTATGCGGTTCATCGGGGTGTCTCTTGGTCCTCCAGTCATTTCTCTGCTTATGAAAGCCGGGCATATGACGCTGTTTTTTGTTATTTCCGGAGTATCTTTGATTGCTGTCGTTTTATTGCTGACGATGGTTAGGCCGGAATCCGGGGAGGACAAGGAAAAAGAAGATGTAAAAAAAGCGCGGAGACCTATTCATCAATTATAAAATGCTTATTTTTCAAAAAATATCCAAAATAAGTTGCTATATCTGTTAAATATGTCCTATTCATACGAAGCTCCTCTACATACAATCGAACAATCAGTGCATAATTCGATTTGTTAGGGGGATTTTTTATGAAACAGAAAAAAATGGGACTGATCACGCTGGCGGCAATAGCCCTGCTTGCCTTGGCCATCGTACTTTTTGTCAGTATAAAGGGGAGCAGGCAGGCGGATGCCGAATTTCCGGATTTCAGCAACGTAACGGTTGAGCATGTACCGGAAGGCTTTAACGAGGCGGAGCAGCCCTCGATCGGGGACAAAGGAGCGCCGGTAACGATTGTTGAATTTTCCGACTATAAATGCCCTGCTTGTAAAAGATGGAACGAAGAAGTGCTTCTGGAGCTGAAGCGGGAATATCTGGATACCGGCAAGGCGGTACTGTACTATGTGGACTATCCTTTTCTCGCACCGGATTCCAACCTGGCCGCATTAGCAGGTGAGACGCTGTACCAGCAAAATGAGGATTTTTTCTGGATTTATCATCATAAAATGTCCGAGCTGCAAGGGAAGAAGGACGAAACCTGGGCGACGAAGAAGTTTATTTTGAATCTGGTGCGCACGCACATTCCGGAAGCGGACATCGTACAGTTTGAGCAGGATTTGGACAGCCGCACTTATATTGAGAACGTAAAAAAAGACCTTATGATCGTCGAGCGGCATGAGGTGATGGGAACCCCTACGGTGTTCGTAAATGGCAAAGAAGTTGAGGACGCTTCTTTTGCGGGGATTCAATTTGCAATTGAAAATCCATAAGGGGGAGGGCAGCAAGTTCATTATGGACTTGCTGTTCTTTTTTGCTGCAGATTTTGATATGATAAATGCGTACTAAATTGTGTAAAAGCGTTATTTTACATAGGGAATCATGCAACAAGACCAGGAGGGGTAAGGATGAATGCAAAACAAGCGGCGGGATACCGTGCGGCACAATTGATTAAAGAAGGAATGACGGTTGGACTCGGAACAGGGTCGACCGCTTTTTATGCGATTGAGAAAATCGGAGAGATGGTGGCAAACGGGCTTTCCATTCGCGCGATTGCAACTTCTAGAGCATCGGAAGAGCTTGCGGAGAAATATAACATTCCGCTTGTCGCTGCGGCTGATGTGGATCGGCTGGATATTGCGATTGACGGGGCGGATGAGTTTGATCCGGAGATGGCCCTCATCAAGGGCGGCGGAGGGGCTTTGCTCCGGGAGAAGCTCGTGGCGGTGCAAAGTGACCGGTTTGTTGTTATAGCGGACAGCGGCAAGAGAGTGGCTCACTTGGGGCAATTCAAGCTGCCGATTGAGATCGTGCCATTTTGCTACGAGTGGACGCTGCGGCTGTTGCGTAGCCGGTATAATGTCGCTATCGAAATGCGCATGAATGGCAATGAACTGTATGTTACGGATAATGGCAACTATATTGCCGACGCCGCTTTTGGCAAGATCGAATCTCCAGGAAAGCTTAGTGATGAGCTGAAAGCAACGACAGGTGTCGTTGAACACGGGCTATTTGTCGATATCGCCCAAATGGTTATTGTCGGATACGACGACGGGCGTACGGAAGTCATCGAAAAGTAGGAAGGAAGTTCATAATATGCTTGTAGATGTGAAGGCAAAAATAGCTGATGAAGAAATTCAGGAGCTCCTTAATTACGCGCTTTGGGATGGGGAGGACAATGATTCGGTCATTGATCTGTATATTGCCGATGAGACCTACAAATTGTACGCCTTTCAGGAGGAAGAACAGTTCGTCGGCCTAATCGGTTACCGGTCTGTGGACCGGCAGGTCATCGAGCTGCTGCATCTCGTTGTACATCCGGAGGCTCGCGGCATGGGCTACGGCCGGGGGATGATTTTGGACGCCTTGGTTCTCGAGCAGCCTTCCGCGATCGTAGCAGAGACCGACGAAGACGGCGCTGATTTTTTTCGCAGCATCGGGTTTCAAGTAACCGGGTTCATTAAATTCGAAGGCGGGCCCGAGTATTTTCGCTGTATCTATGAGAGTGAAGAGCACGGGGAAGGTTAAACGAGAAGTAAAGTGTTTTTAAGGGGCTGTCCAATAAGTCCCAAAATAAAAGTTGGACGGAAAACATCTCGTTGGTAGCTCCCCATAAAATTAGAGTACAAAATCTAACTTTTGGGGTGCAGCACCGTTTTTCCGTCCAACTTTTTTACACAATTTCCATTGCTGGTGTGAGGTAGTTGGTTGTCGCTGGTTGGTTGCCGACTGCGTGGCTTGGGCGGATGGCTGGGAGGAAGGGCGATTGGTTGGGCATATGCGAACCTAGCAGCTATCGGACACAGGGGACGCTATTTGTGAAATAACGAGGAATTTGGAGAGCTAACGGACCTACGTTCCGCTATTGCTCCCAAAAACCTGTTTATTGCAGTCCATTTGGTCGAATAACGGAACCAGTGTCCGCAAGCATAGCGAAAGAGGGCCTATTTCAATAATAGTGAATCTCCTGTCCGTAAGCGGGTGAACAGCCCCTTGTTTAGGTGGCGATTTATTTTTCCTTTAAGAGAAAAAATTATATTGGCCTTAGTGAGGTCGAAAATAATGCTAGCCTGTTTCATTACATCGATAGACGTTTTTGTTAAGATATCAGAAAGAATAAACTTGGGAGTTAAGGCTTCCTGATATCGCAAGAAAAACTACAATTAACCGCGGTCTGTCTTCTGTGAATTTCTATCGATAGACGTTTTTGTTAAGATATCAGAAAGAATAAACTGGGAGTTAAGGCTTCCTGATATCGCAAGAAAAACTACAATTAACCGCGGTCTGTCTTCTGTGTATTTCCATCGATAGATGTTTTTGTTAAGATATCAGAAAGAATAAACTGGGAGTTAAGGCTTCCTGATATCGCAAGAAAAACTACAATTAACCGCGGTCTGTCTTCTGTGTATTTCCATCGATAGATGTTTTTGTTAAGATATCAGAAAGAATAAACTGGGAGTTAAGGCTTCCTGATATCGCAAGAAAAACTACAATTAACCGCGGTCTGTCTTCTGTGTATTTCCATCGATAGATGTTTTTCTTATAGGGTAAATTTCTTAAAATAGCTTCTCCATGCCCAACTCCGTTCTTTGCGCTTCTTGTATCTGGGCAGAGAGCGGTAAATCGCGATCGCTTCTTCCCAAGACCGCTTGGCCTCCTCCGCCCGGTTCAAAGAGTGGTACAGGCTGCCAAGCAGATAATAGGCTTCGCTAGAAGAGGAATAATGCTTGCCGAATTGCTTAGCATAATGCAGCGCTTTTTCCGGGTTCTTCTCACGGAAGGCGAAAGCCAGGTTGAGATAGGGCTGCCCGTACTTGACGCGTTCATTGATGTTAAGCGCCTGAAGAACATGCTGCTCCCCTTCTTCTAGTTGACCCATACCCAATAGGGCTTCGCCCAAATCGCTCCAGAATTCTGCTGAAGATTCGGATGAGGATTTGGCTTCTTGAAGAAGGGTATAAGCTTCTTTGAACTTTCTTTGATCCAGCAGGAGTCGGGCCAACTCCCGTTTTGAGGAGACATCAAAGGAGTTGACGGCCAGTTGCTGCTTCAAGCGGGCAATTTGGCGCGATCTGCGAAAAGGCTTAGTTATACTGGGGAAAATGCCGACGAAACGCCTGTCCAGAAAATACAGGATGCCCAGAAAAATAATCAAAGAAAGGAATACATTTCCTGTCAACCAGGAAAGAATGATGAGAATTAGAAATTTCATGTTCTCCTCCGTTGGTAAGATTATTTTCCAATTATACCACGAAAGAAGTCAACTGTAGTTGATGAGGCAGCAGGCGTAATTGGAAAACTAAAAAAGGCAGATCAAGATTTCTTGATCCGCCTTTTTTAGTTTACTTATTGTTATTGGTAGCTGCGCATTTGAGAGCCTTGCCCTTGTCCCATTTGTCCCATGTGGCCCATTGAAGAAACGGATTGGGGCGTATTGTAGTTTCCTTGACCGAAGCTGCTCTGCTGCCCTTGGCTCTGCTGTCCAAAACTATGCTGTTGCCCAAAGCTAGGCTGGCCGAAGCTCTGTCCGCCCATGGAGCGTTGGCCGATTCCGGATTGCCCAAAGCTGGAAGGACTACTGAAATGGGACACGCCTGAACTTACGATGTTCTCGATTTGCCCTGCCAACTGCGAAATTTGCTGGTATTGATGCATTGCCGTTTGATGACCTTGCAGTGCAGACTGAATCGTTTGTGCAGCCTTACGTTCGCGCTGGGCGATTTCTTCAAGCTGCATCGCGTTTTGCTGCTCCTGCTCGAGAAGCTGTTGATACATGGCCGAGGCTTGGCGGGTTTGCTGCTCCAATTGCTGAATCGTTTGTTCGATTTGGCGAATTTGATGGCTTACGTTTTGATTCATGCTGATAAATCCTCCTCATAGGTTATCGTAATCAGAAACCAGGGTTAGCTTTCCCAGGGCGGGTAAAGATATTCATAGAAAACTTTGGTTTTGGCGAAAGCCGGAATGAAGACGAGCACGAGGACATATATCGGTTCAGGATTGGATCAGGAAAGGAGAATTGAAGCATGTATAAGCTTGTGCTTGTCCGCCATGGCGAAAGCGAGTGGAATAAATCGAATTTATTTACCGGCTGGACGGACGTGGACTTGTCCAGCAAAGGGATTGATGAAGCTAAAGAGGCCGGGAAAATGCTGAAGGAGCATAAATTTGAATTCGATATCGCCTATACTTCTTTTTTGCGAAGGGCGATCAAGACGTTGTATTTTATTCAGGACGAGATGAATTTGCTGTGGATTCCTACTTATAAAACGTGGCAGCTGAATGAACGGCATTATGGAGCGTTACAAGGACTGAGCAAGCTGACGACCGCTCAGGAGTACGGGGAGCAGCAAGTGCAGCTATGGCGCAGAAGCTATGATGTGCTGCCTCCGGGATTAACCAAAGAAGACGAGAGGTATCCACGGAACGACCCGAAATATAACGATGTGCCTGACCAGTCCATTCCGGTAACAGAGAACCTGAAGGCAAAAAGGACTGAGTATGGTACAATATTCCATAAAGGGAGCTTAAAAGGAGTGAAGATATGATCCGAATGGAATTGATGGACATAATCAACAGCCTTTTCAGCCTTATACGGATCCTTACGCCGTTAAAGCTAGGTTCGTTGCGGATCAGCCAAAAGCTTCGTTCCACGATTCCCGGGATGTGGAGGCAAATTAGCAATTAGCTGACAATGGCGGCCATTATTGCGGGCGTCGTTCATTTGGTGAGATTGCTTTTAAGAAGATTAAGAAAATAAAATAACTGAGTGGTGAGAAATTTGTTCAGCAAAAACAATAAGATCGCTGTTGTACTTCTATGGACAGGCCTTTCTATTATTGCAGCTGGAATAATAGGGGGTATTATATTAGGTTACGACGATTATGAACGGCTATGGTTAGTTACGTTTGTTTATTGGGTTTCAGGGTTTCTATCCGGAGTATTTTTCATCGCCTTATCGGAAATTATCGAACAATTGCACAAATTAAATATGAAATCCAATAAAGAACCTGAAGATGATGAGCTTATTTTGTTAAATGATTAATTTGGAGGGTAATCCAATATGTTAGTAAATTTAGATTGTCCAGTTGAGTTAATCGATTATAAATTGTTTGAAAGTAAAGCGAATTCTCAGATTTATTGTTCAATGACGTTTTATAACTTATCTCCAAAAACAGTTAAAGGTTTAAAAGTAATTATTCACTGCTATGATCAGTTCGGTGATCCGGTAGGCGGAGAGACAAATAAATTTGAATGCAAAGTCGAATATAAAGAGGGCCTGCGCCCAAGCCGGAAACGAGCGACGGATAAAAAGATCTTACTATCCGGCTTCCAAAACACCAGAAAAATTGAAGTTGACGTCGTGAAAATTTTATATGATGACGATACATTATGGTCCAAAGGTGCCTCTGAATCCATAAAGATCGAATTGGCAAAAATAGAAAATAATAATTTGTTGGAATTTGTTCAGAGTCGCGAAGGGAAAGATGTAAAGAACTACGCTAAAGAAGTCAACGGTCACTGGCTTTGCATCTGTGGAAGATTAAATTTTTATGCCCAATCCAAATGTAAGAGGTGCGATAGATTAAAACAATACGTACTAACGGAATATAGGGATGAAGAAGCAATTATTAGCCGTCTGAACGCTTTTAACGAAGAGCGGATCGAGGAAGACAGAAGGTCACAAGAGAAGAGAGAACTGGAAGCAGCGTTAAGAAAACAAAAATTAGTGAAAAAAGTAAAACGTTCACTACCATTCATTGCAGGCGGTTTGCTGGTGATAGGAATTCTGGGATGGGGGTATGCAACCAATTTTACTTTCTCAATGAAAGCCCAGCAGGAATTGACGGATGTTGCAAATCTAATTCCTAAACCTGAGGTGGTCAAGGAAGGGATTATTGACACTTCATTTGCCGCATATGACGACAATAATGGGCAAGGTGATTTCGCCATTACTTACGGGAAAGTAGGCAACGTCAATAATATAGTCGTAAGCAATATCACAAAGCCTCAAGCCATAGACATAGATCATAATGGTACGTATGAATTTATCATTACATATATTATGGATTTTCCAGAGAATAGCCATGCGCTAACGTTAGGCTGGGATGATGTATATGAGTTCGACGTGAATAAGGAGGAATTGGTGCTTGCTAGCGCCAAATACCCCGATTATTATAAGTACACTTACATACCTGCCTTAGATCAACGCATATCCGCAAGCAATGATCCCGTTGAACAACAACTACTTTCTGTACCTATGAAGGCTGCAGAGGATTTGTTGAACGGTAATTTTGTTCCGGATGCTTCGCATGCAGAAATTACCAAATTAATTGAAGCAAAGGTGTTAAACAATCCTCTACAGATCGTTAGAAAAGATAATTTATTTTATATTTACGGCATAACGCGTGGCATGAATATAAGCGAGGCTATTTCCGTTTTGGGTGAACCGGACGAAAGTTTTGAGGTCGACTCAAAAGTGTGTATATGGTATCTAGATAACAATTTGGAGTTAGTAGCCGAGTATAGTATCGATACGATTCATTATATTGCTTTGGGGGAATTTAAAAAGGATGTACTGGATCAGAGCATGAGCGTCTTAGGAGATCCTACGGAAGCAGGTTCGAACGAGTATAGTTATTTTTCTGGGGATCAGCGTTTGAGATTTCACGTTATGCCAGGTTCTGGAGATTTTAGAGTGCAGTTATTTGACTCAGAAGCACCTTGACCGGTGTCCGAAAAGAGTCCGAAAAATATTTCGGGCTTTTTTTTGTAGAGTGATTAAGAATCTCGCCGTCCCCGATAAGGTTCCAGCGCAAAAAAAAGGACAAAAGCCCTCGTAGAATTCTACGCTACAAAGGCTTTTGTCCGGGCGCCCCTCGCGGGACGCCCATCATGGGAGAGGAGAAACCGGACGAAGAGCTTATGGGGAAACGTAAGTCTTCTCCGCGGTTGTCTACGACATTTGTGATGTCGATATCTCAAGTTTGTCCCGGTTCGTTCGATTTATACCTGAGGGATGGAAAAATGTTAAGAAAAGCGTTTAACATCATATTTCCAAAAAGCAGGCTGGCATAACGTTAGTTTTTTTGTAAATTTCAATCCGCTAATGATTGTGGTACGATATCGACATACCATGTAAACATGGTCAAACAGGTATCTAAAGTAAGGTGTGAATAACGATGAGGGTAATTTCGGGAAGCGCGCGGGGCAGACCGTTGAAATCCGTTCCCGGCACAGGCACAAGACCGACTACAGATAAGGTGAAGGAAGCTTTATTCAGCATGATCGGCCCCTATTTTGAAGGCGGCAATGTACTTGACCTATTTGCGGGCACAGGAGGCCTCGGGATCGAAGCGTTAAGCCGCGGCATGGATAAGGCGATCTTTGTAGATCTGGATTACAAAAGTGTTGAAACGGTAAAAGCAAATTTAAAAGCAACAGGGTTTCTTGGGCAGGCAGAGGTATATAAAAATGACGCAGAGAGAGCACTTAAGACGCTGGCTAAACGAGGGGCGTCTTTTGATCTTGTTTTTTTAGACCCGCCGTACCGTTATAAAAATAGCAACAAACTGATGGAACGGATGGACGAGCTAAACCTGCTGCAAAATCAAGCTGTTCTTGTATTGGAGTACGACTCTTCCTTCGAATATCAGGATCAGATCGGCCCATTCAAAATGATGCGTAAAACAGAGTATGGAGAGATAGGAATTACGATTTATGTCTACGAGCAACACTACGAAATAGCGTCGGACTCGATGGAGAAGAAGAGGGAGGAGCATGATCGGCATGGAGCAACAACATGAGCTTCGAATCGCGGTGTACCCCGGCAGCTTTGATCCGGTAACAAAAGGGCATATGGATATTATTCAGCGTGCCTCCCGGCAATTTGACCGGCTTATTGTGGCTGTATTGAACAATTCAAGCAAAAACCCCCTATTCACGGTGGAGGAGCGAAAGGAATTGATAAGGGGAGCGACGCAGCATTTGCCGAATGTGGAAATCGACAGCTACCGGGATTTGCTCGTCAATTATATGGATTACAGGCAAGCCCACGTGATCGTTCGGGGAATTCGCACGGTTACGGATTTTGAATATGAGCTCCAGCTCGCTTCTACGAATCATAAGCTGAACAGTGAAGTCGAGACGATTTTCATGATGACCAATCCGAAATATTCCTATTTGAGCTCCAGCATCGTTAAGGAAATTGCCAGCTTCCAAGGCGATGTATCGGATCTCGTCCCACGGATAGTAGAGGCTGCGTTAAAGAACAAATACTCAAAATAGACAGCTAGCTCTTAACAAGGAATAAGAAGTAGGTCTTGTAAAAAATAACAACCAGCTCTTTGCGGGAGTTAACAATCAGCCTTTGTGTAAAAGGCAGCAAGCTCATAGCAGAAAAAAACAACAATGTCCTAACAACAGAAGCCAATTGCTTAAATTAAAGCGCGCTGTTGTATTTCATGTACCGTTTCCAGAGCAAAGCAGCGAATAGGGTCAGCGTCGTAAGCAGGATAAGTATACACAACTGCCAGGATACGACATTCAAGAAAACCTCCCATTGGGGCAATTGAAGTTTTCCTTGCGCCACCCAGATGGCCGCATCGTTCGTATCCCGGTAGGCAGAATTCGCCGGGAGCATTGAGGCAGACAGCGGATTCCAGAGCAGTAAGGTAAATACATAGGCATAGATGCCGTGGACAAGCCGGTTCACAAAGAAGAAAGCTCCGCTGCGCCCGGTTGGCTTTAATAAGGCGCGAACTTGCAAATACCCGCATAGACCGCTCCATCCGAGAGCTGCCCCAGTCAGGGCAAGCGGCAGGGGCGCTGCCACATTGAGTTTAGAGAGCGAATGAGAACCAAGGTGGACTTCCAGCAGGGCGGCGATCGGCGCTGCGGACATGGCTGGCGGTATGATTAGAGTAAGCAGGGAAGAGACCGTGTGAATGATGACGGCAAAGATAAGCATATATCCGCCTGTAGACATCAACACTTGTACTCCTCGGTTCACGGAATCGCCCAGCAGCTTTCCAAAGCTCCGCCCATCCTCACGCCGTGCTTCTTCCATGTTCCGGAATGCGCGCCTCCAGCGGAAGCCATTCTCCATATCGGAGCGCTCAGCGGTTAATTTTCGTTTGCCGGAGCGGGCAGGGGATGGCCGTGCGGATGATAACCAATTCATGGTCAACGCTGCGCTTAAACCGGAAGCCCAATGGACACCTAACAATAGAAGCCCTATTTCTGGCTGTCCCATAAATGCGGTGCCGATTACGATCACAATGAGCACCGGACTGCAATAATGGGCGAAGCTGGCCATTTTTTCTGCTTCCTGGGCAGTAATGCGGCCTTGCATATATAAAGTTGCTGCAGCTTCGGCGGCCGCGGGAAACCCGGCGGTCATTCCCAAGGGAAGAATCCAGCCGAGCGATCCGGGCAGGCCGAGAATCCGGCGGGTAAACGGTTCGATCAGCGTGCCGAGCCCGTGAGCAAAGCCAGTGGCCATTAAAATTTGGGACAGCACGATAAAAGGCAGGAGCGAAGGGAATACAATTCTCCACCATAAAGCCAGTCCTTGACTTGAAGCTTCAAAAGCCTGGCTAGGTGCATAAATAACACAAACCACTAACAGGACGGCGGCAGTACCCATCAGAATGGTTGAAAATACGCCGCTCGTTCCCGGTCGTTCGTAGTTCATCGGCATGTTCACCTCTTTGAGGACATATGGAAGGCTAGTACATGTCTATGCTCATTTAGAAGTTGTCAGACCAAACAGTTAAACCGCTTCGGTGAAAAGAGAGGGAGCAATCTATGCGTCAATCCAGGACAGGAGTCATAAAAACGGGGTTGTATATACTCACGCTCGCTATAATGGTGTACGTGGTAGTTTATATGCCGACTCCATATATGATCAATCAGCCGGGTACGGCGGAAGAGATCAAGCCGATGGTGACGATACCTGCTGGGGACCCGGAGGAAGCAGGCACGTTTATGCTGACAACGGTGTCCGTAAGCTATGCCAACCTGGCCATGCTGGCTACGTCCCGGTTCCAGTCCCATACCGAAGTCGTGCGCAAGGAGCCCGACCGGAACGAGAAGGAATACGCGACCCAGCAGCTTTATTATATGAGCAGTTCCCAGTCGAATGCGGTTTTGGCAGCGTATCGTTTGGCGGGGGTTGAGTACGAGGTCGTTCCTGAGCATGTTTTTGTCGTGGGATTGGCCAAGACGAAAGCCACAAAAGGAGATTTTCAGCCTGGGGATATTTTATCCAAGGTGGATGGTCATCCGGTGAAACGATTTGAGGATCTGCCAGAGCTTCTGCAAGGAAAAAAAGCAGGAGATCGCGTGGATGTGGAGTTAATACGGAATGGCAAGGAAATCAGCCAGCAAGTGGATCTTGTGGAAATCGGACAGGAAGATGTGCACCGCAAGGCAGGCTTAGGCGTTTCGGTTGGCGAGGTGCGGAAGGTGAAGCCTGCCGATGCGGACATGGAAGTCCATTTTGCCGATACACGCATCGGCGGGCCGTCGGCCGGGCTGATGTTTACGCTTGAAATTTATAATCAGTTAACTCCCGGCGACCTGAGCAAAGGCTACCGGATCGCCGGGACTGGAACGATAGCGGAAGATGGAACCATCGGCTCGATCGGCGGCGTACAGTTCAAAATTGTCGCTTCCGACCGGGAGCAGGCCGAAATATTTTTTGTGCCTGAGGCGAACTATAAGGATGCCAAAGCTAAAGCAGATGAAATCGGCACATCGATGAAGCTGGTTCCGGTGAAGCATGTGGAAGAGGCGCTGCACTATTTGCAGGAACTGCCTGCAAAGCCGTCTAAGTCATCTAAGTCATCTAAATCATCTAAATCATCGAAGCCATCAACTGAAGAAGCTGCCTAAACGACTGAAGCTGTCAATCGCAAAAATTTTTTGCTGTACCACGAAAAAAATTGTCAGCCGCAAAGTCGTAGATACAACGAAACTGCTACCAAGAAAAGTCATCAGAAAACGTCAAATCGTCGAAAAGTTAACTGTAAAAGTCGTTTATACCATCGAATTTACCAACTGAAAAATCGCCTAAACATCCGAAGCCGTCCCCTTTGCAAAAGCCCCTAAACATCTCCAAGACCGGTCTTCAAAAGGCTCTCTAGGCGGCTCAAATTGTAATTGGCGGCTGCCGGTATTCTCTAAACACTTCAGAGCTGTTCCGGATAGGCATAGCGTTCGCATAAGCCGCAGCAGCCCGTATATCCAGATCGAGGCGGGGATGGGTCAAGCTTGCTGCTCTAGTGACGATGGGCAGGGGACAGCGGGTTTTCATTTGCCGCAGCATTGCTCTGCCTTTGCTGCTAAATCCGAGCACCCTTATGTAGCCTGGACCTATGGCCAATTCCTGCGGGGACAGAGCGGAGCGCTGGTGCTGCAGTAAAATGTGCAGCAGCATGCGCTGTAATTTCGTGTAGGTGTAGCGTTTGGTTTTCAGCTTCATCAGCAGCTCGTTTACGGTGAGCTGTTGCAGCCCGGGGAGCATTTTTTTGATGCGATGCTCTAAACCTTCGGTAACCTCATGATGCTCGGCAAGCTTGGCCGGAGAGCTTGTCAACAGCTGGTGGAAGAGCGGTGCCGCGAAGCTCTCCCAAGTGACAGGACCTCGCCCGGCCCTAAATTCCCGGGCGAGGATTTCCGCCGTAAAGGGCGGAATGTAGGGGGCGGCGGCCTTCAGACCGCCTTCGCCCGCGATCAGCCCGCGTATGGCGGTGGCGCTGGCGATGTCCGCGTCGCCGGGCTTGGCGTCGTGGTAGCCGGCGCCTTCACGCCGCACGGTGAGCGGCGTGATCCGGCTGCCAAGCCGCTGCAGCGCGATGAGGTAGTGCAGCCCAAGGCTGTTGTTGGGCTGCTCCAGCAGCGCTTTCGCGGCAGCGGCCGCGGCGCCCGGGTCGCCGCCCGCAGGGGCGGCCCCGCATCTCGCGGCAGCGGCGGCGTAGGCCGCGGGATAGCTCGCCCCGGTGGCGAGCTCCTCCGCGATGGCCGCCTTGAGCGCGCCGCTCTCGCCCGCGAGCTGCCGGGCGAGCGGCTGCAGCTCGGCGAGCGTGCCCGCCTCGCTGCCGAAGCAGAGATGCGACACGATGCCCGTCGCATCGAGCAGCGCCGCGGCGCCGTACGCAAACCACTCGGCGGGCTGGGCCGCGTATGCGACCGGCAGCTCCAGCACGAGATCGGCGCCGGCATGCAGCGCCATTTCGGCCCGCGCCCATTTGCTGACGAGCGCAGGTTCGCCGCGCTGCAGGAAATCGCCGCTCATGACGGCGATGACGCCTTCAGCCGCAGCGAGCCGTTTGGCTTCCGCAAGATGGAGGGCATGTCCGTTGTGAAAGGGGTTATATTCAACGATTACTCCGACAACGCTCAACTTATCGTGACCACCTTTTCAGGTATATTATTTATGACTATAACATGACGGTGATTTTTTTCGAAGCTGCCTCCTATTGAAAACATGTGGATAGACGTATTTTATACTGCGTGTAATATTCATGCGGATGGACGTATTTCATAATATGTGTAATATTAGTGAGAAAGAGAAGCAGTTCCCGCTTTGCTGTTGACAAAACTTACTTAAAATCGGTATAATAATTTTTGTTTGTTTGGAGTGATACTCATGAATTTTAGATTTCGCCAGATGGCGGCTCACGACGGGCCGAAGCAGCTGCAGGAAGCTCTCGATATGAATCATGTCGTCAAAGGACGCAATGACATTCACGGCATCAGTCCGCTTGTATGCGACTTGACCGCTGTGTACGTGGAAGGGAATGTAGTCGAGGTGACAGGTATGCTGTCCGCGGAAATGGACATGTCCTGCTCCCGCTGCCTTAAGCCTTTGAAACGTAAAGTCGATATCGAATTTGAGGAAACTTTCAAACGCATTGACACCCCCGAAGAAGAAGGGCAGAATGAAGAAGAGGATGACATTCGGCTGATTGCCGAAGATCAAGTGGACTTGAATCCATATATTGAAGAAGCTTTGCTTCTCAATCTTCCATATGCTGCCGTTTGCAAGGAAGACTGCAAGGGACTTTGTCCCAGCTGCGGGACGGACTTGAACGAACGGGATTGCGACTGCGAGAAGGAACGGATAGATCCACGGCTGGCAGCGCTCGGTGACTTTTTTAAAAAATGAAATTACAATGTGACACCGTAATAAGGTTGACTTCATTAAGGAGGTGGGAACCATGGCAGTACCTCAACGGAGAACGTCCAAAACGCGCCGCGACAAACGCCGCACGCATTTCAAATTGGCTGTGCCGGGCATGGTAAAATGTGAACAATGCGGAGAATTGAAGCTTGCTCACCACGTATGTAAAGTTTGCGGAACATACAAATCGAGAGAAGTTATCAAAGGTTAATCCTGATATTGATCTCAAAATTTAAACAGCACTTCCTTATCTGGAGTGCTGTTTTTATTGTTTCTTTATCGAAAGAGGGGGCTGTTAATTTCTTTCTCTTTATTTTTGCAAAGAGATGTTTTATACTCTATCCTAGTACCTGGTTCTAAATTGATGCGGGAAGTTTTACATATAAATAGAATCATTTGGGGGTGAGTCCCATCGAACGTTTGCCCAAAAGGGCTAGGCAGCAGCGGCTCGTCAAGCTGATCGAGGAAAATCCATTCGTGACAGATCAGGAGTTGACCCGTCAGCTGAAAGTTAGCATCCAGACGATACGGCTGGATCGGATGGAGCTCGGCATTCCCGAGCTTAGGGAGCGGATGAAGCTGATGGCGGAACGCTCCTATGATCAGGTGCGCTCATTGCCGCTTCACGAAGTTATTGGCGAAATCGTCGATTTGCAGCTGGATAAGAGCGGCATTTCTATTTTTGAAATAAGCAAGGAGCATGTCTTTTCCCGGACGGGGATCGCGCGGGGGCATCATGTATTTGCCCAGGCCAATTCACTAGCTGTGGCAGTGATCAATGATGAGATTGCGCTTACCTTCTCAGCGGATATCCGTTTTATCCGATCGGTTCATTTGGGCGAGAAGTGTATTGCCAAAGCTTATGTCCGTCCAGTGTCCGGCAACAAGGGCAAGGCCAAAGTAGAGGTGTTCACCTATGTCGGCGAAGAGATGGTGTTTCAGGGGAATTTCGTCATTTACCGCTCTGCAGTAGATGATAGTCACGAAGGAGGAAGTCAGCATGAGAGTCGCCATTGATGCCATGGGCGGTGACCACGCGCCGCAGAGCAACGTTGAAGGCGCTCTGGCCGCGGCCAAAGAATGGAGCGATACCGAAATTATTCTGGTTGGCGACCGTGAGCAGCTGGACCCACTGTTAAAGGGCTCGGAAGTACCGTCCAATTTGCGGCTGCATCACGCCGCTGAAATCATTGAGGCGGACGATGAACCGGTAAGGGCTGTACGCCGCAAGAAAGATGCTTCTATGGTTGTCGCAGGGAGGCTTGTACGCGAAGGTGAAGCGGAGGCGATGATCTCCGCAGGCAACACCGGCGCGTTAATGACGACGGGACTGCTCGTAGTCGGGCGGATGAGCGGCATTGAGCGTCCGGCGCTGGCGCCGATGATTCCGACGATGGACGGGCAAGGGGTGCTGGCGCTGGATCTTGGCGCCAATATGGATGCGAAGCCGGAGCACCTGGCTCAGTATGCGTTGATGGGCAGCATTTATCGTGAGAAAGTACATGGCATCCGAACACCGCGCGTCGGCCTCCTCAATGTGGGGACGGAAGAAACGAAGGGGAATGAACTGACGAAGGCAGCATACCCGCTGATTCAGCAGCTTCCAATTCATTTTGTGGGCAATGTCGAAGCAAGAGATGTTTTGACTGGTGCTTGTGACGTGCTTGTTTGCGACGGATTTGCCGGCAATATTTTACTGAAGGCGCTGGAAGGAACCGCCGAGGCCATATTTTCGATTCTGAAGCAGGAGTTCACCAAATCATTAAAAAATAAGCTGGCCGCCGGTCTACTGATGCCATCCTTCCGGGGATTGAAGGAGATGCTGGACTACAAGGAGCATGGCGGCGCTCCGCTGCTGGGTCTTAGCGGGCTCGTTGTAAAGGGCCACGGCTCCTCTGACGGCGAGGCGATCAAGAATGCGGTAAGGCAGGCAAGAACAGCGATTCAGAGCAGTTTGACAGAGAGTATTTCACTGGAAATCAGCGGGAAGCGAGTGGTAGAGTGATGAAAGCACGTTCAGTAGGCATCATCGGAACAGGGAAGTACGTTCCTGAGCGAGTATTAACGAATGCTGAATTAGAGACGATGGTAGAAACAAATGATGAATGGATCGTATCGCGTACGGGAATTCGGGAGCGGCATATTGCAGCTCCAGAGCAGGCGACCTCGGATTTGGCTTATGAAGCCGCTGTGCGCGCGCTGAAATCTGCGGGAATTACAGCTGAAAATTTGGAATTGATCATTGTGGCCACAGTGACGCCGGATATGACGTTTCCTTCCACCGCTTGCATACTGCAGGAGAAGCTTGGAGCCAAGAAAGCGGCGGCGTTTGATTTGTCTGCGGCCTGTTCCGGGTTTGTATACAGTCTTGCCGTGGCGAATGGTTTTATTCAAACGGGAATGTACAGTAATGCGCTCGTTATCGGGGCGGATACTTTGTCCCGTATTACGGATTATACGGATCGCAACACCTGCGTCCTGTTCGGTGATGGTGCAGGAGCCGTCGTGCTCGGGGAAGTACCGGAAGGCAGAGGCTTCCTCTCCTTCGATCTTGGGGCAGAAGGCGCTGGAGGCGAGCTGCTGAAGCTGGAGGGAGGCGGTTCGCGCTATCCCGCTTCGGCCGAGACGATCCAAAGCGGCAAGCACTTCATTTACATGAATGGACGTGAAGTATTCAAATTTGCGGTCCGTGTCATGGGAACGGCTACGGAGGAAGTGCTGCGTAAAGCCGGTAAGGATAAGAGCGAAATAGATCTGTTTGTTCCTCACCAGGCGAACATCCGCATTATCCAATCCGCTATGCAGCGGCTGGATTTGCCCGAGGAGAAATGCGTCATCAACGTGGATAAGTACGCAAACACATCGGCGGCTTCGATTCCGCTTGCTTTGGTCGAGGCGGCGGAGGAGGGACGCGTTCAGGCGGGCGATACGGTGCTATTGGTTGGCTTTGGCGGAGGATTGACCTGGGGAGCTTCCGTACTCGTTTGGTAATTTTGAAATGATTATAATTTATACAACTTCATGCGGCTAGACGGCATGTCTGGACTCGAACATATGTGATGGAGTGGCTAAGAAAGGGTGCTGACGATTTATGGGGAAGCTGGCATTTGTATTTCCGGGACAGGGTTCTCAAAGCGTGGGAATGGGCAAAGATATTTATGACGCGATGCCGGATTCCCGGCAGCTGTTCGATCAGGCGGATGAAGTGCTGGGCTTTCCGCTGACCAAGCTAATTTTTGAAGGGCCCGAAAAAGAACTCAAGCAAACGGCCAATACACAGCCTGCGCTGCTGACTACAAGCATGGTGCTTTATGAAGCTTTTGCCGCGAAAGGAATATCCCCAGACTTTGTGGCCGGCCACAGTTTGGGCGAATACAGCGCGTTGACGGCCGCCGGAGCACTTAGCTTTGCGGATGCGGTCGCTACGGTAAGGGCGCGCGGTGAATTTATGGAGCAGGCCGTGCCGAGCGGGCAAGGGGCCATGGCTGCAGTGTTGGGCGGGGAACGAGAAGCGCTGGCTGGATTGTGCGCTGAAATTACGTCTGGCGGGAATCTGGTAGAGCTGGCGAACATCAACTGTCCGGGGCAGATCGTTGTTTCGGGGAGCAGTGAAGGCGTAGCAGCGGTGGTGGCGCGTGTAAAAGAGATTGGCGCCAAACGGGCAATTCCGCTGGAAGTAAGCGGACCGTTCCATTCCTCTTTGATGAAGCCAGCGGCAGAGCGTCTTGGCGGGAAGCTGGCCGAGTTGGAGATCGGGGATGCATCGATCCCGGTTGTTGCTAATGTCACGGCAAGTTCGGTCCGGCAGGCCGAGGACATCGCCAGGCTGCTGGTCGAACAAGTATATTCCCCCGTGCTGTGGGAGGACAGCGTTTCTTGGCTGTTATCGCAAGGCGTCGATACTTTTGTGGAAATTGGCCCTGGCAGTGTGCTGACCGGATTGATTAAGAAAATAAGCCGCGACGTCAAGACATATAACGTAAATAGTTTTGAGAGCTTGGAACAAACGGCTGCGGCACTGCTGTAGCTATTAGTATTCTGCAGCTAATAGTATTCTGCAGCTTCTAGGGTGAAATGGCTGTTAAGGTCTGAAGCTTCTGGGATATTGCAGCTCAGCTCCTAGGTTTCTGTTGCTAGGGTGCAGCTTTAGAATACAGCTCAGTGTTAAAACGGTGTGTCTGCTGTTCGCTTTAGGGCTCGCAACGCAGCAGCCTTACGCTACGTTATACTCTAGGAAAGGAGAGAATGCAATGACAAAACAGCTAAGTGGCCAGGCTGCCCTGGTGACGGGGGCTTCCCGCGGGATCGGGCGTGCCATCGCGCTTGCGCTTGCCGAGGGTGGTGCAAATGTTGCCGTTAATTACGCTGGTAACGAAGAAGCTGCTGCTTCTGTCGTCCGTGAAATTGAAGCGCTTGGCGTAGAGGCATTTGCGGTGAAAGGCCATGTGGGTGACAGCGCGCAATTCGATGCCATTGTCAAACAGACCCTGGATGCGTGGGGGCGGATTGATATTTTGGTGAATAACGCGGGGATTACTAGAGATAATCTAATAATGCGTATGAAAGAAGAAGAGTTCGACGCTGTCATTGAGACGAATCTGAAGGGTGTATTCAACGGGATTAAAGCGGTAACCCGCCCGATGATGAAGCAGCGCTCAGGACGTATTATTAATATTTCATCCGTCGTCGGTGTGCTTGGCAATGCGGGCCAGGCCAACTATGTCGCGGCCAAGGCCGGCGTAATCGGTCTTACCAAATCGTCTGCGCGCGAACTGGCGAGCCGGAACATTACGGTGAACTGTATTGCACCGGGGTTTATCGCGACGGATATGACCGATCAGCTGCCTGAGGAATTGCGGCAAGGACTGCTTGGCGACATTCCGCTTGCCCGTCTGGGACAGCCGGAAGAAATCGCCAAAGTCGCTGTTTTCCTCGCTTCGGATGCCGCATCTTATATGACGGGGCAAACGCTGCATGTAGATGGCGGAATGTATATGTGATTTTGAGTTTCGCTTCTATGGCATTTTGATTTTAATTTTCGTATAATACGAAAGAGGAGGTGAACCGGAATGTCTGATGTATTGGAACGCGTAAAACGCATCGTTGTGGATCGCCTCGGCGCAGATGAAGCTGAAGTGACGCTTGAAGCGTCTTTCAAAGATGACCTTGGTGCTGATTCGCTCGATGTTGTTGAATTGGTTATGGAGCTCGAAGATGAATTTGATCTGGAAATTTCAGATGAAGATGCAGAGAAGATTACGACTGTAGGTGAAGTTGTAAACTACATACAATCTCATACCTAATGTCATTCAAAGTCCCGTACCTCCTTTTGAAGGCGGGACTTCTCCTCATCTTAACGATTATTTTCGGGAGTTTTAGTAAATTACAATATTGCACATGAGATCTATACGAGGTGAGTGTGTTTGAAGCATAGAGTGGTTATAACAGGCATGGGAGTCGTTACGTCTCTTGGACAAGACCTGGATAAATTCTGGAGCAATCTGACCGCAGGGAAATCAGGGGTGTCTGCTATCGAATCATTTGATGTCAGTGACTATCCGACACGGATTGCGGCATCGATAAAGGATTTCAATCCAGAGGATTATGTGGACCGCAAAGAAGCGCGCAAGATGGACCGTTTCGTTCAATTTGCAGCAGCAGCGGCTACGAACGCCATGAAAGACAGCGGCCTGATGATCGGAGAACAGGTTGAACCCGAGCGGGTGGGGGTCATTATCGGTTCAGGCATCGGCGGACTTGGAACGTGGGAAGATCAACACAATGTTTTGCTGCAGAAGGGCCCGAAACGAGTAAGCCCCTTCTTTATTCCGATGATGATCGCCAATATGGCTTCCGGGCACGTCTCGATACTTTTCGGAGCGAAAGGCCCTAACAGTACAGCGGTAACGGCGTGCGCGACCGGAACTCATTCCATTGGCGATTCTTATAAATTGATTCAGCGCGGGGATGCCGATGTCATGATTTGCGGCGGCGCAGAAGCGACAATCAGACCGACGGGTCTCGCCGGATTTTGCTCGATGCGGGCGATGTCGACTAGAAATGAAGAGCCGGAGAAGGCGAGTCGGCCATTTGATACAGGACGTGACGGATTTGTGATGGGGGAAGGGGCAGGGATTCTCGTGCTTGAATCGCTGGAGCATGCCCAGAAGCGCGGTGCGAAAATTTATGCCGAAGTTATCGGCTACGGACTGAGCGCTGATGCCCATCATATGACGGATCCGGATCCGAATGGCGCACGGCGCTGCATGGAAATGGCTATTCGCGACGCGGACATTCAGCCTAATCAAATTGATTATATTAATGCGCACGGTACTTCAACTCCGGTTGGGGACCGCTCTGAAACGAAGGCTATCAAAGAAGCGCTTGGAGAGCACGCGCGCAAGGTGGCCGTCAGCTCGACGAAATCGATGACGGGGCATTTGCTCGGTGCAGCAGGCGGCGTGGAGGCCGTTATTTGCGGCCTGACCATTCAGAATAGCATGATCGCACCGACGATTAACCTTGAAAATCAGGATCCGGAATGCGATTTGGATTATGTCCCAAATCAAGCAAGACAAGCAGACGTTACAGTAGCGATGTCCAATTCCTTCGGATTTGGCGGACACAATGCCACCATTATTCTGAAAAAATTTGAAGCATAAGGGGTCAGTCTGTTGAGTGGAGATCTGAAGCAGTTACAGCACAAACTTCAAATAGTATTCCAAAACCGACAGCTGTTGAAACAGGCCTTTACCCATGCATCCTATGTGAATGAGCATCGGTTCAGTCAGCATCAGGATAACGAGCGTCTGGAGTTTCTGGGCGACGCCGTTCTTGAGCTGACTGTATCCGAGCATTTGTACCGAATGTTTCCGGATCGTCCAGAGGGAGAATTGACCAAGCTTCGCGCTGCGATCGTCTGTGAACCATCCTTGGTCAAATTCGCTGAGAGTCTGGAGTTTGGTAAATATGTTCTGCTTGGTAAGGGTGAGGAATTGACCGGGGGACGCACTCGTCCCGCATTGCTTGCGGATGTCTTCGAATCATTCATTGGTGCGCTTTATCTGGATCAGGGTTTGAAGGAAGTTAATGCATTTTTGCATAAGTTCATATTCTCGCAATTTATGATTGACGGCAAGCTGCAGACGACGGATTTCAAAACGGAGCTGCAGGAGCTGACCCAGCATCATAATTTGGGGGTGCTTGAATACCGGATTATCGAAGAACGGGGACCTGCCCACGAACGTGAATTCGTCTCAGAGGTTTCGATGGATGGACGGGCGCTGGGCAAAGGAACGGGACGCTCCAAGAAGGAAGCGGAACAGCAGGCTGCCGCTGTAGCATTAGAACGATTAAAAGCTTCGTACTGACTACAATTAAATGGTGTGATGGATAGTCCCCGTGCAGCAAGCAGCGGGGACTTCTTGCTTGTCCCATTAAGCTTTTTTGTATGTTACAATAGTTGGTAGAGGTGATCGTGAAGGTATGTTTTTGAAACGGATCGAGTTAGCAGGTTTTAAATCATTTGCCGACAAAACGGAAATGGAATTTGTCCGTGGTATTACGGCCGTTGTTGGCCCCAATGGCAGCGGTAAAAGCAATATTTCCGATGGTATTCGCTGGGTGCTTGGCGAACAGAGTGCCAAGTCGCTGCGCGGCGGCAAAATGGAAGATATTATTTTTGCGGGCAGCGATGCGCGTAAGGCAGTTAATTACGGAGAAGTCTCCTTGACACTCGACAATACGGATCATGCCCTCCCGCTCGATTTTAGTGAAGTGACGGTAACGCGGCGGGTTCATCGCAGCGGGGACAGTGAATACCTGATCAATAAGCAATCCTGCCGGCTTAAAGATATTACCGAGCTGTTTATGGATACAGGGATCGGGAAGGAAGCTTATTCTATAATCGGTCAAGGGCGCATTGAGGAAATTTTAAGTACCCGGTCCGAGGATCGCAGAGGAATTTTTGAGGAAGCCTCAGGGATTGTGAAGTATAAAAGCCGCAAACGGGATGCCCGGCGAAAACTCGATGACACAGAACAAAACTTGCTGCGTATTCACGATCTGGTCAGTGAGCTGGAAGATCAAATTGGGCCGTTGAAAGAGCAATCGGAGAAGGCGCTTCGCTATAAAGTGCTTCGCGAGGAATTGAAGCATAAGGAAATATCGCTTTATGTCCATCAAATCGAGAGCATCCATGAAACATGGAGCGAGGCGAACAGCAAGCTATCGAAGCTGCAGGAGGAACAGCTTGCTTTGTCGACTGTCGTATCGGCTCATGATGCCAAGCTGGAGAGCGACCGGCTGGCTCTCCGCCAATTGGAGGAGCATATCGATATTTTGCAGGGGCAGCTGCTGGAATACAGTGAGAGCTTCGAGAAGAGTGAAGGATTCGGCGAGGTATTGAAGGAGCGGGAGAAGAACCTGCTCCAGAACCGGGAGCAATTGCTTCAATCGCTGACTATAAATGAAGAGCGGTATGCCGCGCGTTCCGCAGAGATGGAAATTTTAGCGGAGAAGTTCGCGGAAGCAGAGAAACAGCTTCATGCGCTAAGGACTGAGCTTTCGGCGGAAGAGATTAAGCTTGTGGGCGTTACCGGCGGGATCAGCCAGGCCCAGGAGGAAGCGCTGAAAGGGCAATTACTGGATACGATGAACCAAATGGCGGAAGCCCGGAACGAAATCCGCTATGCCGACCAGCAGAAGGAAGGCGTCCAGCGCCGGATGGACCGTTCGGAAGAAGAGGGTGCGAAATGGCGGGATGAGCTCGAGCGGCTGAAGGGCAGAAAGACAGAGCTCGAGCAGGTGCTGGAGCGTCTAGCCAAAGAAATTGCCGATCTTCGCAGCCGCTATATTACGGAGAGCGAGCGTCATCAGTCGCAGCAAAAGCTGGCCGAGGAAAGCTCGGCTAACATCCGTAAATGGGAGCAGCGGCGAGAAGCGCTTATCTCCCGTCGTGACACTATGAAGGAGATGGAGGAGGACTTTGACGGCTTTGCTCTTGGCGTAAAGGAAGTGCTGAAAGCTTCCCGCAAATCGCTGCTTGGCGGCGTTCACGGCGCTGTTGCCGAACTGATCCGGGTACCGGAGAAGCTGGAGCTCGCTGTTGAGACCGCACTTGGAGCTGCGATGCAGCATATCGTCATGGAAAATGAAGCCGTCTCCCGCCAGGCGATCGCGTTCTTGAAGCAGCGCCAGCTTGGGCGGGCGACCTTCCTTCCACTCGATGTCATTCGTCCGCGGCAAATGTCCGCGGCGGATAAGCGGACGATGGAGGAAGCAGAGGGCTTCATCGGCATTGGCGCCGAGCTTGTCGGCCACGATCCGCGTTATGCGAATATCGTAGGCAGCCTGCTTGGCAATGTCGTATTCGCTAGCGACCTGGAAAGAGCCAACAAAATGGCGGCACGCTGCCAGTACCGTTTCCGGATCGTCACGCTTGAGGGCGATGTCGTAAATGCCGGCGGTTCGATGACCGGGGGAAGCCAGCATCGCAAAAACAGCAATTTGTTAGGGCGGAAGCGCCAGTTGGATCAGTTGGCCACAGACATTCGCGAAAGCGAGGATATGCTGGGCAAGCTTAGAGGCGGACTCAATGATGTCCGCGCTCAAATGATGCAATGCGAGCAAGAGCTGGAGAAGCTGCGCGAAGCCGGGGATGCCAAACGGACAGAGGAGCAGTCCTACACCGGTGAGCTGAAGCAAGTGGAGCACGAATGGAGACATGTCTCCGAGCAATTCGAGCTGTATGGGCAAGAGAAGGGGCATTATACGCGGGAGATTGAGGAACTGGATAGGAGCAAAGCCTCGGCAGAAGCGAGGCTCAAGGAACTGGAGCAGGAAGAACAGACGATCCGCCAGTCGATTCAAGCCGCAGAATTTGCCCGTAAGGCGAATGAGTCGGTGAAGGAAGAACTGCAAGAGCAGTTGACCGGACTTAAAGTGCGTGAAGGCAAGCTGGATCAGGAATGTCTTTCTTTGCGCGAGCAGCTGCAGCGTTCACAGGAAGAATGCGATATACAGAAAAAAGAGCTGGAACAAAATCGCAGTATTCTGCAATCATTTGAAGTAGATTTGAAGCAAAATGAAATGCAGAGCGTCAATCAGCGGGAGGAACTGAATGACTTCAAATTGAAGAAGGAGCGTACGAGCGAGCAGCTTGACATGGAACGTGCCTCCCGCAGTGTGCTGGTCAAGAAGCTGGAGGAAGGCGAGAACGAGACGAAAGAGCAGAGGATTGGCCTTAAGGCTGTCGAGGAACAGCTGCGACAAACGGAGATACAAGCGAATCGTCTCGATGTGGAGCTGGACAACATTTTACATAAGCTAAGCGATGAATATGAGCTTAGCTTCGAGCTGGCGAAGCAGCGCTACGCTGTTCCAGAGGACGTGCCGCAGACGCAAGCGCAGGTTAAGGAGCTGAAGCGGCAAATTACGCTGCTCGGTGAAGTTAACCTGGGAGCGATCGATGAATATGAGCGCGTATCCGAACGTTATCAGTTCCTTAGTGAGCAGAAGGATGATTTGGTGGAGGCCAAGACGACGCTGTACCAGGTCATTAAGGAAATGGATGAGGAAATGTCCAAGCGCTTTAAAGTTACTTTCGATGCGATCCGCCGTGAGTTTGGAACGGTATTTACCAAGCTGTTCGGTGGGGGCCGCGCAGATCTGGTGCTGATCGACCCGGACAATCTGCTTGAGACGGGGATCGATGTTGTAGCCCAGCCGCCGGGCAAAAAGCTGCAAAACTTACAGCTTCTCTCGGGCGGTGAACGCGCATTGACAGCGATGGCGCTGCTGTTCGCTATCCTTCATGTTAAACCGGTGCCGTTCTGCGTGCTTGATGAGGTCGAAGCGGCGCTGGATGAAGCGAACGTGGCCAGGTTCGCCCAATATTTGCGCGAATTCTCCGAGCAAACCCAGTTCATCGTCGTAACGCACCGCAAAGGGACGATGGAAGAGGCGGACGTTCTCTATGGGGTGACGATGGAGGAAGGCGGGGTATCCAAGCTCGTCTCCGTCAAGCTGGAGGATGAGGAAACGGTGGAAATTGCTTGAGCGACCCAGCCGTGGCATAATGAGAACAATAGAGGTATTTTTGCGATCGATCTCGATAGGATGATCTAAGGGAGGAACCACATGAGTTTCTTTAAGAAATTGAAAGACAGCATCGCCTCCAAAACGGAGACGGTAACAAAGCAATTTAAAGACGGGCTTGAGAAAAGCCGCAAAGGCTTCGTAGAGAAAGTGACTGAGCTGGTCACTCGCCGTAAGAAAATAGATGAAGATTTTTTCGAGGAATTGGAAGAGATATTAATCGGTGCTGATGTCGGTGTGAATACAGTCATGTCATTGATCGACGATCTGCGCAGTGAAGTGAAGAAGCGGCGAATCGAAGAGGCTTCCGAGCTGCAGCCAATCCTGTCGGAGAAGCTGATCGAACTGCTTCGCGGTGACGAAGATAACGAATTGAAACTGAATCCTAATGGCATCAGTGTCTTCCTGTTTGTTGGGGTGAATGGCGTCGGAAAGACGACGACGATCGGCAAGCTGGCGCATCATTATAAGCAGCAGGGCAAGAAAGTGCTTCTTGCGGCCGGAGATACGTTCCGCGCGGGAGCGATTGAGCAGCTTGAAGTATGGGGCGAGCGTGTCGGCGTAGACGTGGTCAAGCAGCAAGCGGGTTCCGATCCGGCTGCGGTTATGTTTGATGCTGTACAAGCTGCGAAGCAGCGCGGAGTTGATATTTTGCTATGTGATACGGCTGGCCGCTTGCAGAACAAGTCAAATTTGATGGAAGAACTGAATAAAATCTATCGGGTCATTCAGCGTGAAATTCCGGATGCCCCCCATGAAGTGCTGATGGTGCTTGATGCAACGACCGGGCAGAATGCGCTCAGCCAGGCAAAACTGTTCGGTGAGAAGAGCGGTGTTACCGGCCTAGTGTTAACAAAGCTTGATGGTACAGCCAAAGGCGGCATCGTAGTCGCGATTCGTCAAGAGCTGAGTCTGCCGGTGAAGTTCGTTGGTCTTGGAGAGAAGATGGAGGATTTACAGCGTTTTGATTCCGAGCAATTCGTGCACGGCCTGTTTGCTGGCCTGATTCAGGAAGAGGAAGAAGCTGGCGGAGCCAGCGGCGAGTAGCGGAGGATTAGAGAGAAGATACCAAAATGATAGGAGGCGATACAGTATGGCCAATACGCATACTTATCCGCGCAGGGAGGAAATCGCCAATGCCATCACTCACGGGATTGGAGCTCTTCTTAGTGTGGCGGCGCTTGTACTGTTGATCGTTTTTTCCAGTATAAAAGGCACTGCTTGGCATATTGTCAGTTTCACCATATATGGTGTCAGCATGCTGCTGCTCTATATGAGCTCAACGTTAGTGCACAGTTTCAAGGAAGGCAAAGTAAAGGACTTGTTCGAGTTTTTCGATCATTCCTCCATCTATATTTACATCGCCGGTACGTACACTCCGTTTTTGCTCGTAGCTATTCGCGGCCCGCTCGGCTGGAGCTTATTCGGGACAATATGGGGGATTGCCCTGCTTGGCGTTGTATTTAAAGCCTTTTTTGTGAAACGGTTCTTGTTCCTGTCCACGTTTTTCTATCTCATTATGGGTTGGCTGATCGTCATTGCTTGGGGACCGTTAACCGCTGCTGTACCGTTTGGGGGAATGGCGCTGCTTGTAGCCGGTGGGATTCTCTATTCATTAGGTACGATATTTTATGTGTGGCGGGCATTTCCTTACCATCACGCCATCTGGCATCTGTTCGTTCTGGCGGGAAGTGTGACGCATTTCTTTGCAATTTTATTGTACCTGCTGTAGTGATAACCGATAATTAGCGTAGATAGTGAAGAGCAATTTGGTTTTAGAGCCTTGCTTTCAAGTTTGGCGACTTCATTCCGTTCGTTAAATTTCAGCAGCTAATCGTTAACGAAGCCATACCCAATCCTTTCTTTAGAATGATGTTTAGTTAGCACATTCTGTAGGTGAAAGGGGGTATGGCTTTTTTGAGCGTTAATAGGTGAGGAGCCTCAGGGTTATGATTCGTTTTTCAGGCGGAGCGTTGCGGGTTCAAGATGCTGTAGCGGCGCTTCCGTTCCCTGGAGCTGGATTTTTAGAAACTCAATGCTTTTTTGACTGATTTCCTCAATGTTTTGTGCTACATAAGAAACGTCCGGCAACTCGGGATCGTCGAAGGTAATAAGCTCAATGCGGTCCAAAAGATCATAATCCCTTAAATAGTTGTAAACAAAATGGGCCAGCTGGACATTTACAGTGAAAATAGCCGTAACATGCTCTCTTTCTTTTAAAAACTCAGCGATTTCATCCTTTGCCCGGCCTTGCTGAATCGTTTGCAAGCTCAGTAAGCACCAAAGCGTCTTGTCGATGGGGAATTGCTGTTCCAAATAGGCATTCTCATAACCGGCAGCCCGGTCTTCGGTGACCGAGTTCGTGATTTCAGGCGAAATGTAGGCGATATGCCGGTGCCCTTTATTCAACAAATAGGTGATGGCGTCAAAGGTTCCCTGGATGTTATCCGTGGTTACACGGGAGACACGAATGTTTTTAAAGAATCGGTCAATCAACACGACGGGAAATTTGTCGAATGACAGCTGAATGATGGTTTCGTTGTAAATCTCCGCTTCGGTCGGGAAAATAATCAGGCCCTTGATCCCCATATCCATGAGTTGCCGAACGGATTGCGTTTCTCCCTCCGCCGATTCCCTAGTTATCCGCAGTAAAATCTGAAATCCTTCCTCATAGGCATATTGTTCGATAAAGTTAAGTAATTGCTGATCCACCCGTGTTTTCATGCTTGGAAAGATAACTCCGATCAAGGTCGGACTGGCGGGTGCGGGACGCATTTGCGCGGATTGAGGCGAGACGAAGGTCCCTTTTCCCTGGATCCGGTTAACCCAACCCTCCTCAGCGAGGCCGATCAGGGCGTTTTTGGTCGTAATTTGACTGACGCGATACAATTGGGACAATTCCTTCTCTGAGCCTACCCGATCTCCCGGCCGAAGAATGCCCAGCCTAACCTGTTCCTTAATTTTCTCCTGAATCTGTTTGTATAGAGGTTGTTCTTTCATATTGAATGATCACACCTAAATTTAATTTATATACTAAGTTGATTATATAGATAGCATACAACAAAGTCTACCTATCCAAAAACTGAGGTGAATATACTGTTTGAATCGTCGAATTATGTTCTAAAACAGGGGAAAATGTCGAAAAAACAAAACTTTATACTATATTTAGTATATATAATTATATTAAAGTATATTAGTATATATTGTGTGAACAGGCAATATAAAATTTTTCAGTTAGGTGGTGAACGGGGAAAATAAAATTCTTAGAAGAAGGAGTTTAGCTGTAAGCTATCTTTTGAAAAGTGAGAGCGTATCCAAAGGGGAATGAAGGTGAACATTTCATGAAGCAAGAAACGGGGGCTGTTAAAAAAATATCCGAGCGAGCACTACCCTATGTCTTTATCGGACCAGCTGTTATACTCATCACTTTATTGGCCATCGTTCCATTGTTTTACTCCATTTACATCAGCTTATTGAACTATAACTTATCTTTGCCTAATACGATGATTCGGATGACTGGGTTAGACAATTACAAATATATGTTGACTAACGGTCCTTTTATGAAGTCCATCGGTTGGACGATGGTTTTTACCTTCTTTACCGTATTGCTGAATGTGACGTTGGGGATGATACTGGCGCTAACTCTAAACAATGAGAAGGTAAGCAGGCAGACAAAAATCTTCAAGAGTCTGTTTATTCTGCCCATGATGCTGGCGCCTGTTGTATCAACCACCATGTGGAAAATTATGTTCGGCGCCATATATGGCCCTATTAATTACCTCATTGAAGCTTTGGGTCTGAAAGCAGTTGCTTGGACGGGGGAGACACTCCCTGCGAAAATCGCAGTCATCATTATTGATGTCTGGGGAGCGACGCCCTTTTGTATGTTGATTCTGATCGCCGCTTTACAAACAGTGCCGCGGGATATTTATGAAAGTGCATTTATAGACGGGGCCAATCGCGTGAAAGTCTTTTTTAAGATAACGCTTCCTCTGATCCGGAATTTCATTGCCCTAGTCGTTTCCTTGCGTGTAATGGATGCTTTGAAAATTTTCGACTCCATCATGATTTTGACTGATGGCGGCCCCGGAGACACGACAGAGACAATGGGAACGATGATATACAAAACCGCTTTCCGGTATATGAATGTGGGGGCGGGTTCTGCAGGAGCCATAATTTTCTTTGTCATTATCATTGTAGTTACGCTTATATTCCTGAAACTAATTCGAAAAGATCGGCAGTAGCAAGGGGGATAACTGTGCGAAAACAAAATGTCGAAAAAGTCATACTCTACCTGCTGCTTGCTCTGTTTGTAATTGTATTTTTATTTCCCATCTATTGGGCTGTTACGACCTCGTTTAAATCGGCCGGACAAATTATGAAGGTACCCCCTGAATTTTTTCCTTCCAGCTGGAGTTTGCAAAATTATGCCGAGGTTTTTACAAAGCATCAAATCGGTACGTATTTTATCAACAGCCTGATCGTATCCGTCACCACCACATTGTGTGCCATTATCGTCGCTACCTTTGCCGGATATGGATTTTCACGCTTTAAGTTCAAGGGACGTGCTTTTTGGCAGTATGCCATTATTGTGATGCGTATGGTTCCTGGACTGGTGTTTATTATTCCGTATTATATTATCTTTCAAAGGCTGGGGATACTCGACACATTGTTCGGGCTCATTATCGTGTATATCACTGCCGCGCTTCCGCTGGCCATTTGGTTGTTTATGGGATTCTTTGACGAACTGCCAACCGAGATGTTTGAAGCGGCCAAGATCGATGGCTGCAGTGAGTTTGGCACCTACTGGAGAATCGCGCTGCCCCTTATCGTTCCAGGGATTGTTGTGGCTGCTATTCTGGTATTTCTGGCCGCGTACAATGAGTTTAGCCTTTCGCTTGTATTGATTTTTACTGATCAGAACAAAACACTTCCGCTCGGAATTAGCGGAATGATTCAATTGCAAAAAGATACGCCATTTGGAACCCTGGCTGCAGCCGGAACGATCGCTTTCATCCCAGCGCTTATTCTCGCACTAACGACGCAAAAATATGTGCAGGCTGGAATTACGGCAGGCGCGGTAAAGGGATAAAAAATCGGTGCCAGTTCGGCCCAGGCTCATTTAACTATTACGGGAGGAATGTTTTCATGAAGAAAAAATTCAATGTCATCCTTTTATGTTTTTTGACATTAACCATTGTACTTAGTGCATGCAGCCCCAAAACTACTGAATCCGGCAAGTCTCCCCAGCCGGAAGGCGAGTTCAAGGAAGTGACGGTGGAGGCTCCAGATGTGCTCGGCATTAAATTAACCGACTTGAACGGAGGCGGAACACTCGGCGGTCAGTATGCAGGCCAGAAGATTGTGGTTGCCACACGTACAGGAGACTTTGCCGATGCACTGAAGAATGCCGCGAAGTATTTTGAAGAGGCCTCCGGGGCTACGGTTGAAATACAGAGTTTTCCTGCCGGAAACGACGTTGAAAAAATTCAATTGGATTTGAATACCGGCCATCATTTCGATGCGGTGCTGATGCCGGTGGCGAATGTTCACGGCTATGCGGAGGGCGGTCTTATTCAGGATCTGCAACCGTACATTAATACTATTGCCAGTCCAAATCTGGATATTGACGATTTCATTCCAAGCTTATGGGAGAGTTACGGCCTCTATAAAGGTAGAATGGTAGCGTTCCCTTACAAACCGGATTCACAGTTGTTTTTCTATCGCAAAGATTTGTTCGAGGACCCGGAAATTCAAAAGCAGTATAAGGAAAAAACGGGCATGGACCTGGCGGTACCGACCACTGTTGAGGATTTCCTGACGGTAGCCGAGTTTTTCACACAGAAGTCCAATCCCGATTCTCCGACCAAATACGGATACAGCTCCATGGCCTCCAAAACCAATAGCCGTTTGATATGGCAGAACCGGTTGGCCGCTTTCGGCGGTAATGATGTTGATGAGAAATTCAAACCTGAGTTCAATAATGAAGCGGGCTTGAAAGCGATGGAAACTATGCTGGAGCTGAAAAAGTACGCACCAGCCGAGTGGCTTCAATTAGGATGGGATGAAGCAAATGCCTTATTCGCTAGCGGCGAGGTCGCCATGATGGAACAGTGGCCGGGACTTTACAGCACGATTGAAAGCGATAACTCGAAGGTCAAAGGCAAGGTGGGCTACGGCGTAACGCCAGGAGGCTCCCCTACGATGGGCGGCTGGGCTATAGCTATGACCAATACGGCGAAGTATCCGGAAGCCACCTACAAATTTCTGGAGTACGTAACATCGAAGGATGGAGAGTTGCTGAAAATCAACAATACAATGGATCCTACCCGGACCTCGAATTACAATCGGTCGGAGGTGCTGGCCTCCAATCCGATGTATCCAGCATTGCTGGACTCCTTGTCGGGAGCCAAAATCCTGGTCGATCCGGACGTGCCGTTTGTCTCCGCTAAGCTGTGTGACATTATGGAGAATGCGATTCAGGCCGTGTTAAGGGAAGAGATGACCCCCCAAGCAGCGCTTGATGAAATGGAGCAAAATTTTATAAAAGAAATCAAAGCCGTTGGTTTGGGCCTTTGAATGAGTGAGTGAGGAGAGATAACATCATGAACAGCATGTATCCGCGGGAGGACTATCCACGCCCGCAATTTGAACGATCCGCATGGATGAGCCTCAATGGAGAATGGCAATTTCAATTTGATGATGAGCAGGTAGGACTTGCTGAACAATGGTATGGGGACAGGATTCTCGAGCAGCGGATTCAGGTTCCGTTCTGTTATCAGAGCGAGCTGAGCGGAATTGGAACTCCGGAATTTCACGACACTGTCTGGTATAAAAGAAAAGTCGAGATTCCACGGGAGATGAACGGTAAGCGCATTATTTTGCATTTTGGAGCCGTTGATTATGAGGCCCGGGTCTGGGTGAACGGGCAACTGGCTGCTGTCCATGGGGGGGGACACACCCCCTTCTCAGCGGATATTACGGACCTGCTGCGCCGGGACGGTTCTGACGATATCACGCTGCAGGCGCGTGATTACAGCAAAGACGTCACTTTGCCTCGCGGCAAACAATTCTGGAAGGAAAAATCCGAACTGATCTTTTACACTTCGACGACGGGCATCTGGCAGTCGGTCTGGATTGAAGCGGTGGATCAAATTCATTTAAGCCGCGTTTTTTATTATCCAGACATTGACCGCAATGAGATCGGCATTCAATTTGTCGTCGCAGGCTGGTCGGACGAAACGGACATCAAGGTCAGAACTCGTATCTCCTTTGAAGGTGAAGTCATAGCGGATGATGAATGCAAAATGATCACCGCCAAGCAAAAACGCCGAATAGAGCTGCATGATTTTAACGATCACGGCATGGGACGATGGTGGAGCCCGGAGCATCCCAATTTGTATGACGTAGAATATCGGATTTATGTCAACGGAACCGAGACCGATGTCGTACACAGCTATTTTGGAATGCGTAAAGTATCGGTCGATAGCGGTAAGCTGTGCCTGAACAACCGGCCGTTCTATATGAAGGCCGTTCTGGACCAGGGATATTTTCCGGGAGGCATTCTCACCGCGCCTTCGGACGATGTATTGAAAAGGGATGTAGAGCTGACCAAGCTGATGGGGTTTAACGGCGTCCGAAAGCATCAGAAAATTGAAGATCCACGTTTCCTATACTGGTGCGACAAATTGGGACTTGTGGTCTGGGGAGAGGCGGCGAACGCGTTTGCCTTCAGTGAGGAGTACGTACAGAAATTTACTTCAGAATGGATTGAAGCAGTGAACCGTGATTTTAACAGCCCGTCCATTATCGTTTGGGTTCCTTTAAATGAAAGCTGGGGTATTCCGAACATCAAGGTGGATGATCAACAGCGCCAGCATGCGATAGCTATGTACCACCTGACGAAATCGCTAGATACAACCCGGCTTGTGATTTCGAATGACGGTTGGGAGCATGTTCAGTCGGATTTATGCACTATTCACGATTATCAATGGGACTACGGCAAGCTGGTGGCAAAGTACAGTCAAATCGATTCAGCGCTGGATGCACCTCAAAATCGGGATGTCTATGTGAAAGGCTATCAATATGAGGGTCAGCCGATCCTGATGACAGAGTTTGGGGGGATTTCCTTTCAGAAAGGCGAAACGAGCGGCTGGGGCTACTCGGGCGCCAGTGATGAGGCGGATTTCAAAAAGCGGGTGTATGCCGTCATCAAAGCCATGCACGATTCGCCGCTGATTCAGGGATATTGCTATACTCAGTTAACCGATGTGGAACAGGAGATTAACGGATTGCTGGACTTTAACCGTGAGCCTAAGATTCCGCTGGAAACGATTCGGAAGATGAACGAAGGCAAATTTGATTTGGAGGAGCGATTATGACAACCGTTAGACCGGAATATCCCCGTCCCCAATTTGTAAGGGATTGTTGGCAGAGCCTGAACGGAGCGTGGTCGTTTGCCTTCGATGACCATAACCTAGGCTTGAGGGAGAAGTGGTATCAAGGAACCGGAACTGGGAAGTTCCCGCTTGAGATTACGGTTCCCTTTAGCTATCAGAGTGAGCTAAGCGGGATTGAAGATAAACAAAACCATGAACGTGTCTGGTATCAAAAGCTGTTCACCATTCCTGATAAATATGCCGGAAAACGCGTGATATTGCATTTTGGTGCGGTCGATTACGAATGCCGGGTTTGGGTGAACGGCCAGCGCGCCGGAAACCATCGCGGCGGATTTTCCTCCTTTTCATTGGATATCACCGAACTGATCGGTCCGGATCAAAATGTGATTACTGTGATGGCGCAGGATTACTTGAAAGATTTGACGATTCCAAGAGGCAAGCAATACTGGAAAGAAAAGGGCGAAGTAATGTGGTTCACGAACATGACGGGCATCTGGCAATCCGTCTGGGTTGAATTTGTAGAAGAAACCCATCTGGAGAAGGTCCGTTTCACTCCGCACCTGGATACCAACGAAATTGAGATACAGTCTTTTGTGGAAGGCTGGAACGAGTGTTCTCAGGTTGAACTGATGACACGGATCGAATTCAAGGGTGAAGTTATCTCGGAAGAGTGCAGAAAAATATTAGCGGGCGTGGAAGCTTGGCGCGTAAATCTGCGGGATTTTAACGATCATGGAATGGGCCGCTGGTGGTCGCCCGAGAAGCCCAATCTGTATGATGTGACCTTTGAACTAAAGGCAGATGGAATTGTCGTCGACCGCATCGAAAGCTATTTCGGAATGCGAAAGATATCCGCCGATAACGGAAAACTTTGTCTTAATAATCGCCCTTATCAGATGAAGCTTGTTCTGGATCAGGGATATTTTCCACAGAGCTTGTTGACCGGGCCGACGGACGAAGCTATTCGCCGGGATGTAGAATTATGCAAAGCGATGGGTTTTAACGGTCTGCGCAAACATATGATGGTCGCTGACCCGCGTTATTTGTACTGGTGCGATAAGCTGGGGGCTTTAGTATGGGGTGAAATGGCAGCGGCTTATGTATATAGCGAACAGTATGCTCATCGGATGATGGATGAATGGAAGGAAGTCATCGAGCGGGATTATAATCATCCCTCCATTGTCGTCTGGGTTCCATTGAACGAGAGCTGGGGCGTTGCCGATATTTATTATAACGAGAAGCAGCAGCACCACGCCCAATCCCTGTACCATTTCACCAAATCGGTGGATTCAACGAGACTGGTGATTTCAAATGACGGCTGGGAGCACTGCAAGTCGGATTTATGCACAGTGCATGACTACGGCAAAGATCCTGAAGTTCTCCATAAGCGCTACTCGAGTATTGAACATGTCCTTGCGGATATGCCGGGACTGGAAGGCAGGAAGTTTATATACAACCCCGGATTTTCTTACCAGGGGGAACCGGTGCTTTGTACCGAATTCGGCGGCGTAAATTATCACTGTGAACCCGATGCCCCCGTCGTGGAGCCGAAGGCGGAGAATGAAGCACAGTTTGTGCAGCAGCTGGTGGATGTCATTCATCCATTCCTCGTATCCAAACTGGTTCAAGGCTACTGCTACACACAGCTGACCGACACAGAAACGGAAATCTGCGGCCTGCTGACCTGGAACCGGGAACCGAAGGTTCCGCTTGATATCATAAAGCGGATTAATGAAGGCTGGACTGATTTTTCGCAATAAGGGAACAGCAAACAGCTAACCATAGCTGTCATAGCTGGAACAATAGTTGGGGGCAACAGTGAACATACTTCAGAATCAACACTGCTGCCGCTATAAAAAACTCAAAACCCCGGCGGGCCGCAAAGCCCGATCGGGGTTTTCCGTCGTATTTATGCTACTACTCTATAAGCAGCAAAAGTGCAGCAAATAGCAGTTATTTCAATGATGTTAAATGAGCTGATCATATGTTAAGGGAAAGTACTTGACATCCTACTTTTGATTATGTATCATAAAGAACGTTGATACGCGCTGTAAAGTGTTTTTCCTTGACGGAGGGAGTGCCCATATGAGTCAGGAGAATAGGCTTGAGAAGACGAATCGGATCAACCTTTTGTTTGATTTCTATGAGAAGCTGCTGACTGAGAAACAGCAGACGTTCCTTAAATATTATTTCCATGATGATTTCTCGCTGGGTGAAATCGCTGCCGAGTTTGGCATTAGCAGGCAGGCCGTTTATGAGCACATTAAGCGGGCTGAAGGCATGCTGGAGGCTTATGAGGAGAAGCTGGGGCTGCTCCATAAGCATGAGGAGCGAAGCGCCGTGCTTGTCCGGTTGGGGGAACTTATCGCAGGTAGCGAGCTGCCCGCCGTACATAAAGAGAAAGCAAGGAACCTGCTCGACCAGGTAAAGCAATTATGATAGGATAAGCAGACTTCCGTCGGTTTGCCGGAAGTATTCGATTTTGAAGTATTCAATCCTTGAAGCGGAGGTGACCGAAGATGGCTTTTGAAGGTTTAACGAACCGATTGCAGAGCGTATTCAGCAAGCTGCGCGGCAAAGGCAAAGTATCGGAAGACGATGTTAATGAAGCGATGAGGGAAGTACGGCTCGCATTGCTCGAAGCGGACGTCAACTTCAAAGTGGTCAAGGAATTTATCTCCAAGGTGAAGGAGAAGGCCGTCGGCAAGGAAGTGATGGACAGCTTCACGCCAGGTATGGTCATTATTGATATTGTTAACAAAGAGCTGACTGACCTCATGGGCGGCAGCCAGGCCAAGCTGGCCAAGAGCAATCGTCCGCCGACCGTCGTCATGATGGCGGGTCTGCAAGGCGCAGGGAAGACGACAACCTCAGCCAAGCTGGCTAAGCTGTTGTTGAAGGGCAACCATCGTCCGCTGCTCGTGGCCGGGGATATTTACCGCCCGGCGGCCATTAAGCAGCTGCAGGTGCTTGGCGAACAGATCAAAGTACCCGTATTTACGCTTCCGGAAGGCAACAGTCCGGTAGAGATTGCCCGTCAGGCGCTGCAGCATGCGAAGGACAACGGCAACGATTACCTGCTTATCGATACAGCGGGGCGCCTGCATGTCGATGAGGAATTGATGGAGGAGCTTCGCCAGATTCACGAAGTGACACAGCCGGATGAAGTGCTGCTTGTTGTTGATGCAATGACCGGTCAGGATGCCGTTAACGTTGCGGATAGCTTCAATCAGCAGCTCGAGCTGACAGGCGTCGTGCTAACCAAGCTGGACGGCGATACCCGCGGCGGTGCGGCATTGTCTGTCAAAGCGGTGACCGGATGCCCGATCAAGTTCGCGGCGCTTGGCGAGAAGATCGACGCGCTTGAGCCGTTTCATCCCGAGCGGATGGCTTCGCGGATTCTCGGCATGGGCGATATGCTCTCGCTGATTGAGAAGGCCCAGTCAAATATCGACGCCGAGAAAGCGAAGGAAATGGAACGCAAAATGCGTAATGCAGAGTTTACGTTCGACGATTTCCTAGAGCAGATGGAACAGGTCAAGAAGCTGGGTCCTCTGGATCAGATCATGGACATGATTCCCGGCATGGGCAAGATGAAGCAGATGAAGGATATTAAGGTCGATGAGAAGCAGATGGGACGCGTTGAGGCGATCGTTCATTCCATGACCAAGGAAGAGAAGCAGAATCCGGACATGATCAACCACAGCAGACGCAAGCGTATCGCCACGGGCAGCGGCACAACGCTCGCGGACGTGAACCGGCTGATCAAGCAGTTCGATGAAATGCGCCGGATGATGAAGCAGTTCTCTGACATGATGGGGCCGAAAGGCAAAGGCAACAAAATGATGAAGCAAATGCAGGCTAAAGCGGGCAAAGGAATGAGATTTCCTTTCCGGTAAGCTGACATTATATTAACGTTGATTCTTTGAAGGAGGTGAATTTCGTGGCAGCTCGTATTCGTTTGAAACGCATGGGTGCTCATAAAGCTCCTTTTTACCGTATCGTGGTTTCGGATTCCCGTTCCCCGCGTGACGGCCGTTTTATCGAGGAAATTGGTTACTACAACCCGGTCGCTGAGCCGGCAGCAGTAAACATTGACGAAGAAAAAGCGCTGAAATGGCTTCAGAACGGTGCGCAAGCATCTGATACCGTTCGTAATCTGCTTAGCAAAGCAGGCGTAATGAAGAAGTTTCATGAGCTTAAGCAGCAGAAATAATTGCTGATTCGGAGGGTCCCCTATGGAACAATTAGTCGGCGTTATTGCGAAGGCTCTTGTTGATCATCCGGACGATGTTCGTGTGGAGGTCGTGGAGAAGGAACACCTGATTGTGTATGAACTGTCTGTGCATCCCGATGATGTGGGGAAAGTGATTGGCAAGCAGGGAAGAATCGCCAAGGCGCTCCGCACGGTTGTAGCATCGGCAGCCGTTAAGATGGATAAACGGGTCACCGTAGATATCATATCTTAAATATATACGAAAGAGGGTTAGGATGACTGTCCTAGCCCTTTTTCGTACATGCTGAAGCTAGAGGCGGGAGACTCAAAATTATAGATGCAATTCATCAATAATACCAAGGAGGATATTATGTCGGAGTCATTGTCGGAATCATTGCTCTCTGTCGGGAAAATCGTAAACACACACGGCATCCGCGGTGAATTAAAAATTGTATCCCATACGGATTTTCCAGATGTGCGCTTCGCGCCCAAGGCTCGTCTGATCCTGGTTCATCCGGAGAGCGGGGAGCAGGTCGAGGTCACCGTCAGCGCCGCGCGTCCCAACAAAGGGATGTTCATCGTTCGTTTTGCAGGCTATGACAACATTAACGATGTGGAGAAATACAAAGGCTTTGAGCTCAAAGTGCCTAAGGATAATGCCGTTGAGTTGCCGGACAATGAATATTATTTCCATGAAATTATCGGCTGCCGGGTCGTTGACGAAGAAGGACAGGAACTGGGGGTCATCAAGGAGATATTGCGTCCGGGCGCCAACGATGTTTGGGTCGTCCAGCTGTCTTCCCGCAAAGAATTGCTTCTTCCGGTGATAGATGATGTCGTGCTTGATGTTGATGTACAGGCCAAGCTTGTTAAAGTTCACCTTATGGAAGGGCTGTTGTAACGATGAGAGTTGATGTGCTGACTCTGTTCCCGGAAATGTTTCCCGGGGTGTTCGGGACGAGTATTCTGGGCAAAGCGCAGGAAAAAGGCATCGTCTCTTTGAGGCCGGTTAATTTCCGGGATTATGCAGGAAATAAACATGGTACGGTGGACGATACACCTTACGGTGGTGGCGGAGGAATGGTGCTGAAGCCAGATCCGATTTTTCGAGCGGTCGAAGATTTGTTATCCGCCAAGCCAGCGGATGCGCCGGCTCCTCGGATTATCCTGATGTGTCCGCAGGGCGAGAGCTTCACGCAGCGTAAAGCGGAGGAATTTGCCGAGGAGGAGCATCTCATTTTTATATGCGGCCATTATGAAGGGTATGACGAGCGGATTAGGGAGCACCTCGTTACGGATGAGTTGTCGGTCGGGGACTATGTACTGACCGGCGGTGAGCTGCCGGCAATGGTTGTCATCGACAGCATCGTTCGTTTGCTGCCCGGTGTGCTTGGAAACGAGACCAGCGCCATCACGGACTCCTTCAGCACCGGATTGCTGGAATATCCGCATTATACCCGGCCGGTAGAGTTCAGGGGCTGGAAGGTGCCGGATATTCTGCTTAGCGGACATCATGCGAATGTAGCGGACTGGCGCCGGAAAGAGGCGCTGCGCAGAACGTGGCTGCGCCGTCCTGATTTGCTGGAGCATGTGGAGCTTACTCCAAAGGATCAAAAATGGCTGGAGGAAATTCGAGCGGAGCATGATGAATAGTATTTTAAAGGAAAAACAGAGAAAACCCTCGCCAGCGGCGAGGGTCATTTTTTGTGTTGGGCTAACGGTTGATTGCGGTTTTGGATTCTTTGAAAGTACGCTGATCAACATAGTTTCTTAATGTCCGCCTTGCAACAGCTCCGCAAAATCGGTTGCCGTGGTTACCGTAAGGCGATTGAGCCTCATGAGAGAGTCTCCGGGTTTAACGAAGCCCTGGAGGACGGTAAAGGCCATCCGGTAATTGTTTTCTTGCAGCGAATAAACCATTTGCGTGCTTTTCTCGCCGAAAGGGTAGGCAAAATACGGACTGTCGATGCCAAGTTCCTTCATTTTGGCGATATCGGCCGTCAGGCTTTTTGTATCGAATCCCGTGGCATAATCCAGCCCGCATTTCTTAAACCCTTTTTGATGCAGATCATACGTGTGGCTGTGGTATTCAAATACGTCAGAAGAGGACTTGATTTCCTCAAAGGAGAGGAAGCTCTTTTTGGCTGGATCAAATGGCGATGTCTCTTGCTGTATTCTGCTGCCAATGACGAAGATGGTCGCCTGCAAGCCGTATTTTTTCAAAATAGGATAAGCATAAATATAGTTGTTCTGATAGCCGTCGTCGAACGTAATTACTACGGTTTTGGCAGGCAGGGGCGCATTGCCGAGCACATACTGCTCCAACTCCTCCATAGTAGCTGTGTAGTACCCTTGCTCGTGTAAGTAATTCATATTCTCCTCGAAGGCTTCCAGGGTGATAATTGAATTATTGTTCGGCTGATCGTTGTTGGCCTGTGGCGTTATGTAATGATACATAAGAACAGGAACCTGCTCGGCGGTACCAGGCTGGATCGAGAAATTGGCGTGAAGCTTCTGGCTGCCGTCCTGACGAGGATGAGTCATTACAAAAGCTTGATCCTTGATCAAGTTCCAAGAGCTGCAGGCTTTGCGCGAGAGGACGGTACCGGGATTGGCTACAGCCACAGAGTAAAGGATGATGATGAAAGCTAGCGAAATCAAAGCATATTTCTTAAACCGATGCATAATGATTCTCCTTTTTCAATAACTTGCCACTCTATTGTATATGAAACCAGGTATGGAAAAGGTTTAGAAAAAGTAAACAATTCATTAATTTTTTATGCAGGACTGACACTTGTTTGCCGAATGCTGAATATGATGAATATGCACGTATATTTCTTGCTGGAAAACAAATCATATGATGGGGCAGTACTGTTTCAGGGTTGAAGCTTCTGGTTAAATAACTAGAGGCACCTAATCACGTTTATTCGTTTGGGAGGCAGAGCTTCATGGAACTGACAGAGCAGAATGACCAACAGCAGTCTCAAGATCATGGAAGAAGAGAAGACGATCGTATGCTGACGGTAGACGATATCCTTGAATTTTACGCCGGCCGCCGGAATTAGCTTTTGCAGCGAAGGAGGTATTCTGAATGTTGAATGAATACTTAATTGACCCGATAGACGCGGAAATTGAATTGCTGAGCGAGATTTTGCCGAATGAGTGAGGACAGGGCGATAAGTCGATAAAAATAAGAGCGTTTACAGTGAGGAGGGCGCTGTAAACGCTCTTTGCCTTTAGGCTGTAGCATACTGGACATTGACCTGTGAAGTATGCTAATATTTCTCATATACAAAGGGATTTTGCTAGGCTTAGGTCTTATTTACTAACCCTGTCATATACATATATTAATCAAATCGGGGTATGGCGCAGTCAGGTAGCGCGCACCCTTGGGGTGGGTGAGGCCGTGGGTTCGAATCCCGCTACTCCGATCCAGTAAAGTTATGCAAAGAGATGCACATTCTCTTGCATAACTTTTTTTATTTAAGGGTTTATTGATTATTATATTGATTTCCTTATCCTAAAATAATGTCTGTAGTTGTGCTAAGTGATAAAGTTTTATTTAAATCTTTATTTTACATTAATTCCCTATCTATGTGGTTGATGGTGTTAGAATGATGGAAATATTAGGGGCTGGGGGAATAGAAATGAAGCCAAAAATTTAAATTATTCACTGCTTTTTTATGTGGGGCCGTACTCATCTGTGGTGTTTCTTAAGAAGCTTCCACTAACTCTTGAACATGATAATGTAATAATTCATTAAACTTAATAGATAAAGTTGACGGGGATTACCACCTTAGCATTACTGTCAATAATGCAAGAAAATGAAGAGTCAAAGTTGAATTAAGGGGTATTCATGCTGATAAAAATATTAAAGATAGGAAACCATACAATACAAGTGCTTCATATTTCTATGTGCCGATCAATGATAACTGGGGATATGATATAAAAAGATTTTTGGATGATCCTATCGAAGTTGATAGTGAAGTTACTGGTACTTTGAAGATAGCAACAGTTTCACCAGGGACCCAAACTATGGTTTTTGGTTTTGCATTGAACGGTAGTCCTTTAACATCGCAGTTTGTTTTTTATGTAGATACCAAAGACTTATTTTAAACTCTGTTATTAGTATTTATTGGCTTGTACCGACAGGTGTACAGGGCTTACACTTCTTTTTATTACTTGCTAACGCTGGTTAAATGTGATAAAATTTTTCTTGTTGTGAATTCGGTGGTCCGCTGCGGATGATGAGGGAGAACAAGGGGTTCTCCGGAAGAGGCAAGAACACCTGAGTGGAAGGAGGGAGTCATAGATGAATATCGTACAAGCGATTACGCAAGAACAACTTCGCAAAGATATTCCGAGCTTTCGCGCTGGTGACACTTTGAAAGTGCACGTTAAGGTTATCGAGGGAACTCGTGAACGTATCCAGTTGTTTGAAGGTGTTGTAATTAAGCGTCGTGGCGGCGGAATTAGTGAGACTTTTACAGTTCGTAAAATTTCTAACGGTGTTGGCGTGGAAAGAACTTTCCCGCTTCATTCCCCGAAACTCGATAGAATCGAAGTGGCTCGCCGTGGTAAAGTGCGTCGTGCGAAGCTGTACTATCTTCGTGAACTGCGCGGTAAAGCAGCTAGAATTAAAGAAGCGCGTCGTTAATTTGTTAACGATCCAGGGGGGCTTGTATTTTCAAGCCCCTTTACTATTTGTTCTAAAGTACTAACAGCCGTTTCGGTACATATTTTATGACAAAGTGAGGTTGCAACTTATGGAACAGCAGTTTCAATCGGATACAGGGCAATCTGGCAGCCAATCCGGCATGCCGCAAGATCCGCCAAGCAAAGAAAAGAACGAGGCTATGGAATGGCTGAAAGCCATAGTAATTGCTGTCGTGTTGGTTCTTCTCATCCGTTGGCTGTTCTTTGCTCCATTCATTGTAGATGGGGAGTCGATGCAGCCGAACTTCCATACAAGTGAAAGAATTATCGTAAACAAGATTCTTTATGATATCCGTGCGCCGAAGCACGGCGAAGTCGTTGTATTCCATGTGCCTTCACAGGGCCGTGACTTCATTAAACGCGTAATCGGCGTCCCTGGCGATACAGTGCAGGTGGAAGGCGACACCGTCATGGTGAACGGGGAAGTCGTGGACGAGACGTACATTAAAGATGTCGTAAATGAGAAGCATAACAACAATGAGCTTTATAACACAGAAGGAAACTTTCCGAATGAATTCGTTCATGAAGGCACGGTTCCGGAAGGGCATATTTTTGTACTTGGGGACAACCGCTCGAACAGTACAGATAGCCGGCGAATCGGTTTTGTTTCGTATAAGGAAATTGTAGGAAGAGCGGATCTTGTGTTCTGGCCATTGAAGGATATTAAATTGATTAAGCATAAATAGAAGCATAAAATAGGCAAAAATAATACACCCGATCGGGATTAACGGGAACTGAGGTGATGACTTGACAATACAGTGGTTTCCCGGACATATGACAAGAGCGCGCCGTCAGATTCAAGAGAAGCTGAAGCTGATTGACGTCACAATAGAACTGTTGGATGCAAGGCTTCCCTTGTCCAGCCGTAATCCAATGGTGGATGAAATTTTGCAAGGAAAACCGCGGCTGATTTTGCTGAACAAAGCGGATTTGGCAGATCCGGCGGTCACGCGGGAGTGGATTGATTATTTCAAGGGAGAGGGCTTTGCCGCTATTGCAGTGGATGCCTCCAGCGGTCAAGGCGTAAGGGAGATTCCGGCGCTAGCTAGGGAGCTGCTGAAGGATAAGATCGAGAAACAGCAGGCTAAGGGCATGAACCCTAGAGCGATCCGTGCGTTGATTGTCGGTATTCCCAATGTAGGCAAGTCGACGTTAATTAACTGGTTAGCTGGGCGGAATATCGCTGCGACTGGGGATCGGCCGGGCATTACGAAGGGACAGCAGTGGATTAAAGTAGGCACGGAAATGGAGCTGTTGGATACGCCGGGCATATTATGGCCTAGATTTGAAGATCAGAATGTCGGATATCGTTTAGCGGTCACAGGCGCCATCCGTGAGGAAATATTGAACGTTGAGGATATCGCTTTTTTCGCGGTCAAATATTTAGCGAAGTATTATTGGGAGCCGCTTGCCGAGCGCTTTGGCCTCGAGGAGGCTCCGCAGGATTTTGAAAACCCGGATGAAATTGTGGCTGTGATGGAAGCTGTCGGCCGTAAACGCGGTTGTCTCGCCAGCGGGGGACGTGTGGATTTGGAAAAAGCATCAAGCGTGCTTCTGCGAGAGCTTCGGGCTGGCAAACTCGGAAAGTACTCTCTAGAAGCCCCCTATTGAAGTACTCCCTGGAAGCCTCTTTATTAAGAATATTGACCGTTCTCTGCCAAGGGAACGGTTCTTTATATTTGGCAGAATATGTAGCGGCGGCGACCGGCTAGCTGCCGACCATATCGACAATTGTTCGAGAAAATTGTATAATCTTGTTGATTATAAATGATGGTGGTGTTGGTCATTATATATTTTATCTCATTCGTAATGTCATTTCTTATAGTATATTTACTCATACCTCCATTTGGCAGACTAGCATTCCGAATTGATTTTGTAGATAAGCCGCGGAAGAACGTAGAGCGCAAGCTGCATCGCGAGCCGATCCCGCTTACTGCGAGCTATGTCATATTTATTGGATTCTTTGTTACATATTTGGTTGTTGGCAGGGAATTTAACATGGAGACAGTAGCTATATTTATCGGCGGAATATTACTGCTGGTCATCGGCACACTGGATGACTGGTATAAGACGAAAGGTAAAGATTTCCCCGCTCTGCCAAAACTGATCGTGCAAGTATCGGCGGCCGTGATCGTTTTTGCCTCAGGCATTGCATTTACCGGTTTTTTTAACCCTATTTCAGGGGAATACGTCGTGTTACCTGGAATATTGCAGTTTATATTAACGATATTGTGGATTTTCGGTGTGACTACGGTTATTAATTTTTCAGATGGTCTGGATGGGCTGGCTGGAGGACTATCCGCAATATCCGCGATTACGTTGTTTATCGTAGCTGTTGCCAAGACGCAATCGAATTCAGCGATCATGGCTATGATTCTCGTTGGTGTAACTTTAGCTTATTTGCGTTACAACAAGCCACCAGCCAAAATTTTTATGGGTGATGCAGGAGCTACGTTTCTCGGTTTTATTCTAGCGGTAATTGCTCTGGATGGTGCTTTCAAACAAGCTACGGTGCTGTCGTTGTTTATTCCTGTTTTGGCACTTGGCGTACCGATATTCGATAATTTGTTTGTAGTTATTAAGCGTTTTTTACAAGGGAAATCCATTTATGAAGCTGATGCGAGTCAAGTGCATTACCGGCTGTTGCGGGCAGGGCTGACTCATCGCCAAACGGTGATGTTTTTGTGGCTGATTAGCACATGTCTTTGCTTGTCATCGATTATTTTGCTCCTTATACAAACTTAAAGTACGTCTGACCGGGAGAACCCGGTCTTTTTTGTTCCAAGGACTATATAAATAGCCCTAACTATCCGATATTACAGTTATAACCGTAGCGCGGGCTTGTGTTTTAGGTCTATTGAACAATAAATGAACGAATATATAAAGCAATCGACAGCGGGCTTGCAGTAATAAGGAGGCACAATGAGTGATTTACTGATTTATGAAAAAGAATATTGGCAGCGTTCGTTCCAGTATATCGCCGGGATTGATGAAGTAGGACGGGGTTGTTTGTTCGGTGATGTTGTGGCTGCAGCGGTCATCCTGCCGCATGGCTTAATATTGGAGGAGGTAAATGATTCCAAGAAGCTGACGGCAAAGAAGCGTGATAAATTATACGATATCATTATGGAACAGGCGATAGCGGTAAGTACTGGGCTTGTCGATGCGGAGACAATTGATCGGCTAAATATTAAACAGGCGACGCGTCTTGCCATGAAGCAGGCTGTAGAACGTCTGCCGGTAAAACCGGATTTTCTGCTGGTGGATGCGGAGAAGGTAGAGACGGATATACCGCAGATGGCCGTCATTAAAGGGGATGCAGTAAGTCAGTCCATCGCCGCGGCTTCGATTATTGCCAAGGTGACCCGGGACCGTTTATGTCAAGGGGAATGGGATCTGCTATATCCCGAATACGGCATAGCTTCACATAAAGGATATGCCACTAAATTACATCGGGAGCGTATTCTCGAACTAGGACCGACACCGATGCATCGCAAAAGTTTTATGCGTAATTTGTTTGTGGAGGAACAGACGCTGTTTTAAAGTATAGAAAATAAAAAAATGAGCGTTTGAATCCCCTTATTTAGCAAGAAAAACTACTGCGAATCGCGGTCTGTCTCTGTAAGAAAGAACGTCGGACGACGTTTTCTATGCTTCGTTAATGACCCGTCTTGCGTAAGGCGGGTTTTCCATATCATAGATGTGAACACAGGAGGATGCTCATGAATATAGGACCGCTGCTGCGCAGTCTAATGGGGGATACCCGGCCAGGAGAACCACGGGCGCTGGAGCTTAAAACAGGGCAAATCGTGAGAGGGACTGTGCTTAGTGTCTCGGAAGATGGTCAAGAAGCGGTCATACAGGTACAAGGCGTGAAGCTTCATGCCGCCCTGGAGACTCCGCTTCGCCAAGGAGAAACGACGCTGCTGCAGGTACAGCAGCCGTCAGCTGAAGGGCTGGCCGTGTTAAAGCCGGTCGGCTCAAACAATGCTGCACCGATGTCCGCTGCTTCGCTGGCAAGCGCTTTGGCAGCTATGGGGCTGGAGGATACGGCTGCAAATCGCGAGCTTGTGCAGATGATGCAGGCTAGCGGGCTTCCATTAACGAAAGAGGGTCTGCAAACTTTACAGCAGTTAGCCTTGCATAAGCCTGCAGTTGTACCGATGTCGGAATGGATACAAGCTGCGGGAATTGCGCTGGGAAGGGGGCTTCCGCTTACGGGAGAGACCGTTGCCGGATTGCATCAGGCCGTATTTGGCCCGCCTCTGCACGAGCTGCTTTCTTCGCTGGGTGAATTGCTGGAGAATATGCTGCGCTCAGCCGAAGGAAACGGGGCAAAAGATGCTGCCGGAAATCGCACCACACCAGCGCAGGCACAAGGCCAGGCGGCGGGCGGCCAGCCGTTATCCCAATCGGGGAGCGCTGGCTCCGTTCCGGCTCCTGCTACCGGCGCCTCGGCCCCAGCGGCAGCTGCGGGTGGTACGGCAGGCGGGCAGGCAGCGGCGCAAACAGCGCAGGGCGGGCAGGCAGCGATGCAAAGCGCAGGGCCAACAGCCGAGGCGCTGATCGGCAAGCTGCAGCAGGTGCTGCACGAGCTGCGCGCGGCGTTGTCGCCGCCAGGCGGGGCGGCGGCCGCGGAGCGCGGCGCGGGAAGCCCGCCGCCGCAGAGCCCGGCCGCCGCGCCAACCGCCGCAGCCGGCGCCGCTGCCGCCACGCCTGCGGCAGCGCCCACTGCGCCCGCTGCGCAGGCGCAGGCGCAAGGCGAAGGCCCTTTGGGCCCTTCGCCCGCGCTGCTGACGCGTCCCGCCCCTGAGGCAGAGCCGTGGGTGGGACGCGTGCTCAAGCTGCTCGGTGCAGAGCACGAGCAGCAGGTGCTGCGCGCTGCGCCAAGCGGCGCGCAGGAGGCGCCGCCAGCCGCAGGAGCGGCGCAGCGGGCTGCCGCCGGTGGCGCGGAGGCGCCGGGCGGCAGCGGGCAGGCCGGCAGCGCGCCTGCGGCCGCGCCGGAGACTGCGCCTGCGGCGGCGCTGCGCGGCGAGGCGGCCAGCGCTGCACAGCCGCCAAGCGCAGGCGCAGCAACGGGCAGCGCCGACAGGGCTGCCACGCCTGCGGCAGCGCCAGGGGCGCAGGCGCATAGCGCAGCAGCTGCGAGCGCTGCGGCACAGCAAGCCAGCACCACGCCGGAGGCGGCGGCCCGCGAGACGCTGAAGGGCGTGCTGCTGCAGCTGCTGGCCGCGGATGACTTGCCGGCAACGCTGCAGGAGGCCGCCCGCCAGCTTGTCCATCAACTGACAGGACAGCAGCTTCTGCTGAATACAGATCGCACCGCCCCCTTTGCGCAGGTGACGCTGTTTCTGCCCTTCGTCGGGGCGGACGGCGAGCAGACGGCGGCCGTTCATATCGAGTCTCGCCGGGGCCGCAAGGGGGAACTGGACCCTGCCAATTGCCGGCTGTGGTTCGATTTGCAAATGAAATCGCTTGGCCTGATTATGCTTGACGTCCAGATATTTGACAAGAAGGTCATGCTCAAAATATATACCGAAGCGGAGATGACGGGCCAGTTCCTTGAAGCAAGGCAGGAGGATATCCAGGAGGCGTTAAATACGGCCGGATACGAGCTAGTTTCCTTGAAAAGCGGCCTATTGCCATCCGTAGAGCCTGAAGCGATGGGAGGAGACGAGCCGGGCTCGCCGTTTTCTTACACGCCGACAACCTATAAAGGGGTGGATTTTAGAGTATGAGTGACAACAACGAACCGCTTCGCCCCTATCAAATTAGAAAAGCCGTTGCCCTCAAATACGATCCCACCCAAGGAGACGCCCCGGTCGTCGCTGCCAAAGGCAGCGGCCTTTTGGCCGACAAAATACTGGAAAAAGCGAAAGAGCACGGTGTTCCTGTACAAGAGGATGCTGCCTTAGTCGAAGTGCTTTCTAAGTTGGATCTGGATCAGCAAATCCCCCCGGAGCTGTATACGCTAGTTGCAGAAATACTTAGCTTTATATACCGCACGGATAAGCTGGCGGAAAAAGGGATGTATTATGAATAGCAGCACAGTATCATATAAAATAACCGGAGCAGCGTTAAAATGTGCTCTGGTTATTTTTTTAACATGCATTCAGCAAGGAATTCCGGTAATTGCTAATTAATGTGAATTGATATACATTTAAAATGATCTAATGGGATCTCATCATAGAGCTGCATTTTCCACCAAACTGCTACTAACTAAAACTGAAGCAACATGAATGTCCGAAGGTAATATAATAAGCTTGCAGCTAAGTACGCTGACAGCCGGGATGCGACTTCATATCACCTGCAGAAAAGCTGTAAAAAAGGAGACCCTTCATGAGTATAAATTCTAAAACCAGACGAACAGGCTCTATGGACATGCGGAAAGCAAGGGGACGGCTGGCGGAGGAAGCGGGAGCTCGTTATTTGCAGGAACAAGGCTACGTCCTGGTCGAACGAAACTGGCGCTGCCGTTCAGGGGAAATAGACATCATTGCGAAGAAAGACGGCGTTGTCGTCATCCTAGAAGTGCGAAGCCGGAGCAAACAACATGAACAGTTTGGGACGCCCGCGGAATCTGTGACGCCCCGCAAAGTCAAGCAAATCAGAGAGACTGCCGCCGTTTATTTACAGCAAACGAATCAATTTAACGAGGCTATTCGCTTCGATGTCCTGGCCGTGAATATGGAAAAAGACAAGATAATTGCCATAGAACATATATTTGCTGCATTTTAAAGGCTTAGAAACGGATTAATATGCCATTGATACCGCTTAATATCATAATGGTCTTGGTGCAATTCAGGGAAAATGGAAGGCTCAAATACTATGCCCACAACAAACTTGCAAAGGCTAATATTGTACTGTCAACTCAGCCGCTTTAATAATATCTGATCATAGCAGCTCCATCTGTTTTGCTGCTGTATCAATGTTTAGCAAACAAATGAACAAAACACAAATGCAGCGCGCGCCGATCGGCGCGCGCTATTATGTATTTCAGCAGTGTTAGGGGCAAGTAGTATAGAGCAGACGAGGAAAGGGGCAAATATAAATCAAAAATAGCTATGGCAAATCCGTAACCCGGCGGTCCAACTGGCGATATTGGATCGCTTCAGCGATATGTCCGGCAGTAATCCAACCCGATCCTTCGAGATCCGCTATAGTTCTGGACAGCTTAATAATCCGGTCATAGGCACGCATGCTGAGTCCTAAAGATTGAAAAGTGGTCTCCAGCAGCTGTTCCGCTTCCCGGCTTATGCCGGCGTATTTGCGCAGCGTTCTGCCTTTCAGTTCGCTGTTGTAACATATTTCCAGCTTCGCATAACGCTGTTGCTGTATATGCCGCGCATGCAGCACCGCATCTCTCATTTCTTTAGAACTAAGCGGTTGTTGGTCTGCTTGCCAGCCAATAGGCAAAGGAACCTCGACATGCATATCAATACGATCGAGCAATGGGCCCGAAATACGTTCCCGGTATTGAGCGACGCGGAACGGGCTGCAGGTGCAGCGCGGCAGCGGCGGCTTAGCGCCAAGGTAACCGCACGGACACGGATTTAAAGCGGCGGCGAGCAAAAAATTCGCCGGAAAAGTAAATGCAGCCCGCGTTCTACTTATCGTCACCACCCGCTCCTCCAGCGGTTGGCGCAGTACTTCCAGCGCACCCCGGGCAAACTCGGGAAGCTCATCGAGAAACAGCAGGCCATGATGAGCCAGGCTGACCTCTCCAGCTTTCGGAATGCTGCCTCCTCCGACTAGTCCAGCAGGAGATATCGTATGATGAGGAGAACGAAAAGGTCTGCTGCGTATTAATTCAGGGTCTGTCTCTTTGAATTTTCCGGCGGAACTGTAAATTTTCGTTACTTCCAGTGCTTCCTCCTCGGTTAAGGCAGGTAAAATAGATGGGAGGCGGCGGATTAGCATCGTTTTACCTGTACCTGGCGGCCCAATTAGCATAATATTGTGCCAGCCTGCGGCGGCAATCGTTAAGGCTCGTTTTACATGTTTTTGTCCAAGCACATCGCTGTAGTCTTCCGTGGAGGGAAGTGCTGGGGAGGACAGGCCGGAGGATTCTCCTCTCGAGGATTGCAGATGGTCAAGGGACGTAATGATGAGAGGCCCGTCTTTTGGGGAAGCTGAGGTCTTTCTTGATTTTGCATGCTTCCGCTGGCGAGTTTGACCGCGAGCAGGCTTTCCATCCTCAATAGGCGGTGTTTCCTCAACGGCTGATAAGTCGTTTAAATGCTTCAAGCCGTATACCGCAATGCCGCTGATAAGCATCGCTTCACGGGCATTATCTGCCGGTAGAAGAACGGAGCTGAAGCCTTGCCGTTTAGCTAGATCGACCATAGAAATGACACCGGGCACCGGGCGGAGCAGGCCGTCGAGGGACAATTCGCCGATGATGAGAATCCGTTCATATTGCGGCAATACAATTTGCTTGCTGGCGGCAAGTATGCCGAGCGCTATCGCCAGATCAAATGCGGCTCCTTCTTTGCGCAAATCCGCCGGAGCTAAATTGATCGTTACCCGCTGCAGCGGAAAGGTAAAGCCGCAGTTTTTGATCGAGGCTCTTACCCGCTCAACGGCTTCGCGGACAGCCGAGTCGGGCAAGCCAACTACGATGGTCTGGGGAATGCCGTTGGATAGATCCACCTCAACCTCGATCAGTACACCATCAATGCCATACAGGCATGCGCTAAACAATTTTCCGTACATAACAAAAAACACCCCTCAATCTGATTTCCGCGGGCCGGTAATCGTACCGAAGCCAGCTAGCAGGGAAAAGGGTGCTTCCTCTATCTCCGATTGTCTTTGAACGTATTTTAGAAGGCTTTTTATAAAAAGTCAAGCAATGGAGCTCAGGCAAAATACTGATTTTATTCATATTTCGAATTTTAACTTTATATTTGTTCTATATAAAGTCGAACTCGTGTAAATTGGATGTGTCTTAGTACGTCAAACATTCAAATGGTCCCTTTGCGCAACAAGCTGTCGTATATTACGATGTTGTACCCTAAGCTGTTGTTCTCTAAAGCTGCGTAGACCAAGTTATCGTACCTTAAGCTGAACTTTAAGCTGCCTAGACCAAGTTATCGTACCTTAAGCTGTTGTACCTTAAGCTGTTGTAACCTAAGCTGCCTAGACCAAACTGTCGCACCTTAAGCTGTTGTAACCTAAGCTGCCTAGACCCAATTGCCACACACTAAATGGAGCTCATGTATCTAATTATGCTCTAAACGAATGTTTCAGGGGATTAATTGGATTCTATGCACCTAAAAGCAATGATCCAGCCGATGATAGGAATTTTCCCACTTCTAACGACATCAGATCCATTTAAATTTACATTCCCCTCTTTGCCGCAGAGATTAATTACTATAAATCCATTTATATAAGTTGAACTAGTGAAAGTGGATGGGGGGCGAATGCGCAACAAAATGTTCCTACGACCGCTGTCGCTCCCGCTTTCCTGCATGATAAAGGTTCATAAGAGATAGAAATTCGGTCATAAAGGCGTCTACAAGCTTAGCTCCTCCGAAGCAGCTTGCTTTCAGAAAGCTCTCCATTTCCTCGGAATCCTTTTTCATCCATACCTGCTTCCTATTCTTTAGTTCATCTTATATATTTTTCAAAGCTAAATACAAATAAATAAGAAACTTGTCATCATTCCTATGGTTAGCTATTAAAAATATTACATTGGCACTCACTGTATTATAACGTGGGAAGTGTTAGAATCCATCTCAATATGATATATTTTATTGGAATAAAGCAGCAGCGGCTAAATGTCTTAAAATGACGAAAACGCACGATTAACGAGGGATACACAAAACAAGTCAATTGTAGGTTATTTCTGAATTTAACGAAGGCCGACGATGAACCTATATCAAAATTAGATCGAATCGATATAAAAAAGTTGTGTATAAAGAATGAATTTTTAAGGAAAGCGTTTTAAAAACATGGTACAATGATCTGGGTTTCATATGTTCACCTTAATAACCGCCTGTTGATAGGAGGATTCAACGAATGAATATCCATGAATATCAAGGAAAAGAAGTCCTGAAGCAATACGGTGTAGCCGTTCCAAAAGGACAAGTTGCCTTTACGGTGGATGAAGCCGTGAAAGCAGCGGAAACGCTGGGCAGCCAGGTAGTTGTAGTAAAAGCCCAAATTCACGCGGGAGGCCGCGGGAAAGCCGGCGGCGTCAAGGTCGCTAAAAACCTGGATGAAGTACGGGCCTACGCTGAAGAAATTCTCGGCAAAGTGCTTGTTACGCACCAGACTGGCCCAGAGGGCAAGGAAGTAAAACGCTTGTTGATCGAACAGGGCTGCGACATTAAGAAAGAATACTATGTCGGTGTCGTCGTTGACCGGGCAACCGGGCGAGTTGTACTGATGGCTTCGGAAGAAGGCGGTACAGAAATTGAGGAAGTGGCAGCGGCTACTCCAGAGAAGATTTTCAAGGAAATTGTGGACCCCGCGATCGGACTGCAGCCGTTTCAGGCCCGCAGACTGGCGTATGCCATCAATATTCCGAACGAGCTGGTAAATAAAACGGCTCAGTTCATGCTGGCGTTGTATGAAGCATTCGTGGACAAGGATTGCTCTATCGCTGAAATTAACCCGCTCGTTGTTACGGGTGATGGCGAAGTGATGGCGCTTGACGCCAAACTGAACTTTGATTCCAACGCATTGTACCGGCAGAAGGATATTTTGGCTCTTCGCGATTTGGAAGAAGAAGATGAGAAGGAAATCGAAGCCTCGAAATACGATCTGAGCTACATTGCTCTTGATGGCAATATCGGCTGCATGGTCAACGGCGCTGGCCTGGCGATGGCGACGATGGATATTATTAAATATTATGGCGGCGATCCTGCAAACTTCCTGGATGTAGGGGGCGGCGCAACAGCGGAGAAAGTAACGGAAGCGTTCAAAATTATTTTGTCCGATGCCAAAGTAAAAGGTATTTTCGTCAATATTTTTGGCGGTATCATGAAGTGTGATGTCATCGCATCGGGTATCGTTGAGGCTGCGAAGCAGGTAGGTTTGGACCGTCCGCTGGTCGTACGCCTGGAAGGAACGAACGTCGAGCTCGGGAAGGAAATTTTGGCGAATTCGGGCCTTGCGATCGTCTCTGCGGATTCCATGGCGGATGGCGCTCAGAAGATCGTCGAACTAGTATCATAATGTAAACTTCCAATCCATATCAGAGGAGGCTCGAACGATGAGTATTTTGGTCGATAAAAATACGAAAGTGATTACACAGGGCATTACCGGAAAAACGGCTCTGTTCCACGCGAAAGGCGCCCTGGATTACGGTACGCAAATGGTAGGCGGCACCTCGCCGGGCAAAGGCGGCACGAAAGTAGAAATTACGCTGGAAAACGGCGAAGCGGTCAGCCTGCCGGTATTCAATACCGTAAAGGAAGCGAAAGAGGCCACCGGGGCAACGGCAAGCGTTATTTATGTCCCGCCAGCATTTGCCGCAGATTCTATTCTCGAAGCGGTAGAAGCCGAAATGGAGCTTGTGATCTGCATTACGGAAGGTATTCCGGTGCTCGATATGGTCAAGGTTTCCCGTTATATGGAAGGGAAGAAGACGGTATTGATCGGACCGAACTGCCCTGGCGTCATTACGCCTGGAGAGTGCAAAATCGGTATTATGCCGGGCTACATCCATATGCCGGGTCATGTCGGCGTAGTATCCAGAAGCGGAACGCTCACTTACGAGGCGGTTCACCAGCTGACTACCCGCGGCATCGGCCAGTCTTCGGCGGTAGGCATCGGAGGCGACCCTGTTAAAGGATCGGAATTTATCGATATTTTGCGCCGCTTCAATGAAGATGATAACACCCATGCCGTCATCATGATCGGAGAGATTGGCGGAACGGCCGAGGAAGAGGCAGCCGAATGGATTCGTGACAATATGACTAAGCCAGTTGTCGGATTTATCGGCGGGGTTACAGCTCCTCCAGGGAAAAGAATGGGCCATGCTGGCGCCATCATTTCCGGCGGCAAAGGTACAGCTAAAGAGAAGATTTCCAAGCTGGAAGAATGCGGCATCAAAGTGGCCCCTACACCTTCAGAAATGGGCTCCACGCTCGTTAGCGTACTCGAAGAGCGCGGTATTTTGAATCTTTGCACGACACATTAATGTGACTCTGTTATAATAGAAGCAAGGTAAGCAACCTTCTTGGCCGAAATGGCAGGAGGGTTGCTTATTTTTCTTTTTTTTGGTTAACACATAAATGACGGGAGGGCGCTGTAATTGGACAAGCGGTCGTTATTAATTGGCTTGCACGCGAGCCAGGGGCTCGGCTGGAAGCGAATCGAACAAATTGTAACTCGGGACGATAATTGGGTGCACGCGCTTGATTTTTCCGCAGCGGATTGGATGGAGCGCGGGCTTGGTGCGGAGCTGGCGCTGAGCCTGTCGAAGACGTTTACGCACAATTGGCTCGAAGCGAGAATGGAGCGGCTGAGGCAACTGGACATTTTCCCCCTGACGATTTTCGATCCCGAGTATCCTCTATTAATGAAGGAAGCCAATCGGCCGCCCTGGGTATTATATGGGAAAGGGCATATGAAGCTGCTTGCAGCTCCTTCCGTCGCGATGGTCGGTACCCGGATTCCTACAGCTTATGGCCGTAAAGTATGCATGATGCTAACGGAAGCGCTTTGTGAACGGGGCTTTGCCATCGTAAGCGGCCTAGCCCGGGGAATCGATGGATTATGTCATGAAGCTGCGCTGCAAAGCGGCGGGATGACCGTGGCTGTGCTGGGAACGGCCATCGATGTCGTATATCCGCCAGAGAATACTTCTCTTTATGAAATGATTGCTGAACAGGGGCTAATATTGTCGGAATATCCTCCAGGCACTCCGGGGCATCCCGGGCTGTTTCCGCAGCGTAATCGAATTATTGCCGGTTTAGCGCATGGTACGGTCGTCGTGGAAGCGGATGCCCGCAGCGGCTCTTTAATTACGGCAGATGCTGCTCTCGAAGCTGGACGGGATGTATTTGCCGTACCTGGGCCAATCACATCCCCAAAAAGCAGAGGTACGCTTAATCTTATTAAGCAGGGTGCCAAATTGGTCACAGAGCCTAAAGATATTTTGGAAGAATATGAACACCTGCTGCCAGCTCGGCCGGGAATGAAGGAAGGAAACAGTTTAAGTATTAAGTTGACAGATGAGGAGCGCCGCATATACCATATGTTGGAGCAGGATAATTGTACATTAGATGAACTGCTCAACAAGACGGATTGGGATTTTGGACATTTACATTCAGTTCTGTTATCTTTAATCATGAAAAAAGAGGTAGTCCAGCTACCCGGTTCCGTGTATAAGGTAATATAGTCCATTCCTAACCGAGAGTGGCTCATAAAATATGACTATATAACTTGTCAAAATGTGATTTAGTTTTGAGATGTTTGAGAGGAGGATGACCCTGTGGCGGATTCACTCGTCATCGTGGAATCGCCTGCCAAGGCGAAAACGATTGGCAAATACTTAGGCAGCAAATACATCGTGAAGGCTTCAATGGGGCACGTTCGCGATTTGCCCAAGAGTCAGTTTGGGGTTGAGGTAGAGAATGACTTCAGTCCGAAGTATATAACAATCCGTGGTAAGGGTTCTGTATTGAAGGAATTGAAGGATGCCAGCAAAAAGGTAAAGAAAATTTACCTCGCGGCTGACCCTGATCGTGAGGGTGAGGCGATTGCCTGGCATTTGGCCCATGCGCTTGATATGGATGAAACGGAAACTTGTCGCGTCGTATTCAACGAGATTACGAAGCAAGCGGTCAAGGATGCGTTCAAGACACCGCGCAAAATCAATATGGATCTGGTTAACGCGCAGCAGGCCCGGCGGATTCTCGACCGGCTTGTTGGTTATAAGATTAGTCCCTTACTATGGAAAAAGGTTAAAAAAGGCTTGTCCGCAGGCAGAGTTCAATCGGTTGCAGTAAAAATCATTATGGACCGCGAGAACGAAATTTCCGCTTTTGTGCCTGAGGAATATTGGAGCATAACAGCGAAGCTGAAAACGGGAAATTCTTTATTTGAAGCGAAGTTTCATCAGCTCAAGGGAGAAAAGCTGGAGCTGACGAATGAAGAGCAGGTCAACGGAATTTTAAAATCGATCGAGGGCGCTCGATTTACCGTGGCCGAAGTGAAGGAGAGAGAACGCCTTCGCCATCCGGCGGCTCCGTTCACGACGAGCTCATTGCAGCAGGAAGCTGCGCGCAAATTGAATTTCCGTGCGGCCAAGACGATGTCGGTCGCCCAGCAGTTGTATGAAGGCGTAGACCTGGGGAAAGAAGGAACCGTAGGTCTGATTACTTATATGCGTACGGACTCGACGCGTATCGCCGAGTCTGCCCAAGAAGAAGCAAAGGAATATATCAAAGACAAATATGGGGAGTCCTTTGTGCCCGAATCACCTCGCCAATATTCCAAGAAGGCGGCGGGCGCCCAGGATGCCCATGAGGCGATTCGCCCTACTTCAGCTCTTCGCGATCCGGAATCTGTGAAATCATTTACGAGCCGGGATCAATATCGTTTGTACAAACTCGTTTGGGAACGCTTTATGGCGAGCCAGATGGCTTCCGCCGTGCTTGATACGCTTTCTGCTGATATTACGGCTGGCGAGACTACGTTCCGTGCGGTCGGCTCCAAAATTCGCTTTCACGGCTTTATGAAAGTATACGTGGAAGGCAATGACGATGGTACGACGGAAGATGATAAATATTTGCCTCCGCTTCAAGCCGGAGATCAACTGGAGACCGAGACAATCGAGCCGAAGCAGCACTTTACCCAGCCGCCGCCAAGATATACGGAAGCGCGACTCGTGAAGACGCTAGAGGAACTGGGGATCGGACGACCGAGTACGTATGCTCCTACACTCGAGACGATTCAGAAACGCGGCTATGTAGCGATTGAAGATAAGAAGTTTATGCCGACCGAACTGGGCGAGCTTGTCATCGAGCAAATGGAGCAGTTTTTTCCAGAAATATTGGATGTGGAATTTACAGCTCATATGGAAGACGACCTCGACAATGTGGAAGAAGGGTCGGAGGATTGGGTTCGAGTGCTCAGCGATTTCTATGAGTCGTTTGAGAAACGGCTTGAAGTAGCGGAAGAGGAAATGAAGGAAATTGAAATTGAAGATGAAGTGTCTGATGAGATTTGCGAAAAATGCGGGAGACCCCTCGTTTATAAATTAGGACGATTCGGGAAGTTTCTCGCTTGCTCCGGGTTCCCGGACTGCCGCAATACGAAACCGATCGTCAAGGATATCGGTGTGACTTGCCCGAAATGTAAAGAGGGACATGTCGTTGAACGGCGCAGTAAAAAAGGCAGAGTGTTTTTTGGATGCGACCGTTATCCGGAATGCGATTTTGTATCATGGGATAAACCGTCTCCGAAGCCTTGTCCAAAATGCGCAGGCCTGCTTGTAGAGAAGCGCAACAGGCAGGGCGGCAGATTGCAGTGTACAGCCTGCGACCATGTAGAGGAAATTGAGGAGAATGAGGATACCTCCGATGAATAAGCGACAGCCAGAGCTGACTTTTTGAACTAGCATTAGGGGGTAAAGAGAATGGAGCAAACGATACAAGTTACAGTCATAGGGGCGGGGCTTGCCGGGAGTGAAGCGGCCTGGCAAATAGCAAAACGCGGCGTCCCTGTAAAATTATATGAAATGCGGCCTGTCGTGCAAACGCCAGCCCACCATACGGATAAATTTGCCGAGCTTGTCTGCAGCAATTCCTTGCGCGCCAATAGTTTAAGTAATGCGGTAGGCGTATTGAAGGAAGAAATGCGCATGCTGGACTCGCTGGTCATTGGCGCAGCTGACCGAAACGCCGTCCCCGCCGGGGGCGCTCTGGCGGTCGACCGTGACGGCTTCTCGGGGGAAATCACTCGCATGCTGCGCGAGCATCCGCTGGTTGAAGTTGTTAATGAAGAAATAAGGGAAATTCCCACGGACGGAATCGTCGTCATCGCTACCGGACCGCTGACCTCCCCAGCTTTGTCAGAGCAAATTCAGCGTTTGACCGGCGAGGATTATTTTTACTTCTATGACGCTGCAGCTCCGATTGTGGAGAAGGACTCCATCGATATGAACAAAGTGTATCTCGCTTCGAGATACGACAAAGGTGAAGCGGCATATCTCAACTGTCCGATGACCGAGGAGGAATTCGAGGCTTTTTACGAGGCTCTTATTCATGCAGAAGTAGCGGAATTGAAGGAGTTCGAGAAAGAAATCTATTTCGATGGCTGCATGCCGATCGAAGTTATGATGCAAAGAGGCAAGCAGACGGCACTGTTCGGCCCGATGAAGCCGGTTGGGCTCGTCAATCCCCACAATGGTAAACTACCCCATGCTGTCGTTCAGCTGCGTCAGGACAATGCGGCGGGCACATTGTATAATCTCGTAGGATTTCAGACTCATCTCAAGTGGGGAGAACAGAAACGGGTATTTTCAATGATTCCCGGTCTGGAAAATGCGGAATTTGTCCGGTACGGTGTAATGCATCGCAATACGTTTATCAACTCGCCTAAATTGCTTGATGCGACATATCAGCTGAAGCAGCGTCCTGCGTTGTTTTTTGCTGGTCAGATGACTGGGGTCGAAGGATATGTGGAATCTGCTGCATCTGGGCTAATTGCCGGGATCAATGCGGCCAGAGCCGTTCACAGCCACGACGGGATTGTATTCCCGGAAGATACTACGCTCGGCAGTATGGCAAGATATATTACTACGGCGGATTTCAAGCACTTTCAGCCGATGAACGCCAATTTTGGACTTTTTCCTAAGCTGGAAACCCGCTACCGGAAGAAGGCCGAGAAAAATGAGGCGCTCGCCCACAGAGCCCTGGACAGCCTGCAGTCGTTTATTGGGAATGCCCATGTAGATTGATCTGCCAGCGATGGCAGGCAGGACGTTCTGGTAATGGATTAGGATGACGCCGTCCAAGTATTGACCGTGCAAGTTCAACATACAATGTAATACAGGTAATCCATATGCAGAGGAGATGGATTGTAATGATGCCTACTTTTCACGCCACAACGATATGTGCCGTTCGCCATAACGGCACGGGAGCGATTGCCGGGGACGGGCAAGTGACATTTGGCGAAAACGTTGTGATGAAACAGACGGCAAAGAAAGTCCGCCGTTTGTACCGGGGGCAGGTTTTGGCTGGGTTTGCCGGCTCCGTAGCCGACGCGATCACCCTTTTTGAGAAGTTCGAGGGTAAGCTGGAAGAGCACCATGGCAACCTGCAGCGCGCTGCTGTCGAGCTCGCCAAAGATTGGCGGCAGGATCGGGTACTGCGCAAGCTTGAGGCGCTTATGATTGTTATGGATAAAACGGGCATGCTGCTAATTTCCGGTGGAGGGGAAATTATCGAACCTGATGATGATGTGCTGGCGATCGGCTCTGGCGGCAATTTTGCGCTATCCGCTGCCCGCGCCCTGAAGCGCCATGCCGTTCATTTGGAGGCGAAGGAAGTCGCTAGAGAAGCCTTGCTGGTCGCCTCCGAAATTTGTGTCTACACGAACAACAACATTATTGTCGAAGAATTATGATGCGACACTGTATCTCATGCTATCTGTATGCTGGGACTGTCTGTCCATCGGATGAAATGTCCGGCGAACCGGACTTTTTTTCGTGGTTGGCGGCCTATATTTAACCATCAGAGGGGGACGTTTCATGACGAATCTTACATTTACGCCAAGACAAATTGTTGCCGAACTGGATAAGTACATTGTCGGACAAAAGCAAGCAAAGAAATCGGTGGCCGTCGCTTTGCGCAATCGTTACCGCCGCAGTCTCCTTAGCGAGGAGGTACAGGATGAAATCGTGCCGAAAAACATCTTGATGATTGGGCCGACAGGGGTCGGGAAGACTGAAATTGCCCGGCGCCTTGCCAAGCTGGTTGGCGCCCCATTTATCAAAGTGGAGGCCACGAAATTTACGGAAGTCGGGTATGTCGGCAGGGATGTTGAATCGATGGTGCGCGATCTGATTGAGACTGCGATTCGTACAGTCAAGCTGGAGCGTACAGAGAAGGTAAAGGACCGGGCCGAGGAACTGGCCAATGAGCGTCTCGTGCAAATTTTGGTACCTTCGGACAACAAAGCGAAGGGGAGCCGCAATCCGTTTGAAATGCTGTTTGGCAATCAACAGGCCAATCAGGATCCTTCTGCCGAAGAGAAGCAGGAAGATAGCGCCCTCCAGGAACGCAGAAGCCAGGTCCGGAGCAAGCTTCTGTCCGGGCAAATGGAAGAGGACACCTTGGAAATTGAGGTGGAGGATACTTCCCCAACGATGCTGGATATGTTTGCAGGGCAAGGGAATGACCAAATGGGGATGAACATGCAGGAAATGTTCGGCAATTTGCTGCCCAAGCGTACAAAGAAGCGGAAGCTGACGGTGAAGGAAGCGCGCAAAGTACTCACTCAAGAAGAGGCGGGCAAACTGATTGATCATGATGATCTTGTGCAGGAAGCAGTAAGTCGTGCCGAGCAGTCGGGCATTATTTTTATCGATGAGATTGATAAGGTAGCCAGCCGGGGCGGGGGCGGATCTGGGCCTGACGTGTCTCGGGAAGGCGTGCAAAGGGACATTTTGCCTATTGTCGAAGGATCTACCGTCATGACGAAGTATGGGCCTGTGAAAACGGACTATATTCTGTTCATAGCTGCTGGCGCCTTCCACGTGGCAAAACCGTCGGACCTCATTCCTGAGCTGCAGGGAAGATTCCCAATTCGCGTCGAGCTGAACAGCCTGTCCGAGGAAGACTTTATTTCCATCCTTACCGAGCCGCAAAATGCTTTGACCAAGCAGTATACGCAATTGCTGCGTACGGAAAATATTGAAGTAGATTTTTCGGAAGAGGCCATTATCGAAATTGCCAAAATAGCCGCTTCGGTGAACGCCAATACCGAGAACATTGGGGCTAGAAGGCTGCATACGATTCTCGAGAAGCTGCTGGAGGATTTATCGTTTGAAGCTCCCGAGCTGACGCTTGAAAAAATGACGATTACCCCGCAATACGTACGCGAAAAACTAGGCGATATAGCTCAAGATCGCGATCTTAGTCAATTCATACTGTAACATTACTTATTCAGATACCGAGAGTCATTACAAAGAACTGCAATTCAAGGCCGTTAGTCCCACGAAAATGGGAGACGGTCTTTTTCCTTTTTCCGACAAGGTTGATCGGTATATAGTCATAACTAAAAATGTCGAATTTTCATAAAAATATTGAAAAATATTCAAAAAGTGGTTAAAAAAACGTTAATATATGTAAAGATAGGGCTTTTTTCTTATTGTAATAATGTCGAGTCTGCTTGAAACTTAGGATATATGACATTAAGCTATATTTTGACTTAATAGGACAATAGAAAGACTATTAAAATTGTTTATTGTCGAAAAAAGAGGAATTTGCCAAGGTATGTTGAATAAGTTGTGTTGTCGAAGTCAAAAGTTATAAATTTTAATCAACTAAGGGGGATAGGAAATGCAGCTACTTAATGGTGTGGGGTTTAATAGACTCGAAAATGCAATCGAAGCTGCCAGTACTAGGCAGCAAGTGATTGTAGATAACATAGCTAACGGAGATACCCCTTATTTTAAGCGTTCGAACGTATCTTTTGAGAGTTTGCTGCAGAATGAGCTGAACGGCGGAATGCCCGCGCTTAAGGGATATCGTACGGATATTAGGCATTTTGTCATAGGTTCCTCAGGGGGCGTGCCGGAGCCCAAAATTACCGTCGATGACAGGACCGCTATGAATAACAACTTGAATAATGTCGATATCGATAGCGAAATGAGCCTGCTTGCCGAAAATAAACTGAGGTACGATGCGTACATAGAACAAATGAATTATCAAATAAAAATGAAACGTGTGGCGACAGAAGGGAGATAATAGACGTTGAAAATCAGCAATAGCTTCAATATTAGTTCTTCAGCACTAACTGCACAGCGCCTTCGTATGGACGTCATCTCATCAAACATAGCCAACGCAAGGACGACGCGAGCTAGCATGGAGGACGGACAGCCAATTCCTTACAGACGTAAGACAGTCATTATGGCCCCCAATAAGGTGGACTTCAAAAATTCACTCAGCTCAGCAATGGGCAAAGAACCCGCCAGCCAAGGAGTGAAAATTACGCAAATCAAAGATGACCCTACACCTTTTAAGCCGGTATACGATCCGACGCATCCCGATGCTAACAGTGAAGGATATGTCTATATGCCAAACGTGGATTTGATGAAGGAGATGGTCGATATGATATCGGCGACACGCTCCTATGAGGCTAACGTAACCGCCCTGAATGCCAGTAAGGCGATGATCTCCAAAGCGTTGCAGATCGGAAAATAAGCAGCTAAATAAAGCAGTTAGGAGTTGGTAAAAGTTGATGCACAACAATATTAGTCTAAATACAGTTCAAAATTTGGGAGCCATAGCAGAACCGATTAAACCTGCTGTTACCTCTCCATCGGAAGCAATCAAAAACTTCAGTTCATATTTGACAGATGCTTTAAATGGAGTAGCAGCGCAAGAGAGCAATGTACAACGACTCAATGAGCAGTTTCTGTTAGGACAAGCGAATGTCGATCAAGTTATGATCGCCTCAGAACAGGCATTGTTAAGTTTGCAGCTCACTACGCAAGTTCGTAATAAAGTGATAGAAGCTTATCAAGAGATTATGCGTACGCAAATTTAATGAAATTAGCAAGCTGTAGGATGAGGTGACATAGTGAATGAGAGAATCGCCCAGTACCGGGACCGATTGACCGGCTACTGGAACAACTATAGCAATAAACAAAAAACGCTTTTAATTTCTACGGTAGCTTTTATACTTCTTGCCATCATATTACTGACGATTCAATTTTCCAAAACAGAGTATGAAGTAGCCTTTACGAACTTGGACACCACGGATGCTGCAGCTATATATAATCATTTGGAATCCAGTGGAATTCCCTATAAGTTAAGCCCGGATGGAAGCAGTATTTCGGTGCCTAGCAAAGATGCAGCGCGTGTAAAAGTGGATGTCGGCTCACAGGGAATTGTCAAGAATGGCTCGATCGGCTGGGAGGCCTTCAACGAGAGCTCCTCATTGATCGGGATGACAGATAATGAATTCGGCGTGAAGTATCGCAGTGCACTCAGCGGAGAAGTCGAACAGCTTCTCAAACGTATGAAAGGCATTGAGAATGCAAAGGTATTGATCAATCTTCCGGAAGAGAACGTGTTTGCCAGTCCTGAAGAGCAGCAGAAGGCCTCGGCTTCCATCGTAGTAACCTTCAATCCGGGATATCGTCCGAATCAGGAAGCGGTGGATGGGTACTTCAATCTAGTCAAAACTTCTATTCCGAATTTGCCTATTGAGAACATTTCTATCTCATCGAGTGATGACACGGTGCTCCTGCCGACAGGGCAAGGCGGAAATATGGGCTCGCTGACGACTGCCGTTCAAGAAAATATGGCTTTGCAGAAAAAGTTCGAAAGTGATGTCAGCCGCAGCGTTAAGCAATTTTTGTCTCGATTTACTGGACCTGACAAAATTGAGGTTATCGTAGCCTCTACACTCAATTTCGATCAAGTGATCGAGAAGAACAATCTCGTTACCCCAGTCGATATGGAAAATATGAGGGGCATTGAGATCAGTGCTCAAAGAATTCAGAAAAGCTACACCGGGGAAGGTGATCCAGACAGCGGAATCCCTGGTACTGGGACCGAAGACGTACCTGGCTATCCTACTGCAGGGAGCAGCTCAGGTGTAAGCTCCGAAGAATCCTCCTCGACGATCAATTATGAAGTAAACAGAATTACTAAAGACATTGTAGCTAGTCCTTATGTCATTAAGGATTTAACCATTAATGTGTTAGTTGAACCACCTGCCGGAGAAGAAAGTTTAGATCAAACGATCCAGGACGCTATAGAGAACATATTGGCGAATGTCGTCGGTTCATATTTGGCTGATTCTGGTACTACCTATACAGACGCAGATTTGCTGCGAAAAGTTTCTGTTTTCTCGCAAACTTTTCATGGCTCGGAACAAAAAGGTTCAAGTTTGACGTTATCAAACCCATGGGTATGGGGTGGCGCTATCGCAGTACTGTTGGTTGGAGCTGGAATCGGAGCACTCGTGTTCCGTCGCCGGAAACAGGTGGAAGAAGAAGAGGAAGAGGAGCTGCCGCTGCCGCTGCCTCCAGAATTTCCATCGATCAACTTGGATACTATTACGAACGAAAGTCAAGTGCGTAAACAACTGGAGACGCTGGCGAAGAAGAAGCCGGATGAATTCGTCAACTTGCTCCGCACCTGGCTGGCAGACGAGTAGAGGTGAACGTATTGTCAAAAACGACGAGTTCTGGTTTAACCGGAAAACAAAAAGCGGCGATTTTACTAATTACGCTTGGACCTGAGGTATCAGCTCAAATATTCAAGCACTTGCGCGACGAGGAAATTGAACAGCTAACACTTGAAATAGCTAACGTCCGCAAAGTGGACAGCAGCGAAAAAGATATGATCATGGCGGAGTTCCATCAAATTTGCCTTGCACAAGAATACATCACGCAAGGGGGAATTAATTACGCTAAGGAAATTTTGGAGAAAGCTCTTGGTTCCACAAAAGCGTTCGAAATTATTAACCGTCTGACGGCAACCCTTCAAGTCAGACCGTTTGATTTCGCCCGCAAGGCTGATCCAAATCAAATTTTGAACTTCATTCAAAATGAAAATGCCCAGACGATTGCCCTAGTCTTATCCTATTTGCAGTTTGAGCAATCCGCGGCTATACTGTCGTCGCTACCGCAGGAGAAGCAAGCGGAAGTGGCGCGCAGAATCGCTATGATGGACAGTACTTCTCCGGAAGTCATCTCACAAGTTGAGCGCGTGCTGGAACAGAAGCTGTCCGCTACGGTAACCCAGGATTATACAAGCGCAGGCGGTATTGAATCGATCGTTCAAATCTTGAACGGGGTTGACCGGGGAACAGAGCGCACGATCTTGGATTCGCTTGAAATTCAAGATCCAGAGCTCGCCGAAGAAATCAAAAAGCGGATGTTCGTGTTTGAGGATATCGTTAATATCGATAACCGTTCCATTCAGCGGATTATCCGCGACATTGAAAATGCGGACCTGCAGCTTGCCCTTAAAGTGGCAAGTGAGGAGGTTCGGGAAGCTGTATTCCGCAATATGTCCAAACGGATGTCGGATACATTTAAAGAAGAAATGGAGTTTATGGGACCTGTGCGGCTTCGTGATGTGGAGGAAGCACAAACTCGCATTGTAGCAACAATCCGCAGATTAGAAGAAGCCGGTGAAATAATAATTGCCCGCGGCGGAGGAGATGACATCATTGTCTAATTTGATTAAGGTGTCCCAATATGTTCCGGTTGACATACTCAAGCAATTGAATCTGGGAAAGACGTATAACCCTCCCCAGGATCAACAATTAGATGATGAGATTATAGAGGTAGAGGCTCCGGAGGAGAAAATTTCCGCCGAGGATATCGCGGCTGAAGAGGCAAGGCGGCAAATGCTTAGCGATGCTAAGGAATTTGCCGAGCGCCAAATCCGGGAGGCTTCCGAGCAGGCGGAAAGTATGCTTGCTGAAGCGAAGCTGCAAATCGAATCCTGGTGGAAAGAGCAAAGAGAGCAGGATGAGCATTTGATTGAAGCTCTCAAATCGGAAGGATATAGCCAGGGTTATGAGGAAGGAAAAGTCCAGGCCGAACAATCACTTCAAGCCAAAATTGAACAAATGATGGGTGAGGCAAGTGCTGTTCTCGAGCAAGCTTATGTCGAGAAGGAACGGATCATCCAGGAAGCGGAGCCGTTCGTTGTAGAACTGAGCTGCTCCATTGCAGAGAAAGTAATTGATAAGCAGTTGGGCATTGAGCCTGATTATGTACTGGATCTGGTCAAGAAAAGCTTGGCAAGGAAGCGGGAGCAGGGGGTTATTACGCTTTGCGTAGCACCTTCTCAGTTTGCCTTCGTTCAGGCTGCAAGAGAAGAGCTGGGCCTGGTCATCGATTCGCAAGCCGAATTGCAAATTTTACCTGATGCGACGGTTCAGGATCGCGGCTGTGTTATCCGCTCGGCATTCGGCAGCGTAGATGCCCGAATTGATACACAGCTCGCGGAAATTAAGAAGGAATTGCAGCGCATCTCACTCGACAACGAGGATGATCGGGGACGAGCTCATGACGAAACTTGATACAGCCAAATATATTGAGCACTTACGGCATATGGATCCGGTGCGAATCAACGGAAAAGTGACGCAAGTCATCGGGCTGATGGTCGAATCAGAGGGGCCTGACGCAAGCATTGGTGATCTTTGCTACATTTACCCGAGCAAATCTTCCGAGCCGTTGCGAGCCGAGGTTGTTGGCTTCCGGGATAACAAGGTACTGCTGATGCCCTTGGGTGAACTGCAATCGATTGGTCCGGGCTGTGATGTCGTAGGCACGGGCAAGCCGTTAACCGTACAGGTCGGCTCGGAGCTGCTTGGCAAAGTTCTGGACGGGCTAGGGGAGCCGCTGGACGGTTCGGTTCTCCCAGCGCGGATGGGGCATTATTCCACTTATAATAAACCGATGAATCCGCTGAACAGGCCGCGCGTCGCCCAGCCGATCGATATCGGGGTGCGGGCAATCGATGGCCTGCTGACGATAGGCAAAGGACAGCGCGTAGGGATATTTGCCGGCTCCGGTGTCGGGAAGAGTACGCTGATGGGAATGATAGCCCGCAATACTGCGGCGGATGTGAATGTGATTGCTCTCATCGGCGAACGCGGCCGGGAGGTGCTCGATTTTATCGAGCGGGATCTTGGACCGGAAGGTCTGGAGCGTTCGGTCGTCATCGTGGCTACTTCAGATCAGCCCGCACTCATTCGGATGAAAGGGGCGCTGATCGCTACGACGATTGCGGAATATTTCCGCGACCGCGGGTTGAACGTCATGCTGATGATGGACTCCGTAACGAGGTATGCGATGGCGCTGCGTGAAGTGGGGCTTGCCATTGGAGAGCCACCGGCGATGAGGGGATATACCCCTTCTGTATTCGCCGCGCTTCCCAAGCTGATGGAACGGGCAGGGACGGGGCCGACAGGCTCAATCACGGCTTTTTATACCGTACTCGTTGATGGTGACGATATGAACGAACCGATCGCGGATGCGGTAAGGGGGATTCTGGACGGCCATATTGTGCTGAACCGGAACATCGCCAATAAAGGCCATTTCCCGGCTATCGACATTTTGGCAAGCATTAGCCGGGTCATGAAGGACATCGTGCCGGAGGAGCAAAGCGAGGCGGCGGAAAATTTAAAAAGGCTGCTAGCTGTATTCAGGGATTCCGAAGACCTCATTAATATCGGCGCTTATCAGAAGGGCTCCAACGATGAAATTGATGAAGCTCTTGACTATATTGAGAGCATTTGGGGCTTTACTCGACAGAAAGTGAATGAAAAAACGACATTGTCAGAAGTCCAGGAACGATTAATTGCCGAATTTGCGAGGAGATGACGGGTAGAAGATGAAATTTCATTACGTCTATCAGAAAGTTGTCGATTTGAAATCCAATCAAAAAACGCAAGCGGAGTGGATGCTGTCTGCTGCCGTCGGCCAGCTTCAGGCGGAGCAGCGCACTCTGGAGTTGCTGCAGGAAGATAAACTCCAGACAATTTCGGCCATCCAGTCTGAAATGGAAAATAAAGCCTCGATGATCAAGCTCCATGAACTTCAGCGGTATATGGATTACTTGGAGGACCGCATCGCGATGAAAATCGGTGATGTGCATCAGGCAGAGGTAAATGTCGATAAGAAAAAAGCGGTCTTGAGCGGCAAAATGCTTGATGAAAAAGTCTGGCTCAAGGCTAAGGAGAAGGCGAAGGACAAGCACCAGCACGAAATGCTTCTTCGGGAACAAAACGAACTGGATGAAATCGCTACGGTCCGGTTTGCCATGAAAGCCCGGTAAGGAGTGACGGGCACGGGTCAACGGGTTTTCGAAGGAGGGAATGAGAATGGCGCAAGCTGATTTAGAAGAGGATTTGGAATCGGGTGGCGGTTTTTCGAGGTTTTTGTTTTTTGTTACCCCAATATTGTTCACTGTGGTGCTGTTAGGCGTTCTTTTGACGCTGTTTAATATAAACTTTCGGACCATGTTAATGGACTTAGGAAAACAAATACCAATTGTCAGAGATTACATCCCGGATTCCGATGGAGCGGCTGCGGAGGATGACAAGTCCGAGGAACAAAAGGCAAAAAAGCAGGCGGAAAGCAATGAGGCAGCCTTGAAGGAATTGAAAGATCAGGTGGCCAAACAGGAAGCTGAGCTGGAAGCGGCCAACCGCGAGGCAATTGAGCAGGATGATAAGGTGAAACAGCTTCAGGCACAATTAGATGCAGCCTTGACAGAGGCAATAGAGATGGAAGAGGCGGCCAAAGATGAGGCGTACCAGAAAGAGGTTAAAAAGCTTTCGCAGTTGTACGCGCAGATGAGTCCGAGTAAAGCGGCCGCCATTTTGGAAAAGCTGACGCTCGAGGAAACATTGCAAATGCTTAGCCTGATGAATAATGAGAGTAAAGTAGCGATTTTGGAGAAGATGGATCCTCAGAAGGCAGCGGACATTTCCATTCTGCTGAAAGATGTCACACCTGCTGACGATATGGCGATCGCCGCTTTGCAGTCCAGGCTGAAGAAAGAGGCAGAAGCTCCAGAGCAAGCCGCCAATGCAGCGGTCGGGCTGGATGATAAGCAGCTGGGCCAGACATTCTCCGGCATGTCTGCAGAATCGGCTGCAAAGCTGGTCATTCAAACTCATAAAATAAGCCCGGACAAGGCGCTCAAAATACTTAACTCCGTTGACGATGGGGCCCGGTCGAAAATACTGGCCGCCATGATGAAAGAAAACGAAGAGCTGACTGCTAAAATTGTGAACAAGCTGGTCAGCAAATAATGATAATGAAAGGAGGTGAACAAACAAATGAACCAATTAATCGCTAATTTGTCAGGCGGGAGCAGTATCAATGGGCTTTGGACTACAGGCAGCGGAAAAGTAGAAGCGATTCAGGGTAATGCACAAACATTCGAACAAACCTTGGTAAGCATGATGTTAGGCGGAACAAGTTTTGCAAATGGAGGAAGTGCTCTGCAGTCGCTGGTTATCGCGGGATTGGCAGATTTAGGTCAGCAGAATACGGGCGAGCCGGAACAGCAGGAACTGGTACCGATGATTGAAAATGTGCTTGGCCAGTTGAACGATCTTGATCAAGCGATCGCAGATAACCCATCCCTTTTGTTGGTCCTTCAAGCATGGCTGCAAGGATTTCAGGAGCTTGCATTGCCCCAGCACAATGAAGCGGCGGCAATGGTTGAAACGGATGAAACTCCCGCACCTGTACTTTCCCAGCATCCGGAGACGATGCGCTTTGCAATACAGGATGCATTAGTCCAGCTTATGCAAGCATCCCAGCAGCAGACCGGGCAATTCCCTTCCGCAATGCAGTCCGGACAACTGGTTGCAGCACTGCAGCAAGTCCTTCATATGGCTCAAGGGAACAATCAGACGGCCGAACACGTTGTGACGGGAAGCACAGGGAACAGCAACTGGATTGCTGCGCTGGAGCAAAATGTACAAGCGATTTTAAATGGCGGTACGAGTCAAGAAACCAGGAATGGCGAACATAGGCAAAATAATCAAGCATCACAAGCTCAAGCTTTGACGATTATTGATTCGACTTCAGCTAAAACCCAGGCGACATTTACCAACCTGAGCAGTCCGGCTGAAGGTGCCGAGCCCGTCGTTGATGTGGAGAGTGGACTTCATACGGGCAGTGTAGTGACCGTAGGCCAGCTCGCGATGCGAGACGGCATTGCCGCCCCTGTGAAACCGGCAGCGCCAAGCGTACCGGTGGAGCATTTTGGCAAGGAAATGGGCGGTTTTTTAGTCAGCAAGCTTGAAATCGTTAAGCTCCAAGGCATGTCGCAGGCCAGAATCTCACTCTATCCTGAGCATCTTGGTCAGGTAGACGTAAAGATTACGATGCAAAATGGACAATTGATTGCCCAGTTCGTCACGGAACATGCATTTGCGAGAGAATCATTGGAAGGGCAAATGGCTCAGTTAAGATCGGCCCTCCAAGCTCAAGGGCTGCAAGTGAACAAGCTGGAAGTTACGCAAAACACTTCGCTATCGTCCCATATGTATCAGGATGGCCGTCAACCGGGCAGTGGCACGCAACAACAGCAGAGTGGCAGTAAACGCCGCGAAGTTCGCGAGGAAGACGTAATGGCTTTGGGAGATTTGAACGAAGAATGGAACGAATGGATCTCTGAAGTGAGAGCCAGGGAAGAGAACTATGGCAGCTCCTTTGTTGCTAGAGTTTAACGGAAGGGAGGAAGCCTATGTCTAATTTCACGAATTCGGTTATGTGGCCAGGTTATGCAAAATCTAATGTCCCAAAGAAAAGCACAGAGGACAATCAAGCGCTGGGCAAAGACCAGTTTTTGAAAATTTTGATTACCCAGCTGCAGAATCAAGATCCGATGCAGCCGCTTCAGGACAAGGAATTTATTGCACAGATGGCTACATTCACATCGGTTGAGCAGCTGATGAATATTTCCAAGCAGCTGGATGTGATGAACCAGTCCCTAGGATCGGTATCGGGCCTAATTGGTAAAAAGGTGTCCTGGATATCGACGGAATATACTGGCGAGTACAACATAAAGACAGGCAAAAGCACGGTCACATCAACCGGAAGCGGAATCGTCGAAGCGATCGTCATTCGGGAAAATGTGCAGTACGCTAAAGTTGGCGATAAAGAAATTAAGCTGACGGACATTTTGCAAATTGATGATGTGCCGAAAAATGGTGAAGTACCGAAAGATGACGATGTACCGAAGGAAGAAATGCCTCCGGAAAATTCAACAGTTCCGGAAGCGGGGGAAACACCTGCTGGTTCGACTGCGGGAGCCGCGTCAGTTCATTCGAATTCATCCGCGGAATCACCTGATGATTCGCCCTCATTAGATGCAGAGCAGCAGTCTGAAACAGATGGCAATGCTGCTGGTGAGGTGGATACGCCATGAATGAGCCTATTCGCATAGGTAGCTTGTATCCCGGGCGAATCCAACCGAACGCCTTGCAGCAGGTCAGAAATTCGGGTCTTCATAAATCGCAGGATGTTACGTTTGAGGAAATGCTGCAAGATCGGCTGGTGCATTTTAGCAGCCATGCTGTAAAGCGCCTCGAACAACGGGGAATTCAACTGCAGCCAGAGCAGCTGCACCAGATTGAATCCGCAATAGACAACGCTGCGGCAAAAGGCGCTAAAGACTCGCTCATATTAATGAAGGATATGGCCTTGATCGTAAATGTCAAAAACCGGACAGTAGTCACGGCGATGGACGGCAGCAGTATGAAGCATAATGTGTTTACACAAATTGATAGTGCCGTCGTTATTTCTTAAATTGGCTGGCCCGGAAACGGAGAGCCAACAAAGTCACGGATCGACTGAAGTGGCTTGGATAATCAGCTATTCCAAGGAGGAATGTAATTAATGCTAAGGTCAATGTATTCGGGTGTATCTGGTATGCGTGGTTTTCAAACGAAACTGGACGTTATCGGCAATAACATCGCTAACGTAAATACAGTTGGGTTCAAAGCAGGCCGAGTAATGTTTAAGGATATTATGAGCCAAACAGTATCCGGGGTTACGGCTCCTTCTGACGAGGGAGCGGGCGGAATTAACGCGAGGCAGATTGGTTTGGGCGTATCTATCGGCTCGATCGATACACTTCATACCCAAGGTAGTGCAATGACCACAAATAACCCGCTCGATTTGCGGATTGATGGAGATGGGTTTTTTATGGTAAGGCTGTCCGAGGATCAGGAAGTGCCTTTCTTGACGAGAGCCGGCGACTTTCATCTGGATGCTGCTCGTCAACTGGTTACTTCTGACGGGCTGCGTGTCTGCGGATCCGATGGAGAAATGCTTCCGCCACTGGATGATACAGTAGTTGCCTTTACGATCTCCGCAGATGGTACGATCTTGACGCAGCTGGATACCGGCGAGATTGAGGAAGGCGGAATTATCGGGGTTGCCAGAGTCGTTAACCCGGAAGGCCTAGAGAAGATCGGCGGCAATTTATACCGGTTGACTCCGAACGCCAACGTGGATGAGCTGGAGCCGACGACAGGGAATGATGCTGCTGCCGGAACGGGAGCAATCATTGCGGGCCAGCTGGAAATGTCCAACGTGGACCTGACAGGCGAATTTACGGAAATGATCGTCGCACAGCGCGGATTCCAAGCCAACTCCCGTATCATAACAACATCCGATGAAGTGTTGCAGGAAGTTGTAAATCTGAAGCGCTAAGCATTTTCTGAAGCATTAAACATTTAAACAGCGGAGGGAGGGTCAGCCCTCCCGCCGCGAAAAGTCTTTCTGCTTTTTTGACAGGACAAACATAATGAAGTAAGACACCCGTATGGGAGGGTTAACATGATTTCTGTAACTCGATTAAATGGTACACAGATGTGGCTCAATGCCATAATGATTGAAACCGTGGAAGAAACCCCTGATACATATGTAACCCTCGTTACGGGTAAACGTATGATCGTGCTGGAAAAGGCAACCGACATTATCGCGAAGGTGAATGATTACTACAGTGAGATCGGTATCCATGCAGCAACCATTAAAGTGCAACAAACGGAGGAATAGTCATGAAAAAAATGGCGCCTTGGCTCATTACGATGTTATTGGCCATTACCCTGATCGTAATGGCAGCCTTTCTGCTGGTACATCAAATAACGAAACCTGCTCCGGGCAACGAAATAAATGCGGCGGTGCAAAATATTGGACAGCCTGCACACTTATCAGCGGATGAACTTGTGAAAGTAACTTCGACAATCGATGGCATCAAAACGAATTTGTCGGATCCGAATTATGTAGTAATCATTAACTTCGCATTCCAGCTCGATCGAGACGTCTCCAAAGAGGCTTTTGACAAAATTAAAGATTTCAAAATTAAGCCGATCATTGTTAAAACGCTGGCAGATACCAAGCCGGAGGATTTGAACGGAGCAAAAGGGAAAGACAACTTAAGCACGAAGCTGTTGAATCTGATCAACAATTCACTGCCGGAAGGAAAAGTGATTCAAATCGATATTACAGATTATATTATTTCTCCAATTTAAAAATATCGATGAATTAATCCTTGAAGGGGGTGAGATGATTGGTAGATGTATTATCGCAGAACGAAATCGATGCTCTGCTTGCCGCGTTGTCTTCCGGTGAGATGGATGCCGAGGAATTAAAAAAGGAAGAAACGCAGAAAAAAATCCGGGCTTATGATTTTAAAAGAGCGGTTAGATTTTCTAAAGATCATATCCGCAGCTTAACTCGAATTCACGAAAACTTTGCCAGGTTTCTTACCACTTATTTCTCGGCACAGCTTCGGACCTTTGTACAAATCAACGTTGTGCAGGTTGAACAACTGCCTTATGACGAATTTATAAGATCTATACCGAAGATGACGATTCTGAATATTTTTGAGGCTGAGCCGCTGGAAGGCAGAATGGTGCTGGAGGTTCACCCGAACGTAGCATTTGCCATGTTGGACAGGCTGCTTGGCGGTATAGGGATCGCTCCATCCAAAATCGGGTCTCTTACTGAAATCGAGACGATTATTATGGAACGCATTTTTAGCCGGGCTTTTGAAAGTTTGCAGGAGGCCTGGAAGACCGTCATGGACATTAGTCCGCGAATGGAAGCATTAGAGACGAATCCTCAGTTTATGCAGATCGTGTCACCCAATGAGACGATCGCGCTCATCTCGCTGAGTACTAAAATCGGTGATACTACGGGGATGATCAACTTGTGTATCCCGCATGTTGTTATCGAGCCCATTATGCCGAAGCTTTCGGTTCATCACTGGTTCGTATCCCAGAAGAAATCACGTGTACCCGAAGAGGTCGATGCGCTTCGAAATCGCGTGAATAAAGCCAAACTGCCGATCGTTGCTGAACTTGGTGAGTCACAAATTACAATTCAGGAGTTTTTAGGATTGTCTGTCGGGGATGTAATTTCCCTGAACAAGCCAGTCCATGATGGGCTCGGCATTAGAATCGGCGATAGATTGAAGTTTATCGGTAGTCCGGGTACGCTCAAAGACCGTGTCGCCGTTCAAATTGACGAAATTGTCAGCGAAGGAGTTGAGGAACTTGACGAGTAAAGATTACTTATCCCAAGAGGAAATTGACGCCCTGCTGAAGCAGGCGAATAGTGATACACCTTCTGAGCCGACGGTAGATGACTTCTTAACGCCGCTGGAGCAGGATGCCTTAGGGGAAATTGGAAATATCACTTTTGGTAGTGCGGCTACCGCGCTGTCGACTCTTTTAAGCAAAAAAGTGGATATTACTACTCCGAAGGTATCGATTATTACAAGATCTCAGTTCGAGACAGAGTTCCCCAAACCGCATGTAGCAATTCATGTTCAATATGTGGATGGGTTTGAAGGGATCAACTCATTAATTATTAAGACAAAAGATGCTCAGGTCATTGCTGATCTTATGCTTGGCGGAGAAGGCAATCCGGCGGAAGAGGAATTAAACGATATCCACATTAGTGCCGTACAAGAAGCGATGAATCAAATGATGGGCTCCTCCGCGACATCGATGTCGACCATTTTTAACCGGTTTGTTAATATTTCGCCTCCGGGGATCGATATTCTGAATATGTCGAATGGAACCGGGGTGGGTAGTCTGCCCCCCGATGAGACGCTAGTAAAAATATCATTTAGGCTAACTATCGGCGATTTGATTGATTCGACGATTATGCAGCTTCTTACGGTGCAGTTCTCTAAAGAGATGGTAGATAACTTGATCAATGGAGCGGTATCGGAATCGACTTCGATGGAGAGCGCGGCGGCATCTGCCCCGGCATCCGCACCGCCACCGGTATCTCCAGCAGTGGAGGATGCGCCTGCATTTTCGCAGCCGATGACTGCTCATGAGCCGCCGATGCAATCGCCAATGCAGCAGCCGATGATGCCTCCAATGCAGGATCAAGGTTATTATGCGCCGCCGCATGGCCGGCCGTACAATGAGCCGCAGCATTATGGAACCATGCCAGGCCGGAATTTGAATGTTCAGCCGGTGCAGTTCGCTAATTTAGGCGCTCCAGCTTATGCTCATGTGGATGAAAGTAATTTAAATTTACTGATGGACATTCCCCTTAAAGTCACCGTAGAATTAGGAAGGACCCAGAAGCAAATTAAGGATATCCTGGAATTGTCCCAGGGCTCTATTATCGAGCTGGACAAGCTGGCCGGTGAACCAGTGGACATTCTCGTGAACAACAAATTGATCGCTAAAGGCGAAGTTGTCGTCATTGATGAGAACTTTGGTGTTCGTGTGACGGATATCGTTAGTCAGTGGGACCGGATTCAAAAATTACAATAGTAGAAGTTTAGGGAGGATTTTAAATCAATGGCAAACCGAATTCTAATCGTAGACGACGCTGCTTTTATGAGAATGATGATCCGTGACATTTTAACGAAAAACGGATTCGAGGTCGTAGGAGAAGCGCAGGACGGTGCTCAGGCCGTCGAGAAATTCAAGGAGCTGCATCCGGATCTCGTAACGATGGATATTACGATGCCTGAAATGGACGGCATTGCTGCACTTAAAGAAATCAAGGGAATCGATCCGAATGCGAAGGTCATTATGTGTTCCGCTATGGGTCAGCAGGCAATGGTCATCGACGCGATCCAGGCTGGAGCTAAAGACTTTATTGTTAAGCCGTTCCAATCTGACCGTGTTATCGAAGCTATTAACAAGACACTAGGTTTGTAGGCTTTTTACGATGACATCGAATCAGCCGGACTATCCGCCGATTGGCAGCGATATGAACCTGTGGGGCAATTTAGTAACGGTCATTTCCGTACTGGCTATCATTATTGTATTAATCGTATTATTAATTCGTTTTCTTGGTAAGAGAAGCCGTTATTTGTCCCAAAGCCGATCGATCCGCACTCTAGCGGCCATCGGTTTGGGACCAAACAAATCTTTGCAGGTGATCGAAATCGGTGAAAGTGTCTATGTTGTCGGAGTAGGTGAAGACATTTCCCTGGTTGATAAAATTAATGATCCGGAAGAAGTGGCGATATTGCGCCGAGCATTTGAAGAACAAGGAGAAGAATTTCCTGCTCTTGCTTCCGTGGTAGGTAAATTAGCTGCTCGATTCCGCAAATCTCCTCCTAAGGAGGAAGAACTGGATGAGACGACCTTCCATGAAATGTTTCAATCGCAGTTAAGTAAAATGCCTAGTCGGAAACGGCAAATGGAGGAGCTGCTTCAGGACCAGGAAGGACAATCTACAGATCGGTTGAGGGATTCATGAAAAAAAAGGTCTTTATAGTAGGATTATTGTTTGCGATGTGGAGTGTGCTGACCGTGTCGGCCGCTTCGGCCGCGCCAGTGAATCCGATACCGGATATCGGCATTCAAATTGGAAATTCGGATGGACAGCCAGGTACGACATCCCTTTCTCTAATTTTGCTCATTACAGTATTAAGCATCGCTCCTGCGATTCTTATATTAATGACCAGCTTTACGAGAATTGTTATCGTGCTCGGATTTGTGCGCAACTCACTCGGGACGCAGCAAATGCCTCCCAACCAGGTGATTATAGGCTTGGCGCTATTTCTTACCTTGTTCGTCATGAGTCCGACACTGTCTGACATTAATGAGGTAGCTCTGCAGCCTTATATGAAAGGCGAAATTACGCAGACGGAAGCTTTGGACAAAGCGGCTGTACCTATGAAGAAGTTCATGTACAAACATACCCGTCCTAAAGATCTTCAGCTGTTTATGAGCTACACTAAGACGGAAAGACCGGCCAGTTATGAAGATTTACCGATATCCGTACTGGTGCCTGCGTTCGCAATCAGTGAATTGAAAACCGCGTTTCAAATGGGATTTTTAATATTTATTCCATTTCTCATTATCGATATTGTCGTGGCGAGTGTGCTGATGGCGATGGGGATGATGATGCTGCCGCCGGTTATGATTTCACTTCCGTTCAAAATATTACTGTTTGTGCTCGTTGACGGGTGGTATCTCGTCGTTAAATCATTATTGACCAGCTTTAGTCCTTAGCCGGAATGCGGTCTGCGTTACGTTCCGAATTCCGGCGGACAACCTTCAACGGAGAATATTTATCAATCTGGGGGGTAGACGGATGAATACGGATTTTATAATCGGTTTGGCCGGGCAAGCGGTTTTTACCGTGTTAAAGGTTAGTGCGCCGATGCTGGTTATTGGATTATCCGTCGGTTTAATCATAAGTATATTCCAGGCGACGACGCAAATCCAGGAACAGACACTGGCCTTCGTTCCTAAAATCATCGCCGTCTTACTCGCCTTGCTGTTATTCGGCCCTTGGATTTTGACGACCATGGTCGATTTTACTTACGGTATTTTAAACAATCTATCTAATTATATCGGTTAGGCATAAAAGAATATGGAGATTTTATTACAGTCTACTTCAATTTTTTTGCTAGTTTTTTGTCGAATGACAGCGTTTTTTGTAGTCGCGCCGATTTTTGCGTCACGTGGAATACCGAATTCATTCAAAATCGGGATATCGGCGATGATCGCTCTGCTAATTGTTATTATTCAAGACGGTAACCAGGTTATCCCGACTGATTTCAATTATATTTTGTTAATCATTCGTGAACTGTTGCTTGGATTACTGATGGGTTATGTGGCGGTTCTAATATTTACGGTTATCCAGATGGCAGGTTCGTTTATCGACATTCAAATGGGCTTTGGGATCGTTAACGTGATTGACCCTATGACAGGGGCATCCGCTCCTGTGCTCGGCAATTTTAAATACATGATTGCCACGTTATTGTTCCTGGCGATGAATGGCCATCATTACTTATTAGATGCTGTCATCCGCAGTTATAATTGGATGCCCCTATCCAATGAACTGTTTCAGAAAATATATCACGGGAGCATTGGCGAGTTTTTGGCAAGATTGTTCAGTCAAGCGTTTTTGCTGTCATTCCAACTTGCGGCACCGCTTGTTGTCGCCTTGTTCGTGACGGATGTAGCGCTCGGATTTTTAGCCCGGACGGCTCCTCAATTTAACGTTTTTGTCATTGGGATACCGCTTAAAATTATGGTCGGGTTATTGATGCTTCTGCTGCTCATTCCCAGCTTCATTTATGCTTTTGAGAACTTGTTCCAGGTTTTATTCAAATCGCTGCATAATTTGTTTGGCACGATCGGGCAAAGGCCAACGTAGGATAGGGGGATCGTTATGTCGTTCCGGTATGCGCTGAACCTGCAGCTGTTTGCCGGTGAAAAAACAGAGAAGGCTACGCCAAAGAAACGGCAGGATGCCCGGAAAAAAGGCCAGGTTGCTAAAAGTCAGGATTTATCAGGCTCGATCGTGTTGTTGTCCGCTTTTTTATGCCTGTTAATGTTCGGAGGCTTCATCAAGGAACGACTGATTTTACTTTTTTCTGACGTGTATTTTCACCGGATGAACATGGATGTTACCAAAGAAAATGTCATGACGATGTTTGGAGACTATATGTTTCAAATTTTACTCCTCCTTGCACCGGTGTTTTTAGTCGTCGTTGTGATGGCAGTCATTGCAAACTATGCCCAGGTCGGTTTTTTGCTGACAGGAGAACCATTTAAAATTCAGTTCAAGAAGCTGGATCCGATCAAAGGGTTTAAAAGAATTTTTTCAATGCGGTCCTTGGTCGAGTTTCTGAAGTCGCTTCTGAAACTAACGATCATCGGCTATCTGGTTTATTCTACCGTTTGGGGAGCTCGCGGAAATATCGCTGCCCTGGGACATGTCACGATAGAGGACGCATTTTATTTTACTTCCAAGCTTACGATGAATCTCGGTTTAAAAATCGGGGCTGCTTTATTCGTACTGGCCGTTCTCGATTACCTGTACCAGAAATATGAGCATGAGAAAAACTTGAAAATGTCCAAGCAGGACATAAAAGACGAGTACAAAAAAATGGAAGGCGATCCGCTCATCAAAGGCAAAATAAGAGAAAGACAGCGGCGCATGGCACTGCAGCGTATGATGCAGGAAGTGCCTAAAGCAGATGTTATCATTACAAACCCTACCCACTTTGCCGTCGCCTTGAAATATGAGGGTTCCGAAATGGATGCCCCGCAAATCGTTGCTAAGGGTCAGGATTATGTAGCCCTCCGCATCCGCGAAATCGCTAAGGAACACGGCGTTATTATTATGGAAAATAAGCCGCTGGCACGAGCATTGTTCCAAAGAGCGGAAATCGGCGATTCGATTCCTGCAGACTTGTTTCAGGCCGTAGCCGAAGTGCTGGCTTACGTATATAGAATGAAAGGAAAGAGTAAATAATGGACGGGATCGGAGGCGGAGCCAATGAAGAAGGCTAAGGATTTATTTATACTGATAGGTATTATCGGCATCGTTCTATTAATGATTCTTCCGATCCCGACCTGGCTGCTGGATATTCTTCTCATCATTAACATATCGATCGCTTTGATGATTCTGCTTGTTGCCATGAATACGAAAGAGGCGCTGCAGTTTTCTATCTTTCCGGCAATGCTTCTTATCACAACGTTATTCCGGCTAGCACTCAATGTATCGACAACCAAGCTTATTTTGGGACAAGCCAAAGCCGGTGATGTCGTTGCCACATTTGGCTCCTGGGTATCGCAAGGCCAGCCAGTTGTCGGTTTCATCGTGTTCCTTATCCTGGTAGTCGTTCAGTTTATCGTCATTACTAAGGGATCGGAACGCGTAGCGGAAGTGGCAGCGCGTTTCACCTTGGATGCAATGCCGGGGAAACAGATGAGTATTGATGCGGATTTGAATGCCGGTCTGATTAACGAGCAGCAGGCGAGAGATCGTCGTCGCAAGATCGAAAGAGAGTCGGATTTCTACGGAGCTATGGACGGGGCGAGCAAGTTCGTCAAAGGTGACGCCATTGCAAGTATTATAATATTGCTGATTAACCTGATCGGCGGTTTCATTATTGGAATGTCGATTCATCACATGGGGTTTGGCGAGGCGTTATCCACTTACTCCCTCCTTACGATCGGGGACGGACTTGTCAGCCAAATTCCTGCGTTGCTGATCTCGACTGCAGCCGGCCTTATCGTTACCCGCGCTTCTTCGGAAGGCAATTTGGCAGACGATATTACTGGCCAGCTTTTCAGTTATCCGAAGCTCCTTTATATTGTAGCTGGTACTATCGGGATGCTAGGACTTTTTACCCCTATCGGACCTGTAACGACATTGCCTTTTTCAGGTTTACTCGCTTTTGCGGGCTATAGGATGCAGAAAAACCTCAACCGTCATCAAATTGAACAGGAGCAGGAAGAGGAGGAGCAGCAGATCGAAGAGGTGCGAAGTCCGGAAAGTGTCATCAACTTGCTGCAGGTCGATCCGATTGAATTCGAATTTGGATATGGCCTCATCCCTTTGGCAGACAGCGGCCAAGGCGGAGATTTGTTAGACAGAATCATTATGATCCGCCGGCAATGTGCGCTAGAAATGGGGTTAGTTGTACCTGTTATTCGAATTCGTGACAATATTCAACTAAAACCGAACGAATATGTGATCAAAATTAAAGGAAATGTCGTTGGTGGTGGTGAATTATTACTTAATCACTATTTGGCAATGAGTCCTGGGATGGATGACGAATCGATTACAGGTATTGAGACTCGGGAACCAGCCTTTGGATTGCCAGCGATTTGGATCGATGAATCGACGAAAGACCGGGCTGAGCTATCAGGCTATACTGTAGTTGATCCCCCTTCCGTAGTGGCTACCCATTTGACGGAAATGATCAAGAAGCACGCGCATGAGCTGCTTGGCAGACAGGAGACGAAGACGCTTGTCGATAATCTCAGGGACAACTACGCCGTTCTTGTCGATGAACTCATCCCTTCCGTACTCTCTATTGGAGATGTGCAAAAAGTGCTGGCCAAGCTGCTGCGTGAGAAAATATCCATTCGCGATATGGTGACGATCTTTGAAACGCTGGCTGACTACGGAACCTATACAAAGGATCCGGATGTGTTGACCGAGTACGTCAGACAAGCGCTATCGAGGCAAATTACGCAGCAATATACTCAGCAGGGTGAAACGATGAGGGTAATTACCGTAGGTCCATCGCTCGAGAAGAAAATTGCCGAAAGTGTACAACAGACCGAGCAGGGCAGCTATTTAGCCCTTGATCCCGCCTCTACTCAATCGGTCTACCAGAAACTGACGGAGCAAATCAACCGGTTGGTTCAAACAGGACAACAGCCGATCGTCCTGACATCACCTACGATTCGCATGTATTTACGCCAGGTGGTCGAGCGGACGATGCAGGACATACCCGTACTGTCTTACAGTGAACTTGAGCCGAATGTCGAAATTCAGAGTGTCGGAGTGGTGAACTTATGAGAGTAAAAAGGTATATCGTCGAGACGATGCCTGAGGCTATGCACAAAATCCGTGATGAGCTGGGCGTCGACGCTGTCATTTTAAGTACGAAGGAATTAAAAATCGGCGGGTTTCTCGGAATGTTTCAGAAGAAAAAAATTGAAGTGATCGCTGCATCAGAAAGCAAGGAAACGGCAGCACCCAAGGGGAAACCATCCCGGCCACTCGTTACAGCTCCTTCATTTCCGCCGGTTACGCCACATGCGGTGCCTGAAGCCTATCGGAAATCTTCAGCGATGATGCAGCAGGGGGGCAGCAGCGCTGTATTGCCGGCAGCAGGGAATGAAGAGGACAAGGCGGGTCTAGGGGACAAGCAGCTGACACCGGCAGCCGCTGCCGTTGCTGCGGTCGCTGTAGCCCAGGCTGACGATCCATTGCTGGAGGGAGAGCGACTGCAATTGTCAGCCCGAGTCCAAGACAGTATTGCTGCCGGAACTGCGGCTCTGCATGGAGCCGTATCTGGCGACGAGGCTATGCCCTCCTCGCCTGCGGGCAGCAGAGAAGACCGGCTGTTCATAGAAATTGAACAGATGAAAATGCTGATGTCGAAGCTCGCCCGGTTTCAAGAAGGCTTACCGGAGCTGCCCGAGCCGCTGAATGAATTGAAGGAAAGGCTTGTCGGGCAAGAGGTCAATCACGCGCTTGTGGACTTATGGATCGACTCCACCTATCGAGAGTGGGAGAACAGCGAGAAGAAAATGAGCGATGAGGAATTAACGGCCTCCGTGAGAACGAGTATTGAATCCTTTCTTAAGGAGCGGATCGGCCAGGGAATTCAGGAAGGGACTAAAGTAGTATACATTGTCGGGCCAACGGGTGTCGGAAAGACGACGACGATCGCCAAACTGGCAGCGGATCAAATTTTTCGGGCCCGGAAAAAGGTAGGCTTCATTACAGCGGATACGTATCGCATTTCGGCGATAGAGCAATTGCGGACGTATGCTTCGATTTTGAACGTTCCGCTTGAGGTTGTCCAGTCACCGGGGGATGTGCAAAGGGCGATGCAGCGCCTGCAGCATTGCGATCTGATTTTAATGGATACGGCAGGAAGAAATTATCTGAATGAGCTGTATGTCGCTGAATTACACAGTTTGTTGAGCCCTTCAGAGCTCAGCGAAACTTATTTGGTACTTAGCTTGACTTCTAAAAGCCAGGATATGAAGACGATTACCGAGCATTTCAGCAAATATGGCATCGAGAAGGTGATATTTACGAAGCTGGATGAAACGCAAAGCGTTGGACCTATTTATAGCTTGCTGGATGAGTATCCGCTGCAGGTATGCTATGTAACGAATGGCCAGAATGTACCCGATGATTTGCTGCAAGCCGACAATGATTTATTTATGGATATGCTTCTTGGAGCAAAACGGACATGAATGACCAGGCTCAATCTCTTAGACGGCTTGTATCAACCTTAGAAGAGTCATCCAGTACACAGGCGTCCAAATCTCGTTCAGCCCGCATTATTACTGTAAGCAGCGGGAAGGGCGGTGTTGGCAAATCCAATTTCACCTTAAATTTTGCTCTGGCTCTAAAAACGCTTGGCCGCAAGGTGCTCATCTTCGATGCAGATATCGGCATGGCTAACATCGATGTACTTATGGGGGCCCGCCCCCGGTACAATTTATACCATCTGCTCAAAGGCGAGAGGAGTATAGAGGAGATTGTCGAGTTGGGGGCTTTCGGTCTTCCCTTTATCGCGGGTGGATCAGGAATGGCCGATTTATTTACTTTATCGGAATCCGATCTGAATTATTTTACCTCGCAAATTGAAGGGATTTCCGAACAAATGGATTTTATTATTTTTGATACGGGAGCAGGCTTATCGAAAGAAACGGTAAAGTTTATTACTGCAGCCGATGAGTGTCTGGTAGTCACGACGCCAGAGCCAACTGCAATTACAGATGCATATGCATTAATCAAAGTCGTTCATGGTATGGATCAGGATGTAGCATTTCGCCTTGTCATTAACCGTGTTGCGAATAAGCAGGAAGCTCAGCAGGTTACCGATAAAATTTCCCTGGTGGCCAGACGTTTTCTCGATATGGAGGTTCCACTGCTTGGACATATCCATGATGATCCGCATGTAATGCAGGCGGTAAAGAAACAAGTCCCATTTTCAACCGCATTTCCTAGCTGTGTAGCTGCACGCGACATTCAACGACTGGCTATTAAATATTTGGAAGTTCCACAGATCGGGCAAAAGGATACCTTGACAGGAATCAAAGGATTTATGCATAGATGGCTTAAGCGCACAAGATGATTCTAATTAAGGAACAGGGGTGGGACGATGCCTTACCGGATTATGGTGGTCGATGATTCGGCATTTATGAGGAAGATCGTGTCAGACTTAATTGAGCAGAATCCTTCATGCGAAGTAATCGCTACGGCCCGAAATGGGCGTGAGGCTATTGAACAAATTGCTCTTTTATCGCCGGATCTTGTGACATTGGACGTAGAAATGCCGGAAATGAACGGACTTGATGCTCTGAAAATCATCATGGAGCGTCACCCGGTGCCTGTCATTATGCTTTCGGGCATCAACGAGCAAGGTATGCGGGAGACGATCATGGCTCTCGAATTGGGAGCTTTTGATTTTATCCGCAAGCCGTCCGCTTCCACTAGTTCGCATGATATTGCCCAGGTTCGACGCGAACTTCATGAACAGATTCAAGCGGCCATGCTGATGAAGGAGCACAAGGCTGCCAGACAGCTCGCGCTGGACAATTCGGTTAATCAACACGCGCGGTCTCCAAACTTAAATAAATCGGCGCGTCCGGCAAATGCCGAGACGACAAAATCATCACACAAGCCTACACCTGGTACACCTGGTACACTTCGTCCAGGGGCCAAGTCTGGCGCAGCTAAAGCATATGCAGCTTCAGCTTCGGAGGTCCTGTCTAAAAATGAAGGGGCTAAGGCAGAGGCTTCGGATCGAACAAAACTGAATTCGGCACACCTTCAGAAAAAGACCGGACCATATGTGCATGTGCCGGATGGAGCAGATCGGTTAAATCGACCGCTTTTACCAGATAAGCTCGCTAATCCGGCTTTAATCCACAAGAAAAATAACGGCTCAATCATGAAACGGCCAAAAGCGGATGAGAAAATTGAGGCAGCAGCAATTCAACAACGACTGCCTGTCAAAGAAAAGAATAGCGGCTTACCCTTAAAGACGGATTTCACTGACCTGGTAGCCATCGGGACATCAACAGGGGGCCCCAAAGCTCTAAAAGCTGTGTTAGAAAAAATACCCAGGAACTTCCCGGCGCCTATCGTGATCGTGCAGCATATGCCGCCAAACTTCACCAAATCATTAGCGCAGCGGTTAAATAGTTTAAGCGCACTGCACGTAGTTGAGGCAGAAGAAGGAATGAAGCTGCTTCCGGGTACAGCCTACATTGCCCCAGGCGGCCATCATATGAATGTGGTTAAGGATTTGGATGGTTATAAAGTTACCTTGACGGGACAGGAGCCTCGTAATGGTCATAGACCGTCGGTAGATGTTATGTATGAATCATTAATGCCGCTTAAAGCGCTGAAAAGGCATATTGTACTTTTAACGGGGATGGGCAGCGACGGGGCGAGAGCAATGAAGAAGCTGTATGATGCGGGTGTCAGTTCGACCATTGCTGAAAGTGAAGAGACCTGCGTAGTTTACGGCATGCCGCGCTCAGCGATTGAACTGAATTGTGTAAGTCATGTTTTACCATTACATGAGATCGGCCCCAAGCTTGTACAAGTAGTGAAATAAAGGAATCTCTTAGAGGAGGTGCCTCACCATGGACATGAATCAGTATTTATCCATGTTTATCGATGAGTCCAACGATCATTTGCAATCATTAAACGAGAATATGCTGGAGCTGGAAAAAGCCCCGGAGGATATTGGCATTGTGCAAGTTATTTTCCGTTCGGCGCATACCCTTAAAGGAATGGCTGCCACGATGGGATTTGAGGATTTATCCTCATTGACGCATCAGATGGAGAATGTGCTGGATCTGGTGCGTAACGAAAAGCTGAAAATGCAGGAGTATATTTTCGATACGTTATTCAAAAGTCTGGACGCTCTGCAGCTGATGGTGCAGGATATCACGCAAGGCGGCGACGGCAAAGCCGACGTCCAATCGATCGTATCTTCGCTCCAGGCGATCGTTCGCGGTGAGGTACCGGGAGGCGGGGATGAGAAGCCGGCTGCCGGGAATAATGCTGGTGCAGCCGCTGCTTCTGGGGCTATTCATTCAGATATTCAGCTGGATGAGTATCAATTTTCGGTACTGGAGCAATCGATATCTGAAGGCCATAAGGTCCTGTACATCGAGGTAGCTATTCGTGAGGACTGTCAATTAAAAGCTGCGCGAGCGTATTTGGTCTTTGACCTGCTTGAGCGATACGGTGAAATCGTGAAGTCTCATCCCTCTGTACAGGAGATCGAGCAGGAAAAATTTGATCGCAGCTTCTCGCTATATTACATAACGCAGAAGGAAGCTTCGGAATTACAAAGCATGATTGTAAATCTGTCCGAAATCGATTTTGCGCAGGTAGTCACGCTCGATCATGAGACGCTTAGCGAGCTTACGACCGGGGTTAAAGAGGCCGCGGCAGGAGCCGCAACGGCACCCGCTGCTGTCAGTGCTGCTGCGCCGGAAGTTAAAGCCTCTGAACAGGCAGCTTCAAAACCGGCGGCAAGTGAAGCGAAAGCCGGCGGCCGCACGAATGGAGGAGGAGCACCCTCTCGAACGATTCGCGTCGATATTGAGCGTTTGGATGTGCTCATGAATTTACTTAGCGAACTGCTTATCGACCGTTCCAGACTGGAGCAGCTTGCCCAAGAAGTAAAGCGGGCTGATTTGACCGAGACGGTTGAGCATATGAGCCGTGTTGGCAGTGATCTTCAGAACATTGTTCTCAAGCTGCGCATGGTTCCGATCGATACGGTATTCAGCCGCTTTCCGCGCATGGTTCGAGACGTGGCCAAATCGCTGGACAAGAAAATCGATCTGGTCATTATCGGTGCGGAGACCGAGCTGGATCGCACCGTCATTGATGAGATCGGTGATCCGCTTGTGCATTTGCTGAGAAATGCGGTCGATCACGGTGTTGAATCTACGGCACAGCGCATCGCTGCTGGCAAGCCGGAGACAGGAACCGTTCAATTGCGTGCTTTCCACAGTGGAAATCATGTATTTATTGAAATTGAGGATGACGGCGGCGGCATCGATCGGGATAAAATTTTGAGCAGAGCCTTTAAGAACGGGATCGTCAAGGAAAGCGAAGCTGCTGCCATGTCGGACGAGCAGGTGTATATGCTTTTGTTTGCCGCTGGATTTAGTACCGCGGATGTCATCTCTGACATTTCGGGGCGCGGTGTCGGACTTGATGTTGTCCGTTCAAAAATCGAGTCGTTAAGCGGCGTCGTATCCGTAACTTCTACGCTTGGCCAAGGAACGAAGTTCTCGGTGCAGCTCCCGCTGACCCTCTCCATCATTTCGGCGATGCTGATTAAGATTGGTTCCGAGAAGTACGCGATTCCGCTCTCATCGATCGTTGAGACTGGACTTATTCAACGTAAGCAAATTCGCAAAGTACACGGATATACGATGATCCCTTATCGAGATGCGCATATTCCACTGTTATCTTTGGCCAATCTGTTTGAAGTTGCTGACTTTGCCGAGGATGCCGAGGAGGAAACGGAAATTGTCGTCGTCCGTAAAGGCGATCGGCTGGCAGCTCTGACTGTTGAAGATTTCATCGGACAAAGCGAGATCGTCATTAAAAATCTGGGCAAATACTTGCCGGCAATTCAAGGTGTTGCAGGTGCGACGATTTTGGGTGACGGACAGGTAGCTCTGATTATTGATCCGAATGCTTTCATTAAGTAAAGCCATTACACACTCGGTAGGCAGGGCGCAAGCAGTCTCTGCTTCAACCATTAAGGAGGATTTACCATGGGAGAGGAATTGAAAGTCATCGTATTTAAACTGGGTGATGAAGAGTACGGGATTGAGGTGGACAAGGTCCAGACGATTGAACGGATGATGCCTATTACCCGCGTACCGAAAACTTATTCCTTTGTAAAAGGAGTAATAAATCTTCGTGGCGTCGTAATCCCCGTCATTGACCTGCGCGGCCGCTTCGGTCTTCCAGAAGCAGATTATACGGACCAGACACGGATTATTATCGTAGCTGTAAATGAGATGGAGGTTGGCTTTATCGTTGATTCTGCTAACGATGTCATGGACTTGAATTCCGATACGATCGATTCGCCGCCGGATGTCGTTGGAGGAATCAAAGCGAAATATTTGCACGGAGTGGCACGTATTTCGGATGAACGGCTTCTGGTCATGCTGAACTTGTCCGAGGTATTAAATCGTTCAGAAATCATTCAATTGGAAAGCTTAGAGGGTTAAGAGGTGGATCTGTTCAGAGGCTTTGAGGAATTTAAAATGGATGTGTTAAAGGAAGTTGGCAACATCGGTGCGGGTAATGCGGCAACCGCTTTGTCGAGACTCCTTGATAAACCGATTGATATGGCGGTTCCCAAAGTGCAGATGCTGCCATTCGAAGCCGTTGCTGACAAAGTAGGCGGGGCGGAGAGTGTAGTTCTCGCTATCTTTTTAAGAGTTGAAGGGGATGCCCCTGGCAATCTGTTTTTTATCCTTAGTCCTGAAGCAGCGAAGAAGCTGCTTCATCGCCTCGCTGGTCTTCAAGTCGAAAGCGAGGAAGAGTTTTCGGAGATGGAATGGTCGGCGTTGTCTGAAATCGGTAACATATTGGCAGGCTCCTACTTGTCTTCGCTTGCTGATTTCACATCGCTCTCTATGATGCCGACAGTGCCAGCGCTGGCCATGGATATGGCGGGGGCAATACTTAGTTATGGACTGCTGCAGTTTGGTGAAATGGGTGATTCCGCATTGCTGATCGATACGACCTTTATCGAAGGACAACATGAAGTGGAGGGACAATTTTTCCTTATACCGGATCCAGATTCGTTTGATAAAATATTCGCTGCCTTAGGAGTACCAATGAATCATGATTGAAGAGCAGCGAGTTGTTAAGGTCGGTATGGCAGATCTCAATATCATCGAGCAGCAAGGGCTAATTCGTACGACAGGGCTTGGCTCCTGCGTAGGATTAACTTTATTCGATCCGATCGTCAAAGTGGCTGGTCTTGCACATGTAATGCTTCCGGTCTCTACGATAGCACGCGATGGCGCATTAAACATTGCGAAATATGCGGACACTGCTGTCCCAGCTTTATTAGAACGATTACTGGAAAGCGGAGCAGATCAGGCGAGAATAGTGGCTAAAATGGCAGGCGGATCTCAAATGTTCACTTTTGCCGGAACAGGGGATTCGCTCCGGATTGGCCCGCGAAATGTGGAGTCTTGCAAGGAAAAATTAAACGAACTGGGTATCCCTTTACTAGCGGAAGATACAGGGGGCAATTACGGTAGAACAATCGAGCTTGATTGTGAGACCGGTATATTGTTCATACGCAGTGTACAAAAGGGTATAAAGGAATTGTAGCCATGGCTGGAAAAATGAAATATTACATGTTGTTTGGACTCTTTGGGTTTTTAATCACGTTTGCTGTCTCTTCTAGCAGTAACTTGTTTATGACAAGCTTAATCCGATCATTGATTGGCTTTGTGGTCTGGTTTGCGCTTTCTTATGCGGCCTACTGGATGTTCGGCTTCATGAAAGAAATGTCCCCGATCCCAGAGACCGAGGAATTAGGCGTATCTCCCGAAGATGAGGGAAAAGGCGGACAGCTTGATTTGACGACTCCGGATGAAACGGATGAACTGAACGACTTGTTGAAGCAGCCACTTGGAGATCAGACAGGACAGAACGATTTTACACCATTAAACCCGCCAAAATTGGTAAAGACATCTGACGACAAAGATCCTGAAGAACTGGCTAAAGTTGTTCGTCACCTGACAGAAAACTAAGGAGGGTGAAGGCAATTGGAAGAGCGAAAGACATCCTCTTTAAGCTACGCTGATGTGTGGGAGCGTTGGAAAGAACACGGCGAAATAGAGGCCAAAAAACAGCTTATTGAAAAGCATTTACACATTGTCGATTATGTATCGGGACGTCTTGCGGTGGGCCTTCCGAAAAATGTGTCTAAAGATGACTTGTACAGTAATGGTATAATGGGCTTGATAGATGCTGTAGAGAAATTTGACTATAAACGGGGTCTGCAATTTGAGACCTATGCTTCATGGAGAGTTAGAGGGGCCATCCTGGACGGATTGCGGCAGGGGGATTGGGTTCCCAGGTCTGTTCGCGAAAAAGCTAAAAAAATTGAAGAAGGGTATCAGCAATTGGAGCAGCAATACCTCCGTTCTGTTACAGATATGGAAATGAGCGCTTATTTGAACGTAAGCGAGAAGGAATTTCAAAATATGCTGCAGGAAGTTGCCGTCATGACTCTTTGTTCGTTAGAAGATCCGATTCGGGAAGAGGAATCCGAAACGCGGCTTACTTTATTGATCGATGAGAAAGCTAAAAATCCCGATTACAAAGTGAGGGAATTTTTCCTTAAAGATTCTTTGGCGAAAGGGATCGAAAAGCTGACCGAGAAGGAACGGACGGTAGTTTCTTTACTATACTATGATGATCTATCCTTAAGTGAAATCGCGGAGGTGATGTCTCTTTCCCCGTCACGTATCTCTCAACTCCATTCTAAAGCTATTCTTAGACTGCGTGGCAGCTTGGAGAAACAGAAAGATTTGTTGATGAGAGAAGATTGAAGACTGCAAGATGAACTTGCGAGTATTATGAGATGGAAGGAGGAACGACTAATGGAATACATGAAGGATCTAGCTCAAATTTTGAGTGTAACGATGAATGATGACAAAACGGTAGCCTATTTGCAATTTTTGAAGAAGGATGAGGAGTTTACTTGTACTCCTGATGTTTTGCTTCACTTTTTGCGAGGGGAAGGTGTGAAATACGGTATTCAGGACGATATCGTGACAAGATTTTCTCTTCATCCTAAAGAATACTATTTTAGTAAAACACCGATCGCTATCGGAATCGAGCCGGTACAAGGCAAAGACGGCTCGATTCGCTATGCGGTGCCGATGGATGACGAGGATCAGCACCGTAAACCGGCGGAGAGCGATGACGGCACAGTAGATTTTAAAGACATCACCCGCTTGAACAACGTACGAAAAGGCCAGATTATCGCAGAGCTTGTCCCACCGGTGCCGGGAAGCCCTGGCACAGCGATTACAGGCGAGCCGATTCCTTGTAAGGAAGGGAAGGAAGCGCGCTTTAAGGTAGGCAAAAATGTCGTTCTTAACCCGGAACAGACAGCAATGTATGCGGCAATCGACGGTCTAGTCACGCGGACGGATAAAGGCAAATTGAACGTATTTCCGGTCTATGAGATTAATGGCGATGTCGACTATAGTACCGGTAATATCGATTTTGTAGGGACGGTCGTCATCCGCGGCAACGTTTTGACTGGTTTTCGCGTCTGCGCTTCCGGGGATATTCGTGTCAATGGCGGAGTAGAGGGTGCGGAGTTAATTGCCGATGGTTCCATTGAAATAACAGGCGGCATTATCGGTTATAACAAAGGGCTAGTCAAAGCGGCTCACCACGTAAAGAGCTCGTTTATCCAGGATGGAAACGTTCAGGCTGGCGAGGATGTCATCGTTACGCAAAGTATTATGCATTCCAATGTCCGGGCTGGCCGTGATGTGATCTGCAGCGGAACCAAAGGTCTTATCGTCGGTGGTAACATTCAGGCAGGCGAGCGGGTTACGGCCCGAATTATCGGCAATCCGATGTCTACAACGACTTCGATTGAAGTGGGGGTTTTGCCGGAGCTGCGGAATGAACTGCTTGAGCTGCGTCAGCAGACAAAGGTCCAGATGGAAAATCTTGACAAGACGAAGAAAGCGCTTGCTTTGCTTGATCAGCTCGCTTCCATGGGAAAACTGACACCGGATAAGGTGGCGATGAGATCGAAGCTTAACTTGACCCAGAAATCAAACATGCAAGAGCTTGAGGAAATTAGAGAACGGATGCTATTTATCGAGAAGGCGCTGGAAGAGACGGGAAATGCACGGGTGGATGTGCTGAAAATGATTTATGGCGGATCTAGAATTGTCATTGGCAGATATACAAAATATATTAAAGATCCTGTGTCCCGAATGTCTTTCTATTATAGTGAAGGAGACATTTCTATGTCGGCTTACGTCTAGGGCTCCTAATGAAGACAAACAATTCTCTGAATTCGGCTTGAGGTGATTTTTATGAATATGAAATCCGTTGAATTGCAAATAGCTGTCCCCCGGACTAGCGAGGCGGGGCGTATTCAGCAAGATCAGCAGCAGAGGCCTCTCAGTGATCAGTCTTTACTCGCACAGCAAAATTTGAAGACGAGCGAGCTTGAACGGAAAAGAAGCTCGGGGTTGGAACAGAGCGCTCATAACAAGGCTGTAAAACGAGAAGGAAGTGCCTCCTCTGACCGGCAGCAAGAGCAACCGGAGTCCGGAGAACAGCAGGAAGAGCGGGATAAAGATCAGCCAGCCGAGCATCCCTATAAAGGAAAACATATCGATTTGTCATTTTAGCAGGACAACATACATGAATACGTACAGCAAAAGGTGAGGATAACATTGGGAGAGCCATGGATTTATATCGTGATGCTGGGGATTGCTTCTATATTATATGCTATATTTTTACCCGGCCGGAAACCTGGCGGTGAAACGGCGAATGAGATGGAGGCCATATTTGAACAATATATGGCTGAAATTGAGAAAGAAAATGAGGAACTAATTGATTTGATTGCCGGTATGAAGCAGGATTTTACATCTAAGCAATTGGCGCAGCAGGAATCCATCGTAGAGCTGCGCCAGCGTCTATTAGAGGTGGAGCAGTCCAACCGGCAGCTTGCTGCTCGTTTTGAATCCCTGGAGGTTCCTCCAGTTCCAGAGGAATCCTCCTCTCTTTCACCAATCGAACCATCATCTCAAGCGGCTGTGCATCAGGCTGTGCATCATCCAAGCGAAGCAGTTCCTCCTTTAGCAGTGCAAGCATCGGCTGCCGCAGAAGCTGCGGCTTCCACCTCTGAGGAGGAGGAGTTCCAGACTACCGATTCACTGCGCGACAGGTACCCGGAGCTGTTTGAGCTGTATGCTAAAGGAAAATCTATCGATATGATTGCCAAATCTATCGGAATTCAGCGCGGCGAGGTTCAGCTTATTTTGCAATTGGCTAACAGGGAGGAAGCGTAATGTTCAGAAATCGCCACTTCATGTTGGGAATTGGAATCGGCCTCATTGCTGGCGCGCTTTTATTGCAAATCATCATGATTGGGCAAGGTCAGCAGAACAAGCTTGTGACAGAGGAGCAGGTCAAGCAAGCTGCCGAGAAGTTGAATTTGCGGGTAGTAGGGGAAGACGAACTGCTGCTCACAGAGGAAGAATGGGAGTCTAGGATGGCGGAGGACAAGCTGGATCCAGCCGATACTGCTGAAGAGCCGTCGGAACCAGAGCAGCCTGAGGCGCCAAATACGCCTGCAACTCCGCAGGACCCCCAATCGGATAGCGGGCAAGCTCCAGGCGCAAATGGTGAAAGCAAGCTGCAAACGGATAAGCCGGCGGCTCCGGAGAAACCGGAAGCCGGCGTTCCTAAAGAAGCCGATGCCGCCGTCATAAACGCTGTAAAAGAACCGGAGCCTGTCACGGTGAAATACAAAATATCGTATGGGGACAGCCTGACTGAGGTCGCTAACGGCTTGCAAAAGGCCGGGGTAATTTCTAGCAGCGATACATTTATAAAAGAGGCTTCGAAACGGGGGATTAATAAAAAAATCCGCACGGGTACCTACACGTTTCAAGTCGGCGAAAAGCATAGTTCCATTATTACTAAAATCACGACCAAGCCGAAGCAGTAAATAAGATGGCGTCATCCCTAAAGTGCGCACGGTACGGATCCGGGGCAGGCTTGAATGGCTTTCGAACCCGGCAGGATGCCTCTGGAGGCTGAGTGGTATGAACTTCGGTTGCATCCATTTGTTACTTATGGTATATTAATTGACGGTGTTATAACGCACGCAGGGTGATTTTGCCAAGGGTGCTTTTCATTATGAATGAGAAGTCTTGGGGGAAGATGAAGCCTGCGGAGGGAGCATCAAACAAAACCAAACTTAGGAGGTGCGTGAAGATGGCAGTAATCTCCATGAAACAACTGCTTGAGGCAGGTGTGCACTTCGGACACCAGACACGTCGCTGGAACCCGAAAATGGATCGTTATATCTTCACTGAAAGAAACGGAATTTATATTATCGACCTGCAAAAGACGGTCAAGAAAGTGGAAGAAGCTTATAACTTCGTGAAGAGCATTGCGGAAGACAACGGTACAATTTTGTTCGTTGGTACGAAGAAGCAGGCTCAAGACTCAGTTAAAGAAGAAGCAGAGCGCGCGGGTCAATTTTATATTAACCAACGCTGGCTCGGGGGAACTTTGACTAACTTCCAAACAATTCAAAAACGGATCGACCGTTTGAAGCAATTGGAAAATTGGGAAGAGGATGGCACGTTTGAAGTGCTTCCGAAGAAAGAAGTTATCCTGCTCCGCAAAGAGAAGGAACGCCTTGAGAAATTCCTCGGCGGTATCAAGAATATGAAGGGCTTGCCAAGCGCTTTGTTCATCATTGATCCGCGCAAAGAGCGTATTGCGGTTGCTGAAGCTCGTAAATTGGGTATCCCAATCGTAGGTATTGTTGATACAAACTGCGATCCGGATGAAATCGACTATGTCATTCCAGGTAACGACGACGCGATTCGCGCTGTTAAGCTGTTGACTGGTAAAATGGCAGACGCCGTAATCGAAGCGAATCAAGGGGAGCAAACGACAGCATAAAATGTTTGTCGGGCTTCCAAAATAAAGAATGAATTAAATGAAAAGGGTGGTTGGTAGGTGTGAAACCTCTCACTACCCTTTTTTTAAAGGATAAATCTTTGGTAATTTACTTTAGATTAGGTCCTATAAATGATATGGAGGGAATTTTAAAATGGCTGTTGATGCAAAAGCGGTAAAGGAACTACGCGAAAAAACGGGAGCAGGAATGCTCGATTGTAAAAAAGCGCTTGAAGAAGTAAATGGGGATATTGATAAAGCGGTTGAATTCCTTCGTGAAAAAGGTTTGGCTGCTTCGGCTAAAAAGGCTGGACGTATTGCTACAGAAGGCCTTGTAGAATCCTACATTCACGCTGGCGGCCGGATTGGTGTTCTTGTCGAAGTCAACTGTGAAACTGACTTTGTAGCCTTGACGGATCAGTTTAAAGAATTTGTACGCGACATTGCGCTTCATATTGCAGCTTCAAGCCCTCGCTATGTGCGCCGTGAAGAAGTGCCACAGGAAGAAATTGAAAAAGAGAAGGAAATCCTGAAAGCACAAGCATTGAATGAAGGCAAGCCTGAGAAGATCGTTGAAAAAATGGTCGAAGGCCGCATTTCCAAATACTATGAAGAATATTGCTTGATGGAGCAAACTTTCGTTAAAGATCCGGACAAAACAATTGCTACATTGCTGAATGAAAAAATCGCTACGATCGGAGAAAATATCTCTATCCGCCGTTTCGTTCGTTATGAGCTGGGTGAAGGTCTGGAGAAAAAAGTCGACAACTTCGTAGAAGAGGTTATGTCTCAAGTCAACGGCTAAGTGAAGCGGGAATGAGATGTAAAAGAGGGATGTAACACAGCGTGTTCCTTCTTTTTTAAAGGATTATGAAGACATCTTTGAATAGAGGCACCGGCAGGTGCTTTTCTTACCAAACGCCCTTAATTGTGTGAGCTTAGAAAGTGCTGTCCTGCACTTTCTGGGCAACCTCTAAGAGGGTTCATTAAAGTGGAGGGTATACAATTGGAGCAGCCAGTTTTTAAACGTGTTGTCTTGAAGGTTAGCGGAGAATCGCTTGCTGGTCAAAATGGATACGGAATTGATGCGGACACCATATCATCGATAGCCGAACAGGTGAAGGAAGTAGTTGAGTTAGGGGTTCAGGTAGCTATCGTATGTGGCGGGGGCAACATATGGCGCGGTATTGCGGGCAGTGCGAAGGGCATTGACCGTGCTACGGCGGACTATATGGGAATGCTCGCGACAGTTATGAATTCCCTTGCCCTGCAAGATGCGCTGGAGCAGATCGATGTGCCTACGCGGGTACAAACTTCGATCGCCATGCAGCAAATCGCTGAGCCTTACATACGGCGCCGGGCGATTCGCCACTTGGAGAAGGGAAGAGTTGTTATTTTCGCCGCTGGAACTGGCAATCCGTTTTTCTCTACGGATACGACAGCAGCGCTTCGTGCCGCTGAAATCGAAGCGGAAGTTATTTTAATGGCTAAAAATAAAGTAGACGGTGTATATTCTGCAGATCCATTTGTTGATCCGTCGGCAGAGAAGTATGAAATGCTGACTTATATGGAAGTGCTCAGCAAAAATCTGGGCGTTATGGATTCCACAGCATCATCGCTTTGTATGGATAATGATATTCCGCTTATCGTATTTGCGATTACGGAGCAGGGCAATATTAAACGTGTTGTGCTTGGTGAGAAAATCGGAACGACTGTGAAAGGAAGTGTAAGCTAATGCCACAATCGATTAAACAAAACGCTGAAGAACGTATGGATAAAGCGATTCAGTCTTTGAAGAGAGATTTGGCAACGCTGCGTGCCGGAAGAGCGGCTCCTTCGCTGCTGGATCGTATTCAGGTGGATTATTACGGAACACCAACGCCAATTAATCAACTGGCCAATATCAATACGCCGGACACCCGGACGCTGTTAATTCAGCCTTGGGATAAATCCTCGCTGGCTGACATTGAGCGTGCGATTCAGAAGTCCGACCTGGGACTTACACCGGCTAATGACGGCTCGATGATCCGTTTGTCGATTCCGCCGTTGACCGAAGAGCGCCGGGTCGATTTGGTTAAAATGACGAAGAAATTCGGTGAAGAAGCAAAGGTTGCAATTCGCAACATTCGCCGTGATGCCAATGATGACATTAAAAAGCTTGAGAAAACGGACATTTCGGAAGACGAATCTCGGCGCCATCAGGAAGATATTCAGAAGTCAACGGATAAATTTATCGCGGAAGTCGATAAGGTACTCGCTGCGAAAGAAAAAGAGATTATGGAAGTTTAAGAGACGAAAAGCGGCCCCTCCTTTCATGGTGGGGTTTGTCTCTTTTTCATCACCGGCTGGAGGAAGAGGAATGATCAAGTTATTTCAATCCTGGTGGAAAAAAGGGGAAAAGCACTCTGCCGAAGTGTTGCCGGGTGATAACATTCCAGAGCATGTCGCGATCATTATGGACGGCAACGGGCGTTGGGCTCGCAGATTAGGCCTCCCGCGCATCATTGGACATCGCAATGGAATGAAAGCAGTGAAGCGGGCAACGATCGCTGCAGACGAGCTCGGCATTCGGATACTAACTCTATATGCATTTTCGACAGAAAACTGGAAGCGGCCCAAGGATGAAGTTGATTTCCTGATGTCGCTTCCGCAGGAGTTTCTGGCGCTTGAACTTGAGGAGCTTATTGAGAAAAATGTTCAGGTGCGTATGATGGGGCATACGGATAATCTTCCCGCGCATACGATTGAAGCCATGGAGGAAGCGATCTCCCGAACAAAGCACAATACCGGCCTTATTTTGAATTTTGCGCTGAACTATGGCAGTCGTCGTGAAATAACGGAGAGCATGAAGGTGATCGCGCATCAGGTGCGGGAAGGTATTTTGTCTCCGGACGACATTACGGAAGAGATGGTGAATTCCCACTTGCTGTCAGCAGGATTGGGTGATCCTGATTTGCTTATTCGGACGGGCGGCGAGCTCCGACTTAGCAATTTCATGCTCTGGCAGGTAGCGTATAGTGAACTGTGGTTTACGGACTTATATTGGCCTGAATTCGGCCGTGAGCAGCTGATTGAAGCGGTAGCCGAATACCAGCGCCGCACACGTCGCTACGGAGGGTTATCATAGCAGGATAGAAGGTGTAGAATTTGAAGATTCGATTGATTACAGGACTGGTTGCAGGTGTGTTTTTTTTAGGCGTGTGCCTGATCGGTGGAATTGGATATCAAGGGCTCCTTATGGCCATGGCATTGGTCGGCTATTATGAGTTCGTTCGGATGACCAAAATGCCAGCTTTCGGCGGACCGGCCATGCTCGGTTATATCTGCATACTCTATATGATGTTTCCGTGGAGCCTGTTAAACTGGAGCATGCCGCTCGAAACTATGCCTGCCCTGTGGTTAATGATGTTTCTATTCCTGGCGGTTACGGTATTTACCAAAAACGATTTTCCGGTCGGCCAAGCTTCGCTTTTATTTCTCGGTACGATGTATATCGGTATCGGATTTTCTTCTATTGCGACAACACGGTTCACACCGGACGGGCACGGGGTATTCTGGACGTTCCTTATGCTGGCTGCAATATGGAGCAGTGATGCAGGGGCTTATTTTACGGGGCGAAGGTTCGGCAATAAAAAGCTTTGGCCCGCCATCAGTCCGAATAAAACGGTGGAAGGCGCCCTTGGGGGAATCGCGCTTGCTGTTGTAGCCGCAGTGCTGTTCGCCTTGTTCTCCGATGGTTTGCTCTCACTGGGCCGGGCTATTTTGCTTGGTGCTTCAGCAGCAGTAGTCGGGCAGCTGGGCGATTTAATTCAATCTGCCTATAAACGGGTTTACGGCATTAAAGATTCCGGTAAGCTTCTACCCGGGCATGGCGGTATTCTGGACCGTTGTGACAGTTGGGTCGTCGTATTTCCGTTTGTACATATTTTGATGCTGCTTCCTTACTACTAATCACTTCAGCAGCTGCATTACGTTCGTATAGGAACTCCAATTGACTCGAATTGAGTCCAATAGTTGAATTCAATTGCTGTCGTAACAGTTATTTGTAAAAAAGAGAGGTATATTATGAGGAAAATAGCTGTCATTGGTTCTACTGGATCGATCGGTACGCAAACACTTGACGTTGTGATGCAGCATCCTGAGCAATTTGTGATTGAGGGTTTGGCTGCGGGCAGCAATATCGATATGTTTGTACAACAGGTTAATGCATTTCGGCCCAAGAAGGCTTCTATTGGCAGTAAACAATTAGCTGAGCAGGTAGCCCCGCTCCTTCCGGCAGATGTCGAGCTCTACTACGGCGAGCAGGGATTGATTGAAGTGGCAGCTGGCACTGATGCAGACTTTGTACTCAGCGCGATTGTCGGCAGCGCCGGGCTGCCGCCGACATTGGCCGCTATTGCCGAAGGGAAGACGATCGGTATTGCCAATAAAGAAACGCTCGTGACTGCCGGGCATATCGTGACGGAGCTGGCCAAGCAGAAGGGTGTTAAATTGGTGCCGGTAGACAGCGAGCACTCCGCCATTTTCCAATGCCTGAATGGGGAGAACCTGAATGAGGTGGACCACATTACATTGACCGCTTCAGGCGGGGCATTTCGTGACTTAACGCGGGCACAGCTGCAAAATGTAACGCTGGAGGATGCTTTAAAGCACCCCAATTGGTCGATGGGAGCCAAGCTTACGATTGATTCGGCCACGATGGTCAACAAAGGATTGGAGGTCATTGAGGCGCACTGGCTTTTCGATCTTCCTTATGACAAAATTAAAGTCCTACTGCACCCAGAGAGCATCATCCACTCTTTCGTTGAATATCGTGACGGGAGCATCATCGCTCAGCTTGGAACGCCGGATATGCGCGTCCCGATTCAATATGCTATGACTTACCCGGCGAGGCTAGCATCCGCATCCAAGCGATTATCCTTGGCAGAGGTCGGCAAGCTGCATTTCCGTGAAATGGATGAGGAGCGATTCCCTTGTTTAAGATTGGCCTATGAGTGTGGTAAAATAGGTGGGACGGCGACGACGGTGTTTAATGCGGCCAATGAAGTGGCAGTGGCTCGTTTTATGAGCCGGGCTATTCCATTCATGCAGATTGAAACGATCATTGAAGAAGTGCTTTCCAAGCATATCCCTGTAGCGAAAGCGGATCTGGAAACGATCCAGGCTGCTGACCGCTGGGCCAGAGAGACGGCCGCATTATTATAATTTCCTTAAGTTTCCGTGAAAAAAAGTTCCCTGCTGGTATTCTCTTGTGCCAGATCGGAGAATAATGATAATCTAAATGAACTGGACGATCTGTGGCAAAAAGGAGGATGCTTTCGATTGGAATTACTGAGAATCATATTTTTGACAGTGCTCATGTTTCTCGTGATTGTCACTGTACATGAGTGGGGACATTATTACTTTGCCAAACGGGCCGGCATTTTGGTTCGTGAGTTTGCAATCGGTTTTGGACCGAAGCTGTTTTCCTATAGACGAAACGAAACCCAATTTACCCTCCGTTTGCTGCCTTTTGGCGGATATGCCAGAATGGCCGGGGAGGACCCGGAATTTGTCCAGATTCAAAGCGGACAAACCGTAGCCCTGCGAGTAGAAGGGGACGAGGTTCGTAAAATCTATCTCGACCGCCTGGACAACCGGAAGAACGTCATCCGCGGTGAAATTCAAGAGGTAGACCTCGAAGACCGGCTGCGAATCGTGCTTGACGTCGACGGGGAAGTTATCGCCTACCGGGTTCATCCGCAAGCGATGCTTGTCGCTAAAGGCAGTGAGACGCAAATTGCGCCACGTGACCGTCAATATGGCAGCAAGACAGTAGGACAGCGGGCATTGTCCATTTTTGCCGGGCCTTTGATGAACTTTATTCTCGCATTTGTACTGTTTGCACTTCATACGCAAATGGCGGGCATTCCGCTGGATGAACCGGAGCATCTCGAACTCGGGGATGTCATAGAGCAAAGGCCCGCCTTTGAGGCAGGTTTTAAGAAGGGTGACATTATTGAGTCGATTAACGGCGTACCTGTAGGTACAGACGCAACCAAGCTGATCGAAACGATTTCCGGCTCCAAGGACATCCCGATGAATTGGACGGTCCGGCGTGGAGATGAACTGTTAACGATTAACGTTACTCCGCGGCCTGTGGAGAATGAGGAAGGCGGCAAGATCGGCGCGGTCATTGTCACTTATTTCGAGACGCGCAGCGCTTCCTTCGGGGAAACATTTACGGTGGCTGCCGAAAAAATGACAAGCATGAGCAAGCTGATTTTCTCTAGTTTGAAGCAGCTGATTGCCCGATTCTCCATGAATGATTTGGCCGGGCCGGTTGGTATGATTGAAGCAACCAGTAAAGTTGTAAAGCAAGGGTTTACCGATTTTGTGTTTTGGACAGCGATAATAAGCCTGAACCTAGGGATCTTTAACTTATTGCCGATTCCTGCCCTGGATGGAAGCCGGCTTATATTCTTGGGGGTTGAAGCGCTGCGTGGCAAACCGGTGGATCCTAACCGTGAAGGCTTGGTGCATTTTATCGGCTTCGCTGCACTGTTCTTGCTTATGCTCGCAGTGACGTATAATGATATATTGCGGTTGATACAGAGTTAACCAATTAAAATAGGTTTATTCGGTGCTTCAAAATAAAGTTGTTTTTAACGGGAGGACAAGGTTTTAATGGCAAATGAGGAGAAGCAGTTCGTAACGGAGATTACTCCGCAGGGAGAGGATTTTTCCCGCTGGTATATCGATGTAATTAAAAAAGCAGATTTGATGGATTATTCGCCAGTGCGCGGCTGTATCGTATTCAAACCGGACGGTTACGAAATATGGGAGCATATCCAGGAGGAACTGGACCGCCGGTTTAAAGAGACAGGGCATCGCAACGCTTACTTCCCTCTCTTTATTCCCGAGAGCTTTTTCCAAAAGGAAAAAGAGCATGTGGAGGGATTCAACCCCGAGCTGCCTTGGGTAACCGAAGCGGCAGGCGAGAAGCTGGAAGAGCGGCTGGCCATACGTCCTACCTCTGAAACGATGATCGGCCATATGTATGAGAGGTGGATTCAATCCTATCGGGACTTGCCGGTTCTGATCAACCAATGGGCCAACGTCGTACGGTGGGAGAAGCGGACATTGCCGTTTCTGCGTACGAGCGAGTTTTTGTGGCAGGAAGGCCACACTGCGCATGAGAACGAGCAGGAAGCGCGGGAAGAAACGATGCAAATGCTGGAGATTTACCGGGATTTTGTAGAGAACTATTTGGCGATTCCCGTCATTGTCGGGCAGAAGACACCTTCGGAGAAGTTCGCCGGGGCAGTCGACACGTATTCGATTGAAGCGATGATGAAGGATGGCCGGGCGGTGCAAGCGGGTACTTCTCATTACCTTGGAACGAATTTTGCCGTCGCTTTTAATATTCAATATTTGAACCGGGACAACGTTCAGGAATATGTTCATACCACCTCCTGGGGAGTCAGTACCCGCTTGATCGGCTCGCTCATTATGGTTCATGGCGATGACCGGGGACTTGCCTTGCCGCCGAGGGTTGCGCCTAAGCAGGTTATGATTATTCCGATCGGACCGCCAAAAACGCGTGATGCTGTTATTGGCCGGGCAGACGAGCTGTTTGCCGAGTTGAAGAAGGCGGGCATTCGCGTAGGGATGGATGACCGGGCGGATGTACGGCCAGGCTGGAAATTTAATGAATATGAAATGCGCGGTGTGCCAGTCCGTCTGGAGCTGGGGCCTCGTGACATGGATAACGGCGTCTGTGTACTTGTCTCGCGGATTAGCGGGGAGAAAAAAGTAGTGCAGCAGGATAAGCTTGTAGAAGAGGTTCAGGCTATGCTGGAGCAAGTTCACAATGAAATGTACGAGCGTGCCAAAGCTTTCCGTGAGGAGCATTTCTACAGTGTAGATACACTGGAGGAAATGAAGTCGAGCATTGAAGAGAAGCGCGGCTTCACGTTAGCGGGCTGGTGCGGCTCGGAAGTATGCGAGCGTCATGTTAAGGAAGAAACCGGCGCAACTAGCCGTAATATTCCATTTGAACCGGGCACGAAGAAATCCAAATGCCTCGTATGTGGAGAAGAAGCGCAGCACACAGTTGTTTTTGCCAGAGCATATTAAGCTTGAATGGCTATTGTAATGCTAATGTTTTATAGAAAGCAGGCTAGTCCGTAAGCAAGTGAACATCGGAGGGCTTCCGGCAGTGAGCTGCCGGGTGGGGACAACCCCGCTCGGACCTCCTTGCGGAAGCTTTTCTTTATTCACAGAGTTATCTTAACCTCACATGGAGGAATGTATTCAGGGGAGGATATCATGACCGCAGTTGGGGAGAAGAGACAAAGGCTGGAGTTGTTGATGCAGCAGACCGAGATGCCTGCCGGTTTGATGGATCCATACTTTTTGGATGGATGGATCGAGCAGGTGGAAGTCAGCCGCAGTAACCGGGAATGGAAAATTGCCATCGCAAAAGAAACGCTTGTTCCCGCCGAGGCATATCGGACCTTTTGTTTACGGGTCAAGGAACGGCTGGAGCACATTGCCCACATTTCGTTTGAATTTCGATATGGGCAGGGAGTAGCTGCTGCAGATATCATTTCGGAATATTGGAAACTGTTTCTGGAATGGGTGCAGCGGGAAGTTCCTTCCGTAAACGGCTGGTTAGCCAGGGCAACGTATGATATTGAGGACAATCTTATTGCGATTACCCTTAGCGATGCGATGGCTTTGGAGCTAGCCAGGAAAAAAAGCATCGATAAGTATATTACGTCCTTTTACGAAACGTATTTCAATATTCAGGTGCGAATCAAGCTTCAAACAGGGGAGAACAGCGCCGAAGCGTTCGAGGAATTCCAGCAGCGGATCGTTGAGGAAGAACGCGATTTCATCCAGCAAATGATGGAGAGCATGGCGGCGGAAGCACCGCCGGAGGATGACGTTGGTGAGGCCGTTAAACTACAGATTGGCTATGACATCAAGGAACAGCCTGTTCCGCTTCAGGAAATCCAGGATGAAGAAAAAAAGATTACGATTCAAGGGACGATCTTCGGGTTAGATCGGAAAGAGCTGCGCAACGGCAACACCTTGTTTATTTTCAATTTGACCGACTTTACAGATTCGCTGCAAATGAAGCTGTTCGCCAAGAACAAGGAAGATTTGAAAGTAATGAATCAGCTTGCTAATGGCAAGTGGGTCAGGGCGAGAGGGCGCGTCGAAATGGATCGGTTTATGCCGGTACCTGAGCTCGTCATGATTCCTTCGGATTTGTGCGAGGTTTCCGCACCGCCTAGCCGCAAAGATAATGCTGCAGAGAAGCGGGTCGAATTCCACTTGCATTCCACGATGAGTACGATGGATGCTGTGACACCGATCGGAGAATATATAAAGACAGCTGCCAAATGGGGACATAAAGCGATAGCCGTGACGGATCATGGCGGTATTCAGTGTTATCCGGATGCGGATAGAGCAGCAAGCAAGCATGGGATCAAAATGATTTATGGTCTGGAAGCCAACGTCGTCAACGATGATGTGGCCGTCGTGTTGAATCCGCGTCCGGACGATTTAAAGGGGACTACATATATCGTATTCGATATCGAGACGACGGGCTTGTCCGTGACCCAGAACAAAATTATCGAAATTGCTGCCGTGAAAATGGTGGATGGCAAAGAAATTGACCGCTATGCGACGTTTGTAAATCCGCATGTGCGCATTCCATACAATATCCAGCAATTGACGAACATTAATGATGACATGGTTAAGGATGCCCCCGATGTGGCGCCCGTCCTGGCAGAGTTCGTCCAATTTGCCGAGGATGCTGTGCTGGTCGCACACAATGCCAGATTTGATATCGGTTTTGTCAATGCCAAGCTGAAGGAGCTTGGGCAGCCGCCGCTCGACAACCCGGTGCTTGATACGCTGGAACTGGCTAGGATGCTGTTTCCTACGATGAAAAACCACCGGCTTAATACGCTCGCGGCCAAATATAAAGTATCGCTCGAAAACCATCACCGGGCGATCGACGATACGCTCGCTCTGGGGGAAATTTTGAATGGGCTGCTTGAAGACGCGGTTAAAATCGAAGGCTATAAAACGCTGGATCAGTTGAATGCCAAGGTAGGTAAGGATTTGTCGAACGTCCGGCCGTTCCATTGCGGAATTTATGCCCTCAATATGACCGGAAAGAAAAATTTGTACAAATTGGTATCGAAGTCCCATACGGAACATTTCAGGCGAGTAGCCTGTATCCCTAAATCCAAGCTGACTGAACTGAGGGAAGGACTGCTCATTATGTCAGGATGCGAGAAGGGCGAGTTTTTTGAGACGGTATTGAACAAGTCGCTCGAAGAGGCGGAGGAAGTAGCGGAGTTTTACGATGTGCTGGAAATTCAGCCGTTGACGATGTATATGCATTTGGTCGAGAAAGGACTCGTTGGCAGCGTGCAGGAATTGGAAACAGCACTGCGCAAAGTTTGCGAAATCGGCTTTAAGCTGGGCAAACCGGTGGTGGCCACAGGCAATGTGCATTATTTAGAGCCCCGCGACAAGTTATACAGAGATATTACGATTCATGGAATTACCGGTTTTAGTCCGCTGAAGGATATCCGCAAGCCGGATGCCCATTTCCGTACAACAGAGGAAATGCTGGAGGAGTTTCAGTTTCTCGGTGAAGAGAAGGCCTATGAAGTTGTCGTGAAAAATACGTCTGAGCTGGCCGATGCCTTTGAGGAACTGGAGCTGTTCCCGACGAAGCTGTTTACGCCGATTATCGAAGGGGCTGATGATGAAATCCGCAACACCTGCTACGATACGGCCAAATCGATTTATGGAGAAAATTTGCCGGAGGTCGTCGTTCAGCGTCTTGAAAAAGAACTTGAACCCATTATCAAATACGGCTTCTCGGCTAACTATCTTATATCTGAACGGCTCGTCAAAAAATCGAACCAGGACGGCTACCTCGTCGGTTCCCGGGGCTCCGTCGGCTCTTCGGTCGTCGCGACATTTCTCGGGATATCGGAGGTTAACCCGCTGCCTGCGCATTATATTTGCGCCAATCCGGAATGCAAGCACAGCGAGTGGTTTCTCGACGGCAGCGTGCCAAGCGGATTCGACCTTCCTGACAAGAGCTGCCCAGAGTGTGGAGAGAAGCTTAAGGGGGAAGGACAGGATATTCCCTTCGAGACTTTTCTCGGGTTTAAGGGTGACAAGGTACCCGATATCGATTTGAACTTCTCGGGAGAATATCAGCCGCATGCTCACAACTTCACAAAGGAGATGTTCGGGGAGAAAAGCGTATTCCGCGCCGGAACGATCGGCACGGTTGCCGAGAAAACGGCTTTCGGCTTTGCCAAGAAGTATGAAGAAGAGCATCACAAGAGCTGGCGGGGCGCCGAGCTTAACCGTCTGGCCGCAGGCTGTACGGGTGTGAAGCGAAGCACGGGGCAGCATCCGGGGGGGATCGTGGTCGTACCCGATTATATTGAGGTGGAGGACATTACGCCTGTTCAATTTCCGGCTGACGATGTTAATGCAGAGTGGAAAACGACCCACTTCGATTATCATGCCTTCGACGCGAACCTGCTTAAGCTCGATATTCTGGGCCACGATGATCCGACGATGATGCGGATGCTGCAGGATTTGACCGGTGTCGATCCGACGACGATTCCGATGAATGATCCGAAGGTAATGAGCATGTTTAACTCAACGGACTCGCTCGGAGTCACGCCTGAACAGATTCGTACACCGGTGGCGACCTATGGTGTACCGGAAATGGGGACGAAGTTCGTGCGCCAAATGCTTATTGAGTCGCAGCCGTCTTCCTTTGCCGACCTGCTGCAAATTTCGGGATTGTCTCATGGAACAGGCGTATGGCTGGGCAATGCCCAGGATCTGATCAAGAACGGAACTTGCAACATTAAGACCGTTATCGGCTGCCGGGACGATATTATGCTTTATTTGATCTATAAGGCGGGAATGGATGCCGGTCTGGCGTTTAAAATTACGGAGAGCGTTCGTAAAGGAAAGGGATTGACCCAGGAGTGGATCGATGAGATGAAAAGATGCAAGGTGCCACAGTGGTACATCGATTCCTGCCTCAAAATCCAATACATGTTTCCTAAAGCGCATGCGGCTGCTTACGTTATCTCCGCGGTGCGGACCGCTTATTTCAAGCTCTATCATCCGATTGAATATTATGCGACCTATTTCTCGGTGCGCGGGGAAGATTTTGATATTGAGCTGTTCTGCCAAGGCTATGAGGCGATTTACCGCAAAATTGAGGAGATTGAGCAAAAGGGTTTTCAGGCTCTGCCCAAAGAGAGAAATATGCTGCCGATTTTAGAAATGGCGCTTGAGATGACGGCGCGCGGCTTCCGCTTCAAAAACATTGATCTCTATCGCTCGGATGCAACCCGTTTTATCGTTGATGGCGATGCGCTAATTCCTCCGTTCTCCGCACTGGCAGGGATCGGGGATAATGCGGCCAGAAATATCGCCGCAGCGAAGGAACAGGGAGAATTTTTATCCATTGAAGATTTTCAGCAAAAGTCAAAAGCGACAAAAACGGTCGTGGAACTACTTAATAATTTGGGATGCTTCATTGGACTTCCGGAAAGCAACCAGCTTTCCCTGTTTTAATAAGAGCTATTTGTACCATGCATAAGTTTCATTTTATGTATGGTACTTTTTTTATATCATTCACCATAGATAGTTTACTGTTATAACCATATATAGTATATTTATATAAATTAAGGGTGCTGATTGGAGGGGGTATTATTTTTAAAAAAAAAGTACCGTATGTTGAACAAATGGATAAAATGGATTGCGGAATATGTTGTTTGGCAATGATATCAGCATATCACGGTAAACATGTATCATTATTAGAATTGCGTGAATTCACAGGGCATGGAAGAGATGGAATATCACTGTTAAATCTAAAAAAACTTGCTGAACTATTAGGGTTTGATACTATCTGTCAAAAATTGAACCTTCAGCAATTGAATAACGACCAATTACCTTTGATAATCTTCTGGGATGAGAAGCACTTTGTAGTTTTAGAAAAGATATATAAAAATAAATACTTTGTCGTTGATCCTGAACATGGAAGAAGAATATTTAATGAAGATGAGTTTAGTCTAAAATTTTCAAAATATGTATTGAAGTGCATTCCAACGAAGAGATTGATTTTAAAAAAACAAGTTAGTAGTTGGATTCCAATAATCAAATTACTTTTCAAAACACCGAGAATTTTATTAAGTTTGCTAGCTACCTCAATAATTCTTCAATTAATTTCTTTAGCTGTTCCATTCTTTACTAAGCTTATAATTGATAACGTCATTATATCTGAAGCATCCAGTAAAATGTATATTTATGGGCTAGGAATAGTTATCTTATTTTTTTCACTTGGCATAATCACTCTAACACGTGGAAAGCTAGTCATATTTTTACAAAATTTATTAGATACACAATTGACTACAGATTTTTTTAAGCATCTTCTTAAATTACCTTATAATTTCTTTCAGCTTCGTTCTTTCGGAGATCTTTTATTCAGAGCAAATAGCTTACAAACTATCAGAGAACTCTTATCCAATTATATCTTCAAATGTGTACTAGATATTGGTGTAGTTGTAACAATATTAATATATATGTTTTATCAATCCACACCTCTAGCTTTGTGGACAATTATCTTGGGCGGTTTGAATATAGTTTTTATGATATTTAGCAATTATAAAATTGTAGAGAGAAGCAAGGAGGAAATTGTAAGGTCTTCTATTGTTAGTGGAACTCAAACGGAAATGTTATACGGAATATCCGATATTAAGTTATCGGGGGTTGAAGATATTTTTTTGAAAAAGTGGTGTGAAGAGTTTAATAAATTGATTACTAGCAGAAGGAAAAAGTTAGAGTTAATTAATTATGTAAATTCAATTTCTATTAGTATTACTATATTTGCTCCTCTTTTAATTTTATTTATTGGTTCTAAGTTAGTTATAGCAAATCAGTTATCATTAGGAAGCCTTATAGCGTTTAATACGCTAACTATACAATTTTTTACTTTGACTTCTTCATTGGTACAGATTTCAAATATGTTTGGACAGGTAAAAGTACACGTAAATCGCATACAAGACGTCATGAATTCGCCAATACCTCACGAAAGTAATAATCTAAAAGAAATTAATAAATTTAAAGGTGAAATAAAATTAGAGAATGTATGTTTTAAATACTCAAAATATGGAGAGAATGTCATCGATAATGTATCTCTGCATATTCAAAGTGGGCAAAAGGTAGCTATAGTAGGGAAATCCGGTTCAGGAAAAAGTACATTAGCTGGGTTGCTGACCGGGTTATATTTTCCTACAGAAGGGACTATTAAATATGATGGGGTTCTATTAGAGGAGTTAAGTAAACATCAATTAAGGACAAACATAGGTGTAGTTTCCCAAAATGTAAACTTGTTCAACCGCAGCATCTTTGAGAATATAAGCATTCACAGACCGGATGCTTCTTTCGAAGAAGTAGTTGAAGCAGCTAAGATTGCTCAAATTCATGAAGAAATTATGCTGATGCCTATGCATTACCATACTCAGATTTCTGAAATGGGAATGGCACTTTCCGGTGGACAACGTCAAAGATTAGCCATTGCAAGGGCGATTCTTCATAAACCTCGCATATTACTGTTAGATGAAGCTACCAGTTCACTGGATTATATTAATGAACAAAAGATAGATGCCTACTTTTCTTCCATTCAATGTACCAGAGTCGTTATTACACATAGACTTACCTCTATTTTGAATGCGGATCAGATACTTGTAATAGAGAATGGGAGGATTGTGTGCCAGGGGACTCATTACCAATTGATATCGAACAATAATTATTATAAAAACTATTTTTATGATAACGTGCAAGGTGAAGTCTTAACAACATATTAAATTCATAAAATAGTATTGCATGGAAAAAAATACTATGGTATATTAAGGAAGAAAATAATAATATATGGGAGGTAATGAATATGTCTTTGGCTGACAAGATTCGCGCAATTCGGGATCCGGATTTTCGAGGTAATGCTTCTAGTTTTGATCATCCAGTAGGGATTGTTAGTGAAAATGAAATTGAAAATGTTGTTGGAGGAGCGGAAGTGAGTCCTAATTCTATTAGAATCTCGATTTATAAATGCCTTTCACTTTTCTGTCCTTCCGTTGCAGAATGTTTGGTTACAACTCCAAGAGACTGTGGTATCGAAGCCTAATGATTTATAAATTTTCAAAACGATGAAGGGTGCTATTATGTGGCACCCTTTTTAGGTAGATCGTTAATTGTGAGAATTCATATATTATAGAAACTTCATCACAATTCATGGAGGTAAGATATGCTTTGTGAACAGCTATTTAGTTTTGATAATTGGCTGAAGGGTTCGTATTTAAGTGAACGAGCTTATGTTGAAGGCGTATTAAAACGTGAGGATATAGTAGATCAATGGTTAAAAGTTGGAGATTTTTCTGAAGAAAAATTGCAATACCGTTTGGAAGCAGATGAATTAGACCTAGATTCTTTTGAAAATATTATTAGTAATAGAGACTCCATTAGATTGAAAGATAAAAAATCATTAGAATGGGTTAATACGCTCAAAGAGATTTTTCATGCGGATACGAATTTTGTTTCAGATTGTAAGGACAAACCGCTGTTTTATAACTTCTACGTGCCTTTTCTTGAGTATGCGAAAACCATCTTTAAGCAAAAATATGACTTACTTGGGCGGACTTATCACACACGTTATGTTGTAAATTTCACTTCTCTTGAATTAACCGCGTTAAATCAATTGTTTGATCAACTAAGTAAACTAAGTTTTCGAACACTAATTCAAGAATTACATATAGCAAAAATATCTGACGAATTAATAGGCGATACATCGGAAGAAAGGTATTTGTTTTATGTTGAAAATATACTTGCTAATAAAAATTACTTAATTTCTCTATTGCAATTGTACCCTGTTTTGGCAAGATTGATTATTGAAATAATTACGAGGTTTACCGAATCATATTTCGAATTATTAGAGAGATTCATAAATGATGTGGATCTTATATCTAAAGTTTTTCAAGGAAATTATAATCATTTAATAAAGATTGATGTAAGTGCAGGTGATCATCACCATGGTGGAAGATCGGTATCCATCTTAGTTTTTGAGTCAGGAGATAAAATTGTTTATAAACCTCGTTCATTAGATTTAGATTACCAGTTTTCTTATCTAACTTCTTGGCTTAATGGAAAAGGATTCAAATACTCCTTAAAAACTGTAAAGACCATTTCAAAGGAAGGTTATGGATGGCAGGAGTTTGTTTCAAATAAAGCTTGTAGTACTGAAAAACAGGTAGAGAGGTATTATTATAGATTTGGAGGTTATGTCGCATTACTGTATATACTCAACGCAGTTGATTTTCATCTGGAAAATGTAATCGCTCATGAAGAATTTCCCATTTTGATAGATATGGAAACTTTATTTTGTAATCATTATGATTTAGTTACAGGTTCAATTAAAGAGCATGTAGTTAATAAGGAATTTAGTGATTCAATTTTTGCTAGTTTACTTCTTCCAGTTAAAAGTATCACTAATCAAGAAGAATTTGATTTTAGTGCAATTGTTAATATCGAGAAACAAGAAAGTAACAATGAAGTTTGGGTAATTGAAAATAAATTTACTGATGAAATGCGAATGACTAAGAAAAAGGCCCAATTTACATCAAGCACCAATAGACTTTTCGTAGGAGATAAGGTCATAAATCCTTTAGAATACTACCATCAAATCATTGATGGTTTCCAAGACATGTACAATATACTGCTGAGACACAAGTCGGATCTGCTACTACAGCAATTAGCTTCATTTTCTGATAAGAGTGTAAGACATATACTTCGTCCGACGAAAGAATATGGTTTTTTATTAGAAACAAGTCTTCACCCGGACTATTTGCAAGATGGATTATCTAGAGTGAAACTTTTTGATCACTTATGGAGGGAATCCATACTATATAATCGAATTCAAGGGATAATTCATTACGAAACTTTTGATCTATTAAATAACGATATACCTCATTTTTGCTTTGAAATAAATAACAAATATATTTTTAGTGGCAAAAATAATGTAATAGAAAATTTTTACCAGGTTTCTTGTCTTGACAATTTATATCAGAAGATAGATAAACTTAGCCCAATAGATTGTGAGAAACAAATTCGGTATATTAGATTGTCTCTTGAAAGTCAATATTTACCTGAAACCAAAGTAAATTACCAAGGAAATGAAAATGCCCACTTATCAATGAAGTTGGAAGCACAAAATAACAGTGAATTATTTTTAGAAAAAGCTAAACAAATCGGTGATTTTTTAATAGAGCATGCTATATGGGACAAAGAATCGAATCAGGTTTTCTGGCTTGAAATTAAAAAAGAAAATGGGATGATTCTTCCAACAAACGAATCTTTGTATGATGGATTGCTTGGTATTTCTCTGTTTTTAGCCTATTTAGCTAGGGAAACAAACGAAGAAAAGTACGTACACTTAGCAAAAGCTGCTTTAAGCTCTGTTCAAAGTCATATCAGTGAACAAAACCTAGAAAATATATCAGCTTATAATGGGATTGCGGGTGTCGCATACGGTTATTATCATTTAGGCGCAATATGGGGAAATAAAAAATTGCACGATTCTGCACTTAAAGTTATCTTTGAGGCAGAACAATTTATTGAGAAGGACACTGAACTGGATTTAATAGGCGGAGTAACTGGCTTAATGTATATTTGCATTCAATTATATCAAAAGTTCAAAAATGAGCATTTAATTAATTTGTCTAATAAATGCGCTCAACATTTAATAAATAGTAACCAAGAAAAGATTAAGTCTCAGCGTTTATTGACAGGTTTTTCCCATGGAGCCGCAGGGATGGCCTGGGTTATGACAGAACTCTGGTCCATTACTGACAATACGCTTTATTATGATTATTTAAATACATTATTGCAATATGAAAAAAGGTTTTATTCTGCAAAAGAATCAAATTGGAAGGATTTGAGGTTTTCAGAGAAAGGTTCATACAGCTCTTTTTGGTGCCACGGAGCACCAGGAATAGGATTAAGCAGAGTTTTAATAAGCAAATACTATATCGATTCAAGTATTAGAAATGACATTAATGTTTCTATTGAAAAAATAAAACAATCGGGTTTTGGAAAATCCCTGTGTCTTTGTCATGGGAATTTCGGTAATGTAGAAATTTTAGTACAGATGGCTCAATTATTAAACCTGCAGGATTTAGGGATACAAGCTACTCAGATGGCATTGAAACTGGTTCATAATTTTGATGTTAATTACTGGAAAAATGATTTATCGAATAACATGGAGTCTTTGGGCCTAATGAACGGAATTTCTGGAATTGGTTATAGCCTCCTTAGATTTCATAATCCTAATATCCCCTCCATTTTATCGTTACAATTCCCTGATTAGAAATTTGCTTTGTAACAGACGTTGGTCTTGTGAAGTAAAGGTGTTTTACTTGTCACTAGTGCTGGACTATGTTATAATTTTTTTGGTAATCATGGAGATAGAACCGTTGTTTAAAGAGTGGGGAAACCCACTCTTTACTCTTTGGTATATAGGAATGAATGTTATGGAGGTAGGTACGCTTGAGTACACCGAAGATCAAAGCGACCGTGGAAGAGATGGTTGTGCCCTTTTTGGAGGAGAACGGCTTTGAACTGGTAGACGTGGAATACGTAAAAGAGGGAAGCAACTGGTTTTTGCGCGTCTTCGTCGACAAGGACGGGGGCATCGATATCGATGATTGCGGCCGGATCAGTGAATATCTTAGCGAGAGGCTGGATGCTGATGATCCGATTCCTTCCGCTTATTTTCTGGAAGTTTCTTCACCTGGCGCGGAGCGTCCGCTCAAGAAGGCAGAGGATGTGACGAAAGCCGTCGGCAAGGATGTATTTGTAACTACATATGAACCGGTAGATGGTCTGAAAGAATTTGAAGGCCGCCTTCTTTCCTTTGATAACGACGAGCTTGTCGTTGCGGTAGGCAAGAAGAATCATGCCATTCCATATAACAAAGTTGCCAGCGCAAGGTTGGCCATCATCTTTTAATTGACCTGAACGGAATATGAAAGGGGGAACTTGAGGCAGATGAGTATGGATTTTATTGAAGCCTTAAATGAGTTGGAGAGGGAAAAGGGAATCAGCAAAGATATTTTATTCGAAGCGATTGAGGCCGCTTTGATTTCCAGCTATAAGCGAAATTTCAACACGGCGCAAAACGTTCGGGTCGATATGAACCGTCATACCGGAGCTATTAAAGTATTTGCCCGCAAGCTTGTCGTTGAAGAGGTGCTTGATCCACGGACAGAAATATCTCTTACGGCAGCTCGCGAGATCAATCCGAGCTTCCAGTTGGATGACATTTCGGAGATTGAAGTAACGCCTCGGGATTTCGGGCGCATCGCTGCCCAAACGGCGAAGCAGGTTGTGACGCAGCGCATACGGGAAGCGGAGCGGGGATTGATTTACAACGCTTTTATCGAGAAGGAAGAGGACATTGTTACCGGCATCGTGCAGCGTCAGGATCAGCGTAATGTATATGTAGATCTTGGAAAAATCGAAGCTCATCTACCGCTTAATGAACTGATGCCCAATGAGAAATTCAAGCATGGGGATCGGATTAAGGCTTATATAACGAAGGTAGAGAACACGACGAAGGGACCGCAAATTTTACTTTCACGTACCCATCCAGGGCTGCTAAAGCGTCTATTTGAGCTTGAAGTGCCGGAAATATTTGACGGCGTCGTCGAAATACGCTCCGTGGCGCGCGAAGCGGGCTTTCGTTCTAAAATTGCCGTACATTCAAGGAACAGTGAAGTGGATCCGGTCGGCTCCTGTGTCGGTCCGAAGGGGACTCGCGTCCAAACGATTGTCAATGAGCTGCGCGGCGAGAAAATAGATATCGTTCGCTATTCCGAGAGCGTGGAAGAGTACGTAGCTAATGCGCTGAGTCCTTCCAAAGTGCTCGAGGTCCAAGTTTTTGAAGCGGAGAAGATGGCCCGTGTCATCGTTCCTGACTATCAGCTCTCGCTTGCCATCGGTATTAAAGGGCAGAATGCCCGGCTTGCTGCCAAACTGACGGGATGGAAAATTGACATCAAGAGTGAAAGTCAAGCGGAAGAGGAATTTGGAAGAGAAAAGACAGACTCAGGAGAAATGCCTCAAGATTCCGTCTCCGTCGATTAATGATGAAGTAATCAGAAGACGGGGGGGAAAGGAATGAAACCAAGAAAGATACCTTTACGCAAATGCGTAGCCTGCAATGAAATGAAGCCAAAGAAGTCGCTAATTCGAATTGTCCGGTCTCCAGAGGGAGTCGTTTCGATTGATTTAACAGGCAAAAAATCAGGCCGCGGCGCCTATTTGTGCGGCCAAGCGTCCTGTTTCAGACTAGCCCACAAAAATCGCTCTCTGGACAGGGCGCTGAAATCGCCTGTCGGTCAAGAGGTTTATGAGCAATTGGCGCAAGATTTCCTTGCGGTGGAAGATAAATTTATCGCTGAGCGGGACCGGGAAGACGATGCTGATGAGTAAAGTATTGTCAGGACTTGGTCTCGCAATGAGAGCGGGTAAAGTGGTAACCGGAGATGAGAGCGTACTTAAAGCTGTTCGCTCTGGTGAAGCTAAGCTCGTAGTAGTTGCAGCGGATGCATCCGGCAATGCCCGCAAGAAATTTCGTGACAAATGTGCAACCTATAAAGTCCCACTGATCATCGGCTTTGATCGGGAACAGTTAGGTTCCAGCGTAGGAAAGCCGGAACGAGTCGTCCTAGCGCTGATGGATCAGGGGTTTGCCGAAATGATCCGGAAAACGATCGTGAAAACGTCGGAGGTGGAGTATATTGAGTAAACAAGAAAACAAAGAAAAGCTTAGGGTTTATGAATATGCAAAATCCCTTAATATGAGCAGTAAGGAAATTATCACCATTTTGAAGCGGCTTAATATCCCGGTTAACAATCATATGAGCGTGATGGAGAACGATGCTGTATCGCGCGTCGAGCAATTTTTCAAGGATATTAAGAGCAATGCTGCTGCCAAGCGGGAAGGCTCGGGACGTACTGAGTCTTCAGCTAAATCGTCGGCACCAGCTTCCGCAGGAGGAAGCCAAACGCCGAAAACTGGGGCCGGGTCAAACGCCGGCCAGCGTGAAAATCAAAAGCCTTCCAGTGCAGGCAGCAGCTCATCCAGCAATAACAAAAATCAACAAGAAAAGCAGGTAAGTATGAATAATAAAACGCATAACTCATTCTCCGCGAGTGGAGGAGCACAAGCCACTCAAGAAAGAAAACATCGCGCCAGCGACAATAAACAGGAAAACCGAACTCAGCAAGCATCAGGTGCTTCTGCGAATCGGAATCACAATCAATCGAACCGGGGGAGCCAGTCCAGCGGACAGCGTTCAGCTCGCCCGGGACAAGGTTCCAGCAATGCTTCAGGCGGAGCAGGCCGCAGCCAAGGCGCGCCGCAGCAGGCCGCGAGCAATGACAATTACTCCTCCGGCAACCGGGGAGGGCAAAGCGGAGCAGGGCAGCGTAAAGGTGGCAACAACAAGCCTGGTCAGCGGCGTTTTGATGACAACAGACAAGGTAATTTCAAGAACAACCGCGGCGGGAAAGGCGGCCGTGGAGGCAGAGGAGGCCAGCAGCAGCCGCCACGGGAGAAAATCGATAACACGCCGAAGAAAATTATCGTTCGGGGCAATATGACCGTAGGCGAATCTGCTAAGCTGCTTCATAAAGATGCTTCCGAAGTCATTAAGAAACTGATTGCCCTCGGCGTTATGGCGACGATCAATCAGGAGCTCGACATCGATACGATTCTGCTCCTTGCCGGTGAATTCGGAGTAGAGGTTGAGGTGAAAATTCCGGTTGAGGAAGATCGTTTTGAAACATTAGAAGAGCATGATGAAGAAGCGGATTTGATGGAACGCCCACCGGTCGTTACGATTATGGGACACGTTGACCACGGGAAGACGACCTTGCTTGATGCCATACGCTCAGCGAACGTCAGCAGCGGCGAAGCCGGAGGGATTACCCAGCATATCGGTGCTTATCAGGTGGAAATCAACAACAAAAAAATCACGTTCCTGGATACGCCTGGACACGAAGCTTTTACGGCGATGCGTGCTCGCGGTGCCCAGCTGACGGACATAACGATTATTGTTGTAGCAGCGGATGACGGCGTGATGCCGCAAACGGTAGAAGCGGTTAACCATGCCAAAGCCGCAGGACTTCCAATCATTGTAGCGGTCAACAAAATTGACAAGCCGACAGCGAATCCGGACAAAGTGAAGCAGGAGCTGACGGAATACGGGCTCGTTCCGGAGGAGTGGGGCGGAGAAACGATTTTCGTCAATGTGTCGGCCAAGCAAAGAATGGGACTGGAAGATTTGCTGGAAATGATTCTGCTCGTAGCTGAAGTGAACGAGTACAAAGCGAATCCGGACAAACGCGCTCGCGGAGCCGTCATAGAAGCCGAGCTGGATAAGAGCCGCGGCCCTGTAGCCCGCGTACTCGTTCAGCATGGTACGCTGAAGGTTGGCGACGCTTTTGTTGCCGGAAACTGCTTTGGCCGTATTCGGGCTATGGTAAATGATAAAGGACGCCGCCTCAAAGAAGCAGGGCCTTCTACACCGGTGGAAATTACGGGGTTGACCGAGGTTCCGCATGCCGGCGATCCGTTTATGGTGTTCGAGGATGAGCGCAAAGCCCGCTCTATTGCCGATAGACGCGCTATTACGCAGCGTCAATCCGAGCTTGGCGGCAATACTCGCGTCACGCTGGATGATTTGTTCCGCCATATCAAGGAAGGCGAGATCAAAGATCTCAACGTCATTATTAAAGCGGACGTACAAGGTTCGGTTGAGGCGCTTAAAGGCTCGTTGGAGAAAATCGAAGTAGAAGGCGTACGGGTGAAAATCATTCACAGCGGTGCTGGAGCGATTACAGAATCCGATATTATTTTGGCGGCTGCATCCAATGCTATCGTGATCGGCTTTAACGTTCGCCCGGACAGCCAGACGAAAGCAACTGCGGAGCAGGAGAAAGTAGATATTCGTCTGCATCGCGTCATTTATAAAGCGATCGAAGAAATTGAGCAGGCGATGAAAGGGATGCTCGATCCTGAATACAAAGAGAGCGTCATCGGTCATGCCGAAGTCCGTGATACGTTCAAACTCAGCAGAGTGGGGACGATTGCCGGTTGCATGGTAACCTCCGGTAAAATTACCCGCAATGCTGAAACCCGTCTAATCCGTGACGGTATCGTTGTATATGAGGGCAAGATTGATTCACTCAAGCGTTACAAGGACGATGCGAAGGAAGTGTCCCAAGGTTATGAGTGTGGTATTACACTCGATAACTACAACGACATTAAAGAGGGCGACATTATAGAAGCGTTTATTATGGAGGCCGTCGAGCGGAAGTAAGGTGAGGTGACAAACTATGGCTAAAAATCGTACCGGCCGTGTTGGCGAACAAATTAAGAAGGAACTCAGCGTGCTGATTCAGAACGAAGTTAAGGATCCCAGGGTCGGATTTGTCACAGTGACCGGCGTCGATGTTACAAGTGATTTATCCCAGGCGAAAGTATATATCAGCATATTCGGCGACGAGGAGAAAAAAGCGGAATCGTTGAAGGGGCTGGATAAAGCGCTCGGATATTTGCGGACGGAGCTGGGAAAACGGATGCGTCTGCGTCACACACCGGAGCTGATTTTTAAAGTCGATGAGTCGATTGAATACGGCAGCCGCATTGAGAAGCTGCTGGGTGAAATTACGCAAGATGAGGAAAAATGAATTTAAAGGAGACGGCAATGCAGACCAATGAACAGGAATTCCGACAGGCAGAGCAATTTCTGAAGGATCATGATGATTTCCTGGTAGTGTCGCATGTACAGCCGGACGGAGACGCAGTCAGTTCTACCCTAGTGGTGGGCTGGCTTCTCTCATGTCTGGGTAAAAATTACGTTATGGTCAATGAAGGGCCGATTCCTCAGCGTATGTCGTACTTGTTGCACTCGGATCGCATTATGGATCTGTCAGTAACAACTCTGGACAAATCCTACAAATATGTTATAAGTGTTGATTGCGCTGATTTCCGCAGAATTGGAAAATCGAGCGACTATTTTGCGGCAGATGCCCGTATTTTGAATATCGATCACCATCCGACCAACGACGGATTTGGGAATGAAAATCTAATTGTTCCTACTGCAGCAGCTACGGTGGAGATTTTATATGATCTGGCAAAATGGCTAGGCTTCACCTTGTCTAAAGATACAGCTACGGCTATATATACTGGATTATTAACGGATACTGGCGGCTTTCGCTATGCAAGCACGTCCCCGAAAGTAATGGCGGTTGCTTCTGAACTGCTTGAATACGGAGTGAACGGACCTGAACTGTCGCAGCTGCTGCTCGAGCAAATGACACTGCCTCAACTCAGGCTGTTAACGAGAGCGCTCAACGGCTTGCAAATGACGGATGACGGCAAAATAAGCTGGGTAATCATCAATGACGAAGACATGAGGAAATCCGGGGCGATTCATGAAGATTTGGAGGGAATTGTGAACTACCCGCGCAACATTCAAGGTGTTGAGGTTGGTTTGCTGTTTAAAGTGATTGATGAGGAAACAGTGAAGGTAAGCATGAGGTCTGCCGGAACTGTGGATGTTGCTGCTGTCGCTCAAAGCTTTGGCGGCGGGGGCCATGTTCTCGCTGCAGGTGTTCGCATGCAAGGCAATGTGGAGCATGTTGTTGTGCAAATTATAGAGCGGGTGAAGTCACGGCTATGAAACTGACGTCATATGAAGGGATACTTGCCGTAAATAAACCTGCAGGCTTTACCTCGCATGATGTCGTGGCCAAAACTCGGGGTATATTAAAAATGAAGCGGATCGGACATACGGGAACGCTGGATCCGGCAGTAACGGGCGTGCTTCCTCTTTGTCTGGGAAGGGCGACCAGAATGGTCGAATACTTGCAGGAGCTTCCTAAACAATACGAGGCGACACTGCTGCTGGGCATTGCTACCGATACAGAGGACATGTCGGGCACCGTCATTGAACGAAAGGCTGGATTGTGCGTCAGTGAACAAGAGGTACGAGCCGTTCTCGAGCAATTTATAGGTACGATCTCCCAGGTTCCGCCGATGTACTCGGCCTTGAAGCAGGATGGGAAACGGCTATACGAGTTAGCCAGGGAGGGAAAAGTCGTCGAGCGCAAAGCGAGAGAAGTGACGATTGAGGAACTGGAGCTGCTGTCCTATCAGCCTGAAGGGGAGCATCCTTCCGTTTCTTTTCGGGTGTTGTGCTCTAAAGGAACATACATCCGGACACTTTGTGTTGATATCGGGCGTGCGTTGGGCGTACCGGCCGCGATGGCCGAGCTGAAGCGAACGTTTTCCGCTGGCATTCATGAAGCTCAGTGCCTGACGCTGGAGGAAATAGCCGCCCACGCGGAACAGGGCACACTGGAGGCGCATCTGATCCCCGTAGATCAGGCTGTAAGCCACATGCCTGCCCATCGCATTCCCGAGAGTCATGTAAAACAGGCATTACAGGGGCAGAAAATCTCCTCAGGGCTAGTTGAGCCGCCGGTAACATGGGGGGAGAATATCCGGCTTTATAGTTCAGAGAAATTTCTAGGCATTTTTCGCAGCGAGGAAACGACGAGGTCGATCATCCCGGTAAAAGTGTTTCTGCCAGAGTGATATAGCGTGCTAATCCGACTGAAATTGCAGGTGAAGTGATATTGGAAACGATAAATATTAATTATCCTCTTACAAAAGAGATTATAGATTGCAGTGCTAAACCGCAGGTTCTCGCGATCGGCCAATTTGATGGCCTGCATTTGGGACATGTCAGTGTCATCGAATCTGCTGTGCGGCTTGCAGCCTCAGCGAAATTACCGGCCGCGGTCATGACCTTTCATCCCCATCCTAAAGAAGTGATGAAGAAAGGCGATTACGACGGATATTTAACGCCCCCACGCGAGAAAGAACGGCTTCTTAAAAGTTTGGGCGTCGATTACACATACATTATAGGGTTTAATGATGCATTCTCCCAAGTGAGCCCTCATAATTTTGTTAGCGGAGTACTTGTCCCGCTTCAGGTTCATACGGCCGTTGTTGGGTTTGATTTCCGCTATGGCTACCGGGGAGAAGGACATGCAGGCATGCTCCGTGAGCTAAGTAACAATTCGCTGGAAGTCAGCACGGTCTCTCCGTTTTTGATCGATGGGGAGAAGGTCAGCAGCTCTGGCATACGCAAAGCGCTGACGGAAGGGAATGTTCGGCTGGCTGCACGCTGGCTTGGACGGAGATATGCGCTGAGCGGCACGGTGATGCATGGGGAGAAGCGCGGCAGGAAGATTGGTTTTCCAACGGCGAACCTAAGTCCTGATGAGCATTTTGTGCTACCTGCCAAGGGCGTCTACGCCGTTAAAGTCAAGTTTGAAGACAAATGGCTGCATGGGGTAATGAATGTCGGAGTTAAGCCAACCTTCCATACCGACAAGGCAGCCCCGTCGCTGGAAATTCATCTGTTTGATTTTAGCGGGGACTTATACGGCAAAACGTTGTCGGTTGAGCTAGTAGATTATATTCGGGAGGAACGCAAGTTTGCTTCCATTGACGAGCTCGTGGCGCAAATTGGCCGGGATGCGGAGACGGCTAAACGCCTGCTGCTTGCTGCTGAATAGGACGATCAGCTGCAATGCTGCAAGTTTGACGTATTATCATTTACATTTGTCCTGCAATTATGGTATACTGATCTACGTTGTTCATGGTGAATGCTGGCATTTTTCCAGAACAGCTGCAACCTTAGCTTGGTTAACCGGACCTCACCGCCCGGCGACGAGGCTAATGGCGATTTAGATAAAGGAGGTGAACAGGATGGCATTGACTCAAGAACGTAAACAACAATTGATCGAAGAGCACAAAACTCATGAATCCGATACCGGATCACCAGAGGTGCAAATTGCTATCCTTACGGAGAACATTGTGAATTTGACCCAGCACTTGCGCTCGCACAAGAAGGATCATCATTCCCGTCGCGGTCTTCTGAAAATGGTTGGCCAACGCCGTAAGCTGTTGGCATACCTGAAGAACAAAGACGTAAAACGTTACTCCGCTTTGATCGAGAAGCTCGGATTGCGTCGTTAATTTTTCGTGATTAACTGAAGCAGCCTGGTTGCCCGCCGGATGCGCTAATTAAGCGAACGGCGTGCATCTGGGTTGCTTTTTAACAGTTATGGAATGTATGCGCTTTGCCCTGCCGTATACTGCTCTATTACGCGATATTCAAGGCTCCTGCAGGAGCTTTTGTTGTGCATAGGGACAAACTTCCTTTTTTCCGTTCATTAAGGCGCTTTGCTCCAACATTTTGCGCCATCCTTTTATGAATCGGGCAAAAGGAGGAAATAATGATCTTTATACCGAATTTCTATTTGTGATAAGGAGGGATTTCATGGAGAATCATGTGAAAATGCAGTTGGGGGGAAGACCTCTTATACTGGAAACAGGCCGCCTGGCCAAGCAGGCGAACGCAGCCGTTATGGTACGCTACGGGGATACTGCCGTTTTGTGTACAGTTACCGCCTCGTCTGAGCCGAAGGATTTGGATTTCTTTCCGCTTACCGTAAATTATGAAGAGAAATTGTACGCTGTGGGTAAAATCCCAGGCGGCTTCATTAAACGGGAGGGCCGGCCGAGTGAGAAGGCCATCCTTGCCAGCCGCCTGACGGACCGTCCGATTCGTCCGTTGTTTCCGGAAGGGTTCCGTAACGATGTCCAAATCGTCAATCTCGTAATGAGTGTGGATCAGGATTGTGAACCGGAAATCGCCGCGATGATCGGAACATCCGCAGCGCTCAGCATATCTGACGTGCCTTTTAACGGACCGATTGGCGGGGTGGCTGTCGGCCGCGTCGATGGGCAGTTCATCATTAATCCGGATGTTGCCCAGCAGGAAGCCAGCGACATTTATGTCGTCGTCGCCGGTACGAAAGATGCGATTATGATGGTAGAGGCCGAAGCGAACGAAGTATCCGAAGAGGTCATGCTGGAAGCGATTATGTTCGGTCATGAGGAAATTAAGAACATCGTTGCTGTCATCGAAGAGCTCGTAAAGGTTGCCGGCAAAGAGAAGATGGAAGTGAAGCTGCATGCGGTAGATGCGGAAGTCAATCGCGAGGTGCGTGATTTCGCAGCTGACCGGCTTGTCAAGGCGGTAAGAATTGCTGAGAAGCATGCTCGTCAAGATGCGATTGATGCAATCAATGATGAGACAGTGGCTCATTTTGAAGAGAAGTATATTGAATCTCCAGAGCTATTAAAAGATGTTATGGAAGTGCTGCATGATATCGTTAAAGAAGAAGTACGCCGTCTGATTACCCATGACAAAGTACGTCCGGATGGCCGCAAGCTGGAGGAAATTCGTCCGATCGAATGCGACATTAACTTGCTGCCCCGCACGCACGGCTCGGGTCTATTTACACGCGGCCAAACGCAAGCGCTTAGCGTATGTACGCTTGGGGCTCTTGGGGATGTGCAAATTCTCGATGGCATCGATCTTGAAGAATCCAAGCGCTTCATGCATCATTACAACTTCCCGCCATTCAGCGTCGGGGAAGCTCGTCCATTGCGCGCGCCGGGACGCCGCGAAGTTGGACACGGAGCGCTCGGTGAAAGAGCCTTGTCCAAGGTTATTCCGCCTGAGAGTGAATTTCCTTACACGATTCGTCTCGTTTCCGAGGTGTTGGAATCGAATGGTTCAACCTCCCAAGCGAGTATTTGTGCAAGCACGCTAGCTATGATGGATGCAGGTGTGCCGATCAAAGCGCCGGTTGCTGGAGTGGCGATGGGACTAATAAAGGATGGAGATCAAGTATCGATCTTGAGTGATATTCAAGGCATGGAAGATCACTTGGGGGATATGGACTTTAAGGTGGCTGGAACACCGGATGGGGTGACCGCCATTCAAATGGATATAAAAATTGATGGAATCGATCGTCAAATTTTATCCGATGCGCTCGCCCAGGCAAGAGAAGGACGACTGCACATTCTTTCCAAGATGGTGGATCGCATCCAGAAGCCAAAGGAAAGTTTGTCTCCATATGCGCCTAAAATTCTCATCATAAATATCAACCCAGACAAAATTCGCGATGTGATCGGTGCCGGCGGTAAAATCATCAATAAAATTATTGAAGAGACCGGCGTAAAAATCGATATTGAGCAGGATGGCCGCGTGTTCATCGCTTCTACGAATGAGGAGATGAATAATAAGGCGCGTTCGATCATCGAAGGCATTGTGAAGGAAGTTGTCGTCGGAGAGATCTATGTAGGCACGGTAAAACGGATTGAGAAATTCGGTGCGTTTGTAGAAATTTTACCGGGCAAGGACGGTCTTGTTCATATTTCTCAGCTCTCTACAGAGCGTGTGGCTAAAGTGGAAGATGTCGTTGCAATCGGCGATACGGTAACCGTTAAGGTTACGGAAATCGACCAGCAAGGCCGCGTAAATCTTTCCCGCAAAGCGGTATTGACTGCTGAGACGAACAAACCATCATCTTAAAGGCTCCCCACCATTTCTTATTAATTGTGCGGGTAAAGAGACAGAATGCAATATTTCTGGCTCTTTTTTAATTTAAGCTGCTTATTAATTTTCTTGTAATTTTCTGGATCATGGCTGCACTTAACAACTCGTTTGTTGCATATAATGGAACTTGTCTTCATATGATGAGGACAAAACCGGGTTGAAGGGATGGGCCTGTCATGAGTCGGAATAAATTCATCGTGATCTCGTTATGCATTGTAATTGTATTTGCATTGTGGCAATGGGGTGGAATACGGGCATTTGTGGAAGGAAACACCGGTAAGCGTGAGGGCGATTTGGCCTTCCGGCTGTTTTCTGATGCAAGCAGTGACAGTCAGCTTATGTCCATCATCCGGGAAGAGGCCGCCAAACGCCGCGTAGAGCCTGTGGACGCAGTAATCGACCGGGTCTGGAAGGCCGTTCCGGGTTATAACGGACTTGAAGTAGATATCGAGCAAACGTATCAAAAAGCGAAGGCGCTGCCGCCAGGCTCTGATATTCCTTATCAATATCGCGAAATTCCTCCGCGCGTCAGCTTGGATGATCTGTCTCCAGAACCGATTTACCGGGGAAATTCCAATAAGCCAATGGTTGCCATGATGATCAACGTCGCCTGGGGAAACGAATATATTGTACCGATGCTGGACACGCTGGATGAAGCTAAAGTAAAAGCGACGTTTTTTCTGGATGGCAGCTGGCTGAAAAAAAATGTTGCTCTGGCGAAGGAAATACAAAAAAGAGGACATCAAATTGAGAATCATGCGTATTCTCATCCGAATATGAGCCAGCTTGATGATTATCGGGCCAGGCTGGAAATATCAAAAACAAAGGATTTGCTAAAAAGCGAGCTGGGTGTAGAAAATCGCTGGTTTGCCCCGCCATCGGGCGACTTTAACGCTCGAACTGTACGCCAGGCCGCGGATTACGGATTAAAGACTGTGCTGTGGACGTTGGACACGGTGGACTGGAGAAAGCCGTCGCCCTCCAGCATCGTCCAGAAAATTTCGCAAAAAGTGGCTCCAGGCTCACTGATTTTAATGCATCCGACGGAGTCCTCCAGCAAGGCGCTAAAGGAAATGATATCGGTTATCCGGCAAAAAGGGCTTGTCCTTGGAACGGTAGAAGAGACATTGTCGAGCAAGCGCGTCGATGTTCCAGGGAGTTGAGCTATCTTTATTTTTTTGATAGGATAATGATGATTTATGGTTAAGCGAATGCTTACGAAGTAAGTTTTACTTCGTAAAACTAAGTTTATGCTTACGGAGTAAGTTTTACTTCGTAAAACTTTTAGGAGGGCCTTTCGTGCACAAAACGCAACTAAACAACGGCCTGCGGGTAGTTATGGAGAAAATCCCTACCTTCCGCTCAGTGTCGTTCGGCATATGGGTTAAAACTGGATCACGGAACGAAAGTCCTGAATTAGGCGGTATCTCCCATTTTATTGAACACATGTTGTTTAAAGGTACAGAACGATTCAATGCTAGAGAGATTGCTGAACAATTTGACGCTATCGGCGGAAATGTGAATGCTTTTACCTCAAAGGAATATACGTGCTTTTACGCCAAGGTGCTGGATGAGCATCTGCCGATTGCTGTTGATGTGTTGTCCGATATGTTTTTTAAATCTCTCTTTGATGAAGAAGAGCTCCGCAAAGAGAAAAACGTTATTTTTGAAGAAATCGCCATGTATGAAGATACTCCGGACGATATGGTGCATGATCTTATATCTGAAGCCGCCTACGGGAGCCACCCTCTCGCTCTGCCTATTCTCGGCACAGAAGAGCAGCTGCAGGCGATGAAGCCGGAAGATCTGAAAGCATTTATGCGCGAAAAATATACGATCGAAAATACAGTCATCAGCATTGCGGGCAATTATGACGACAACATTATCGAGCTGCTGGAGAAGCATTTCGGACAATTCAGTGCAAGCGGAACGCTGGAACCTTTGAAAGCTCCCGCATTTTTGGGGGGATTAAGATTTCACCGCAAGAAAACAGAGCAAAACCACATTTGCATGTCTTTTCCGGGCCTGCAGATGGGGGATAAAAATCAGTATGCGATGGTGCTGCTGAACAATGCGCTTGGAGGAGGCATGAGCTCGCGTCTATTCCAGGAAATCCGGGAAAAACGGGGGTTGGCCTATTCCGTATATTCCTATCATAGCTCACATGCGGACAGCGGCCTGTTTACGGTCTATGCGGGGACGGCGCCGAAGCAGACGAAAGATGTTCTTGAGCTGACCCGGGAAATATTGCATGACGTATCTCTGAATGGACTTACCGAGCATGAACTGAGCAAAGGCAAGGAGCAGCTTAAGGGCAGCCTAATTCTTAGCTTGGAGAGCACGAGCAGCCGCATGAACCGGCTTGGTAAAAATGAACTGATGCTCGGCCGCCACTATACGCTGGATGAAATTATTGCAAAAATAGAAGCAGTAACGATGGATGATATCACTGATGTGCTTCGAGGCATGTTCAAGCAACCGTACTCGTTAGCAATGGTCGGTTCATCTGATCGGGTATTGTCAGGAATAAGGAGAGATGAACTTGTCGTATAACGTCCAAATTAACCGGTTAGCTGGAAATGAAGATATTGAGCTTCCTCAGAAAATGTCCGAGCTGGCTTCCGGCTTCGATTTATATGCTGCCATTACAGAGGAAGTTGTGCTTCTTCCGGGACAGCGGACTTTGATCCCCACTGGCTTTGCCTTGGCGATGCCCGCTGGCTTGGAAGCGCAAATACGCCCGCGCAGCGGTTTGGCGTTCAAGCATGGAATCACTTGTCTGAATACACCGGGAACGATTGACGCCGATTATCGCGGAGAGGTAAAAGTACTGTTAATTAATTTGGGAGACGAGCCTTTTACGTTCCGTCGTAACGAACGAATTGCCCAAATGGTTTTTCAAATCGTGCCGGAAGTGAAGCTGATTCCAGTTGAAGAACTGTCTGAAACTGTACGGGGAGCCGGCGGATTTGGGCATACGGGGAGAAATTAATCTCCTATTGTGCTGCAAATCAATATTTGCTTAAATTGTCTTCTGCTTTAAATTGTTTTCTGTTAATATTGTCCTCCGACGAAGCCTGCTAGTCCAATATGCCGAATGGCATAAAGACTAGCAGGCTTTTTGTTGTCAACAGGCAGCACAGGTTTCACCACTTGCTAGGCAGCGGCATAATATGGTCTATACTGTGTTGCTTGGGAAGGAGGATGTCTGTAGTGCTTACCGGACTAACTATCGTATTCATCGGCGGGGATGCACGCCAGATTGAAATTATTAACAAATGCATAGAGCTTGACGCAACAGTAAAGGTAGTTGGTTTCGATCTGACGGATCCTCCTCTCACTGGCGTGCTGCATAAAAAGTTAATGCCTAGTCTGTTATTCGATGCGGATGTCATTGTACTTCCGGTAATCGGCTGTGATGATCAAGGCGTAATCGGTGCGCCGTTTTCCGGCGAGGATATCGTTATGACCAAAGAAATTTTTGCAGCGATCAAGGAAGGAGCACAGGTATATACAGGAATGGCCAAAAGTTTGCTTAAACGGATGGCCGTTGAGTTCGGCTTCAACTTAATTGAGCTGCTTGAGCGTGATGATGTGGCCATATACAATTCGATACCGACTGCCGAGGGCGCCCTGATGATGGCGATCCAGCATACGGATATTACGATTCATGGCTCTACCTGTATCGTGCTTGGTTTGGGGAGAACTGGGTTTACATTAGCCCAAACGTTACAGGGATTGGGGGCAACAGTGAAGGTGGGGGTGCGGCGGGAAGATCAGGTCGCCAGAGCCGTCCAAATGGGCTGGAAGCCTTTCGTGACAACGGATTTAGCCGCTTATACAGGGGAAATTGACTTGATTTTTAACACAATTCCGACTATGATAGTCACAGCGCAAATCATCTCAAAACTGCCCCGTAGTGCAGTTATTATTGATCTCGCCTCGGCACCTGGAGGAACAGATTTCCGTTTTGCCGAGAAGCGGGGAATAAAGGCACTTCTTGCCCCTGGATTACCTGGAATCGTCGCTCCCAAGACGGCTGGAATTATTATGGCGAACACGATATGTCAGTCGATATCGGAAGAGTTCCATCTACGGGGGGATGAAATGTGAATTGGCAGGGGAGAACAGTAGGCTATGCGATAACAGGTTCGCATTGCACATTTGCCGAAGTAATGCCGCAAATACAACGATTTGTAGATTTTGGCGCCAAGGTTGTGCCGATTATTTCCCATACGGTACTTTCAACAGATACCCGGTTCGGCAAGTCGGAGGATTGGCGTAAACAGTTGAAAGATATAACGGGGAATGATATCATTGCTTCGATTGTTGAGGCGGAACCGCTCGGACCGAGCAAATTGCTGGACGTACTGGTCATCGCGCCTTGCACGGGAACGACGACTAGCAAGCTCGCTAATGCGATGACGGACAGTCCTGTTCTTATGGCTGCCAAGGCTCAGCTTCGCAACGGCCGTCCAGTAGTGCTGGCTATTTCGACGAATGACGGCTTGGGCTTTAACTTAGCGAATATAGCCAAACTCATCGTAGCGAAAAATGTTTATTTTGTACCGTTTGGGCAGGATAATCCGACCGGCAAGCCCAACTCGCTTGTAGCGAGAATGGAACTGGTACCCGAGGCTGCCTATGCCGCTCTGGAAGGTAAGCAGTACCAGCCGCTTATTATCGAGCGATTTAGGTAACAGAATTAATTCATTCACATAAGCAGTCATGGAAAGAGAGGGAAGGCGTGCCGGATGAGTAAAACGAAATATAATGTCGCTGTAGTAGGAGCGACGGGAGCGGTAGGAGAACAGATTATCAAGTTGCTGGAAGAAAGAGACTTCCCGCTTGATAAGCTCAAGCTGTTATCTTCTGCCCGTTCCGCAGGAATCGTTCTTACTTATAAGGGACAGAAAATTACCGTTGAAGAAGCAGTACCAGACAGTTTTGAAGGAATCGATATCGCTTTGTTCAGTGCGGGCGGTGATGTCAGCAAGGCCCTTGCTCCGCATGCAGTACGCTCTGGAGCGGTATGCATCGATAATACGAATGCATTCCGTATGGACCCGGATACACCGCTCGCAGTACCGGAAGTGAACGAAGATAAAATCACCGAGCATCAAGGTATTATTGCCAATCCGAACTGCTCTACGACGCAAATGGTAGTAGCTTTGAAACCGCTGTATGACCGCTATGGTATAGCACGCATTATCGTGTCTACGTACCAGGCCGTATCCGGCGCGGGTGCCAGCGCAATCGAAGAGATGCTTCGCCAAAGCCGTGAAATACTCGCAGGCAGCGAAGTGACGCCGGATATTTTACCGGTTGGATCTCTGCCGGTTAAACACCAAATTGCCTTTAATGCGATTCCGCAAATCGATAAATTCCAGGATAACGGATATACACTGGAAGAAATGAAAATGGTTCGCGAGACGAAGAAAATTTTCGGGGACGAATCGATCGATGTAACGGCAACATGCGTCCGGATTCCTGTCGTATATGGTCACTCTGAATCTGTATATGTTGAGCTGAAGAATGATTTTGAGCTGGAAGATGTGAAGAATCTTCTTGCCAACGCTCCTGGCGTGAAGCTGGTAGACGATCCGGCAGCCCAGGCTTATCCGCTTGCTACGGAAGCTGCAGGCCAGAAAGAGGTGTTTGTAGGCCGATTGCGCCGAGATCTTGGACATGAGCGCGGCCTGAACCTTTGGATCGTTTCTGACAACTTAATCAAAGGGGCAGCCTGGAATGCGGTGCAAATTGCGGAAATCGTAGCAGCAAAATTGTAGCTTCAAAGGCGCACTAATCGGCCAAGAGCGCATTTGGCCACTTTTAGTAAGACGGAATGAAGTGATGCTTTAATCCGCCATCATACTGGAGGAATATGCATGCACATTATGGTGCAGAAATTCGGCGGCACATCCCTCTCTTCTCCGGAAGCGAGAGAGCATGTCCTTTCACACATTCGCCGGGAATTGGATAACGACTACCGGCTTGTCATTGTTGTATCGGCTATGGGCCGAAGAGGAGATCCTTACGCAACAGATACGCTGCTGGATTTAATTGAGCAGACAGGAGGATCTCTTTCTCCGCGTGAGCAGGATTTACTGCTGTGCTGTGGTGAAATCATATCGGCCAGTACACTCAGCAGCCTGCTTCATCGCGAAGGCATATCATCGACTGTTCTAACGGGAGCACAGGCAGGATTTAGAACGGACAGTCATTTCGGCAACGCCCGGATTCTTGACATCGTCCCGTCCCGGGTGCTCGAGGAATTGGAGTACAACGAGGTGGTTATCGTGACCGGATTTCAAGGTCAAAACTTGGACGGCGAGTTTACAACCCTAGGGCGGGGCGGCAGTGATACTTCAGCGACAGCGCTGGGTGCGGCCCTGCGCGCTGAGATGGTTGACATATATACGGATGTGAACGGCATATTGACGGCGGACCCTAGAATCGTCGAGGATGCCCGGGCACTGCCCTATGTCAGCTACGCAGAAATTTGCAATATGGCTCATCAGGGCGCTAAAGTAATACACCCGCGGGCAGTAGAAATCGCCATGCAGGCCGGTATCCCGATCCGCGTCCGCTCAACCTTTGCACAAGGCGAAGGAACGCTGGTCGCTAATCCGGAAGGCTTCCGGGATGTCCAAAGCGGTGTTGTCGACAGATATGTGACTGGAATCGCATATGTAGGCAACGTTACGCAGATTACCGTGCAACCGGCAGAACAGCAGGAAGCTAACTTGCAGCTGAAAGTATTCAAAGCGATGGCAGAAAATGCAATCAGTGTCGATTTTATTAATGTTACCCCTTCCGGCGTAGTTTATACTGTGTTTGATTGCGATGCTGTTCAGGCTTCAGCCGTTTTGGAAGAAATGGGCTTTCGACCCCGTATTTTGACCGGCTGTGCAAAAGTATCCGTCATTGGCGGGGGAATTAACGGTGTTCCTGGCATTATGGCTAAAATTGTCGAAGCATTAACGGAACAAGGAATACAAATTTTGCAGTCAGCGGACTCTAACACGACGATATGGGTCCTTGTTAATAAAGAAGATATGGTGCAGGCGCTCAGAGCGTTGCATACCAAATTCGAGCTAGCCCATTAAATACAATGATCAGGAGGAGACAAGGTGGATTTCGGAAGATTAATTACGGCTATGGTGACACCCTTCGACGGCCAGGGGCATATAGATTGGGATCAGACCGCCCGGCTTATAGATTATTTGATTGAAGAACAGAAATCCGATTCTCTCGTCGTCTGCGGGACAACGGGAGAGTCTCCTACGTTAAGCGAGGAAGAGAAAGTATCGCTGTTTGAGTTTACTGTCAAGCATGCGAACGGCCGTTGTAAAATCATTGCCGGTACAGGGAGCAACAACACGGCTGAATCGATCAGCCTTACTATGAAAGCAGAGAAATGCGGCGCAGATGGAGTGCTCCTTGTCGCGCCATATTACAATAGGCCGAACCAGGAAGGGCTGTACCGTCACTTCGAAGCGATTGCGAATGCTACTAAGCTTCCTGTGATGCTGTACAATGTGCCGAGCCGGACAGTAATTAGCCTGAGCGCAGCAACAACGCTGAGACTGGCTCAGCTCCCGAATGTGGTGGCCACGAAGGAATGCGCTTCGTTAGAGCAGTTGGCCCAAATTGCTTCCGAAGCTCCGGAAGGATTTAAAGTATACTCCGGTGATGATTCCGCAACGCTGCCAGCGATCTCTGTCGGGGCTTATGGTATCGTCAGCGTAGCGAGCCACATTGTAGGCCGGCCGATGAAAGAGATGATTGAGGCCTTTTTGGAAGGCCGCGTCACCGAGTCCGCCAAGCTGCATCAACGGCTCTTGCCGATCTTTAAAGGTCTGTTCGATTGCCCCCATCCGGTACCTAACCCGGTTGCCGTGAAATTTGCATTAAACGAGGCTGGTATTTCAGTTGGTTCTGTACGCTTGCCGCTCGTGCCTCCATCAGAGGATGAGGCAGCGTTTATTCGGGCGCTGGTTCCGAAAGCTTAATTCCAGCAGCAAGTTATGCCCGCTCCATTTCAATAGTTCAACATACAGTTAAAAATATGCTATGCTTCCAGAAGAGGCTGGGACAAAACCCTCCGCTAACGAAAAATAGCCGGCAAGCTTTTACGATGAGTAAAAGTTTACCGGCTTTCATTATTTTTGACGTAAAAAAGGACACCTTCTGATAAAATTAAGTTACCACACAAAATCCAATCAGAAAGAAGTGTCCTTATGTTTAAAGATTATAACATGAATCAATTGGTTTTGCCGCTAGATTTAGAAGTTAAATTACAAGAAAATGACATTGCTTTTTCGATCCACCATCTAGTCGACAGTATTCCACCCGATGCCCTTGATTCT
>NZ_KB907257.1 GCF_000381905.1 Paenibacillus fonticola DSM 21315 | reverse complement strand
AAGGCACTTGACAAGCTCACGCCGGAGCACGAGGCCCCGGAGCAAACGAAGGTTCGGGAGAGAATATACGTGATTCGTTTGCACTAGGTTTGCCAAGAACTGAACGTGCGTTTCTAGCTTGCAAAAGCTCTCCTTGACGAAGGCATAACATGTGGTACCCAACCCACGGATAGCAGCGTGCCGACCGTCGCTCGCATTTTTGCTCTCGCGCCACGTGCTCAGGCAGAAAAAATAGAGGGTTTGACAAAAACGTTCATAGCAACGAATCTCAGACACTCTATTTTGCCGTTTATCCTCGGTTTGGAGCAGTAAAGACTGAAATAACGTTGCCCAGCTTCGTTACATTTTGGGAAGGGTTATTTTTACACAGATAGCGATCAAAAGCTTCGTTATAAAATTTCGTTCACGTTCTGAGTCACATTTTCGATCAAGAAAAAAATAAACCAGTTTAACTGGTAAGTGAAAGTGACAAATAACACTGAGCCTGAACAGATTTGTGATCAGGCTAGCGTCTTTAGGCGCAGTTTGGCAACAGGGGTTATATCCCAACAGCAAACCACCCGCCCAACGGGTGGTCATGATTGCCCGAGGCTCATCCGTAACGGACTTTACCTCTGCTTGCTTATTTTAAAATAAAACCTCGACACTTCTCTCCGTAAGCATGTCCATCCATGCTTGTTCCGGCTCCTGATCGGTAATTAATACATCGATATCTTCAAATTCCATAAGCTTCACAAAAGCCGTTTTGTCGAACTTGGAATGATCGGCAAGAAGAAGAGCTTTGCCGGCCTGCTGGAGCATCGTTTTTTTTAGCTCGCATTCGGGTTCGTTTGAATCCATAATGCCCTTATCCAGGGAGAGCGCTTTGCAGCTCAGAATAACTTTATCTACATTGTATTTCATCACGGTTTCCTGTGCGCTGGTGCCGACAAGCGACATCGATCTGGCCCGCAAAGCACCGCCCGTAGAAATAATGTTGATTCCGGTGCTGATCAATTCCTGCAAAATATGAATCGAACTCGTGATGACCGTAATATTTTTGCGCTGGTTCAGCAGTTTCATAAGCTCCAAAGAGGTTGAGCTCGGATCAATCATCAATGTATCGCCATCGTTAATTAAATTTAATGCCTTGGCGGCGATTTGCCGTTTAATTTCCGAATTGGTTGCGTTACGGGTAGTGAAGGGCAAGTCCTCATTAGTGTGACTATTCGTAATCGCGCCGCCGTATGTCCGGGTGACAATCCCTTCTTTCTCCAGCTTCTCCAAATCGCGGCGGATCGTCTCTTCAGTCACATTGAATTTCTGGCTGAGCTCGGAGACGAGAACACGCTTATCTTTTTGCACCATATTTATTATAATTTGTCGTCTTTCAGCTGCAAGCATGAGAACTCCTTTCTTCGTTCTTCTTTGTTTTTTATTAATTATATGTTTAAAAAACAGAAAAGTATAGGTTTGTTACAATTGTGTTAACGAAGTCAGATAAAAACAGAAGAAACAACATTTATTTATGTTTGTTTATGTTGACTTAAAAGACAAACGCAGGTACGATGAGTTTAAGGAAAGGGAAAACCACACTTTTTGATCTTGATTGCAAGGGGTTGATCTCATGAAAAATTATATCGCTGTTGATATCGGGGCTTCCAGCGGCAGACTTGTTCAGGCGCGGCTTCAACAGGGGCAGCTAGAATTGTGTGAGCTCCACCGTTTTCCCAACGCTTTTAGTGATAAGAATGGCCGTAATTATTGGGATGTTGACTATCTTTATCGTGAAATTATTGCGGGCTTGCAGAAGGCAAAATCGAAGGGCATCGAGGAGTGCTATTTAGGAATTGATACGTGGGCCGTAGACTACGTGCTTTTGGATCACGCCGGACACCAGCTGGAGGACGTTTATGCTTACCGCGACGCCCGAACAACCGGGGCGCCTGACCGATTCCACAAAATGATATCCCGGGAGGAGGTCTATGCAAAAACGGGGATACAGGAGCTAACCTTTAATACGCTGTATCAGTTGTTTGTGCATGACCGGGCCCAATTGCGCCAAGCCGATAAAATCGTACTTATACCGGATTATTTATATTATCGATTGAGCGGACGGCTAATGAACGAGGCGACCAATGCTTCCACCACGCAAATGCTGAATTTGGGCACGCGGGAGTTTGATCTCGAATTGCTGGAGCTGCTGGAGCTGCGGAGAGACCAGTTCGCCGAACTAACAGAACCAGGCCAAGCTTTGGGCAGCATCTGGCCGGAGCTCGTGAAGCAATATGATCTGCCGGAATGTGAGCTGATTGTGGTCGCGACCCATGACACGGCATCGGCCGTAGCCGGTGTTCCGGTACAGCGGGATCGCTCTTGGGCTTATATTAGCAGCGGAACCTGGTCTTTGCTTGGAACGGAGCTCACCCAGCCGTTAAACAACAAGGCAGCAATGGAAGCTAATTATACGAATGAATGGGGCGTCTACGGCACTTACCGGTTTCTGAAAAATATAATGGGCCTTTGGATGATCCAGGAAGTCAGGCGTGAGTGCGGAGAGCAGTACAGCTTCTCGCAGCTGGCCCAGCTTGCAGCGGCAGAAGTTCCGTTTCGCAGCCTCGTTCCGTGCAATGATTCCCGCTTTCTTCATCCTAGCAGCATGACCGCAGAAATTCAGAACTGCTGCAAGGAAACGCAGCAGCCTGTCCCGCAAACAGTCGGCGAAATCGCCCGCTGTATATTCGACAGCCTGGCCTTGACCTATTTGGATGCTTTGCATGAGCTTGAAAGGCTGCAGGGAGAAGCCGTTGAAGTTCTTCACATTGTGGGCGGGGGTTCCAACAACGAGCTGCTTTGCCAGCTGACCGCAGATGTGCTGGGAATTACCGTACAGGCCGGTCCAACAGAATCGACGGCGCTTGGAAATGTTGCCGTGCAAATGATCAGCTCGGGAGAGATTGACGGAATCGCCGAGGCGCGAGAATTGATCGGCCGTTCGTTTCCGGCCAGCGTGTACCAGCCTAGGCCGCTTGCCGATCTGGACCAAGTGCGGCAGAGATGGGAAGAGCTGAGCTGTCACTTTTCAAGCTGATACAACAAGCTGATACAATTAATAAATTTGAAATTTACAGGCAAAGGGGCAGCAGACATGAATCAAACCGTTCGCAACAGTTATCTTGAAGCCAAAAATCTATATGCTGAGCACGGCATCGATACGGATGAGATTTTGCAGAAACTGGGAGAAATCAAAGTTTCTCTCCATTGCTGGCAGGGGGACGATGTCAAAGGCTTCCTGTTTAAGGATAAGCAGCTTAGCGGGGGCATTGCGGTAACAGGCAGTTACCCTGGCCGTGCAGAGACACCGGAACAGCTGCGCCAGGATTTAGAGAAGGCGCTGTCCCTGATCCCCGGCAAACATAAGGTGAATTTGCATGCGATATATGCGGATACCGATGAACAGGTCGATCTCGATCAGCTCGAGCCCCGTCATTTCAGCAAGTGGGTCGATTGGGCAAAGGCGCAGGGTTTGGGACTGGATTTTAATCCGACGTTGTTCTCTCATCCTTTGGCCGAAGACGGTTTTACACTTAGCCATCCGGATGAAAAAACCCGCCGCTTCTGGATCACACATTGCCGGGCAGCGCGCAAAATTGCCGAATATTTCGGCAAGGAGCTGGGACAGCCGTGTGTCACCAATCATTGGCTTCCGGATGGATATAAGGATACTCCAGTTGACCGTTTGGCGCCGAGGGTGCGATTGCAGGAATCCCTGGATGAAATTTTCAAGGATGAGATCAGCGAGGCTTACAATATTGACGCCGTGGAAAGCAAGCTGTTTGGCATTGGCTCCGAGAGCTATGTCGTCGGTTCGCACGAATTTTATATGGGGTATGCGATTAGCCGCGATAAAGCGATTTGTCTGGATGCCGGGCATTTTCACCCTACGGAAGTCATTTCCAACAAAATATCGTCTGTACTGATGTTTACAAAGCAACTATTGCTGCACGTAAGCAGACCGGTTCGCTGGGATAGCGATCATGTGGTGACGATGGACGACGAATTGCTTGAAATCGCCCGTGAGCTGGTGCGGGGCGACTTTCTATCCCGGACCCACGTCGGTCTCGATTTCTTCGACGGCAGCATTAACCATGTGGCAGCCTGGGTCATCGGCACGCGCAATACAATCAAAGCGCTGCTTCGCGCGATGCTTGAGCCTGTTGAATTGCTGCGCAAGCTGGAGAACGAACGGGATTATACTTCCCGTCTTGCTCTGGTGGAAGAATTCAAATCGTACCCGTTCGGAGCGGTATGGGATTATTATTGCGCGACAAAGGGTGTCCCTGTTCGTGAAGAGTGGCTGGCAGAGGTTAAGGACTATGAGCGGGACGTACTGTTGAGGAGATAAATATAAACAGGAGAAGGAGAGAAACGACGATGACGACTTTTAAACAGCAAAATGTATTATCGGACACGCCAGGCATGAATATCCCTTTTGTACAGGAAATGGCTGAAATTACGCAGCATATGTGGAGATTTGGCTGGGATGAACGGAACGGGGGCAATGTAAGCTGTATACTCGAAGAAGCGGAGGTTGCTCCATATGTAAATATTAACAAGGTCATTCGCACGATCAAGCCGGCGTTTCCGGTGCACGAGTTGGCGGGCAAATATTTTATCGTAACCGGTTCAGGTAAATATTTTAAAAATGTAGTTTCCGATCCGGAAGCCAATCTTGGGGTGCTTCGTGTCTCCAAGGATGGTCAGCAGCTGGAACTGCTGTGGGGTTTAAAAAACGGCGCCGTACCGACAAGTGAGCTGCCATCGCATTTTATGAGTCATATCGAACGGCTGAAGGTCGATCCGGATCATCGGGTCGTCATTCATAATCACGCGACGAATGTCATTGCCATGACTTTCATTCACGATTTGAACGAGGACAAGTTCACAAAGACGCTTTGGGAAATGTGCACGGAATGCATCGTTGTTTTTCCTGACGGAATAGCCGTTATTCCATGGATGGTGCCGGGCTCCAGTGAAATCGGGAGGGAAACGGCTCAGAAAATGAAAGATCACCGGGCGGTGGTATGGCCGCATCACGGCATCTTCGGCACAGGCAGTTCCATTGATGAGGCGTTCGGGCTCATTGAGACGGTTGAGAAAGCCGCGCAAATCTATATGCTGATTGTAAATCAGCCGATCAAACAGTGCATTACAGATCAGGAGCTGGCTGATTTGGCCAAAGCATTTGGCGTAACGCCGCGGCCAGGCATCTTAAATGTCTAATACAGACAGAGTCCCGCCGTTGAGAATAAATTCATAATCCAGCAGACGCAGTGAAGGGCATGCTTTCGAGCAGGCCCTTCACTGCGTTATTATGTGATCTCACTTTTCATTTTCGTGTATGCTACATACGCTATATACGCCACGACTATTCCTAAATTCGTTCGGCGTGATGCCGGTAAATTTTTTGAATATTTTTGAAAAGTAGCTTTGGTCATGATAATTAAGCAGCGTGGAAATTTCCGAGATCGGCTGGTCGGTGAGCATTAGCAGGGAGCGGGCTTCTTCTATTTTGGTTTGCTGGATGTAGTCCCGCAGGGAGCAGCCAACCTCTTTCTTGAATAGCCCTGATAAATAATGGGGATGCAGCGCTGCCTTTTGGGCGAGATCAGCCAGGCTGATTTTGTCGTAAAGATGCTTGAAAATATAGTCTAGGCAAATGTTAATCGGTTTGGAGTATCGGTTTCGCTTCGTTTGATGGACGCGTTCGGCAAAATCGGCAAGCATTTCTTCAATAAAACTGTCTACAGCTTTACTGTCTTTAATTTCTTCGACGCTTTGAATATATAAATCGCTTATCGTCAGCGCGGTTTCATATTGTAATCCGCCCTCCACGGCAGCCCGGGTAGCCAAGGTGATCACCGTGATGGCTAAATTTTTCTTGTTTCTTAGCTGGCTAGTCTTGGCCAGCAGCCCCACTTGGCCGGAACTGGGAAGGTGTCTCCAATGGCGAACGACCTCTGCTTTATTCCCCTCCCTGATCGCTTGCATCGTTTTTTTCTCAAACAAGGCGTCATGATGCATGGCCGTATTCTGGCGATTTTCCGAAATCGTCAGGCTGGGTGCTTCGATGGAAACAGGCTGTCTTGTCAAGGAGTGGCTCAGCGCATAAATTTGCGCGGGATCAAGCTCCTCCTGGTACAGCATGTAATGCAGGTGCATGGCGGCGTAGACGTTATTAATGATCGATAGGACTGGCAGAGAAGCGTAGTAGGAGAACAGCCCGGCCTGCCGGTCGCTCGGTATCTGCAGATCGCTCAGCAGAGATTGGATCATGCCTTCGGATAATTCAGAGTCTGTTGAAGGCCCCAGCATAATTACGCTGTCCGCGCGATCCGCTGCGGATGGAATAGGAACGGAAATGATCGTTTCCAGGTAATCGGTTCTATACAGGGCAGGGAAACGTTGGGCCGCTTTTAAATCATAGATTTGATTCAACCAGCTTAGTTTGGATGAATAGAGAGGATTGAGAACAAAGTTGGCGGAAAATTCAAGCTCGATCTCCCGTTTATCATTGAAAACGAACAGGGGGATTTTGAACGATTGCCACATTAGTTTACATATGTAGTTCAACTGCTGACTCGTTAGAATAGACATCCGTGATCACCTTTTGATTAAAATATCCGCTTTGATAACAACATAGCATACTTGCTTGGGAAGAGCGATGGATATAACAAAATGATGTGAAATTAACACCTAGAAAGTGAATAAAACACCATAATAAAACGTGGAATGAACTTATAATATTAGCTATATGCAGAATGAAAGCGATTACTATATTCAGCGGCAGGAGGAGCCTATGAAAAGAGATCTGAAGTCGTTAGTTGCGCAGATGACCCTGGAGGAAAAGGCTGGATTGTGCTCTGGCTTGGATTTTTGGCATTTAAAAGGAATTGAACGTCTCGGCATTCCATCCATCATGGTGACGGACGGTCCGCACGGCCTGCGCAAGCAGGCAGAGGGAGCGGATCATTTAGGCTTGAATCAAAGTGTTCCCGCAACGTGTTTTCCTTCGGCGGTAGGTTTGGCAAGTACATGGAACAGGGAGCTGATCGGGCAAGTCGGAAAAGCGCTCGGCAAAGAATGCCAGGCCGAAAACGTAGCGGTCCTGCTGGGACCAGGCGCCAACATTAAACGCTCGCCGTTATGCGGCAGAAATTTCGAATATTTCTCCGAGGACCCGTTCCTTTCATCGGAAATGGCTGCTAGTCATATTACAGGCGTACAAAGCCAAGGGGTGGGCACGTCACTAAAGCACTTTGCCGTCAACAATCAGGAGCATCGCCGGATGTCGACCGATGCAATTGTGGGTGAGCGAGCGCTCCGGGAAATCTATTTGGCCAGCTTCGAAGGCGCTGTAAAAAAAGCGCAGCCATGGACGGTCATGTGCGCGTACAATAAAGTTAACGGCGAATATGCATCAGAAAATAAACGGTTGCTAACAGATATTTTGCGGGAGGAGTGGGGCTTTGAAGGGGTCGTCGTCTCTGACTGGGGAGCGGTGAATGAACGGGTGCAAGCTCTGACAGCGGGCCTGGAGCTGGAAATGCCGTCAAGCTCCGGCGCGGGCGAGCAGAAAATAATCGCAGCGATTCAGGATGGAACGCTCGCCGCAGAAGTACTGGATCAAGCGGTGGAGCGGCTGCTCGGTCTTATTTTCAAGGCCGTGGACTATAAGCAGGCGGAGGCCGCTTACGATCAGGAAGATCACCATCGGCTGGCCAGAGAAGCCGCTTGCGAAAGCATGGTTCTATTGAAAAATGAAGACCAGCTTCTGCCGCTGGCCAAAGAGGGGACGATCGCTGTAATCGGTGCGTTTGCGAAGGAGGCAAGATATCAAGGGGGAGGCAGCTCGCATATACTGCCCACAAAGCTGGACAACATCTATGATGAAATAGTTCAAGCTGTGGCTGGTGCTGATGTGCTATATGCCCAGGGCTATCCCCTCGAACATGATGATATCGATCACAAGCTTATCGAGCAGGCCAAGGAGACGGCAGGGAAGTCAGAGGCAGCGGTACTGTTTATCGGCTTACCTGATCGTTATGAATCCGAAGGCTATGACCGGGAGCACTTGAGCATTCCTGCAAATCAATTGGCACTCATTGAGGCCGTAGCTTCTGTTCAGCCCAACCTGATCGCTGTACTTAGCAATGGAGCACCGATTGAAATGCCATGGCTGCCTAAGGTGAAATCTGTACTGGAAGGTTATTTGGGCGGACAGGCGCTCGGCGGAGCTATTGCTTCCTTGTTGTTCGGAGATGCCAACCCATCAGGCAAACTGGCCGAAACGTTCCCCGTGAAGCTAAGCGACAACCCGTCGTATTTACATTTTCCGGGGGATGGAGATGTGGTGGAATATGGGGAAGGGATATTTGTCGGATATCGTTATTACGATACTAAAAACATTGAGCCTTTGTTCCCGTTCGGTCACGGTCTCAGCTATACAGAATTCAGTTACCGCAATCTATCTATTAGCTCCAAGCAGGTAAGGGATACCGAACCGGTGGAGATCAGCGTAAATGTGAAGAACGTGGGGGCTCGGGCTGGAAAGGAAATCGTGCAGCTTTATATCAAGGACGTACAAAGCAGCGTAAGCCGGCCGGAAAAAGAGCTTAAGGGCTTTGAAAAGGTGCATCTGGAGCCTGGGGAGGAAACCAAAGTTACTTTTACGCTGGATAGGCGTTCGTTTGCGTACTATGATGTGTCTCTAAAGGACTGGCATGTGGAAGCAGGCGAATTTAAGGTATTGATCGGGAAGTCCTCGCGGGAAATTGTAATAGAAGAATCGTTATTCGTAACTTCCACTACGCCTGTGAAGAAGATAAGGGTGGACAGAAATACATTGGTCGGAGATTTGCTGGCGGATCCGCTGCTGTCTTCCCGCGCGTCGCAAATGCTGGATAAAATTAATGAAACCCATCCGTTCGCACAAATGGCGGGGGACGGAAACATGTCCGACATGCTGGCGGCCATGATGAAGTATATGCCGCTGCGCGCACTGGCTAATTTTAGCGGGGGAACCTTTACGGAGGAAATGCTGGAGGACATGATTGCCAAATTAAATGAAGTCAGCGCATAAACGAGGGCAATTCAGAAAACGCAGCAGCCGCAGCAGGAGGCTAACTCCTAACTGCGGCTGCGATGTTTATTGGGATGCCGGTTTAAAGCGAGGCTTCCTATTTGTTTTTTAACAGATCGCGGATTTCGGTTAACAGTTTTTCCTCGTTGCTGGGTTCGGCTGGTTTTTCCGGTTCCGGTTCTGCTTTATTTTTAAATTTGTTGAGCAGCTTAATGAAGAGGAAGATGGAGAAGGCTATGATCAGAAAATCGATGATCGTCTGAATGAAGGAGCCGATTTTAATCGAGGCTTCATTCACCTCAATGACTATTCCGGAAAAATCAAGGCCGCCTAATAGAATGCCCAGCAATGGCATAATAATATCGTCTACGACGGAGCTAACGATTTTTCCAAAAGCGGCACCAATGATAACAGCGATCGCCAGATCCAGCACATTTCCTTTAAAAGCAAACGTTTTAAACTCTTTCCACATGAAATTCCCTCCTGAATGATAAGTTAATGCCTCTTGGTGAAAATCTACTAAGTTAACAAGCTTATTTTAGATTAAATGAAGCTCTTCTTTTAGACAAGAAGAAAAAGCCCCAAATTCGTAGCTTTATCGACCCTATCTCAACCGCTCCAGCAGCGAAAAAGCATTTGGGAAGCTTGAACAGTGATCAATTTGATGGTCATTATTCAGGATGATGGTATAATTGCAAGAATAATGCTAATGATCAGAACAAGTTCAAGCAGAAGAAGGAGTATGCAAAATATGTGGCTGTTATTCGCTTCGCTCGCCGCGATCAGCTTTGGGATGCGCGGTATTTTGTACCATTGGTCTTCCAAACAAGGGATGGATCGTAATCTGATGCTATTCGGAGTGTTTTTTACCGGGGCGATCGCCAGCTTGGCTGGCAGTATGATTTTTGGACAAACCTGGACGATTAGCGCATTAACAGGTTTGTTTATGGGGGCTTTTTCATTTATAGCTAATGCTTGCATGTTCCAGGGGTTTGCTGTAGGCAAGCCGTCGCTTATTGCAATTTTAACCGGGCTCCCGCCTGTTGTAGTAGTTACTCTTGCCTATGTTATATGGGGGGAGACGCTCTCCATCGGGCATATGCTCGCTTTTATACTCATCATTGCTGGCATATTGACCGTGAGGTATTCGAATGACCTTAAGGTCGGCAATCTTCAGGGCGCTCAATGGGGATTGCTGGCGATGTTATTTTTCGGCTTTAACGATATGGCTGGCAAATTGTCTACTAGACTAGAAGCCGAGTTATTTCCTACCTTGTTTTATATGTTTTCTATTGGCTCGCTTTGTTTTGCTGTTTGGTGGCAAATTGATAAAAATCGTAAACGAAAAGCTGGTTCAACTACATATTCTTCTGCCGCTAGTCAAGGACGGTGGAATGAACGAAATACATTTTTTAGCGGCATGGCAATCGGTTTAACGAATTTCTTCGGGATGATTCTGATTATTACAGCCTTTAAATTCGGCATTACCGGCTTGGTTTCCGCCGTCGTCGCAATGAACGTGCTGTTAATATTGCTATATACTCGCGTATTCGTTAAAGAGAAATTCAAAAGGCTGGAAGTGATCGGGATGACGATATGTATTGTCGGTATGATTGCTCTCAGAATTTTTTAAAGACGGAAACTTGAGTGGGCAATTGATAGTGAGAACAAGTAGTAAAGTTGTTTAATAAGGGAACAGATGTGGACTGAATAATAAGGGGCTGCCCGAAGCAGCATTTCTGCGGGGGAGGGCTCCTTTTTTGCTGTCTTGTAACCATCTGCTAGGAAATAGAAATATATTTATGTAAAATATAGTAATTAATAGATTCATATGGTATATTCAACTTGTGGACGTGCTATAAATTGGTAAAAATGGAATGGTCCATAATAAATCGAAGGAAGGTGAACGCCAAAGGTAGGGATCATGTAGCTGGGCCTAGCGTTCGAGCTGTGATTGCCGCTAAAATTACGTCTATACATGACAAAGTACAATCTATTCAACGTATACAGTGCTCCGCTATATATCGAGACGGATGGCTATTGCTTTAAGATGTAAAAAAAATTGCTGATTGAGAGGATGAGAATAAGGATGAGATGGACAGCATTCAAAAAAACCGCTTCGATCTTTATGGCTGCAGTTATGTCATTTACGATCGTATCGGGTGTATTCACCGTCAATTCAAGTAAGGCTTTGGCCGCACCATCTGCAGAGGAAACAAGGTTTCTTCAACTTTATCAGCAGCTTAAAGATCCAGCGAATGGATATTTTTCGCCGGAGGGCATTCCGTATCATTCTGTGGAGACATTGATGAGCGAAGCTCCAGATTATGGGCATATGACGACCTCAGAGGCATACAGCTACTGGATGTGGCTGGAGGTGTTATACGGTCATTATACCGGAGACTGGAGCAAGCTCGAAGCAGCATGGGACAACATGGAGAAATACATTATTCCTATAAATGAAGGCGACGGCAAGGAAGAGCAGCCCACGATGAACTATTACAATCCGAACAGCCCCGCGACTTATGCCGCAGAGTATCCGCAGCCGGATCAATATCCAAGCTTGCTTAGCGGACAGTATCCGGCAGGAAGAGATCCGCTGGACGCAGAGCTGAAGGCGACTTATGGCAACAACCAGACGTATTTGATGCATTGGCTGCTGGATGTCGATAACTGGTATGGGTTCGGAAATCTGCTTAATCCGTCCCACACGGCAACCTATGTGAATACATTCCAGCGGGGGGAACAGGAATCGGTATGGGAAGCAGTGCCGCATCCATCCCAGGACAATAAGACGTTCGGCAAAACCGGGGAAGGCTTTATGTCCTTGTTTACGAAGGAAAGCGGGTCTCCAGCCGAACAGTGGCGCTATACGAATGCCACCGATGCCGATGCACGGGCAATCCAGGCCATGTACTGGGCCAAGGAACTGGGCTACAACAATACAGTATATTTGAACAAAGCGAAGAAGATGGGCGACTATTTGCGTTACGGTATGTACGATAAATATTTCCAAAAGATTGGAAGCGCTTCAAATGGGACGCCGGCCGCAGGTACAGGCAAGGACGCCAGCCATTATTTGATGGCTTGGTATACGGCATGGGGCGGCGGTCTCGGCGGGTCAGGCAACTGGGCTTGGCGGATCGGAGCCAGCCATGCTCATCAAGGCTACCAGAACGTTGTAGCGGCATATGCCCTTTCCGATCCGGATGGGGGATTGATTCCCGCATCTCCAACCGCAGGTCAGGACTGGAGCACTTCCCTGAAACGGCAATTGGAATTCTATGCCTGGCTTCAATCTGCTGAAGGCGCTATCGCCGGCGGTGCAACGAACAGCTGGGATGGAGCGTACAAAGCGTATCCCGCAGGCAAGAGTACGTTCTACGGGTTAGCTTACGATGATGCGCCTGTCTACCATGATCCGCCATCCAACAACTGGTTTGGCATGCAAGCCTGGCCGGTAGAGCGGATTGCAGAGCTCTACTACATTCTTGCTGCCAACGGGGACACGGCTTCGGAAAATTTCCAACTCGCCAAGCAGGTCGTTCAAAAGTGGATCGACTGGTCGATAGACTACGTATTCGCTAACCAGCGTCCTGTAACCGATTCGGAAGGTTATTATTTGGATCAGCAGGGGAACCGCGTACTTGGCGGCAGCAATCCTTCCATCGCGACTGTAGCTGCGCCGGGTGAGTTCTGGATTCCTAGCAATCTCGAGTGGTCCGGCCAGCCGGCAACCTGGAACGGTCTGGGCAATTATAACGGCAATCCAAATTTGCGCGTCGTCACAAAGAACCCGGGTCAGGATGCCGGGGTGCTGGGCAGCTATATTAAGGCGTTAACGTTCTTTGCCGCAGGCACTAAAGCCGAGAACGGAAGCTACACGGCGCTCGGCAGCCAGGCGGAGCAGCTGGCTAAATCGCTGCTGGACACCGCATGGGGCTATAACGATGGTATTGGTATTACGACCATCGAGCCGCGTGAAGACTACTACCGCTATTTCACGAAAGAAATTTACTTCCCAAGCGGCTGGACAGGCACGTTTGGCCAAGGCAATACGATTCCAGGATCGTCTACCGTACCGTCTGATCCGGCCAAAGGCGGCAACGGTGTTTATGCCAGCTACACCGATGTTCGCCCAGCGATCAAGAACGATCCGCAATGGTCGTATTTAGAAAACAAATATAATACCTCTTGGGACCCGCAAACGCAAAAATGGACGAACGGAGCCCCGGAATTCACTTATCACCGTTTCTGGTCGCAGGTTGATATGGCTACGGCTTATGCCGAATATGACCGTTTGATTAACAACGGTCAAGGCGGGCCGGTTGAGCCAACAGCTCCAAAAGCCCCGTCCAAGCCGAATGCGGCAGCAGGAGATGCGGTCGTTAATCTGTCCTGGAATAATGTCAGCGGATCAGATATCTACACGGTGAAACGGGCCACGACAAGCGGAGGACCGTACACTGCATTGGCAACGACAACTGAGCCTGCTTATATCGATGCCAGCGTAGTGAACGATACAACTTATTATTATGTAGTTAGTGCGTCCAATGATGTGGGCGAGAGCCCGGACTCCCCCGAAGCAAGCGCAAAGCCAACTGCTGCGCCGACTCCGGTGGAAGGTGATTTAATACTGGAATATCGCACAAACGATACCAACCCCGGGGATAATCAGTTCCGTCCCCAATTCCGCATCGTCAACAACGGCAGCACAGCAATTTCATTAAGCGACGTGAAGATTCGTTACTTCTACACCATTGATGGTGACAAGCCGCAGCAGTTCCATTGCGATTACGCTGCGGTCGGCAGCGGTAACGTAAGCGGTACTTTCGTCAAGCTGGAATCTGCCAAGACAGGCGCCGATTATTACGTGGAAATTTCATTCGGCTCAGGCGCAGGGAGCCTGGCTCCAGGCGCCAGCACGGGAGAAATTCAGGTTCGGGTCAACAAGACGGATTGGTCCAACTATAACGAAGCGGATGATTATTCCTATGATGGGACGAAAAGCAGCTTTGCCAGCTGGGAAAAAGCACCGCTATACTTGAACGGAAATCTTGTCTGGGGGATGGAGCCGTAAGGTGAGGAGTTTGATATTATTTTAACTAGCTTCCAGTCTCACTTTATAGGGTGCCTAATTTGCGTATGTCAGCAAACTAGGCACTTTTACTTTTTTGGAATATACTGATTTCATGTTAAGCCGTGTTTTGGTTAAATGTGATCATTGTTGTCATCTTATCAGCGTACAGCTGTGATAAAATTTAAGTGGAAGGATCAGGAGGTTGATCGATGGAATGACATTCGTGCGCAAGCTGGCAGTATTTACGTGGCTTCAGGCATTATCCTGCGTGTTCCCTTTGATTATTTTCGGAGCGCTCGCTCTTACGAAGGTTGTTGCATTGCCAGGATTGCCAAGATATGATTGGATTTTGCTTATTTGCCTACTCGCCCAAGCAGCGATGATGATAACCAAACTGGAAACATGGGATGAGCTTAAGGTGATTTGTATGTTCCATGTGATCGGGTTAGGCTTGGAGATATTCAAAGTGCATATGGGGTCATGGGCTTATCCGGAAGCAGCCTGGAGCAAAGTGTTCGGGGTTCCGTTATACAGCGGGTTCATGTACGCCAGCGTAGCAAGCTATATATGCCAGGCATGGCGGCGGCTCCAATTGCAAATTACGGGCTGGCCGAAATCGGGCTATGCGGTTGCCATAAGCGCGGCCATTTATTTGAATTTTTTTACGCATCATTTTATCGGCGATTATCGCTATATACTAATGGTTCTCTTATTTATTGTCTTTTTACGCTGTACAGTGTATTTTACGCTAGAGGAAACAACGCTGCGAATGCCGCTGCTTTTATCGTTTCTGCTTATCGGCTTCTTCGTCTGGATTGCGGAGAATGTGACGACGTTTTTTGGAGCATGGAAGTACCCGGATCAGGAAGACGTATGGCGGATGGTTCACATCGGGAAAATTAGTTCCTGGTTTTTGCTCGTTGTGATTAGCATCATCATTGTGGCCCAGCTCAAGCATGTCAAAATGGGGAGCAGCATTGCTCCGCATGGTGGGCGGACGAAAGAATGGGAGAGTCGGACATGAACAATTCAAAAGGGATTTCGTATTACATCCTTTGGCTCATCGGTGCTTGTTTGCTCGTTTATTACAGCAGCAGCTTCTTCGCTATGATGGGGAATAAGGGTACGATTTTGTACAAAATGGACAACATGCTCCTGGCCAACATCTTGTATGCCTTTGCATTCGGGATATATTTAAGTTTGCTGAATGGACTGCCAGGACGGCGGAAAATGAACAAACCGCTGTTTTTCGGCGTGTTTTTACCTTGCTTGCTCATTTTGATTTATCCGATGGTTGTTACATATTTGAAGCAAATTTATGTGGAGGAATATTTTAAAATTGTTCGCGAACGGGAATTTTTCTTTTTTGGCCTGATGAGCGGTCTTACGTTGATCAAGAGCTTGTTTGCTTCGAGATAGAGGTGGAGTGAGTAAAAAAGGATAAGCGGGACTTCGACTTAGCTTAAGAAGTTGTTATTAAAGGGGGACTTTGACGAGGATGTCATTCGATAACCTAGTAACATTAGTCACCGGCGGAGCACAGGGGATTGGGAGGGGCATTGCTGAAGCCTACGCCAAGCGCGGAGGTACGGTCGTTATCGCTGATGTCAATTTGGAGCAAGGTGAGTCGGCCGCAGAAGCCATCAGGCATAACGGCGGAAAGTCACAATTTATTTTGTGCGATGTTCGCCATGAACGGGATATTATTGAAGTAATTCAACATATTGAACATGAGTATGGGATCATAGATATCGTCATCAATAATGCGGGCGTGTCGAGGTTCAAATCGCCTTTGGAGCTGACGGCCGAAGAGTGGGATGACGTGCTTAACACTAATGTGCGCAGTTGTTTTCTTGTGGCCCGGGAAGCGGCCAAGCTGATGAAGCGGAATACCCAAGGAGGCGCCATAGTCAACATTGCTTCCACACGCTCGGTCATGTCCGAACCGAATTCCGAAGCCTATGCGGCATCAAAGGGAGCGATTGTGGCCCTTAGCCATGCGCTGGCGGTCTCGTTAGGCCCTGATCGTATTCGGGTGAATTGCGTCAGCCCCGGATGGATCGAAACGGGAAGCTATGAGGAGCTGCGCAGGGAGGATCACGCCCAGCATCCGGCAGGCAGGGTAGGCAAGCCTGAAGATATTGCTCAAGCCTGCCTGTATTTAACCCATCCCGACAATACTTTCGTCACCGGAACGCATCTCATCGTGGACGGGGGAATGACCCGAAAGATGATTTACGAACAATAGTCATTAGGCAGCACAGTGTGTCACCGTTAAAAGTTTTAAAAGCTGCCTCATCAGATGAATCCCATCAGCATCCCGCACATAGCGCCTGCAATGACAACGCACCAGGGAGGCAACTTCCAGACGACAAGCATTGCGAACAGGCCTAAGACTACAATAAAATCGTACGTGGAAACGACCGCTCCGGTCCAGATCGGATCGTATAATGCGGTCAGCAGCAGGCCGACGACAGCGGCATTGATGCCCTGCAGCGCTCCCTGAACCTTTTCGCTGCTGCGCAGGTTGTCCCAAATCGGCAGAACGCCGGCCACTAGCAGAAATCCCGGCAAGAAGATGGCTGCGGTTGCGATGACCGCGCCGGTAATTCCGCTATGCAATGCACCTAAATAAGCGGCGAACGTAAATAGCGGCCCGGGCACAGCCTGGGCTGCGCCATATCCGGCGATAAAATCGGACAGACTAATCCAGCCGCGCGGGATGACCTCCTCCTGAAGCAGCGGAAGGACAACATGCCCTCCGCCGAAGACGAGGGACCCTGCCCGGTAGAAGCTGTCAAATAAATGTATTTCTTCTCCGCTTGACCATCGGCTCAACAGGGGAAGAAGCAGGAGCAAGGCGAAATACAGCGCCAAGCAAGTTGCCGCCTGTATGCGGCGGCTGCGGCTATATGACGTATCGGCAGGTTCAACGACATGCCCTGCGACGACAGGCTCACGCTGGGCCTCTTTACGATATAGATACAGCCCTAACCCTGCTGCTGCCGTAATAAGGACGACCTGGCTGATAGCGCTCTGCCATAGCAGACTTATCCCAGCGGCGGCCAGTGCAATAGAGGCTCTGCTTCGGCCATAGGCGAGCTTTGTCCCCATATTCCATACAGCCTGGGCAACAATAGCTACAGCTGTCAGCTTCAATCCATGAAGCCATAAGGCATCCCCTAAATTCATCCCGCGCATGATGAAGGCGAACAGCACTAAAATGAGGACGGAGGGCAGCGTAAATCCGCACCAAGCGGCAAGTGCGCCGGCCCAGCCTGCGCAGCGGAAGCCGATGCCGATGCCAACCTGGCTGCTGGCTGGACCGGGCAGAAACTGGCATAACGCTACCAGGTCGGCAAAAGCTTTTTCATCCATCCATTTGCGCCGTTTGACATATTCATGGTGAAAGTATCCAAGATGGGCGATAGGTCCTCCAAAAGAGGTCAGTCCTAATTTGAGGGAGGCAAGGAAGATTTGCATCGTGCTTTGCCGCATGCCCTGCCCCATGTCTTGCCGCGAATTATTTGTCATTACTGTTTTTGTTTGTTCAGGCATAATTCCCTTTATCCTTCCAAAGTATCGTCACCACACACAAAAACGTTTTCTGCAATTTTATAATACTATAGACGTGTTAACTGACTGTAAACGGATCTGGCTTCTGGCGGACTACTGTTTAATTGCGATGTAAAAAGAGGTATACTGAACGTAATTATCTTAAAGGGGGAAGTTGTTGCAATGCAGGAAATTGCTGTCTACAAATCCATAGCGCTTGATATTGCTCAGAGAATCGTTAGTGGGGAGCTTTCCGTTCAGAGCAAAATATCAGGGCGTTCTTTGTTGGCGGCTCAATATCATGTTTCCCCAGAAACCATTCGCAAGGCGATCGGTTTATTAAAGGACGAGGGAATCGTCTCCGTCTCCCAAGGCAAAGGCATTGTCGTCATTTCGGATCAAAAGGCCCGCGAGTACTTAACAAGCAGCAATTATTTGAAATCCGCCTATTCTTTGAAGCGTGACCTTGAGCTTCTGATGTCCGAGAAGAAAGAAGTCGACCGCAGGTTTGAGATTTTGCTGGGCAAAATTACGAAGGCATCGGACCGGCTGCAAAACCTGACGCCTTATAACCCGATGGAAATCCAAATTCAGGAACAGTCCCATGCCGTCGGCAAAACGATTGGGAACCTGCAGTTTTGGCAAAATACAGGTGCTACCGTCATTGCGCTGCGCAGAGGGACGGGAGTATCCATTTCGCCAGGGCCGCATGTTATTTTAAGGGAAAACGACTATCTTGTTTTCGTGGGAGACGCTAAAATTTATGAAAAAACAGAGCGCTTTGTAAATCAAATTATGGATCAATAGACAGATTATAAATAGACGCTAAGAGGTTGTCGGCACTGGCTTTCAGGCCATGACAGCCTCTTTTTTTTTGCATGAAAGACCATTAATTAACATACAACTTGTCCATTGTTAGTAGGTTGTCAGTCGTCGGCAGGTTTGTTATAGTAGTACCTATTGGTGGTTGCGGCAGCACATAAACTCTTTTACATTTGCTTGATTGGCCATGAAAAGGGGATCAAAGAAAACATGATTTTAAACGGAAGAGGAGGCAAAATGCTAAAATTTGAACAAGTGAGCAAGACGTATCCTAACGGGTATGAAGCGGTCAAAAACATCAGCTTTGAAATTGAGGCTGGCGAAATTCTTGTTTTGATCGGCCCAAGCGGCTGTGGCAAAACAACCTCGATGAAGATGATTAATCGCCTTATTCCCCATACTTCAGGAAAAATTTATGTCCAAGGCAAAGACATTACTCAGGAGAACCCCGTAACACTCCGCAAAAATATCGGTTATGTCATTCAGCAAATCGGATTGTTCCCCCACTATACGATCGAAGAAAACGTAGGTCTGATTCCTGAATTAAAAGGATGGAGTACAAGTAAAAAGAAGGAACGAGTGAACGAAATGCTGCGTATGGTTGGGCTTGATCCAGCGATATTCGCCAAGCGTTATCCGAAGCAGCTATCAGGCGGTCAGCAGCAGCGTGTAGGCGTCGCTCGGGCACTTGCTGCCGATCCGGATATTATTCTTATGGATGAACCCTTTGGCGCGCTCGATCCGATTACTCGGGAACAGCTCCAGGATGAGCTGCTAAGACTGCAGCAGGAAGTAAAGAAAACGATCGTGTTCGTAACGCATGATATGGAGGAAGCCCTGAAGCTTGGCGATAAAATTGCCATACTCAAAGATGGCGAACTGGTACAGATCGCTACGCCGGACCAACTTCTAAGTCATCCGGCTAACGAATTTGTGGAAGGCTTCGTCGGGAAAAACCGGCTGTATCAAAACCCCGAATATATTCCAGTCACCGAAGTTATGCGGGATAATCCGTCGACTACTTTGCCTGAACGCAGCTTGGGCAGAGCGCTTACGTTTATGCGGCAAAGAAAGACCGATACGTTGTTGGTAGGCGACAAGACAGGGAAGCTGATCGGCATAGTTTCGGCCTATGACGTGGCCGCGCAAATGGACAATGTCCAGACTATTCAGGAAATCATGGTCCCGCCTGAAGTCGTATTGGCCAATACTGCAACCGCCAGAGATGCGCTATCGTTAATTACCCAGGCGCCATTCGGCATTATTCCTGTAGTCACCGAAGAAGGGGAAATTAATGGCATCGTCACGAGAAGCAGTCTGTTAACGGCATTTGCCGCGCAGTGGGTAGGAGTTGAGGGGGAAAAATGAGAAATAAATCGTTATGGGAGCAAATGATTCACCAGTTCGACATGCGCAAAGGTGAATTGGTGCAGTCGTTATGGGTACACATTGAGCTAGTTTTTTTATCGATGCTGCTGGCTATCATAGTGGGCATCACTCTAGGAATTATGATTACTAGAATTAAATCGCTGAAAGGCCTTACTCTCGGTACAGCCGGTATTCTTCAGACGGTCCCAAGCTTGGCGATGCTAGGATTTATGATTCCGTTGTTCGGCATCGGGATGAAGACCGCAGTAGCGGCCTTGTTTTTGTATTCTCTGCTGCCGATCATCCGCAATACGTACACCGGCATTACCGATGTCGATAAGTCGATTGTGGAAGCGGCCAGGGGGATGGGGATGAAGGGATGGCAAATTTTGTTCCGCGTGCAGCTTCCGCTTGCCTTGAATGTAATTATGGCGGGAATTCGAACGGCGGCGGTCATTAATGTCGGTACGGCTACTTTAGCCTCTTTTATCGGAGCAGGAGGGCTCGGTGAATATATTTTCCTCGGCATCCAGCGTAACATTGAAGCACTTACCTTAATGGGGGCTATTCCAGCGGCGATGCTGGCACTGGTGATGGATTACTTGCTCGGTTTGCTGGAGAAGGCAGTGACGCCGAAAGGCTTGAAAGTATAAACAAAAAAACAAATCGAATTGAAAACAATACAATGATCAATAGGTATTCAAAATGGAGGTTCAAATGGTTATGAATGCAAAAAGATGGATGACAGGGATGTTGGCGCTGGCTTTGCTGGCGATGCTGTTAAGTGCATGCGGCGGCGGGGCAGTCAGCAGAGGAGAGGCAAACGGTGCCAAAGAAATTACGGTAGGGTCGAAAAATTTTACAGAAAATATGCTGCTCGCTTTGATGATGGCAGAGCTGATTGAACATAAAACGGACATTAAAGTAAAACGCCAGGTTAACCTGGGCGGCTCCAATGTCGCTTGGAGCGCACTGAAGAATGATGAAATTCAGTTATACCCGGAATATACTGGCACGGTTGTCGCCAACTATTATCAAGAAGAGACCGGAAATTCCGCAGAGTCACTGGCTAAAACAAGAGAGCTGCTTGCCGAGGACAATTTGGTGTTCCTGGAGCCGTTCGGCATTAACAATACGTATACGCTAGCTGTTACACGCGAGACGGCAGCACAGTACAATCTCGAAACCTTTAGCGATTTGGCTGAAGTGTCAGAACAAATGGTGCTTGGCGTTGAGTTCGAATTTCTTGACCGCGATGACGGTTTTCCAGGGATACAAAAGCTGTATAATATGAATTTTAAGCAGCAAAAAGGGATGGATCACGGCATCATGTATCAGTCGATTTCAAACGGGGAGACGGATGTAACGAACGCCTATGCTACGGACGCGCAAATCAAGGTGCATGACCTGGTCATATTGAAGGATGACAAGGAGTTTTTCCCGCCTTATGATGGAGGACCGGTGATCCGTCAAGAAACGTTGGATAAGTATCCGGAATTGGAACAAGTTTTGAATCAAATGGGCGGATTAATCAGCGATGAAGAGATGCAGAAGCTGAATGCTGACGTGGATGTAGAAGGTTTAAAGGAAGAAGAGGTTGCCCGTAATTTTCTTATTGAAAAAGGACTGATTGAAGGCTAGTATATTAGTATTAAATACTTGAACGGATAGGAGTCTACGATGAGACCGATTTGATTTTGAACTGTAAGCTGCATCAAATTGAGATATTGCTAAATAAAATTTAATGCAATGGAATACGGAGGCTTACAGTTCATGTTCAAGAAGTCTTTTTATTACTTGTGGGGCTCGCAGGCGCTGTCCAATATGGCAGACGTCTTCTACCTTGTCGCGCTGATGACATTCGTGCTGAGCACCACCAACTCCATTATATTTGCAACCTTGGTTCCGTTCATCCGGGTGACGGCCCAGTTAACAAGCGGATTTCTTGCGCCGCTTATGGTTGCCAAGTATAAGCTGCCCTTTCTGCTAGCGATATCGCAGTCCGGGCAGTTTCTCTTGTTTAGTCTGTTGGCTTTCTATTTGTCTCCATGGAGCGAGGGGAGCAATTTCCTGCTTATCTATGGAATCATTGCTTGCATCTCTTTCTTGGACGGCTGGACGACTCCCGCGCGAAATGCGCTCGTTCCGCGTCTTGTATCGGATGAGGTGCTAATGAAGGCCAACGGAATGGTGGCTACGACCGATCAGATCATTCAGTTTGCTGGCTGGGCGTTAAGCGGCTTGATGGTCGCGAAGCTGGGAGCTTTTCCAGTTCTGGTTATCGTTGCTGTTGGCTATGGATTGGCTATGTTCGTGACATTCTGGATTGAGGATCCGCTAGAACCGCAAAGGCGGGGAATATGGGATTGGCGAACTGCGTCTCGACAAGGCCATGTGACGATGAATGAGGCGCAGACAGCGAGTGATCCGAGCGGCGAGATCAAGTCGCCTTCCCGCTGGGACACGCTTAAGGAAGGCTGGGTGCTAATCTGGAAATCGCCGAGGCTGCGAGCTTTAACGGTCATGGATATGACGGATATGCTAGGAGGTTCGGTGTGGGCCGGTGCGTTTATGCTTGTATTCGTCAAAGAAGTATTGCTGAAGGATGAGCAGTGGTGGGGTTATATCAATGCGAGTTATTTTGCTGGTGCTGTGCTTGGCGGGCTGCTTGTCGTAGCGTTCGTCGACCGGCTGGAAAAGAGGATTTTTACGGCGATGCTGGCAGGCATGCTCGGCTATGCTATCCTGACGGTACTGTTCGCCATGAATTCTAATGCTCCGCTGACGTTGCTGCTCGTGTTGTTAACAGGACCGTTAACCGAACTGTCTGCTGTATCTCGCCGCACGTTAATTCAGCGCAGCGCAAGCAAGGAGCGGCTGCCTCAAGTGTTTTCGGCGCAAGCGACGTTGCTGAATACAGTATTCGGCATATCACTAATCGCGATGAGCGGCATTGCTGAGTGGCTTGGAATCGTAAATATGTATTTGTTCGCCGCTGGAATTACAGGTCTCGCGATATGCACAGGAATTGCAAATCAAGGATCCTTCCGAAGGGAAGGTCATATAGAAGAACTTCAATAGAGAGAGGGCGCCTTATTGGCGCCTTTTTTACTTGTACGCAAAAAAATACATATAATCAATTGATTATATAACTGAGTAATTATATAATCGGTGTAGCTAAAAATAATGAAGGAAGGAGGCTCTCTATGGAAGAGATCATTCGGGATTTGAAGCTGCTGGCTGACAGAACACGCTTGACGCTATTAACGATTTTGCGAGAAGGGGAGCACTGCGTATGTGATTTGGTGGATGCTCTGCAGACGACGCAGCCGAATGTCAGCCAGCATTTGCGCAAGCTGAAGGAGGCAGGTCTGGTAGGTGAAGATAAACGCGGGTCATGGGTGTATTATGATTTGACGCTGGAGGACAAGCCTCATGTCCAGGCTCTGATGGAGCATGTTCCTGTACCTGTGGAACAACTGGAGTGGATTAAGAAATGCTCAGCGAACAACTGCTGTTAATGGAAGAGGAGAACGGATGGTTTACATTGCTTTTAGCATATTCGCGCTTACAATAACCTTGGTTATATGGCAGCCCAAAGGGCTTGGCATCGGCTGGTCGGCAATGGGGGGCGCGATACTTGCATTGCTGTTTGGCGTGGTTGGCTTTCAAGACGTGCTTGATGTCACAGCTATCGTTTGGAATGCCACACTCGCCTTTATTGCGATTATAATAATTTCTATCTTGCTGGACGAAATCGGATTCTTCGAATGGGCTGCACTGCATATGACCCGGCTGGCGAACGGCAGCGGAAAATTGATGTTCGTCTATGTCATTCTGCTTGGTGCGCTGGTTGCCGCGTTATTCGCCAATGATGGCGCTGCGCTGATACTTACACCGATTGTATTGGCAATGGTTAGGGCGCTCAAATTCGAGGACCGCATGGTGCTGCCATTCATTATGGCGAGCGGTTTTATAGCGGATACGGCGTCGCTGCCGCTTATCGTGAGCAATTTGGTCAACATCGTGTCAGCGGATTATTTCGGGATCGGGTTCGGCGCCTATTTTATCAAAATGATCATACCTACTTTATTTTCGATTAGTGCCAGTGTGCTCGTGTTGTACCTGTTCTACCGCAAACAAATTCCTGCCTATTATGACGAGGCGCAGTTAAAAAATCCGCAGGACGCGATCCGGGATCCCCAAATGTTCCGGTTATCCTGGATCATCCTGCTTCTGCTGCTGGCGGCGTATTTATCCAGCGAGTTCATCGGTATACCTGTATCGGCGGCGGCGGGGGCAGTGGCGGTCCTATTCATCATCGCTGCCCGGCGCAGCCCGGATATACGGACATCCAAAGTCATCAAAGAGGCGCCATGGTCTATCGTTGTCTTCTCCATCGGGATGTATGTCGTCGTATATGGGCTTCGCAACGCCGGGTTAACCGATCAGCTCGGAAGCTGGATACAGGAAATTGCGAATCTGGGGCTCTACGCGGCCACATTAGGCATGGGCCTTCTGACGGCGCTGCTGTCATCCGTAATGAATAATCTGCCTACGGTCATGATTGGCGCATTAGCAATAGATAGTACGAGTACAACGGGTGTTATGAGAGAAGCACTTGTTTTTGCAAATGTGATCGGCTCGGATCTCGGGCCAAAAATAACACCGATCGGTTCCTTGGCCACCTTACTGTGGCTGCATGTGTTGTCCAAAAAAGGCATTAAGATTACGTGGGGCCAGTATTTCCGGACTGGAATTATTCTTACGATACCAACGCTGGTCATTACGTTAACTGGACTTTATTTATGGCTATTGTTAATAGGATAGATTACGTTGTTATTATTTTCGGAAAGAGGAGTTCGATATGAATCATAAAAAAAGCGTATATTTCCGGATTACATTATTACACTGTGCAGCCATGCAGACGACCACTCCCCGGCCGTTCCTAACCCAGTTGGAGTGAAATGGCAATAGAACGATTTGTTGCGGAGGGGCGGTAATGCAAGTTATATATCATTTGAAAAAAGGATCACAAGGCACCCGAAAGGTGCCTTTTTTATGTAACTTTATAAGGGTAAATGCGTACTACATGGTAAGCGCTATTACAATGACCAATTAGGAGGAACCCATTTGCCCATAGGCATCATCGGTCTTGGAGACATTGCGCGCAAAGCGTATCTGCCGGTCATATCGGTATTCGAAAATATAGTACTTGTATCGTGTTTTGTTTAGAAGGAGAGGATACGGCATGTTTGAGGATATGAATGAACGCCTGGCGGAACTGAAGGAGATGGGGCGGAAAAAAGAGAAGTGGGAGAAGCGCCATCAACAGTTGGAGGAAGAGCTCGCCGGGTTGGAGCGTGCGAGAGAGGAAGCTAGCCGGAGACTGGCTGCAGAGGAGAAGGATGTCGAGCAATTGAGCGGCTTGTCCTTGTCCAATTTACTGTACACGATTCTCGGCAAAAAGACGGAAAAGCTCGATCAGGAGCAGCGCGAGGTGCTTGAAGCCAAGCTGAAATACGATGAAGCGGATCGGGCGCTGCAGCATACGGAACAGCAGATCGCCGCAGCCAAAAAACAGCTGGCGGAAGTGAAGTTCTGGAAGCTCGATTATGATCAAGTGTTTGAGGCCAAGGAGCGTCAGGTATTGCAGGAAAATGAAGAGCTGCGGACTTTGGCGGAAGAACAGGCGGCCCTAAGCGTACAGAACAAGGAATTGGAAGAAGCGCTGCGGGCGGGGCGTTCGGTTGCTCATGATCTGGACAGCGCCGTTGACAAGCTGCGGTCGGCTAAAAACTGGGGTACCTATGATATGCTTGGCGGCGGCATGATCTCGACGCATATTAAGCACGGCCGTCTGGATGAGGCGATGAATGATTTGTACCGTGCCCAGAACAGTATGCGGCATTTCGAGAAGGAGCTGCGGGACGTGGGCGAGCAAATGCCGGTCCATATTGAGATTGGCGGATTTCTTAAGTTCTCGGATTATTTCTTTGATGGCTTCATTATGGACTGGATCGTCCAGGGGAAAATCAACGACATGCTGCATCAGGTGGAGGGCAAGCGGTCGGAGGTAAACAAAATACTGTCGGATTTAGCTGCATTGCAGCGCAGAGTCGAAGCAGAATTGAATTCCTCGCGGCGAAAATATGTCCAGACCGTCGAGCAATATATATAGCATTGTAGCAAGCACATGTAGCTTTATATAAGGCGTTGTTTAAACCTTAATGTTGACATTTGATAATTACGAACGAATGTTCTGAAATGAAAGTAACAATTCGGTTCGGAGGTGATTTGTCTATACAGATTCCAACCGAATCTTTTCAAGGTATCGTTGAAATAGACGAGACCTACTTTCTATACTCAGAAAAGGGCAAGCGGAACATCACCGAACACAAGCCAGTAAACGAGGCGGAAAAGCCAAATATTGTGGCATAAGCAAGGACCAAAACGAACACAAAACTTCGGCTTTCTGCTTCTTGTTAAGTTAACGGGCAGATTAGTTTAACGGTAGTTATGATAATTTTTAGAACGAATTTGTATCTAAGGGGCGCTGTTTGATGTATCCACGGGCTAATACTTTAGGTCTAATCATTAAGGATAATCATATTCTTTTGGAGGAAAACGAAGGTAAACATTCTAAAGGAATCGGTTATTACTACCGCCCAATTGGGGGAACAATCGAGCTTGGAGAAAAGTCAAATGAGACATTAATAAGAGAATTTCATGAAGAATTAGGCATTGAGGTAATTATCAAACGGTACATTACATGTTTAGAGAATATCTTCCGTATAGACGAGAATATAGGTCATGAAATAACTCAAATATACTTAGTAGATTTTAAGGATACCAAGCTGTATAACAAAGAACGTTTTACGTTGGTTGAGGGAGAGAAGACTACCAGTGCAAAATGGTTAAAAATTGATGAAATATTGTCAGGGAAAAAGATACTTTATCCCAACGGACTAACGGATGTATTGTACGAAATGCAAAACTAACGGGTGACGATAGCTCAACAAACCGCCTTTCACCCAGGCGGTTTTCTTATGGTAAAATATCAACATTAGAATTTAACATAGCCTTATATAAAGGGACCGCGTATCGCTTGTTGCGATCGCGGTCCCTTTATCATTGGTTAGAACACCTAGGCCTGCAAATCAATTTCAAAAGTAGTGATTTCATAAGGCTCAAGCACAAAATTGATGATTGACTGATGCTGCCAATCCCCTTCCGGCTGCTCCATCAGGTTGCACGTTCTCCAGGCGGCGAGCGTAAGATCGCTTTCGAGCGTCAGTGCATTTCGGCTGCCAGAAAAATCATGAACCCGCACAATAACGGTATTGCGGTCTTCTGATTTCTTCACTGCAGAGATCATCGCCGTACTGCTGGACAGCTTGAACATTGATCTTGCCGGAGCATCCGCGGCGCCTTCCGTGTAGCGAAGCGGGTTATTCAGTGCCCAGGCATGGCGCACGGTATCCCCTTGCAGCCAGTCGCCCTGATGCGGGAACAAGGAGTAGGTGAAGCGATGATGTCCTTGATCCGCTTCAATATCCGGATGAATCGCGCATTTAATCAGCGATAGCCGCAGGACGTTGTCCTTGATGTCGTAGCCGTATTTGCAATCGTTCATCAGGCTGACGCCATAACCTTTATCGGACAGATCCGCCCATTGATGGCCGACGGTTTCAAAGCGGGCCATATCCCAGCTTGTGTTCCAGTGGGTCGGACGCTTCACGTTTCCGTATTGGATATCAAAGGTCGCTTCCGTTGAGCGCACGTTTACAGGGAATGCAACTTTAAGCAATTGCTGACGCTCATGCCAATCCGCTTCCGTTGCGAAGTCGATGCGGCGGTTGTCACTGTATACAATCATGTCCTGTTTCAGCGTTGATTTGCCATATTTCCAGTTGAAGCGAATGACGGTGCGCAGCGCACCGGATTCGAGGACCTCGACACCTTGCAAATCATTCAATTCCTTGGACTTCTGTTGATAGAAAATATCAATATCCCAAGCTTCATGGGCCAGCGGTTTGTCTTCAAACAGTTGGAACACATTGCCGCGAGCGCCGCTTGCCAGTACTTCGCGCTGTTCCTCCAGATCGAAAATAGAGGTCAGTTGTCCCTGCTCGTTCCAGGCCAGCTCATAGTATGGCGTGACAATCCCGTTGTCTTTCAGGATGAAAGGGTTCTGCCCTTCAGAAGCGGGCAAAGCACTATGGAATTGGATCGTTGTATGTCCAAGCGAAGGGATCTCCTCCACCCAAATCACCCAGAAGTCCTGTGTACGCTGTGCGGTAAGGGACCGTCCTTCATGATCCTGCCAGACGCCTTGCTCCAATCCTTCTGTGACCGGAATTTCAATAAGTCCGCTCCAGCTCCAGGGGGAGGAATTCCATACGGTGTACACCTGATTTTGATCATTGGTTACAACACCATGCTCAGCTTTATGCCACACCCCTCGCCCGATTTGCTCGGCGTCCGCATATTCAATCGTGCTGTCCTCGTACACCTCACGGATCGATGAACCGGGAATGATATCGTGAAATTGATTGCGCAGGATGATTTTCCAGCCATCGTTCAGCGCCTGGCCGCTATACTGCTCCCAATCCCTGCTCAATACACTGTTCATGACGCTCAGCCACTCCGCATCACGATACAGCAGCTCCAGCTTCCGGTTCATTCGTTTGTTGTATGCCTGGCTTGTATATGTTCCGCGATGGTATTCCAAATACAGCTCGCCATCCCATGTATGCACATAGCTGTCGGTTTGCTCCACCGTCTCATTCAATTCCCGGAAAAATTCATCCGCTCGGCCTGTTTTCAGCTTCGGCATGCCTGGAATCCGATCCAGTCTGCGGCGCATTTCCAGCATTTCGCGGTTCACGCCGCCGCCGCCGTCGCCATAGCCATACGACAGAAGCAGCTTCTGATTCATCTCTTTGTTGCGATAGGCGTCCCAGCTTCCTTTAACGGTCTTCGGGATGATCTGACCATTGTAAGTATAGAACCACGATCCCGGCTGTGACCACGGCTCAGTCGTCGTGATGAAGTGAGTCAGCACCTCTGTACCGTCGATTCCGCGCCAATGGAAGGTGTCGTGCGGCATCCGGTTGTATTGATTCCAGCTGATTTTCGTCGTCATGAATGTCCGAATGCCGGACTTTTGTAAAATCTGCGGCAGAGACCAGCTATAGCCAAACACATCGGGCAGCCACAAATAATCGCAATCGACATCGAATTCCTGCTTCAGAAATCTAGTGCCGACTAGCAGCTGACGAACAAGCGACTCGCCCGAGGTCAGGTTGCAGTCTGCTTCCAGCCACATGCCGCCTCCGGCTTCCCAGCGGCCTTCGGCCACCCGGTCTTTAATTTTTTCATAGAGCTCAGGGTAGTCATTCTTGACATACTCGTACAGCTGAGGTTGTGTTTGCAGGAAAATATATTCCGGGAACATTTCCATTAAACGCATCACCGTAGAGAAGGAGCGGGCGGATTTCTCGCGGGTGTGCTTGAGCTGCCAAAGCCAGGCCACATCGATATGCGTATGTCCGATACAAGTAATTTCCACCGGAGAGGCTTTCTCCATCCGGTCAATCGCTGCCGAGAGGTAATCTCTCGCCTCGTAAACCGACTGATAGAACGTTTCCGAGCCCGGTTCGCTCCAATCGATAAAAGTCAGAGACTTGTCAGCGAATTTGAGCAATTGTGCGCGCTCAGGCATATTCTCATCCAGCACTTTTACAGTTTCCGTGACTGCTTTCAGGGTATAGTAATAATCATCAGCAATTTCATCCAACCAGCAAATTTCGGCAAGACGAACGCCATGCGTTTGATTTTTCCGCTGTCCTCCGCCTTCTAGCCCCGACCATAGACGGAACAACAGATGCTGCTTGCTTCCGGATAAATCCTCATTGAAGAATACTTCCATATGATTGGAATCGACGCCTTGATACGGCTTGCCGTGCAAATAGAAGAGCGATTCGAACCCGGAGTTGTTGCCGGCGCCGGTTTCACCGAAATCAAAACGGCCAAGCACTTTTTTGCCGGCCCATGCGGATGGAATTTCTACCTCCGCAGACAACCATAAATACAAATCGCGGCCGCTCCAGGTATCGCCGGTGTTCATTACAGACCAAGAATCATCGACCTGGGGCAGAGCGGGATTAATCTCTTTGCGAGTATCTTCTAAACTAAGAAAAGATGGGATAGGTTTGGCTTCACGGTAACGATAGCCGGACAATTCATGGAGACGCGATTGGAGTTTATGTTCTGTCAAAAACATAGGAAAGTTACCCCCTCATAGTAATCTGGGGGCAAGCGTATAGGAAGAACCTTGTGTTCGCATGGCGATTCGCCATAGCTCAAGGTAAAGTGAAGCGGTGATCTAGGGGATCAACGTCCATTATAAGCAGGCCCGGCTGTTTTTTCAAATATAAAAAAATATTGACAATTTCGATTTGCCCATTTGGCTAAGACGATGTTACACTGTATCGCGTAAATGACCACATGAGAACAGGATGTGTTCCGGATGTCAAAGTTACGCCGTTTTTATCTGAATCACCTGAAACGAAAAATGTTCAACAAGATTATTATGCTCTATTCGACGGTGATGATCGTATTGTTTGCGACCGCGGCAATCTTAGTTTATCAATACCAAACCCAGCGGATGATCAGGGAGCAGACCGATGCGAACTTGAAGACAGCGCATGTGCTGAGCATCTACTTGAGCCGGCAGTACGATAGCGTACAAAACGTCATTCAGCAAATTTACGGAGATGCCACGTTAAGCGATGAATTAATGTATTTTTTAAATCATAAATATGAGAGCTACCTCGGGTATCGGCTTAATTTATTTTCCAGAACGGGAGAGCAAAGCTTGCGCTCCTTCAACGCTTTGCTTAAAGCTTATTTGGAACAGGAGCCGGGAGCGGAAAGCGTGTCGATCCACAGCTATCCCCGCAATTTTTACATGTACATCAGCCGCGAGAACCAGCAACTCAACGGTGAGTTCGGCTCAAGGAGCACTTGGGAGGAATGGTTTACCCACCGCAGACTGCATACGTGGGACACGATGCTGCATGCCGAACAGTTTTCATCGCCGGGTAAGGAGAAATCGCAGCTGTACTCCTATTCCAGAGAGCTTCAGGATCCCTGGACGCTCGAAAAAGTGGGGATGCTAAATGTCGAATTTGACACCAAACAGATTACCTCCTGGCTGCAGAGCAGAGCCCCGGTCATCAACGGGCGCGTCCTTGTCCTGACTTCCCAGGGAACCGTCATATACGATTCGGAAGATACATATTTCGGACAAACCTATCCCTACCGTTCAGAGCTGGAAAACACGGGGGATTGGGTAGAGCTGGATGAACTGTCGAAGGTGAATGTATTGAACATCGGGAACGCCGGGCTTTCCGTCGTTGGCATCGTGTCCAAATCATCCATACAGCAAAACATAGAGAGCCTAAGGAATGGCTTGATTGTCGTAACGATCGTATTTATTACGGCAAGCTTCGCAATTACGTCTACAATTATTCGGAAATTCTCTAAAAAAATTCAGCGGATTATCCGCTCGATGAACCGCATTGGGGAAGGGGATTTGTCTACGCGGATTCAAATGCCGGGTGAAGATGAGCTGCAGCAAATTTCCCAGCGGTTTAACGATATGGGGGATCGGCTGGAGCAGTACATCGATAAAATGTACACGTCTGAAATCAAGCAAAAAAACGCCGAGCTGGTTGCTCTGCAATCACAGATTAATCCGCATTTTTTATACAATACGCTCGAGTCCATACGGATGAAGGCGCATTACATGGGGGCAAAGGACGTAGGCCAGATGATTTACAGCTTATCGGTACTGTTCAAAAATATGGTGAAGAAAAGCACGATTATTACGATCGAGGAAGAAATTGATATGTGTGCGAATTATTTGGACTTATTCCGTATCCGTTATGAAGGCCGGCTGGAAGTTAAGATTGAGGTCGACCCGTCTATTGCAGGCTTTAGCATCATTAAGCTGCTCGTTCAGCCGATCGTGGAGAACTATATCGTTCATGGCTTCCGTTCCCTGGAGTTCGATAATATCATTAAGGTCCGCGCCTATCGCTCAGACGATCGGGTACATATCACCGTATCGGATAACGGCTCGGGAATCCGCCCGGAAAAATTGGCCGAGATTCGACAGACATTGGCGAGGACACAGCCGCCGCCTGACAAGGATCACAGCTCGATTGGCCTGATGAATGTACATGAAAGAATCGTTATGAATTACGGTGAAAGCTACGGGTTGACCGTGAACAGTACGGAGGGAGAGGGAACGGAAGTACAGCTGGAAATTCCGATGATCCGGAAGGGGGAATAGGCGTGAGAAAAGTGTTTTTTGTAGATGATGAGCCCCTCATTGCTCAAGGCTTGACCTCGATCATAGAGTGGAGTCAATATCAATTGAAAATCGCAGGTTCGGCCAATGATGGCTTGCAGGCGCTGGAGAAGCTGAAGGAAGAATCGGTGGATTTGCTCATTACAGATATTATGATGCCGAGAATGAACGGGCTGGAGCTTATAAAAAAAGTCAAGGAAATGCATCCGCGAACTAAATTTATTGTGCTTAGCGGATATGAGGAGTTTGAATATGTGAAGGTAGGAATTACGCTAGGCATTCAAAACTATTTGCTGAAGCCGATCAATATTGATGAATTGGAAGCTACGATCAAGCATATTCGCGGCGATTGGGAACGGGAGGAACTGAAATTGTTCCGCTCGGAGGAAGATTGGAAGGTGCTGCGCAGCAATGTGCTGCAAAGATGGGTTAACGGCGAAATTGAGACTCATGAGTTCAGGCAGAGGGCAGAACTGCTAGGCATACCTATGAACTATTCATTTTACCATGTCGCTGTTCTTCGCTTAATCTCTGACGATAAACCGGTCTCGCAGCTGTACCGTTTGACTGGACTAGCGGATGAATTCAGCCAAATCGCTGCGCAGGTGCTCGTCGAAGGCCAAGAAGTCATTTGTTTTCCCGATGTGGATGATGATATTGTTGTTCTGTTCGCATCAATGGAAGTGCACAATGCCGTTGTTCAAGAGAGCCTTACAGCAGTGATGCAGCGCTTGCACGATATGACAACGCTTCGTCTATGGTGTTCAGAAGGCCATACTAACGATTTTAAAGGGGTACAGGAGGGCTACCGGGCTGCAAAAGGGCAGCTTGCCCGAAGCTTCATAGCTCGGGAGGGCGACATATTCTACTCGCTTGCTGATGCGCAGGGGGATACGGAAATTCCCCTGGAGCCATTGAATCAGGAGCAAATGAACAAGCTGCTCGTTGAAGGGAGCGAGCACACTCTTAAGGCGTACATTGAATCCCTGTTGGCTAGTCCGGGTGATGACCAGGCGGTATGCCGTGCACCGTACATCAATACGGCAATTCAACTAATGCTCACCGTAAAGGATATGGAGAGAAATCCTGATTATAGCGAAGTGTTCGCACCGCTGCCCAGAATCAGCACGATGCTTGGGCTGCAGCAGCATGTATGGGCTACGATTGCGCGAAGTTTGGAGCTGCAGCGGCAAAACGAAGCGGGCTACAGCGCCCATGTCTCATTCCTGATTGAGCAAGTCCAATATCATTATGCAGAGGAGCTCTCCCTAAAGACACTAAGTCAGCGGCTCAAGCTGCATCCGAATTACCTCGGTCAGCTCTTTCAACAGGAAGTAGGCTCCAGCTTTTCGGATTACGTTAACCAGTACCGCATTGAGAAAGCGACCCAACTACTGCTGCATACCGAACAGAAAACGGCGGAAATCGCTGTAAATGTAGGGTATATTGACAGCTCTTATTTCTACAGGCAGTTCAAGAAGTACGCAGGCGTGTCGCCTACGGAACTAAGAACGATGTATGCCAAATAAGCGCAAAATTGAACTGAGATAGGCTGCCCATCGGCTTAGAGGGCAGCCTTTTTCTCTTATGCTTTGGCCTCCTGGAATAAGAATAACGAATCGTAGGGAGTTTACGTCCGCCTTTGGGAGCCATTAGTTTCAATCAAATCTAATCAAGACAAATGGCGGACAACAGCGGCCCGTAGATCGTTATTCTTCTTCCATCCATTTATTTCTTTAATTTATCCATGACTTTCTAGTATTTTTCAACTTGTTGCAGGCAGCGCTTACTTGGCACAATAAGAGTAGTTAAGGGCAAGCGATAAGAAGCAGAGTATCCGCTGAGTGTTGCTGATCATAGGGGATCGAATAAACACGATAAATCAGCTTGTAATTAACAGGCATAAGGGGGAATGATCATGTCGGCATTTTTCAAGAAAGTTATTCGCAACCGGGCACTGCTGATCATGATATTGCCAGGGACGATCTGGTTTCTGATTTTTGCCTATTTGCCCATGTTCGGTACAATACTTGCGTTTAAGGATTTCCGCATTAGCCGGGATGGATTTTTCGCCAGTGTATTCAATAGTGAATGGGTATGGTTCAAAAATTTCGAGTATTTATTTACGACCAATGATGCTTTCATCATTACGCGCAACACCATTCTATACAACTTGGCCCTGATTATCTTGGGCCTCGTAATCGCTGTAAGCTTTGCGGTTCTGCTCAGTGAGCTGGTCAACAAGCGGATGGCTAAAATTTATCAAACCGGCATGTTCCTGCCGCATTTTCTGTCCTGGGTCATCATCAGTTATTTTGCGTTTACCTTCCTCAGCATGGACAAAGGGACTGTAAACCAGATCATTACCTTTTTCGGCGGAGAGCGGATTAGCTGGTATTCGGAACCGAAGTATTGGCCGTTCATCATTTTATTTGTCGGCATCTGGAAAGGAGTTGGCTATAACAGCGTCATCTACCTGGCCGCCATTACAGGGATCGACAAGTCTTATTATGAAGCGGCCGTCATTGACGGGGCCAGCAAGTGGAAGCAGATTCGTTACATTACGATTCCGCAGCTTAAACCGCTCATGATCATATTAACCATTCTGGCCATCGGCGGTATCTTCCGTTCGGATTTTGGACTTTTCTATCAGCTTCCGAAAGACTCGGGTGCGCTCTATCCGGTAACGAATGTTATCGACACATTTGTGTATCGCGGGCTGATTAATATGGGAGACGTAGGGATGAGCACAGCAGCGGGATTATATCAATCGATGGTAGGACTTGTTTTGATTCTGATCGCTAACTATATTGTTCGAAAAATCGAAAAAGATCATGCGATCTTCTAGGAGCGGAGGTGCTTTATATGACACAGTTATCGACACAAGCTGCCCCGCAACCGGGAAAGGTGAAGAAGAAGCGGGATTACAACGCCATTACTCCTGTATGGAATGTAATTTTTAACATCATCATCGGTTTGTTCTCCTTCTCATGTGTATTTCCGTTTCTGTTCGTCATTATCATTTCCTTGACCGACGAGCAGACCTTGGTGCAGGAGGGCTTCAGCCTATTCCCAAGCCAATTCAGCATAGCAGCTTACGACTATATTTTCCGGTCGGGCAGTGAACTGATTTCCTCCTTCGGAGTGACTTTGTTAGTAACGGTTCTGGGTACACTGCTAAGCTTGGTTCTAGTGACTTCATACGCTTATGCCTTATCCCGGCGCAGCTTTGAATTTCGAGGATTTTTCAGCTTTCTAGCCTTTTTCACCATGCTGTTCTCGGGCGGGATGGTGCCGGGCTACATCGTAATGACCCAGTTTCTGCATCTGCAAAATACGATATGGTCGCTGATTTTTCCATTGTCGATGAGTGCGTTTTTCATTATCGTCATGCGAACCTTTTTTCAGACGACAGTGCCTGATGAAATTATCGAATCTGCAAAAATAGACGGGGCCGGCGAGTTTCTCACTTTTGTCAAAATCGTGCTCCCTGTATCGCTGCCGGGCATAGCGACGATCGGCTTATTCAGCTCTTTAGGATATTGGAATGACTGGTTCAATGCCTTGCTGTATTACAATAATCCGCAAAAAACACCGCCGCTGCAGTTCATGCTGATGCAAATTGAGAAGAACATGGACTTCTTAACGAAAAACGCGCAAAATATCGGATCTTTCGATATGGCCGCCAGTCTGCCGACCGAAACAGTGAGAATGGCGATGGTCGTGCTGGCAACAGCGCCGATTGTTTTGGCGTACCCGTTCTTCCAAAGATACTTCGTGCAGGGGCTGACGGTGGGCTCCGTGAAAGGTTAAAACTTAAATACTTTATCCAGGTTGCAGCCAGCTACACACGGCTTGAGAACATGCGGGCTTTTGACACATCAGTTGTGTAGGAGGTTCAATATAGCTTAACTACTAAGTGATACAGGGGGAAAGAACATGTCCACGAAAAGATTCACATTAATGTCCTTTGCTTTAATGCTTCTGTTGTCCGTTGTTCTGGCCGGATGCGGCGGCGGCAAAGAGAATGCTGCACCAGCTAAGGAAGAAGAGGCAGTACAGAGTGATGGAACGGTCGATGTTTCCAAGCTTGATCCGGTGAAACTGAAGCTGTATCTGATTGGTCCAAATCAGAAGGACTTGCCTATGGTTCAAGAAAAAATCAATGAATACTTAACGGAGAAAATCAATGTTACGCTAGACATTAATATGATTGACTGGGGCGATTACAGCCAGCGCATGCAGGTCATCACGAGCTCCGGCGAAAACTATGATATCGCCTTCTCCAGCTCTTGGGCATTTGATTACTTGCCGAATGCTGCCAAAGGGGCATTTATGCCTCTGAACGATTTGCTCGACCAGTATGGGGAAGGAATTGTAGAAGTACTTGATCCACGCTTCCTTGAAGGAACCAAAGTAAACGGAGTCAACTACGGTATTCCTGCAAACAAGGAGTTGGCGCAGCAATTTGTATGGCGCTTCAACAAGGAATATGTAGACAAATACAATCTCGACATTTCCAACGTTACAACGCTTGAAGATTTAGAGCCGCTGTTGAAGACGATCAAGGACAACGAGACAGCGGACATTATTCCACTTGCCGTACCGAAAAGCTTCAAGCCATATATGCCATTTGACTACCAACTGGGCGACGAAATTCCGATCGGGATGTACATTGACACCGAGGATTTCAAATTTGTAAACGTGCTGGAGTCCCCAGAACTGAAAGCGGCGCTGACAACGATGCGCGAATACTATAAGGCAGGTTACGTACGTGAAGATATCGCTACATTAGATGGCATTGATAACTTCAAGACTGGAAAATGGCTAGTAGACCGCGAGATTACGCAGCCTTACGCTGATCTGGGATGGTCCAGAAATGCAGGCTACGAGATTGTGACTCGCCCGATGCATGATCCAGTCATCTACACGAGCTCTGCTGCAGGTTCCATGATGGTGATTTCGTCGTATTCCAAAAATCCGGAGCGGTCAATGATGTTCCTGAATCTGCTCAACACGGATGCTGAATTGCGCAACATGATTCAATACGGACTGGAAGGAACGCACTATACGAAACTAGATGGGCCATATATTGAAGATCTGCCGGCAATGCAAGAAAATTTCGCCATGCCTGGATTTGCACTTGGTAATATGTATTTGACTTATCTGCATGAAGGCGAGCCGGAGGATAAATGGGATGCATTTGAGAAATTCAATTCGTCCGCGATCGTGGCGCCTACTTTTGGATTTAACTTCGATACGGGTCCAGTAAAGACAGAGGTTGCGGCTATTACAAACGTAGCGAAGGAATTCATTCCTGCACTCTATACCGGTTCGGTTGATCCGGAAACGTATTTGCCGAAGGCCAAGCAGAAATTTAAAGATGCAGGCATCGACAAAGTCATTGCAGAAGCACAAAAGCAGTTTGACGAATGGAAGGCGAGCAATCAGTAAGCTGACAATTACAGCAATCAAGAGAAACGGTGATGTACATGCCGTTTCTCTATTTTCTCAATATAATTTATTGCTGGAGGGATATTATGAAACGAATCAATCCGAATTATTTTACACGTACAAAATGGAAACGGAAACTGACACTAGCACTGGGCACGGCTCTGCTTGCTGTCTCTTTGACAGGCTATGCGGGAAAGGTGGAGGCGGCTCAGCCGTATTCCTCGTACTGGTATCCGAGCACATTGCTGGAGTGGTCACCATCGACGGATAAAGATGCTCCTTTTAATAGAGGAACAGTGGAGCTTAAGGCAGGCCGAATTCAAGGCGATACAATCAATCCGCATGCGAAAAGTGAAGCGAAGGTCATTTCCCTGGCATCGATGTATCCAAGCACAAGCGGCGCTCCTTCCCAAGGATCTGATAAGTTTCATACGTATACTTTCAGTTATTGGCAGTATGTGGATAAGCTCGTGATGTGGGGCGGTTCGGCAGGAGAAGGGCTTATCGTTCCACCAAGCGCAGATGTCATCGATGCGGCCCATAAAAATGGCGTCCCGGTTTTTGGAACCGTTTTCTTGCCGCAGCGGGAGCATGGCGGGAAAATCGAATGGGTGCATGATTTGCTGCAGCAGCGCGATGACGGATCGTTTCCGGTAGCGGATAAGCTCATTGAGGCTGCCGGGTATTATGGATTCGACGGGTGGTTTATTAACCAGGAAACTCAGGGAGGTACGACGCAGGATGCAGCGAAGATGGCGGAGTTTTTAACCTACTTGCAGAACACTATGGCGCCAGGTATGGAAGTCATTTGGTATGATTCGATGGTCGATACCGGTCCGGTAGCCTGGCAGGGAGGTTTGACTGATCGGAACAAAATGTTTTTCCAAAATGGGGAGCAGCGTGTGTCTGACAGTATGTTCCTGGATTTCAGATGGCAAAGCAATGTCAATTCGTTATTAAATTCCCCAGGCAAAGCCCAAGAACTGGGACGCAGTCCTTATGATTTGTACGCGGGCATTGATGTAGAGGCCAGAGGATATCAAGGCAACTATAATTGGCCAGTCTTATTCCCAAGCGGGAAGGAGGCTCCGGTATCGCTCGGCATTTATCGTCCGGACTGGGCTTATAACAGCTCGGAAACCCATGAAGAATTTATGGAGAAGGAGCAAGTTTTCTGGGTAGGCCAGCACAAGAATCCGCAGAACACACAGCTGCCTGAAGGAACAAGCCCGCTCGCCTGGAGAGGGATTGCTAACGATATCGCCGATAAAAGCGTGCTGACAGGATCAGAGTTTCTAACTCATTTCAATACCGGCAATGGCCATATGTTCGCGATTAATGGCAAAGTCATGAGGGATAAAGACTGGAGCAATCGCAGCTTGCAGGATATCCTCCCGACCTGGCGCTGGATTACCGAGACTAAAGGCGACGGGGCAGCACTTGTGCCGAGCTTTGACTTCAGCAAGTCATATTATGGCGGAAGCTCTTTACAGGTAGCCGGCTCAATGAGTCAAGGCGCAGCCACCCATGTGAAATTGTACAAGGCGCAATTGCCGGTGCAAGCGACGACGGAAATTTCGCTCATTTATCAGGATAACTCGAATGCAGCCAAAGTAAAGATCGGTTTGGCATTCTCCGATGCACCGGATAAATATGAATTTTTTGAGCTTAAAAAGTGGGAGAAGACCGGGGAGCAGTTGGACTGGAAACAGGGCAGCTTCAGACTGAATCAGTATGCTGGCCGTACGATTACTGGCATTTCATTGCAGTTTGAAGCTGGTGCGGCGATTGACAATTACAGCGCGAATATCGGGCGGCTTGCGGTTACACAAGTGAATGATAAGGCGAAGAAGCCGGGGGATGTCACGGGACTGCAGGTGATCGAAAATGACTTCCGCGACGGCATATACGGCGATGCCCGCCTATCCTGGAACGCTCCGAAAAAAGATAGCGACGTGCTGTACTATCAAATCTATCGCGTGCATCCGGACGGTAAATACGAGCTGATGGGCATGACAGGCAACACGGTGTACTATGTGCCTGAAATGAAGCGGCTGGATAAAGAAAAATCGACTAAAATGGCCGTTATTCCGGTAAACCGTCATTATGAACAGGGCAAGGAGGCAACCGTAAGCTTCGATTGGCCGGAATATCCACAGCCGATTGCCGCATTTGAAGCTGACAAGACGCTGATTGCACCGGGCGAAACGGTGCAGTTCACCGATTTATCGTCGGAAGTAACTGAAGAATGGAGCTGGAGCTTCCCTGGCGGGCAGCCTGAGCAGAGTTCAGAACGTCATCCTAAAGTGACTTATCATGAAGAAGGTACGTTCGAAGTTACTTTAGTCGCCAAGAACTTCGTGGGAGAGAATGAGGTCAGAAAGCAGCTTATTACTGTAACTAAAGAAGCCGCGAATGGCATCGGCAATCTTGCGCTCGGGAAGAAGGCTGCCGCATCCAGCTATGTGAATGAGCAGGAAGCTCCTGCATTTGCTTTGGATGGAAACGCGAAGACAAAATGGTGCGCGGTCGGTGAAGGACCTCATACGATAACGGTAGATTTGGGCTCAGTGCATAAAATTAGTGAATTCGTCATCAAGCATGCCGAAGCGGGCGGTGAGCCGGCGGCGTTTAATACGCGGGCCTTTACGATTCAGCTTAGTTCGGATGGAGAGCATTGGGACAATGTCGTCAGCATCAATGACAATACTTTAGGCGTCAGCAAGCATGCAATCGGGCTAACCGAGGCCAGATACGCACGTCTGCAGGTGGATAAGCCGACGCAGGGCGGAGATACTGCAGCCCGTATTTATGAATTTGAAGTGCTGGGGCTGAAATAGTTGTATTGAACAGAGAAGCAAAGTAAAGTAAGCAAAGGAAAAGTAGCAAAGCGCAATTCGGATAACTGTTTATCCGGATTGCGCTTTGTTTGCTTTAATGCTATGAAGCCGATACGTTACTTGCTAATAAGTTTTGGACGGACCAGAAGCAAATAGCTGCATACGGCGCCAAGCTCGGCAATCGCGATCACGATGCCCAGCGGTACCGCGGTGTGCTCGCCGCCCAAACCTACGAGCGGGGCGACGGCAGCTCCAAGAATATAGGGGATGAGTCCGAGCAGGGCGGAGGCGCTGCCAGCCGCTTTCCCCTGGCTCTGCATCGCCAGCGAGAAGCTTGATGTAGAGATGATCCCTACGCAGGATACGACAAAAAATAAAGGAATAAGGACAGTGATCAGCTGGCCTCCAAGCAGTATCGCCGTCAATAGGCCTGTGGCGCCGGCTAGCGCCAGAATCAGTCCGAATTGCAGCATCTTGGCTTCTTTGATTTTTCCTGCTAAGCGGCCCGTAGTTTGGCTTGCAATGATAATGCCGACGCCGTTCGTGGCAAAAATAAAGCTGAACATTTGCGGCGACGCCTCAAATACATTTTGCATAACGAAGGAGGAGCCGGATATATACGCGAACATTGCGGCGGACACGAGCCCTTGCGTCAGACAGAAGCCGATGAACAGACGATCTCCCAGCAGACGCCGAAAGGTCGTCCACGTCGCCGTGAAGCCGCCGGATTGCCTGCGTTCTTTAGGAAGCGACTCGGGAAGTCCGAATAACACCGCGATCATCATAACGACGCCGATCAAAGCTAATACTACAAATACACCTCGCCAAGACGTAAACTGCAGCAGTTGCCCCCCAAAAATCGGCGCGAGAATCGGCGCAGCACCATTGACGAGCATGAGCAGCGAGAAAAATTTCGTCAGCTCCGTTCCGGAGTAAAGATCGCGTACGACGGCGCGGGAAATCACAATTCCCGCTGACCCGGACAAGCCTTGGACAAAACGCAGGGCAATCAGGGCCCAAGCCGAGGGCGCAAATACGCACAGCAGCGAGCTTATCGCGTAAATGCAAAGGGAGATGATCAGCGGCGCGCGGCGGCCGCGCACATCGCTCATCGGCCCTGCCGCCAATTGGCCCAGCGCGAGTCCAAGCAGGCAGGAGGTCAGGCTAAGCTGAGTAACGGAGGCTGTCGCATTTAGCTCTTCGGCGAGTTTGGGCAGTGCCGGCAAATACATATCGAGTGAAAGCGGGCCGAAGGCAGACAGACTGCCGAGAATAAAAGCCGTCTTCAAGCGTGCGGAACGGGATAAGGGACGTGATGACGATGAATAATCGCTGGTGAATGAATTCATTTGCTGTAATGACACCCTTTCAAGACAAAACGATAATTGCATAACGTGGCGTATAGACGCAGATTATTTCATTATACTATATCAGTAAAAATAAGCGGCAAAAAGATGCAATTCCGCCGAAAGTTCTTTTTGTCTGTTATACCGGACGTTTCCCTTGTTTATAGATATAACAAAGCGCATATCAGGTTTAGTTGCAATATAGGAAGAATGAATTATCCGCTGGCATGCCCGTTTGGCTCAACCCGGATAAGGAGGCAGAGTAGACAATGAAACCGAAATGGTGGAAGGAAAGCGTAGTATATCAAATTTACCCGATTAGCTTTAAAGACAGCAATGGCGACGGAATCGGCGATCTTAAAGGGATTATCTCGAAACTGGACTATTTGCAGGAGCTGGGGGTCAACGTCATTTGGCTGAGCCCCATTTATAAATCCCCCGGCCATGACAATGGATATGACATTAGTGATTATTGCGATATTATGGAGCAGTTCGGCACGATGGAGGATTTTGACCAATTGCTTCAGGACATACATTCCCGGGGGATGAAGCTGATGATGGATTTGGTGCTGAACCATACCTCGCACAAGCATCCATGGTTTATAGAGTCCCGTCAATCCAAAGATAACCCGAAGCGGGATTACTACATATGGCGGAAAGGGAAAAACGGAGGCCCGCCCAACAACTGGGAATCGTACTTCAGCGGCTCGGTCTGGGAATATGATGCGCAGACGGATGAATATTATTTGCATTTATATTCCAAGTACCAGCCCGATTTGAATTGGAACAATCCCGTGGTGATTGATGAACTCCATAACATGGTGGAGTGGTGGCTCAAAAAGGGAGTGGACGGCTTTCGTTTCGATGCGATATCACATATCGTCAAAGCTGAAGGGCTTCCAGACGCAGACAACCCTCATCAGACGAAGACGGTGCGGGCCTATGAAATGTTCTCCAATCTGGAGAACGTCCACACCTTACTGCAGAACTTGCATGACAAGGTGCTATACTTTTACGATATCATGACCGTCGGAGAAACGTCGGGACTCGGTCCAGAGCAGGCGCTTGATTATGTAGGAGACGGCCGGCGAGAATTGAATATGACGTTCCAGTTCGAGCATATGTTCATCGATGCCGCCTCCACGGGAATCGGCAAATGGAACGTCGTTCCCTGGAACCTGCTGGAGCTGAAGAAAATCATTAGCAACTGGCAAAACGTTCTCCATGACCGGGGCTGGAATGCAAATTACTGGTGCAACCATGACCAGCCGCGCTCCGTGTCACGCTTTGGGAACGATGTGCTGTACCGGGTCCCTTCGGCAAAAATGCTGGCCACCTTTATTCACACGCTGGAAGGCACGCCATATATTTATCAGGGTGAGGAAATCGGAATGACGAACATCGCTTTCGAGTCTATCGATGATTACCGTGATGTGGAGACGCTGAATTACTACGAGGAACAGCGCGATAATGGGGTGCCGGAAGAAGAAATCATGCAAGCGCTCCGCAAGAGGAGCCGGGACAACGCGCGAACCCCGATGCAGTGGGATGCGACTGCTAATGGAGGTTTTACTACGGGAACTCCCTGGATTAAAGTCAATTCCAATTACATGGAGATTAACGTAGCGGAGGCGCTTAACGATCCCGATTCCATCTTTCATTATTACAAAAAGCTGATCCAGCTTCGCAAGCAGCATAAGGTTTTCGTTTATGGCAGATATAAGCTGCTGCTGCCGCTGCATTCGGAAATTTACGCTTACACTCGAACGCTGGATAACGATCAGTTGCTCGTCATCCTTAATTTTTTTGAACGGGAGCCGCTGTTTGAACTGCCGAAGGAGTTATTGCCGGAGGGAATGGAGCTGCTTATTTCGAATTATCGCCCGCAAAAAAATGAAGATTTATGCAAACTGAAGCTTCGCCCTTATGAAGCCCGGGTATATTTGCAGCGATTGCCCAAATCTGCCGAATAGACGATAACGCCGGCAAGATGCGGCCGTTATGGCTTGTCCGCTTATTCGTTTTTCAACAACTTCAGCTTCAGCGCTGTATACATCTAAAAAAGAAGGAGAAAATCGCTTATGCTGCAGGATTGTATCATCGTCGGAGGGGGAATCGCCGGGCTGCAGGCTGCGATCCAGCTAGGCCGTTATTCCGCTTATGATGTTCTGGTCGTTGATGCCGGAGAGGGCAGATCAACGCTCTGCCGCTGTTATCACAATATTTTAGGCTGGCCGGAGGGAATTTCGGGGGAAGAATTGCGAACAAGGGGAAGGCAACAGGCTGAGAGCACCGGCGTCCGCTTTGCCCGGGACAGGATAGTTACAGCGGCTCGAACCGCAACCGGGACGATACTCCTTGAGGGGGAAGCGGGACGAAGATACGAGGCTTATACGATGCTGCTTGCGACCGGTGTGAGCGATCGCATTCCCGAAATACCTGGACTTGTCCCGCTGCTCGGAAGCAGCGTGTATATTTGCCCGGATTGCGACGGGTATGAGATCGAAGGCAAGCTTACAGTTTTGATGGGCGCTGGAGATGCCGGTGCCGGTATGGCGCTTCTTTTGGCCGAACGCACAAATAGACTGACCTATGTGAACCATGAGTCCTCGCGTGTATCTCCAGAGCTGCTGGAACAGATTCGTCTTGCAGGTATTACTTATATTGAGCGAGCGATTACGGAAATACGGCCTGCCGCGGAAGGGCAAATTGAGCAGGTCGTGCTTAGCGACGGTACTGTTCTGCCCGCCGAACGGGGCTTTATTGCCTTTGGCGGAAACCAAGTGCATTCCGAGCTCGCGGGGCAGCTTGGAGCTGCACTAAGTGATAACGGCCATGTGGAAAGCGATTCGCGAAGCAAGCTTACAAGCGTCGATAACGTGTGGGCCGCCGGCGATATCGCCCTGCATGCGGAGCAGGTCACCGTTGCGATGGGCGAAGGCTCGATCGCTGCGATTTGGATCAATAAGGCCTTGCGGGGGCAAAAAGAAAAACTCGATCAACTCAAATCAAATAATGATGGTATAATAAGGACAACGTAGCAATTTATGCTTTTTTCAAGCTGGGAGGGGGAAAGAATGATCCTTGAAGTAGCTGAACTGCATGTTAAGCCGGGGACGATCAATGACTTTGAGAGCAGTTTTCGGCAAGCGTCCAAAATCATATCGGGCATGCCAGGGTATATCGACCATGAGCTGCATAAATGCGTAGAAGAGGCTAATAAGTACATACTTCTCGTCAAATGGCGGTCGATTACCGATCATGAGGTTGGATTCAGGAAATCGGAGCAGTATCGAGAGTGGAAAGCGCTGCTTCATCATTTTTACGACCCGTTTCCCGTTGTCCAGCACTATGTTAAGATAAGGCAGCATATCGATTGATCATTAATTAGGCAGCATTTCGATAAGTCAAGGGGAGGTAAAAGCATGGGAGAGATTATTTTTAGTCAATTGGAATTCATTCGTAGTCAGACATTAAAAATAGTTCAGGATTTATCGGAGGAACAGGCCGATATTATACCTGCAGCGTTCCGCAACAATATTCGCTGGAATCTTGGGCATATCGCCCTTGTACAGGACGTATTTGCATTTCAGCTAAACGGACGTCCTTCGCTAATTCCAGCTGAATATAGGAAATTTTTTGGTAACGGGACCTCTCCGGAAAACTGGACGGAAGACGTGCCAAAGTTTGCTGAAATTGCTGAGGTTCTGGAGCAGCAGCCGAAGCAGATTGCTTCGATTTTAACAGGAAAACTGGACGAACGCGTTAGTAAGCCGTATACGACGTCGTCGGGCTTTACGCTGGACACGATCGAGGGATTTTTGAATTTCTGCCTTTATCATGAGGGGATGCATTTTAGCGTTATTAAGATATATAAAAAGTTGATCCAAAGCTAGCCTTCGAGGCTAGCTTTTTCTCTAGCTATTTCTGCGTCTGTTTGCTATCTTAGTTTAAATTAGTACCTAAAGCGGTTAGGAGCAATCATCATGTTGACAACATATCGTATCGAGCATGCAGCAATTAACGATTTACAAGAGATCGTGGACATCTATAACGAGACGATCGAGAGCAGAATGGTTACGGCTGACCTGAAGCCGGTGACTGTAGAAAGCCGGCTGAAGTGGTTCGCGGAGCATACGCTGGATCGGAGGCCACTGTGGGTAGTGAGGCCTGGGGAAAGTGGCGCGGGGCAAATCGGTGCTGCGGCAATTGGCACTGAGGCAATCGGGACTGGGGTAATCGGCGGGACAAGCTCTGCGGGGGAACACGGCAACCGGGTGATCGCCTGGCTCAGCTTTCAGTCCTTTTATGGGCGCCCTGCTTACGACGGGACAGCGGAAATAAGCATTTACATTTCCTCAACGTTCCGCGGCCAGGGCATCGGCAGCTTGTTGATCGGGAAGGCGATTGCAGCTTGTCCAGAAATCGAAGTAAAGACGCTGTTGGGGTTCGTGTTCGCCCATAACGCCGGAAGCATGGCGCTGCTGCGCAAGCACGGCTTCGAGCAGTGGGGGCTGTTGCCGCGGGTAGCCAACCTGGATGGAACGGAGAGAGACCTTGTCATACTGGGGAGGAGGGTAGAGGCCGATTAAGCGCCTGATTCCATGAACAATAAAGTGAGTTTGCGTTTGTATTTGCCGGGTGACAAAGAGTCATTGGAGCGCTTCGAACTTCCGGAGGAACAGGTTCTGTTCAGCGCTTTGCCGAAGGACGTACTTCCCATAGCCATTCAGGATGAGCATCAGTACCCGGTGGTAATTACATATGAGGAAAGCGCTGCGGGCTTTTTTATCCTGCATGAAGGGCCGGATATCGGGGAATTTACCGCAAATCCCCATGCGATGCTGCTCCGTTCCTTCTCCATCGATTTCCGATATCAAGGGCAAGGGATTGCCAAAACGGCGATGCTTCAGCTTCCCAATTTTATGAAATCCCACTTCCCCGGGCGGAATGAAGTCGTATTGGCTGTAAATAAACGCAATAAAGCAGCCCAGGCCGTATATTTGGCAGCGGGCTTCGAGGATAAAGGCAGGCTGATCGACGGCCCGATCGGTCCGCAGCATATTTATCATTTGCAATATAAAGAGCGTGTTATTTAAACGAGGGCATTTCGCGCCATAAATAGAGCTGTTCCGGAAGAGCAGATTACACTGCTAAGAGGAACAGCTCTATTTATACCATCCATCTATAACTTAAATAAACTCTGAAATTGTATAAATAAAGCTGGAGATAAAATACAAACCAAAATTTATAACGAGATAAAGAATGGCATAAAGCGGAAACTGTCCTGTTCTATATGCTCTAATAAACAAATAAACAGGCATAATTAAAACCCACCAGAGCGAAGGAGGCTGGTATCCTGCTCTTCTCACTTCGTTTCGGTCCAAAGAACAGAACAGAATATTCAATGCTAGGTGCACGATGGCCAACAAGAAAGATTTTCCCAATATTGTCATCATCATTGCCATACTTATGTAAGAATACGGATAGCCAAAGCCCGAAATCAACAATCCGATAAGCCCCATCAACGCGGTAACTCCGACGATAACCCAAATATAAACATTATTTACGTTGCCTTTAGGCGTTTGAACTGGGCGGCGCATGTAGGGCGGCGCGAACGGAACGGATTGCGCGGATGACGAAGGCGCCGGAAACATAATATGGTGGATCAGCTCACTTGAAGACAGGGGCCGCCAATCCGGGAATCCCTCTGTCCATACCATGGTGCCGGGGTGCAGCTCCCGGTGAATGTAATAATCCTTCTGCATTTGCTCAATCGTCACGGGTCCTTTAGTAACGTCCTGATAAATGTAATACCAGAGAGCAGAACTTTTGTTGTAATTATAGCCCATTGCTTATCATCCTGCCTTTTTAAAAAAATGATTGCTAAATATATACTTTTATCCATTATAGTACCATGAAATGGCTTATGCGCAACTGAAATAAAGAAATTTCAAGCGATGAAAGTCATTTTTTGTTATCATTATTCCATAATTGAGGAGACTAATGGCATAAAAGTCATAAAACAAATAAATAGATCTTAGGAGTGGGAAAAATGAGCTTACTGGAAACGATCCGGCAGCCAAAGCAGCGCAAGCTGCTGATGAGCGCCGGGCTGAGCTGGATGTTTGATGCGATGGATATCGGGATGCTATCGTTTATTATTGCGGATCTTAGTTTGAAATGGCAGCTGACACCTCAGCAAACCGGTTTTTTTACAAGCATTAATTCAATCGGGATGGTATTTGGAGCAGCGGCTGCGGGCTATTTGGCAGACCGGTATGGACGGAAGTCGATTTTGCTCTGGACGCTGCTCATATTTTCTATTGCGACAGGGTTGTCGGCAGCAGCGACTGGATATGCCGTTCTCTGTATCCTGCGCTTTATCGCAGGCTTTGGGCTGGGAGGGGAACTGCCTGTCGCTTCTACGCTTGTCTCCGAATCAGTCGCTGCCAAGGACCGCGGCCGAGCGGTCGTGCTGCTGGAAAGCTTTTGGGCCGCTGGTTGGATCGCTTCTGCGCTGATCGCTTATTTTGTCATTCCGAAGTACGGCTGGCAAGCGGCCTTCATTATAGGTGGTCTGCCTGCTTTTTATGCACTCTATTTAAGAAGATCCATTGAGGATCCACCGAGATACAAGAAGCAGGCAGCCCAGCAGAAAAGCGACTCCGTTTCGTTCCGGCAGAAGTTTAAATCCGTATGGGCGGGGCCTCACCGCCGCGCAACAATAATGCTGTGGGTGCTTTGGTTTACCGTCGTATTTTCTTATTACGGCATGTTCCTATGGCTGCCATCTGTCATGTTACTCAAAGGGTTCAGTCTCGTTAAAAGTTTCGAATATGTCCTGATTATGACACTGGCCCAGCTTCCCGGCTACTTTACAGCTGCTTACCTGATCGAGAAATTAGGCAGGAAGTTTGTCCTCGTCCTGTACTTGGTGCTGACGGCCATCAGCGCAGCATGGTTCGGCATCTCTACAACGGAGGGGGCGCTGATCGCTGCAGGCATATGCTTGTCCTTTTTCAATCTTGGGGCTTGGGGCGCTATGTATGCCTACACTCCAGAGCTGTATCCAACTAGCGTCCGGTCAACGGGGGTGGGGCTGGCGGCTTCGTTTGGCCGTATCGGCGGCGTGATCGCACCTTATATGGTTGGCCTGCTCGTGGCCAGGCAATATGAGATTGGCACGATTTTCTGGATTTTTTTCATCACGATTATCGTTGGCGTGATTGCCGTACTTTGGTTAGGTGTCGAGACAAAGGGAAAAGAATTAATAGATTAGATAAAGCCCCCTTTTGCTGCCTTAGCATAACGGGGGCTTGCTTGATTGCTTAAACATTGCGCCGACGATAAAATATCGTGATTATAAGCTAAGCTGATGATGGTGAAGCTCTTCGCCGGGCTGCAATGCATGCCCGGTTATGCCCAGCTTGCCCAGCTCTTCCGCGAACCGGTTGCCATCCTGCCGAATGAGGTCAAATGTATTGTAGTGGATCGGAACGACATGTCTGGCATTAATCCACTCGGCTGCGGTTAATGCGTCCTCGGGTCCCATCGTAAAGTAATCACCGATCGGGATAAAAGCGAGGTCAATCCGGCTGCGGTGGCCGACCAGCTGCAAATCACTGAATAGTGCGGTATCCCCTGCATGGTACACCGTAAAGCCGTTTAATTCCAGCAAAATGCCTGCAGGGACTCCAAGATAAACGTTCGTACCGTCTACCTGGACGGACGAGCTATGCAGAGCTGGCGTAAATTTTAGTTTTCCGAACGGAAAAGAATGGGAACCGCCGAGATTCATGCCGATCGTTTCTACCCCTTTAGCCTGAAAATAATCGGCTAATTCTACAATGGCAATAATCGGGCATTGATTGTTGCGGGCGATCGCTTCAGCATCCCCAATATGGTCAGAATGGCCGTGCGTCAGCAGTACATAATCAGCTTGAATGTCCTCCGCCCGGACAGTCGCCACCGGGTTGCCAGTCAAAAATGGATCAATGATCAGCTTGTATTCACCAGTGTCGATATGAACGGAGGAGTGCCCTAAATAGGTCAGCTTCATAATTAATCACCTCAATAACATAGTTGATATGCTACTAAATTATAACTGACTTGAGTGCGCGAGTCACTTTTTCCATAAATTATTCCAAATTATGCTCAAACGGATTTTGGTGAAAATGTCAGCGGTTTTCTAATAAAGGTTTGAATTCTTACACTGAACATGCTACGTTTTGAAGCAAGAGGTGAAATCGATGAGTATCGTATTTGAGCAATTGCAGCGGGAGCGAATCATCGCCATTTTACGAAACGTCCCGGAAAATCAGGCGGATGCTTTAGTGGAAGCATTGGCCCGAGCCGGAGTCGTGTTCGTAGAAGCGACGCTGAACAGCGCTGGCGCGCTCGCCATGATCTCCCGCTGGCGTGAATGTTATGGTGATCGTATGCGCATTGGCGCAGGGACGGTTATTGATTTGAATCGGGCAAGGGAAGCGGTAGCGGCAGGGGCGCAGTATTTGATTTCGCCAAATTTAGATGAGGCTGTCATCGACTATGCCCGGGAACAAGCCGTTGATGTATATCCTGGGGCAATGACTCCTAGTGAAATTGTCCGGGCCTGGAACGCTGGAGCTACTGCTGTGAAGGTGTTTCCAATGGCTTCGTTAGGTTTGGCCTATTTGCAGGAAATCCGGGCTCCCCTTGATCATATTCCGATGATATCGACGGGCGGCGTGCGGCTTGATAATATTCAGCAATTTCTGGCCGCCGGCGTTACCGCTGTAGGGCTAGGCGGGAGTATTGCAAATTTGGCCTTAGTGAGGGAAGGGCGGTTTGATGAGATTGAGCGGAATGCTGCAGCGCTCGTCCAGGCGGCAAAATCAGCGGCGGGAGTCGTGAACAGCTAACCGCTGCTGTTTGTATCGTCAGATTAAAGACTAAGCAAGCTCCTTTGGCCAGTAATTCAGTAATTAGAGCCGCCAGAGCTTGCTGCTTTGTTTTAACGGGATTTTAACAATATATCATAAAAACACTCTGGCCATTGCACTGAGGCTGTCCGGGGCGAATCATAAGCCGCAGCCCAGTAATAATTGCCGGCCAGCACGCGCTGCGGCCAGAAGCCAACCTGACCCGAAGTTTCTGGCAAGGCTTCAGAGTGAGCAAACAAAATACCATTCGGATCAGGGGCCAGTTCAACATATTTTCCGCCGTTGTAGGTGAAGCGTCCGAATACTCTGGCTGTAATTTGCTCCCCGGTTTCATAATCGGTCACTTTCAGGGCAACCCTCGAGCGCGTGCCGTCGCGGACGATATGCATCCCGTCGATGATCATCGGGCGCAAATTCGTAGGAGCAGTTGTGGCGGCAGCTTCGTGTGAAGCGGGGCCGATGTTGCCGCTGATGTCTTTCGCTGCAACTTTATAGTAGTAAGTCGTGTCCGGCAGCAGCCCGCGATCGATGTAGGTCAAATTGCGGGATTGGCCGGCAATGTTCGATAGATCAGGCTCGAAATCCGGTTCGGTGCTGCGGTAAATGACATAATCTTCGATATCGGAATCGTCGAAAGCCCTTCCATAACGGAGGGTGATGCTCTGGTAGTCAAAGGCTTTAGCGGATGGCTGTACACTGACAGCCGACGGCAGTGTTACATCTTCGGGAGTAACTGTCCATTTTAAACCTCCCGGGCCCCAGGCGGATGGAAGCCAGCGGATCGAGTCATAATGGTGCATGGCGATGCCTCCGAAAGCCGGATTATTGTTGAATGAGGCATACACTTTATCCAGCTCGCTCTCCATATGAGCACGGCCTTCCTCCCGGAACGTTATCGTCTCTGGATCACCGCTGTTTGCAATATCGAGCGTCTCGACGCCGATAATAACCGAGTTCGGCTTGCCGATCCGGTTAGCATAATCGATCTCCCCCTGTGCATGAGCAATAATCCCTGCGGTTCCATCGGCGGTATCCCGATAATCCATAATCGTAATATAATCGCTTATGTCCTGAATGTGCTCGGAAAGCCATTTCGTTTGGCCCTTCCAGGTAATGTCCTTCGCCGGATCATTACTGTCGAACCATCTAGGAATAGCGGGACCGAACAGCAAAGGGATACCTGCTGTATTTCTCCTTTGCACCAGCTTCTCCATAATATCCAAATACTGCAGCTGAACAGATGGTTTATTCGGCCTGAATTCAGGAAGAATATAAGGCTCGATATCGACGTTAACTCCATCGAACTGTTCGGCAGGGGAGGAGGATAAATTATAGTTAATGACCTTTTCCATTTCCCGGACAGCAAGATCGTGATAGGCTGTCAACGCTCCGAAATACGGCGGAACCGTCCCTCCGGCAATACAGGCGTGGACCTTATAACCTTGTTCGTGTGCCCAAGTAACGAAATCACGGACTTTAGCTGTTTCCTCCTCTAATATATCTATGCCTTCGTATGGAAAAACACCGAGATAGAACGTTGTTACCGGATCGGAATTAAATGTGGCTGTATCATCGGCAAAAGCTTTTAATGCCGTCCGTGATCCGGGGTTAAGGAACAAATTATAGGCGGCCTTCTCCCAAATCCAGATGGCACGATCCTGTCTTTCCAGCGTGACAGCTTCTTGGATAATCTCCCCGTTTCTGACATAGACCGTCATACTTCGACCTATATTGCCATACTCATCTATCGCTCTTGCTTCAATGCTTGAACTGCCGTTCAGAGCAGTTTCTGTATCCCACATATATTCATAATGCTCATTAGCTGCAATTGCCGGGCTCCATGAACCGCCGTTGAGTCTAATCTCTACAGCATGAACGGGATTTATTGCGTAAACGGACAGAGTAACCGTAATTTCACCTTCAACGCGGGAGCCGTCAGTTGGATGATCAATACGGACAAGAGGGGGAGAAGCAGGGGGATTGTTGACTTGAATTACTTTTTGCGGCGTTGTTACCCCGTATCTGGTATCACTCTGCAGGCCCCGGGCAACAAGCCTGATGTTACCGTGATACTTGCTCGTATCCAGCTCGGCATACCATGTGCCTGTCTCAGTGCCGCTCAAATTGTTCATGTGTGCATCGAGCTGTTCTTTTCCATTTACAATGAGTTTCAGATCAAAGACGTCGACATAATGACCTGAAATGGTCACGATTCCCGAATCAACCAGCTGGCCATTTTCGTGTGAATCAATCGTAATTTGCGATTCAGCTGAAACGGAGGGAAGTGTAAACAACGGAAACGACGGTAAGACTGGTAACAACGGCACCATACTTACAACGATCATCATAACAAACCATTTGACCAGCAAAGGGAAAACGTTTAATTTCCAGCTCTTTCTGTAGTCTGTCATCGTAAATCCCTCTTTTCATGGGGCAATAACGCCGCTTTTATAGTTGTAAACGATTACATTTACCATTGTAACGGCTGAAAAAAAGGCACGGCAACAGCCTTAAATTGACCTAATAAAAAGCCCCCTTCACTTGCTGAATGTTAATACATTCCAAGTGAAGAGGGCTATTTGCTGCTTTATAGTTCAAAATCAGGCTTAAGGCTAGTTTCGTTCGGCCATTTCTTTCAATGCGAGAAGATCGTGAACGGCAATTCCGCCAAAGGTTGAGTACTGTCCGCCAAGCTGTTCAAGCTTAGCTAACTCGGAGTTAAGATATTCATAACTATTTTTATAGAACGATACGTGATCGCCTTCGGAGGAATATTTCGTTTCGACGGCGGTATATACGCGTTTGTTCAATGCTTCCGCTTCCTCGAATTCTTGCACTGCAAGGCCGATTACAGCCTTAGCCGTATCGCGGTAAGACATCAGGGTGACGGATTCATATTTTGAAATCATCCAGGAGCTCAGGGTTTCTTTCGTATCGCTTGTATCGCTTGTATTGCTCGTTTCGCTCGTATCGTCCGGTTCCTCAACCGTATACTTATCTAACCAAAAAGGCAGGTCTGCCGCAATAGGAAGGTTTAAATTGGCTGCTTCCTGAACGAGAAACTCTACATTGGACTGCCATTGCGGGATGACATCGTACACATTATTTTTCCATTCCTGAGTTAAATAAGGTTCAATATCAACGTGTATACCTGTAAATTTCTCCTCGGCAGCCGCTGACTGTTGGTAGTCTCTGATCCAGTCCATAAAGTCTCGCAAATGCTTTCTGTTTGCTTCCAGCGCCCAATTAGGCGCGCCATTCAGGGCATGAATTTCGATGCCGTATTGATTTGCTTTAGAGATAAAACTTTTGTAGTGACGAATATCGACATTTTTGCTGACCTGCAGGTAAATGACATATATCCCTTCAGAAGCAGCAAACGAGAGAAGCTCGTCAGACTGCGTTTCGATCAATTGGACTTTCCATAGCCATGTAGCTTTAGGAACTTTAACCGCTGTACTTGCTTCCGTTGAAGCGGGGAAGCCGATTGAACCGAAAATAATGATGCTGCTAAGCAGCGTAAAGAACAAGCGCTGTATACAATTTTTTTGATGTGAGTTTATGATGTCCCACTCCTTCAATATTAAAATTTACTCATAAAAATAGGGCTATAGTGCTTAAAATGATAAATAAAATGATTTTAGATTACTGTTAGTTCCAGGCCCTACCTCCTATAATTTATCTTTACCAGATGAAAATGACATGTTGAAATGGTTATGAAAGTACTATATCATACATTTCGACATAACTGTCGGAATTTGTCATAGGTCTTTAGGATGATTTTTTTTAATTTTTGTTTCAATTTTGTTGTTTTTGGGTAAATAAAATTTTTTGAACATGTATCTTTGAACAAGTATCCCGTATGAACAAGAATAAATAGGCTAGCTTCGAGATAAAATAGAGCTGATCATTTCATTTAAAAAATATTGCTGAGCTATTATTAAATGTTTAATTTCCAGCGTAGAATGCTCTATATTAAGGAGAAGATATAATAGACATGAAAATTATCATTACGCAGAGTGAGGCGGTAGAGAAAGGGATTTGGTTAAAGGTGATGAAAGCTTTTGGACTGAACGAGGAGGACGACGTATGGGAGCGGGAACAGTTCATTCTGACGGAGGAACAGGCCCGGGAATTTGGATTGATCCGCTGATTCCACACACAGGATTTTCCATTAAAAAACGCCGACCCAATCGGATCGGCGAAATTTCCATTCATAAATAAAATAATATTTGATAATTTTATATTACTATGTTAAAATGACGGATAGTCAAATAACAATAATAATTTTAGAATTGCTTTTATATTAGCATAAAAGCTGGCAATTGTCAAACGAATAATAGATAAGATCACTATGGTTGACTTGTATTTTTTATTGATGGGTGGGGGTCTGAATCGTGACAGAAGATTTGCAGCTTCATAATGAATCAGAATTTACAGAAGACCTGACGTTACCGCCAGGTATTAAGATTGATGATCCTGTACGTATGTATTTGAAAGAAATCGGTCGAGTCCCCCTGCTGTCAGCTGAGGAAGAAATCGAGCTGGCGAAAAGAATAGAACAGGGTGATGAGGAGGCCAAACGCAGACTGGCTGAAGCTAACTTGCGTCTTGTTGTAAGCATAGCCCGCCGGTATGTTGGCCGGGGTATGGTGTTTCTGGACTTGATTCAGGAAGGGAACATGGGCCTGATCAAAGCAGTTGAGAAGTTTGACTTCAAGAAGGGGTTCAAATTCAGCACGTATGCGACATGGTGGATTCGTCAGGCCATCACAAGAGCGATCGCCGATCAGGCGAGAACGATTCGCATTCCTGTTCATATGGTGGAAACGATCAACAAGCTGATCCGTATTTCCCGTCAACTCCTTCAGGAAATAGGCCGTGAGCCGACGCCGGAGGAAATTGCCAAGGAGATGGAATTGACGCCGGAAAAAGTGCGTGAAATTATGAAGATTGCCCAGGAGCCTGTGTCGCTGGAAACGCCGATTGGGGAAGAGAACGACTCCAATCTGGGTGATTTTATCGAGGATCAGGACGCCCTGGCTCCAGCGGATGCTGCTGCCTATGAATTGTTGAAGGAGCAGCTGGAAGAAGTGCTCGATACGTTAACGGAACGTGAAGAGAACGTACTTCGCTTGCGCTTTGGAATGGATGACGGCCGCACACGAACGCTGGAAGAGGTCGGTAAGGAATTTGGAGTTACCCGGGAACGGATTAGACAGATTGAAGCCAAAGCGCTTCGTAAATTGAGACATCCAAGCCGCAGTAAGCGCTTGAAGGATTTTATGGAATAATATCGTACGTCTTTTTTGGCAACGTAAGAGCCGCTCTTCGATTGATCATCGGAAGCGGCTCTTTTGTTATGATTTAGCATTTATGATCTATGAATTATGATGCATGATTGATGGAGTATAAATTATAGAATATGTCTTGTGCGCTGCACTTTTTGCGGTGCGTTACACTTTTTTCGCATTGTCGGATGTGCATCTATTACCGGCGGTTGTTCTAATGGAACGCAGCAATTCAGGCGGAAGAGGCTGGGTAAATAAATAGTTGCGGCTATGCGCAGGCCGTGAAGCTTGAACCTTTCGGCCTTTGCGCCCCGGGAGAGCTACCCTAGTATTGAACACTTGCATAAACCATTCTACCGGATATGAAATCGATAAGAGGCCGTCGGCTGAACCGGCATAATTGACAGCCGCCGCCAGGTTGCCTCGACGGGTAAGCCAGACAGAACCCGAATCGCCGCTTAGCGAAACAGGCTGTTTCCCGCGAATGACGCTTTGATTTTTGAAGGTAATCGTTCCTAAGCCGCCATATTGTCCGTACCCGACCCGAATATCGGTATGAATAGACTCTACTGTTCCTTTGGTTATGCCAGTAGTGCGGCCTACTTTTCTGAATTGATCTCCAATGCGGTAGGAGCGCAGATGACCTGGAACCGTTCCGAACACCGCGTAACTGGGCTTAAGTAATGAGCGGCGAAGCGGCTTCGCCGTCGCTGCGTCCAAGTAATTGTTCCGCCTCTTACTTAACCGGACAAAACGGTGCATTTCTCCGATCCGATCCTTATTTACCGTTCCGCCATCGGCCCCTCCGGGCTGCAAAGTTTTGGAGCAGCGGCCCGTATTCTCGTTGACGAGAACGTGGTTGTTGCTTAGGACATAACGGTTTTTCCCGCGGGTATCAGTTATGATCAGGCCTGCGGTACCGGATACATTAGGCGTGCCTATGCTGTATCCGGCGATAACCGGTCTGATTCTTCTTCTGAATCGGGGGATATCAACATTACCGTTCTTATGGAAGCTTGTAGATTTAACAATTCGGATGGGCACCCCCGATTTATCCTTTAAATATAAATGAGAGGTGCTCTTCCGCTTTGACTTTTTGAGTTTGGATTTAGCAGTGGATGACAGGGCATTCGCGTAAACAATGACGGCTGCTCCTTTTTTGGGATTGGAAGGATCACAAAGTCCTACCCCGATGCCGTGAATACTGCGTCTTTTAAGCATGCGGGCCGCCAATTGTTGCTTAAGCTTATACGCTCTATGAAAGCTGGCCAAATGAAATCCCCATTTCGGTTTGATTTGTATTATCATATGCTGAGGATGGAAAATTGCCTTTGCACTATGTGAGTAACGCCTGGTTTAATCGGTGTCCGTGATTTACTGTAAGGGTGTACTGTGTGCCGACTTGGATTTTTGTTATGATATGAAATGTTAACATAAGGGATTAACACAATTTAAGCGCTGCTGTTTGGGGGATATATAGGATGAAGTTCAGAATGTATCATTCGATCAAACATATTGCTTCTTATCCTGGCTCATTTTTGCGGTGGGTTATTTTGGGGAGCGCGGTTGGTTTGTTTACAGGCTCGGCTTCTGCTATATTCCTCATCAGCCTGGATACGGTAACCAACTGGAGATATGATCATCCCTGGTTGCTATGGTTTCTGCCTCTCGGGGGAGCGCTCGTCAGTTACGTGTATTTGAAATGGGGAAAGCAAAGCATTCAAGGCAATAACCTCATTTTGGAGCAAATCCAGGGCGGGAATGAACAAGTTCCACTGCGCATGGCTCCGCTTGTATTGTTCGGAACCTTGGTGACCCATCTGTTCGGAGGGTCGGCAGGAAGAGAAGGAACAGCCGTGCAAATGGGCGGAAGCTTGGCAGAATGGTTCGGTAAGCAGATCAGGCTTAATGCTATGGATCGCCGGGTGTTGCTTATGTGCGGGATTAGTGGAGGATTCGGTTCGGTATTCGGGACGCCGCTTGCGGGAACAATGTTCGGTCTTGAGGTAGCCGTACTTGGCCTTTTGAGCTACCGTGCGCTAATTCCTTGTTTCGCCGCGAGTTTCGTCGGTGATTTGGTCACGACGCAGCTGTGGAAAGTTCAGCATCATATTTATGAAATAGGCACGGTGCCGGAGTTTTCTGGGGCAATACTGATGAAGGTCGTAATCGCATCGATTTTGTTCGGGCTGGTCAGCCTGTTGTTCAGCGAGCTGACGCACTTGTTAAAAAGATGGTTTACCCGTATCTTCGTCAGCCCTGTAATAAAGAGCGCGGTTGGCGGACTTATAATTATCGGGCTCGTATACGTTACCGGAACCCGGGATTACCTGGGCCTTGGATTGCCGCTGATTGCCGATTCTTTCGACGCCGGCGTATCGCCGTTTACCTTTTTAGGAAAGCTGCTGTTTACATCCGTGACGCTGGGGGCCGGCTTCCAGGGAGGAGAAGTGACGCCGCTGTTTGCAATTGGGGCGAGTTTCGGCTACACATTGGCCGGATGGCTTCATTTATACGGACCATTTCTTGCTGCTCTCGGCTTTATCGCAGTGTTCTGCGGAGCAGCGAATACGCCGATTGCCTGCTTCATTATGGGCATAGAGCTATTTGGCGGGGAGGGAGCGCTTTACATGTTTATCGCTTGTTTGGTGAGCTATATATTTTCAGGTCATAGCGGCATTTACACTTCACAGCAGATCGGAACCTCCAAGAGTAGTTTGCTGGACATCTCGCCGGACACAAGGATAGGCAGCAGAAGAGAGGGCGGCAAACGCCGTTCGAAAGGATGAAGCAGGAAAGCAATTATGATCATGGCACAAAGTGTAATGTATGCTTGGAAATTGCGGTTGAATCAACTCAATGGTACAGGATGGCAAATCAGCAAGCGAAATTCGTACATTGATTGACGAGAAGTACCGGGAAGGTTATGCTAAGCCAACGGACACTCCGCTGCCATTGTAATGTTCATATCATAGACTTGCGCAATCAAATCATATGAGGCAGGATTATACGAAGATGAAAAAATTTAAAAAGTTTTATATCGAAACGACAAGCATTTGTAATTTGGCCTGCAGCTTTTGCCCGCCAACCGAGCGGAAAGCACAGTTCATCAAAGTGGATGATTTTGTGAAAATATTGGATGAGGTTAAGCCGCATACCGACTATATTTATTTTCATGTAAAAGGCGAACCGCTGCTTCATCCTAAAATTGATACTTTGCTGGATATAAGTCATGAAAAGGGCTTTAAAGTAAATATTACATCGAACGGGACGCTCATTAGAAAGGCCGGACCTAAAATTATCAATAAGCCGGCGCTGAGGCAAATGAACTTCTCGCTGCATAGCTTTGATGGCCATGAAGGCTCGACAGACCGGGAGGGATATATTCGGAGTATTTTGTCTTTTGTAAAGGAAGCGGTGAGCTCATCGGATCTGATCGTTTCATTCCGGTTATGGAATCTGGACAAAAACAATGAGACGAATTTGGTGCGCAGCCGCAACCGGGCCACACTCGAAATGATCGAGCAGGAATTTGGACTGGACTATCATATTGAGGAAAAGGTCGTTCCGGGAGGCGGATTAAAGCTGGCAGAGCGGGTTTATTTGAATCAGGATCATGAATTTGACTGGCCGGATTTAAGAGCGGAGGAGGACGACGGTTACGGCTTTTGTCATGCTCTGCGCAACCAGGCGGGTATTCTTGTGGACGGCACGGTAATTCCGTGCTGCCTGGACGGTGAAGGGGTCATTAACTTGGGCAACGTCTACGAAACACCCTTCTCGGAGATTGTGGAAGGAGAGCGTGCCAATCGATTGTATGAAGGCTTCTCGCGCAGAATGGCCGTGGAAGAGCTGTGTCGTAAATGCGGTTACCGCAAGCGTTTTGGCGGAAGAGCTTAAATAGGCAGCAGTCCCGTCCGCAATCATGTATCGGCGAGCCGCCGAGTCAAGCAAAAGGAGCCGATGTTCGCACGAAACTGCGAGCACCGGCTCCTTTATAATTGCTAGCGAAGCAGGACCGGCTGTATTTCAGGAACGAGCCCTTCTTCGGCAGCCCGGTTTAGAAGTGCAGTGACAGCGGCATAACCGTCATCCCCAAGCGACTCCGTATACTGATTCACATACAGCTTGATATGCGCATCCGCCACTTCTGGCGATAGCTCCTGGGCATGCTTCATAACGTATTCCCGAGAGGAATCCGGGTGAGCCCAGGCATATTGCACGGATTGACGTGTCCACTCTGCAATCGCTTCTAGGTCAAGCGAGCGGCGGGCAATAATGGCCCCAAGCGGAATTGGCAAACCGGTATCCTGTTCCCACCAACTGCCGAGATCGGTCATCAGGCTCAAACCGTAGGAAGGATAAGTGAATCTGGCTTCATGAATGACTAATCCGGCATCGACTTCACCATCTCGAACGGCAGGCATAATTTTGTCAAATGGAAGCACGACTATTTCGCCAACGCCTCCGGGTACAGCTTGTGCCGCCCATAGCCGGAATAACAGGTATGCGGTCGAGCGTTCACTTGGGACCGCGACACGCCGTCCCGATAGCCTGGCCGGGTCCGGCGGCTGTGCGGTTTCCTGTCCTGCCGTGAGAACAAGGGGGCCGCATCCTCGGCCCAGTGCACCGCCGCAAGGGATTAAGGCATAATCGCTTAGTACCCAGGGCAAGGCGGCGTAAGAGATTTTTAATACTTCAGGACCTTTGCCGCTGGCGGCAAGTCCGTTCGTAACATCGATATCCGCATAAGTTATGTCGAGCCGGGGGGCTCCGGGAATAAGTCCATGCGCCCAGGCGTGAAATACAAATGTATCGTTTGGACAGGGAGAAAAGGCGATTTTCATCAATGAAGCACCTCCGGTAATAAAGAACAAGCTTGCTCCAGCGCTAATAATGCATCCTTGATTTTCCACAACTCACGCTGGCGAGGCCCGACAGTGTTGGAGATGGCTCTTATTTCAAGGACCGGAAGCTGAAGATTGTGAGCGGCCATAGCTACGCCGTAGCCTTCCATCGCTTCCGCGGCTGCCCCGGGCACCCGCTGGCTTAGCAGGTTAGCGGTAGCCTCAGAACCTGTTACGGTAGAAAGAGTTAATATGGGAGCGGTACAGACTGGAATTCCGACAGCTGCTGCGGCTTTTGCCCATCGCTCCGTTAAAGTGGCCTCTGCTGCAATCCGGGATGAACCGAAGCCGAGTTCCTCCAGGCTTAGAAAGCCTTCTTGAGACTCGGCGCCAAGGTCCGCAGCGATAATCATTGTGGCCATAACGACCGAGCCTATTTCAGCGGCCCCGGTAAATCCGCCTCCGATGCCGGCGCTGATTACTAAATCCCAGGCCGGTATCGGAGGCGGTCCGTCCGTTAAAATCGCCGCCGTATTTGCCGCGGCAGCGATAGGGCCCACACCGGCTAGGCGGACGTCGAAGCCGGCTGCCCCGTTCAATCCGCGTAATACGGCCTCACGCTCTGCTTCAACAGCGGTCATGATCAGTGTGCGCGAAAATGGGCGTGAAGCGGATGATTGGTTGGATAAAGCCGTTTTCCCATGAACCACGTTTGTAAGCAACTCCTTTAAACTTATTCAGTACAGATGTTGTTTGGGCTGCCTGTAAGTCAAGACATTTGACCACCGTCATGTAACGCCGGCCACCGCGCACTGGGAGCTTCACGCGAATTTAGTCAATCAAGACAGTCAGATCAGTTAAATCATCGAATCAGTCAAATCAGTCAAATCAGTCGAATCATCAAATTATCTATCAAGTCAGTCAAGTTACAGCTTTCTTTACAAAAGGATAAATGACTTTGGTCAACTGCTCAGATATGTTCCATAGCCGCTGTGCGTTATCGCGGTTTCTGGCAGCGATGGAGGCCGATGCTTCACCCGGGAAGCCTTTAATCCCGAAACGGTCAGGGCCATAGTAACGGCCTGCCTTCACATCGGGAGACGTAGCCGCATAAAGAGCGGGCAGAGCCCCCATCTGTTCGGGCTGGGCAATATATCGGGTAATCCAGCCGTATAACAGGGTTTGCATCCGGCTCCCGCTCATTTGCGGCCCGACATTAAACAGATTCGTCGCGGCAATGCCCGGATGCGCTGCCACGCTAAGCATGTTTAGACCGGCCTCATCTATTCGCCGCTGGAGTTCGAAAGCGAAGAGTAAATTGGCCAGCTTCGATTGGCCGTATACAAGTTCAGCGTTGTAAGACCGCTCATGCTGGAGATCTTTAAAGTTGATCCGGCCAATACGGTGAGCGATGCTGCTCAAAGTCACAATTCTCGCCGGCCCCGCAGCCGCCAATTGGGGCAATAGAAGCCCGGTCAGTGCGAAATGCCCGAGGTGATTCGTCCCGATTTGCAATTCAAAGCCATCAGCTGTTTTGCGGGGTGGGGTCGCCATGACGCCGGCGTTGTTAACGAGCAAATCAATTGCGCTGTGGCGCTCCGAAACAAGTGATGCAAATTTATGAATGGAAGACAGATCGGCTAAATCGAGCGGAACTAATTCAGTTTTGACTCCGCCGAGCTTATCATACAATTGGCGAATGGCAATTTCGCCTTTGCGCTCATCCCGGCAAGCCATAATTACATGAGCCCCATTTCGTGCCAATTGCTCTGATATTTGATAGCCAAGCCCGGCGTTAGCGCCCGTCACTATCGCGGTACGCCCTGTTAGAGCAGGGATATCATTGGACGTCCATTTCGTTCTCATGTGCTACCCTTCCTTAGCGTTAAAGTAAGACTGCCGCCCCTAATTAGGAGCGGTGATATGGCTTAGGCCGATCTATCGTGGCGCCAAGCTCTTTAGCAGCGCTTAATGGCCAGTAAGGGTTGCGCAGCAGCTCACGACCGACAAAAATTAGATCTGCCCGCTGGTTGCCGAGAATTTCCTCGGCCTGCAGTCCGCTGGATATTAAGCCGACAGCGCCCGTCGCTATACCGGCCTGATTGCGGATTTGATCGGCCAAGTTGACTTGGTAACCAGGGAATATCTCAATCGCCGCTGGAACAATGCCGCCAGAGCTGCAGTCGATGAGATCTACCCCTTGCTCTTTCATATATTTTGCGAATTGGATAAACTGCTCCAGGGTGTTGCCGTCTTCATGATATTCGTTCGCGGAAATGCGGACGAAGAGTGGACCTTGCCATTCCGTCTTAACCGCTTCGATCACTTCACGGAGCAGCCGGTAACGGTTATCCGCACTGCCCCCGTATTCGTCCGTCCGTTTATTAGAGAGCGGAGAGAGGAATTCACTGATTAAATAGCCATGAGCGCCGTGAATTTCAATAACGTCGAATCCGGCCTCCCGGGCCCGCCGGGCAGCGTCACGGAAAGCCGAAATGGTCTGCTGAATATATTCTGCGGAAGCTTCGTCCGGTGTTTTCATTCCTTCAAACGCAATCGCCGAGGGGGCAAAAATCGTTTCCTCGAGATCTGCTTTTCTGCCGGCATGAGCGAGCTGAATCGCTGCCTTAGCCTCGTTATGATGGATAAGCCGAACGACTTCCTGTAGCCCAGCAACATGCTCATCGCTCCAAATGCCGAGGTCCTGATAGGAAATGCGGCCTTCAGGCAAAACAGCCGTCGCTTCCAGCATAACTAATCCAACCTGGCCTGCGGCCCGGCTAGGGTAATGCACACGGTGCCAGTCGGTCACTTTGCCGTCGCGATTATAGGAGGAGTACATGCACATCGGTGACATAACGATACGATTTTTTAAAGTGACATCTTTAATGGTGTAAGGCGAAAATAGTTGGGTAGGGGTCATCGTTAATCTCCTTTATTTAGTTTTCTTCAATTTTAAAAAATCACGAAAAGCAGGCAACATGCAAAATGCCTTCTGGAAATTATGTTAGACTATACGGGAACCTAAGACAAGTATTGCACGCAAATGCCACCAATGATGGTTGACCCCTCGGCTTCAAACCTGTATCATATAGGTCACAAATGTTCTCTAGGGTTCCGCGGTGTCCTCTGCCGGTCTGGTCCAAGAGAGAACACGCAGGAAACATCCTGCGGACACGGAGGGAGAAAAGCCCGGGAGGATATCAAGCAGATATCTTTCTGGGCTTTTGTCTGTTGAAAGAGAAAGAGAGGGTGTAATAGTTAGAGTGGGTGTGGGGGAAGGAGATTTCATATGGACAAAAGTATGAACCGCTATTGGATGCAGGTAGTTGTTGCCGGAATGTTCGAAATAGGCTGGGTTATCGGTCTGAAGCATTCTCATAATGCGCTCTCATGGACAGCTACCGCGATTGCTATCATCGTGAGTATGTATCTGCTCGTATTATCCACGCGCAAGCTGCCGGCTGGCACGGCATATGCCGTATTTACCGGACTGGGAACAGCCGGGACCGTCTTATTTGAAATGCTCGTATTTGGCGAGCCCTTCAGGCTGGCTAAACTGCTCCTTATTTTATTGCTGGTCTGCGGTGTAGCTGGCTTGAAACTGGTTACGACAACGGAGCAGGCTGCAAAGGAGGGGGATTGAGATGGCGTGGTTGATTCTGATATTGGCTGGATTTTGCGAAGTGATTGGCGTCGCGGGGATTAGCAGAATTAACAAGCAAAGAGACTGGAAGTCCTTCGCACTGCTGTTTGGCGGGTTCATCCTTAGTTTCCTGTTTCTGTCCATAGCGATGAAATCTTTGTCTATGGGTACGGCCTACGCGGTCTGGACAGGGATCGGCACCGTCGGAAGCGCATTGCTTGGCATGCTGTTTTACGGGGAATCCAGGGAATGGAAACGAATCCTGTTTATCGCCATGGTATTAAGTGCAGCCGTTGGCTTGAAGCTGATTAGCTAGTAAGGATATACCGATTAGAAACAATAACGACCGTTTTCCCATTGAACAGGGGAACGGTCGTTTGTATTAGAATTTGAAATATTATTAGCTGCTGGGCTAATTTTGTATACAGCTAAGCTAAACACTATACATTATACACGCTTGGTTGCTTCATTAAAACGATCCCGGATTCGCTTGTTCTCACGTTTCATCGCGGTACGCTGTTCCCGCCATATTTGCGACGAGCTCTTCCGGGAAGGAGCGAACAGCAGTGCTTCCTTCGGCTGAATACCAACCGCTTCGGTTACTTTTCCGTTCTTCGAAACGAATACCCCGCTACTCACGACTGCATCCCTCCTAGAATCAGCTTGATTAACTCGATCATTAAAGGATTTTTACTAATTATAGCATCGTTTACAGCTTCTTTGTAGTGGATGAATTTCTTATAATCCCAATTTGGGTGGGATGGAAAATGGAGCGTTAGAACTAGTCTGCCCGTTCGTATACAGTAAAAAAACATGTGCTTCGAGGCTTTGAAAAACACCTGCTCCCCGTTGTCGCCCTTATGATAGGTCAAGACGTTATAAGAGCTGTGATTGTCCAGCCGGTAATATGCTGCTCCCGCTGCATGGCCTACTTTCGCTGCGAGCTGCAGCCGATCATCCACTTGGATGTAAAGTGTAGCAGCGGAGCAATCGCTGTATTCGCCCACGGTTTCCGCCACATAGGGGCCGTAGTGATGCTCGATTACGCCGCCGGTCATGCGTGATTTAATGATGGACAGGAAGTCCTCGGCTCGCTGCAGCCCGGTAATTTGCACCTGCGGGAGAAGACGATTCAGAAGTTCAAAAGCTTCATCAAACTGTTCCAGCCTTGCGCTGTTCTGCTCAATCGATTGTTCAAGGGGCAGAAGCAGCGAGCCGCGACGGAGAAGATCGCTGAAGTATTCTTTCCAATCGATAGGTACGCCCAATGATAAATCATCAATATATACTTTACGAAGGGTTATGTCGTACAAGAAATACCATACATAAGGATCAACGTGTAAAGGCAGGGTATGATTATTCCTAAGTGAATCCATAATATGTATGGGGGAGGGGAACTGCTCTTTCTCCTTGATATGCTGATCCACAAGCTGCTCAATCAGCGGTTTTACCGTGCTGAAGAAAGCGGTTTTAATTACGGCGTCTCCGAATACGAGAGTAAGTTTTTCTTGTTCATGTGCCTGGATAAACTCCATATGGGTTACAGTAGCTCCCGCTCGAATGTCGTATGTCCCGGCTTTGTTTCCAAGAAACAATAAATAAATATCGCTCTGTCCTACAGCCTCCAGGCACTTCTTGATCGGATCGATATTTGCCGGCCAGGGTCCCAGATTCTCTTCCCACATAAGGGGGTCATGACCAAGAGAAGCTAGATCGCGAAAAGCGGCCCGGCGAAGCGGCTTAAGTCCATCTTCATTTACGGAGCTGATAAACACCTTCGTTCTTGCCATGCGGCATCCCCTTTGCAAATGGGTTTTCCTTCCATTATAATGGAGGGAAGTCAATTTGAATACCTTCAAAAGAGGGGAAATGGATTAAGTAGTTATACCTATTGCAATAATTATTTTGATCAGGTAATATATAAAACAGAGTTGCTAAATAAATGTAAGTTGATATTAAAAGGATAAGGAGATTGATGTATGAGCCAATTTCTGAGCGCTATCAAAGAAAGACGCAGCGTATATGCCATTAGTAAAGAAGAGGTTATTTCTGATCAACGGATCGAGGAGATTGTAGGAGAAGCTGTACTTCATACCCCGTCTTCTTTTAATTCGCAAAGTGCACGTGTTGTGGTTTTATTCAATGAACAACATGATAAATTATGGGATATGACGAAAGAAACACTGAGAGCGATCGTGCCTGCGGACAGCTTCGGACCGACCGAAGAGAAGATGGCTGCATTCCACAGCGGCCGAGGCACGGTACTGTTCTTCGAGGATCAAGAAGTCATTCAAGGGCTTCAAGAGCAATTCGCGCTGTACAAAGACAATTTCCCTGTATGGTCCGAGCAATCCTCGGGCATGCTGCAATTTGTAGTATGGACTGCACTAGCTAACGAAGGCGTTGGCGCTTCGCTCCAGCACTATAATCCGCTAATCGACGAGAAGGTTCAACAGGAATGGAACATTCCAGCCTCCTGGAAGCTGATTGCGCAAATGCCGTTCGGCAAGCCGGTTGCCGAGCCTGGCGACAAGCAATTTAATCCGCTTGACAGCCGTCTGAAAGTATTCAAATAATCGCACTGCGAACATAAAAAGGGAAGGCATCTTGAGGATGCTTTCCCTTTTTTGCATGCGGTTATTCATCGCAGCTACATATAGGCGAGGTCAACCAGATGTCTTTGAAATCCATCCAGCCCAGACGGTTAATGCCGAGTCCGCGGATGGAAGGGTGGACATAGGTATTGATTTTGCGGTGAACGAGAAACAAAAATTGGGCTTCGTCCTGCAGCCGGAACTCGATTTGCTGAAAAAGAGCGCTGCGCGCTTCGATCGAGGCCGTCGCCAAAATTTCCTCGGTAATCCCAAATATCCATTTACGCAAATTGTGCTCCATATGGTTATTAAAGCCCTGGCTTTGAAGGTAAGTTTCCAACTGGCATACCTCATCATCTGCGAAGGCAAGGCAGGCCAATATGCAGTCGGCTTCCGCGCTGATGTCCTCGTCATTGCACATGTCGAACGAAATATAGTTTATACGGACTTGAATACCGATTGAAGCGCATTGCTCCACAAACCAACACGCATCCTCGCGCTGTTGAATGGTCGTAACTAGGTCTAGCGGGGTTCCGTCATAGCCGGATTCCTCGAGCAGTTGCAAGGCAGCGTCCCGGTCATACCGGAATCCGCTGCTGGCGAGGCATTCCTCACGGGGCAAGAAACCTCGGGCAGGAGCTCCTCGCTCTACATCTTGAATCAGTTGCCTCCGGTCAATAATGAGATTCACGGCCTGACGGAAGGATAAGGACTGCTGCGGGCCTGGTTTGTTGCGGTTCCAGCTAATCAAGCTGCAATTCTTCCCCAATCCTTCGATTTGGTTCCAATCCTTCTCCGGTTTGCTTGGAAACCGTGCCTCATTGTCAATAAGCTTCTCCCATCTCAGCCTGGAAGACCCGGGGACCTCTTCGGGAAGGATGACGATGCTCACCGCATCTAGGTAGGCCCTCCCTAGAAAATACTCAGTGTTGACCGAAAGGTTGATAAGGTTCGAGCTCCAATGCGTCAGCCGAAAGGCGCCCGTGCCGATAGGCAGCCTCCAGAACTTCTCTTCATCCTCGCTGACCAAATCTGCTGGCAAAATCGCCGCGCATGCGGAGCAGAGCATACGCGGGAGCAGCCAATTGGGCTGCTTCAGAACGATTTTGACTGTAATCGGGTTCAGCGCCTCGACATGGTCCAGTGTATATAACAGCCATTCGTTTACCGAATGATCTCGAAGCCGATTAAGGGTAAATACGACGTCATGAGCAGTCAACTCGCGTTTATGGTGAAAACGTACGCCTTTTCGAAGGTGGAAAATCCACTGTGTTCCGTCTTCATTGCTCTCCCAATGATGAGCGAGCATGGGTACGATCTTCGAGTTCTCATCGGATTCGTATTGCACTAGCCGATCGAATATTTGTCGTGTGAGATGAGCGTCAAAGCTATGGAACAACTTGGCGGGATCAAGCGTCACTGGGGGTCGGTATACCGGCAATCGGAACAAATCGCTACAGCCCGAATTGGAATTTTCCTCTTCGCTATATCCGAACTGGCCATTGAGCCACTTCATGAACTGGTCGAGAATCCCCTGATCCTCCTCATACTGATTCAACACCTCGAACGCAGTCCGGTACTCGCCTTTGTCGGCAAGACGCTTCGCGTGCTGGAGAAGGAACTCGTCTCGCGGCAAGCGGAACTCGATCCGCGAGCGGTTGCCGCGCCCTCGTCCGGGGTGCCATGTAATGAGTTCTTGCTCTTCGAGTTTACGAACGATCAGCTTGACATTTCTCTCCGTGCAATGGAACAGCCTGGTCAATTCGCTTAAACTGACTTCCTTCGCCATGGCTGAACCCATCGGGATATCCCTTGCGATATATTCATTCAATAATGTCAAATAACGCTCTTCTGTAAGCATATGACCTCCACCTCATCACGGCATAATTTTGCTTTTTTCTCTAAAAGGGGAATTACTTGTTCAATAGTGTACTCTTTTTCTTCCTGATTTTGAAGAAGATAATGGAAATATATTAATAAAGGTTCACAAACAAGGGGTGGGAGAAAATGTACACAGAAGAGTTATATCGGTTAGAAAGAGATCTGAAGTTGTTTCATCATCATTCGCGGGATTACAGAGTGAATGAAGAAGGTAGAATCGTTGGAATGAAAAGGCGGCATATCAAGAGCAAAGCAGCGCTTCGTTTGCTGGGTTCTCTGGCCAGCTTAGTAAAATTCTAAGGCGACGACGGAAAATCCCGTCGTCGCCTTAGAATTTTACATACTCGGAATAGGTGAAATAGGTGAAGATAATTGCTTCAAGTAAGGGCTTTGCGGAATTGTTCTGTTAAAAGGGGAACTACCTCAAATAAATCCCCCACGATGCCATAATCCGCTATTTTGAAGATCGGAGCCTCTGGGTCTTTATTGATGGCGATAATAATACGGGACTGGCTCATGCCAGCCAAATGCTGGATTGCACCGCTAATTCCGCATGCGATGTAGACCTGTGGCGTGACGACTTTGCCGGTTTGGCCGATCTGCAGCGCATAATCGCAATATCCGGCATCGCATGCTCCGCGGGAAGCGCCTACGGCTCCGCCCAGCACCTCGGCGAGCTGCTCTAGCGGCTTAAAGCCTTCCGCGCTCTTGACGCCGCGGCCGCCAGAGACGACGATTTGCGCCTCGGCCAAATCAACGCGCCCTGATGTCTTGGTGATGACGTCGTTGATGATGGTTTTAAGATCGGCTGGAGCAGAGTAAGCGTGCTGAATGAGTTCGGCGGAAGCGCCGGTTTCCGCGGCAAGGGAAATGTTGTTGGGCCGTACGGTAATGATTTGCGGGCCCTCGATGAACCGCTTCTGCTCGAACGCTTTGCCGGCATAGATAGGTCGTGTAAATAGAAGCTCGGAGCAGTTTCTGTGAATGGCCGTCACATCGGAGATTTGTCCGGCCCGAAAATGGGCGGCCAGCATGGGAGCGAGGTCGCGTCCCATCGCAGTATGGCCAAGGACAATGGTGTAGGGCTCCAAGGACTCCAGGACGGGAAGGATCGCGGAGCAATATCTTTCGGCTAAATAATGCTCCAGATCGGGATGATCCAAGACATGCACTTGTCCGGGAACATAACGGGACAACTGGCTCGCCTGCTCGGACAAGTTATGCCCGAGAAGCAGGGAAGAGACCGTATCCCCTTCATTAGCCGCGAGCTGCGCGGCTTCAATAGCCTCCAGGCTGACCTGGCGGAGCTGTCCGCCGCGGACTTCCGCGATGACCACGTAATGTTTGCTCATCGGTATTCCTCCCTTGAGTTATTAAATCACCTTAGCTTCAGTACGGAGCAGGGATACGAGCTCTGCAGCCTGATCTTTCAGCTCGCCATGCAGAATCCGGCCAGCCTTTCTCTGCGGAGGCAGGGACAACGAGACGCGCTCAGTGCGGGGAGCGATGTCCGCTTCCGACAGGCCAAGCTCATTTAGTCCAAGCTGCTGAAAAGGCTTTTTCTTCGCCTTCATAATACCGGGCAGGGAAGGGTAGCGCGGCTCGTTCAGTCCTTGCTGCGCCGTAAACAGGGCGGGAAGTGCGGCTTCGATCGTCTCGGCATCGCCCTCCGCATCCCGGAGCACCTGAGCTTTGCCGTCAGCGATATCCAGCTTCGTGATTGAGGAGACATGGGGTAGAGCGAGCAGCCGGGCCAAGCGAACGGCAACCTGCCCCGAACCCTGGTCCACGGAGAAATTGCCGCCGAGCACAACATCGGCGGATACTTTGGACAAGTACGCCGCGAGCACGACCGATAGGCTGTACTCGTCCGCCGGAATGCGCCCATCCGCGATTAGCACCGCCTCGTCCGCGCCCATCGCCAGGGCGGTTCGCAGCGCTTCGGCAGCCCTTGGCGGACCGACGGAAACAACCGTGACCTGGCCGCCGTGCAGCTCCTTCAGGCGAATCGCTTCTTCTATCGCGTACTCGTCATATGGGTTGATGATGAACTTTACGCCATCCTCGGAGATTTCTCCACCATGAACCACGATCTTCTCCTCGGTATCGAAGGTTTGCTTCAAAATTACGAAGATGTTCATGCCAATGCTCCCCCTTATCATTAGTAACCGCGTCTTGCCAAGTTATTGACCACGTCATAGATCCCGTCATGAACATGTCATAGACCAGGCCATAGTCCATGTCATTGACCCGTCATAGAACAAGCGATAGAACAAGCCATAGAACAAGCCATAGACGAAGCGATAGATCATGCTGTCATAAACCACGTAATAGACCACACCATAAACCACACCATAAACCACTTCATAGGCCATGTTGTTGACGCAGGATAGACGACGGATATGCCCTGCCAGTGCCAGTTTGAGCTAGGAACTCAAGGCCTTGAGGAAGAAGTCGACGGTCTTGTCAACCTGGGCCGAAAGGGAGTATTTTCTCCCGGATATGAGCCACGACGTTACGACCTCATCCAATCCGCCAAAAATCAGATGGCGCGTAAGCTTAGGATCAAGCTCGGGACGGAATGATTTCTCCGCGATCCCCTTCTGTACAATATGCTCGATTAACTGAATATAGGGCTTTACGGACAGGCCGATCGCTTTGCGCAGCTCAAGAGAGCTTTGGCGCAGTTCAATTTGCGTCACATAAGCCAAATCGACATTGTTCTCCAGCTCGCTAAAATGAATTTCGCATACTTTTGCCAGCGCTTGCTCTGCCGTATCTGACTCACGAATGCTAGCATTGAACATTTCGACGAGCTTTCCCAGGCGATCCTCAAACAAAGAGATCAGGATATCCTCCTTATTTTTGAAATATAAATAAATCGTACCGTCTGCAACTCCAGCTTCTTTCGCGATTTTGGACACTTGAGCACCGTGGAACCCGTTCTCGGCAATGACTTTCTGTGCTGCATCCAAAATCATTTCAAATTTTTCCTGTTTTCTACTTGTCATGAGGTCACCTCAATGCTAAAATTTAAAACAACTGAATGAATGCTCATTCATTTTCTTCATCTTAGGGGAAAAAGCATGAAAAGTCAATTGTTTCCACCCCCAAGATTTATTAAGCCACTTAAATGTAAACGCTCTCTTTGGCTTGTCGCTTTCAGGCTCGATTACTCGCAGAAGAAAGGACGGAAAAGCACATGTTGTGGCAGTTGCTTCAATTAGGTTCATTTTTGATCATTTCGGGAATCGGAGTATTTTGGTTTGTGCTTGCGGTCTATCGCCGTTATTTGTATTTGCGGCTTGGAAGCCCGGATCATATCCGCGAACGCCGGAAAGGGAGCCGATCCGGATTTGCCGCCGAAGTATTCGGTCAGAAGAAACTGTTGAAGGATGTGCGGAGCGGTGTGATGCACGTCGTCATTTTTTACGGATTTATTATTTTACAGTTCGGCGCCCTCGACTTGATTGTCAAAGGCCTGGCTAAAGGCAAGCATTTGCCGTTACCTGCTTACGAGTACTTCGGCTTGCTGCAGGAAATAACGGTGCTGCTCATTTTAATCGCTATGGCCTATGCCGCATACCGGCGGTACGGCGAGAAGTTGGCCCGATTGAAAAAAGGATGGAAACCGAGTCTCGTCGTCTATTTCATTTATTCGCTCATGATTACTGTCCTCTTATCGCTTGGTTTTGAACGGCTATGGCTCGGACTGGAGCATTCCGGCTTCGCCCCGATCTCCTCACTGATTGCCGCCTTATTTCATGGAATATCACCTGCAGCGGCCGCTGTATTGTTCTTCTTGTTTTGGTGGCTGCACTTGCTCATTCTACTATCCTTCCTAGTATACGTTCCCCAATCGAAGCATTTTCACATTATTACAGCTCCAATTAACATTTGGCTTCGCCGCAGCGGGCCGGTTGGCCGCCTGAAGCGGCTAGATCTCGAAGACGAGGCCGCTGAGAGTTTTGGCGCCGGAAAGATCGAGGATTTTTCCCGCAAGCAAATGCTGGATTTTTACGCCTGTGTCGAATGTGGGCGCTGTACAAACGCATGCCCTGCCTCGAATACGGGCAAGACATTGTCGCCGATGCATCTGATTACGAAGCTGCGCGATCATTTACAGGATAAAGGCGCTGCGGTTACAGGAAAATCGCCGTATGTGCCGGGTTTTGCAGGTTCTGTCCGGGGTACCCACACCTTGCAGCCGCCCACGGATGCCCGGCCGTCCGAGCTTTTGTGGAGCGACGCAAACGGCATTACCAACATTACGCCCACGATGGAATGGCACAAAGCGGCGTGGACCCTTCAGGACACTTCGCCAAAGGATATATCCTTGATCGGTGATGTTATTTCGGAAGAGGAGCTTTGGGCCTGTACGACCTGCGGAAACTGTGAAGATCAATGTCCAGTAGGCAATGAGCATGTCGACAAAATTATCGATATGCGCCGCTATCTCATTTTGATGGAAGGCCGTGTGCCGCACGAGGGACAGCGGGCGATGATGAACATTGAACGCCAGGGAAATCCATGGGGACTCAGCCGGAGTGACCGGGTGAACTGGACGGGAGAGGTGGAGGCGGAGGGGATACCTGTACCAACAGTTCAGGAAAACCCGCAGTTTGAATATTTATTTTTCGTCGGGTCGATGGGTTCTTATGATCAACGCAGCCGCAAAATATCCAAAGCGTTCGTTCGCCTGCTGCATGAAGCGGGTGTCAGCTTCGCCATTCTTGGCAATGAGGAGAGAAATTCGGGTGACACTCCAAGGCGGCTAGGCAATGAGCTTGTGTTTCAGCAGCTTTGTTTGGAAAATATCGACACTTTTCGCAAATACGGTGTCCGCAAAATTGTGACCGCCTGCCCACATACGTTCAATACACTAAAGAACGAGTATCCCGAGTTCGGCTTGGCGGACGTAGAGGTGCTGCACCATACACAGCTGCTGGATCAGCTCATAAAGCAAGGCCGGCTTCATCCTAGGCATCCGGTGAACGAACGGATCACTTATCACGATTCGTGTTATCTCGGAAGATACAACAACGTTTATGACGCACCTAGGGATATCCTCCGGGCCATACCTGGCGCAGAGCTTGTTGAAATGCAGCGAAGCCGGGAGAATGGCATGTGCTGCGGCGCCGGAGGCGGGCTGATGTGGCTGGAGGAGAACAGCGGTAAACGCGTCAATGTTGCGAGAACGGGGCAAGCGCTGGAAGTGAAGCCGGACATGATCAGCAGTGCCTGTCCTTACTGTCTGACGATGCTGGAGGATGGAACGAAGCTGCTGGAGGCGGATGAGACGGTCAAGGCGAAGGATATCGCGGAAATTGTTGAGCTGTCTGTTTTCGGTATTGGTAAGGGCGGCGGGGCTGCTGCCTCGCAATAAAGTTGATGTGAATTGGAGGTAAAGTACATGGGCAACAACATTTCTAGCGCAGCCGTGATCGGCTCGGGAATTATGGGCTCAGGGATTGCGGCCCAATTGGTCAATGCCGGCATATCGTGCTTGCTGCTCGATCTCGTTCCTTCGCAATTGACAGAGGCCGAGGTCAAGCAAGGATTGACGCTCGAGGATGCGGGAGTACGAAATCGGCTGGCCGTCGCAGCTGTTGAACGGCTGAAGAAGACCAGGCCGTCGCCGCTCTATGACGAGCGCTTTGCAAGCCGGATCATCCCCGGAAACTTGCAAGATCATCTACACCTGATCGCGGAGGTGGACTGGGTTATTGAAGTTGTCGTGGAAAAGCTGGAAGTAAAGCAGCAGCTGCTCGGTGAGATTGAACGTTATTGGAAGCCTGGAGTCATCGTCAGCACGAACACGTCGGGCATATCCATTCATGAGATGGCGAGCGGTCGGTCGGCAGCGTTTTGCAGTCATTTTTTGGGGACACATTTTTTTAATCCGCCCAGGTATATGAAGCTGCTGGAAGTCATTCCTGGTAAGCATACAACAACTGAAGTCGTGGCGAGGATGAGCAGGTTTGCGGAAAAATACCTGGGTAAAACCGTTGTGTTGGCTAAGGATACCCCGAACTTTATCGCTAATCGAATCGGTACGTATGGATTGCTCGTTACACTGCAGGAAATGATGGCAAAGGGCTTTACGGTGGAGGAGGTGGACGCTGTTACAGGCCCGGCGCTTGGAAGGCCTAAAAGTGCGACCTTCCGCACCCTTGATCTGGTAGGGCTGGATACGTTCGTGCATGTGGCGGGCAACGTGTTCGACAACGTGGCGAACGAGCGGGAGCGGGCGATTTTTGCGATTCCCGGGCTGCTCAAAGAGATGGTTAAAGAGGGACGGCTGGGTGAGAAATCCAGTCAAGGTTTTTATAAGAAAATCAAAGGGGATGGCGGCAGCCGAATATTGGCGCTTGATTTTGAATCGATGGATTACAGGCCCCAAAGCAAACCGGTCTCGGATGCACTGGAGGCAGCAAAATTGGCCAAAGGCGCGAAGGCCAAAATAAATGCGCTGCTCTCTGGCAAAGATCGCTATGCGGATTTTGCCTGGAGCGTGTTGAAGCAGGTGCTCGTGTACTCAGCCGAGAAAGTCGGCGAAATCGCGGACAGCATCCGCGAAATCGATGAAGCGATGAAGTGGGGCTTCAATTGGGAGCTCGGCCCCTTTGAGACGTGGGATGCTATCGGTGTTTCCCGTTCGGTGGAGCGGATGGAGGCGGAAGGGACGGAAGTGCCGGGCTGGGTTAAGCAATGGCTGGAGCAGGGGCATACGACGTTTTATAAAAAGGAGCAAGGAGTACTGTTCCAGGCGGCAGGCCAGCAATTCAAGAAGGTGGATGTACCGCCGGAAACGATTATACTGCGGGATTTGAAAGAGCAAAACAAGGTCGTTAAGCATAACAGCGGAGCCAGCTTAATTGATCTCGGGGATGGTGTAGCCTGCCTGGAATTCCACTCGCCAAACAATGCGATCGGCGGCGATATATTAGCGATGATTAACCAAAGCGTGGAGGAGGTGCGGCGGAATTTCACCGGGCTGGTCATTGCGAATCAGGGCCGCAACTTCTGTGTCGGCGCCAATCTGATGCTGCTGCTTATGGAAGCACAGGACGAGGAATGGGATGAGATTGATCAAATTATCCGAATGTTCCAGACCACGATGTATAACCTGAAGCGGTTTGAGAAGCCTGTCGTTGCTGCCCCGCACCGGATGACACTTGGCGGCGGTGTAGAAGTCTGTCTGCCTGCGGACCAGGTGGTCGCCGCCGCCGAGACGTACTATGGGCTCGTTGAAGCGGGCGTCGGACTTATTCCTGCAGGCGGGGGATGCAAGGAGCTCGCGCTGCGGGCGAGCCAGCGCGCGGAGGGAGAGCTTATGCTGCTGCAGCCGCTGATTAACCGGGTTTTTGAGACGGTCGGCATGGCCAAAGTTTCGAGCAGCGCTCATGAAGCGAAGGCGCTGGGTTATTTGCAGCCCGATGATCGAATCGTAGTTCAACCGGATTATTTGATTTATGAAGCGAAGCAGGCGGTATTGCGAATGTCAGCGGCCGGATATGAGCCGCGGCAGGAAGAGAAGCTGCGGGTGGCCGGTTCGGAAGGCAAAGCCGTGCTGCAGCTCGGCGCGATCGGGATGAGAGAGGGGCGTTATATTAGCGGACATGATTTGTTAATCGCGCGCAAGCTCGCTCATGTGCTGGCTGGTGGAGACGTTCCGCCGGGAACTTATGTAAGCGAGCAATATATGCTCGATTTGGAGCGGGAGGCGTTCCTTAGTTTATGCGGCGAACCGAAGACCCAGCAGCGGATGCAGCATATGCTGTCCACGGGCAAGCCGCTGCGCAACTAATTTGCGGGAGGGTGAGGCTGTGATGAAAGAAGCAGTAATCGTATCGATGGCGCGAACAGCCGTCGGCAAAGCGAAGAAAGGCAGTCTGGCCAACGTCCGGGCCGATGATCTGGGGCGAACGGTACTTGAAGCCGTCATGGAACGAACGCCGGGCCTACACAAAGCGGAGGTCGGGGATATTCTTATTGGCTGCGCGATGCCAGAGGGAGAGCAAGGCCTGAATTTCGCCCGTATTATGGCGCTGTACGCGGGTTTTCCAGTCACTGTACCGGCGATGACGATCAATCGGTTTTGCTCCTCGGGTTTGCAATCGATCGCCCTGGCGGCTGAACGGATTATGCTCGGTCATGCCGAAGTGCTCATTGCCGGCGGAGTAGAAAGCATGAGTCATATACCGATGACCGGATTTAAAGTGTCGCCGAATCCGCAGCTCGTGGAGCGGATGCCAGAAGTTTATATGGCGATGGGTCATACCGCGGAACGGATTGCAGAGCGGTTCGGCATCAGCCGGGAGGAGCAGGACCAGTTCGCACTTGGCTCCCATCAAAAGGCGGCAAAGGCGCTGGCGGAAGGTAAATTCCGTGACGAGATCGTTCCGGTGGAGGTTGAACTGAAGTCGGTAGAGGAGGGCGGGAAAATTCAGAGCACCACCTTTACGTTCGATCAGGATGAGGGAGTGCGGGCGGAGACGACGATCGAGGCGCTGGCCGGGCTGAAGCCCAGCTTTAAGCGCGGCGGTACGGTGACGGCCGGCAATGCTTCGCAAATGAGTGACGGAGCCGCCGCAGTAGTCGTGATGAGCAAAGAACGGGCGCTGGCGGGAGGGTTAACGCCGCTGGCCACCTTTCGTTCTTTTGCGCTTAGCGGGGTAGAACCGGAATTGATGGGCGCAGGTCCCGTCAAGGCGATCCCGAAGGCGCTGACCTTGGCGGGCATTACGCCGGACGACGTAGCTTTGTATGAGATCAACGAGGCGTTCGCCTCGCAATGCGTTCATGTTATACGGGAGCTGGGCATCGATGAAGCTAGAGTCAATGTCAACGGCGGAGCGATTGCTCTTGGTCATCCGCTGGGCTGTACGGGGACGAAATTGTCCGCAACGTTAATTGCCGAACTGCGGCGGCGGGGCGGCGGCTTTGGCGTAGTCTCCATGTGTATCGGCGGCGGCATGGGGGCGGCGGGGGTGTTTGAAGTGCATGCAGGGCCTTAGCGGCGAATGAATTTAGTGCAAATCGCCATACATTGCGAATGAAAAGGAGATGAGCAGGGTGAACGTGGAACGACGGGGTAATGCAGGTCAATCGGCGGAGAATCATGCAGCAGAGCGTCATACCGTAAAAAGCCATGCAGCAGAGAATCATGCTACGTGGGGCGATCCCGCGGGTGATAACAGCCCGGGAAGTCAAGCCGCTGAAAATCAAGCCGCAGATAAACATGCTACGGAGATTCGTGCACCAGAGGGTCATGCCGTAAGGGGGCAGGTTGACGGAAGAGGTGCCGCCGCAGGGAATGAAGCGGCTAGTACTGTCCAGTGGACGGAAGCGGTTCGCCGCAAGGTGACGGGCGGAGCATTCGTCATTGAGGATTTGGATTACCGCGAAATGACAACGCCCGAGGACTTTACGGAGGAGCAGCGGATGATTGCAGAGACGACGGAGGATTTTGTCGCAGAAGAAATTTTACCGCGGGACGAGGAAATTGAAAAGCTGGATTATGAGCTCACTGTAAAGCTGCTGCGTAAAGCGGGGGAGGTAGGCCTGTTGAGCGCAGAGGTGCCGGAGGAATACGGCGGAATGGGGCTGGATAAAGTGAGCGCCACCCTGATCAATGAACGTCTAACGAAGGCTTCCTCGTTTGCTCTGTCTGTAGGGGCTCATGTAGGCATCGGCACGCTGCCCATTGTGTATTTCGGCTCGGAGGCTCAGAAGGCGAAGTATTTGCCCCTGCTGGCGGCAGGGGAGAAAATCGCTGCCTATTGCCTCACTGAACCGTCGTCCGGTTCGGATGCGCTTGGCGCCAAAACTACGGCTGTCCTAAGCGAAGACGGCTCCCATTACGTGCTGAACGGGACGAAGCAATTTATTACTAACGCCGGATTTGCCCATATTTTTATCGTTTATGCGAAGGTGGATGGCAAGGATTTTAGTACATTTATCGTTGAGCGCGATATGGAGGGCGTCAGCGTCGGCCCGGAGGAGAAAAAGATGGGCATCAAGGGCTCCTCAACCTGCCCGCTTATTTTGGAGGAGGTGAAGGTGCCGGCCGAAAACCTGCTGTGGGAAGCCGGAAAAGGCCATCTGATCGCCTTTAACATTTTGAACATCGGGCGGTTCAAATTAGCTGCCGGATGCGTTGGCGCGGCGAAGGATACGATCCAATACTCCGCAAAATACGCCAATGAACGCTCGCAGTTCGGCCGTCCGATCAGTTCGTTCCCGCTCGTCGGCAAAAAGCTGGCGGAGATGAATATCCGTACTTTCGTGCTGGAAAGCATGGTGTACCGGACTGCGGGCTTGTTTGATGTCGGCTTGGCCGAAGCCGATCATCAGAGCGCTGCTGCAGGCTACCAGTCGGCCAAGGCGATTGCCGAATATCAGCTGGAGTGCTCAATTAATAAAGTATTTGGCTCGGAGGCGCTTGATTTCGTAGCAGATGAAGGCGTGCAAATTCATGGCGGCTATGGTTACATCCAGGAATATCCGATTGAACGGATTTATCGCGATGCAAGAATCAATCGCATATTTGAAGGCACGAATGAAATTAACCGGCTGCTTATTCCGGGCACGCTGATCAAGCGGGCGATGAAGGGAGAACTGCCTTTAATGCAAAAGGCAATGGCGCTGCAGTCGGAGCTGCTCGGCATGGTGCCGCCTCCATCGTTCGAAGGGGTATTGGATCAGGAAGCCCATATGCTGGCCATGGCGAAAAAAATATTTTTAATGACCGGAGCCGGAGCTGTACAGAAATATCAAACAAAGCTGGAGCAGGAACAGGAAATTTTAGCTCTGCTCGCAGATATGATGATCGCAATTTACGCCATGGAGAGCGCTTTGCTAAGAACTTATAAAATAATAGACCGGACGGATACGGGCAAAGCTGAACTGCCGATTGCGATGACAACCGTATTTGTGCACGAGCAGTTTGCCCAGCTTGAAATATGGGCCAAGGAGCTGTTGGCGGCGCTGGAATCGGGTGACCTGCTCAGAACCCAGCTATCTGTGCTAAAAAAACTGACGCGCAGAACGCTAGCGAATACGTTGAGCCTAAAGCGGAAAATCGCCGCAAAGGTTATTGATGCCGAGAAGTATGTGGTGTAATGAACATCTGAAGATAGGGGTGGCCGGCGATGTCAAACAAACCCTGGTTGAGACATTATCCCGTTGAAGTACCACCGACCTTTAAATATCCTGCACATAACCTGGCTAAATTTCTGGTAGATTCCGCTGCACGTTATCCTGAGAAAACAGCGCTTGATTTTTTGGGCAAAAAAATAAACTATCGCACGCTGCTGGATGCTTCTTACCGCTTTGCCAACATGCTGCTGCGCCTCGGTCTGAAAAAAGGAGACCGGGTAGCGGTTATGCTGCCCAATTGCCCGCAGGCGGTTACAGCTTATTACGGCACGCTATTGATGGGCGGGATCGTCGTAATGACGAACCCGCTGTATATGCGGCGTGAGCTGGAGCATCAGCTCAAGGACGCCGGAGCGCGCATCATTGTTACATTGGACGCCCTCGTTGAACGGGTTAAAAAATCAATGGGGGAAGAAGAGGAATATTTAAACTATATTATTGTTACTTCTATAAAAGATAGCTTGCCTTTTCCAAAAAATATATTGTATCCGATCAAGGCCAAAAAAGACGGCATGTTCGTAAAAATCAGCTATAATCACCGGGTTCTGCCGCTGCTGGAGCTGCTGAAAAATTCCTCCGCAGTACCGTGTGAAGACGTCGTCGACGGGGAGCGGGATTTAGCTCTCATTCAATATACCGGAGGAACGACGGGTTTTGCGAAGGGGGTCATGCTTACGCATGCCAATTTGGTAGCCAATACGATTCAAACCCAGCTATGGTTCTACCGCGGACGAATAGGCGAGGAAAAATATTTGGCGGCATTACCGTTTTTTCATGTGTTCGGGATGACGGTGCTGTTAAATAAAGCGGTGTATATGGCAGGGACGCTAATATTAGTCCCTCGTTTCGAGGTGGAGCAAATATTGAAAGTCATTGACCGGAAGAAGCCCACGGTGTTTCCGGGAGCGCCCACGATGTATGTGGCCATTATCAATCATCCTGACATCCGGAAATACAATTTGTCCTCCATCGATGTATGCATCAGCGGAGCGGCCCCGCTTCCGCATGAGGTGCAAACGAGGTTCGAGGCTTTGACAGGCGGCAAGCTGATCGAAGGCTACGGTTTGACGGAAGCGTCGCCCGTCACACATGCCAACAACATTTGGGAGAAGCGCAAGAGCGGCTCGATCGGCATCCCTTTTCCGGATACGGATGCACGGATCGTCATCCCGGATACGCTGGAGGAAGTAGAGCCGGGAGAGATCGGCGAGCTGGCGGTAAGAGGCCCACAAGTGATGCAAGGTTACTGGAACCGGCCGGAGGATACCTATAAGGCGTTGAAGGAGGGCTGGCTGCTAACGGGCGATCTTGGCCGCATGGATGAGGACGGGTTCTTCTACATTCTCGACAGGCGCAAAGATTTGATTATCGCGGGGGGCTATAACATCTATCCCCGGGAAGTGGAGGAAGTGTTGTTTGAGCATCCCGATGTGGCTGAAGCGATTGTGGCCGGGGTGTTTGATCCTTATCGCGGGGAGACGGTCAAGGCTTTTGTCGTTCCTCGCAGCGGCTGCGTCCCGGATGAGGAAGCTTTAAAGCAATGGTGCAAGGAGAAGCTGGCGGCTTATAAAGTGCCCAAAATCTATGAGTTTCGTGAAAGCTTGCCCAAGACAATGGCCGGTAAGGTGCTGCGCCGTAAATTGCTGGAAGAAGGGGAAGAAGAAAACGAAAACTAGCGGCTGCCGGTGTAAAGGATTAGATAATTATAGTCGCATATAGTTGCAGTACGGGGAAGGGGGACCATCATGGACAGCGGAACAGGTGATCAAAGCGGATTGCAGCACAATAGCGAATTACAGCGCAATATTGAGAGATGGAACAGGTTGGCTGCAAATACTTTTTGGGACTATTTGGGCTGTCAGATTGCCGAGATCAGCGCGGAAAAAGTTATCGTAACGCTGGACATCCAACCGCATCATCTCAATCTCATCGGCATCGTGCATGGCGGAGTGCATGCGACATTGATCGATTCGGCCATGGGGCTGGTGGCGATGATCGCCCGGCCAGACGATGCTGTAGTGACGACAAACCTCAGCATGAATTATGTGGCGAAAGCCGAGCGGGGACGTCTCATCGTCACTGCGGAGATGATACACAGCTCGCGAAAGTCCATATCGACGCAGGCTTTTGCCCGTCTGGAGAATGGGGAGCTTTGTGCCTTCGGAACTGGAACGTTTCGCGTCATTGACGGAGCTGTTAAGCAGGATTAGTAAAAAGGAGCGCCGCGCGCAGTTACCAGTACGGTGTTTTACTGCATGACGGCGGCCGGTTGAGTCACTCTAATGAGTTATAAAGTTATATCAGCCATAGTGAGATCATACCGGCTTTTATGTTCAGTGAGCTTGCCTGACAAGCAGGAACATAAAGGCCGGTTGTTTTGCGTACGGAAGTTATTCGATACGGTCTCGGCGTTGCAGCAGTTTAAACACAATGAATATGACGCTAAGGAAAAAGCCGGCCGTCAGAACGTCCACCAAAGCCGCATCATAGTAAACGGATGCCACAGGCTGCCATAGCTTGGCAGCGGTCAACCCTGCGAAACTGGCCGCTAACATGAAGAGGATATCGGTGATCGGCTGAAACCATCTTCGATTTCTTCGCCAATAAGTTCTCGATATAATAATGAAGCAGATGATTATCATGTATACTCCTAGCGATGGAGAGCTGTCTGTGAACACTTCCTCTTCCACCGGCCAATGAGGCATCCACAGCATGGCGATGAAAAATAGCATGAGCATGGCCACTGCAAATGCTGGCCTGAATATTTTCCGGTCATTCATCAACTGCTTCTGAGCTTTACGCTGCTTCATTTCAGAACTAAGCCAGAGGGGAATGTTGTTGTATCGCCTCGTTTCCACATCAGACACCAGGTCCAAAGAAGTGAGCGGAGCCTTCTCCAGTTCGGCATATCCGCTTAGGAAATCAGCCGTTGACGCTTCACTCACATTTTGAAAAGAATTGAACACCGGCACATGATGCTCCTGAAATTTCTCAATCCATTTCGAAAGATCGCTGCGGCTGGCTATGCCAAAGCGGCTATACTCTGTATTTCCATATTCGTCCTGCCATTGCATCACAATTTGCGAGCCAATCACATAGTAGCCAGAACCACTTCGGCTGCCGGAAGATACATATTGCGACTTGCGGGCGATCAGAACTTCGTGCATACGGTGGAATGGGATCAGATGCTCCTCTTCATAGTTATTTTTAATATTTTTGAAATACGTGTAATAACCTTCATCCCGCAGCTCGCTCAAAAATACAAAATCAGTATGCAGCTTACTGCCGATAATCATCATTCGCGTTGCCCATACTACGACAAGCCCAACAAATATACATAGAACGGCTCCAAGCCAATCCCCGGAAAAAATGAAATAACCCCCGAGAATAAACGCTGCTAAGCCAATAAGAGCAACTATAGAAATAAGAATGATGTGGACGATTTTCGCCCAACCTGGAATTTGATTGGAATACTTTAAGTCTTCTCCGCCGCGCATTTCTATCATATAAACGCACCTCCCAGTCAAAGATGTAGGTATTAAATGAAGTAATACGAGCCTGGACAAACGTAGTTTCGCAAATTGCTCAAATTAGGACTATAGTCTATTTAAACCGGTGTGAGTTTTTGAAGCGGGCAAGTAAAGGGAGACATTCTTGACAGGAAGACATAAAAGACATATCATCTTTTTATACCCCTGGGGGTATCTTGGTGTTTTTTTGGCCTAGTCTAAGAAAGGTATAGCAAATTCGTACATTTCATAAACTGTCTGTCGTTGATTGGAGGAAATATGAACGGAACTGTTTCGCTTGGCCCGTTTGCGTTAAGGGCGGATTTACTTGTTTTTCTGCTGGCTGCGGTTATCGGATATACCGTTTTGGCCGTAAAAGTTCGCCGTATTGAAGCTGCTGAATGGATTAAAGAAACATATGTAAACGTGATGGGAATCGGATTCCTCTTATGGAAATTTAACCTGCTGTTTTTCGAACCGTTGGAGGCGGTGGCAAATCCGTTGTCGCTGTTGTATTTTTCAGGCGGGGGACGTGGATTATGGTTGGGGATGATCGGCGGATTTGGCTATTTTTTGTATAGAGGTTACAGAAACCGGCCTCAACTTGGGCCGCTTATTAAAGCGGGGGTTCTCGCATACGGCGTTGTCCAAGCTGTCAGATTTGCGCTGATCCTGTTGTGGGAAGGGGAGATGAGCCAGGAGAGCATTTTGTCCGCGCTTTTATCCGCAGCATTATTTATTGCAGCTTGGCTGAAGTTTGACTCATCGCTTAAATCGTTCGTGAAGCTTGGCATGTGGTACAGCATCGGTTGCGCGATAATTCCTTTTTTGAACCCGCATCGCAGCCTGATGTGGATTGGATTTTCACTGGAGCAGCTGTTATTTGTTCTGTTGGCTGTTTCGCTTTTGATCTTCGATTCATTATGGCGGGGGGACGGAAATTAGAACCGCTCAGGCCGCGATGATCGCTGCTATTACAGCCGGCATGCTGTCAATTCATCATCTATATTTTGGCATAATTTAAGGAGGCAGGAGTGCAGATGAAGCAAAACTGGATTGCGGTCATAGTCATCCTCGGGCTGATTAGTTGGGGTGTCTATGATTATGTGAATAAAGCAAATGTTCAGAAACAGCAGGCGCAAGACGCTGCCATTGAGGATGCTTCGGCCTCGGCAGCTGTCGGCCTGAAGATCGGCAATCGGGCGCCTGATTTTAGCTTGCTGAATCTCAATGGGGAAGAGGTTAAGCTATCGGATTATCGCGGGAAGACGGTGCTGCTGAATTTTTGGGCCAGCTGGTGTCCGCCGTGCCGCATAGAAATGCCGCATATGGAGAAGTTCTACAAAAAATATGGGGATAAGGATGCGGTTATTTTGGCAGTTAATATGACTCATCTCGAAGACAGTCAGGACGAGGTGAAGTCTTTTTTGGAGGATTTAGGCCTGACGTTTCCCCATGCGATCGATCCGAAGGGAACTGTAACCGACACGTATCGGGTGGTAGGCTATCCTACGACTTACGTGCTGAATGCAAATGGGGTTATTACCCAGCGATTCCAGGGCGCGATCGATTACAACATGATGAAGGAAGCTTATAATAAAGCGAACAAATAAGCATGAATGAAAGGAAGAATGAAGAGATGACCAATCCGGCTCTATCCGATCATTTATTTATGCTCTTTGACGGGAATAACCTGGCTCGCAAGCAGCATGAAGCGTTTATGCTGTTAACTGTTACAGAGCAAAATTGGCCGCATACGGCGATGATTAGTGTTGGGGAAATTGTCGCGCTTAGCCGCACTTCGCTTAGGCTCAGTTTATGGGAAAATACAACGACAACGCGTAATATTATCCGCACCGGACAGGCGACGTTAACAGCCGTTTCGAATCATTCCGCCTGCTATATTCAGTTGTCGCTGAACAGGCTTCCCGCTCTCGAGGAGGCTAAGCATCCCCGGGCAAGATTCGCAGCAGAGGTTGTCTCCTATCGGGAGGATACGGCTAAATATGCGGACATTATTTCCGGCGTACAAATCCAGCTGAAGGAGCCAGCGGCGGTAATTGAACGCTGGGAAGAAAGTCTGAGGGAATTGCTTCAGAACTAATTCACTGTTCTTCTACGGCTGCTGTTTATGATGGAAAACGCGATGACGGAAGGTTTTGAGCCGAATCAGAAGGGCGCGGGCTTGTAGACGATAAAGCATAATTATGCTATTCTCAAATTGGAATGTACTGACAATAAAATATGAATTTGCTAGGGGTGCTTTTGTGTTAAAAGCTGAGAAAAGACTGAAAGTCTTTAACTCTTTGAACCTGATCTGGTTTGTACCAGCGTAGGGAAGTGAGAATTTGTGAGGGATGAGCTGTACAGGCTCATGTTTATGTTAATCATGAATTCAGGCTTTCACCACTACCCTGCGGGAGTGGTTTTTTTATTTTTTGGCTGTTTGCTGGATTTTTCATCATTGCTTCAGAAGGTGATTACGCCTAAAAACTAGTTCAAGGAGAGAGAAATCAATGCTTGCCGAACAATTTGATGTATTTCTGTTTGATTTGGATGGAGTCGTTTATGTTGGCGCTGAACCGCTTCCGGGAGCGGTTCAGTCGCTTCGGCGTCTGCGTGAGGAGAAGAAGGAAATTCGCTTTTTGACGAATGATCCCTGTACAACCCGAAAGAAAACAGCAGCCAAGCTGACCGGTTTAGGTATTGAAGCAAGTGCGGAGGAAGTGATTACGTCCGGTTGGGCCACGGCGCAGTTGTTATGCCGGGAAAAGATTAAGACAGCTTTTGTGCTGGGAGATGAAAATTTAAAATGGGAATGCGAGCAAGCGGGCATTCAATGGATCGGTACTGATGAAGCTGATCCGGATGCGGAAGCCGTAGTTGTCGGCTGGGACAGTGATCTATCCTTCCATGATATCCAGAAAGCCGTGCGGCTTATATACCGGGGAGCCAAATTTGTGGCCACGAATGCTGACAGGACATTCCCCACTCCTGCAGGCCCTTCACCCGCGGTGGGAGCGATCGTCGAAGCTATACGCATATCTACGGATATGAAGCCGCTGGTTGCAGGAAAGCCGTCCCCGTATATGTTTAACGCAGTGCTGGAGCGTTTTCCTGCGGCTTCCAGAATAGTGATGGTAGGGGATAATCCGTATACTGATGTTTTAGGGGCGCATCAGGCCGGTATTTCGGCCATTTTAATATCCGGCGATAAGAAAAAAAAGTTTCCCTCTGCACTAGATTTTCGCAACCCTGACGCTGTCATACCTGATTTGCAAAGTTTGTTTGTTGACGGTCTGGCCATGAAGAAATGGAATAGGCCTTCCTTTAGCTGGCCTGACTATGTTCAACCGGGTGTAGCAGGAATTATTCTGGACGAAGGACAGCGAGTGCTGCTGATGAAACGTGCTGATAACGGCCTATGGGGGATTCCATCAGGCCATGTGGAGCCGGGAGAAACGGTCGAAGCGGCAATTATTAGAGAAATGCAAGAAGAGACCGGTCTGACGGTACGGGTCAAGCGGCTGATCGGTGTTTATTCTGATCCGCAGTCGCAAGTATTCTCCTATCCAAACGGGAAGGTGAGCCAATTTATTACGGTTTGCTTTGAATGTGAGGCGGTAAGCGGCGAACTCGAATGGGATGTCGAAGAAACGCTGGATGTCGATTACTTCGCGTTTGATCAGCTGCCGGAGGATTTATTGAAAATGCATCCAAGATGGCTTAAGGATGCCCTGGATTTAAAAGAAGGGCATATCTCGTTCATTCGTTAGGATACCTAAAAATTGAAATGCCTGCTCAGGAAGGGAAATGATGTAGAATTTAAAATCATTAAGAATGAGAGAATGTAAAGAGTGTTTTACATTTTGCGCGGAAAATGATATGATTATGGCAAATAAAGTAAATGAGGTGTTGAGATGAGAAAAAGAGCAGACGAAATGCAATTATCTCAAGCGACACGAGCTACCAAATGGCTAGGCTTATTTTATTCTGTCAGTTTATTGATTTGGACGCTGTACGATGTCGTAATGCATAATGAGCTAGGCATACAATTTATTATTTTGATGGCAGGCATGCTTATTTTCTTTGGATCGCTGATCGTGTTGAAGCGAAGCGTGCGGTGAATGCGGATGATACTTGAAGGTTTGTTATGAAGAACAATATTTATAAGAGAAGAAAAGAGTTGAAGCTGACCCAGCTGGAGCTGGCCGAGAAAGCCAAGGTAACCAGGCAGACGATCAACGCGATAGAGAATAATAAATATGATCCGACCTTGAGGCTGGCTATTCGAATTGCGAAAATTGTTGGAGTACCCGTTGAAGAACTGTTTGAAGATGATGAATAAAGGAACTGAAGTCGTCTGATGGAAAAGGCCGAATATACTGTATTTATACTTGAGTAACTTAAATCAAGAGCCCGGCAGCATGAAATTTTGGCTAAAACATCAGACGGCTTCAGCCTGTCAATGTAACGTCCAGTAAGGCCTTTTTATGGCTACGTAAGTGAGGGTATGCAGAAAAGTTTGCAGAAGAGGCCGTGCAGGGATTGTTTTCCATATGGAAATATATTAGAATTCAATTAGACTAAACGGTCAGTATAATTAAGACAGGTCGTGATTCAATTGGCTCGCAGAACACCGGAGGAAGCCGAACGTACGAAGCAGAAAATTATGGAAAGCGCCAAGGAGTTGTTTATTCGTAAAGGCTATGGTGCAACTTCGATGGAGGATATAAGAGTTTTGTCTGGCGTGAGCAAGGGCAGTATTTATTATCATTATAAGAGCAAGGAACAGCTCTTTGTCCAGCTGCTGGAACAAAATATGCTCGAATGGGAAGAGGAATGGCGGACGATTTCCCGCCCTGAAATGACAGCGACAGAGAAGCTGTACGCTTTCGCTCACCATTATGCCAACAATTTTGACGATCCGCTGATCAGTGCAAGCGAAGAGTTTGCCGGCAGCCATGGCAGCGATCCTGCGGTGCTTGACAAAATTTTTGAGATAAACCGCCAGCACTATCCGATCATCAAAGAAATTTTGGAAGAAGGGATGAAACGAGGAGAGTTTCGCCAGGAAGAGCTTAATACCCTTACGATGATCCTAATGGGACTTATAGCCGGTCTCGGACTTACTTATTTTGAGAACATGTCCAAAGATGAAATACTGGCGATACATCAGAAAGCGATCGACTTATTTTTGCAAGGTATTTCGCATAAGTCATAAACCACAAACCCCACAGTGAGCAGATGGCGAGTACGAAGCATAGAGAGAGTAGAAAGACGAAGCATGGAGAGCAATATAATGAAGATGCTCTCTAAACTTAATTATACTGAACGGTCAGATTAAATTTAAATGTGGAGGCTGATGTATGAATTCTCTTTTTAGAAACCGTGTTTTTCTCATTGTAGCTGCTGCGGATTTGCTGCAACAGGCCGGAATATGGATTCGGAATATGGCTTTGCTCTACTACATTATGGATGAGACGAATAATAATCCGACTGCTGTCTCATTGTTAACCGTGTTTGAATATTTGCCCATTTTTATTTTTTCACTGCTCGGCGGTGCTATGGCGGACCGTTGGAATCCGAAGCGAACTGTTATTGCAGGCGATGCATTAAGCGCGGTATCTATTTTGATCATCTTAGGCTTAGTCATGGCGGGGTGGTGGCAGGCTGCATTTGCCGCGACGATCGTTTCTGCTGTTGTAAGCCAGTTTTCGCAACCTTCCTCTGCAGTACTGTTTAAGCGGCACGTTCCGAGCGAGTATATCGGCACAGCCATCGGGATAACACAAAGTTTAATGGCTCTGTTTCTAATCGCCGGCCCTGTCGTCGGAACGATGGTATATACACAGCTGGGGATACAGGCGTCACTTGCAGTTTTAATAGGGATTTTTCTGACCGCCGCGCTTATTCAACTGGCACTGCCTTCAACCCCTCGTTCCCCGGTTGAACCGGGCTCCTCGATATGGAAGGAGGTACGGGCGGGAATTCATTACGTTCGCAGGAAGCCGAATCTTCGGACGGTATCCCTCATGTTCCTGACTCTTGGATTTGCCATAGGGATTACGCAGCCGCTGGATGTGTTCGTTATTATGGAGCGGTTAAGTTTGCCCAAAGAAGCGGTGCAATGGTTCGGAGCCGCAGCTGGAGCCGGCGTGCTGATCGGGGGAGGAATCGCAGCGGCCACAGCAAGCCGAATAGAGCGCCTGGGCCATAAAATAATACCGGCTACGTTCGTTTGGATGTCGATAGCGACGATAATTGAAGTAATTTCTCTATGGCCGTTAGTTACCGGAAGCGTTCGACTGCTGCTCGGCATTGCATTGAGCTTCTTTCAGGTCGTGTTCGGTGCGATGATGATTCGTGAGGTGAACGAGGAATTTATCGGTCGTGTAAACGGGGTAGTCATGCCATTGATGACGGCTGGAATCGTTCTGGGGGCAGGTGTGGCAGGAATGCTTGTGCGGTCTGTTACTCTTTTCGGAGCTTACGGGGCATCAGCTTTGTTGATATTGCTTTGTGCATGGATATCTAGGCGCTTGCAAGCGGCATCGGAAGCAAACCTAGTTGCGAAGATGGATCAGGCTAGAATGGAACAATAGACAAGATCCTAGGGAATGTCCTAGGAGTAGTCAAAGAAATGTCCAGTGCTACTCCTTAGAATTCCTTAGAAATACCTTAGAGTGTATTTGCTTTGCAGCATTGAAGACCGTCTTTTATCAATTATTTATTTTCAGTGGAGTGGTCATCCTCTACAAAAGCAACGGGCTTAGCCACCCATTCTTCTGCTTGCGGTTCAATATCTGAGCCGCTTTTTATTTTTTTCTTCTCAGCCAGGGAATCGCCTTCCTCATCCAGCTTGTTACGGATTTGATCTTCTGATTGGTGATCCATTATGGCAGCCTCCTTTTTTCGGCATAATTGATTCTGTCCCTATTTATAGTTACCCGTTGCGGGTCATTACAAACATAATTACTAAGAAGATTGCAGCGATTGGATAAGGACGTCCATGAACTGTTTTGCGCTGATGGACAGCGACACATCCCGGCGCGTCGCGACGGCAATGGAACGCAAGGGGATTGGCTCGGCAATTTGCAGTTCGAACAGCGTCTCGTCGCGCAGCTCCTGAACAGTGAAGGAACGGGCAACAAAGGCGGCCCCATAACCGCGTTTGGCAAACTCGATCAGCATATCCAGGCTGCCGAGCTCGATGTCCACTTCAGCTTCTATACCGAGGGAGTGAAGCCACTTTTCGACGAAATGACGTGTACTGCTGTCTTTGGAAAATAAGAGCAGCGGAATACGATTCAATTCGCTTGCATTAATCTGCTGTCCGGCAAAATGACGAAAGGCGGGCCCAACGACGAAAATATGCTCCTGTGAAATAAGATGATTGGAGACGATCCTCTCATCGTTAAGCGGCAGATGGACGAGCCCAATGTCGATTTGGCCGTCCAGAAGCTGGTTTTGAATATCGCTGCTCTTCCCTTGGGATAGGCGAATCCTTACTTCGGGATACCGGTCATGATACTGATCAAGGGTAGGCAGAAGAAGATGCTTGATCATCGGTCCGCTCGCCCCAACGCGGAGCTCTCCGCTCGACAAGTTTTTGAGGCTGGCAATTTTCTCTTCTCCGGCCTGAAGCAGCGCGAACGATTGCTCCACGTATTCGAGCAGGGCGCTGCCTTCCGGGGTCAGCTTCACCCCTTTGGAGAGCCGATCAAACAGTTTGACGCCAAGGCGCGATTCCAGCTGCTTAATGGCGTAGCTAACCGAGGGCTGCGTGATGTGCAATTGCTGGGCGGCTTTGGTTAAATTGCCAAGGCGCGCGGTGTGAAGGAAAATGCGATACAGCTCGATGTTGGCTTGGTTCAATGGCGGAGTCGGATCAATCATTTTGTCACCTGCTTTTTCACCTGTTATGTTGTAGTTATTTCCGTGAATTGTACTCGCCTACAATAAATTGGATATGATATAGATCTGATCTATATCACTTTGTCTAATTTTGAATTTCATTTATATCAATGAATAAATTATAATGAGAGGTATAAGATGCTGTCAAATATAGAGATATGAAGGAGAGAATGATATGGCAGGCAATACATTTGGAGAAGTGTTCAAAATAACAACGTTCGGCGAATCGCATGGGGCGGCCGTTGGTGTCATTGTCGATGGAGTGACGCCCGGAGTAGAGCTGACCGAGGCTTATATTCAGGCGCAGATGGACCGCCGCAAACCGGGTCAATCCTCGGTGACGACACCGCGCAAGGAGTATGACATCATTAGCATTAAATCCGGCATGTTTGAAGGCAAGACGACGGGTACACCGCTTTTCATCATGCTTGAAAATAAAGATATGCGTCCAGAGGCATACAGCGACATTCAAAACGCATTTCGCCCTGGGCATGCCGATTTCACCTATTTGCAAAAATACGGCATTCGCGATCACCGCGGCAGCGGCCGGGCTTCCGGCCGGGAAACAGCGGGAAGAGTAGCCGCCGGCGCAGTTGCCCGCAAGCTGCTGGAGCTTCGCGGCGTGCAGGTGGTAGCCTATACGAAGGAACTAGGCGGAATCCGCTGCGAAACCTTTAACGAAGAAATCATTGAGCAAAATGCGGTGCGGGCCTGCGATCCCGATGCTGCTGTGCGGATGATTGAGCGGGTCGAAGAGCTTGCAGCCGCGGGGGACAGCTGCGGCGGCATCGTCGAATGCCGGATTCGCGGCGTGAAGGCCGGGCTGGGCGAGCCGGTGTTCGACAAGCTGGATGCCGAGCTGGCCAAGGCCATGCTCTCCATCGGCGCTGTCAAAGGCATCGAATTCGGTGCGGGTTTTGCCGCAGCGGACATGCTGGGCAGCGAGCATAACGATGGAATGGATGCTTCCGGATTTTTGAGCAACAATGCCGGTGGAATTTTAGGCGGAATCAGCACGGGCAATGAAATTGTGTTCCGCATCGTCGTTAAGCCGACTTCATCGATTTCCGTCCCGCAGCAAACGATGAATATTCGCGGCGAGGAGCAGGAAATCGTTACGATCGGCAGACATGACCCTTCGATTTGCCCGCGGATTATTCCGGTTGTCGAAGCGATGGCTTGCCTGGTGCTGGAGGATCATTACAAACGGCAAGCCGCGATGCTTGGTTAAGCAGGTAAGCAGGATTGGCTTAACCTTTTGTGAGCATAGCTATTAAGCTTCCGTTGGGGAGGCGCGCAAAGCCAGCTCCAGGAAAGCTTGGGCTTGCGGAGGCAGCGGGTCGCCCGAGCGCACGCAGCACGAAATAACATTGCTGGCCTGGAGTCCGCCCGCCTCGATGCGTACTAAAGCTCCGTTGTTTACGTATGAGCGGGCCTCGATGGCCGAAATGAATGTAACGCCAAGACCGGCGAGCGCAGCGCGCAGAGCCTCTTGTGGCCCATTTACCCGAACCGCGGGCTGCGGTTCGGGTACTTCTGCTGCCCGGCAGAGCGACATCAAAGCCTGAAGCGTAAAGCTCCCCGGTTCTCTCATTATAAAAGGGGAGGCGAACAGCTCGGCGGGAGACACGCTTCGCCCGGCAAGCGGATGGTTCCGCTGCGCTACAAACCATAATTCGTCTTCATGGACCGGGATGAAGTCGATGTTCGCCGGAAGCTGCTGATGCGAGCCGCCGATCCAGGCCATATCGGTTTCGTAACGAAGCAGCTTGTCTAGCGCGAACTGCACATTTCCGGATACGAGGCTGATTTCAACCGCGGCGTGCGACCGCTGGTATTGAGCGAGCCAGTCAGGCAGCAAATAATTCGCTGGCAGATAGGTGGCTGATATTTTCAAGCTGCCGATGCTTCCTCGCTGATAGGCAATGCACTGCTTGTCGATTTCGGCTTCGAGGGCAAACAGCCGGTCCGCCTGAGCCGCCAGCCATTTCCCCGCATCGGTCAATACTACATTTCTGCCTTCCAGACGCGTTAAACGCATTTGCAATTCTTTTTCCAGCTTGCGAAGCTGCATTGTGACTGCCGGCTGGCTGATATTAAGCTTTTCTGCCGCCTTGCTGACTCCTCCGGCTCGTGAAATTTCATGAAAAATGCGTAAAGCATGAATATTCATAGGACGTGTCCTTTCTTATACATAAATAATACTTATCTATTATTAAATTATATATATTATTTTTATTCCCTGCTATCCTTTATTGTAGTCTTATCTACACATATCAAATGGGAAGTAAGGAGAGATTTAAATGGGGAACGAAATTGACGGGGAATACATGCTGTGCTGCTTGGAATGCGGGGCTGAGATCGGGGGACATTGGCGTATTCGCTGCGATTGCGGCGGGATTCTCGAGCTTTGGCGCGATTTTAGCGGTATGGACGGTGAACGATTGCAGCAGCTTTTCGAACAAAGGCTCTATTTGGAGCGTGGAACTGTTTATGGCAGCGGGGTGTGGAGATATAAAGAGCTGATTGCCCCGGAGTTGCCGGAGAACGCATTGACGACAAGGGGAGAGGGGAATACTGGATTATATCTGTCACAGGCCTGTGCAGCGTACGCAGGAATCAGAGAGTTGAGGCTCAAGGCGCAGAGCGAGAATCCGAGCGGCTCCTTCAAGGACAATGGTATGGCCGCGGCCGTATCGCATGGGCTATCTTTAGGAAAAAACGTATTTGCCTGCTCATCGACGGGAAATACCTCGGCATCGCTAGCGATGTACGCAGCCTGGAGCGGGAGTTCTTCCCTTGTCATCGCGCCAGCCAGCAATATTTCTCCGGCAAAAATCAATCAGACCACCGCTTACGGCGCCCAGGTGATCCGGTTTGACGGCACTTATGACGATGGGATCGCGTTCCTCGAGAAATGGGGTGACGCGCTTGGACTGTATGTATGCAATTCGCTGAATCCCTACCGGATCGAAGGACAGAAGAGCATTGTTTATGAGCTAGCGCAGCAGCTGCAATGGAAAATGCCTGACTGGATCGCGATTCCCGGGGGCGCTCTCAGCAATGTGTCCGCGCTTGGCAAAGGATTGGGAGATTTATGGCGCCTAGGCATGATCGATAAGCTGCCGCGTATAGCGCTTGTACAGGCCGAAGGTGCTAGTCCTTTTCATCGGATGGTGGAGCAGAAAGGGAAGACGTTTGTTCCAGAGCCTAATCCGCGCACTAGGGCCAGCGCCATGAACATTGGCAATCCGCCAAGCTGGCGCAAAGCTCCGGCTGCGCTGGAATTGACACAAGGGGTGACGGCAGCGGTCAGCGATGAAGAAATTATGCTGGCTAAGCGGGTCATTGACCGCAGCGGTATCGGCTGCGAACCGGCCTCGGCCGCCACGCTGGCCGGGTTGAAGATGCTTAGGACAGACGGAACAATTGATAAAGACGAGACAGCGGCGGCGATATTAACCGGGCATATGCTGAAGGACGCGGATGCGCTGGAGGAGCTGTATAGCGGGGGAATCATGCATATGCCCGGAGGGGAGCCTTTATCGCCTGAGGTGGTTCGAAGATTTATTTTAAAATAAATGCCAATACTACCGGTTAGTTTAGCTTAAATGTGTACTTCTGGTTATTAGCGTTAAAAGGGCTGCGGTTCTCGAATTGCAGGGAGCCATCAACGTTCTCGCCCAAGAAGACGAGCTGATCACCATGATATGGGACATCGTTCAATTCGGCGTATTCACGTTCTTGGCCGCTAAGAAACTGTTGATAAAGGAGAGTTGCCGAGTTGTCCTTCAAATCGATCAAGGTCAGATGTCCGCTCAGATTCGGGCGGATTAGCAAATAGGATGAGCCTGCGGCTAGAACGGAATGATTCTCGTCTTTTCCGGTAAGCTGAGGCAGATCATACTCCTCGACGATCTGGCCCTCGGCATCAACGATTGAAAGCAGTTTACCATCTGTGAGAACGGCGTTCCCATCATGATCGAATACGGCATTTTTCTCATAACGCTGGAAGTAGTACGCTTTGCTTTGTCTGATGATCTCATCGCCATTCATTAAAGCCGTGTATACATTCGTATGGACATGGGGCTCGCCATAGTTGTCTTCTACAGTAAGGACATAGCTTTGCTGCGTCCCTGGCATACTGTAGACATTGATGCTTGCAAGCTCCTTGATATCCGTATTCAATTGGCCGATGCGTTTCGGCTTCGTTTCAAAAGGATACGCAAAATATACGTCGCCGGTGTTCTTGTTCAGCCAAATGGTTGTATTCACGCTGCCTCCTTTAACATATATAGGCTGCTGAGATAAGGATACTGTTTTCTTGGCAGCATTCCACTCTACGCCAGCGCCGATCGCTTCTGAGAAGAAACGGATGGGCACAAACGTACGCCCGTTGCGCACGATAACCGGGGCGTTCAGCTTCACCGCCGCTTCGTTAACGGTAGCGCTAGAAGCATTTAATTTTACCTTCACAATTCGATTGGGATACGTCATCGTCACGCTGTGATCCTTCGCGTTCCAGAAAACGACACTGCCCAGCAGTTCGCCGATATCTCGAAGCGGCAAATAGAAGGCGCCCTTGTGCAGCAGCGGCGCCGACGAAGGCGAGTACTCCTGGCCGTTGAATACAAGCTTGATATTCGACTGCGTTGTGGAGCTGCTTGCCGCCGCGGCAGCTGTTGAAGCTGATGAATAAGCAAGAGGGGTAATGGATAATATGGCTGCCAGTCCGATCATGGCGATTTTGGCTGAAATACCTCTTGAAGTTCGTCTTGAAGTGCCTCTTGAAATGTTCATTGGTTTCTCCTTCCGGTACCATTTATATTTATTGCGTTAAATATTTGAACGAACTATTTTGGAAAAAGTTGCAGAGAGATATGCCAGTTCTTGATGAATAGGCAAAAACCTGCAGATGAACTGATGACAAGCAGCTTGCGATTTGATCCCTGACAAATTCCCGAGGGGTCTTTGTTATACAAGGATATAAAAGGATATGCAGTCATTGACAAATGGTTTAACTGTAACTATACTGTCTACAACAGTTGTAACTGACGTTGTTACAAGTTTTGCGTTGTAATACTTAGACGGAAGGGGCACTAAATATGGCACAAATTATTCACCCGCAGGCTGAGATTGGCCTGGTTCGTTTGAAGGTACAAAACTTGGAGCGCTCGATCACTTTCTATGAAGAGGTGATTGGGCTGAAGCTATTGGGGCAAGAGGGCAATGTGGCCGAACTCGCTGCCGATGGGCGCCACGCGCTGGTAGTCCTGGAAGCAAACGCCGACTATCGCATATCGGAAAGCCGTTCTTCTGGCCTTTATCATTTTGCTATCCTGCTGCCGGACCGGGTATCTCTCGGTTTAGCGCTGCGCAATTTGGCCAAGCATAATATATCGGTCGGCCAAGGCGATCACCTAGTAAGCGAAGCTCTATATTTGAACGATCCGGACAATAATGGAATAGAAATATATGCGGATCGTCCGCGGGAAACCTGGCAGCGCAGCGCTAACGGAGAGTATGTGATGACGACAGATCCCGTGGATATTGAGGGGCTGCTGCACATTTCGGAGCAGGCACAGTGGCAAGGGCTGCCAGCAGAAACGGTAATCGGTCATGTCCATTTCCACGTGGGGAATTTGCAGCAGGCGAAGCGGTTCTACTGCGACGTGCTCGGCTTCGAAATTACCGCCCATTACGGCTCAGCGGCATTGTTTATTTCTGCGGGCGGGTACCATCACCATATCGGGCTGAACACCTGGGCGGGAGTTGGCGCGCCTCCGGCGGCTGCCGATGCGACCGGTTTGGCGTATTACACCGTAACTCTTCCTGACCAGCAGGCGCTAGCCGAGGTGGAAGCACGGATTAGCGAATCAGGGATAGCTTACGAGCGCGAGGATGATGATGCAATCAATGTTAGCGATCCATTTGGCATTCAAACTCGTTTAATCGTGAAAGGATACTAATTCACTGACGAAAAAACACTGAGGCACCAGGAAGTTGTTTGATCCTGAGCTTCGGTGTTTTAGTTCGTCCACCAACAGCAAACGCAGTGCTCTTTCAGCATTTGGCAAGTTAATACGAACTTAACGAGGAGCTGCTAATATATGAATTATCAACAAGTAGGAATTATGCTTTTAGCCAATGTTGAGACCATTTCTCTATTTCACTAAAAATGGGTTTAAACGCTAAACCTTTGTCCGTTAATGAATATTCAATTCGCACAGGAGTTTCCGGATAAATAACTCTTTTGACTATCCCCTCGTTCTCTAAATCCTTCAATCTATCTGAAAGCACTTTGCCGCTTATTCCGATTGCCGTTTCAATATTACAAAAGCGCTGTGGGCCAGATAATAACTGATAAATAATCAATCCAGTCCATCTTTGGCTTAATAAACCCATAGCTTGTTCAAATCCCGGACAAATTGATTTATCCAATTGGATCTCCTCCTTATATCCTTAGTATACCACTTTCCACAAGTACAATCATTACTTTTACATAATTACACACTTGACGTTTGTTAGTTATATAAATATAATAACTTACATAAAGTAACTGACTGATAAATTGAGGCCTTGGTTTCCGGTTTATTTGGTTGGCATCATAATGAAGGAGTGTTTAGTCAATGGTAAGAAAAGATGAGCTGGGTTTGACATTGTTAAGATTGAGTTTAGGAGTCACATTCTTGATACACGGATTTGACAAATTCCAAAGTGGAATTGCCGGTACTGCGGGCTTTTTTGAAAGCTTAGGGATGCCCGGTTTTGCTGCTTATGTTGTAGCGCTAATTGAATTGTTAGGCGGCATTGCGATGGTATTAGGGCTTGGAACAAGGATTGTCGCCGCTTTATTCGCGATCATTATGGCGGTTGCAATCTTTAAAGTAAAACTTGCCGCAGGATTCCTTGGCAATGAGCAAATGGCTGGATATGAGCTGGATTTAGCTTTGTTTGTAATTTCCGTTTATCTCGCTTTGAAAAGTAAATCCTTCTGGGCATTGGAAAATGTTATTTTTCGTTCAAAAAAAGATTAAAAGGAGGATGTATGATGAATTTTCACCGCGAACCCAATATTTATGTCGGGCAAGTAAATCTTAAGGTTCAAAATATAGAACGTTCGCTGAAATTTTATAAGGAAGTCATCGGCTTTAAGGTGCTGGACCAAACAGAAAAAACGGCGGACTTGACCGCAGATGGAAAGACGGTTTTGCTGTCCATTGAACAACCAGATAACGTCGTGCAAATGCAAGGAAAGACCACGGGCTTGTACCATTTTGCATTGCTCTTGCCTAGCCGCTCTGATTTGGCGCGCATCGTTCAGCATTTCGCTCATCTTGGGCAGAGAATCGGTTCATCTGATCATCTTGTCAGTGAAGCCCTTTACCTATCGGATCCGGATGGAAACGGGATTGAAATTTACAGAGACCGTGATCCTTCGGATTGGGTATGGAATAAAGGTGAAGTGGAGATGGCCGTAGATCCATTGAATTTTAGTGACCTTCTGTCGGGAGCAGATCAGAACAAAGCATGGGAAGGGTTGCCAACAGAAACAGTGATGGGGCATATCCATTTGCACGTATCTGAATTGCATCGGGCGGAAGAATTTTATGTTAAGGGGCTCGGATTCGAGATCGTAAACCGATTTGGGGCGCAGGCGATGTTCATTTCTACGGGGAAATACCATCACCATATTGGCTTAAATACATGGAATGGTGTGGGTGCGCCCCGTCCAGCTGAGAACAGTGCCGGTCTCAAATCATTTACATTAATGTATCCCAATGCTGCAGCGCGAGAGCAAGTCATCGCGAATTTAAAAAATATAGGTGCCTCCGTTACGGAGGAAAATGGGGCATTCGCTACAGCCGATCCATCGGGGAATCGTATTCTTTTGCTGGTCTGATCCTAAACAGCTTTATAGGAGGAGTGTCATGAAAGAGGGAGAACGGTCTTTAAATTCAGGTATCGAAGTGGGACTTTATACGCTTGCAGATATAGGTCCCGATCCTCTTACCGGAACAAGGGTTAGTGCACAGCAAAGGATTAAGGATATCATCGCAGCAGCAAAGCTTGCGGATGAGGCCGGATTTGACGTTTTTGGAGTGGGTGAACATCATCGGCTGGACTATGCCGTGTCTGCTCCCCCGGTTATTTTGGCTGCCATTGCTCAAGCCACTAAACGAATCAAGCTGACAAGCGCAACCACAGTGCTTGGCACGGCAGACCCCGTTCGTCTGTTTGAGGATTTTGCCACGTTGGATCTCGTTTCGGGCGGCCGGGCAGAGGTTATTGCTGGCCGAGGGGCATTTGTGGAGTCCTTCCCTCTGTTTGGTTATGACACAAGCGATTATGATGAATTGTTTTCAGAACATCTGGATTTATTTTTAAAACTTAACAAGCATGAAAAAAATCACTTGGAGCGGTCGATTTCGTCCCCCTCTAAGGAATGCCGAAATTTCCCCTCGGCCTGTACAGAAGCAGCTGCCCATCTGGGTTGGTGTCGGGGGGACGCTGGATAGCGCAGCTCGCGCAGGCCGGTTAGGCGTTCCAATGGCTATAGCAATGCTTGGCGGTGATCCGGATCGATTTATACCGCTGGTCGCAGCATACCATAGCGCGGGGATAGAGGCTGGGCATAATTTTGAAGCCCTTAAGTTAGGCGTGACGGGTCACGGGTACGTCTCGAAGACTACCCAGCAAGCCAAGGATGAATTCTATCCTTATTACTCAAATTATTGGTCGTATGTGAACCGTCAGCGAGGAATGGCCTTTAGAATGACGCGGGCTGATTATGAACAGATGACAGGTCCGGATACGGCCCTGTTTGTGGGCAGTCCACAGCAGATTGCTGAGAAAATCCTGCGTCAATACGAGCTTTTTGGACATCAACGTTTCATTGCCCAGATTGACATCGGCGGCTTGCCGTTTCATAAAGTTGCTTCAGGCATTGAGCTTATCGCTGCAGAAATAATTCCAGTTGTCCGGAAAGCAACGAGTAAATAAGCGGTTTATGGTACGGTAGTCTCTAAGGAACAATAATAAGATCGGGAATTAAGTAATTCAGCTTTGCCTCCTTGTTAGCTTCTATATGGGCTGACAAGGGGGTTTTTGTGTAACAAAGAGTATTTCAAAAAGAACAAATACTCATATTTGACCATATATACTCGAATGAGCGTAATTAATTTAACTGAAAACGCTTTACAAAATTAATATGATCACATATAATCATAAACAACGACAAACAATCACATATGAGCGCAATCTCTTATATTTATGATATATACTATAAAGATAGAAACCGTACTAGAAATGAGGTTAGAACAATGACAACCCTTTTTGAAGAAGAACGCAAACGAGAAATCGCACAATACGTACAAAGACAGGGCCGGGCGCTGGTTCCTGAATTAGCAGAGCAGTTTAAAGTGTCAGAATCCACCGTTCGCCGAGATTTAAGAGACTTGGAGGAAGCGAAACAGCTGCGCAGAACTCATGGCGGCGCGGTTGCTGTAGAGCAGGATAACACAGAACCAACCTTTGTGGAGAAGGAGGACCGTTATCGGTCACAGAAGGAAGAAATCGCCCGCAGCGCAGCAGCTTTCATCGAGGAAGGGGATACGATCTTTCTCGATTCAGGCACGACGACGTATTATTTGGCGCAGCATCTGAAAGACTTCCAGGAGCTTACCGTAGTCACGAACTCCAATATGGTCGCAGAGGTGCTAAGGCCGGCGAAGCATATCCAGATTCTGCTTACCGGAGGTACGCTACGCCATGAAACTCAGGCGATGGTCGGTCCGCTAGCGAATCGTTCCATTGAAGCCATTCGCGTGAATAAATTGTTTCTGGCGACTAATGGTGTGGATACCGATGCCGGTCTGACCACGCCGAATTTGACCGAAGCGGAAACAAAGCGCTGCATGATCCATGCGGCCAAGCAAATAATTTTAGTAGCTGACCATAGTAAATTCGGGCAAATTTCATTTGCCAAGGTCGCAGATTTGTCGGAAATTCACCACTGCATCGTCGATGACGCGGTATCAGAGCAAGTGGTCGGCGAGATGGAAGCAGAAGGCGTTAAAGTCACAATAGCGGGGAGAACATCATGATGAAGAAAGTGCATACGGTAACTTTAAACCCAGCGGTAGATAAAACGGTAACGGTCGATCATTTCGCGACAGGTGAATTAAATCGGATCAAGACGATGCGAACAGATGCCGGGGGCAAGGGCATTAACGTCGCTAAAGTTTTACATAGCTTCTCGGTTCCGGTGATTGCCCGGGGATTTCAAGCGGGCCATCAAGGGAAGATTCTTTTGGATAAGCTCCGGGAACAAGGCATCCCAGCACAATTTATTGAGGCAGAGGGGGAGACCCGGACGAATCTGAAGGTAGTTGATGAACAAACGAAGCAAACGACCGAATTAAATGAAGCTGGCTCTATACCTAGCAAAGAGCTTCTGGAGCAATTCGCGGCCGATTACGAGTCCGAACTTCATGAAGCTGCCATCGTAGTTCTGGGGGGGAGCCTTCCTCCAGGGACGCCGGCTGACTATTATCGCCGTCTGATCAATATAGCCAATCACAAGGGGGTGCGCACGATATTGGATGCAGACGGGGAAGCTCTGGCCCGCGGCATCGAAGCCAAGCCTTTTGCCCTGAAGCCAAACATTCATGAGCTGGAGGCCTTGTATGATACCAGGTTTGAAACGGAGGAGGAAATCGTTGCAGCGGCGAGGCATTTAGTGAGCAAAGGGATTTCTTATGTTCTTGTCTCGATGGGAAGCGCGGGATCGCTTCTGGTAAGCAAACAAAAGGTGTTTCGTGCCAAGCCGTTTCCGATTACACCTTTAAGTACGGTAGGGGCAGGGGATTCCATGGTCGCTGCAATGGCTTATTGTTTGCTGCATCACAAATCCGATGAAGAAATGGCACGCTGGACATCAGCCGCTGGAACGATAACGGCATCCAAATCAGGAACGGAGGTCTGTACGCTTGAGCAGGTGAACAAGTCACTTGCGCGCATTGACATTAAGTGTTTGGCAAAGTCATAACCAGCATTACACTTCATGTGAGGAGGAGAATCATCAATGACGAAAATAATTGCTGTTACTGCTTGTCCAACGGGTGTGGCTCATACGTATATGGCTGCAGAGTCGCTGCTGAAAGCGGCGAAAGAGAAAAATGTGGAGCTAAAGGTCGAAACCCGCGGCGCCATTGGTGTCGAAAATGAACTGACTGAACAGGATATTGCCGCGGCGCACGCGGTTATCCTGGCCGCAGATACGGATGTATTGGAGGCCCGGTTTGCGGGGAAACCTGTCGTGAAGGTAGGAGTAGCGCAAGCGCTGAAAGATCCGGGCGGTCTGCTTGATCAGGCGCTATCAATGCAGGCGGCTGCTCCGGAAGATTATCTCAAGCAAATTAATCAGGCGAAGTCAGAGCGCGGGGCAACGCGCAAAGGACCCTACAAGCACCTGATGACCGGCGTGTCAGCCATGCTGCCCCTTGTTGTGGCAGGCGGTTTATTGATAGCGATTTCATTTATATTTGGCATTGAAGCTTCTAACGAGGAAGGGACGTTGGCCGCGGCGTTTATGGAGATTGGTGGAGGGGCGGCATTTGCCCTGATGGTACCGATCCTTGCCGGATTCATCGCCTTCTCGATCGCCGAGAAGCCGGGTTTGGCGCCAGGCCTTGTCGGAGGGATGCTGGCCACGAAAATTGGCGCGGGATTTATCGGCGGTATTGCCGCCGGCTTCCTGGCAGGGTATTTGGCCAAGTGGCTTAAAGATTGGATCAAGATGCCCCGCAACATGGAAGGGCTCAAGCCCATTCTGATTATACCTCTCCTGGCTACTGGAATTACGGGATTGTTAATGATTTATGTCATCGGTGAACCGGTCAAATTCACGATGGACAGTCTGACGAACTGGCTGAACACGATAGGCTCTACCAATGCCGTATTGCTCGGCTTGCTGCTCGGCGCAATGATGGCTTTCGACATGGGCGGACCAGTGAACAAAGCGGCTTATACTTTTGCCGTCGGTCTGCTGGGGAGCAGCGTGTATGGTCCGATGGCCGCCGTTATGGCTGCAGGAATGACGCCTCCGCTTGGGTTGTGGCTGGCAACGCTGATCGCACGGAAGAAGTTCACTTCAGAAGAGCGGGATGCAGGTAAGTCTGCGGCCGTACTGGGAATTTCGTTTATTACCGAGGGAGCTATCCCGTTTGCAGCCAGTGATCCGCTGCGCGTCATTCCATCGATTATGGTTGGCTCAGCAACTACCGGTGCACTGTCAATGCTGTTTGGTGCAACACTGCAGGCTCCGCATGGCGGCATATTCGTCCTGGCGATCCCTAATGCGGTGACACAATTAGGCTTATACGCATTAGCCATTGCTATCGGGACATTAGTAACAGCTGTGATGCTGTATATTTTGAAAAAACCTGTAAATACACAACTAGGCGGGTGAGCACAATGAAAATTATAGATTTGATGCATGAACAATCGGTCTTAATGCCTCTTAATGTATCCTCTAAAAATGAATGCATAAACGTTTTGGTTAATGCGCTTGCCGATTCCGGCACGGTTACCGATAAAGCTTCCTATCAGGAGGCAGTTATTAACCGGGAAAAAGTAAGCTCTACGGGAATCGGCTTTAACGTCGCTATTCCCCACGGCAAATCTGCCGGCGTAGCGAAGCCGGGACTAGCCTTTGCCCAATTGACGAGTCCGCTGGACTGGGATTCCATTGACGGCAAGCCGGTATCGATCGTCTTCATGATTGCCGTACCCGAGAAATCAAGCGGAAATGAGCACTTGCACATCCTAATGGCGCTTTCCCGCAAGCTGATGGACGATGATTTCCGTAATCAGCTGCTCTCCGCCCGGGATCGGGGAGAACTTATGGAGCTGCTCGGCACCATTTAATCCGGAATGTTTGGGTATATTATCGTCCGCGGCCGTTTACACTGATCATTCAGTGGAGCGGCCGCTTTTCATGTTATTGAGCAAACATAGTCGATTGTGATTGATACGGAGTTCAAGTTAAAATAAAGTATTATTTCAAAATAGCTAGGGAGGATGACATGAAAAAAGAGACGGTTGTATATAAAAAAGTGAAGGATTGCCCGATTCAAGCGGATATTTACAATAACAGTAACAATTCACCTGTGCTCTTGTACATTCATGGCGGGGCCTTAATGTTTGGTTCGCGAAGCTGGCTGCCGCTGAACCAAATCGAGCTGTACCATAAGGCCGGATTTACGGTGATCAGTGTAGACTATCGGCTCGCGCCGGTCACCAAGCTGTACGACCTTGTGCAGGATATCCGGGACGCCATTCAATGGGTCAAGTCAGCTGCCCCGCAGTATGGATTTGATGCGGACAAGCTGGCGTTGATGGGCGGTTCTGCCGGAGGTTATTTAAGTTTGCTAATGGGGACGATGGAAATGAAGCCAAAGGCGATCGTATCTTTTTACGGGTACGGCGATATTTTGGGCGATTGGGTGACAAAGCCCAGCGAGTACTACTGTACAAGACCGCTAGTCAGTAAGGAGCAGGCGCTTCAGGCCATCGAGCATAATATCGTATCGGAAGGGGATTGGAGCCGATTTAATTATTACTTGTACTGCCGTCAGCAGGGAGTTTGGCTGACAGAAATGTCCGGACTCGATCCGTTGCAGGACCGCAGCCTGCTAGAGATGTACAATCCGATCCATAATATTCAGCCAGACTATCCCCCAGCCTTGCTGCTGCATGGTGACCAGGATACAGATGTGCCTTATGAGCAGTCCGTTATGATGCATGAGCGGCTGCGGAAAATCGGTGTAGAAGCTGAACTTATTACGATTTCAGGAGCAGATCATGTTTTTGATCAGCAGCTGTTCACAGCGCCGGAGGTTCAGCAGGCTTTTACGCGGGTGATTGAATTTTTGAAGCAGCAGCTCATGGTTAGTGACTGACGCAGAGAATAGGAAAGAGGTGTCCCAAAATGACTACATGGGCACCCCTTTTTAAGCTTTTATGAATGTATTATGCAGTTTTTATGGTTGTACGGAATCAGGTGCTGCCTGTTCTACAGGAGCTTTGGTTCGTTTTGTAAATAACGATAGCGCTAAGGCGCCGATGGCGAAAATCAAGCCAACAACGAAAGCTTGGTGTATTCCTGCCAGCAAGCCCTCCGACATTTGCGTTAGCGTTGGCTCTGCAGTGAGGCTCATAAAATAAGCCTGCTGTCCGGATGTCATAATACTGATAAATAATGCGACACCGATAGCTCCGGAAATTTGCTGCAGTGTGTTCAACACCGCCGTTCCGTGAGGGTACATTCGCTGCGGCAGCTCATTCAAGCCGTTCGTTTGCGTTGGCATCATAATCATCGCGATGGCAATCATCAGCGCCACATGAAGAATGACCAGTGTAGTCGTGGTCGTCTGCAAATCAATCCGTGTAAACAGCCACATAATAATTAGCAGCAGGGTGCTGCCGGGGATGACGAGCGCCCGCGGACCGAATTTGTCGAACAGCTTGCCGGTGACCGGTGAGATCAGACCGTTGAGCAAACCGCCTGGCAGCAGGACAAGCCCCGCTGTAAATGTAGTCATCAAAAATACGCCTTGCATGAGAAACGGCAACAGCAGCATCGTTGAAAACATCGTCATCATGGCGATGATCAGCATCAGCGTCGTTAATGTAAACATGGGAAATTTAAACACGCGAAGATCCAGCATCGGTTCCTTCGACTTCAATTGTCTAATTACGAACAACAGCAGGGAAACTCCCCCTACAATTAATGGAAAATATACATTTGTACTGGCCCATGTCGTATCCGCTTTACCTGCGTTGCTGAAACCGAAGACAATTCCGCCAAATCCAAGCGTAGACAGCAGAATCGACAGCACATCGACTTTAGGCTTGGTGATGGTAGTCACATTTTTTAGAAAAATGAACGAGACGACGATCGATAAAGCGGCAAAAGGCAGCACGAGGAAAAACAACCAGCGCCAGTCGGCAATTTGTAAGATCAAGCCCGAAAGCGTAGGGCCAATCGCAGGAGCGAACATAATTACGAGTCCGATCGTACCCATGGCCGCACCGCGCGTTTCCGGCGGATAGAGCACCAGGACGGTATTCATCATGACAGGCAGCATAAGTCCGGCACCTCCGGCTTGAAGCAAGCGTCCAACTAGCAGCAATTCAAAGCTCGGGGCAATCCCGCAGAGGAACGTCCCGGCGGTAAACAGCACCATTGCTCCGAGGAACATTTGGCGGGTCGTAAACCATTGCACCAGCAAAGCGGATACTGGAATAAGCACGCCGACAACGAGCATATAGCCGGTGGCCAGCCATTGCAGCGTAGCAGCGGACACTTCCAGCGCCACTTCCAATTTCGGTAAAGCGATGTTTAACAGCGTTTCATTTAAAATCGAAAAAAATGCGCCAATAATTAATGATACTAAAATCGGCAGTTTTCTGATGTTTTGTACATCATGTTGTGCAGCAACATTGTTCAAAGTTCCATCCCTATCCTTATCTATTAAATTTTATATAACAGTGTTATTGTAACAGAAAAGTGTTAACTCTAATTAATAAAATTTGAAATTATTTTCGAATGCGGTGAACCGGGTAAGGACGACAATGCATCGAATGCAGCCGACAATGCAATAGGAAGGAGGCCATGCCAGCAATAGCAGAAAAAAATAAAAGCTGAAAGGCTCCAGCAGGTTTGCACTGAAGTCTATCAGCTTGCTTGCTTCATTATTATTATCGCTAATGCTTTCCTTTAAGCTCTTCGTATTCTTTGGCAATATTCAGATGAAGTGGATGGTCCTTTGGAAGCTCTGTGTATTTCTCGATCGCCGCATGGACGCCGTGCTCTTTAATGTAAGCCTGCAGCTCTGCCGATTCCGGATCATTGCTCTCATCGAACAGTAACGCCGCGGCGACAGCTCTGGTCAGATGGGGGACGGCGATATCAAGCTTGTAAGCGAGCAGTGCAGGGCGGATAAGCCGATCGTTCGGAGAAATTTTTCTAATCGGCGACCTTCCGACCCGTCCGACCTCGTCTCTTAAATACGGATTGACGAATCGCTCCAATATTTGCTCGATATACTGTTTATGTGTTTCTTCGTCGAATACGTACGTCTTGACAAGCATGGCTCCTGTCTCCAGCAAAGCTCCTTTAACCTCAGCCACCACAGCAGAGTCGGTCATCGCTTCCTGTATCGTTTCGTATCCGCGCAAAAAGCCTTGGTATGCGGCTATGCAGTGACCTGTGTTGACTGTGAACAGTTTCCGCTCAATATAGGGCATTAATTGATCTACATAATGGACGCCTGCAATCTCTTTAAATCCGTCCAGCATGGCTGACCGATCCACGGTCCACTCATAGAACGGCTCAACAGTAACGAGCAGCGGATCATCATGCTGCTGCAGCGGTACGATCCGGTCAACCGCGGCGTCGGGAAAGGAAATCACTTGCTCCGCCTGGGCTTTAGCCGATTCAGGCAGATGGTCGAATACGTGATTTTTCAGCAGCGTGCTGCCGCCAATCGCATTTTCACAGGCGATGATATGAAGAGGACGGCTTCCGCGGGACAGTCTCAGTTCGATGCCTGCAGCGATCGCGGCGGCAATATGCTTCAGAACGGACACGCCGACGGCCGTTGTGACGATATCCGCTTCCGCGATGGCCTCAGCGACAAGAGCGTGATCGCTGCCATTAATCGCTGTAACATTGCCGACAATGATGGAATCGGCTTGCTCATTCGCTAGAGTAACCGTATACTGCCGTTTGCTTTCCAATAAATTTACGAGTGCCTCATTCACATCGACGAAGGTAACTTCATATCCGGAGTTGGAGAGCAGTAAGCCGATAAATCCTCTGCCGATGTTGCCTGCTCCAAAATGTACGGCCTTCATTCCTCGATCCCCTGTTCGAATATGTGTATGAGCTCTTCTTCTGAAGCAGCGTTAACGATTCGTTTCATTTCTTCGTCGTCAGATACGAGTACAGCTACGTTCGTCAAAATACTTAAATGATCATCCCGAATCGCTGCTAGACCGATGACCAATGTAGCGGGCTCGTCGCCGCCGAAGTCAATGCCGTCTGGAGCTGTAAGGATAGCCATGCCCGTAGACTTTATCATCGATTTGGCATCATTCGTGCCGTGTGGCATCGCAAGGCCGCCCCCAAGATAGGTGGAGAGAGAATCCTCGCGCTCAATCATTTTTTCGATATATTCCTGCGGGGCATGACCTGCATCCACCAGCATTTGTCCTACCATGCGAATCGCTTCATATTTATCTTGTACTTTTACATTCAGTTTCACTTTATCCTTAGATAGAATAGCCATGGTTTAATCTCTCCAATCCAGTGTTCTTATAATGTATTTCTCCAGCTGTGCTGATATGAAGCCTTTGATCTCTTCACGATTCCCTCCTTCCAGTAAAGTAATCATGTCCGCTAATAGCAGCATGCCGCTGATTTCGCTAAGTACTTCTAGGCTGGCTTTATCCAGCTTCATCGGGCCGAGCATGATGAGGATTTGCCTGACGGTACCATCCTCATGATTAAGTTCTAACGGTTCGTCGTAGCGGAATAGTGAGATGATGGGCTGCTGGACCCATTCACTTCGTGTATGGAGCAATGCAATCTCTGTATCCGGCATGACCAGGCTGCCCTGCTGCTCCCGAAGCAGCAATTGCTGTACGATCTTTTCTTTGCTTAGCAAAATATTCGGCTGATTCATCACCGTGAGCATCTGCAGCAGTTCGCCTTCCAAATCGGGCTTGGCAGCGAGCAGCTTCATGGGATGAACTTTGAAGTTATCAAGCAGCCGCAGTACGATGCCGGAATAAAGATGCAGATGGTTTATCCGCTCAAATGGATTTTGATCCGATTCCGGAAGGGGGACGGCGGATTCTTTATTTTTCAAAGTGATGTCCTGTATAAATGAACGCAGCCGTGCTGTCTCTTCATCTGTAAGAAGAGGGCTGATCTTAATGTATTTGTCTGAATCGAGCGGCAAGCTGACGGTAGAAATGATTAAATCATACTCGTCCCCAGGCAAACGAACTGCTTCATACCAAGAATGATGACCGATCAGTTCAATTTGCGGCAGCTCCTTAGAGATGCGTACCGCCAGCAGTTTGGATGATCCGATACCGCTGGTGCATACGAGGACCGCCCGTACTTTCCATGGGATTTGTTTTAACCGCTCCAGGGCGGCACCAAAATGCATAACGATATATCCGATTTCCTCGTCCGGCACATGGATGGCATGTACTAATTTATCCACGCCCTGCCTCACAAGGGTAAAGAGCTGATCGTAGTCCTTTTTAATTTGCGGCAGGATCGGATTGCGGATCGCGGTGCCGCTGGCGATTCTTTGGAAGGCCGGACGCATGTGCTGAATTAGCCCTTCCACCAAGGAACGGTCATCCAGAAACGAGCTTTGGGTTTGGCTCTCGATATATTGGATAAGCTTGGTTACCGTTTCGATCAGCGACATGTCGTTATGGTTGACGAGAAGTCCTAGCTCGTGCTGTGCTTCACCTGTCAGGAGGGAGCTGATATATTCACACTCTTCCGCAGGCAATTGCAGCTCAAGCAGCTGTATTAGCTTGGCAAGCTGGCCGTTGTCCTTGCTGTCCTTGTTGTCCTTGTTGTCATGGCCGATGCCCTGTAATGTGCCAGCATCTGTCTCGGCGGGATGAATAAAACAGTGATGCTGGATTCGGGTCAAGGCGACGGAAAGCTTGATTAATAGGCGTGTATAAGCGGCTTCGGACAACCGGATGGGCCACTGCTTGTTGAGTTGCCACAGCGCTCTTTCGAGCTTGAAGAACTGTTCCTTGCCGACCATATTCAGCAGCTGAATTGTTAAGGGATGGACAACGGTATGCTCAGCATGCTCATTTTGCTGTCCAAACAAATCGGAATCATCCAAATATTTAATCGCCAGCATGCTGATCATTTGCCGTTTCGCTTGTTCCGTCCCCGTTAATTCGACACCGTATCCGCGCCTTCTAATCAATGTTAACTGCTGCTGTTCGATTGTATCCTCAAGCTGATCCAAATCACTGCTGATCGTTGGCATCGTTACGTTCAGCTCGTGGGCGAGGGTGAACAGCTTCATCGGCTCGTCGTCCTCCAGCAATTTGCACAAAATAAGCACTTTACGTTCTTCGGACGAGTATTCAGCCGGTACGGATAAATTGAGCTTCTGGCGAAAAAGCTCCAGCTTATCGCTGTCCGCTTCAATTTTGATGCCGATCCCGGATTTCTTATGAAGAGTAATGCCACTAGCCGCTAAAACTGGCTCAATATCGAGCAGCTCCCGGTGAATAGTTCGTGTACTGGTTCCAATCTTATCTGCGATATCGGCGGCTGTAATTTCATTCTGTTGATTGAACAGCAACTCCACAATTCGTCGTTGTCTAGTTGACATTATGATAGGGCATCATTCCTTCATGATAGAAATGAGCTTAACGCCGACAGAAAACTGTCAGCGCCAAGCTTGAAATTATTAGCTCAATCTTTCCACGAGCGTGTCGTATTCAGGACTTTTTAAGAAGTTGTCGATGGAAATGTGCTCTGCATTAGGATTTTTTTGACGCGCCCGGTCCGTCAATGTTTTGTGGGTGATGACGATATCCGCATCATCCGGAATGTCGTTAATCGCCGTATTAGTTACGGTGATAGGGAGACCGGCGGCATTGATTTTCTTTCTTAAAATAGATGCCCCCATCGCGCTGGAGCCCATGCCTGCGTCACAGGAGAACACGATCTTCTTCACTTCGGCCTTCGTTTTAGTGGACGCATCAGCAGAAGGAGCAGCAGAAGCGTTAGTGCCCTTGGACTCAGATTTCATTTGCTGCATTTTTTCCTGTGCTTCTTCCAGATTGTCTCCGCTGTCCTTACTTGTCTTCAGCAGCAGAGATGCGATCAAGAAGGATACGACCGTTGCAACGATAACGCCTGCGAACATGGCCAGATATCCGCCCTTTGGCGTCATGGCCATATAGGCTATGATACTGCCAGGGGAAGGAGCCGCTACAAGTCCTGCACCCAAAATCGAGAAGGTAAACGTACCGGCCATGCCACCGCCGATAGCTGCAAGGATCAAACGCGGATTCATGAGAATGTAAGGGAAGTAAATTTCATGAATACCGCCCAAGAAGTGAATGATGACCGCGCCTGGTGCAGAGTTCTTAACCATGCCTCTTCCGAATACCCAGTAAGCAAGCAGGATGCCAAGACCTGGTCCAGGGTTGGATTCCAGCATGTAAATGATAGATTGTCCAGCTTTGGATACTTGCTCCAACGCTAATGGTCCAAGAATACCGTGGTTGATCGCATTGTTCAGGAACAATACTTTTGCCGGCTCAATGAGCAGGTTAGCCAGCGGAAGCAGGCCTGTGTTGATTAAAAATTCAACGCCTGAAGCAAGGATGTTGCTGAACGTCTGGACGACAGGACCAATCCCTTTGAAGGCTGCCAGGGCGAGTCCGCCGCCGATAATACCGGAGGAGAAGTTGTTGATCAGCATTTCAAAACCAGCCGGAATTTTGCCTTCCACCGATTGGTCGAATTTTTTCAGCACCCATGCGCCGAACGGTCCAACCAGCATCGCTCCGAGAAACATCGGGATGTCCGAGCCGACAATGACACCCATCGTCACGACGGCACCGATTACACCGCCCCTTACACCGTGAACCATATGTCCGCCCGTATAGCCGATCAGCAGCGGAAGTAAGTAGGTGATCATCGGGCCTACAAGTGAAGCCAGACTTTCATTCGGGATCCAGCCTGTTGGAATGAATAGGGCGGTGATTAAACCCCAGGCAATAAATGCCCCGATATTCGGCATCACCATGCCGCTCAAAAATCTCCCGAAACGCTGTACTAATACTTTGATACCAGATGAAGACTCTGCAGTATCCATATTGTTGACCTCCTATATGCATTTTTGATCATTGGATATTGGGTATTTGTATTTCTAAATTTATCGTAGCTGTTAGCGTTTTCAGTATCAATATAATCAAAAGCAGTTTGCTTCATGATGGCTGTTGACATGATTTTAGTGTTTGGAAAATTACAAAAGGTTATACTATACGGATTGCGGATTGCGATTGATCGCCACCACCTCGTAACGATTGCTGCTGCATGTTACAATGGTAAGTTAAGGAACAGCTGAAGATGAAATTTACCAAGAAATTCATGGTTTTATTTCATAGGATGAAGTGGTTTGGGACGGATGAGTGCGTGCAGGATAAAGGCGAGTCATTTGATACGGCCAGCGCGAGGCATTTGTGTTAACTTATGAATGAGGAGGGCTGTTCGATTAAACATAGGATAGAGGATATTTTCACAAAGGAGTACGTTATAGATGATTGATTTAAAACGATTGCAGAATGCGGTCATGACATCGGATAAGCAGGCGATGATTGCGATTGCCGAAGCTTACAGGCCGATTGATTTGGCGGAAAGTCTGGAAAAATTAAATCATGATGGACAAAACAAACTGATTCAATCGCTTCCTTCTGCTTTGTCTGCGGAAATATTGGAATTTGTGGAGCCATTGCTGCTATACCGGATCTTGGATCATCTGGAGGTAGATTTGACTGCCCGGGTACTGAACGAAATGTCAAGTGACGTGGTCGTGGATATGATGCTGGCCATCCATCGTTACCAAGCGGAAAAATTGCTGAATTTGCTGCCTGCGGATTACCGGGAGAGAGTTCAAACGTTGATGACCTTTCCAGAGGAAACGGCCGGAAGTTTGGCCACAATTGATTATATTGCCGCGCCTGGCACGTGGACGATCGATACGACGCTGGCTCATATCCGTAAAGTGGGGCGTGAAGCAGAGATTACGGCATATATTTACGTTACCGGAATGAAGGGGGAACTGCAGGGGGTAGTTTCATTAAAAAAAATTATTTTGGCCGAGCCGCATACCCAGTTAAGGGACATCGCAGACGAGCCAATTTCCGTGCCTGCTCTGATGGAGCAGGAGGAGGCGGCGGACCTGTTATCCCGGTATGACTGGGTCGCACTGCCCGTTGTGGATATGCAAAATCGCTTGATCGGGGCCATTACCGTAGACGACCTGATTGACGTCATACAGGAGGAAGCGACAGAGGATATCCAAATGCTGGGGGGAAGCCAGCCGTTGGAAGATGTCTACTTTAAAACCTCGATATTTCATTTATACCGCAAAAGAATCATATGGCTTCTGATATTGTTTGTTGCGGAAGCGTATACCGGTACTGTATTAAGACATTATGAGGATACGCTATCGGACGCTATTTCATTAGCCTTTTTCATTCCGCTATTAATTGGAACGGGCGGGAATACCGGTACGCAGACCGTATCGACATTAGTGCGGGCGTTAGCGGTTGGTGAGGTACATTTTCGGGATATATTCCGCGTGATCAGAAAAGAATTGATGACTGCGCTCATGACAGGGGTTACTATTGCAACGGTCGCTTTCGCACGGGCATGGATGCTTGGTGTCGAGTTGAATGTCGGGTTCGTTGTTGGCATAACCGCTCTCATGATCGTCATATGGGCTTCGCTTGTTGCCGCGATACTTCCGCTTATTCTTCACAAATTGAAGGCGGACCCAGCCGTAATTTCAGGGCCGTTTATTACGACACTCGTGGACGGTACCGGTTTGATTATTTATTTTTCGATCGCTAAAATATTGCTGAATTTATAATTATGCGCGAGGATATCCTGACTGTGGCTAACGTGTACTTAGGGCTGCTAGCTACACGAGGGATAAATTGCAATCCAACCAAGCCTGGGGGACAAGGGTATAACTTGTAGTACAAGTATCTAATAAATAGACTTTATTATAGGGGAAGATGTCCAATCTGTATTTTAAATACTTGAATAGGATGGTGTGTACGCTAAATAAAAGGAGGTATACACACATGGGTGAAGTTGGTGGATTAGGTTATGGCGGTGGATCTTGTGCCGGTGGATTATTTACTTCAACTGCAGCGATTTTAGTTCTGTTCATATTGCTAGTAATCGTCTCAAGAACCTTTCTTTATTAACTAATTATTTTTAGTTAAATCGCTTGTCTGCTTCCAGTAATCAGGATATGATGTGGCTGCGTAGCGAGTACCGCCGTGCAATCCGAAAACATCAGTAATGAAGCCGCGCTGGCATTTAGCTGGCGGGGCATTTTTTTTTGCTATAATAGGATTCAGTTGAATATATTTTTCATTTAGGTTGCAAGGCAATAAACCGTTTCTTAGTATTCAACACCAAATATATCCCATTAACGGTGAATCTGCCTTTGTAAAGTTAGTTTTTTGGAAGTTCGTCATTAACAAATGCAGGTCTTTTTCTTTACGCCAATTTTTCCTCTTTGTTGTATTTTGGCGATATATTCCGCCGCTAGGGGAACTTTGCACGCCGTTTGACCGACATCGACCTGTACTTTCCCAATCTGTTGAGCGATTAGCACAGCTTCCTCATATAAAGGAGCTGCATAAGCTCCAGCGATAATTACAAAGTTGTTCATCGTATACCTTACACGGTTTCTCTCCTGATGGATATCCGTTTGGATCTGCTGTAAAAGTTCGCGGATTTCCTCGAAATCGAGCTGCTCGTCAGGCGTAATCGATATATAGTTTGCGTAAGTGCTCCAACCGCAAGTGGCAATCATTTCTTCCTCGGAAGCTATCCACTCTCGCGCCAAATCGAGAGCGAAGGGACTTTCTGCAGCCACACCGGCTACCGTGTATTCGGCAGGCGAGTACCAGTTTGCATGCCGAACCCAATGCTGCAGCTGCTCTATTGTCATTTTTTTTGGATTTACCGATAATCCGGCTAAGTACATGGCGTCATAGTTTCCAGAGTCGTACAAAGCCAGGGCAAGCTCCTGGTCTTGGGCAACCTGTTTCACCAGTTTTTTTAAGTCGCCAATTTTGACCCCAAACAGAGGTTCCTCTGCGCCATGGCGCATCAAGGTTTTCTTCGTTTGTTCAGAGCCCATTTCCTCCAGTTTTCTCATTACTTCTGTCAATGTCATGCTGTACTCCCTCCATCGCTTATCCAATTCCTATGGAAACTTCCACTGCTTCTTCCTAACTAAGTACCCATCTCAACAGTAAGCATCACAAAAGTACATCAAATTTAGTATATCTAAGCCGTCTATTTAAAACAATGAAGCGTCAGCCAGAGTGAATGCTGCAATTGGAAGAGTAGGTGAAAGCCCGGTTGTCCACTTAGGAAAAAATTTTCACAACAAAAAAAATCAAGAAAATAATTTACAAACTCTCAATAACGTGTTACTTTGAATATGTAAGAAGCCGAGTACAAATACTACAACCAAAGTATCGTGTAAGGGCTTCCAGATTTAGCAGCAAGTTTTATCAAACGGGGAGGTCAGTTCATCGAACAATGCCTTGTCATGACTTTTGGTGAAAATATTTTCTATATATTAATATAAAGGGAAAATATTTTCCGGCCGGAATTCAAACAAGGGAACAGCTCAGACATGTTGACAACAAGGAGGAAATAGGAATGACATCTTTAGAGAAGTTTTACGGTATTTTACCTGCCTTCTACGCTTGTTACGATGACGAAGGGAATATTTCAGAAGAACGTACTTATGATTTGTGTGAATACTTGTTAAGCAAAGGGGTACAAGGCGTATACGTTGGCGGAAGCTCAGGCGAATGCATCTATCACAATCTGGATGAGCGCAAAGCGGTGCTGACTTATGCTGCCAATCATCTGAAAGGAAAAATGACGCTGATTGCCCATGTAGGCGCTCCATCTACTAGAGACAGCGTTGAACTAGCCAAACACGCTGCGGCACTAGGATACGATGCGTTATCGGCTATTCCACCTATTTATTTCAAGCTTCCTGACAGTGCCGTATATAAATATTGGAGTGATATTCTCGAGTCAACTTCGCTCCCCTTCATAATTTATAACATTCCGCAAACGACGGGGTATACGCTTAGTCCGGCGCTGTTTGCCAAGCTGCTGGAAAATAAGAAAGTGATCGGCGTAAAAAACTCCTCGATGCCGACGATGGATATTGAGCGGTTTAAGAGAGTCGGCGGTGCAAATGTCATCGTATTTAACGGACCAGACGAGCAATTCGTATCCGGAAGAGTGATGGGGGCGGACGCCGGAATCGGCGGGACGTATGCTTCGATGCCGGAGCTGTTCCTGCAGGCGAATGAATTCGTGAAGGCCGGTAAATTTTCCGAAGCAACAGCCATTCAAAGCGATATTAACGACATTATTATCGCTCTTTGCTCCTTGGACGGGTCGATGTATGCCGTCATTAAGGAAGTGCTGAGAAGAAAAGGCGTAAACATTGGCGGAGTAAGAGCGCCGCTGGAAAATATTAGCGAAGCAGATGCCGGACGAATCGATGGAATCATCCAGCTGATCGACCAGGCCATCGACCACCATTGTAAGTAATCCAATCAGTCAGTCACATATTTTCTTACCTACAACTAGGGAGGCTTACACATGAACAATAAGCGTTTGTTTACAACGATGACGGCACTTTTATTAATTGTTTCTTTGATGGCGGGCTGCTCCGGTAACAATAAAGCCGGCAACGGCGCGGCATCATCTAACGCAGGCAAAGGCGGCAAAGAAAAAGTTGAAATCACGGCATGGCTGACGCCGCAGTGGAAAGGCGTGCTGAACGCATCGGAGCAAGGCGCTGATTACGACAGCTTCTTGAAATATGCGGCAGAGAAATTTGCAGCTCAATACGATAAATACGATGCCAGCGTAAAAGTGGAAGTGATTGCGGGAGATCAGCGCGACCAGCTTCTCAATGTTAACCTTAGCAGCAACACCCCGCCTGATGTGTTCTTTGAAAGCGTATTTCCAATGGGGGACTATGTTCACCGCGGTGCGATGGTGCCTCTAACAGATATCGTCGATGATGAAGCCAAGAAGGACATTGACCAAAGCTTCTGGGATGCCGTAACGTTCGGGGACGATATTTACTTCTATCCGTTCCAACATAATCCGGGCACGCTCGTATACAACGCGGATATGTTTAGAGCGGCTGGTTTAGAGAAGTTTGTCGGCAGCGAGAACGAAATTAAAACCTGGACTATGGATGAGTATCAACAAATTTTAGACGCTCTGAAAACCAATCTGCCAAAGGACAAATATCCTAATGCTTACCCGATGGCTTTGTATGCTGTAAATAATCAAGGCGACACTTGGAATTTGGCGTACCTGAGAACGTTCGGCAGCCCGTTCTTCAATAACGAAGGCAACATCGTGCTTGATGACGAGAAGGGCGCTAAAGCGGCGGCTTGGCTTAAGAAACTCTATGACGGCGGCTATACGAATCCTGGAGCTGAATCCGTATCTTCCAACGATGCGAACGCCATGTTCCAGAACCAGCAGCTGGGCATCAGCTTTACGAATCCGATCCTCTTTAGCAACATGAAGACGAACATGGAGAACGGCACGTCTCCTAAATTCGATGTGCGTCTGGCTAATATTCCGTCCGAAAGCGGAGACCCGCTGTCCTTTACGTACGTTGTTGGCGCCAGCGTGTTCCAATCCGGCAATGCGAAGAAAATAGAGGTAGCCAAGGATTTCGTTAAATTCTTCTCTACGGATCCTGAGTTGGTGAAGTCCTCGAAGAACGGCATTCCTGTAAGAAGCTCGGTTGCCGAGGAATTAAAAGGAGAAAACCCGCTCTTCGCGGCTTATGATGCGAATTCTAAATATTTATTCAATTTCACTGGCAACGTTCCAGGCTACAGCCAACTGAGAGAAGTGCTTTACCCTGAGCTTCAGGCGCTGTACTTGGGACAAAAAACGCCTGAGCAAATGGTGAAAGACTATCAAACGAATGGCAACAAGGTGATTGAGCAGAATAAAGCCGGCTCCGTTATCTACAATAAATAGTCTGCCGGCCGATCAACATTACACGATTAACAGCCTTGAGCTTCAAGAAATTGCCGGGCTCAAGGCTGCTAATTAGAAAGGTAAAATGGATATGAAACTACGAAGAAATATTTACGCCAAAGAGAATATGACCGGTTATTTGTTTATTTTACCTCAGATGCTCGTTTTCTTGCTCTTTCTTGTCTATCCGATCTTTGAAGGCATCAGGCTGAGTATGTATCGGATCAATTATCAGAGCGAGACATTTGTCGGCTTCGATAATTACTTGACCCTGTTTCATGACCCGGTCTTCTTCAAAGCCTTAGTGAACACCGTTGTATTTGTCGTATTTATCGTCATCCTTACAGTTGGTTTTGCTTTATTTGTAGCTTCGGCAATCTTTGATAAGAACGCCAGATACGTCTCTTTCATCAGAGGAAGCTACTATATTCCTGTCATGGTTTCTATGGTCGTCATGAGTATGGTTTGGAGCTTTTTGCTCAATCCCGCAAATGGATTGATTTCGTATTTTGCCCGCGATATGGGGCTAGGCGCAGTGAATCTTCTCGGTAATCCAAAGACGGTTATGCCCGTCATTATTTTCGTCACCTTTGCGACCAACGTCGGTCAAGCAATCATCCTGTATATCGCTGCGATGATCGGCGTACCTAAAGATCTATTTGAAGCGGCAGAAGTGGATGGAGCCAGCAGATGGCAGGTCATCCTTAAAATATTGATTCCTTCCGTCAAACCGACGACCGTGTATATCACAATCATTAACATCATTGCTGTTCTGAAAATATTTGTCGTCATTCAGTTGCTGACTGGCGGCGGCCCGAACAATGCTTCTGTGACATTGATGTATTACCTTTACAACAATGCTTTTAAATATAATCAACTCGGGGTTGCCTCTGCAGTTGGAGTAATCATGTTCGTCATCACGCTGCTGCTGTCAGTACCTCAATTGAAAAGCATGCTTCAGGACAAGTGAGGGGGATAACTACATGTCAGTCACCAAGAGAAAGAAAAAAATGGAGAAATTCGATTTCGTATCCAACGTAATCATTACCCTCTTCGCTGTATTAAACTTGTTTCCGCTATATTGGTTGTTTACAAGCTCTCTGAAAAACAGCTCGGATGTCGTAAAGATGCCGCCGGACTGGTGGCCTAAATCGATCACATTCTCCAATTATGTCGATATATTTCAAAACCAGCCCGCATTGCGCTGGACATTCAACAGTATTTACGTATCGGGCGCGACGACGATCTTGGTCATTGTAATCGGCTCGATGGCGGCTTACGCTTTCTCGAAAATCAATTTTAAATTCAGCAATCTCATTTATATTATTTTCGTTTCAAGCTTGATGATTCCGAAGGAGATCATGATCGTGCCGCTATTCCGTATCGTCCAAAATTTTGATATGGTCAATGCATACGGCGGGATGATCTGGCCTAACGTTGCCGGTGCATTCGGGGTATTTTTGTTAAAGGGATTTTTTGATACTACGCCGAACGCTTTAAGGGAGGCAGCGAGAATTGATGGAGCCAGTGAATGGCGGACATTTACAAGAATCATGCTTCCTATTGTGAAGCCGGGTATTGGGGCGTTGTTTATTTTAAATTTTGTTCAAGTCTGGAATGATTATTTGTGGCAACTCGTGGTAGGCCAAGAGAAACTGATGAAAACGCTGATGGTCGGCACCGCAACTTTAATGCAGGATCTTAATCCGAACTTTGCCTACAAAATGGCCGGGGCGACTGTAGCGGCGATCCCGATGCTGATCATCTTCATCTTATTCCAAAGATACTTTACCTCAGGGATTACAGCAGGCGCGGTGAAAGAGTAATTATTATTATAAATATGGAGTGGTTATGAATGAGTGCTGATCATTTGGTTTTGAAAGAGATTCACAAAAAATTAGTAGTTTCCTGCCAAGCACTGCCCGAGGAGCCGCTTCATAGTCCCTTTATTATGGGGAGAATGGCTTATGCGGCTTATCTAGGCGGAGCTGCGGGAATTCGGGCCAATAGTGTGGAAGATATTAAAGAAATCAAGAAAACAGTCAACCTGCCCATTATCGGTATTATTAAACAAGATTACGAAGGATCGGACGTGTTTATTACACCGACGATGAAGGAAGTAGACGCGCTATGTTTGGAAGGTGTTGATATAATTGCGATGGATGCCACGGATCGGATCAGACCCGACGGCACGACGATTTCGGAAGTATTCCCGCGCATAAGAGAAAAGTATAAAGATCAGTTATTTATGGCGGATTGCTCCACGTTTGAGGAAGGCGTACAGGCAGAGGCGCTCGGATTTGATTGCGTCGGAACGACTTTAAGCGGGTATACAGAGGCCACACAGGGCAGGGTATTGCCTGATTTTGATCTCGTCGGGAAGCTCGTCAAGCATTTATCAGTTCCTGTTATTTCAGAAGGCGGCATTTCGACCCCGGAGCAATTAAAAAAAATGTATGACCTTGGTGTATATTCCGCAGTGGTTGGCTCGGCGATCACCCGGCCGATGGAAATTACGCAGCGGTTCATGAAGGCTGTGACAGAATGAGAATATTAGCCGCAGATATTGGCGGAACGAATACAAAGCTGTGCCTTGCCGACGAGCGGGGGGAGTTGAAACAGTTCCAGGAGTATGACACGGAGAGCCGCCAAGGGGGGCCTCATGTGATGGCCAGGTTAATGGATAAGATCGCTGAATATGGCGATTTCGACGCTATAGCGATCAGTACGGCCGGGCAAGTGGATTCGCAAGCAGGAATTATCGTCTTCGCTAACGAAAATATACCTGATTACACCGGGATGAAAGTAAAGGCGATGCTTGAGGAACGGTTCCATAAACCCGTCAAAGTCGAGAACGACGTGAACGCCGCTGCGCTGGGCGAGGCATTTTTTGGCGCAGCCCGGCATTTGAGCGATTTCTTATGTTTGACTTATGGAACGGGGATTGGCGGAGCTATCGTGATCGATCGCAAGATCTATAAAGGGGCGAACGGCGTGGCAGCCGAATTTGGTCATATTTTGACGCATGCTGCAGACGGTAATCGTCATGGGGAGCCGCTTCCTTTTTACGAGAAATTCGCTTCAACGACGGCTTTGGTGCAGAAGGCCAGGCAGGTCGACCCAGACTGCACGAATGGAAAAATATTGTTTGAGAAACTTGGGCAGGGAAGCGGTCAGCTGGAACAAGTTGTACATGCCTGGGTGAATGAGGTCGCCTATGGTTTAGCGTCGATCATTCATATTTTCAACCCTTCGGCTATTATCGTCGGCGGCGGTGTGATGGAGCAGGAGTGCTTGATTCATCTCATTGAGGCAAGAACAAAGGCAATCGTGATGGAAAGCTATCGCGGGGTCGAAATTTTAAAAGCCTCCCTAGGGAATAAAGCAGGGGTTCTTGGAGCGGCATCATTATTTTTGCGATAGGGGGCGAAGCAATGCGTCCGATTAGTATTTTCACTTCCATTCACTCGAAGTATAACAATTTGACAAACACGGAGAAGAAAGTAGCGGACTATGTACTGGAAAATGCCGCGAGTGTAGTTTACATGTCGATTACGGATCTTGCCGATGCGTGCAATGTAGGAGAATCCAGCATTTTTCGATTTTGTAAATCGCTTAGCTATAAAGGATACCAGGAGTTCAAAATTGCTCTGGCCCATAGCACTACCGTAGACAACGAAATCCCTCAGCTGACCGATCAGGTGCTGATGGACGATACGATCGATCAGGTTGCATCCAAAGTGCTGGCTTCAAATATTAGCGCGCTAAACGAGACTTTTAATTTGCTTAATAGCGAGAAAATCAGTGAGGCCATTGATTATTTACTCGGTGCTGAGCGGATTTTGTTCTTCGGCGTCGGCTCCTCCCTTATCACGGCGATGGAGGCGAAGGTCAAGTTCATGCGCATTACGAATAAAGCGGAATGCACCTTTGACTCGCATCTGCAAATGATGTCTGCGGCGTTAATGACGGAGCGGGACATAGCTGTAATTATTTCTTATTCAGGCTCAACCAAGGACAATATTGAAGTGGCGAAAAAAGCGAAGGAGCGCGGCGCAACGGTCATTTCGATTACCCGGTTCGTCAAATCGCCGTTAACGTCGTATTCCGACCTCACGCTGTTATGCGGAGCAAATGAAGGCCCGCTGCAAGGAGGATCTTTATCGGCGAAAATATCCCAGCTTTATTTGCTGGATGTGCTATATGCCGAATATTTCAAAAGATCCAAGGAGCAATCGGTCGTCAACAAGGAGTCTACAGCTGCGGCAGTCAGCGAGAAGCTATTATAGGCAAATTAATTTATCTTTTAATTACGGGGAGATGCGAATATGATTTTAGGCTCATTGGCAACCTGGAAAGACAATCAAAGATTTGATCATAAAGTAATCGCTGAGGCGATTGAAGCGATCCAAAGCATCGTCAGCAATCCGCCGTCTCCTGGGCGCGTCGAGATTCGCGGCGATGAGATCTATGTATCGGTCATGGAACTGGAAGCCAAGCCGCTTGAAGAGCAGGTGGCGGAGAAGCATGAAGCCTATGTCGATGTTCATTATCTGATCGAGGGTGAGGAAATCATCGGATGGGCGCCCTTGGGTGAAGGGGAAGAGCCTGTAAAGCCTTATGACCAAGAAGGAGACTATGCTCTTTATCCGCCTTCAAAAGATGAAGTGCTGCTCACGTTAAAGCCGGGCATGTTCGCTGTCTTTTATCCGAACGATATTCATAGGCCAGCAATGGGAGTGCAGCCGTTAACGATCAAGAAGCTCGTGGTTAAAATTCATGTGGATTTGTTCAAATCCTAAACTGGACAGGGCAGGATAAGATCAGTTCAACTTAACAAAATAAAGGCATCCGATCATCGGCCGTTATCCTAATTAACCGAAGGAGAACGGTCTATTCGTCATGGGAAATGATATTTAATGACGTGAATTAAATTGCTTTGTTGTTGGTTCATTACATTAATTAATCCCCTTGCTCCGTTACCATTTTGCAAAAGTCCTGGCTGCCAGGACTTTTGCATTGTGAGAAGTTCAAGCGGCGGCTAACCCGTACATATAATAAAATTTATTGCTGCTGCCGCATCTTCATTGCCGCTGCCAGATTTTCCTGTTGAATGACTTCCTTCAGGCACTCTTCAACGAAATCGGGGGCAGCCTTTTGTATTTGCTCCACCGTATGTAAATAACGCTGAGTGGTATTGATTTGCGAGTGTCCTAGGTTTTCCTGCACCTGCTGTAAGGAAGCGCCGTGCAGTAAGGCTAGAGTGGCATTCGTATGCCTGAGCCAGTGGGGGGTAACTTTTTTAGTGAAATTACATTGCTCGCGCCCTTCTTGAATGATGCGCTCAACCTGCCGTACCGTTAAGGGAAATAAGCGTCCCGCCGCAGTTCGTCTTCTCGAGTGAAGAGGGGAATAGTGATAAGCCTGCAGCATAGTCCAAAGGGTTGAAGGTACTTTGACTTCCCGCTGCTTCCCGCCTTTGCCATCGACGATCGTAAGCCACATTGACGTTTCAGCAGGATCGGAATGAAAGTCTTCCCAGCGGATAGAGGTTAACTCAGATACCCTAAGACCAAGCATGATTAAGGTTAACCCAATTAAATAGTCGCGGGGATTTTGCTTATAAAGCTGGCTTAGCAGTGCAGTAACTTCATTTTTAGTTAAATAATGGTTTTTGCTATTAATGGAAATTTTGGGTGTGCGGACAGAGGTCGTAGGATTTCGGTCAAACAGCGCGATATTCGGATCACTTCCCCATTTATATAAAGAACGCAAGGGCGCGATTAAACTCGCCACAGTAGCGGGAGCTTGAGGCTGTTTGCTTTTGCTGAAATATCCCTGAACCAAGCCAAGTTTGTATACCTCGACTTCTTTCCATGTCGCTTCCCGCAATGATTTTGTGCCTAGGAAGCTGCGAAACTGGTTAATCGCTTTTTGATAATTTCGCAGCGTATATTTGGAGCCTTCAAAGGATGCCAAAAACATGTCGACAATTTGTTCATCCGAGTGATGTTCACTCTTTTCCATAGGATGCGAAAGCTGGTAATCAATCAAATCTAGCTGCATCATTCTATTTTCCCTCCCCATAATATGAACAAGTTGCAGTACGACCTTCATTGTACTCATCCTGCCGTTGATGTCAAAGAGGAATAAGCCCTCATGTAAATAAAGATGTGCAAAAATAGTAAAAAGAAGTTCTATAGCGGGGAAATAAGGGATTTGGCACAAGGATACAAAGAATTGTAAAATAATTCACAAAGTGCGGTTGCCTGGTTATAAAAAAATGTCGAACAATACATGTTGTTCGACATGCTTTAGATCTATCCTATTTCACTAAAAATAGTCTTTTAGATTCATACTTCCTAATCAACATAAGGCTTACAGCCCTTTCTCCGAGTTTATACTGTTATATTCATGCAATTAACTATTGTGAAATAAGTACTTATGAACTATAATCAAATGGTGATAATCAGCAAAAAACAATAAAAATGTATAGTTAAATGTCGAACAACATGTATTGTTCGAAGTTATCCCAAGTTAACCAAATAGAATGGCAAACTTACCGAAAGGTAAGGACGCAAAGCTAAAGGGGCTACTATGTTTCCGAAATCACGGGCATGATGCCAGCCAGTTGCCGAAATTGAGGAAATCCTCCGTTATTTCGGAGGATTTTTGCTGTGGAAAGGGGGGATGAAATGAGCCAAACGAGTGAACAATACGTTGTTTTTGCTATCAACGGCAATTATTATGGGATTCCTGTACTTGAAGTTTCGGAAATTATTCGGATGCAAACGGTGAATTGGATTCCTAATTCTCGCCGGGAATTTTTAGGCATGATTCAGCTAAGAGAAAAGCTGATTCCCATATTAAGTCTTCATACGATGTTCGGGGAGGCGGAGAAAGAGTTGGATTCCAAGACCCGCATCATTATTATACATACCGGTAAAGAGGTCGACCAGCATATCGGGATTGTCGTCGACGAGGTGAATCAGGTCATGTTTCTCCCTAGGGAAGGAATCAGCTTTCCGCCGCATATGTCCCACCAGGCTTGGCTAAGAGGGATGTTCCATCAGCAGGAGTCACTCATTGTGCTGTTGGATATACAAGCTCTGCTTACGGATGCTAGCGATAGCTATGCTTTTATGTAAATCATCACAATTACTGGAAAATATCGAACGAGGTGTCCTTAATGAAATGGTTTTATAATTTAAAGACGGCAGTCAAGCTAATTAGTTCCTTTGTTGTCATCGCAATTATTGTTACCTTTGTAGGTTTCTTTGGTTTAAACAACATGGATAGACTGAATAAGAGTGTGAACGAGATGTATGACCTTCGACTGCTTCCGATTACTAATGTGATGGATATGCAAATAACGTATCAACGATTACGAAATTATGTACTAAATCTTTATTTGGCTCCAACGCAGCAGGAAAAAGATGAAAACTTGTCCCAGATGGAACAATTCAGAAAGGAGATCGATGCTCGCATTGCGGAGTATGGGAAAAGAACGTTTAACACGACTGAACATGAAGAGTTATATAAAAAAGTAGAGCCTTCATGGTTGCGTTTTGAGAAAGCTGTTGATGAGGCGGTTCAACTCTCTATGACAGGAAGTAATGATCAGTTTATTGCCTTTCTTCATGGCGAATACAAGGAAAGCCGTGATGAATTTAACACAAACCTGGAAAATTTAATTTCATTTAACACCAGGCAGGCGGAGCAAGCCAGCATTGATACGGATGTGCTTTATGCATCCTCACGAACGACTACAATCGTAATTATTATCGCTGCTTTGCTGCTTAGCATTGGCTTCGGATATTTGATATCCCAAGTCATCGCGCGTCCGTTAAATCGTGTGGCCCGGTTAGTGGGAAAAGTAGCGAATGGCGATTTAACAGAAACAGAGGATATCAATACGAAGGATGAGGTTGGACAAGTAGCTGCCTCGATAAATGATATGGTGCTGAGTCTCCGCGAAACGGTAGGCAGCATTCTGACCTCGGCGGAGAGCGTCTCCGCGGCCGCAGAGCAAATCTCCGCCAGCACGGAAGAAATTGCAAGCGGCAGCACAAGCCAGGCCAACGATGCCCAGATGATGAATGAGCTGTTTCGCGAGCTGTCTCTCGCCATCAGTTCCGTAGCCCGCAGTGCTGAGGAAGCTTCCGAGCTTTCGAATCAAACGCTGACGATTGCACAGGATGGCGGCGAAGTGGTTCGTTCGTCGATTGTTGGCATGAACCAGGTCAATGAGCAGATGGCTCTGCTGGAGGAAGATTCGAATAAAATCGGCGAAATTATCGAGGTGATCGATGACATTGCCGATCAAACGAATTTGCTGGCGCTCAATGCAGCGATTGAAGCAGCCCGTGCTGGTGATCAAGGGCGGGGATTTGCCGTCGTTGCCGATGAAGTACGGAAGCTGGCCGAGCGCAGCAGTGAAGCAACCAAACAAATTACTTCCATAATTAAAGGCATGCAGCAAAATACACAACATAGCGTCCGCGCGGTGGAAGAAGGCGTGAATTCTACGCAGAAGACAGGCGAAGCCTTTGAGCATATTATGGCTATGGTCAGCGATTCAGCCCAGAAGGTTGCAGAGATTGCAGCCGCCAGTGAGGAACAGGCCGCGCAATCGTCGGATGTGCTCGCTTCGATCGAGAGTATCTCCGCTGCGACCGAAGAATCAGCAGCGAGCAGTGAAGAAACGGCATCCACTGCGCAATCCTTGGCGGAGCTGGCCGAGGAATTAAATCAATCGGTAGCTACATTTAAAGTCAATTAACGTTTACGGGATTGAATCCGTGGATTAGATACAAACTTCATGGGCCAAAAATTGAATATGAGGCCACTGCGTCTGATGCAGACGCAGCTTTCGCGCCACACAAAGAAGGAACCCCTCATCGGCAAATGGGGGTTCCTTCTTTGTGGTGGCTGTATGAGCGCGATAAGGCAACAACTCTTGCCAGTTTAAAATCCGAAGAAGCGAGCATCTACTTGGATAAAAGCCGGTAGATTTTCAATGCAAGCAACTCTGCAGCAGTTCTTCCGCATCCTTCAGTTCTGTATCCAAATTTCTGGCTATACAATGACGGTCTTGGACGCCAGGACTAAAATATGGTTTGTCATGCTGAACATCGGAAATAAATGTTTCATATTTCACAAAAGATATTTTCAAGCAGGACTTGGAAGCGGCGCACTCGGTGATTACCGTCAATTTTTATTTTACATCGTATCGCGGATCTGACAATAAAGCTTCTTTTTCTACTTCCCTCAAGGATTGACAGTGCGCTAATAGCCAGACAAAGTCTTGATCATAATAGGAATAAATAGAAAGGAGGAACGGACTTGTCTGCCAACCCATTAACAACGAAGTTCATGGAAGCGGCTGCACCCGGAGATGTTGAAGCGATAAAAGAATGTTTGGAGCAGGGTGCGGATGTCAAGCTGGGTTTGGTCAAAATGATGATTAGAGCGAACCCCAAGGTAGATCTCTTAACGCGTTTTGGCGGTGTAGGGCTCACTCCGGCAAACATACAGATGACCGATAAATGTGGAGTGACTCCGCTCGAATTGGCCGGCGGAAAAGGCTGCGCCGGGATTGGGCAAATATTGCTGCAAGCTGGTGCAAGGTAAGGCATGGCTTACACAAGTCAGGCCAAATCCGGGGACAGCCGCTTCATAGAGCTGATACAGCAAGGCCACTTTTGCGGAAAGGTGCACAGCGTTTTTAATCGAACCTTCAACATTCAAAGCGCAGATCAGGGCGAATTGTTCACTATTGCCAGCGAGAGCTTAGATAATGGACCGAATACGCTTGTGACCGATTTGGCACATTTCAGCAAAATACAGCTTTCTGTCCATGATCGCATTGAGGCGATGAATAATAAATTGTACGTTTTGAACAAAATAGAAATAGGTTTTGATCATGTAAAAAAGTGGGACAGTATTCTTCCTCCATTCCCGTTCAATGAACAGCAGTGGCGCCGCCATTTGTCAACAGCAAGAGATGTCATTGAGCAGCATGGAACAGGCGGTGGAATGAAATATCCCATTGCGTCAAGTAATAGCTTCGGTGTCGAAGTATGGAGGCTGCTGTCTGAACGTTCCGGCTTACTCGAGAATGCCTTACTGGAAGGACGGATTGGGCAAGCCATTCAGGAGGCGGTCCGCCTAATTGGTCTTGGCTTTGGACTCACGCCATCAGGCGACGATTATCTTGTCGGTCTATTTGCCGTGATCAATATGCCGCACGGGCCATTTTACGAACACCGGGCACTATGCAGTGAGATCGTAAATGCAGCTTCAGGACAAACAAATGAGATAAGCTACATCACTTTGAAGAAAGCATCCACTGGGGAAGTCAGAGAATCCCTCATCCGATTGCTGCGTGATTTGACAGGCGGCAGCGAGGCGGCCATGGTCCGCTCGTTACAGTCAGTTCTGAACATTGGCTCTACGTCTGGAACAGATCTTGCGACAGGAATCGTATCCGGCCTCGAACTCAGTGCAGAAAAAAGCTGGAGGTAAGGTATGTCAACAAAAATAGTAATCAAACCGAACACTTACTTCGACTCGGTATCGCTAATGTCTTTGTCAACAAAAGCGAACCAAATTGAAGGCGTTGAACAAGCAGTTATCGCAATGGGCACGGAGATGAATAAGGAGGTTTTAAGAAACGTAGGATTAATTACTCCTGAGCTCGAGGCTGTAAATACAGGCGATTTAATGATCGTTGTTAAAGCCGCTTCGGATGAGCTTAGTGAGAATGCATATGCTGAAATCGAGAAATTGTTTACGCAGAAGTCCTCGGCCAAAGGTACGAGTGAAATAAAATACCCGACGATTGACTCTGCAGCGCAGAATATCCCCGATGCGAATTTGGCCGTTATTTCCGTTAATGGGGCATTCGCAGCCAGAGAAGCCCGCAAAGCGCTGGAAAACGATCTGCACGTCATGCTGTTCAGCGACAACGTCAGCATTGAAGATGAGATTGAGCTGAAGAAGATGGCGCATGAGAAAGGCTTGCTCATGATGGGACCGGACTGTGGGACCGCTATTATTGGCAATGTCGGTCTTTGTTTTGCTAATAAGGTTAGAAAAGGGCACATCGGAATCGTCGGCGCATCCGGAACAGGTAGTCAGGAGCTGAGCGTTCGTATTCATGACTTTGGCGGCGGGGTGTCGCAGCTGATTGGAACAGGCGGCAGAGATCTGACGGAGCAGGTAGGCGGCATCATGATGCTGGATGGCATGAAAGCGCTCAATGATGATGAGGAGACGAAGGTGATCGTCCTGATTTCCAAGCCGCCGGCCAAGAGCATCGAGGAGAAAGTGCTTGCAGAAATTCAATATTGCAAAAAGCCTGTCGTCGTCTGCTTCATCGGCGGGTCTGAAGAAGCCGTCATCAAAGCGGGCGGTCATTTCGCGAAGACAACCAAAGAAGCGGCGCTGAAAGCGGTCGTTCTTGCCGGGGCGGACGAGAGTACAATTAACAAACGCGCCTTGAATCTTCCGCTGATCGAAGAGATCAAAGGCAAATTGTCTCCGGAGCAAAAATACATTCGCGGATTGTTCTGCGGGGGTACTTTGTGCGATGAAGCGATGTATCTGGCTATGGAGAAATACGATGACGTATACAGCAACATCCCCAAAACCGAAGAATACCGGGTAAAAGACATAAATGTCAGCCAGGCGCATACGTTTATCGACTTCGGCGATGATGAATATACAAAAGGCAAGCCGCATCCGATGATCGATCCATCTTCTCGCATCGCGAGATTTCTGCAGGAAGCGAAAGATCCTTCCGTAGGCGTTATTCTCATGGACTTTGTTCTTGGCTTCGGCTCCCATGAAGATCCGGTTGGCGTTACGCTGCCTGCGATCGTGAAAGCGAAGGAAGAAGCGGCGAAGGAAGGCAGACATTTGGAAATTTTGGGCTACGTACTTGGTACAGAATCGGACAATCAAAATTTTGCCGGCCAAGTCGCCAAGCTCGAATCCGCCGGGGTAACGATCGCCAGTAGCAGTACGAATGCGGGACTTCTGGCCAGAGGCTTTGTGGAGAAAGGGGAATAACGAGGCGATGAGTAGAATTAACGATTTATTTCAAAGCGATCTTCATGTCATTAACGTAGGCATCGAATATTTCAAAGATGATATGAAACAGCAGAAAGCCAACGTAACGCATTTGGACTGGCAGCCGCCAGGCGGGGGCAAGCCGGAACTGATTAAAGCGCTTGATAAATTAGACAAACCGGAAATATTGGAAAAAATTGAAGCCGCGAACAAAAAGGCGGTGGAACGCATTATCAACTCGCAGCCTGTACTGATCGGTTTCGATCAGGCGATCAACGTTGTGCCCGGGATGACCAAAACGACGATTCTGCATGCCGGACCGCCAATTACGTGGGAGCGCATGAACGGAGCGATGAAAGGGGCGGTAACAGGGGCGCTTGTCTTTGAAGGCTTGGCGAAAGACCTGGAGGAAGCAGCCGAGGTAGCGGCATCCGGCCAAATTACATTCTCCCCGTGCCATGAGCATAACTGTGTCGGTTCGATGGCCGGCATAACATCTCCTTCGATGTTCATGCACATTGTAGAGAACAAAACTTACGGTAACATTGCTTATACAAACCTTAGTGAGCAAATGTCCAAAATTTTACGCATGGGCGCAAACGATGAGAGCGTTATCCAGCGCCTCAACTGGATGCGCGACGTGCTCGGCCCGATGCTGAGGGATGCCATGAAACTGTCGAACGGCATCGATCTTCGCCTGATGCTCGCCCAAGCTCTGCATATGGGGGATGAGTGCCATAACCGGAACAATGCGGGAACAAGCCTGCTCATCCAAGCGCTTACGCCGTTTATTCTGGAAACAGATTACACGAAAGAGCAGAAACGCGAAGTATTTAATTTCGTAGCAAGCAGCGATTACTTCTCCGGCCCAACGTGGATGGCGCTGTGCAAATGCGCGCTGGACGCCGCACACGGCATCGAGAACAGTACAATCGTCACAACAATGGCGCGCAACGGCGTTGAATTCGGCATCCGCGTCAGCGGCATGGCCGGCAATACCTGGTTCACCGGCCCGGCGCAAAAGGTAGTAGGTCCAATGTTTGCCGGATACAAGCCGGAGGATTCCGGTCTCGATATCGGTGACAGCGCGATTACAGAAACGTACGGCATCGGCGGCTTCGCCATGGCTACCGCACCGGCTATCGTTGCTCTCGTTGGCGGCACCGTCGACGAAGCAATCGGCTATTCGGTCAAAATGAAGGAAATTACGACAACGGAAAACCCGAACGTCACGATCCCGATGTTGAACTTCCAAGGCATCGCAACAGGGATCGATATGCGCAAAGTGGTACAAACCGGTATTCTGCCAATCATCAATACCGCGATTGCGCACAAAGAAGCGGGCATAGGTATGATTGGGGCAGGTATAACGCATCCGCCAGTCGATTGCTTTGAAAAGGCACTGCTCGCTCTCAGCGAGAACATCAGCTAACAGATTTCTACCCTAAGATAAGGGAGATAGGGGAATGAAGATGGAAGTCAAAGCAAATGCCGAGTATGAGCAATATAAATCGTATGGGTATGCGGAAGACATTTTGCCGATTCCAGCGGAAAAGCGCGACTGGGGAATTTTCAACTACATCACCGTTTGGATGGGGCCTGTCCACAACATTATGTCCTATATGACCGTAGCCGGTTTTTTCATCCTCGGACTAAATGTGACTCAGGTGTTTCTCGCTGTCATGCTGTCCGCCGCGATCGTGGCAGCGGGATATGCCCTGAACGGATATTCCGCAGCAAAATATGGCCTTCCCTTTGCCATGCTGCTGCGGGATTCCTTCGGGGTTAAGGGTTCTATCATTCCGGCCTTGTGCCGGGGGCTCATATCCGGTCTCGTCTTCTTCGGAACGACGACGGTCGTTGGCGCACAATCGTTCAACGTTATTTTCACCAGAATATTTCCGGATTATATGTCCTGGGGCGGCGGCTTTAATATCTTGGGTCTGGACTTTCCGACGATGCTGTCGTATATCATACTATGGGTGGTTACTGTATTGCTGTTTCTATCCGGTATGAAAATTCTCGGCACGTTCAGTAAATATTCTTCGCCGATCGTTTATGTATTCATTATCGGTGCGGCGATCTGGGCGATCAATATCGCTGGCGGCATAGGTCCGATTATGCAATATGTTCCTTCGACACCGATGTCCAGCCCGCTCGTATTCATCGCTTGCGTCAGTGCGCTCGTATCCAACTGGGCTGGTCCGATCGTGAACATTTCCGACTACACACAGCGGGCTAAGAACATCAAAGCGCCGATGTGGGGGCTGCCGATCGGGTTTATTCTGTCCTATATCCTGTTTGCGATTACTTGTATCGCTTTGATCGTAGGAACGGAAATTGCTTTTGGCGAACCGATCTTTAATATCGTCGATGCGATCGGCAAAATCAACAACACGTTCTCCGTCGTAGTTTTGCTGCTGGCCCTTAACGTAGGGGCGACCGCCTTCGTCGTATTCGGAAATCTGATGCCGGCAGGTCTGCAAATGACCGCGCTGTTTCCTAAAACTTTCAACGTAAAAACAGCCGGGATTTTAACGGCGGTTATCGGTACGCTTATCCTGCCTTGGAAGCTCGTATCCAGCACGACAACATTGTATTTGTTCTACAGCTTTATCGGCTCCATGTACGGACCGATCGCTGGCATTATGTTAGCCAGCTTCTATATTCAGCACAAGAAACGCCTTGAAATGTCGCAAATTTACGTGAAACCGGGTGATGATGGAGGTTATACAGGCGGCTACAACCGCATTGCGGTTATCGTCCTGATCATCAGCTTCCTGATTCCAATGTCCGGCGTGGTATTTACGAATGTTCCATTGTTAGTTACATTAAAAGATTTTGCATTCTTCAGCGGGCTGATAATTTCGTTTGTACTCTACACTTTACTCTATAAGCAAACAAACGAGAAGACACAGGCAGCTAAGTAATTTGGGAGGATTATTGTGGGAAAATTGGTAGTAGTAGCGATTGGCGGCAATTCGCTCGTTAAAGGAAACGAACACGATACGATTCAGGATCAATATGAGGCTGTATGTGGAATTGCCGCCAACATTGCAGATATGGTAGAAGAAGGTTGTGAAGTCGTCGTTACGCATGGGAATGGTCCGCAGGTTGGCTTTACCCTTCGCCGCAGTGAAATCGCGGAAAAAGTAGCAGGCATGCCTGGCGTTCCGCTGGTCAATTGCGTAGCGGACACCCAGGGCGGCATCGGTTACCAAATTCAGCAGGCGTTAACGAATGAATTTATCCGCCGCGGGATGAAGCAGAAGGTTGCCACGGTCATTACGCAAGTCGAAGTGAACAGCGATGACCCGAATTTCCACAATCCGAGTAAGCCGGTCGGTTCCTTCTTTACATTGGAGCAAGCGGAGGAATTGAAGCAGGAGCATCCGGAATGGGTATTTGTTGAAGATTCGGGCCGCGGATACAGACGTGTAGTTCCATCGCCGAATCCGATCGATATTATTGAGAAAGAGGCCATTAAATCGCTGATCGAAGCCGGATACGTTGTTGTCGCTGTTGGCGGCGGCGGAATACCTGTCGTCAAGACGAGCGAGCAGACGTATGAAGGGATCGATGCGGTGATCGACAAAGATTTGGCAACGAGCCTGCTTGCTGAGCAAATCAAAGCAGAAACGCTGGTCATTACGACAGGAGTTCCAAAGGTATTCATTCATTTCGGCAAACCCAATCAGCAAGCGCTGGATGAAATTACGGTCGCCGAAACGAAGCAATATGTGCTTGAGGATCATTTTCCTAAAGGCAGTATGCTGCCGAAAATTGAGGCCAGCCTAAGCTTCCTGGAGCAAAGCGGCTCCAGAGTCATCATCACCAATCCAGAAAGCCTGAAGGCCGCGATCAATAATGAAGCCGGCACGCATATCGTAAAATAACTTGGAGAGGATGTATGAACATGGATTACATGAAGCTAGCAGCAGACAAAACCATCGAGGGCATGGACAACAACATCGGGGGACCTTTCGGCGCTACCGTCGTGCGCGGCGATGAGATTATCGCCGTGTGCAGCAACCGCATGATGGCCGATACCGACCCTTCGCAGCATGCGGAAATGGTCGCGATCAGAGAAGCCTGCAAAACGCTGGGTACGATGGATCTGTCCGACTGCGTCATTTATGCGACCTGCGAGCCTTGTCCAATGTGTGTATCCGCAATTATTTGGTCGGGCATCAAAGAGGTGTACTATTGCAACACGGCCGAAGATGCGGACAAGCACGGCTTCAGCGACATGCATCTGCGCAATTATTTGACAGGCAAAGATAAAAGCGTTCTGAATATGGTGAAGGTGCCGGCTCGTGAAGATTGCGACAACTTATTCGAGCACTTCCATAAACTGCAAGAGAATAAGTAATTAAAAAACATATATCCCAATTTAATTTTCCAGTCCTTTCCTGTATTTTCCTAGCAGGGGAGGATTTTTTAAATATTACTAGGATACCTTCTGGCGTGCGGCGGCGGCCTATCTAAAATCATTGTTTAAAACCACTCGTAAATATGATAGAATTCAACGGATTAGATAAATTTTTGAGTGTTTACGTAACAAAGAATTCCCTCTGTTTTTCATAAAAATAGAGCTGCATTCTTTTTGCCTACATCAGTTGAAATGGGAGACTTGAATGAAAAGAATGAAACTGTCGCTGCGGTATTTAATTGTTTGTGTAGCTCTATTATCTTTTATCTTAACGCTGATTAGCAGCTTGCTAAGCGGTTATGACACGAATAAGCAGACGCTGATTGCCAACACGCTGGAGACGAATCGGATGTATGCGGAGAAGCTGGCGAAGACGACGGATGGCTTCCTTCAGACGACATTGCAAATCTTGAGTGTCAGCGCGGTTGAAATCGCGACGATCATGGACGACGAGGCGGCTCTGCTGAGGGAAGCGGATCGTTTGAAAATGCAAACGCGAACATTCAATTCCGTGGTGATTACCGATCCCAGCGGAAAAGTATTGGCTACATCTCCGCAATCGCTCGATCTTAAAGGCAGAATGCTGACTTCGCCTGGCAGTAAAGAAGCGCTTGAAGAAAAAAGGCCGCTCATTTCGAAGCCGTATACGGGGATCACCGGGCGTTTGATTATTTTTATCTCTTATCCAGTTTTCGATCAGCAGCACAATTATTTGGGGATGGTTGGCGGTACGCTTTATTTGAAGGAAACGAACATTCTTAACGAAATTCTGGGGGAGCATTTCTATAAAGACGGTTCATATGTTTATGTAGTAGACCGAGATGGACGTATCATATACCATCAGGATCAAGGCCGCATCAACGACGTCGTCGACGAGAATCCGGTCGTCAGGAAGCTGATGAACGGGGAGGGGGGCGCCGAACGCGTCATCAACACGATGAACAAGGACATGCTGGCGGGATACAGTTATATTCCTACGGCGGATTGGGGCGTGGTTTCGCAGCGGGAGACGGAATTTACACTGATCCCTGCGAAGGAGATGCTGAAGAAGATGGTCGTCACCTCCTTTCCGTTCTTATTCGTTTCGCTCATCTTCATCATCTGGCTATCCAATAAAATAGCGCAGCCGCTGCATAAGCTGGCCTATTATACCGAAAACAGTACGGAGAAAAATCAGGCGAAGTATATCGCAAAAATACCAGCTTGGTATTACGAGGTCATTCAGTTAAAGAAGGCGCTTGTTCACAGCCTCGCGTTTCTTCATAATCGCATCAATTATTCCACGCATCAATCGAGGACCGATTCACTAACGAAACTGACGAATCGCCGCGGAATGGAAGAGCATGTGAAGAAGTGGCTGGAGGAAGAGAAGCCATTCTCACTTATAATGCTGGATATCGATCATTTCAAGCGGGTAAATGATACCTACGGCCATGCGGCTGGAGATCATGTGCTGCAATTTCTGGCCATGCAGATGGCGGAATCCGTAGAGCCAAATCATATATGCTGCCGTTATGGCGGAGAAGAGTTCGTCATCCTGCTGCCGGGCACAGCGCAGCATAATGCGGTTCAGGTCGCGGAGAGGCTGAGATCGAAGATGGAGAGTACAGTCAGTCCATGCGGCGATATTGTAACGGTCTCCGCGGGAGTGGCTGCATATCCCGATCATGCCTCCGATCTCGATGCGCTTGTGGCTAAGGCGGATTCCTCCTTATATGAAGCGAAGAAGCGCGGGCGCAACCAGATCGTCGCCTTCGAATCGCACAATGTCATACAGGCTTAGTAATCATACTTTAATCCATTTTGATCCATTGTATCAGCCAATTAAAAAATATTACGCAGACAGCCGACCAGGATAACTGGTCGGTTTGTTGCAAAGATGCAATATTCACCACAGTTAAAGGAGGCGTGAAGGATGACCCTTCAGCAGTTGAAATATGTAATCGAGGTAGCTACCCGCGGGTCCATGAATGAAGCGGCAAAGCGCTTGTTCATCTCGCAGCCCAGCTTGTCCAATGCGATCAAGGATTTGGAGGAGGTGCTGCAAATTACGATTTTTGAACGGACGAATAAAGGCATCGTGCTGACGAAGGACGGCGCGGAATTTCTGAGCTATGCCCGTCAGGTCGTCGAGCAGGCGGCGCTGCTGGAGAGCCGTTATTTAAACGTCAAGCCCGCCCCGCAGCATTTCTCGGTCTCGGCTCAGCACTACGCCTTTGCGGTCAGTGCCTTCGTGCAGCTTGTGAATGAGTACGGGCATGACGAGTACGAGCTGGCGATGCGAGAAACGAAGACTTACGAGGTCATCGAGGATGTCAAGCATATGTACAGCGAGATCGGCATCCTGTATCTGAACGAATTCAATGCACAGGTCATCAACCGGCTGCTGGACGATGCCGGACTGCAGTTCACCAGCTTATTCGTGGCGAGGCCGCATATTTTTATCAGCGCCAGAAATCCACTTGCCAAGCAGCCCACCGTCACTATGGATCAGCTCGACGATTATCCGTTCCTCTGCTTCGATCAGGGCGAATACAACTCGTTCCATTTCTCGGAGGAAATTCTCAGCACGCTGTCACATAAAAAGATGATCCGGGTCAACGACAGGGCGACTTTGTTTAATTTGCTGATCGGCCTTAACGGTTATACGATATCCACAGGGGTGCTTAGCGCCGATTTGAACGGCAGCGATATCATTCCTGTCCCCCTGGACTGTGACGAGACGATCAATGTAGGCTGGATTTCTCATCGGAAAATGCCGCTTTCGAAGCTGGGGGCCGCTTATGTGGAGGCACTCAAGGAATCTGTAGCCAAAGATTATGGTTGATATAGGCTTAGACTATAACTAGCTATAGCTAATTAGAGTTACGCTATAACAGTTGTTTCATGGTACCGTATTATTTAACAAATCGATTTGAAATTCACCTCAAGGGAGACAGCAAATTGAGCAGTGTACTTGAAGCAGCAAAGCAAAGAAGCGTAACACCGTTTAGATATGATATGGTAGGGAGCTTTCTGCGTCCGCAAGCATTGAAGGATGCACGGGAAAAATTCCTGAAAGGGGAAATTTCCGCAGAAGATCTGAAACAAGTAGAGGATCAGGAAATCATTAAGCTTGTGGAGAAGCAGAAATCGGTTGGGCTGCAAGCGGTGACGGACGGAGAGTTCAGACGTTCCTGGTGGCATCTTGATTTCATGTGGGATCTCGATGGCGTGGAAAAGGCTGAAGTTGACAAGGGCTATCAATTCCAGGGCATTGAGACGAGAGCGGAAACCGCACGTTTGACCGGGAAAATCGGTTTCTCTTCCCATCCGTTCGTAGAGCATTTTAAATTTCTGAAGGAAGTGAGCGGAGCGGATGTCATCGCCCGCCAGACGATCCCGGCACCGGCCCAGTTTCTAGCCGAGCTGCAGCGCTTTGAGAATATCGAAATTACGAAATCCATCTACTGCAGCGAAGAGGAGTTAATTCAGGATATCGTCAAAGCTTATAGGGGAGCGATTCTGGCCTTCTACAATGAGGGATGCCGCAGTCTGCAACTGGACGATTGCACCTGGGGCATGCTCTGTGATAGGAATTACTGGGCGGCCCGGCAGAAGGAGGGCCTCGGCGTTGAGAATGTCGCCAAACTGTATGCGCGGCTGAATGAGGAGACGATTGCGGGACTGCCGTCTGATCTGACGATTACGACCCACGTATGCCGCGGCAACTACCATTCCGCCTGGGCTTCCTCCGGCGGATACGAGCCGGTGGCGGAGCATTTGTTCGGGATTGACCATATCGCCGGTTATTATCTAGAATTCGACACTGACCGGGCGGGCGATTTCAAACCGCTGAGACATGTGAAGCATCAACAGGTTGTCCTTGGACTGTTCTCTTCGAAGCTCGGGGAGCTCGAAAGCAAGGAGGAGATCATCAGCCGCATCAAGGAAGCCACGGAATACGTGGACATTAATCATATCTGCCTTAGTCCACAGTGCGGTTTCGCTTCCACGGAAGAAGGCAATATTTTGACCGAGGAAGAGCAGTGGGATAAGCTTAGATTTATAAAAGAGGTTGCCGATGAAATTTGGAAATAATATATATAAGGAACAGTTTGACGGTTGAGCGATGGCCGTCAGGCTGTTTTTTTTGCACCTATGTTATAATATTGCTTTATTTTTTGGATCAGAGGTGCCGACAGATGAAAATCATCGATTGGATCGTTAAGTCTTCGGAACGCATCAGTTGGATTGAACTGCTGATCGCGCTAAGGATCGTGCATATATTCTGGTTGCTTCGCAAGCTGTTTACTAAATACTTCTGCTTTTTTGTTGTGCAGATGCTGACAAGAACCGAGCATGTTGCGATGGGGCTGAAGGGGGTTGAGAGGCCGCTGAGCTGAGCATTTTTTTAGTGTGACTGGATTATATCCTGCATCTAAATTTTACTGCCTGCGCTATGGAGCATACATATTTCTATCGATCGCCTGTACCGCAGCATGGCCATTATTCTGGCAGGCTTGGGAGTGTACAATGTGTCCGCAGCGTCATCAGAAGACGATAATGGTGAAATTCAGAGAAACGAGAGCAGTTAGAGTATCTTTATATCTTTTTTCACGAACACAACGGTTTGGGCCGAGTATTTGAAGGTATGGCAGGAAATAAACTTGACCATCATGCCAATTTCAGAGGAGGAAGGAATCAAGCTGGCCTATCCTGTACAGCGGATATTCCTTGAAGAGGCCCCGGCGTAAGGGGGGATGCATGCACGCAAGTTTGAAAATGAATTGGATTGTATCTCCTCCAAATTCAGGTTATACTATCATTAATGAAAATAATTATCATTATCAGCTAGACAGTGAGGAGATTCAGGAATGAAGAGAAACAGAAGATCAAAATATGGTTTTGCAGCGGTTTTGTTGAGCTTGACATTGTTGCTAAGCGCCTGTTCCGGCGGATCAACCCCAGCCAGCACGAATGGCAACGCAAACTCTGCTTCCGGAGGAAATCAAGTCGAGGAGTCCCAGCCGGCGGAGCGTGTGCTTACGGATTCATTAGGCCATGAAATGAAGGTTCCGGCCAATCCCGAACGGATCATCGCTTCATATCTGGAGGATCATCTCGTAGCGCTAGGCGTCAAACCGGCAGCCCAATGGTCCGTGGCAGAAGGCAAGACGGTGCAGAACTATTTACAATATGAGCTCAAGGATGTGCCGACGATTCCGTTCGAACTTCCTTATGAAGCGGTTATGAGCTTCGATCCTGATCTAATTCTGATCGATAGTGCCGAAATGGTAGCCGGAGATAAATATGAGCAGTACTCGAAAATAGCTCCTACATATGCCGTAGGTACAGAGCAGAACAATGACTGGAGGGGAGAGTTGCTTGCTGTCGGGGAAGTATTGAATAAGGCTGAAGAAGCCAAAAAAGCTCTAGCGGATTACGATGTGAAGGCGCAGGAGGCAAAGGAGAAGCTGCAGGCAGCCATCGGCGAGAAGTCGGCAGTTGTCCTTTGGCCGCTCGGCAAGAGCACGTTCGTTGTTCATGAGAAGTTCTCCAGTGGGGATGTCTTGTATCGTGATTTGGGCATGAAGGTACCAGCCATCGTACAGGAAATAGCAGCCTCGGCTACGGCGAACTGGAATGAGATTTCGGCGGAGAAGCTGGCTGAGCTGGATGCGGACTATATATTCATTGTCAGCTCCGCTGTGCCGCTGGAAGAACTGCTGGCCGATCCGATCTGGGCCGGGCTTCCGGCAGTGAAGAACGGACAGATTTATGAATTTGATAATGAATCGAGCTGGCTGTATACCGGTGTAATTGCGAATGGAAAAATTATTGATGATGTATTGGACAGTATTTTAAAGTAGGAAAAGTAAGTTATACGGAAAGCTGCTGTACCTAAAGTAGTTTTTTCAAAGCAGGAACAGATGAAATGAGTTACCCTATTTCACTTTTACGAAAGGCGCAAGTTCTCGGGCTATATCAGCCCCGGAACTTGCGCTTTTTGCTTCATGTTGGCCCATTTGAGCATATTATGGGCACGTGAAAACCACCGGACCTCGATCTTCAGGCTTACCTTGGGCAGGCCGCGAAGCAGGAATCGCCGAAATCCTCGGTGCCGAACCCTCGGTTTTGTTTTATTTGCCCAAACACGCTCTCCGGTTCAATCATTCATCGAAACTTTACTTACCCTACACCCTTTTAATAGTTCAACATTTATCTTAATGGATTTATAGTAGTTAGTTTCTGCGGCCAAGAAGGATATGTAAATTTAAATGGATTTCATGTCGTTAGAAGAAGGAAAGTTGCCAATTATAGTGGATTCTTTGATTATAGCTGCATAAAACCCATCTAATCCCCTTAAGCATTCATTTTTGAGCATATTAGATACATGAAATCCATCTACTTTACGAGTTATACGATCTTTGCTTGTCTTGGAAGCATCGTATCAGGGCCAAGTGGAAATTGTCCAAATGCAATCCGGATTTAGTCCATGTTCCATTCGGTGGCGGCGGACTATAATCTTTAATTGAGAATGATTATCGATGATAATAGATACAATCTCAAGGACGATCAAATATGAGGGGAGAGCAAGACATGTTAAAGAAATTATCAATTTTAGTTATAGCGCTGGGGGTAATGGTTAGTTTAGCCGCGTGTGGAACCAAGGAAGAGACCAAGCCGGCTAACGCAGGCGCAGCCAATCAGCAAACGGCAAATTCCGCTTCTTCAGACGGCAATTCCACAGCCAAGGACGGTAATTCCACGGCCCAGGACGGGGATGCTTCGGCTGAGGCGAGAACGATCAACTATTTAGGACAGGAATATACGGTGCCGGCCAAGGTCGAGAAAATCGTCATTACCGGTTCGGTGGAGTCGATGGAGGATGCTCTCGTACTCGATGTTAAGCCGGTTGGCGCGCTGACGATGGGCGGTTCGTTCGAGCCGCTATTCGCAGGAATTACTGATGGAGCGGTTGCGATCGGAGAGAAAACACAGCCGAATCTCGAAACGATTCTGAAGCTGGCGCCGGACGTTATTTTAGCCAGTACGAAGTTTCCTGCTGAGACGCTGGAGAAGCTGGGCAAAGTTGGACTCACGATCCCCGTATCTCACATTTCCACAGATTGGGAAGCGAATTTGAAGCTGCTTGCTGAGCTTACAGGCAAGGAAGGGCAATCGGACGAGGTGCTTAAGACGTACAAGCAAGAAGCCGCTGAATTGAAGGAGAAAATCGGACCAACCCTTCAGGGCAAAAGTGTACTTATGATCCGTTTGCGTTCAGGCAGTATGATGATCTACCCGGAAGACGTCTTCTTTAATCCGTCGCTCTATGGGGATCTGGGGGCTGACGTGCCGGAGGAAGTGAAACAGGCGAAGGCGCAGCAAATGATTTCGCTGGAGAAGCTGTCCGAGATGAATCCGGATTACCTGTTCGTGCAATTCTCGGAAGCAGAGAACAAGGATAAGCCAAAAGCGCTGGAAGAATTGCAGAGCAACCCGATCTGGAGCAGCATTAATGCGGTGAAGAACGGCAATCTGTTCGTGAACATTGTAGATCCCAGCGCCCAAGGAGGGACGGCTTACAGCAAAATCGCGTTTCTGGAAGCCGTGAAGAACAGCAAATTAGCTGAAGCGAAGTGACGGAGGCGGGGATATGCGGGCAAGGCGTTCTACAGCTGTCCTAATACTCGGAAGCTCGCCGATTCTGATCGTGCTTACGATCTTGTTATCCGTGCTGTATGGCGCAAAGAACATCGACTTTAGCACGATTCGCGAAGCGCTGTTTCATTTCGATGCGGGGAATGTGGATCATCAAATCATCATCCATTCCCGATTGCCTAGAGTCGTTGGGGCACTGCTTATCGGAGCTTTCCTCGCCATATCCGGGGCATTAATGCAGGGGATGACAAGAAATTATCTTGCATCCCCTTCTATTATGGGCGTCTCGGACGGTTCGGCATTTGCCATTACGCTCTGCATGGTATTTATGCCGGACTCGACCTCGGTGGAAATGATCCTGTATTCCTTTATCGGCTCAGCGCTCAGCATCGTGATCGTCTTCGGGCTTGCTTCGCTGCTGCCTGGCGGTTTATCGCCGGTTCGGATGGCGATTCTGGGCACGATCATCGGCACATTTTTGAGCAGCTTGTCTGCGGCGATTGCGACTTACTTTCAAGTTTCGCAAAATATTAGCTTTTGGTACAACGCGCGGTTGCATCAACTGAATCCAGAGCTGATCAAGCTGGCGATCCCGTTTGCCGTTATAGGCATTGCGCTAGCCATTTGGCTGTCCAAATCTATCACCGTGCTGAGCCTTGGGGAAGAAATTGCCCTTAGCCTCGGACAAAAAACAAAGCTGATTAAATTCGCGACTATGCTGACTGTCGTCATTTTGACGGGAATCTCGGTAGCTCTAGCGGGAAAAATCGGTTTTGTCGGTTTGATCGTGCCTCATATCGTCCGTTTCCTGACCGGTGTGAATTACAAGTGGATCATTCCTTGTTCCGGCGTCGTTGGCGCGCTGTTTCTGGCGCTTTGCGACGTTCTTAGCCGGTTTTTGAATTATCCCTATGAAATGCCGATCGGCGTAGTTACGTCCCTGCTTGGCGTTCCTTTTTTCCTTTATTTAATTCGATCCAGGGGGGACGGGAAGCGTGAATAAAAGAAACAATCAACGTTTTGCCGGGGTGTTTATGATCGGGCTTGCCCTGGTTCTAGCGACAGCGTATATCAGCCTGACGAATGGCACCTTCGATATAGGCATCCGGGATGTCGTCCGTACGCTGCTGCGGATTCATCCACAGCCGGATCACGATTTGGTTATTTTCGAATTTCGGCTGCCGCGCATCGTCATTGCACTGCTAGTTGGAGCAGGACTAGGCATGGCTGGCGCCGTCATTCAGAGCATTACCCGCAACGGTCTGGCCGATCCCGGCATTTTGGGGATTAATTCCGGCGCAGGGGCGGCGATGGTTATTTTTCTCTTTTTTTATCAAGGGCATATTCGCGGTGGCGGGTGGCTGTCCATTTTGGCGATGCCGCTCTTTGGTTTGGCAGGCGGGCTTATGGCCGCGATATTGATCTATATTTTCTCCTGGAAAAACGGCCGTTTGGAGCCGCAGCGGCTGCTGCTTACAGGCATCGCTATCGCCTCGGGGCTAAGCGCCGTCTCCCTTTATTTGACGTTGAAAATGAACCCGGGGGATTTTGAAATGGCTGCTGTCTGGAATATGGGCAGTATTTATAACGCCAACTGGAAATATATTATTTCCATGTTTCCCTGGCTCTTGCTTCTTTCCCCGCTCATTGTGTGGAGGTCGTATATTCTCGATTTATTCCAGTTGGATGAAGACAGCGTAATCAGCGTGGGGATTGCTTCAGAAAAAGAAAAAGCCTTGCTCCTGTTGGCCAGCATCGGCATTGTCAGCGCCTGTGTATCCGTCTCGGGCGGGATCGGCTTCGTCGGATTGATGGCCCCGCACATTGCAAGGCGCCTTGTTGGCCAGGCGCACCGGCACATGCTGCCGGTTTGCGGCGTAGTGGGGGCTCTGCTGGTCATGATGGCGGATTATATCGGCAGGATGGCATTTGCCCCGGCGGAGCTGCCGGTAGGTGTCGTTATAGCGTTGCTCGGCGTGCCCTATTTCATATTTCTGCTATATAGAGCCAAGGGCCGGGGCATTTCCTGAATTTCTGGCTCAGCTTTTATGAGAATCGTTCAGTTTGTATAAAAAACAATTTTACAAATGTGTATTGTAGCGTCGAACAACCTGGGTTACAATGAGATGAGCAAACGAGAATGATTATCATTGTTATATTTGAAAATAAAGTGGAGGGCAAACGTATTGGCCGCGATGAGTTTGAGTCGCAACGAACTATCCTCTGTAGGCGATTCTAACATGGAGGGCTCTTCAACCCCGGTTGAGGAGCTTTCTTTTTCATACTTTTCGCGCAGCAAGTCGGGTTCAGCAACGGAAATATTTTTGAAGAAAGAGTATACATAGAAAGGGGCTGGAATGAAGCCTATGAATAATATGATTCGCCGTTTTTTTGCTTACTATCGGCCTTACAGGGGGTTGTTCCTGCTTGATTTCGGCTGCGCCTTGATCGCCGGTTTGCTGGAGCTGGGTTTCCCGCTCGTTGTAAACCGATTTGTGGATGATCTGCTGCCCAATGAAGAATGGAATCTGATCGTATGGGCATCGCTAGGTTTATTGGCGTTATACCTGTTAAATACGGTTCTGATGTATATCGTCAATTATTGGGGACATATGCTCGGAATTAATATCGAGACAGATATGCGCAAGAAACTGTTCGATCATATTCAGAAATTGAGCTTCCGTTTTTTCGATAACACCAAGACAGGACATCTGATGTCGAGGCTGACGAACGACATGATGCAAATTGGGGAAATGGCCCACCATGGACCCGAAGATTTATTCATAGCCGTCATGACGCTGGCAGGTTCTTTCACGCTCATGCTTATGATCAACTGGAAGCTGGCGGTGCTCACCTTCGTCGTCGTTCCCGTCATCATTTGGCTCGTTGTGTATTTTAACGGTAAAATGACTAAAGCGATACATCAGCTTTTCACCGACATAGGCGACTTTAACGCGCGTGTCGAAGATAACGTCAGTGGTATTCGCGTCGTTCAGGCGTTTGCAAATGAAAAGCACGAGAAGGAAAGATTCGCGGTGAATAACGGCCGGTTTCGTCTGACGAAATTGTTCTCCTATAAGCTGATCGCCAAGAATGGGGCGATCAGTTATATGATGATGCGTCTCGTTACGCTGTTCGTCATGGTGTGCGGTACATGGTTTGTCATACGCGGCCAGCTGTCCTACGGCGAATTTGTCGGCTTCCTGCTGCTGACGAACGTCTTCTTCCGGCCGATTGAGAAAATCAATGCGATCATCGAGAGCTATCCGCAAGGCTTCGCCGGTTTCAAGCGCTATGTCGAGCTGCTAGATACCGAGCCGGATATTGCGGATAAGCCGGATGCCGTGGAAATCGGCGAGCTGAGACGGGAAATCCGCTACGAGGGAGTGACCTTCAGCTATGACAGCGAATCGCCTGTCCTAAGCCATATCAACCTGACGATCCGGCAAGGAGAGACAGTAGCTTTCGTCGGCCCTTCCGGTGCCGGCAAGACGACATTGTGCAGCCTGCTGCCGCGCTTCTATGAGGTGGACGCGGGCTCGATCACGATCGATGGCATCGATATTCGCGATATTAAGCTGCAGTCGCTGCGCCATCAAATCGGGATTGTGCAGCAGGATGTGTATTTATTTGCGGGTACCATCCGCGAAAATATACTCTACGGAAAGCTGAATGCATCGGAGGAGGAAATTTGGGAGGCGGCGCGCCGGGCCCGTCTGGACGAATTTATCCGTTCCCAGCCAGAGGGCATGGAGACGGTCATCGGCGAGCGGGGCGTGAAACTGTCCGGCGGGCAGAAGCAGCGGCTGGCGATCGCCCGGATGTTCCTAAAGAATCCGCCGATCCTCATTCTGGACGAAGCGACCTCCGCGCTGGATACGGAGACGGAGCAGGTCATTCAGCAGTCGCTCATGGAGTTGTCCCAAGGCCGGACAACGCTCGTCATCGCGCATCGGCTGGCGACGATCAAGAACGCCGACCGCATCGTCGTTGTAACCGAGGAAGGCATCGCCGAGCAAGGGGCGCATGAGGAACTGCTCGCGGCACGGGGCGTATACCGCCGATTGCATCAGGCGCAATTTCAAGGAGAAGCAGGCGTTTTATAACAGATTAATAGATTAATAGATTGATGAAACAACGCAAGGGTGTCCCCTTGGTCATGAAATGACGAAAGGGACACCTTTTTATTTCTTTTTTATGATAACGCCATTGCCCGGGTAGCTCCACTTGCTGTTAAAATAAGCTTCACTCTGGACCCAATATTGCCTGATGGCTTCATCGCGCTGCGGATTCGGGTAATATTCGTGATAAATCGTACTCTTCGGGCAAAACAAGACATTATAGCCGGAATAGTTCGCGTTGAAGCAATAATCCGTTTCTTCAAAATAGTGAAAGTAGTGCTCATCCAACAAGCCGATCTTCTCCAATAAATGTCTTTTTAACAAAAAACAAGCGCCATTGATCGCTAAGCAGGCCCTCGTCTCTTCCAAAAGCCCCGGTTCGTCCGGACAGAGAAAGTAAGGAGACTTCCAATCCCAATCTGTTCCCACGCCAACCAACTGATTGGCGCTGTTGATTAACTTGGGGGCTGCGATGGCCGTTTTTTCATCCTCCCAAAGAGCTTCCAGAAGAGGTGGGAGCCAGCCGCTTGTAACAAATACATCTGGATTCATGACGGCGACGGTCTCTCCATTTCCCTGTAATATTCCGCGGTTTACGGCACTGGCAAAGCCCGTGTTGCGCTCATTTTTCAGGAGTACAATATCAGGGCAGTTCTCGGCGTATTGAATGGTACCGTCTGTGCTGCCGTTATCGACAATGATAATCGTGTATTCCGGAGGCGTGTGCTCACGTATGGCCTGGATACATTTCTTGATATATGAGGCGGAGTTATACGTGACAATGATGAGATCGAGCATCAAATCGAGCGCCCCTTTCCGTTTTATGCTCATTTTTTATTGTTTCTCTCTAACATATGCGACGGATGAAGGCAGCGCTTAATATAAATGACTATTTCTCGCCTCATTAGTTGTTTCACACATAAAACAGGCAAATGCCGATGTTCCCGGCCATCCAGCTGGAATAGACTGTGCAATATATGACCATTGGAGTGTGGTGACAGATGAAGTTAACGGTAATAACGCCCGTTTTGAATGAGGAGACCTTTTTGCGACTATTTCTGGAAAGAGCCGTAACCTTCGCGGATGAAATCATAATTGTAGATGGGGGGAGTACCGATCAATCCATCCCCATCATCAAATCCTATATGGATAGCCACAATATTCACCTATTCCGAAACAGGCAGGGGACAGCTTATACCGATGAATGGGATGAATCCAAAGTACGGAATTTTATGGTTGATCAGGCTCAGGGGGATTGGATTGCCAACATAGACGCAGATGAAATTTTCGATGATGCGCTGGATTCGGTATTGTTTGAAAAATTGGCCCAGACGAATGCCGATGTCCTTAAGTTTCCGATCGTAAACTTTTGGAAAGATCCTTGGACGATACGGATCAATGCGGCTAATGATGAGAGATGGTCCAATGATATTATTCGAATGTGGAGAAACGGAAGAGGGATTCGATATAAAGATGAGAAGCATCACTGTACGCTAAGAGGTGAATTCAGTGATATTTGGTCCCTGCCTTCCGAACGCATCGATGTTCCACTGTATCATTATCATTACGCATTAGGCAAAAGGTTCAAGTTTAACGATAACCGGCGTGGCGATGTTAATCTATATGATAATATCGGGGAGCCGGATTGGTCCTATCACCACGGGGAGTATGAAGTGCGAACGACTCCTTTTACAGGAACACATCCACAAATCGTAAGAAACTATCTGGGCATTTGATAATAGATCATTTAGGACTTAGAAAGGTGGATCAGCGTGTATACCAAAGAGCAGCGAAGGTTACTAAAGATGTTAAATGGAGTTGTTAAATGGAAAAAGGGAAAGAAGCAGGCGCGGCTGCAAAAAAGGAGATTGATCAGAAGAATACAATACTGGGAATTTACAAAGAGAAATCGGGCCAAACTCCCCGCCAAGTCTGTTATTCATTTTCCAGCCCCAGCAACTCAGCAGCATATTCCTACTCCGATGGAGATGCAGCTGAAAAATACAGCAACTGAGCAATTAACAATGAGGTCGTTTCCGAGTAAAGCACATACGTTGGATTCGCTGGAATCTCAACCAGCCACACTGGATATCGATATTTTCCGCTTTCCTATCATTGACTGGGACTACAGATGGCAAAGACCTCAGCAATTGTGCCAACAATTTGCCCAGCACGGATACCGTGTATTTTATTTTTCCATTGAATCCGAACAAATCAATAATCGCAATGCAGACTTCGAGGAAATCCGAGCGAAATTACGCATTGAAGAAAAGCAAAATAATGTATGGCTGGTCACACTATGCTCGTATTCCCGCTTGAACGCTTATCGGGATACGATTAAACATCCGCTTGATAAACAGTATTTGAAATGGTCCATAGAAGCATTGAAGCAAAGGTTTGGTATACATCAAACCGTAACGATCGTCGATCTTCCGTTCTGGTCCACCCTTGTTTTTGAGCTTGATCATAATAAAGTCATTTACGATTGCATGGATGAGCATGCCGGATTTTCGAATACATCTGCTGAACTCCTTGCTTTAGAGCCCAATTTGCTGAGTCGTTCCGACGCTGTCGTCACTTCTTCTGATCTGTTGTGTGAAAAAGCCAAACAATTGAATTCTTCCGTACATCTTATTCGAAATGCAGGGGATTATAAACATTTTGCAGAGAAGCCGAGCCAGCTGCCCAGCGATATTTCAAACGTTCGAAAACCGGTCATCGGTTACATCGGAGCTATCGCGGACTGGTTTGACATGGGACTCGTCCATGAGCTGGCCGAACGCAATCCAAACTGGGATTTTGTATTAATCGGGAATACCTATTATAGCGATACGTCAAAAGTCGAGATGTTAAGCAACGTACTTCTATTAGGCGAAAAGCCGTATTCGGAATTGCCTGCCTACCTTCATCAGTTTGATGTGTGCTTGATTCCTTTTTACATTAACCAGTTAACAATGGCAACGAATCCCGTAAAAATATATGAATATTTAGCCGCGGGTAAACCGGTCGTATCGACGGAATTGCCGGAGTTGAACAGTATGCAGGAATATGTCGCTCTTGCCAAAGGGGCAAAGGAGTTCGAGGCTGCGATTTGGGAAGCTCTGCAGGAGCAGAACAGCATGGAACACGCTGAGAAAGTGGAGAAGCGCCGGCTATTTGCGGCCAATAATACATGGGCCGATCGATATGAAGATTTCCAGGCGATCATCATGAATGAACTGTATCCTAAAGTAAGCATCATTGTCGTTACGCATAACAATTGGAATTTGACCCGCAGATGCATAGACAGTCTTCTTCGCTATACCGACTACCCGCGCCTTGAAATTATTCTCGTCGATAACGCATCGACGGATGAGACAACAACACATTTGCTAAAACTACAACACCCCCATATCAAAACGATATTACTATCAGAGAATACGGGATTTGCTGGAGGAAATATTGTCGGCACATTGAATGCGACAGGGGATTATGTTGTGCTGCTGAACAACGATACCATCGTTGCCAAAGAGTGGCTCCCTCGTTTACTGCGGCCATTTACAGTGGATGACAAAATCGGTGCTGTCGGACCGGTGTCCAATTTTGTAGGAAATGATCAGAAGCTGGATTTCTTTGTAGGTGATGAAATACAAGGCGCGAACGAAGCTTGGTTGAATGAGTTCCATGAGCTTTACAATCAAAAAATGAGATATTCCGAAATGCTCGGCTTTTTCTGTGTGGCAATTAAAAAGACGGTCTTTGCGAAAATTGGCCATTTGGATAAAAACTTCGGCTATGGCATGTTTGAAGATGATGATTATTGCTTGCGGATGCAGCAAGCGGGATACCGGCTTGCGGTGGCTGAGGATGCATTCGTATTTCATCAAGGGAATGCCACGTTCAAGCAGTGGAATGAGGAGCAGAAGTCCAGCTTATTTACAAACAACAGAACGTATTTTGAGGCAAAGTGGGGAAGAAGCTGGGAGCTGCCGAAAATGCCATTGTCTCTGTTTATTAATCAAAGCGATCCCGACAAAATAGCGGAAATCGTAGCGGCAAGCGGCAAAAGTTCGGTATTTGTTTACTGTCCCGATCATTGGGGCGCCCCGAAAGAGGAATGGCAGCATAAGCTGCTTGACATTTGCAACGAACAAACGCTTGTCATCGCTCTTGTCAAAAGTTATTTTAATGAACCGATTCACGGTATTCGCAAAATCGGACCTCATCTTTATTTTACAAATAATGAGCAGCTGCTGGAGAAGACAAACTTTGATTTTATTTATTCTTTTACCCATGTGGTGCCTAGAGGTGAGTTTAATGGTGACGCCAGCTGATTTCTTACAAGCGGCCAGCACAGAACAATATAAGAAAATATATGAGTTGGAGCAGCCCCTAGTTACGATCTGTATCCCTACTTACAATCGGGCTGACGCATTATTGAACTGCAGCTTGAAATCAGCGGTGCGGCAAACGTACACCAATTTGGAAATTATTGTAGTAGGTGATGGCTGTACCGATCATACCGCGGATGTCATACGCCAATTCAATGATCCCAGAATTAAATTCGAAAATAGGGAGAGCAGAGGAGAGTACCCGAGTGAAACTTATCAACGCTGGCTCGTGGCGGGAAGCATCCCGACGAACCGTGCGCTGGAGTTAGCGACCGGTCATTTTATTACACATTTGGACGACGATGATGAGTTTTTTGACGACCGTATTGAGAAGCTGGTCGCTTTTGCGAAAGAAACTCAAGCCGATCTCATTTATCACCCGTTTTATTATTTAATTGGTCCCGAGCAATGGGTAATGAATGATGCCGAGCCGCTCATGTGCGCAAAAGTGACGACTTCATCGATGTTTTATCATAACTGGTTAAAATGTATTCCTTGGGATCCCCGATCTTATTTGCTGAATGAGCCTGGGGATTGGAATAAAGTTCGACGTATGGTGGAGCTCGGGATAAAGACGGCCAGATACCCCGAGCCTCTAACAATGAAACATTGAGGGAAGTGATGTCAATGCACTATATTCCATTTCTTAAGCCAAAGCTCGTACCGAAAGAAAGCTATCAACATTATTTGGAACGGATTGATGCTTCAAGAATTTATACGAATAACGGTCCGTTGAATAGAGCGTTCGAGGAACGAATTCTTCTTGAATACTTTAATAATGAAGGTGCTGTAGTGACCGTTAGCAATGCGACAATCGGTCTGATGCTCGCCACTGCGCAGTTGAGACGCCGGGGCAAATATGCTCTTATGCCCAGCTTTACCTTCCCGGCTACTCCGCTGAGTTCATTATGGTGCGGGTTAGAGCCTTATTATATCGATATAGATCCAGATCATTGGTGTATGGATGAAAAGAGGCTGGAGGAAGCCATACAGATGCTTGGGGAGGAAGTGGCTGTAGTTGTTCCTTACGCCACGTTCGGTGCTTCCCTCAACTTCGCCTATTATGAGTCTTTGCTCCAGCGCGGCATACCGGTTGTTATCGATGGCGCTTCCAGTTTCGGTTCTGCTCTGGCGCAGCAAGATGAGCGAGGGTTCCAGGGAGCGATCGTCTACAGCTTCCATGCCACGAAATCATTCGGGATCGGAGAAGGGGCGATCGTTTACAGTGGAGACCAGGAGCTGATCCAAAGTATACGGCGTTCCGCCAACTTTGGATTTAACGAACAACGGGAATCGAAGCAATTGGGTTTGAATGGGAAAATATCAGAGTATACGGCGGCTATAGGGCTGGCTACACTGGATGTATTTCATGAGAAGATTGCGAAACGGGAGCAAATTGGAGAATGGTATGAGGAAGCTTGGAGGAGACATAAGCTCTCTGATTTGGGATGGAGAGTTCAGCAGGCAAAAGGCAAAGTGGCATATCAGTTTTATCCGGTCCTGTGCCGAACCGATCGGGACAATAAATATTACGTCAACAAGCTGGACGCATCAGGCATACAGGTTAGAACTTATTTCTCACCACCTTGTCACCTTCATCAAATGTTTGAGCTGCACCCTCGAGGATTGCTCAACATTACTGAGGATATCAGTAACCGGATTATTAGCTTACCCATTTGGGAAGACATGGAGCAAGAGCAAATCGAGCACATCGTCAGGTGTCTAGCGAATGCATGATGCAAAACTGGTCATTTGGGGCTGCGGAGGAATGGGGCGGGAAGTTCTCGCCCTGTGCGAAGTACTAGGACGGAACGTAGCCGGGTTTCTGGATGAACGGGAGGAAATGCGGGGGCAAATGGTGGATGGCGTTCCTGTACTAGGAGATATTCAACATATTTATGCTTACAGAAATGAAGTGGAAGTGATTTGCAGCGGGGTGGGTGATCCTGTTTTAAAGAGAAAATTTGCCCGCAAAACGAGGGACGCCGGTTTTCGATTAGCCGGTCCGCTTGTTCATCCAGCTGTTAATATTCCGCGAAGCAGTCAGGTTGACGATAATAGCATCGTTTGTGCCGGATCGATCGTGAGCATTAACGTGAACATCGGAAAATTTGTTATCATCAATACGCAGGTTACTTTGGCCCATGATGTGACGATTGCCGAGCACTGCACTATTTCCCCCGGCGTAAACATTAGCGGTAACGTAACAATGGAGGAAGGCGTGTTTATCGGTACGGGATCAGCTGTCCGAGAAAAGGTGACGATCGGAGCTTGGTCAATCATTGGCGGCGGAGCGTTTGTCAAGGATACGGTGCCTGCGAATGCCCTGTATGCAGGTGTTCCCGCTGTCTTCAAAAAAAAGATTATACGGTAATAATTAGGTAAACCTTGCGGTAAACAATGATGCCCCCGTTCCTTGTGCGTGGGAAATCATGATTTATCGCAAGGTTTTTTGTATTAGTTGTCCGTCCAATTTTTATTTTAGGGCCTTATTGGACAGTCCCATCTCTACCGAAATTGCTTTAGGTATTACCGAGTAGATGTGTCAATTTTTTGTTCACGATCTTTTTCATATTGAAGCTGGATCTGACGGTCTTTGCACCATTCGCCGCTATCCGTTTTGCCTTGCGGGTATGATTGCTGATCCAGTTTAGGCTATGGAGAATGGACTGGGCCTCAGCGTCTATTTTCAAATAATCCATTCCTTCTTTTAATATGAGCTGGTCATTCCGAGGATTTGTCGTCAACAGAAGGCAGCCCGTAGCCATGGCATCTGCCGCAGTCGTAGTAGGAAAACCGTCCAAAGCTAGGTGGTCAGGCCTGCTGCAATTGATGAATACGTGGCAGTGCTGGTACAGAAGCGCCAATTTTTCGGGTTGCAGTGCACCATGAAACGTATAGCGCTTATTTTTTAATTGTGAAAGTTGATCCTCCCAATTACCTACGATATGGAGGTGAAAATCATCTGAATTGAGACTGTTGTAAGCTTTAACAAGTAAAGGGAAGCCCTTCCTGGGATAATTGAAGGCGCAAAAAATGAGATGAAAGGGGGGACTCCAGCATCTTGCAGCGAGATTGTACAGTTCAGTATTTATTACGACAGGTTGATAAATACTCGTCTTAATATTTAAGAGAACTTCTTCAACATTAGTAAAGATGGTTGAACAATTGGCTGTTACAATGTCGAAAAATTCAGGCCTAGTTCCCTGAGCGAGTCCGCCGCCTGGATACAGTGTCGTGTGCAGTTTAATCTTGCGCTCCATTAAGAAGTCCCTAATATTTATATATGGATTCGAGCCTGGCACTTGGGTGCCATCAGGCAGTGTGTAAGCCCCCAGCAGACTTAATACTAAGTTTAAAAAAACACAATATACGTCTGTAATTCCTTCGGAGTCAGCTAACTTCTTAAACTGAGAGAACGGATATACAATTTTAGGGAATTTGTCCGAATGAGGTTCTGTGGCAAAAAACAAAGTGTCTGGACGCTGGGCATGGATTTGAATATTTTCCCAGTAACGAAACCCGCTTAACTGCCAAGGAAAAAATGTGTCAATAACAGCGAGCCGGCGATTTGTAATCATCATGTACGATCACGGCTTTATATCTTACGGAAAAGCCGCAGGCTGTTATAGTCACACAAATAAGAGTAATTATCATCTAAACGCATCTCATCCACCGCTTGGGTAACACCGGGCAGTTCTGCCCATTCATATCCTGGGCATGTTTTATAGGAGTAGTCATGGAAGGCAATGATTCCGCCAGAGACGACTCGTGATGCATAATAGATAATATCGTGCTTAACCCCGTTATAACTGTGATCACCATCAATGAACAGCGCTGCAATTGCTGGAGGGCAGTCGTCGTAAGCTTCTTGGCTAGGCTTTTTGATTTTCCGAATGTGAGGCTCCAAACCAGCGTTGCGGATATTTTCATCGAAATCGTCTTCATAGTTTACGGGCAAGGCGGGATGATAAAAGGGATCGATAATATGAATGGGACGTTTTTGCGTTGTAAGATATTGACTGCTCAGTCCGAGTGCGATCGCGCTTTTTCCCTTGAAGGTTCCGATTTCAACGAGGCCGCCTGAAATATGATCTACCAGCAGAGGCAGATGAAGGAGAGCTAGTATTTCAAGCTCCATTAAATAACCTTCCGTATTTTTGACCCTCTCAAGCATTTCAGAAATTTGAAACTCATCATTTATACTCATTGTTGTACAGCGCTCCTTTTCAAATGTACTTTGGCAATCGGAATTTATGTTAAATTGTTGCTTATGCTTCTCAATCAAAGACAAGTTTAAAACGTTACTGGATGCTGTCCCTGACGGAAATTGGTTGCATCGATTCTCATAATAGGCTATAAAGCTCTTGCGGATATCCTCGCCATATTCCTGGAGGAAACGTACACGATTGTCCTCATAATTAGCCAGATCAGCTACTCCGCAGTCATGAACAACCCAAGGGGTATCCTGATGAGGGATGCCAATCTCATAACCGGCCCGGGCAAATTCCATGCACTGTGATATATCATAGAAGTCCCAATTATGGAATAGATCATCGCGCCAGGAAATATCCGTTTGCGTCATGATGAGCAATCCATCGACAGCTGTAACAGGCTGATACGAGCGTTCTTTTTCACATGGATTGAAGGCCAGCAGTTCCATGCTGCCTGAGTGGCTGCCGTAAACCTGACCGTAGTTTTCGCCGGAGTCCCACCACATTCCGTTTTCCGGAACGTAGGCTGAGCCAATTACGCCTATCAGACCCAGGTTTGCATGCTGCTGAAAAATATGAATCGTATCTTGAATGAAATTTTCATTAAGGATGTAGACATCTTGATGCAGGTACACTTTATATTTCGCATCAGACTCAAGCATCGCTCGATTGTAGCCTGATGCCATGCTTTTAGCCCCGCAAATAATTAAAACTTCTACTTCAAATCCGTCGGGAATATAGAGGGCTGAAATATGACGTGTAGATTCTAGCAATTGTTCTAGTCGGTTTGCGCAATAAATGAAGCAAATTTTATTTGGGTTCATGAGCGATTCGCTGACTCCTTTCAAAAAAAGTGGATAAACTCCATGTACCTTTATATGTTGAAGTATGGAAGTTCGCTTGTTCATTTGGTGGGTTCGATACTAAAATGTGTCTTTGCATAAGAATGTCACGAACAAATGCTTTACAGGGCTTCCGATGAAGGTTACCTGACGATTGTCATATTGCCGCAGGGAACGAATCAGCCGCTTGATTCTGTAAGAGAAGCGGGCGGTAATGTGCTGCTGAATAAGAAAACAAGTTTCTTATGGTTCATGCTACAAAGCTTGAAAAAATCGCACAAGGCGCTTATCCGGGCCTAATTGGCAAGCAGCTTGAAATCAAAACGCGCTAAACTTAAGTCATTAACTAGCTGAGCTCATGTCATTTTTTATTGGAGTCAAAGGGGAATCCGTCAGGATTCCTCTTTGTTTGATAGTATACTGGGATTAATGAATACTGTGATCTAGCGAATTAGGGTTATAGAAGCATAAGGAAAGGATGGGTTTCATGTTAATTCAGAAAATGAAATATATGAAAAATTTGACGACACAGGAGAAAAGCATTGTCGATTACATATTAAAGCAGCCGGGTATGGTGTTCGAAGTTACAGCGCAGGAACTGGCTCGATTAACCTACACAAGCTCTTCTACGGTCGTCAGGCTGTGTAAGAAGCTGGGCGTGAAAGGCTATCCTGATTTTCAATTAAAAATGGCCCTGGACTATCCGCAGCGGGATCAAGAAAGAGCGTATGTCACGCCAAGGCCGGGTGGAGCCGGGAATGGAGGCCAAGCTGTGCGATGAAGCCATAATAATAGGTATGGATAGAGAGCGAATGCGTTTATCCAAAATAACCGGTACAATTTCAGTGCAGTACATTTTCGATGTTCTCTATATGAGCACATTAACAAATGAAGGATAGAAGCCCGGGAGGTCATGGCTTCTATCCTTTAGATTTTCCTTGATTCTATCCTGCATTGCATTTTGATTGATCAGTTCCTATTCGCTGCAGCTGAGTGATCCAGGTCGGCGGCAAAAACAATTCCCGCATCGTTCCGGGCTTGTACGACCGTTTCAATAACGGAACGACTGTGCTCTAACAGCCGATAACATTGTTCAAAATCGTTTGTTTTGTAAATATGATTAAACGCAGCCAACTCATAATACAGCAGATTATCGTTCGTCTGCGCATTGAGTTCGATTTCGCTGTCATTCGTATGCAGAACTAGCTTCCGGCAGCCGTTGGCTCCTTTTTCTACATGAAGATAGCCTTTTTCGCCTTGGATGAGCACGAAATTCATGCTGTTGGTATCCTTGCAGCCTACACATTGTGCGATAAATTCAGGGTATTTCAGCACCACCGTTCCCGATGTATCAATTCCGTTTGGATGCTTATTCGCTGTATAGCTTACAGATTGAGGGGAGCCAAACAGTTTCAGCACAAAGTGGAGGTTGTAAATGTTAATGTCTGTCAGCGCGCCCCCAGAGAACTGAGTGCTGAACACATTTGGCGTTTCGCCGTTTAGCAGTTGACCGTATCTGCTCGAATATTGGCTATAATTGCATTGGATAAATTTAATCGCTCCCAGTTTACTGAGCTGTTCCTTGATCAATTGAAAATTGGGCAGGTGAAGCGTAGTAATGGCCTCAAACAGAAGCAGCTGCTTCTGCTTCGCTAAGGCGATTAACTGGTCAAGCTCCGCTATAGTTGACGTAAAGGGCTTCTCGCAGATGACATGCTTGCCATGCTGCAGCGCCAGGTATGCCTGTTCAAAGTGCAGGCTGTTTGGAGAAGCGATGTACACTGCGTCGACATTTGGATCTTCCATCAGCGCTTCAAGCTTTGTGTAGACGGCCGCGATGTTGTATTTCTCCATCAAAGGCTTGGCCGTCTCCTCCTTCCGTGAATAGACGGCTGTACATTGTATATCCTCTATTTGGTTTACAGCCGATAAAAAAGCATCCACTATGAAGCCGCTTCCTATTGTTGCGATGTTCATGAAAAAATCTCCTCTCCGTAGCAATGAATTGCATGAATTAACTTACTTTAGCGGCTTTTGCCGCTGCCACACCAGCATCCAAAACGTTTAGCACATATAATACTTCGTGATCCTTAACGGGCTTTTCCTTGTTAAGGCGGATGCATTGATACAATTTTTCGTATAGCCGGCCGTAGTCGGTTACCTCCGAAGGGACGAGTTCATTGTACTCGGAACCATCCTCGCCAATCCAGGACAGCTTTCCCCAATTGTCCTCCGGTTCACGTTCGTAAGTCACGCGTGTAGGACCATGATCGTTTTTCTGCTGATGACCGCTGCTGTACTTGATGAAGCTGCCCCGGTCTCCATGCACGATAAATTTGGGAGGCTGGCTTTTGACGCTCAAGCTCGATTTGACCGTTGCTTTGAGGATGCCGTAATGAAAGTCGATATCGATGTAATCATCGGACTCTCCGGGGTAATAGATGCTTCTGACATCATAATGACATTTCTCAGCCTTCCCATATAAGGATACCAATTGATCGATCGTATGAACAGCCAATCCGCTTAACAGTCCGAAACCTGGTTGAATTGACTGGGGACGGAAATAGCTGTAGTGCGATTGAATTTCCACGATCCGGCCGAGTTTTCCGCTATCCAGCACCTTTTTTAGTGTCAGGAAGTCGCCGTCGAATCGGCGATTCTGGTAGGCCATAGCAATAAACCTTTACGAGCGGCAAGATCAAATATCATCTGCGCTTCTTCGCTGCTAGCCGCGAAGGGCTTCTCAACGAGCACATGTTTGTTGTGCTCCAAAGCTAGCTTCGCATAGTAAGCGTGACTATCGACATGCGTACAGACTACGATTAATTCAATTTCAGCGTCATTCCACAAATCGTCGAGATCAGTCGTAAATTGTATGGAGGGATAGTAATTTTCTCTATCGGTATCGCCAATCCGGTCTTCGGCTCTTCTGTATATGCTTTTGACCTTAATACTTGGCCGTGCCTCTAAATAGGGCAGATGATAGTTCACCACACTGTTGCCAAATCCAATATAAGCTACCGACAATGGCATAGGTAGGCCTCCTTATCCATTGATTGGTGTCATCATAGCATGCCGTCTTGGCCAGGAGTTGATATCTGCTCATTTTGGCTGGGACTTGCAAATAAGGCGAAATGAACGGAAAGTTATGAAATTTGATTTCATGTAAAAATAGGCAGATTTACGTTTATTTGCTATCGTGATAAACGTCATGGTAATATTTTCTTGTAGTTGATTTACAATTTCAGATGAGGAGAGAGGAGCTATTATTATGCAGACCAATCCGTCCTTAAGCGAAAGTTTGTTTACTGAAGCATTTACACAGAATCCGTTTCCAGTCTATGAGCAAATGAGAGAAAAAGAGCCGATTATGCGCATGCTGTTTCCAGATGGGCATTATGGCTGGATCATTACGAGGTATAGCGATGCTGTTGAAGCCTTGAAAGATCCTCGTTTTGTGAAAGATATGAGGAATGCCGGGATTGAAGAAGATATGCCCTTTATGAATAATAATATGTTGTTCTCCGATCCGCCGGATCATAAGAGATTGAGAGGTCTGGTACAAAAAGCGTTTACGCCGCAGTTGATTTCCGGCATGAGGGGACGGATCCAGCAAATCGCAGATGAGCTGCTGGCAGAGGTGGAAGGCCAGGAGACGATAAATTTGATCGATGAATACGCATTCCCACTGCCGATCATTGTGATCAGCGAGATGCTGGGCGTGCCGAATTCGGATCGGAATAAGTTTCGGGCCTGGTCGAATGCGCTTATCGAGCAGACTGGCCAGGGACCTGATGAGGAGATGCGCGGTTTAATTATGGAGTTCAGGGAGTATTTGGCGGACTGGATTTCCAAAGTCAGAAAACAGCCGGGCGATGATTTGATCAGCCAATTAGTTATTGCGGAGGAACAAGGAGACCGGCTTACAGAGGTTGAGCTGTACAATCTCGTTATGCTGCTCATCATTGCTGGTCATGAAACGACCGTCAATTTGATCGGCAACGGCATTCTTGCCCTGCTCCAGCACCCGGAACAGCTTCGTTTACTGCAGAGCCGGCCCGAGCTGATTCATACGGCGATCGAAGAAATACTGCGTTATAACGGTCCCGTTGAATTCAGTACGGGCCGTTGGGCAAGGGAGGATCTTGAATTCAAGGGTGTATCCATGAAAAGAGGAGAATCAGTAATTATTTCCCTGAGCTCGGCAAACCGTGACCCGGAACAGTTCAACGATCCCGATCTCTTTGACATTTCAAGGGAGAAGAGCCCGCATCTGGCCTTCGGCAAAGGAATCCATCTATGTCTTGGTGCGCCTCTCGCCCGGCTGGAAGGGGAAATTGCTATCAACACCCTGCTGAAGCAATATCCGAATATTCGGCTCAAAGCCGATGTAAGCGAGCTGGAATGGCGGCCTGGCATGATCGTCCGGGGAGTCAAGGAAATGCCGTTATATTTGGGGTAAGCGGGATTGACTATATTGTTGTAATCAGGTATTTTGTATTAAATACTTATATAATCCAAGCTGTATTCAAGTAACATATCGACAATAGCTTAGACCAAGGCAGCGGTTCTTGGCTCGCTGACCAGAGAGGAATCCCCTGGCTGAAAGGATTCTCATCGCGGGCAAACCGGCTCCTACCTTGCGAGCTGTAGCGGGAATCCTATTGATGATATAATAGACTAACCGCAACCGGCATTATGCCGTTATCGTCTTGAGGATCGTCAGCTTCATGCATGCTGCGGTCATAAATAGGGTGGTACCACGACACATTCGTCCCTGACGAATGTGTCTTTTTGTTTTTGATAGCTGGTGAATTGAAAAATGAGGAGGGTGTACAAAATGAAACAAAGCAAGTTATTGCTTAACACACTGCGTGAGTCGCCAGGTGAAGCAGAGGCTGTAAGCCATCAGCTGCTGATTCGAGCTGGATTTATTCGGCAGTTGGCATCGGGCATCTATACTTATTTACCGCTTGGAAGGCGCGTGCTTCGCAAAATCGAGCAAATCGTGCGCGAGGAAATGGATGCGGCAGAAGCTCAGGAACTGCTTATGCCCGCTATGCAGCCAGCAGAGTTGTGGAAGGAGTCGGGCCGGTATTCTCTTTATGGGCCGGAACTGATTCGGCTGCATGACCGGCACGACCGCGAATTTGCTCTCGGTCCGACTCATGAAGAGGTGATCACGACGCTCGTGCGCAGTGAAATTAATTCTTATCGCAAGCTGCCGGTCATTTTATATCAAATCCAGACGAAATTCCGGGACGAACGCCGGCCTCGGTTTGGACTGCTGCGCGGCAGGGAATTTTTGATGAAGGATGCCTATTCCTTTGATATAGACTGGGAAGGGCTAGATCAGGCTTACTGGAGCATGTTTCATGCCTACGAAAGGATATTTCATCGCTGTAATCTGAATTTCCGTGCGGTAGAAGCTGATGCAGGAGCAATCGGAGGTGAAGGGGAAACCCATGAATTTATGGCACTTGCGGATATTGGCGAGGATACCGTAGTAACATGCAGTAGCTGCGATTATGCGGCGAATCTTGAACAGGCGGAGTCGGTTAAAGCCATCAGCTTCGATGATGAAATAGTGCTGACCACGGACGAGCTAAGTTCCAGCCCAGAGTTCGAAACCGGGCTTGAAGCTGAGAAATTCCATACGCCGAACCTGCGCACAATTGATGAGCTGATTGCGAATTTACATATCGATCCTGCGGTAATTCTTAAAACGGTAGTATTTATGGCAGATCTTCAAGCTGTGGCCGTCGTTGTTTCCGGAAAAGACGAAATTAACGAAATTAAAGTGAAAAATTACCTTGGAGCCGAAGCGATTTCTATCGCCGATGCGGATACCGTACTAAAGTTAACGGGAGTAGCCACTGGTTTTATCGGGCCAAAAGGCTTGTCTCTTCCCGTATTGATCGATCAATCCGTCATCCATATGACGAACGCCATTGCAGGAGCTAACGAAAAAGATTACCATTACAGAAATCTTCATGTCAGGCGTGATATTCCGCTGAACCATATCGGAGACTTTCGTAATGTTAAAGAAGGGGAGTGCTGTCCGCGCTGCAAGGAAGGAACTTTCAAGTTCTACAAAGGAATCGAGATCGGGCATGTCTTCAAGCTCGGGACGAAGTATAGCGAGCAGTTGGGCGCTGCTTTTCACGATGCTTCCGGGAATGAACAGACGATGATTATGGGTTGTTACGGTATCGGGATCTCGCGGATACTCTCGGCCATCATTGAACAGCACCATGATGAAGACGGTATGATCTGGCCTGTAAGCATCGCCCCGATGCAGGTACATATTATCCCAGTTTCAGTGAAAGACGAAATGCAGGTGAACACCGCGCGGCAGCTTTATGACCGCATGGTCAAGCAAGGGGTCGAAGTTCTGCTCGACGACCGGGATGAGCGGCCGGGCGTAAAATTCAAAGATGCGGATTTGATAGGTCTGCCGGTTCGCATCGTCGTTGGCAAAGGTGCCGCTGATGGTTTGGTTGAATTTGTGGAGCGGAGCAGGCAAGAGAAGGAAATGATCTCCCTGGAGGAAGCAGTGGGACGAGCTACGGAACTCCTGCATGCATTCCTCTGAATATATGAGCCACCCACAATTTTTCAAATTGGCGGAAGATGTTATAATAGGAACGAAAAATAATATAAGAAAGCGGGAACAACATGGGTCGTAAATGGAATAATATTAAAGAGAAGAAAGCATCGAAGGATGCGAATACGAGTCGTATATATGCGAAGTTCGGCGTCGAGATCTACGTGGCTGCCAAGAAAGGGGAGCCGGATCCTGAATCGAACCGCGCATTAAAGGTCGTACTTGAACGCGCCAAAACGTATAATGTGCCTAAGGCCATCATCGATCGTGCATTGGACAAGGCTAAGGGAAGCGCGGAAGAAACCTATGAAGAGCTGCGTTATGAAGGCTTTGGGCCAAACGGTTCGATGGTCATTGTTGACACTTTGACGAATAACGTAAACCGGACGGCACCCGAAGTACGCTCGGCCTTCAACAAAAACGGCGGAAGCATGGGGGTAAGCGGCTCGGTATCCTATATGTTCGATGCCACAGCGGTTATTGGCGTAGCGGACAAAACAATCGATGAAGTTTTCGAGATAATGATGGAGGCCGACTTGGACGTCAGGGATATCATTGACGAAGAGGACAATGTGATCGTCTATGCAGAGCCGGATCAATTTCACGCTGTGCAGGAGGCATTCCGCGCTGCAGGCATTTCGGAATTTACCGTCGCCGAGCTGACGATGCTGGCTCAGAACTACGTGAATCTTTCGGAGGAAGCGCAGGTGCAATTTGAAAAATTGATCGACGCGCTGGAGGATTTGGAGGACGTACAGCAGGTATATCATAATGTGGAGCTCGAAGATTAATCCCTGTACGCCCATACACAATAAAGCAGCTTAATTTCTCTGGTTTCAGAGATTTAAGCTGCTTTTTTTAGGCTTTAGCTAGTTGAGTGCGTGAAACGCGCGAAACAAAAAACGACCCGCTAAGCCGGTGGAGGGATTTAATTACCCGAAAATTACAGAGGAAGCCCCAGGCCTGAAAATAACGCCTATATTGTCCTTCACCCTGCAGAACATTTACAGATTTCTGCATCCTATACTAAGTATTTACGAATGGCCACGCAGTCACGCTGGAAAACCACGTCGTTTACTTCGGTTTTGGAGGAAGTTACTCCTTGCAAAGATTGGATTTAGTATTACCGACTGTTGTGTAATTCTAGCTATGATGAACGATAAACAGACAGCCCTCCACATTGCTACATCTCGTAGGTTAAAATGGAAAGTGGAAAGACCAACCATTTCAGAGCTACATAGCAAAGGAGAGCTGATACTATGCAGTCTATCACAAAATTCGTCGGTTTAGATGTATCCAAAGAAAAAATTTCGGTGGCCATTGCGGATTCAACCGGGGAAGCCCCTCGCTATTACGGGAGCATTCCACATTCGGCGGCGGCACTTCGTAAACTCATCAAAGAACTGGG
>NZ_KB907256.1 GCF_000381905.1 Paenibacillus fonticola DSM 21315 | reverse complement strand
CCCAGTTCTTTGATGAGTTTACGAAGTGCCGCCGCCGAATGTGGAATGCTCCCGTAATAGCGAGGGGCTTCCCCGGTTGAATCCGCAATGGCCACCGAAATTTTTTCTTTGGATACATCTAAACCGACGAATTTTGTGATAGACTGCATAGTATCAGCTCTCCTTTGCTATGTAGCTCTGAAATGGTTGGTCTTTCCACTTTCCATTTTAACCTACGAGATGTAGCAATGTGGAGGGCTGTCTGTTTATCGTTCATCATAGCTAGAATCATACAACAGTGGTTTTCAATATTTGGATGGTACGAGAAATGTGAACATTTCTCCTTCCTACATCTCTGTCCACTCTTCAGCTAATCATCCACCCAGACCATGAATAAATGGCTTCATAATAGACTCGTAAAACATTGCACCGGTTACGCCACTCGCTCCAGAAGATACCGTCAAAATTAGCACAAAACTACACACAATCAGCGGTAAAGCTCCTTTTTTCCTCATGTTTCCTTTGCACCTCACTTATTAGATTTGTGTACTGCTTCTTTCTCTCCGGCGTTGCCCATGTCCGATACTTCTCAAATAACCCCACGCACCGGAGGACTACCGCTTCACTGTAAAATGCAGCACAGGTCTCCAGACAGGCCATAATGTAGTTCATCCCGGTCTCAACCCGTTCAGTAGATAAATAGTAGGCCGCCAGTTCACATAACAAACGCGTTTGTTGATCTGCTGCGATCCCAGCATGGTAATCCCCGAAGGCGTGCTCACGTCCTGCAAATTTCAAATGCGAGCCGAAACGCTCCAAAATGTCGTCCACCTGAAAATAATGGCGGTTAGCCGCCTCCATGATTTTTAACAAGGCAGGAACTTTCTCACTATGATGGGAAGCCAGATAATTGACGTATTCCGGCAGAACCTTTACCTCGCCGGACATCAGCCGATACAGACATGCATTAGCCCGGCCCCATTCCTTAAATTGTTCTATAATGATGCGCTCTGTCTCACTGCAGCTTTGCACCCAGTTTAGATCCGTGTATAACGATACATAGTTCAAGGCTTGCCTATAATCTCCACGCGCCTCACAAACGTTAGCCCTCAACAGATAAGCGTAAAGGATATAGAAAAGCAGGGGCCTGTGCATCCTCTCTTGAGACGATTCAGGATCAAGGTTCCTACGCTGATTTGCACCAAGAGCAAGTCTGTATTGGATAGCCGCCTTACTCCCCATTTCCTCCGCCAGTTGTTCGACTTTAGTCCAACGCTGATTCGCGGCATAGGTGTCTGCCAAATCCTTGAGTGCATCCAATCGGTTCGCTTCTGCCAAACGTTCTACATAAGGCTCAAAAGAAGCCGCCAAAGATATATTGGCTTCCCGGTCGTTCCCAAGATGAATCGTAAATAAACGATACTGACAAAGGGCTAATCGTTCCGAGTGCTGGTACTTCTCACTTTCGGCAACACACTGGTACAACAGTGCTGCGGCTTTTGTTCTGCCTATTAGATACCACTGCTCTGCCAGTTCAAAAAGATGTGGGACATACGTCAAATTGTCCATGATGGCAAAAATAATCCGCTGGATACAATCCAACTTGTCCAGCTCTGCGCAGCGCATAAGCAGCGATCTCAGCCTGCGCCAATCCGGCGAGGATTCTGCCAGGCATTCCTCGACATATAATTCGTATAAGCTGCCTTCCGCAAGCCCCATACCTGCACTAATACGATCCAACTGAAGCATCGACATCCGCTTCCGGTGATTAATGAGGCCGCTCAGTGTTCCGGCATTAACACCGGAAATTTCCGAAAATTGATGAAGCGATAGTCCCTTCTCTTTAATGTAATTCTCCAATAGCTGCCGGACTGAGGTTGTTGGTTGCATGGATGAACCTCCTTTCCCAGGGGAATAAGAATTTACTTATGACAGTGTATTGATATGAATTTGTATCCCCTTTTTTATCCATTTCATCCTAATTGTATATTTTTTTGTTGTGCTGGTCAACATAAATTGTACTTTTAAGTACTGTTTTTGTGTATATTTCCTTAGTTTGTTTATCTGTTATTGACTACCTGCCTTACCTAACCTTAGAACTGAGGTGGTATTCATGAACTTACCTGAAAGTGTCGGTAATCGAATCCGTGAACTAAGAAAGTCGAAGAACTGGACCCAGGAGCAGCTTGCAGAAGCCGCAACTTTACACTATAGCTATATTGGCGGTGTAGAGCGAGGAGATCGAAATATCTCTTTAGAGACGTTAGAAAAAATTGTGACTGCCTTAGATGTACCCGCATGGGAATTATTCCGCCACGAAGACAAATCCGATAAGCATATTTTGCTCCATGAGCATGTAAGTCTAATTAGCAATAGAAGCGCGGAGGAAATAGCCATAATTACGAAAATAACCAAAGATATTATTTCTGCTATGGAGTTACACAAAGAATAGATCTGTACTTACTGCCCTTGATCTATCTATCGAGCAGTTATTTGACAATGAACATGAATCCTTTCTCCAATCCAAGAAGTGGGTTTGGGACAGCAAAAATTTGCTGCTACAATAGGACGAACGGACTCAACGTAAAGTTTATCGAGTGATTAAGGAGATGTTGTCGGAAGAGGAGTAAGCAGTATATATACTTTTACAATCCGTCATATGTGCTTCAACAGAATGAATGTATTCATTGACATAATGTATTAATTTCACATATAATGGATAATAGTAATACAAGGATCGTTTATGATCATCGGGGAGGCGACCTCCGATTCCACGCCGTGGGGACGTTAAATAAGACACGGAGACTCTTGTCGTCTTACCACACCTTCTTAGCTCTGATGTAGACATACACATCAGAGCTTTTTTATATAAATGGAGGAAATACCATATGCTTAGCGTTTCAGCACTTTCAATGCTAACTCATAAACCTAAAATAGATGAAATATCCCTAGAATTGCTACAACAGTATTACGAGAAATTTCTAGAGCGATATTATTATGTGTTTGAATTAGATAATGGAGTAGTTGTTAATTTGGAGTTTGAAAAAAAGCATCTTTGCCATTTACTCGGTATCGAAAAAATGGCTAAAGGTACTGTTAAACACAAAGAACTTTACAAGTATTTTGGAGTTGAAGGTTACAACAATATTCAAAATGGACTAATTACCATAAAACATTTGAAAAATCTTAACAAAGGACGTTTTAATTTTATTAAGGACAAGCTCATCTTTTTTTATCTGCTCCCTCAAGTCGTGAGTTCACCGGAAATTTTATTGGATTTCATTACTGAAAAGAATGATACCTTCATCAAAGCCAAACTACTGGCCTACTTATCAACCGAAGAGGCATATGTACATTTAGGTATCGATGAGGATGAAAAAACCACAAGGTTTTTCCCAAAGACTTACTTTATTGAACGGATTAATGAGACTAACGATGGAAGCAAATTCATTAAAGGTAGATCTCCTTTTAAGGTTGTAAAGGCCAAAAAAATTAACAAGTCACTATCTAACTCAAGTGTTGATCCAGCATCATAAATAAATCCCAAGGGATGATCATTCGTACCAATTTCTTTCGGATATCGGGCCTCTTTAATTTGCCACTTCCCTGAAAAAACGATACACCCTCTCCAGCTTCTCCTTTTGCTTGCCCCGCGGACTCTCCATGCTGCCGAACTCAAAAAACTTCACCTTCTTGATGCCGACATAGTTAAACAGTGCTTTGCGCATTAACGTTTTGTGGGCGTTGTTCAACCAGAATAGCGGATAGCTGGTCGGCCCCATCATTGTAGAAATACAAACGACGGACTTCCCTTTTAGCAATCCCTCTGGAAAGATTCCGCCTTTATCTCTATACGCAAACCCTGAAGCAAACATCTGGTCAATATATCCGAGCAGCATCGCTGGAGGACGCCCCCACCAGATCGGATAAATAAATACAATCTTGTCCGCCCACATAAGCTGCTCCCTATAGGGAGCGAGATCCGGATCAAGATGCATATCTCTCCTCCGCTTATGTTCATTGAACACCAGCACCGGATTAAAGCCTTCTTCATACAGATCAAGCACCTTCATTTCTTCAATTGCCGCATTCTCCTGACTGCCCCGGATGACCTCCTGTAAAAATGCATAATTCAAGCTCTGAGGATTCGGATGCGTAAATACAATTAATAGTTTCATGGCCAAACGCCCCTTCAACTTTTACTTATCAAATGATAAGCAAAGATTATCACATACCTAATTTAATTGTCAAATGATAATTATTAAATGATAATTGTTTTATGACAATCATTTTGCTATCGTGTTTGTTGAGGTGATCCTGTGGACAAAGGTGCATTATTCCAAAAGCTCGTGGCTTTTATAGCGTCTGTGCATCAAATCACGAATGATATGACCAAAGATGTTAGATCTGAAGATATTACCCCCCTTCAATATAAAATGCTTGAATTCATTGCAATCAGCCAGCCGGTGACACTAAGCAAGATCAGCGAATGCCTGCATATTTCCATGCCAAATACCAGCCGGGAGCTTCGAAAGTTAAGCGAGAAACAGCTATGCGACAAGGTCACGGACGAGAAAGACCGGCGCAAGCAATATATTCGGCTTTCTAAGCAAGGGGAGACGATGATGAACGATGCGTTTGGACGTATAGAGTCCCAATTTAAAGAGCGGATTGCGAATCTTTCTGAGGAAGAGCTGCAGGAAATTGATCGTGCGCTGGATGTGATTCATCAGAAGGTATTTTATTGAGGAAAAAAGAGTGTGCCAACCTACGCAACTAAGCCTAAGCCTCTACTGACGTGAATACAGCCGTGTCCGCCGGGACGAGGCGAATAATCAGGTGCTATTGAGAACGTAATCCGAAGAGCCTGACGGCAATGCCGCTAGGCTCTTTTTATTCATTCTTTTTATTCAGCTTACGTTAGATCTTATCGTTGAATGAAATGTTTTACGAAAGGTAGCTAAGCAATGGGCGTACCATTTTTAACGGGCTGATCTGGTTGTAATAGTACGACGTCATCTTCTCCCGGCACACCCCCAATGACCAGCACTTCCGATGCAAAACCGGCAATCCGCCTGACTGGAAAGTTGACTACGGCCGCCACTTGCCGGCCTATAAGCTGCTCCGGTTCATATCTTTTCGTGATTTGCGCAGAAGAACGCTTGATGCCGATCTCGCCGAAATCAATTTCTAGTTTTATCGCAGGTTTTCGCGCTTCCGGGAAAGGCTCTGCTTTGATCACGGTGCCTATACGAATATCCAACTTCAAAAAATCCTCTATCGTTGCCACTTAAATTACTCACTCCAATTTTTACAGATGGGGCACACGAATGCCTTGTAGTGCTCTTACTTCGACGCTGCGCTCCCATAATCCTTGCCGTTCTGTCCCCTTTTAATCCTTGACACACCGATATTTCTCCTATTTATGTATTTCAAAAATAACAGCATCCCTTCTAAACCTTGCCCCTGCCATGCAGGACGGGGATCATCCACTGATAGCTCGATATATCATTTAAGTTATATCGCCTCCAATCCATAAATTTGCCGTAATTCAGACTTCCCCGGCAACGCCCCCCGTCACCGGAGAACGTCACCGGAGAAGCCATCTTAATACACAGCCGCAGAGGACCATTCTCCCCGGATGGGAGCATCGGGGACGGCAGGCAGCCTCACGTGTTTTACAGCAGCCTGCAAATACGCCGTCTCAACATGGAATGGAGAGGTTTCACGATCCTTGGGATCAGCATCAGGCGCATCCAGCTTATGCAAAGTATGCAGGTCGCGCTCATAAATCGCTGCGTCCCAACGAACCCGCTGCAGAACCTTGGCCGCGGTTCTTTCAGGAACCCCCGTGGAGCGGTGGATCAGCGTCACCGCCTTGTCTACATGTGCCCGGATCAGCTGATGGGCTCTCAGATGAGCCTTCAGATAGGCAGTGGTCATTGCCGGATGGGCAGCCGCCCATGCCTTGTTCGCGACAACGCCGGTCAAGTAATCTTCGCCGATCCCTTCCTCGAACAGTATTTTCCCCGCTCCCGCATCCTGAAGCAGACTCGGATAAGGCTCCCACATCGCACATGCGCCAGCTTTGCAGCTCATCATCCGTTCCATGCTTTCACGCATAGGCTTCGCCACGATTTGGCGGCCGGCCGCTTTGTGCCCGGCGGCAGTCAGCAGCCGCTCCAACCGGGAGCTTGCACTCGAATGCGGCACTGTAAATATCTCCCTCTCTTCAAGATCCTCAAATCGCTGAATCAGGCAGCCCGGTGGAACTACAATCGAAATACCCTTCCCGTTTGAAGTCTTGCCATCGAAGGCAAGCAGCACGGATTGAAAAGAGGGCAGCATTTCACTCAATTTATGGGCGATTTGAATAGGATAATCACCCAATGAGGCGATTTGAATACGTCCCATAATCAGCCCTTCCACCAGTTCAATACCGCTGCTGCCGTTATACCAATCGACTTCGGCATGCCGCCCCGGGAAAAGGCGGCTAAGCTCTTCTTCGAAAAAACCAGCCTCCTTGATCAGGAGCGCGCTCCACATATGAGCGGTTCCGCTTTGATAGCCGACCCCCACCCTGACCGGCCCGTTTTCCTTCTTCTCCGGTTCCGGCTGGCTTTGCTCATAAGTAAAGCCGCGCACCCACCCCTGCAGTTGCACCGAATCGATAAATACCTCCTTGCCGATCTTAATATACGGCAATCCTTTCGTTTGCCGCCAGCGGTCAATCGTCGCCCGGCTTACGCCAAAGAGATTCATTGCCTCCTGCAGCGTAATCAAACGCAACCCGCTCTGGGTCATCCCTCCCACCTCCACTATAATCCGATAAAATTAATGTGAATAATGTGATTTTTATCATTGTAAACTAATTCTTTCCTCCGAAACAACTCATTTGTAGCTTCCATTCCTCAATCTCCCTCATTGTTCCTCATAGCTCCTCATCGGTCCGTAATGTCTTGACGCTTCTTTGGTCCCGATGATAAGATGCATAACAAATCTAAAGACACAGTAATTCCATTGGAATAACAGATGTCGACTGGAAAGCCAGAGACACAGCTGCCTTTTATACAAGGTACTGTGTCTTTATTTATTTTTAAAGGGGGATCGATATCCGGATGGAAACAAGAACTTATACTACCGATGTGCTGATTATCGGGGGCGGAACGGCTGGCACGATGGCCGCAATCAAAGCGAAGGCTGCCCATCCCGAACTGGAGGTGCTCGTGCTCGACAAGGCCGATATTCGCCGAAGCGGCGCGATCAGTATGGGGATGGACGGTCTGAACAATGCGGTTATTCCAGGCAAAGCTACGCCTGAGGAGTATACGCTTGAGATTACGGCTTCCAATGACGGAATTGTGGACCAGCTTGCCGTCTTTCGGCAAGCCTCGGAATGCTATAGCATTGTCCAGGAGCTCGACTCCTGGGGAGTAGACTTCGAAAAAGACGTAAACGGAAACTATGAAGTTTACCGGGTACACCGGAAAGGCCGGTATGTGCTGCCCATGCCGAAAGCTAGCGACCTGAAACTGATTCTAGCCAAAAAGGTCAAGCAAATGCGCTGCAAAGTAGTAAACCGGGTCATGGCGACCAGACTGCTTACGAAAGGAAATCAGGCGGTCGGAGCGATCGGTTATGATGTGCGGACCGGCGAGCTTGTCATCGTGCAGGCCAAGGCGGTCGTGATGACGGCCGGTGCCGCCGGGAGAATGGGGCTGACGGACTCGGGCTATTTGTACAGCACGTATGAGAACCCGACCAACTCCGGTGAGGGATTCGCTATGGCTTATCATGCCGGGGCGGAACTGACAGGGATCGAATGCTACCAAATCAACCCGACGATGAAGGACTATAACGGTCCTGCATGCGCCTATGTCGCCGGTCCGTTCGGCGGGTATACCGCAAACGCCAAGGGAGAACGCGTTACGGGCTGCGACTATTGGAGCGGCGAGCTAATCATGAACATGTGGAAGATGGCCAACAAGGGGGAATGGCCGTTATTCTTGAAGCTGTCCCATTTGGATGACGCGGCCATTTCCCAAATCGAAGCCATTCTCCACAATAACGAGCGGCCGAGCCGCGATCGATTCCATGCGGGGCGCGGAAAGGATTACCGTACGGATATGGTGGAGCTTCACTTCTCGGAGCTCGGCCTGTGCAGCGGGCACAGCGCCTCCGGCGTCCTTGTCAACCATGAGGCGGAAACCTCCGTGAAAGGCTTATACGCAGCTGGCGATATGGCCTGCGTCCCTCACCAATATTTGCTGGGCGCACTGACCTTCGGCAAAATCGCGGGCACCAATGCCGCTCACTTTGCGGATAGCGTGACCCACATCGAGCCCGACCCCGGACAAATTGAAGCGGAAAAACAACGAATCGCCCGCATTGCAGGCCATTCGGACGGTGTCCCTCATCAACAGGTGGAATATAAAATCAGGCGTATTGTCACGCAATACCTTATGCCGCCTAAAACTATCGTCAAAATGGAGATGGCTTTGGAGAAGATCGCCCATTTTCGGAAGGTGGATCTGCAGCTGCTTGGCGCAAGGGATCCGCACGAGGTCGGCCGCGCGCTGGAAGTCCACAGCATCGTGGACTGCGCAGAATTGATGGCCAAAGCGTCGCTGTTTCGTAAAGAGAGCCGCTGGGGATTCTACCATTACTTCCTGGACTATCCGGAACGCGACGATGAAAACTGGCTGAAACGTGTCATTGTCCGAAAGAGCGCAAGCGGCGATTGCGAGCTGTATACTAAGGAGCTCCCGCCGTATATTTTGAAGCCGGAGCCAGAACCGGAGGCGGGGGTGGAAGCGGAGGCGGATAGCACCGATCAACAGGCCCTAACCCATTAACCAATAAGAAAAGGAAAAAGGAGCGTAACCGACATGAGTAATTTATCCGCGAACTTTGTTCCGCAGCGAGTAGAAGCCAGCGTCATTATCGACCGGGACAAATGCATCGGATGCAACATTTGCGTTCAAGTTTGCCCGATGGGAATTCTCACCCTGGATCAGGACGGCAAGGCCTATATGCAATATGACGAATGCTGGTATTGCACACCTTGTCAGACGGATTGCCCGGTAGATGCCGTCACAGTCAATATCCCCTACTTGGTGAGATAGCTTTAATTTTATTTCCCCTAAAAAAGGAAGGTTGAATGCATGAATAAGCGAATTCCCATCCAAGCCGCCAAAAAAGTCACGGCGCTAATCCTCGTGCTCCTGCTGCTGCAGGCTTGCGCGCCCAATCCGCCGGCGGCCCCCCGAGAAAACGGGAGCACAGGAAGCTCCTCTTCCGCATCAGGCAGCGCCTCGCGGGAGGGAGAGACGGTAACGATCACGGTCGGCTATCAGTCCCCGACCGCCCAAACATGGGGCGCGCTGATCATCAAGCATCAGAAGCTGTTCGAGAAATACCTGGAGCAGCAAGCGCCCAATCAACACATTAAGGTCGAATGGTTCGATGCGCCAGCCGGCTCTATTCTGAATAACAATATGGCCGGCGGCAAAATCCAGATTTCATTTCTTGGCGATATGCCCTCCTTGCTGAATGGGGTGCTGAGCATCACGCAAGCGAACTATCGCTCCGTGTTTCTCGCCTTTGACGGTAAAGGAGAACAGGGCCGGAACCAGGCCATTCTGGTACCTAATAACAGCGACATTAAGAAAATATCCGATCTGAAAGGAAAAACCGTATCAACGCCGATCGGAAGCAGCGCCCATCGGATGCTGCTGGAATCCCTTCGAGCCGTTGACCTGGTAGACCAGGTGACGATCGTTGATCAATCCGTTACGGTAGGCATGCAAAGTATCGAGCAGAATAAAATAGACGCCCATTCCACATGGGAGCCTTACCCGAGCTTGATCCAATTCAAGGACATCGGCACCGTGCTGCAATTCGGTGAAGAAACGAAAATCGACTACTTAGCTGGTGTAGTAGCCAATCTGGACTGGGCTGAAGCCAATGAGCAGTATGTTACCGCTTTTCTTCAGGCCTTGAACGAAGCTCATGAATTCGCGATTTCACATCCGGAGGAAGCTGCCAAAATTTTTGAGGCGGAAAGCCAGTTCCCGCTGGAAATTTGCCTGCAAATGGTGCAGCATATTCGTTTTGATTCGGCGATCTACCAGAAAGATCTGGACACACTTAACGGAAGCATAGCGTTTCTGACCGGGATAGGCAAACTCCAGAAGAAGCTCGATTTACAAACCTTCGTCGATGACAACTACTTAAAGATTGCGGTAAAAGCCAACGGAAAAACCTATCTGTCCGATACGGAATTACAGGGCCAATGGGTGGAAGGCAAGGTATATTAAACGATGAACCGGCCAACCAAATTGTTGTCTTATGCCCTTCGTATGTTTTCCGTTGCCGGATTTTTGCTGGTATGGATGTGGCTGGTCCGGGCCAATCTGATCTGGCCGCTGCAATTCGGCAACCTCCCGGACCCTATAGATGTCATCGCGACCTGGCTATCCTACCTGAAGCAAGGCAGCTATTATAAGAACATTTTAGTGAGCACGGCACGGGTTCTGAGCGGAATCGCTCTTGGTTTCTTTACGGCGCTGCCGATCGGGATGTGGATCGGGCAGCGCAAACTGGCCAGGGACGCCTTGTTCCCTAGCCTCGAGCTGTTCCGCCCTATTCCGCTAATCGCTTTTTTGCCTGTCGCCATGCTGCTGTTCCCTACTATTGAGAGCAGCATCATTTTTATTACATTTCTCGGGGCGTTCTTTCCGATCCTGATCAGCACGAAGGATGCTGCCGGGAGAGTCCCGCCCAGCCTTGTACAATCAGCGCGCTGCCTCGGCTGCGGCCCTGCACGGTTAATCTGGCGCGTCTATTTGCCAGCCATGTTACCGGAAGTATTCACCGGTCTGTCCGTGGGAGTCGGCGCATCGTGGATGGGGGTAATCACCGGAGAGATGATGTCGGGGCAGACAGGTATTGGCTATACGACGTGGCAGGCTTATCATTTGCTCGATTACCAGCAATCCATAATAGGGATGTTTACGATCGGCATGCTTGGCTTCGCCTCATCTGCCCTAGTTCGGGGGCTTGAACGTACGGTAATTAAATGGAAATGAGAACTCACCTTCACCCTATCATCAGGAGGGATGGCCATTGCATGTAAAAATTCAACACGTGTCCAAGACGTATGCCTCAGGCGGCGGATATGCCGTTAAAGCTTTGGATAACATCTCTTTAACTATAGAGAATAGCGAGTTCGTTTGTCTTCTTGGACCTTCGGGCTGCGGAAAAAGCACTTTGCTTAAACTGATTGCCGGCATTGAATCCTCTTCTTCAGGCAGCGTACAGGTCGGGGGAGCTCATATGTCGGGCCCCTCGCCCGAACGGGGGTTTGTCTTTCAGGAACATGCTCTATTTCCGTGGCTCAATGTTCGTGATAATATCTCTTTCGGTCTCGATATGAAAAGACTGGATAGGAAAACGAAAAAGAACACCGTCAACGACTATCTGCGCCTTCTCGGCCTGGAAAAGGCCGCCCGGTTGTATCCAAAGCAGCTGTCCGGCGGCATGAGCCAGCGGGTTGCGATCGCAAGGGCGCTGTGCTTGAATCCCCGGCTGCTCCTGCTGGATGAGCCGTTCGCTGCGCTGGATGCAATTCTTCGGCAAAAGATGCAAGAGGAGATGGTCCGCATTTGGCGGCGGGAAAACAAGTCGTTCATACTTGTAACCCATGATGTGGAGGAGGCGATCTATTTGGCCGACAGAATTATTATCATGACGCCCGGACCAGGCACAATCAAAGACAATATTCCGGTTTCCCTCCCCCGGCCGCGCATTAGAACGGAAGCCGGATTCATTCAGCTTCGCGGCAAAATCCTACGCCTTCTGCAATCCGACGAGCCCGAGACCGGCGATCTATTGCCGCTGGCCTGCATCACTAATGAACGACTGAAGCCGGTTTTGAACTAAATCGGGAGCTTCAACTCTAAAAGGGCTGCCCCCAAGTCCTTCGACTTGCGGCACAGCCCCTTTAAAGTTTACTTCTATTCCCAACGGGCTATGCCCGTTAAATTAATTTTTTACTCAATTTACTACCCCTTGGAGTTGTACCTATTAAAGATAAACCTCCCCAAGTTGTTACCCTATCTAAGTTGTTATTGTTGCTGTCTATCCGAGTTGATAACCTATCGAAGCTGCAGTCTGCCCAAGGTATTATCCAACCGTAGACGGCCTCTTCTCCTTGGAGAGAAACCAGCCTGACGCACCAATTACAATAAGCACAAAATAGAAAATGACTTTCCACAGCGTAGAATGTGCAAATTCAGTTGAAATAATGCCCACGTCCTCATGTCCGAGCGTTAACACAGCCAGTTTGACGCCGACCCAGCCGACAATCGCGAAAGCGGCAATTTCCAGCCCGGGTCTGGATTGCAGCAAATTCACAAACAGGTTAGCCGCAAACCGCATAATGATCAGCCCGATTAGCCCCCCTGCAAACACGACGATAAATTTGCCGCCGTCCATGCCGCCAATGGCCGGAAGCGGTGTATCGGGAAGCGTCATCGCCATCGCGACGGCCGCCAAAATTGAGTCTACCGCGAACGCAATGTCCGCCAATTCGACTTTCAAAACGGTAACCCAGAAGCCGGATTGCTTCTTTTCCTTTTCTGCCTTGACCTCTCCCTTGTTCAAAAACACTTTTCTGACGATGTGATTGATCGCAATAAACAATAAATACAGAGCCCCTATCGCTTGAATTTGCCACACATCGACCAGATATGAAATGATAAACAGCGAGGCCAGCCGGAACACAAAAGCGCCCGCGAGCCCGTAGAATAAAGCTCTTTTTCTATCCTTTTCGGGCAAATGCTTCACCATGATCGCCAGCACCAGGGCGTTATCCGCAGCCAGCAGGCCCTCCAGGGCGACTAACAATACCAAGACCCAACCGTATTCCAGCAAAATTGAAAAATCCATACTCCATCCCCTCTCCTGATTCGTTCTTTACTTTAGTTATTGTTAGCTTTTATACTTGCAACCATCCATGCAATCATTCTTGCTGCTTCAATCAGATCCGCCCCCCAACCGAGTCTAAAAAACTAAAACCTTTGCCCATTCAGGCAAAGGTTTTAAATTCAAAAAAGACCTCTGCCTGAATAAACATAGGCAAAGGTCTTGCTAACAACAATTCTGTTGCCAACAAAGCCGGAAGACGCCAGTCTTCGAATTGACGACTTTGTTGTATCAGCTACTCCCCTTTAGGAAGATATGAAGTTTTTTAAATCATAACTGCTTTACTAGAGTTTTGTCAATGTATAGCTTTCATCCGCTAACTGGAATCAGATGCTCCCTTCGTTCTCCGCCTCCCAGCGGGCAACTTCCTCCCGCACCCGCGGGGCGACCTCGGTCCCCAGCAGCTCGATAGCCCGCATGACATCCTCGTGCGGCATCGTGCCAAGCGGAACATGAAGGAAGAAGCGGGTGATCCCGACATGCTTGCGCAAGTGGATAATCTTCTGAGCCACCGTTTCCGGATCGCCTACATACAGCGCCCCTTCAAAGCTGCGGGCAGCATCGAAGCTGGCCCGGTCGTAATGGCCCCAGCCCCGTTCCCGGCCAATGACATTCATCGTCGCCTGCGTGGAAGGGAAGAACTTGTCCGCAGCGGCCTCCGTCTCCTCCCCAACGAAGCCGTGGGAGTGCGAAGCGATTGGCAGCTTGGATACATCATGACCTGCCTGAGCGGCGGCCCGCTTGTACAGCTGCACGAGCGGGGCGAACTGAATCGGCCGGCCGCCGATAATGGCCAGCACGAGTGGAAGCCCGAGCAGCCCGGCACGTATCACGGACTCCCTATTCCCGCCGCTGCCGATCCATACGGGCAGTGGATTTTGCACCGGACGCGGGTAGACGCCCAGGTTATTGATCGCCGCCCGATGCTTGCCGCTCCAAGTAACCTTCTCGTGCTCGCATATTTGCAGCAGCAAATCCAGCTTCTCATCGAACAGCTCGTCATAGTTTTGCAAATCATACCCGAACAGCGGGAAAGACTCGATGAAAGACCCCCGTCCCGCCATGATTTCCGCCCGCCCATTCGATATCCCGTCCAGCGTAGAGAAATCCTGGAACACCCGCACCGGATCGTCGGAAGAGAGCACTGTAACCGCGCTCGTCAGCCGAATCCGTGACGTCTGAGCCGCCGCGGCAGCCAGGACAACGGCTGGGGAAGATGCCGCATAATCCTTGCGGTGATGCTCGCCAACTCCGTAGACATCCAGTCCTACTTTGTCAGCCAGGACGATTTCCTCGACTACCTCGCGCAGCCGCTGGGCATGACTCATCACCTCACCGGTATGTGCGTCCGGCGACGTCTCTACAAAAGTGCTTATCCCTATTTCCATTCAAATCCCTCCTGCAGCCCTCTACTTCACTTCATTTATGGCCTCTAATAACTTTCTAAAAGTAAGAACCATTCAAACAGTGAGTTATACTTCCCCTCATTTTATCCTATTCCAGCCGCTTTGGCTAATTCCAGGACAGAGGCGGGTAATCAATCAGGCTTTGGAGGATGATCCCCAACCGAATCTACATTTCTGGCCTATTTTCTGAGTCTATATTTCCGAATCTATATTTTTTTCACAAATTCCGATTTCAGCTTCATCGCTCCGAAGCCGTCAATTTTGCAATCGATATCATGGTCCCCATCAATCAAGCGGATGTTCTTCACTTTAGTGCCGATTTTAACTACGGAAGAGCTGCCCTTCACCTTCAAATCTTTAATAACCGTAATCGAATCGCCATCCTTCAAAATATTTCCGTTAGCATCCTTCACAATCCTGCCTTCTTCTCCCGCGCTTCCTCCGCTGCCGCCGTCATGAGCCGGCCACTCATGGCCGCATTCCGGACAAATCAACAACTCTCTATCTTCATATGTATATTCTGAACTGCATTTCGGGCAATTTGGCAATGGCATAATTTCCATGTCCTCCATTCATTATGATTCATTGTAAAGTTTATAATCCCGCAAAAAAAGACAAGACATACAGGCGCTTCCGTATGCCTTATATAGTGTCACAGTCTTCTCTTATTGGCAAATATGCATACTGATCACAAAGGAACTTTCAGCATCGGGCTGTTCTTAAGCGTCAGCATTCTCATTAACCGATTTCGTTCGTTGGATATGTAATTAGACGGCATCGGATAAGACCAAAACTCCAGCCCTATCGCAAACCCCATCGTATAATCATACCAGCTGCGGTAACTTTCCTTTGTTCTGTATACCAATCTCTCGGCGTACTCCGAGGTTTCCTCCTCCGTTATTAAACGGAGATTACGGCCAATTAAGCAATTGCAAAGAGCAATCGTAAAGTCATACGCTCCGATTCCGCCAGGGGGCAGCCTCCGTAAATAATAATGGACGACCTTTCGCTTATGGATAGCCTCCGGCTCTCCCGCAGCTTCAACATATTGAGCCCGCTCTATTTCAGGAAGATACAACAATGCCTCCTGAATCTCTTCAAATTCCTGGCGCATGCCGTCAGAAAGATTCCATTCTGTGAATGCTTTAAGCGTATTTCCATCCTTAATGTTGTATATGGATAATCTGCTCCATAACGCTTTATTTGTGCCGCTAGTACATCTCTCGGGATTCATCATATAGTACTCTGCGGCTTCTCCTATGGGCAGAGCGGCCAGCATCGCATCCACATACGGCTTCAAAAATTTTCGCCTTTCCTCCGTTGTCCGTACTAACGGGCTCTCCGTATTTCCGACGATTATAAACACCCTCCTCTCAAATCTATCAACGGTACCGCAAATACCTTCCTACTCTTCTTAGCTCTTTAAAAAGCGAAAAATAATACAAGCCCAAAATGACTGCATAGATGTAAATTCTCACCGGGATGGCCGGCAGCAGAGCATCCCCATAGAACTGCTGCTGCAAATAATAGCCCATCGACATGCCCATATGTTTATGCCAGGAGCTGGCTATAATAATATGAAACAGAACAAGGAAAAATAAAGTCACCCATTTATAGCCTATAAGGCTGAGTACAGCGACCTTAAACCGTTTACCGGCAGCTGGCCTCGCCTTGGCCATTTCCGTCTTTAACTCTCGTTTCGCCTCCCGCCGCTCACTTCTTTGCATGCGTGGCAAGCTTCTTTTACAATACTCGTGAATTTTGGCCAGGTTTACGACCGCTTCAGCATCTTCTCCATTCAATTCCAGAATGCGGCTGTAAACATCCCGCGCAGATTTCAACTGATAGAGCCTCATATAGCATTGTCCCGCTAGCGACAGCGCCTCTATATGATCCGGTTCAGCCGCAAATACCTGTTCAAGCTGCTCCAGCGCGTCGGGAAACCGATTCAACCCCATCAATAGGCGTGACCGCAGCAAATACGCGCCGATGTCCTCAGAGGCTTGCCGGATATAATGATCGTATACAGCCAGCCCCTGCTCGAAATCGTTATTGTCGCAGCAGAACTCAATTTGTAAACGAAGCAAATCCGGATCGTCCGCAAAAATTTTCGTTGCTGCCTCTAACGCTTGACCGGCTTCCTGCTTCATCTTTTGTCGCCTCCATGCTAGCACAAAGGCTTCGCGACAGCGAAAATACTCCTCGTATTCCTCGTATTCCCCCACACCCGCCTTTAAAATAGCGGCATAGCCCAGTCTGGACTCCAGGGATTTTTTAATGGCATATGTATATACTTTAGGATATTGCTTCACAAAATACTCCTCATCGAGACGCGCTCTTTCCTTCCAATGGAAAGTAGCCTCTAGCAATGCCCAAATTTCTCCCGGTAAGAAGTAATGCTTGTTCAAATAGTAGAGCAGCCGATCCGACAACATATTCTGATACTCCACTCTCCAAACGGCATCGCTATTCAGCAGTTCGGCCCATAAATGTGCATTCAGGCGGGAGGCTAATTCCATGTACAAGGATTCGACCTGCTCCATGAACTCTTCGGCGATTTCCGACATAGACTTCTCTTGCATTACCGGCACTGTATGCTGCTCTCCCCACGGCGGGATGAGCGGAAACTGCAGCGTGTCATCCTCCTCCCAATCCTCGCAGGCCCCATCGTCATGGATATCTCCCCCAAGGTCCAGCGGGATATCGCCTGCTTCATAGTCATCTAATTCATCTAAGTCATCCGAATCATCAGCTTCATCGGCTTCATCTGCTTCCACGTCCTCAGCCGCCTCCGCGAGACGCTGGCGCTCCTTTGCCAGCTTGATCGCCATGTCATAAGCTTCCCTCAGCCGCTGATATCCCTCTGGATCATCCTCTGGATGATGAATCTTTAACAGCCGGGCATATGCCTTCCGGATCAGCGAGAGATCATCGGTAGGGGCAATGCCAAGAATCGACCAGCTTTTCAAAATAACCATTCCACCTTAAAACGTACTTTAAACGTCCTTTTCATCTGCATTCAATGCGTTTCTTCTATTACATAAAGTAATAATACCATCCCTGCAAATTACAAAACAGGGAGTTTTATCGGAAAATCCTGCTCTTTCGCAGCTTATCCAACTATTTTTATAGGATATAAGAACTAATACTTCGGGGTTATATTGACATTATTCCACATAATAATACAATGTGATTAGATCACTTCTTTCTAAAAAAACACAACTTTTACCATACATAATAGTTACTTTAGTAATAGTTTTCACATCTACCAGTTCTTGAATGTCTAAAACTATTTCAATTAGGAGACGAAGCTATGGCTAGGGATGCTAAAAACAAGTCAATAGGTTGGTTAAAAGGCGTTCTATCTAATCAAAATGAACCCGCTTCAGCTGAAAAGGAAGGGAATGAAGAATCTCAAGAGCGAATGGAAAGTATCGCTAGTAACATGGAAATACCTAGTCCGCCTGAAAACGCTAGCAAGAAATACATCCTATCGAAAGAGAATCTCGACAAAATATCGCTGGACTTGGTCGTTTCTCTGGAGAACATGCTGAATGAGCGGCAATTGATTTTGTACAAAAATGAAGACTACGAGCAGCAGCTAGATACGGCGAATGAAACGATAAACCGGCTAAAGTATGACCTGGTGAAGAAAGATCAGCTTATCCAGGATCGCAACAAGGAAATCCGCGCTCTGGAGACAAGTCTGACTAACAAGCAAATGGGATATGACCAGCTTCTCGAGGACTATAAAGAATATCAGAGCACGGCAAACCATGACTTCGAAAAGGTGTCGAATCAACTGGAGAAAGAAACTAGCAAGTATATCCTGCTCAAGGAAGAGTCGGCCAATATTCAAAATCAAAACATGCTGAACATAAGAGAACTGGAAGAGAAAATCAGAGAGTTGGAAGCAGAGAACAAGAAACTGGAGACGCAAAGCGCTAAAATCGTGGCGGAAAAGGCCGAGTTAATGCAGACGATCAACGATTTTACCGAGCGAATGTCTTTCTCCTTCTCTTCAAAAACGGTAAATTCCGAATAACGACCACCTGCTCTCTAGTCACTACTAGAGAAAGGAGATAACTATGTCCGTGCATGTCTATCAAATGAAGCTGCTAGAGCTTCATTCTGTCCATAGAGAATCGAACCGATCCCATTTGCGGCTCAAGCTCATCTCTGATCAAGTTACGGAGCTGCTGTGGAATATTGATGAGGAGACGGCGGAAAGTCTCGAGTCCATCATGGAGTCCGAAAGAATCTACAAATACAGGTTATCCTTCCACAGCTCGTGGAATTCCGCCCAAAACCAGTATGTAAGCTTCTTGACCAAAACTTATCGCGATCAAAGCGAAAAAGTTTACTTCCCCTGCTCCGAGGCCTATGTAAGCGGTTTAAACTCTATCAAAAGTAACGAGCCCGTCAGCCAAATCCAGACTCAAGCGTCCTTGCCCGAAGCATGGACATCTCATCTGGCTCTAGTCACGCAGCAAGAGCGGGCAAGCAGGGGCAGCCGTCTTTTAACCTGGACGGTTATCGCCTTCATGAGTATCATCTTAACGATACTATCGGGCTCTTCCATGCCTGCGTTCATTAGCAAAACAGCCAGCGGCGAAGATAGGGACATACAGGTTACGGAGAGCCAAATAAATAGAACTATGGGCGGTTATGTTGATGGTTATAGAGCCGTTACTGTTAGCGCACAACTCAAATCCGCCTCCGATAGCGAACTGGGCATCCCATTAAATGAGCGGCTCGTCACTTTAAAAGAGCCGGTGAAGCCCGTTTTGCCGTCGATCGCATTGGAGGACACAGTCACCTTTAGCCTTCCGGGCGGAAAAGCAGCACTTACCTTCGATGACGGCCCCTCTAAATACACCAAGGAGATCACCGACATCTTAATGGAGTATCAGGTGGGGGGTACCTTTTTTTTCATAGGTAAAAACGTTAAAAAATACCCTGAATCCGTTCAATATGCCAAGTCAAGCGGGTACGCGATCGGCAGCCATAGCATGAATCATCTGGAGCTGACCAAACTGTCTGATGACAAGCTGAAATATGAAATTTTGCAGTCCAACAAGTTGATTGAAGAAATCATTCAGGAACAGGTAACTCTCTTCCGGCCGCCTTATGGCGCCAAAAATGACTCTATCATCGACATATTGCGCGGGATGAATCATAAGATGGTGCTTTGGGATATTGATACGAAGGATTGGGAGAGCCGGGATGCCGGTAAAATCTACAATTCCGTTGCAAAAGCCGACGTGGACGGATCAATCATCCTGCTTCACGAATCTCAAGCGACGATAGACGCGCTGCCGCAAATCATTCAATTTCTAAAAAAACAAAATTTAGAGATTGTAAATTTACAATAGCAGGACAACTGCGATTTGGTTAATGGCACAGCAAAAGCCCCGTTCTCAGCGGGGCTCTTTTGATTGCTTGTTCTGTTCTTTATACAAAATGAGACAGCACGAACACCGCGGGAGAGTTCCAATAAATCGTGACCTCATTGGTCGCGTAGCTCTCCATGACATCAGCAAAAGAGGCGGCAGGCGCCTTATCCGCCAAATGCTCTCGCGCATAATCATCCTGCTTGCCATAGTTCGGTCCGCCTGAGACCAGCCCGGGAACAGGCGCTTCGACGCCGTCTCCCTCGGAGGGACGATGATGCGGATGCAGGATCGGCCGGCTGCCGAATCCGGTAACAAAGCTCATGCCAACCACATTCGCTCCAAACAAGTAATGAACATGTTCGAGCGCACATCGCTCATAGGTTGTGGAACCCGACAAACGGCCAGCGATCAGCAGTAGCATGGCATGATTCATCACCAGCATGTTGCTGCCCCAAATATACTGCTCCGGCTTTAGCGATATGCCGAACCCGTCCTGGCTGCTAACCGTTGCAAGCTCAGCGGCGCGCTGCTGCAAACCGGCCAGTAAACGTGCAGCCAGTTCAGCATCCTGCTCCCGCTCCTTCCCCGACATCAAGTAGGAGATCGTGCCATATCCGCCCATGTCGGCCCAGCCCAGCTCATATTGATCAAAGGCTCCCTGCCCGGCAAGCTCGCGGAATGCTTCATGATAACGGGCATCCCCGGTAGTACGGTACAATTCGGCCGCAGCCCAGTAGCGTTCATCCTGATCCTGCTCGTCCCCGTACTCCCCGGTGACAATTTCCGGCGGATTGCGGAACCCCGGATATTCGGGATGGCGCTCCAGCCAGGCCCAGGCCCGCTCCGCTGCCCGCAGGCAAGATGCCGCAAAGGCGGCGTCATACGGAGCATAGACCCGCGCCGCCATGGCCATAACGCCGGCAAAGCATCCCGTTGCCGTCGCGGATATCGGGGTGATGTACAGCGCCGCCGTATCCTCCTCCGGCATCACATCCGGGCCGGGGAACTGCAATGTCGTGAGCTTATGGAATGCGCCGCCGCTCCCGCCATCCTGCATGCGGAGCAGCCATTCCAGCTCGTACCGGCATTCGTGAAGCACATCCAGCAAGACGCCATCACTCTCCGGCAGCGGCAGCGCCCTCTGGAAGGCCTGCGGATAGCACTCGTAGGCCAGCAGCAAATCCGCTGCTGCTTTGGCTCCTGGCGCTACATATTTGCCGTAATCCCCGGCATCGTGCCACCCTCCCCAAGCATCGACTGTTCGCGGCTCTTCGCCATAGACCAGCGCAGGCGTAAGATGACAGGCCGCATGCTTCCACGGGCCTGCATACTTCTCCTCCAGCTCCATGCCGCAGCGAAAATAATAAAACGCTTTCAACAATGCCTGATGGGCTTCCTCATATACCGCTTCTGAAATGACGAACGGATACGAGCTTTGCCCGTCCTCGGTTTCAATCCGGTATGTCCCCGGCCGCTCCCAAGCCGAAAAATCACCCCGGCTCACCGTAATTCCACTAGCCGCATCGGCAACCGCTGGCAATGTGTCCCCGCTCCAGACTGTCTCGCCGCTTACATGGTTGACTAGCCGAAAGCGGCCTACCTCTCCTGCAATCATAGCCATCTTTGCATCTCTGCTGCGATAACCAAGCTGGTTCACGGCTATACCGCCCTGCTGTTTCGTATTCATGCGTAAATGTCCTCCTCCTTTAGGGAAATCTTTGCACCTGCTAAAAAAGCTTGATTTACCAGATCCGGGCAATTAAGAAAACGGCCCCAGCCACCTGAATGGTGTTGCGGCCCCTTCCTAATACGTCTGCCCCTGACTATACGTCTAGGGTGTCCATTGATCATGAATAATCCCAGCGAGCGCACGGTCCTCCCCGATCTTCTTGAAGACAAGACGCAGGCTGCGCCAGTCGCTCACTTCGGCGTTCGGATCACTGCCTTCTATATAATATTCGACGAAATCGTAGTTATCCTTGGGATATACTTCATTTAAATTGCTAATCTCTCCACCAGGAGATATTCCTTTATTCTTCGCGATTGTGGCTTCCTCGATAAAGTCTGCATCGTAGACAAATCGCTTATGGTACTCAGCGTAGGTCATTTCGATCTGATCGCCGATGCCAGGAAACGAGCGCCACACCCGCTTCTTGGTCTCGTTCATTAAACCTCCTACTTCATCCCTGGAAATTACGAGATCCTCCTCCGCATTCACATCACCATACGGCGAGAAACGAATTCCTTCCGCATCTGCCCAGGCCGCGAGCGTGTCCATATTCTCGCTCTTCAGAGCCCTCATTACCGTGGCGGCAGCTTCCAATGCTGTCGCAGGCATTCCCTCCGACAGCTCCTGATTCTCCGGATAATCCTCTTGAGACGCTTGCTCTTCCGACAGTGCAGGGGATGAATCCTGCGGCAGGGCTTGGGATTGCTCTTGCTCCGGTTGCTGCGAAACTTGAGGCTGGTTCTGGACCTGGCCTTCTGACTCCAGCGCTGCATTAGGCGTGCCGCTGCAGGCCGCCAGCATCCCCACCAGAATAGCTCCAATCACCGTAAATCCTATTTTACTTAATCTATTCATGATTTCTCTCCTTTCTCCTCTCTCCATAAAACGAAATTTTCTCCAAAAGGTTACTCACTAAACCCAAAGTAAATGTAAGAGAAGGATAAATTTTACTGGTCCCTGGAGAGAACTAGATGGATCGTGAACTATGTGCGTCTAATACCGGACCGCATAGTCACAGCATTCGCAGCAGCTAGAGGATTCAACGTGCACGGAGCTGCGATTCGCCGGGATTTAGCAAAAATTGAATGGGCAGGCATATTGAAGCGAACACACAACGGCGTCATTATGGAACAGTAGACGGGCAGCAGACGCATGACGAACCGACCTTCCATGAACGGACCAATCTGCATCTGGAGGAGAAAATGACCTCAGCAAGCTGACCGCCTCCATTCGGTCACCCCAAAAAGCGTCTTCAATGCTCACTACTGCGGAAGAAGCTTCCTATTTCGATGCGAAGACTTTTCAGGGCTAGGGGGTTATGGTAGACCGGATGTAAAAATACAGCCTGCAGCTATACATTTCTAGTACGAATTTTTAGGATAGATGCAACGAGGACCAGTTCCGGCCCCCGCTAGGCAAGGGCTAGAGCCAGTGCCCCGGCCGGCTGAAACCCGGAGGCAGCTTGGTGCGGACATCGCCCTTGGCGGAGTTGATCTGAGCTTGCGTCAGGAAAATGCTGTCCGTAAGATTGGCCCCCCGAAGGTCCGTATCCCGCAAATCTGCACCGATGAGGTCAGCCATTCTCATGTCCGCCTCCCTTAGGTCAGCGGCTATAAGATAGGCCCCCCTTAAATTGGCGCCTCGAAGATCGGCTCCTCTTAACTTCGCTCCAATAAGGTCAGCACCGCGGCCGTAAGGCTTCCGGCGGCCTGGTGCGCCCTTCTGCGAGCGAAGCACCGGGGAGCGCACAAGTTCACTCGCCCGTAAGAGCAAGGCGTTGACTCCAGCCCGGTGAGCCGCTACATCCAAGCCGAGGATGGAGTCAGGATCAAGACGGGTCAGCCGTTCCGTCTCTTCGAGCGCCTCGCTGAGATCATCGTGGATCGAGCGGGCAGACTGGAATGTCAGCGCCTCCGTCAAATACCAGAGAAGCTCATGGAGCTGCCGCATGATCGGGAACACCTCGAACATTTGCTTCGCAGAGTGTGGAGCTTGCCGCCAATCCTGTCCGCCGAAGGTCACTCGCGAGACCTGCTGCCCGGCGCCGAGGCAATCATAGACCGTGCATCCCCGGAAGCCCAGCTCTCTAAGGCTGTTGTGTACACCGCAGCGATAATAGGGCTGCAAATTGGCGCACGGCTCCCCGGCTGCTTTATCGATTGCAAAATCCGCCGATGCTGCAAAGGGCAGCGCAGCGCAGCATAAACCGAAGCAGCTGCCGCAATCTGCATGCAGATCCGGTCTAGGGTCCCCGCTTCGGCTCGTTTTTACATATTCCAAATCATTGTCATGCTCAGACATCATTTGTCCCTTCAATCTATCAACGTCATTCTATTCATGCTAGTATTTTAATATTTTTTTAAGTATTTTAATACTTTCTTCTTTGCATCCGAAGCACAGCCCGGCTTCCATTACAACCTAATCTGCAGCAGCGGGCTCTTCCTAAGATTTAGCAGCCTCATCAAACGCTGCCTGTCGGCCGACAGGTAAGTCTGGGACATCTCCGGGGAAAAATATTCGAATCCTACGGCGAAGCCCATCGTGTAATCGTACCAATTGGAGTAGCTACTTCGCATCAAGTTTGCCAGACTGCCGATATAGCCCCACATTTCGTCCTCCGACAAGCATTTCAGTTGCCTGCCCCCGAGGCATTTGAAGACGGCATAGCTGAAATCATAAGCGCCGATTCCGCCCGCCGGCATACGCCGCAAATAATAGTTCGCAACAGCCCTTTTATGCTTGTCTTGCGCCGTCTCGGCTTCTTCAATAAATTTGTTCCGCTCGGCCTCTGAAAGAATGGAGAGCTGCTGGCAAGTCCGGGCAAATTCAAGCCGTCTGCCGACGGCAATAGTCCAGGCGATATCCCTTCGGAGCTCGTCCTCGTTGCGAATGTGAAAAGTATTTAAAATTTCCCACATCGTCTGCCTGCTTACATCCACCAGCATCTCTGGGTTCATAATGTAGTATTCAGCATAGAGATCCATAGGAATGAATGCCACTGCCGCATCCACGTACAACTGCAGCACCTCTCGCCGCAATGCACCATTCTGACTCATGAACTTCTCTCCTCGTCTATTAACGGTATTGCAAAAATCTTCTCGTTCTTCGCAGTTCGACATTTAACGAAATCAGGAACATGCCGAGCAGCATGACGTACACATAAATCCGAAACGGGATAGGCGGCAAGACATCACTGCCTGAGATGCCATATTTTGTATTCAGATAATAATTGGATAACGGCTTGCTCCCCAAATAGTTGACCTCTTTGTCTCGCTGTTCAAATAGGGTCATAAAGCTTCCTGATGGCAGCTCTCGCACGATCCCGTCCACTTCAATTGTCCGCGTGTCCTTAAGTTTATTAAATTGATCTTCATTCGCCAAAAAGATAACCGCCGTGCCATCCAAATAGCCCATGCATAAATATCCCGATACTTTCACCAGCTGACTCAAATCCTCCACCTGATTGTTGAAAATAAAGGAGCTCTGCCCTGAACCTTTTCCCCTTGCTTCATTCAGCTCCAGAATGTTGACAAAAGTCGCTTTCGACAGCTTCACTCGAACTGCATTTATACCTTTAGGCAAGTTCTCCAGCTCGTCTATGGTCGTAATTACTTGAGCTTCCGACTTATATTGCTGACTGGCATACGCCCATGGAGCAATACCGACATGCTTATGCCAGGAACCCGCTATGAGCACAAGAAGCAGAAAAATGCCAATCAAAGTAAGCCACTTGCTGGCCATCAGAAAATGGACTGCCACCCCCAACCGGGTTCCCCAGGAATGCCGGCTCAATTTGCTTCTGAGCTTCTGCTTAGCCTCCTTGCGTTGGCTTGGGTCCAACCGGGGCAAGCTTTCCCTTGTAGATGTATGAATTTGGGCCAGGCTTACCACAGCCTCAACATCTCTGCTGTTCAGCTCCAGCAGATGATTATATGTACTCTCAGCAGCATCCAGCCGCCCTTGCCTTCTATAACATTGTCCCCTTAGCGATAGTACCTCTGGAAGCTCAGGAGCGATCGCTGCAATTTGATCAAGTTGATCCAGTGCTTCAGATACCCGCTCCAACTGAATAAGCAGGCGTACGCGGAGCAGGCGCATATCGTTATCCGGCTTAGCAAGGCGAATATAATGCTCACAGGCCGCCAGGCTCTTCTCCGTGTCCCCCGCTTGCCAGTAATATTCAGTCTGCAAGCGGAGCAAATCGGGGTCCGCCTCGAATAGGGCGAGCGCCTTGGCAAGCGCCTGCTGTGCCTCCTCCTTCTCCTGCCGGATCAACGCCGATGCCAAAGCTTCCCGGTAACGGAAAAAAGTATCGAACGGGACGTCCCCCGCAGCGAGAACAGCGGAATACGACATACGTGCCTCCGGCGCCCTGTTAACCGCATAGGCATATACTTTAGGGAGTTCCCCCAGAAAAGCCTCGGGATCTTCGGAAGCCAGCTCTTTCCAATGGAAGGTGCCTACAAGCAAATCCCATACTTCTTCAGGCAAGAAATAATGTTCATTTAAATAAGAGAGTATGTTGCGTGCCAGATCATTTTCCCGGTCCATCTGCCAAAGGGCATCCTGATTCAGCAGTTCCAGCCACAGGTCTACATTAAGGCGTGAGGGAAGGTCTTGGTACAAGGCATCCAACTGAGCCATAAACTCTTCCCGGCTTCCCCGCCGCTGCTCCCGGTCAACCGGGAGCGTATCCGGCTCTGGCTCTGGCCAGGCAGAAATCCGGGGGAGCGAGCTCATGTCCGCCAGCGGCTTGTCATCGTGGCCATCCTCAAAGATGCCGGCGTCTTGTCCCGGAAAGCCATCGTTCCGATCCGTAGCCCCGGCGTCTTGTCCCGCAAAGTCTTTGTCCCGGTCTGTAATTCCGGTAGCCCCGGCGGCCTGCCCGGCAAAACCTTCATCCCGATCCACAGCCCCGGTGGCCTTGCCAGCCTCTTCCCGGCTGCTCCCGGTATCAGGGTGAGGCTGGCGCTGCTCTTTCGCCCATCGCATGGCCTCGTGATAAGCCTCGCGCAGCCTCTGATATCCCGCCGGATCATCTTCAGGATGATGAATCTTCAACAAGCGGGCATACGTCTTCCGAATCAATGACATGTCATCCGTAGGGTCAATCCCCAGAGTTAACCATATATTCACAGCTGATCATTCCACCTTAAAAAACTAGCATATCCTTTACTGCTATTGTATTTTGTCAATCATTAAAAATATCTTCCGATATAAATTTTTCCAAATCAATAGGATTTAAGAACCGGGGCATTGGGAGTATAACGATACCTACTTCGGTATCAAAAAGTAGCTGGTTGCAATATTAGGAGGTTCTAGCTGCGCACTCAATACTCACTGATATATTCAATCATGACCACCCGTCCAAAGAGTAGGGGACCTCTTGTGGGGGATAATCCCCTGTTGCCAAACTGCGCCTAAAGACGCTAGCCTGACCACAAATCTGTTCAGGCTCAGTGTTATTTGTCACTTTCACTTACCAGTTAAACTGGTTTATTTCTTTTTGCTCTTGTTGCTGCTGAACGGATCTTCATACTCTTTTACACTCAGCATATCTATGGCTTGATCATGTGCTTCTTGTTCACGAATGTATTTCGCTACAGTTCCGCTACAGTAGCTTCATTTAGGCCCACTGTACTTACTTCATATCCTTCTGCCCAGGGCTTAGATCGAAAATGTGACTCAGAACGGGAACGGAATTTTATAACGAAGCTGATGATCGCTAACTGTGTAAAAATAACCCTTCCCAAAATGTAACGAAGCTGGGCAACGTTATTTCAGTTCTTTAATGCTCCAAACAGAGGATAAACCGCAAATAGAGTGTCTGAGATTCGTTAGGTTTAAAAACATCGCAAATATGTGCTAATAGCGTGGATGAGTTTCGTTAGAATCAAACAACAGTCGCTGATATCTAAATTTGTAAGGAATAACATTCTCCAAAACCGAAGTTAACGACGTGGTTTTCCAGCGTGACTGCGTGGCCATTCGTAAATACTTAGTATAGGATGCAGAAGTATAGGATGCAGAAATCTGTAAATGTTCTGCAGGGTGATGGACAATAGTTTCTAATAAGCCTCAAGCTTCCAAACATAGGCGTTATTTTCAGGCCTGGGGCTTTCACTGTAATTTTGGGGTAATTAAATCATGACCACGGGTTTGGGGATTTCCACCATATAGATGACGCCCGTGCTGGGCAACAAAAAAAGACCGTTCTCCTACTTTATGAAGAACGGTCAATATTTTTACCTGCTACTCTTCCCACCTACAGTTTTGCTGCTAACCCAGCCAGTTTCACCATTAGTAAGGTAACCTTGTACCATAATTTCCCATCAATGTCTTCGCGCTGCTCGTAGCCCTGCTCCCCTTGATAAAATTCCCCATCATGATTACGGCTCAGCATTCAGCCCATAATCCAACAATACACGCAATGTTTCTGTGCGGCCATGCCTTAAGCATAAATGAATCCATCGTAGCCCCCATTGAATAAATCCATGCCGTCGGACAAAGGGTCAGGTTTCGTTTAACCGACTACCTCAGAAAGGCTGTGAAATGTCCCGCCACCATAAATGTTCTCATAGCTGTTGATGACCTCACCATTCCCAAAGTCAATTTTGTTCCGCCCATGACGTTATCGGTAATGGTCGCCGTATCACCGCCGATGGCCATCTCCACTTGCCCGAGAACCCCTTCACGGAGTTCTCCAAAAACCTCGCCGTTGCCAGATCTCAATTCAAGGTTGCCTGTTACGCCTTCGGATACATTCAGTGAACGTAAATGATTATTGCGAGCCTCAATCATGTTAAACAAAGAAGAATATAAATCGGCCAAAACTAGTCCCCCCGCCTAATTAATGGTTAACTCTCGTTAACTCTATATAGGTATATAGAACTAGTTCGCAGCAAGATTCAAGCCAAAAGTTGGGCAAATTTCCGCTTCTACCTCCGAGCCCTCTTGAACTTGACCAGCGACCAAAGATACAGAAACAGCAGGAATGCCAAACAAGCACCGATGCTAAGTACATTTTGACGGTCAAAGAGGAACAGTACGGCGATCACCGTTAAGCTTACCGCAGCCAATATCGTAATGTAAGGAAAGCCCCAGACGCGAAAACTTGGCTGTTTCGGGTAGCTGCGGCGCAGCTTCAACTGGGATAAACAGATGCTGATCCAAACCAGCAGTACGACAAACCCCGGGACCGCCATGAGAAAGCGGAATAAGCCGTCTTGGAACAGGTAGGCCAGAATAGCACCCCCGATTAATACCGCCGCACACAGCTTCAGGCTGTTCATCGGGACTCCCCATTTCGTCGTGCGGGCCAGATAAGGTGATGCTTCCCCGCTTGCCGCCATCGAATGCAGCATGCGGGTGGCCCCGTAAATACCCGAGTTGGCTGCGGACAATACCGCTGTCACGAGAATAAAATTCATCACGTGCGCTGATCCCTGCAACCCCGTGCTGGCCAGCACCTGCACAAAGGGGCTGCTCTCGCTGTTCAACTGATTCCAGGGAATCAGGCTGCAAATCACGAGGATCGGCAGCGTATAGAAAAGAATGACGCGTAAAATAAAGCTCTTCACTACTTTGGGCAGCACCCTTTCTACGTCCTTCGTTTCCGTCAAGGTAAGCCCGATCAGCTCTGAACCGCCATAGGAGAACATCACCACGAGCAGGGCAGCAATTATCGCCGTCCAGCCATTCGGCAGAAATCCGCCGTACTCCACCAGATTATGCAGTCCTCCCGTGCCCCCTACAGACCATACACCGGACAGAATCAGCACGCCCAGCACAATAAACACTATGATCATGCCGATCTTAATGCCCGCCAGCCAAAACTCTGCTTCCCCAAAACCGCTGACGCTCAGCATATTTATTCCGAGAACCAGCACAGCACACCCTAAGGTCAACAGCCATAAAGGGGCATCAGGAAGCCAGTATTGCAAAAAACTGCCCGCGGCAAGCACCTCTATGACGCATACCGTCAACCACATGAAGCAGTAGAGCCAGCCGATTATAAAAGACAGCCGCTCCCCGAACGCCTCCCGGATGAAATCTTTCATATTCCGGTTCGGATACACCATCGCCATCTCGGCAATGGCTGCCATCACGATCAGCAGCAGTAAGCCTGCCAGCACGTACGAAATGACGATGCCCGGTCCCGCGATACTAATCGTCTCATAGCTGCCTTTGAATATTCCCGTCCCGATCACACCGCCCATCGCCATAAAGGTAATGTGACGAGGCTGCAGCTTCTTGTGCAGCGCACCTTGTTCCTGATTGTTTATATGTTTATGTTCCCTCTCCTGATTCGACATTTCCCGACTCCTTCCAGTCTCCGTGATCCAGCTGTCCAATAAACCTCCAAGTTGCTGCAGGCGCACCATTTACTTATACACCTAAATTTACAGTTTACCCTTATTCCTAAAAAATGCACGTACAAACAGCACATTTTACATGTCTGTTTATCGATAAATATGTCTGCTTGTCGATAGACAGGTCGGTTTATCGATAGACCATCTGTCTGGCCGGTAGACCAGGTCGGTTTATCGATTGACATGTCTGCTGATCGATAGACAGTCGGTTTGTCCATAGAAACGTCTGCCTATCGATGAACAGCCGGTTTGTTGTTACATGTCTGCCTGACGAAAACCGCAAAAAAGCCGCTGCAACCAGCGGCTGATCAAACTAATTCAACATGATTCAAGGGATGTAACCTGAATCAAGGGATACAACTTGAATCAAGTGCCTGACTCATATTTTTCGGGCTCGTACTCGCTAAGCTTTCCTTCGTAGATCAGCTTCAACCGGCTGCACTTCCGAAAATCATCCGGCGTGACGAGGGCAGGCAGCTTATCCCACAGCTTGATCCCGGACCGCTCCAAAATTTCCGCAACGAATTGCGAGCAGAAATATGAGTTGCTGAATTCAACGGGCTCTTTGAGTGTAATGCCAACGACGCCCAAAATATTATAAAGATATTTATTGCGGCTGCGGATAAAAATTTGCAGCACCCGCTTCATTTTCTCAACTTCCCGATCGGTGACCTGAAGCTCGTAAAGGACGCACGTTGTATTCGGATATTTGCTGAACGTGCCTGTCTTAATATCCTCCTTAACAAACCCGCCATTTAGCGGGTTGCTCGGGTTCTTTCGCCCGAAGCTGTACAGCTCCGAAAGCTCCCGGTTAAAGGAGACCGAGGCGTGATTGTACGGCGCTCTCGTGTAGCCTTTAATGATCTTCGTAAAAAGCGTCCCGGTATTCGTTAGCAAAATAAAAACCGATCGATCAGCTGCCATTTACGAATTCCCCTTATCAAAAATGAATTATTCCTTCATAATAACATAAGATCGCTTTAATGAGATCAGACCATAACAAGTTGGTGATAAGCATTGAACAGCTCGCTAATAACGTTAACGGTTATTTTTACGGCCTTATTGGCCATTCATTGCATTTATTATGTGCTAAGCAGAACGCAGCCAAACAAAGATTATAAAGCAATTGGCACAAAGATCAAGACCTGGTGGGGCATGTTCGTCATCTTTTGTTTGGCCACCCTGTTTAACCCGGTAGTATCGCTGCTATCCCTCATGGTGCTTACCTTCTTCGCGTTGAAGGAGTATTTTTCCATGATCCGTTCAAGAAAAGCCGACCGCAGGTTATATTTGTGGGCGTACTTGTCTATTCCTGTGCAATTTTATTGGATATACATTGAATGGTACGGGATGTTTATTATTTTTATCCCAATCTATGTATTTCTGTTCATGCCGCTGCCGCGCTTGATCAACAAAGGAACGGTCGGCTTTCTGCGCAGCGTAAGCTCTACTCAATGGGGACTTATGCTGATGGTCTTCGGGCTCAGCCATCTCGCTTATTTTCAATTTGCTACACCGGAGTACGGAGGGGGGCTTGTGCTGTTTCTGGTCGTGCTGACCCAACTGAACGATGTTGTCCACCATCTGGCTTCGATTTATTTCGGCAAGCGCAAGGTGGTGCCTACCGCGAATCCGAATTTGACCTGGGAAGGCTTCATATGTGCGTTTCTCGTGACGACTGGGGTGTCGTATGCGATTTCCCCTTACCTGACGCCGCTTGATCCGGCTTTCGGGCTTTTTATAGGCATGCTGATCAGCCTTAGCGGTTACTTTGGAAGCTTGACGGTTTCCGTGTTGAAACGGGATTTGTTAATCGGGGACGATAATAAGCTCGACGTCTTAAAAAGAAGCTACCTTAGCCAAGTCGACAGCTTGGCCTATACTTCGCCGGTGTTTTTCCACGTAGTTCGTTATTTTTATGATTTTATGTAAAAGACGGTTCGGCTGTATCCGAATTTACTGATTTTTTGTTGTTTTCATTTTTTCGGGTGTTATTTATTTTTCGGGTGGTATTCATTTTTATCGAGGCATTCATTGTTTTCGGTGGTTGTCATTCATTTTTATCGGGTTCGTTCACTTTTTATCGGGTGCGTTCATTTTGCCATAAGGGAGAGGTTTCGTATGCGTTTCTATATTGTGGATGTGTTTGCCGAACGAAAATATGAAGGCAACCCGCTTGCCGTGCTGCTGCCGAAGAGGGCGCTGGCTGCTGCTGAAATGCAGCAGATTGCGAAGGAAATCAACTTCTCCGAAACGACTTTTATTATGTCGGATCAGCGAGAGGAGAATGGAGGTTATAACGTCCGGATTTTTACCCCGGATATGGAAATCCCTTTTGCGGGGCACCCTTCCTTGGGAACAGCGTTCGTAATTCACCATGTGCTCGATCAGCAGAAAAGCCCTCTGATCACCTTGAATCTCCGGGTGGGGCCCATCCCGGTTTCCTTAGCGGATGGAGAAACTCAAGAACTGTGGATGAAACAGCCGCAGCCCGCTTTCGGGGAGCCCATTGACCCGGCCGTCATCGCCGATCTGCTGCAAATCGGCTTGGAGGACATCCGTACTGACTTCCCCATCCTTGTATCCTCCACAGGTCTTCCATCCGTTATCGTCCCTTTAAAAACGCTGAAAGCCGTTCAAAATTGTGTCATCGACCACAAACCGTACAAGGCATTTCTGGAAAATGTAGCGGATGCGAACATTCTTGTGTTTACAGAAGAAACGGTCCATGAACAGAATGACCTCCATGTCCGGGTATTTGTAAATGACACAGGATACTATGAAGACCCGGCTACCGGCAGTGCCAACGGGAATCTGGCCGGCTACCTGCTGGAGCACGAATTTAAGCAGAGTAGTGAGATTCGGCTGCGAGTAGAGCAAGGATATGCGATTGGCCGTCCTTCTCTCCTCCATATAGCGGCATCAAAGAGCAGCGGCGGTACATTCGATATCCGGATCGGCGGCAAAGTATTTTTTGTGGCCAAGGGCGAATGGCTTGCGGCAAATAGCTAGCCTGCGAGGAATTAGCTCCCAGGGCCGCGAGGAATTGGCTGCGAGGGATTGGTGGCGGAAAGGTAAAAGCGATGATTTGTGGAGAAAGGTTGGTGCGACTTACGGAGAGCCGCGAAGGTTAGTGGCGATGACTTGCGAAGCAGCAATGGGAAGTGGCAAAAGTAGCGACGATCACTGCGGAGAGCTGCAATGGGGAGTGGCGAAGGTAGCGACGATCACTGCGGAGAGCTGCAATGGGGAGTGGCGAAGGTAGCGACGATCACTTGCTGAGAGTTGTGATGGGGAGTGGCGGAGAGCAGAGAGGGGCGTGACGAAGAGTAGCGCCAATGACTTGTGGAGGCAGCTAACGCCAGCCAATCGATATGTAAAGGGTGGAACAGCAAAAAAGGGAAGTTCGACTAAAATAATGGGAACAGAGCAGCCTCCGTCCCCATTATTTGCCGAATCCGCAGTGGATTTCAGATCTTTTCCGCTTAGACCTGGCTGCTGCTGGAGTATTGTGTATAATTTCTCATACACAATTCTTGTATCTAACCACTACGGAGGTGTTGTATATGATTTTTCATATACAACACCTGTAGCCAGCCGCCATGCGCGTGATTGTGTATGATTTTTCATATACAATCCTACTTCTGGCCACTAAGCGCGTGTTTGTATATGATTTTTCATATACAATACCTGCACCTGGCCACTGCAGGGTCTTTGTATATGACTTTTCATATACAATGCCTGCACCTGGCCACTGCGAGGCGATTGTGTATGATTTTTCATACGCAATCCCTGCTTCCAGCTACCGCACGCGTGTTTGTTATGATTTTTGTGTTAAAAAAACCAAAATTATTTCAATAAATCCTCGCGCAGCGGCGTAAACGTATCCAGCAGCTTGCTAGGCTCAAGCGCCTCGCAGCCGTGCTCCGCCATGCTGGGGATGAACAGGGTTTCCCCCGCAGATACAGTCGTTTTCTCGCCGTTTATAGTAAATTCAAGCCTGCCCTCCAGGCAATAAGATAACTGCTCATGGACATGGCGATGCAAATAGCCCTTCGCCCCTTGTTCAAAATGAACCTCCATCATCATGACGCTCTCCCCCGGAGGAAAAATTTTGCGTTTAACTCCCGGCTCAGCGTTCTCCCATTCGTTCAAATTGCTCACGCGCTCATCTCCTTCTATTCCGGCATCGTATAGGACGTGCTGTCGCCCGCTCTCTGGACATGCAGCACCGGACGGTCAGCCTCATCCAAAACGACACTCCACTGTTCGGGCTGCAGCTTGCGCTGCCCCTGATAAGGACTCAGTACAGTAATAAACCACGCCTTCTCCCCGGTTGTCAGCAACCCTTGCACCACTTTGAGCGGGTCAAGCTTTAAGGACTCTACCGATTCCCAGCTGTCCTCCACATCCAGCTCCGTACCTTGACATCCGAATAGAAGCAGTTCGCACCCGATAGCTTCGTTATCGCTTCCTGTACCTTCGGCATAAAACTTCACGAAGGGTCCTTCACTATTGTCCTGCACCTGCCAATGCAATAACCGGCTGTGCAGACGATGCTGATACGTATGAGCGCCTATAGTATGAACACCTGTTGTACGAGCGTCGATTGTACGATCATCGGTAGTATGAGCACTCGTTGTATGAGCACCCATTGTACGATCATCGGTAGTATGAGCACCCGTTGTATCGGCACCCATTGTACGATCATCGGTAGTATGAGCACCCGTTGTATCGGCACCCGTTGTACGATCATCGGTAGTATGAGCACCCGTTGTATGGGCACCCGTTACAGGGTTGTCCGTTCGCTGCAATCGGTCGAAGAGAATCCATTCTCCTGTCTCTAAAAACCATACAGCCCTTCTATGCATTATACCACGAATCTTATACCCATCATGCTCAGCGCATATGAACTGCCCGTCCGGATCCCAGGCCAGCAAAGAAACTTGAGCCTCCGGCTCGCCCCACCGCTGTGTTCTAAGGTATGGCGTTTGATCCTGCCCGTCTACCAGGATCGTATTATGTGCAGCCGTACTTTTAAAATACCGGCGCCACGGGTTTTCCATATACGTATATGTGCCGGTGTCCACAAATATCGGTTCGCCAAAAGCGTATAGTTCGAACGACAGCGCATCTGCGTGCCCGTGCGGGCCTCCTAAGCCAGCAGCATCAAAGATCATTTTATGCTCGCGGTTTCCCATCCCATAATAGCCGGCAGACGGAAAGGCAAAGGGCAGCTCTGCTTCAGCTTCTATGGATGGCGTGTTTTCCGCCTCATGCAGCATTTGAACAATGGCCTCGGGACCGAATGTCCAGAACTGTTCATGCAGTTGGGATTTCAGCAAGTCCCCGGGACGATGGCAATATAGAGCGGTCGCGTTGATATCCAACAGGTTGCCCGCGTAGGAATCAGCGAAAGGCGCAAGCCCCCCGTCCGGCCGCTTCATACAGCGTGCGAAGGAGACCATTTCGCCAAGAATCCGTTCATATTCCTCGGAGAAGGAATAACCTCTTTTACTCATCATATAGGCACAGTCGGTGAACAGCTCCAGCGATACCATATGATAATGCGGCGTCAGCTCCGTATGCACGCCATCCGGCAGAACCTGCACCCGAATGCACTGCTCCAGTCGCTCGACAGCTTTCTGGCGCCAAGCCTTGCTCTCCTCCCAGGATTCAAAGGTAAGGGATACACTCAGCAGCCCAATCATATGCATAATGGAATGGTTAATTTCCAAGCTGGCCATATACGTCGAGAGAAACCAGCCATGTTCCTTTACCGAATCAAAAAATCGCTGCTCCAAATCCGTGGTCCAGCTCTCCGAACCATGGAAGAAATGATAAGCATACACCCATTGGCGAAGTCTTAAGCCTACCTCAAGCAGCCGCCAAGGGCCTGGTCGCTGAAAGTACGTCAATTCCGCCTCAGGCAAATGACGGGGGCATGGCTGGGTTTCAATCCAACCGATGATATGCTCCAGCGCCTTCGCCGCATAGCGCTCGTCTCCTGTGCAAGCATAAGAAATACCTAGACTTCTCAAATGCTTAAAGCGGTTCATTGACCACGTAAATTCCTTGTCCCCTGTAGGGTTGTGCAGCCAATTAATCGGCGTACCCATCTCAATGACCTGGCCTTTCCAAAGAAAAGCATTATTCTCGCAATAATAATCGGCCTCCGCCTTCGCCTTCTGCGCACTGTCCGGAAACAGGCGCTTAAACTGCTCCCCCCATTCCCTTCGATCCGCTTCTGAAAAAAATAAATACTCCATGAGCTCATCTCCCTGTTAACGCATTATCATCTCCGTCAATCTGGAGCACGCTCCCATGCCGGACGCCTTGCGGGAGTTTCAGCCTGGAGCCAAGCGGCTCCCAGACGGTTAGATCATCGCTGCACACGCCTCCGTAATACCCATCTTGAAAAGCATCATAAAGCATGATCCATTGTCCGCTTGGATCACGATACAGAGTCGGCCCCTCCGTAAGCGCTGGTGTCAGTAAATCCGATGATTCGACTGTACTTGGCCCAGTATGTGCCTGCTTCCCCCATTGGACTGAGCGAATGGCCTTGTATGCCGTCCCCAGCTCGTTATGTCCGCGCTCATCTTTAAACAGCATGACATATCGATCATCCAGCCCTGTCACGGTGGCATCAATGACGTTATAGCCCGGGTCAAAAAAGACAGCAGGCGGCGAGCAGGAATTGAAGTCTGCTGTATGGACAGACCAAATTCTATGATCCCTGCGCTCCTCCTCGCTCTGGGCAAGAACAGTAGAAGACCAGATGATCCGGTACATCCCTGCTGCTTCATCCCAGTAGGCTTCAGGAGCCCAGCAATTTCTCACTCCAGGCACATCCATCATTACAGGGAGGAGCCGCTGCTCCTCCCAATGAATCAGATCCGTTGAGCTGGCACACCCTATCGCCGGACTCTCCCATCCGTCCGTCCAGAGAGCTTGAAAGGTCCCCGTCTGATCCCGAATAATGAAGGGATCGCGCAATCTCCCTGTCCCTACACGGCTTCGTAGTACAGGAAGCCCATCACATGCCTCACGCCAGCTTAAGCCATCATCACTAATCGCAAGATACATTGCCTCATCATTCGTTTTAAAATAGGAGAATACATACATCTCTATTCCTAATTCCCCAACGTGCCTTGAAGTTTTGTAGCGCTAAAGCTCGGGTCGGCTGTGATGTTATTCAGGCCCTCCGCGTTTACAAGGGCAAGCGCCTTCCCGTATCTCGTGTTCAAATCTTCAATTAAAGCGTCCATCTCTTGATTGTGCGTGAAAATATATTCGATGAAGGCGTCCGTCATTTTCTTGCCCTCAAGCTTGCTTTCCGTTATGGCCAGCGGATTGGCAGGATAAATGCCGTCATATTGCGTCGGCAGGAAATCTTCGATTCCTTTTAACTCCGGCTTGGCAGCGGCTTCGTTGACATAAGGAAGAACGGAGAGGCCCAATCCTTTCTCCTGATGGTCCACACGCAGCTCCGGAGAGTAAATGAACTCCATAAATTTTGCCGCAGCTTCCTTCTTATCCGTATTGGCATTAATGCCAATGTAGCCCGTAGCATTGACCCATGTAACCCCGTTGATCTGACCATCCACGGTAGGTACGATGGACGAAGCCCAGCGAATGTCCGTTGGGAATTGGGACTGGTAGACAGAAGGCTCGCTGGAATGGTTAACATACATCCCGATTTTTCCTTGGGCAAACTGGGCGCGCAGCGGATCGATATCCAGCGATTCAGCCCCCGGAATCAAGCTGCCGTCTTCCTTGATTTGACGTAAAGCTTCCGCAACATCCCGGAACATGCCAAAGTCAAATTCACCCGTTTGATAGTTGAACCCTTCATGTGAGGTGCTGGAACTTAGGGAGCCGATAGCATAAGCCGGGCGGGTAAACCCTGAGCCGCTCTTGAAGTTGCTTGCAAAGCCGTAGATCCCGTCAGCTTTTCCGTTTTCGGTAATTTTCTTGGCAGCATCTACCATTTCCGCCAATGTTTTTGGCGGCTCCGTATAGCCCGCCTGCTCCATTAAATCTACGTTATACAACAGTCTCCAGAATTGCCCCGTGTTTGGCAGGGAATATATTTTACCGTCCTTTTTATAAACATTGTCTACCAGCAGCCCATCGAATTTTTGCAAAAACTCTGCTGAGAACATATCATCCAACGGGGCTAGATATCCTCTGCTTACGTAGGTCTGGAAATCATTCACCTTAAACACATCTGGTGCCTGATTACTCACAAACGCTACTTCAATTGACTGGTTGTAGTTATCCGCCATGACCTTCATTTCTACCTCAATGTTATCCTCATTGGTTTCATTGAACTTATCGACTTGCTCCTGCATGTAGTCCATGTCATGGCGATCCATTGTCCAATACGACAGCTTAATCTTCTCACCAGCGGATTTGGCAGACTCACCGCCGGTGCCGGTTGCCTTCCCGTTCTGATTTTCTGCAGCTCCTTGATTTCCAGAGCAAGCGGCTAACAGAAAAACCAGGGCAAGCAGGATGATTGAAAGCGCCTTCTTTTTTTGACCTCGTTTGTTCATTTGTTATACCTCCCCTTTATGTGCTCGATGCTATGGGTACATTGTAGCACTTGTCCTATACGATCCATGAAGGACAAACATACGATGATAGAGGGAAGAATCTCTTCATTTCCTGATTTCACTTCCTGGCTTTATTTCCTTACTCCGTTGCTTCATACTTACCCCTGAATTCCGTCGGTGTTAAGCCTGCATGCTTTTTGAATAGCTCTGTAAAGTAAGGACGATCCTTATAGCCAAGTTCATAGGTAATATCCTGAACCTGCCTGCCCTCCAGCAGCAATTCCTTCGCCCTTTCCATCCGCGCCCAGGTCACATATTGCATAAAGGTCATTCCTGTATGCTTCTTAAACAGGCTGGAGAAATAGCTGGGACTTAAATGGACAACATTCGAGCATTCCTGGACGCTCAAATCGCTGCCGAGTCTGTTGTTCACATAGCTTTTAGCTTGCTGAATAAGCTGACTGTAATCATTATTTTGCCGTTTTTGCATCCATTCGCAGCTAGTCCTGCCAAATTCCTTGACGTCCTGCTGCAGTTCCTCCGTAGATTGGTAATGCCCTTTCTTGATTTGTTTCAGTCGTTCATCGAGCCATTTCCGCTGCTCCTCATCCACTTTCTCTGCGATGACCCGGTACATGGAAAATACAAGCCCAAAAAACAAGTTCGTTACCGCCTCTGGCTCGGGAGGAGTCGGGTAGCGCAAGCATTCTTCAAAGATGCTGTCGAGCAGCACACTCGTTCCCTTCCAATTGCCGGAACGAAGGCAATAGAGCAGCTCCGTCTCCTTCTCCAAAGCATATTGGGGTGTAATGCTTCCGTCACTCTGAATATCCGAATACGAAATGACGCAACCGCCTCCAAAATAAAACTGATAGCTTAACGCCGTTTTTGCCTGCTCATACGAAAGACTGATCTCGGATATTTCCTCCACGAAGCTCCCTATGCCAAGGGAAATATACTGCTTCGCATACCGCAATACATTGTCGCGGCACTTCTCGGCCAGGTCATAAATATCCATGGCGTCATAAGTATTCAAGAGAACGACATACTGATCCAGGTGCTCTCGAAAGACGACACCCTTCGTTTGCTTCTTAATCGTCTCCTCCAAAATATTTTGTACGGCAAACCGGCAAAGCTCCGCCTCCCAGTGCGACATAAGCGATTTATGGTCGGAAAGGCTGTCCATCTGGACGCACATCGTTACAAACCCGTTTTTCCACAAATCGATCCCTAGAACTTCCCACTTCTCGTCCGTTCTCTCCAGACTCTCATCGTGCCGAATGAACAGCCGGAGATACTCTTGACGCAAATAAGGCAAACTTTCCCGAACCTGCTGCTCCAGCTCGAGCCGATCAAGCTGTTCCATCCTTTCCGCTTCGATTTCCTCCTTGGCGCGAAGCACCACATCAACTACTTGCTGGATCGTAAATGGTTTTAACAGATAATCGAAAGCTCCTAGACGGATAGATTCTTGGGCGTAAGCAAAGTCAGAGTATCCACTGAAAAAAATGACTTTTACAGGCTCCCCTTCTTCCTCCTGCAGCTCACGGATCATATCAATCCCGCTTCTCATCGGCATACGAATATCGGTCAAAATAATGTGCGGCTGCTTGGAACGGATCAGCTCCAGGCCTTCCTCGCCATTAGCCGCTGTGCCGATCACTTCGATCCCGTGCTCTGACCAAGCTATTTTTTTCATGATCCCGTCAATGACAGTCCTTACATCGTCAATGATGCACATCTTAATCCCGCTCATCATCCTCACCTCTAGCCAACGGTATTGTAATCTGGACGGACGTACCAACGTTTACCTTACTTGAAATTTTAATAGAAGCTTTATTGTCGTAATAAAGGCTGAGTCTTGTCCTTACATTGGACAAGGCGTAGCTTGAACGCACTCTATCCTGATCGTTCAACACTCTCTCAACAAGCGCTTCCGTCATTCCGCAGCCGTTATCACTCACCGTCATGATCAACATACCTGCAGAAGCCTGTACTTCAATTCGAATACAGCCCTGGCGGGACAAACCTTGAAAACCATGCAGTATAGCATTTTCCACCAACGGCTGAAGCAGTATTTTGAGTACAGGTACCTTCAGGAGCTGATCATCACTTAACACCAGCTCATATTGAAAAAGGTCGGGGTAGCACATCGCCTGCAAATTCAAATATTGTGTAACGTGATCCAGCTCTTGCTGCAGCGTTGTGATTTCCTGACCATTGTTTAAACCCAGCCGGAAAAGAAGGGAAAGCGACACAATCATTTCACTAACTTCCTTATGCTCTTCCAGTTGGCTTTTCCAATAAATTGTGTTTAACGTATTGTACAGAAAATGAGGATCAATTTGCGCCTGCAGCGCTTTGATCTCCGATTTTCTCTTCTCCCGTTCCGACAGTTTCACCTCTTCGATAAGTTCTCCAATTTGCTCCAGCATCCGGTTAAATCTGTGCCCCACTTGACTGATTTCATCTTCAAATACACTTTCGAAGCGAACGTTCAAATGGTTCTGCTCAACCTTTAACATTAGACTTCTAAGCTTATAAAGCGGTTTGAGCAATAGTCCGGACAGCATGCTGGAAATGACCAGCGCTAGTGCTATGCAAATCCCCATGATCGTAAGCAGGGTCCAGTTCATGTGCCGGACAGGAGCCAGCAGCTCCGATTTGGACTGATAGCCGATTAAGACCCACCCCGGATTCATCTCCAACGCCTTGTAGTTGATCATATAATGAGTTCCGTCATGAAACGTATATTCAAAATGACCTTTATCGCTGGATTCAATTTGTTCATAGAGCAGCCGATCGGCTTCTTCCAATATCGATGAAGAGGAAAATACCGGCCTGCCGCTGCGGTCTACTAAAAATTGCCTCAGGCTGCCCTCCTGCAAATTTGCCTGTATCATATCTAGTAATACATCTTCACGAATATTTACTACGACATATACCCCGGGCTGCGGAGGGTCAAATAATGGTCTGATCACTAATGAAAGAACATTCGATCGCTTATTGAAGAGCTCATCCTGGTGTCCAGGAATCCATAAGGTGTTCCAAGGGTCCTGCGCCTCGGTTATGCGCTTCTGTATTTCCGTATCAGCGAAAATAACGTCCCTGTTCCGCCTGCTCTCCGACGGATAGAAATCGCCAATCGGGGTGTGGACAATCACCGACTCAATCGATTGTTCCGTCAGCAACATTTGAGCGAAAGAAGTTTGAATTCTGGAAAGCTGATTATAATAATTGCTTCGCTTATTGGCCTGAACATCCATCATCAGCTGCTGAAAGGGCTCTCCCATCATGAAGGTGTAGATAGAAACCACGATATGACGTAATCTTTCATCGAATACCTGCGCCGTTTTGTTCAATGTATCCTGACTCGTTTTCGTCGCCTGAGTTTTCATTTGATTAGAAAAAAACACGGAAACATAAGATCCCGTGGCAGAAATACAGATGACGGTCAAGAGTATGAAGGATACCCACAAACGTTTTTTCAATGACATTCTTCTGAATAATCTTCTCATACTCTACCTCATCTCAACACAAAGTAGACTATCCTTTCACTGAACCAACTGTAACCTGCATAAAGGAACGATTGGCAAACAAATAGACGATGAGTAAAGGGAGAATAGAAATGCATGCGCCAGCCATCATCAGCTGATTCTCCATCGCCGCCCCCGCTCCGTACCTCAGATTAGCCAGTCCAACCGGCAACGTCTGCAAATCCGGTCTCGATAAGGAGAAGACGAGCGGCAAAATATATTCATTCCAGGCGTTGCGGAAGGTAAATAATGCAACTACTGCCAAGGCCGGGCGCAGCAGAGGTAAAATAATTCGCCAGAAGGTGGAGTAGAAGTTGCAGCCATCAATGAGTGCAGCCTCGTCCAATTCTTTAGGGATCGAGCTGAAGAAGCCTATCATCATAAAGAAAGCGGTAGCATGTGCGCTTATTAAAATAATAATAACACCCCATAATGATTTGTGCAGCCCAAGGCTGATCATAATGTCGAATTGCGGGCGCAGCACAACAGCACCGATGGAAATAAATAACGTGAAGGATTGCAGAAAAATATACAGCTTTTTCCCTTTGAAGGATACCCGATTTACGGCGTAAGCTGCCATAGAGGACACCAGCAATGTACCCACCGTAGTAAATACGGATACGAATACACTATTAAACGTATACTTGGAGAAATTAGCCTGACTCCAGGCTTGAACATAGTTTTTAAACTGCCAGCTCGATGGAAATACTGTCGCTCCTGTCGTTAGTTCAAGATTCGTCTTGAAGGAGCCGAGTATCGCCACAACAATTGGAAACAGCATTAGCACGGCTGTAACCATTAATAGACACCATACAGGAAGTTTCAGTAATCCTCTTCTCAACGTCATTCCTGTGTCCCCCTTTGCGTTAGTACATATTGTTCAGCTTCCTGGACATCCAAAAATACAGCCACGTGATGAGACCGACAATGAGGGCAGTAGTGAAGCCTACCGCGCTGCCATAGCCAATATTTTGTACAGAAGTGTGAGCCGTCGTTATCGGGAAGAACAATTTATAAAGATACAGGTACATCACCTCGGTTTTTCCGAATGGTCCGCCTTCGGTCAATACCATGATGCTCTCATAGCCTTTCAGTGAGGTAGTAATCGCCAGCATCACGATCATTTGCAGGACAGGTCCCAGCAGCGGAATCGTAATATACCATAGACGTTGAAAGGCATTTACACCATCCAGCGAAGCGGCTTCATACACATCCTCGGGGATGCTCTGCAGCCCGGCGATAAACAGCAGCATATAATTGCCTACCGCCCCCCACACGGCAATAATAATAATCGTAAGCATGGCATAGCTGGGGCCCAGCCAGTCAAATGGTCCGGAAATGGCATTGAGCTTGTGCAGATATTGATTCAGAATGCCATTATAGGAGTTGAAAATAATGTAGAACACAATCGACATTACGGACGCGCTAAATATAGTAGGGAGAAAATAGATCGCTCTCCACATCTGTCTGCCAAATAGCCTCCGATTTAAAATAACCGCTAAAATCAGCGACAATGGCAAAGTTATGATTAATTTCCCGCCCGCATAGATGAATGTATTTACAACGGATTGCCAAAACTCTGTATCTCTGAGTATTCTGGCGAAATTCTCAAGCCCGATAAATTTGGGCGTACCATGGCCCTGGTAATCGTATAACATATACCGCAATGCCCATACCACCGGATAAATCCCCAGTGCCACTGTCAGGAAAAAGCTGGGAAAACTGAACAAATAAGCCCCTGCCCGATTTCGATGCATGGTATATCCCCTCCCATCGTTGTATTTTCATTGTAAAGCAATCCTTTCATAAGTCAGGATGGAGCAATCCACGAACAAAGGGGGACGATTTTACTCTGAAATTGTTCCCTGGATCAAAAAACAGTCAAAAGGGTAGGGTAACGGTCAGCCGTACTCGATTTGCGCTTGTAGCCCATAAAAAAACACGTTTTTCCCAATGAGAAAAACGTGTGATTAACTTTAAGTCATATAACGAGTCATACTGAATCGTTCGCCGCTCCGCTTAGTTTATTTAGCCGGAATGTCCAGCCCGAGCAAATCCGTAACCCAAACCAGCTCAACCCCATCTTTTCTAAGCTGGTTGATGATGTGGGGCAAAGCGTTGACCGTACAGGTCAAGTCCTCGCCTTTACCGCCGGCAGCGTGATGCAAAATAATGGATCCCGGCTTGACATGCGCGAGCACATTGGTCTCAACCTGTTGCGTGGTCAACCCCTTCCAATCCAAGGAATCTACGTTCCAATTGATAATTTTTTTCCCTTGGCTGGCTAGCCACTGGATCTGCCCCTCGCTAATATTTCCGTAAGGGGGCCGAATAATATTCGGAGTATAACCGGTATACTGGCTAATTAACTTATCCGTTTTCTGAACTTGATCCCGAAACTCGGCATCCGATACTTTTGGAAGGTTGGCATGGTTATAGGAGTGGTTCCCAATAAGATGCCCTTCCTGAACGATCCGCTTCATAATTTCGGGGTGCGCTTCGACCCGGTTTCCGACTACAAAAAACGTAGCTTGTACGCCCTCTTTCTTCAAAGCATCCAGAACAAGCGGTGTAAAGTGAGCATCCGGCGCATCGTCGAATGTCAAAGCCACTGCCCGCCTGGATGAAGGTCCATTCAACAGGAAGGTGCTGCGGTATTTCTTGCGCAAATCTGCCAGGGAGAGAGGATGAGGCTTGCGGATGTTTTTTTCCGGCCCGCTTGCCAAATCAGGTGTGGCAGATTTTGTTTGTAATACTTTAGGTTGCCCTGACTTGGCAATCGGCTTAGTCTGCTGTGCTTTTTGCGTATCTTTTTGCATACAACTGGAGCTCAAACAAAGGATGGACAGGCAAATCACAATTCGAAGAAATTTCATCGCAAATACAGCCCCTGCTTTCCTAGATATTTACTATGTTGTAGGCTTGGTTATTTGGAATGAAATTATGCATAAACTGCTACCGCTATATCCCTTCTGCTGTTTTAGCTCTCACCTATGGTTGACAGCCTTCCCCTGTTACCTTAACAGCTCCACAACGGTCTGCCTTGAAGTGGAAATTTTGACGAATTGAATAATTCCCGCCTGCACAAGCAGGATAGCCATGGCATACAGGAGAATGGCCTTCAACGGGAATTGATAATGGATATATGAAAACCCGCCCTGGCTTCCTACCACTTCACTTATTCCGTATCCAATCACGTTCCCGGCAATAAGAGCAACTATTAAGCTTCCTATAATCAAAAATCCTGTTTCGTATCCTAGCATGGCTGATAGCTTTCTTCGATCCAAACCAATAGCCTGCATAATGCCAAGCTCGGTTTTTCTTGCCGAAATCGTAGTGATAATCGTATTCATCAAATTAATGACACCGAATAATGCTATAAAAGCCATAAAACTATACATAACCATCGTGATCGTTTTGAAGGCTGTTTTATTCGACGCCACAACTTCGGAAAACGATAATAAGTTTAATGTTTCCTTGTTGGCAATAAGGTGCTGCAGCTCGTTTTTCACCAGCTGTTCATCGGCATTTTCCATCATAACTACTTCAAAACTTCGATTAGGGTTAAAGGGGGCGATGGCTTGCATCGCTTCAGATGGCAAATAAAAAGGAACTCTCGAGTCTTTATCGCGAATTTCGCCTGCAATGACAAATTCATGTTCAACCTTCTCGTGGCCGTTGCCTATGATGAATGAAATGCGATCCCCCACAGCGTGCTGAAAATCATAAAATTCAAACTCACTGCTGGCGCTATTCATGAGAATATAGGCTGTGTCGGAAGATTGAATTTCAGGGATCGTCCCCGCAGCCAAGTGCTCGCTTAGCCATTGGATGTTGCTCGTCGAAATATTTTCGATGCCCACTACCACAGCGCCTTCCTCTGTGTATGCATCTTTAACGGCTGCTTCAAGATATTGATGCTCTATGACGCTGTTCACGTCATTGATAGCCAAGATACTCTCCTTTAAATCAGTGGATAGCTGGTTCTCACTTTGGAGATCGCTTAAATTAACAGTTTCAGAGTACAGCTCACTATTAATTTGAACGTTAAAATGACCATTGCCTGGAAAGTACCGCTTTGCCTTGGAGACGGGATCTACCGAATTGAGCAGTGTGGCCAATGAAATAAAAAGTATCCCGCTTAAAATCAACGACAATAAAGTCAACATCGTCTTCTTCTTGCCTCTCGATAAGTTCAAGGCGGCTAAAGAGAAAGGAGTCAATCTCTTCGAGATTTTTCTCTCCTTCTTTGTATAGTTGCCGGTCTCGACATGTTTAATGGCTTCTATCGGAGATGTCTTTGCCGCAAACTTGGCCGGGGCGTTTAGCGACACTCGGACCGTCAAGCTTGTAAATATTCCTGCTAAAAGCGCGAGAAACAGACTGGGAACCATCATCCAGATGGAGGGATTCATTAACCAGCTCATCAAGCAGCCAAGGAGAACCCCTAATGGAATATACTTGCGGGATAGATGTTTTCCTTCATACAGCACCAGCCGTTTCATTTGCTTCCTCGTCGTTCCTAATGTTCTTAGCTGACCGTATTGTCTAATTCGTTTATTAATGGATATATAAAAAATATTGTAAATCACCAGCGAGCAGGCCAACACAATGATAAACAGAATACAAGCGATGAAGAGTATGGTGCTGCCTGATAAATGATTTGTATCTACATTCAGATGATTAATCTGGACATTCTGTTCAGAAATGCCGATTTGTTTTCCTAAATCTTGAATTTTGGACTTTAACGCTTCGTTTGAATAGCTGTCAGCATCGTTGATATTAAAGGCTACAGAGTAGTTCGCTTGGGAGAGAAACGGATCGGCTGCAATGAATTCTTTCGATACTAAGGCATTATACCCCAAACGCTGGTCATCTCCAGAGGCCGTTGTTTGCAGCCAGCCCGAAATGACGAATTCCTTCGTTTGCATTTGTTTACTGGCATTATTTCTGTACTCCAGTACGATCGGCTCACCAAGACCCGGACTGCCGGCTTCCGATGCAACGTAATCTTGTTCAATCGCAATTTCATTTGGCTTCGTTGGAAATTCTCCTTGAACGATACGGGCATGAGTTAAATCCATCATAGTCTGGTCCGTGTACAACATCGACAATGAACGATCTTCTTTCTTCTCTCTGCCTACTTCCATGTAGAGCCCAAACTGACTAATCTCCTCTGTTTCGCTGATGCGGGTAATTTCATCCTGGCGGACGTCGTAAAAAAGCGCTTGAAAGTCAGATTCATTTTTTATATTAGAAAAAGAATTGTAGCCAAAGGTCATGACCACGGTCAATAAAAAAGCGGCCAAGGCGATACTGCTGCCGGCAAAGTAATTTTTCACTCTTTCTGCCTTTATGCTCGCTGCTGAAATCTTCTTCATCGCTGATTGAGACGGTTTAAACATTTTACACCTTCCTAGTATTCAGGGTCTTCGAATTGAACAAAGCCGGTATTCCGCAATCCAGTTAACTCACCTGCCCTTGCAACAATTTTCACAAATTAACTATTTCTACATTTTTAATATTCTATGGAAAGGCGATTTTTCCTCTCATGGAAGGTTTTTTCATTTTATAATCACATGGTTTCCATGGGTAGAATTACCACAGGAATTCAATTGACACACTTTAGTCACATCCATTAAACTAAGCGTACGAAAAGTGTAACCGGTACCACGTTCATAATACAAAAATTTCATTGTTATTTTTCCGAAAATGAAATAAGTTTTTGTCCTATTGTGTAACCGGTTACACGTTTTGAGCATTTGGGTTGGATGCATATAAGGAGGGATTTCCGCAAATCGAAAAGCCTAAGAGATTTCCATTACCAAAGCAAGATTACAAGAGGTAGACAACAGCCAAAATCACAATTCATCCAGGGGGAATTCATCAGTGAGAAAATTATCTCTTTTATTGGTATCCTTAATGATGCTTATGTCGATCGTTGCAGGATGCGCCAAGGGTAGCAACCAGGCAGAAAAACCGGCTTCAGGCGCTGCCGAAAACGGCGGCAAAGCAAACAGCGGAAATAAAACGGAAGTCGACTTTATGGTCGTGTCCACTTGGGCCGATGATTTGCAAGCGCTTGCAACGAAGTTCGAAGAGCAAAACCCTAACATTAAAATTAACTTCGTGTCTCTGCCGTTCCGTCAAATGCTGGAAGGCATCGAAGTGCAAATGAATTCCAAGAAACCGTCATTCGATGTCTTCATGGTCGATGGCCCGCTCGTATCCAACTACACGGTTAAAGGATTTCTGGAGCCGCTCGACAGTTACTTCAGCAATGATGAAAAAGCAAAATGGGTCGACGCATCGCTCCAAGCGGGAAGCTATGATGGCAAGTTTATGGCTGCCCCGATGAATACGTCGACGGACGTGCTTTATTACAACAAAGATATTTTTGCAGAGAAAGGTATCGATCTCCCTGCCCAAGATCCTGATAAGCGCATGACCTGGGAAGATACGGTTGAACTCGCCAAGAAGCTGACTTTCGATCAGAACGGAGACGGCCAAACCGACATATTCGGCTTTACCTTCCGCCAAGTAGGACGTCCATATCAATTGCTCCCCCTGGCGAACAGCCTGGATGCTGAAGTCATCAGCAAGGATGGCTTCACGGCACAAGGATTCACGAACTCCGACAAAATGGTGCAGGCTGCCAAGTTCTATTATGACACGTTCAACACCTGGAAGATCAGCCCGAAAATTACTCCTGACGAAACGGTGGAATACTTTGCAACCGGCAAGACGGCGATGATGATCGGCTCGACAGCTTATATCAAAATGTTCACGGAAAGAGGCGTTCCTTTTGGCGCAGCGCCGTTCCCTTACTTTAACGGTAACAAAGCAGCCACGCCTACGGGCAGTTTCCACCTTGGGCTCTCCAGCTTCTCTGACAAGAAGGAGGCCGCCGCAGAATTCATCAAATTCGCGACAACGGGCGAAGGCGCCAAGTTCTGGTTCGAGCAGCGCAATGAATTGCCAGCGAGCAAAGAGGTTCTTCATTTCATTACTACCGATCCGAAATTTGAGGAATTCCCGTCGAGCGTATTCCGCTTGGCGGCATTTGAAGCGCAAAATACGGCAGTGCCTCGTCCGGTATCCCCTGGCTATCTGGAATGGGAGTCCCTGCTGACCAAAGCTTACGAAGATATAAAGGCCGGATCCGATCCGAAGAAAGCCCTCGATCAGGCAGCGGAGCAAAGCGACCGCTTGTTGAAAAAATACGATTCACTGAAAAAGTAGGACGAGCATCATGATTCAGCAGTAGGTTTCAATGGGGGGAAGATCGACGGCAAGTTGAAGAGCTGCCTCCCCCCATACTTGCTGACTAAGACTAACGGCGGTGAAATGCAAGCGATGCGTGAAAAAACGTATGTACCCTATTTATTTTTATTCCCGGCGCTATTCGGAATAATCGTGTTCAAGCTGTTACCTATCTTTCAAGGATTGAATGAAAGCTTGTACAGCCCGACTTTCCTGCAAGGCGAGAAAATCTTCGTTGCCTTGGACAATTATGTGACCTTACTCAAGGACCCCGTCTTCTGGAATTCCGTTAAAGTAACGCTACTGATGAACGTAGTCATAAATCCGCTGCAAATCGGGCTTGCCCTGTTGCTGGCGCTGCTGCTGAATATTCAGCTGAAGGGCATCGGCTTCTTCCGCTCGATCCACTTCATCCCTATTGCCGTATCCCAGCCGATTGCCTGCGTACTGTGGGCGCTTCTGCTCAATCAGGAGCAAGGGATCGTCAACTCGATTCTGGTCGCTTTGGGCCTTCCAGCACAGCCGTTCCTCGGCAGCAGCGAGCAGGCGCTATGGGTCATTATCGCCATCTCCACCTGGAGAGGCGTCGGTTACTGGTCCGTATTCCTCCTGGCCGGACTTCAGGAAATCCCCGGCTCCTTGTACGAAGCTGCCGCGATTGACGGCGCCGGACGCTGGGAACGCTTCAAGAACGTCACGTTTCCGATGCTGAAGCGTCCGCTAATCTTTGTCACGGTAACAGACACCGTCATCAACTTCCTCATGTTCTCGCCAATGTATATTTTGACCAAAGGCGGTCCGGAGAACAGCACGAACGTTCTGATGAACGAGAGCTTCAACAGCGCGTTTCAATACTCCGATCTTGGCAGAGCCTCGGCAATCGTCATGATGCTTTTGGTGCTAATTCTGATCATCATTGCGGCGCAATTCAAACTGCTCAAACCTAAACATTAAGTCAACAGAAAGAGGTTGTGACCTTGAAGAGTACCTCAAAATGGCTTCTCTATACCATTCATTTGGTGTTGCTCGTGATCGTCTTTTTTCCACTTATCTTCGCGCTGGTTTCTTCCTTTCGGCCGGTGGATGACATTTTCCGTTACGTCTCTCCGATCTCTTGGCGCACATTCATTCCCACCGATTTCACCTGGGAGGCCTATACGAATCTGTTTGCGCTAAGAGGCTACGGTCCCATCGTGGTGAACACGTTCTTCATTGCCTTAACAACCGTTCTTTTTAGCGTCATATTCAACTCGATGGCGGCTTTCGCTTTTGCCAAGTTCACATTTAAAGGCAGCGAAATTCTATTCGGCCTCGTCATATTCAGCTTTATGATCCCGTTTGAAGTCATCTCCATTCCACTATACAGCTTGATGAACGGCATTGGATGGATCGACAGCTATTACGGTTTGATTATTCCCGGGATTGCCAACGGGCTGGTCATTTTCTTGTACCGACAATTTTTCATGGATCTTCCGATGTCTTTGATCGAAGCAGCACGCCTTGAAGGCGCCTCCTGGTGGAAAATTTACTTGGGAATTATTATGCCTCTCTGTAAACCGGTTACGATCAGTGCGGCGCTGCTCACCTTCATTTTCCAATGGGAATCCTTCATGTGGCCATTGATCGTGACGCGTTCGGAGAAATACCGTGTCATTCAGGTAGCCATCAGCATGTTCACGACAGAGCACGCGACGGCCTGGAACGAGATGTTTGCCGCTACCATTATTGCTGTCATCGTACCGGTAATATTGATTTTGTTGTTCCAGCGTTATTTTGTGCAAGGTGTTGCAAATTCAGGTTCCAAAGAAGGTTAACCATGCAGTTACTACACACAACTTAATTAAACTAAAACGGATGTGAGTCGATTTGTTGAATATTTTAGTCGTCGGCAGCATTAATATGGACATCATTAACCGCGTGCACGAATTTCCGGAGGCTGGCGAGACCGTAAAAGGATTGGGAGCGGAATACCTATGCGGCGGAAAAGGCTCCAACCAGGCGATTGCAGCTTCATTGGCCGGCGGAAATGTAACGATGATCGGTTCGGTCGGTCAGGATTCCTTCGCGAACCAGCTCCTTGCCACGGTGCAAGGGTACGGGGTGAATACGAGCCTCGTTATGTCCAAAGAGGGCTTCTCAGGCTTGGCCTTTATTAACGTCAACGATAAAGGGGAGAATACGATCATATTGTCCGAAGGCGCCAACGGCAAAATGAACCCGGACGATATTCGCTCATCCCTTTCCATACTTGAACAAACGGATCTTTTGCTGCTGCAAAACGAAATTCCATGGGAGACGAACGAAATGGTGATTGAAGAAGCCCGCCGGAAAGGGGTCTTCATTATCCTCAATCCCGCTCCGGCCACCTCCATTTCAGATGAGCTGTTGCAGAAAATAGACTTGCTCATATTGAACGAAACCGAAATCGAAACGATTACAGGAATTTCTGCAGGCAGCGCGGAGCAAGCCGAGGAAGCGCTGCGCTGCCTGATTCATAAGGGTTCGCGGGAAGTCATTCTGACTTTAGGCGAGAAAGGCACGTCGTATATGAATACGTCGCTGGTCAAAATCGATGTACCGGCATTCCAAGTCAATGCGGTGGATACGACGGCCGCAGGTGATACGTTCATCGGAGCCTGGGCCACGCTGCTGCGCTCGCCGCTCTCCACCGAGGAGAAGCTTCGATTCGCCTCCGCGGCGGCGGCTATTGCGGTTACCCGGAAAGGGGCGGCGAACTCGATCCCTACCCGTGGGGAGATTGAGCAATTTTTACGCGAACGCCACGGGAGCTAGGCGGTATGTGGCTGATATTTGCAATATGCGTAGCCATCATCTACGGGGTTAGAGCCATTATGTTTCAATGGTCCTCCCGCAAGGGCTTCGATCGGAACCTGCTGCTGCTGGGCGCTTATATCGGAGCCTTCCTCCTGTCCGTCATTCTGAATTTATTCATCGGACAGGTATGGAATTCAGGCGCCCTGCTTGGCATATGGGTCGGCGCGTTCGCTTATGTATCCAACTCGTCTATGTACAAGGCATATGCCGCGGGCAAAGCCTCTTTAATTGCCATCTTAATAGGCACGTCGCCGCTGGTCGTAACTTCGCTTTCCTTCCTGCTGTGGAGAGAGACGATGAGCCTTGGCCAAGGTCTGGCCTTCCTGACCATCTTCTCTGGCGTGTTCCTGATCAGCTATTCTAACCAGCTCTCCTGGCGGCATTTGCAGGGGTCGCAGTGGGGCCTGCTGGCTATGCTGTTCTTTGGGATGACGGATATTCTGTGTAAAATATCCGTCCTACAGGGCGCAGAGACACTGCCTACGCTGATCCTGATGTTCGGTACCGGAGCGATCCTGTTCTTTGCCACCTGGCGCTGGCAGCAATCCAAGGAACGAGGACGCACGGACCGGAGCGAGCATCCGCATGCCGGGGGTAACGGGAAAGTTATAGAGGCGGCTACCCCAGCCACTCACAGGACCCTATTATGGGGCATGACCATCGGCTTAACGAATTTTCTGGCCATGATCTTTATCCTCCCGGCTTTTAAGCTGGGCGTAACGGGGCTAGTGTCAGCCATTATTTCGGGAAATATCTTGTTGATCGTGCTCTATGCGCGAGTCGTCTTGAAGGAAAAAATGGCGCAAACCGAGATGCTCGGCATCGCCCTGATCTTCGGCGGAGTCATCGCCATCAAATTGCTTAGTTAATGGATGAAGAAACGGAGGATCACCATGGTAAAACCGATTATTATTGACTGCGATCCAGGAATCGACGACGCTCTGGCCATTTTGCTCGCCGCAGCTTCGGAGCAGCTGGACATCAAACTGATTACGACCTGCGCCGGCAACCAGACCAGCGAGAAAATTACCGCCAATACGCTCAAGCTGCTGTCGTTCATCAGGCGGCCGGACATCCCGGTTGCCAGAGGAGCGACAGGCCCGCTGTACGGTGAGCTGGTGGTTGCCGAGAAAGCCCATGGCGATTCGGGATTCGGCGGGGTGGAATTGGGAGATACAACGCTGTCCGTAATTGAACAGTCCGCGATAGACGCGATGCGTGAAGTTATTATGGCAAGCGAACAAAAGGTGACGATCGTGGCTATCGGCCCGCTCACCAACGTGGCTCTACTGCTGACTGAGTATCCGGAGGTTATCGGACGCATCGAGCAGCTCTCCATCATGGGTGGTTCGAGCACGGAGGGGAACGGGACCCCGGTGGCAGAATTCAACATCTACGTCGACCCTGAGGCGGCGCAGACCGTGTTCCGTTCCGGTATTCCGATCACGATGTTCGGTCTGAACGTGACGTACCAAGTACCGATGTATATCGAGGATATCGAGCGTATACGAAACATCGGCAACCAAACAGGACAGGCGATCGCCGCGATGCTGGACTATTATTTCCGGAACGATCGGGTCGAAGGAATGCACGATCCCTGCGCCGTTGCCTACCTGATTGACCCGTCGCTGTTCGAAACGCAGCATTGCAACGTAGAAATTGAACTCAGCGGCGAGTTTACCCGTGGGCAAACGGTCGTAGACCTCAGAGGCCGGACCAACCGGGCGAAAAACGTGAACTTCGCCGTTAGCGTGTCGAGCCAAAGGCTGCTGGACATGCTGTATGAAGCGGTGAAAACCTTCGCATAAGTCAAAAACAAGGACAAGATTCCTCAAATGAAGAGGTCTCTTGTCCCTTTTTAAATCCAGCCTATATTAAGCTTTGAGCTTGAATTTGCTCAAATCGTCTTCACAGTTAGCCCATACTCAGTCAATGAATACTCCACCTTAGGCGGCACCTGGTCATAAACCTTGCGATTGATAATCGCGGCTTTTTCTAATTCACGCAGCTGCTGCGTCAGCATTTTTTGCGTAATTTGCGGCATTTCTCGTCTCAATTCTCCAAATCGGTGCGTGCCTTCCGTCAAGTGGCATAAAATTACCGGCTTCCACTTCCCGCCGATCACCTTCAAAGTCAGTTCCACCGTTTCTTTAAAATGCTGGTCACCCAAAGCGAGTAACTCCTTTCCTGATTTATCTTAAATGAGGATACCGCATTGTTATTCAGGAAGTAAAACGGCTCCTCTACCGTGTTCGGCGATTAACTATTATTTTTGGTTGATTCATTCTATAAAGCAGATGACCGTCGGGTAATCTCATATCTTCCAACATAATATATCTTATTCTTGCCAACTTGGTGGATATGCCGTTACTCTTCTTTTCCGTATACATAATGTAGAGTAAGCTGCTATTAATCATCACGGATAGGGGGAGCGATGTAATGGGATCGAGATCGAAAGACTCTATGAAACAGAGGCCACAGGGAGTTTCCATCATTACCTGTACGATTCGTCAGAGTTTTTTAAACAACCTGCTTCATAATTACATTCGACAGCGCTATCCGAAAAAGGAACTTATCATTATTGTAAACAACGATAAAATACCGCTTGAGCCTTATCAGCGTTTAGCTAGAAAAAACCGGAACATCCAAGTCTACCGCGTTGCAGGCCGCAGCTCTCTCGGTGCTTGCCTAAACTATGCTGTCAGCAAAACGAAATACAGCTACATTGCCAAGTTCGATGACGATGATTATTACGCACCCTACTATTTAAAAGACAGCCTGCAGGCATTGCATAAAGCAAATGCGGATGTTGTTGGAAAACGGGCCCACTATATGTACTTACGCGGGTCTAAAACTTTGATTCTGCGTTTTCACCAGGACGAGAACAGACCGGTCACTAAACTTCCCGGTGCGACGTTGTTCATTAAACGGCAGGTGTTAAATAAAGTACAATTTCCCGATCAGAACGTCGGGGAAGACGATCTTTTTTGCCTCAGAAGCAAAAAGCAGGGATACAAGGTCTACTCCGCAGGAAAATATAATTTTGTCGCCGTACGTCGAAAAGACTCATCCAGCCATACTTGGGTCATCAGCGATAAAAAGCTTCTCTCTCACCATAAAAGAATCCCCAATGTCCAAAATTACAAGAAGTTCGTGCAGCGTACGCCAATGAGTGCTCCATAGTTGAACATGTTCTCTTACAATGAGCGTGCCTTGCAAGTCTAAAAAACGATAATTAAGGAGAGCCATTCTACAAAAATGGGGGCTCCTTTTTTATTGGCACACATAGTTCGCACAAGTGATTGTTAACCAAATCATCAGTGTATTTTTCTAAAATCGGTTTGTTGGCAGTTTGGAGTCCCATGCGGTGCAAAGCTGGGAAAATTTCCACCCATGCTCTTTGAATATCCTCTGCTGTATGATTGATTCTGAAAATCGCATAATCCCCGCCGTCAAGTTTACTTTCGGAGACGAAGTCATCAATTTGGTCCTCTTCTGTAATAGTAATACATGCATCATATCTGCATTTCTCAGGCGGCGTTATTTGCGGGTTATCTTGGGGAATTCCGAATAAAACAGCTGGTTCAGTGAGCAGTTTTTTCTCCCTCGCCCAACTTTTTAGCTCTTCCATTGCCTGAACGTTGGCAGGACCATAAGGACCAATTTGCCGTACATATGCCAGGCGGTAATTTGGGAAAGTTTCGACTCTAATATCCATAGCTTGATCTTCCTTTCTCATATGTTATTTCCTACATTTTGGATGCTATCATGGTATAAAAAATTATTCATATGTTTTTTTTGAATGTATACTTTCTTATTCAATAGTTTTCCGCAGAAAAGCTATAACCACGAAGATATCACGAAGGTCATTGCCCATATCAATGAGAAGAAGACACCGATCGGCACCATGGTGACACAGGTGTATAAATTGGACGACATTCAAGCAGCATTCAATAAGGCGATCGAGGCTAAAGAAACGATTAAAGTGGTCGTGGACTTAACCTAATAAAAGGTTAAAGCTGTCCATTCCTGCGGGAACGGACAGCTCATTTATTCTCCAATAGCTCCACAAACTTCGTGGCAGCTGACGATAGCGGTACACTTTTTATGTTGCATACCCCTATGCTTCTCCTTGGAATTTCCTCTAACAGCTGTACTTCGGACAGCAGCCCTTTCGATAAATATTCCTGGGAAAACTCTTTCGTTACACAAGCGATTCCCAAATTAATTTTAGCAAACTGCAATAATAAATCATGCGAGCCTAATTCAAACTCCGGCGCAATCTTGATCCCTTTAGAGATCATGTAATCTTCCACGTATTTTCGTGAATTGGATTTCGTTTCGAGAAAAATCAGGGGAAGCTTCACCAATTCATGAAGACTTACCGGCTGTGACAAAATTTTTGCAAACCTTTCTCCATAAACAAACGTATCCTGGATATCAAAGCAGGGTCTTACCTCTAGCGAAGAATCTTCAATGGGGAGATTGCAAATCGTAATGTCCACCTCGCCTGATTTTAAAACCGCACAAAGCTCTATCGTTGTGCCGTTCACAATCGTAAACTTAATATTGGGATATTCATTATGAAAAGCCTCTAAATAAGGCAGTAAAAAATATCTGGAAATCGTATCCCCTACGCCAATTTTCAATTCACCGGCTGTCAGATTTTTAAATTCCATTATTTTTTCTTCACCCGTTTGCAGCAAATTCATCGCCGAGTTCACGTATTCAAATAGAAGGCTGCCTTCATTCGTCAAAGTAGCCCCTTTGGGCGTTCGATTAAAAAGCCGTGTATCTAAATCTTTTTCTAATTGCATGATCGCCTGGCTGACAGCCGGCTGTGTCATATAAAGCTCTTTGGCTGCTCTGGAAAAGCTTTCACTTTTCGCAACCTGGCTAAAGATTTTATATAGATCCAATTTGCTTATCATATAATCACCCCTTATACCCTATATTCGATATATTAATTTAACTTATACCACTAAGCTGATGTATATTACAAGTAGGCGGTTAGATAATGTAGATAAACTTAATCATCTTAAGGAGATGAACGTATTGGAAAGAGTAGTTGGAACAGTCGCTAGGGGCCTTCGTTGCCCGATCATCAAACGAGGCGATCATATAGAGGATATCGTTGTAGACAGCGTATTAAAAGCTGCCGAAGTTGAAGGCTTTCAAATTCGGGATAAAGATATTGTTTCCATCACAGAATCCATTGTCGCCCGTGCTCAAGGCAATTATGCTACGATTGATCATATCGCAAAAGATGTTGCTTCCAAGTTCGGTGACGAAACGGTTGGCGTGATCTTCCCGATTTTAAGCCGCAACCGCTTTGCTGTCTGTCTCCGCGGCATCGCCAAAGGCGTTAAGAAGATCGTGTTAATGCTGAGCTATCCTTCCGATGAAGTTGGCAACCACTTGGTCGATCTCGACGCGCTTGATGAAAAAGGCGTTAATCCTTGGACGGATGTGCTGACGGAGGCACGATTCCGTGAGCTTTTTGGCTATAATAAGCATACGTTTACTGGCATTGATTATATTGATTACTATAAAACTTTAGTGGAAGAACAGGGAACCGAGTGCGAGGTCATTTTCTCCAATAGCCCAAAAACGATTCTCGACTACACCAAAAATGTGCTGACCTGCGACATCCATTCCCGCTTCAGAACGATGAAGATTTTGAAAGCCAATGGCGGGGAGATCGTCTACAGCCTTGACGACATCCTGGCGGAATCTATTGACCATAGCGGATTTAATGAAGAATACGGCTTGCTCGGATCGAATAAATCAACGGAAGATGAAATCAAGCTTTTCCCTCGTAACTGTCAGCAGACCGTCGACAAGATCCAGCAAATTTTTATGGAGAAGACGGGTAAAAATGTGGAAGTTATGATTTATGGGGACGGGGCATTCAAAGACCCGGTCGGGAAAATATGGGAGTTGGCTGACCCAGTCGTATCGCCCGCTTACACTGCCGGCCTGGAAGGAACGCCAAATGAAATCAAGTTGAAATATCTTGCGGATAACAACTTTGCGGACTTAAGCGGCGACGAGCTTAAGCAGGCTATTTCCGATTACATCAGCAATAAAAGTGACGATCTCGTAGGATCGATGGAAACCCAAGGCACTACGCCTAGAAAGCTTACGGACCTCATCGGCTCTCTGTCCGATCTGACTTCAGGAAGCGGAGACAAAGGCACGCCGATCGTGTTTATTCAAGGCTATTTCGATAACTTTACAAAGTAATACCTAAACATTAATTCTTAAATCAAAAGAGAGACCCTCTTGCGAAAGCAGGAGATCTCTCTTTTTTGACGTAAAATAATGAAATTATAGCGGAATAGAGCTATGCGTGCATTTCAACCGGAAGGTCTTCACCGCTAAGACCAAGCGACCGCGCGCTTGAAGCCTGAACTTCCTCGGTAAGCTCCGCGTTTGCTAGCAGTGATGCACCGTAAGAAGGAATCATCTCTTTGATTTTCGGCTCCCACGCCTCCATATATTGCGGGAAGCACTTGGTGATCACTTCAAGCATGACGGAAACCGCGGTTGAAGCACCCGGAGAAGCGCCGAGCAATGCAGCGATCGAGCCATCGGCAGCGCTAATGACTTCGGTACCAAATTGCAGCGTCCCTTTGCCGGCATCCGTATCTTTGATAACCTGCACGCGTTGGCCCGCTATCACCAAATCCCAATCTTCGCTTTTCGCGTTCGGGATAAATTCCCGCAGTTCTTCCATCCGCTTTTCTTTGGACAGCATCACTTGCTGGATCAAGTATTTTGTCAATGGAATGTTTTTGGCCCCTGCTGCCAGCATCGTTACAAGATTATCCGGTTTTACAGACGTAATCAAATCAAACATAGAGCCGGATTTTAAAAATTTCGGCGAGAAGCCGGCAAACGGTCCAAACAGCAGCGACTTTTTATTGCCGATAAATCTTGTATCGAGATGCGGAACGGACATAGGAGGAGCACCGACCTTAGCCTTGCCGTATACTTTGGCATGATGCCGTTCTATCACCTCGGGATTGTTGCACACCATAAACAGTCCGCTTACCGGGAAGCCTCCGATATGTTTACCTTCCGGAATGCCGGATTTCTGCAGCAGATGCAGGCTTCCTCCCCCGCCGCCAATGAAGACAAACTTCGCAGCATGGTACTCGGCGCTGCCGGTATCGACGTTCCGTACTTTCAATTCCCACGAGCCGTCGCTTGTACGCTTTATATTATCTACACTATGTTTATATTTTATATCAACGCCTTGGCCATTTAATTGCTCGAACAATATGCGCGTTAAAGCACCGAAATTGACATCCGTCCCCGACTCGATTCTTGTCGCCGCTATAGGCTCATTGGCTGGACGGTCTTTCATCATCAGCGGAATCCATTCCATTAGTTTGTCCGGGTCGTCGGAAAACTCCATATTCCGGAATAAAGGATTGTTTGATAGCGCTTTAAAACGTTTCTTTAGAAACGACACATCCTTCTTGCCTTGTACAAAGCTCATATGAGGCAATGGCGCGATAAAATCCTGCGGATTACGGATGAGATTGCTATTTACAAGATAAGACCAGAACTGCATGGAAACCTGGAACTGTTCGTTAATTTTGATCGCTTTGCTCACATCTACAGATCCGTCCGGTTTCTCGGTGGTATAGTTAAGCTCGCACAGCGCTGCATGTCCCGTTCCTGCATTATTCCATTCGTTAGAGCTTTCCTCTCCTGCGTTGGCAAGCTTCTCAAACACTGTAATTTCCCAGTCCGGTACTAATTGTTTCAGCAGTGTCCCCAAAGTTGCACTCATAATCCCGGCACCAATTAAGATAACATCTGTACTCGTTTGTCTGTTACTCATTTTTACCGTCCTTATACCCTAATATTTGCAGAAAGGATGTAGCGCTCCTGCTAGGCATCACAGCAGCCAGTGCGGAACCTGGTCACACACCTTTTCTGGATCAAATTCATAATTTCTTTTACCTGATCATAGTGTATCAATAATACTGATAGATTTAAATATTTATTTAGTATAAATATGATAATTTAAATCGATTTAGAATTCTAAAGAACCCTTGGCATTTGTTTATTTGGCCCTATGTAAAAAAAGCCATAGCTCCTCGTGAGGAATTACGGCATCGGTCTGTTCTTTTGGGCCTTCTGCGTTCTCGTTCTCCATACAGACTTTAATCGAAAGTTTGCTTTAATGTTATGGTTACTTCGGTTCCCTTTCCCGGTTCACTTTGGACTTGAATGACGCCACTATGCAAATCGACTATTTTTTTGACAATGGATAAACCTAGGCCACTGCCCCCGAAATTGCGGTTTCTTGATGGATCCGCTTTATAGAATCTTTCAAATATATGCATTAGCGTTTCTTTATCCATGCCAATTCCAGTATCTTGGATCTTCACAATGAGATGATTATCGGGTGCCTTCAGCGCTTCAATCCTGATGCTCCCTTCTCTAGGTGTGAATTTAATACTGTTATGGAGCAGGTTCATCCATACTTGTTCCATCAGATCCTTATTGGCAGTGACGGTTAATTCTTCGAGAGAAATGTCCATATTGATTTGCTTTTCCGCCCATTGCGGTTCAATGGCCAGAATACTTCGGCGAAGCTGGCGGTCTAATCGATAGCTTTGTTGGTCAAAAAGAAATTTATCAGACTCTAGCGAAGTGAGTTTCAGTAAATTTTCACTCAATTTCGAAAGCCTGCTGCTTTCCATTTCTATAATTTCTAAGTAATGCTTACGTTCATCAGGACTTAACTCCTCGTTCTTTAACGCATGGGCAAACCCACTAATCGAAGTTAACGGAGACTGGATTTCATGTGAGACATTCGAAATAAATTCTTGCCGCATTTCCTCCATTGCACTGAGTTTTCCTGCCATATCTCTAATACTTTCAACAATTCTGGAATAGGGGTGACCTCGTCCCTGATGTTGATTTCCATAATAAGAAAGATCGATATTAAAGTTTCCTTCAGCCATCATTTTCATGGCCTGAATGATCGGATGCAGAAATTTTTCTTGGCGATTTTTTACCCATTTGATGTTCGCTATAATAGCCATGCAAAAGCCAAATAGGAAAAGTCCCAATAACGAATTGATTAACAGGCTTACATAATCGCTAGGAACATAGTGAATTGCCTCAAAAAGCCAAGATGTAAACCAGTAGGCACAGGACCAAGATAACATCAGGGTTAATAGGAGTGCCAATAAACCTGAAATTTGCTTTGTCATTTCCATCAGCTTCAAGGGGTGACCTCCAGACGATAACCGAGTCCACGGATTGTTGTAATTTTAAAGGGGCAATCTTCGTAAGCAAAACGTTGCCGTAAACGCTTGATGTGGACATCAACCGTTCGCTCATCCCCCTCGTAGTCAAATCCCCAAATATCTTCAATCAATTGTTCCCGTGAAAAAGTCCGCTGCGGGTGTGTTGCCAGCTTGAACAACAGCTCAAACTCTTTCAACGGCAAGGTCTGCTCCTGATTCCCAATAAAAATTCTATAGGAAGCACGGTCTATCAAGACATCCCCGATTTCAATCTGCTTGGATACGGTAATTTTATGGCGCTTGAGCAGCGCTTTGACCCGAGCAACGAGCTCAGCTGCAGCAAAGGGTTTGACCATATAGTCATCCGTTCCGAGATCAAACCCTTTGACTTTCTGAGCGGTCTCTCCTTTTGCCGTTAACATTAAAATGGGGAGTATACTGGAATAGTAGGTTCGTATTTCACGGCAAAATGTCCAGCCATCCATATTGGGCATCATAATATCCAGAATTATCAGATCTATTTTGTCCTTTTCGAGCAAGGATAAGGCGGCTTCTCCATCCGCTGCTTCAACAATCGATAAGCCCTCTCTGGAAAGAAGAACTCGAATTAATTCACGGATGTGAGGATCATCATCTACAATTAAGATGGTTGTCATTGTATTCATTCCTCAATTATTTTTTAAATAAAGAGTATCCCCGGTTGGCATCCGCTGTCAAAGCATATCTACTAAGTCCGGCGCATATAGGCACGCACGGTGAGCGGTGCGAAGATGGCCACAATAACCGCGGCGCCAATGAGCGAGATCGTCAAATCCGAACCGACGGTTCCCGAGTTGGTAAGCTCCCTGATGGCCGTGACAAGGTGCGAGATCGGGTTAATCTTCACAAACCATTGCAGCCAATTAGGCATCGTCTCAGCCGGCACAAAAGCATTAGAGACAAAGGTGAGCGGGAACAGCACAATCATCGAAATTCCCTGAACGCTTGATGCAGTACGCGCAATTACGCCAAAGAAGGCAAAGATCCAACTGATGGCCCAAGCACACGCAATGACGAGAAGTGCGGCAACCGCAACACTCCCTAGTCCTCCCTCAGGTCGGTAGCCCATAATATAGCCCATAGTAAAAGTAAGCACTGTCGCAATTGTATACCGGATGGTATCCGCCAAAAGAGCTCCCGCTAACGGGGCAATTCGGGCAATAGGCAGTGATTTGAATCGGTCGAATACACCTTTATCCATATCCTCACGCAATTGAACGCCAGTGACAACCGAGGTGGTGATCACAGTCTGCACCAGGATTCCGGGAATAATAACCGGCAAATAGCTTTGTACGTCTCCTGAAATCGCTCCGCCAAAAATGTAAGTGAACATCAGGGTGAAGATGATTGGCTGAAGCGTTACATCAAACAACTGCTCGGGGGTGCGGCGAATCTTTAACAGCCCCCGGTAAGCCATGATTAAGGAATTTCTTACTGATTGGCCGAAGCTGGTTCTGTTGCGTAATTGCCGTGCAGCAACAGGAGTTATTGAAGCACTTTTCATACCATTACCTCGCTTTCTTTGTGCAATGGATGTGAAGCCATCGCTGCATTCTCTTTATTATCCTGACCAGTGATCGTCAAAAAGACTTCATCTAAAGTAGGCTTCTGTACGCTGAACTCTGCTAATTGGATTCCCGCTTCGCGAAGGGCGATCAGCAGATCCGTAACCCGATCGGCATCCCCCATCGGGGCAATAATTCTTCCCCCTTCCGAAGAGACAGATGATCTAACCTCCAGGATTCGATCAACCGTTTGACGAGCCTCCCATACGTCTTGCGGATTTTGAATGCTCAAATGCAAGGAGGAGGTGCCTACTGACGCTTTTAGTTCATTTACGGTCCCCTCGGCAACAACACGGCCATGATCGATAACCGCGATCCGGTCAGCCAGTTCATCTGCTTCTTGCAGATATTGCGTAGTTAACAGTACAGTTGATCCCTCCTTCACCAGCCGGCGGATCGTCTCCCACATTTGATTGCGTGTTCGCGGATCCAGCCCCGTAGTCGGTTCATCTAAAAAGATTAGCGGCGGCTGTGCAATAAGGCTTGCCGCCAAATCCAGCCTGCGGCGCATGCCGCCTGAGAAATTTTTCAAGGGACGCTTCGCGGCTTCCGTTAGACCAAATTCCTCTAACAGCTCCGCTGCCTTTCGCTTCGCCTTCGCACGGCTTAGCCCTAATAACTGCGAGAAGATGAGCAAATTCTCGGTCGCACTGAGCGCCTCATCGACCGAGGCATACTGACCGGTCACCCCAACTAATTGGCGGACAATTTGTGCCTCCTTCACCACATCAAATCCGAAGATCCGTGCCGAACCTTCATCCGGCCGCAGCAATGTCGCCAGCATTCGGATTGTCGTCGTCTTCCCGGCACCATTTGGGCCGAGCACACCGTAGATAGAACCGGCGGGAACTTTCAGATCTACCTTATCAACCGCACGATTATCACCAAAAGTTTTAATCAGTCCCTGTGCTTCAACGGCCCAATTCCCATCGGCTGCCATCGGCTTCTTTTCTTGATAATTACTCAATATGAATCCTCCCTTTTCCGTGTATATTTACTGGATACATTCGGATGATAAAGAGCTTATATGAACTGAATATGAACTAAAAAATAAACAATTAAATCTCCTTATCACAAAAAAGGCGACCCTGAAGGCCGCCTTATTCCTTAATTTATTAGTCTCCCGTTTCGCTCCTCATGTTGTTCAAAAACTTTGGTACTCCAGTTGGGACTGGGCCATAACAAGTACCTATTTACTCATCATGTTGATTTAAAATCGCTTTAACCAGCCCATGATGGCTGTTACTGATTCCATATACCTCTGTCCTATAAGCACGCCGGTATGCGTTGTGTTCCAGAGCTCTTTATATTCCGCACGGAGCTGCGCTGCTGTCACTCTGCCCCGGCGATCGTCATCATCACAGCTCACTGCCTTGATAACCAAGCATGGGCAAGAAATGGCGCTGCTATCTACGGATATGCCCCTTGATTCATCCGAAAAAGCAAAAGCATTATATGCCTTGGACGACTCCATCGCCAGATATTTTCTTTGGAATGCAATGTCTTCTGCAGATTCGTCTATACTCGATTGCTCTTCACGAACTGGAGCCGGCATTACGATGGCAGTTGTTAAAGGCTCTAAGTGTTCGTAGGGCACTATCTCGTGAACTTCTTGGCTTATAACGGAATCGATCAGCACCAGCCCGGCAAGCTCAACGGTCTCAGCTAATTTCTGTCCCAAGATTCCCCCCATGCTAAATCCGATTAGGATCGGCGCTGCGCCACACTCCGCGACAACTTCTTTGATAATCTCTCTAATATCCCCCAAGTAATCCTCAAAAGTAATTTTGGTCATGTCCATGAGCCTGCTTTTGTAGTGGCTTCTCAAGTTCATGACATAGCATTTCCACCCTTCCCGGGCAAAGTGTGGAATGTATTTGCTCCACATCCAACTGCCCGTGAAAGCCCCGTGTACAAAAAGCAATGGGGGTCTGCTTTCCGCTGCCTTTGAGAGGTTTCCCCCCTCAAACACCTCCAGATATAAATCGTTCTCCCCAATGTATTTCTCCACATGATCAGGCAATTCTAGCGTGAAATCTCTCATGCTAATCTCCTCCTCGTCCCATTTGGTTTGATATCCAACTATTTGTTGAAAAAAATTTAGAAATTGCCGTAAATCCTTTTTAAAACGTGAAGCAGGTCTTCTTTTTCTTTATCGGAAATGTCCAAGTAAAACACGTCCAACAATTGTTGGGATATGGATTCAAAGATCGGCTCCAGCTCTTTCCCCTTCTCGGTTAAAGCAACATAAACAACCCTCGTATCCTCCATATTCCTTTCCTTTGTCACATATCCAAGCCGGACCAGCTTATCAACAAGTGCTGTCACTGTAGACTTGTCCTTATTTATCTTTTTGGATATGTCCGCCATCGTCAGTCTGGGCGTCTTAAACAGGGCATAGATGATATCGCCATGTGAAGTGGCAATCCCTTCGATCCCATTCTTCGCCATCTCCGATACAATAAACCGATTAACTTTCTCTCTAATTCTAGAAATTAATGAAATGACGTCTCTGGTTTCCATAATTGCATTATAGTTTGATGTCAAATTAATTGCAAGATTTAATCGCTTGTAGACGCTAGGCCATGCATATCTCCCTCTCGATGAATAACCTGGCTAAAACGCAATAAATGAAACGAGGGCCTATGCAATGGCAAATTCCTATAATAATTCCTATTCCCAAAGACGAATACGCAAAATTGTACGCCGCTTCGGTCTGATTCCGATGAGATCGGAGCCGGTTGCATCCTTTTACCGGAAAAATGCCATCCTCCGCGTACAGACGGAAAGTGGAACCTATGCGATGAAGCCTTTTTATCGTAGTGTACTACTTCGCTCAGGTACCATTGACCAAATAAAAGCAACTGCAGAAAACAGAAGATTTCGAAAAGCTTGGCCGGGCTCTTGCCTCCTTGCATACTACCTCCAGCTGTTTCTTTTCCTTGAATAGCCCCTTTTTTGATCATATCCGCTTATGGAAAAACCGGGACCGTCTCTTTCGCAGTCGAATGGCCAAGCAAACCAAACGAATCTCTGGACGCGCCGATGGTTCGAAAGGTTCGCAGAAGCCTGTATCCAATTTTCGGAGCGGACTTGGGCTGAATTAAAGACCCCGGAGATGGCAAATCTACTGAGGATGGAAAGGATCTCTCCCGCTTTGATACACAGCGATATTACTACACATAACGTTATTATTGCCGATGACGGCCAGCTTTTCATTATCGATTGGGACCATTCGAAGTTAGGGTCTATATATGTCGACTTAGCGACCACCCTTATGAACACAACTCACTTTAATCCCGTTTTCATGCATTCGTTGTTAAAAGGGTACGAAGCACTCCGTCCGCTAAACCACGCCGAGCGAAAATTGACCTCTGCCTTGTACCGCTTGCCTCGGGAAGCTTGGCATGCCGCCCGGTTCCCTGATCGCCCAAGAAGCCGAAACATGCTGGATATTATGGAACAAACCTGGCTTCCGCGATTAAAGGGGATGGTTGTATTAGATGAATGGGCCAATCAGGACCCGAGCAGTAAAATAACCCCCGTAAGGTATTAAAACCTGCGGGGGTTATAGTCTCATATAAGTAACTAGCCTTGATCTTCAACGATTTCCTGCACTTCTTGCAGATGCTCCTTTGCCAGCTCTAATCTTTCTTTATATTGCTCAACGGTGTCCATGTGTTCATTGTGCTGCTCTGCATTGAAGAGTGCATTTTCTGCGTGGGATATTGAATTAGAAGCATGCTCAACCGTTGTCCCCTCTGGATGCGACATCGCTTGCTTCACCGCACGATCCGCCTTTTGAACAGAGTTGCTCAACAACGTGCTTGGGTGATCCTGTTTCCAGCTAGTGTCTGAATGCTTAGCCAATGGTCTACCATCCCTTCACCATCGAGGTCATAATTATAAACCATAGTATTGGAAACTCGGCTGTAAATTATGCATGGGTGAATAAGCTAACATCATTACCGCGCAGTGTAGAAGTTTTGAGTGTAAAATGGAACATCATTTATAAACTTAACTCCAACTCCAAGCGCTGTATAATCACTAGTCAACATATTATTCCGATGCCCGAGCGAATTTAGCCAACCGTAGTGGGCATCGATTGCACTCGTATGGCCAGCTGCAATATTTTCGCCTATTGCCTTAAATTTGGTTAAGCCTTGAGCGGCCATTCGGTCACCAACTGACTTGCCATCAGGATTTCTATGGGCAAAAAAGTCCCGTACCCCCATATCCTCGCTATGCAGGCGAGCGGCAACAGCAGCCTTCTCATTCCAGATTAGAGGCTTCAGGCCTTTATTTACACGGAAGCTATTCGTCAAATCGAGCACTTGAAGCTCATAGGCCTTTAATGTATCCTCGGTAACGTTTATACGGTAGACATAATCGAAATCGCTGTTATTGGTTACAAATACGCCATCAACTCGGTCATTCTCATGATTATCCGTGAACAGCGTTATTTGAATATCATTCATTTGATAGTAGAGAACATTATTCGAGTGACCTGTGCTTTCTTCCCATAATTTTCCCGCTCTAGATTTCAAATTGATAAGTCCATTCGCCTTATTATCGCCGCCAAATCGCCAGCCTGTCCCATTAGAAAATAAGGCAGCGACCTCTTGATTCATTATTCCGATTTGGGCATAATTTTTTAAATCCCGGTTATAAATGTACCATGTCATGTCACTGCTTATTTTATCTTTACGATTCGGCTGTCCTAGTGCAGCAATGACGTCAGCCTCGGAATCACCGATTTGGACGCCTAGAAGCTCCATAGCGGATGGTGCTTGGCCTTCCTGCTGAGTTTTATCCTCCTCCTGCCCAGTTACGACGTTTTCCTCCTCCTCCTTAGCAGGAGCGTCTTCTATCCGTCCTCCCTGTTGCAAACGATAGAAGAAGGTCTGCGCTTCCGCACGAGTTAAAGTATCTTTCGGAGCAAATCCCTCGACGCCCGATCCATTTTTGCCTTCAGCCAAACCCTCGTCTAACATGAATTGGACGGCTTCCGTTACCGTTAAGGCTTTCCCCATCGTCCCCGTCATCAATTGCGCTGCATGCCCGCGTGTGATCAACTCATGGGGCTGCTGGTTTACTTGTAAATTCAACTCTTTTGCCAACCTATAGTAAGGCGTATACCATATTTCATCAGCCTTTGTATCTTCTACTTGCAGTTCAGGATATGTACGCAGAAGCATGACTAAAAATTCAGCCTCGGTAACTGACTTGGAGGGCTTAAATGATCCATCTGGATAACCACTCGCTATCCCCTGATCCTTCGACCACATTATTTTTTCATACGCCCAATGCGAGCCAGGCACATCCGTAAACATCGGCGAAGCGGCCGCAATCCCCTTAGTCACTCCAATCCATACAGCTGCCGTAATGCCGACGACACCAGCTATTTTTAACAACCAACGACTTTTCCCCACGACGATCTCCCCTTAAACTCATGATGTTCTTCTACGCAATTCTGCATAATTCGACAAAATAAAATAAAATCCCTCCTTATAAAGAGGGACTCTAGCTCTAGCTTATTCTCTATTTGTTATCTCCCGTTTCAAAAGTTCCGAATCACTGCTGCATCTCGTCTTGAATCCGCTTCATGAACTCTTCGGCAGCGCTGTAGCCAAGCTGCTTAAGGTACCAATTGTTCGCTGCAGCCTCGATCAGACCAGCGACGTCACGTCCCGGTTGCAGCTGGACTTCAATATGCGGGATTTTAACGCCTAGATATTCCGTGAACTGAGGTTCTACTTCCAGCTCATTGTTTAGGGAGTTCTCCTGCCACGGGGCCAGCTCGATGTCAAGTACGATTCGCGTCTCCTCTTGGAAGGCCCTGCGCCCGTATTGTCGTACAACATTAATCAGGCCAACGCTGCGCAGCGCGAGAAATTCACGCGTAGTCTCATTATGTGTCCCGAGAAGGGTTGCAGGACCAAGCTTCTTAAGCACCACAATATCGTCGGCCACGAACCGGTGGCCTCTTCGAATGAGCGTATGCGCTGTCTCGCTCTTGCCAATCCCCGACTTCCCCCGAAGAAGAACGCCTATGCCCGATACATTCACGCATACGCCATGGATCGATATTTCAGGCGCGAGTGCTTTAATCAAATAGCTGTCCAGCCTAGCGATAAATTCCGTCGTCGTCTCCGTTGTCCGCAGCAGCGGGATACCTTCCTGCTCGCAGAACAAAATTAGATAAGGAATCTCCTGCTGCCCCGACGTCACAATGAAGCATGGCGGGTGATATTTGACGACGTTGCCGATATGCAGCTTGCGTTCCTCTACGGATAAGGTCAACAAATAGTTAATTTCCTTGCGGCCGAGCACCTGAACCCGATTCATAGGAAAAAAATCAAAATACCCGACAAACTCCAGCCCAGGTCTATGCGTCCGTGGACGGGTAATCACGCGGTCCATATGGCTGTCTCCTGCAAGCACTTCCAAATGGAAGGCTTCCTTAAGTTTTTGAACAGTGACCGTCTTCATGATGTTCTCCTCCTGCGGCTAAGGCGTTCTGGAATACGCCTGTTATTCAAAACTCGATTTCGGATATATTCAACACCCGGGAGGGTTGTTCCTGCTATGGTGTCTTAACAAAGGAATCCCCATTCCGTTTACGAGCAATAAGCGAACATGGTGGACTCATACACTCCTTTCGCAATTTCCGGCTTTCTTTTCACCAAAATCAAACCTCCCTTCCCAAAATTTTCTTGACAATCTGCCAATGCAAATATATATTTATTGACAATGATAATCATTATCATAATGGCGGATCACTAATTTATTTTTTTATAAAGGAAGGGTACTTATCATGAATTCAAAACGAAAGTTCTCATTCAAATCATTGCTTGCTTCATTGGGTCTTGTATTGGCTTTAGCAGGTTGTGCGGGCCAGCAATCCACCCCGGCACCCGGTGAAGGTGCTCCGGTAAATACCGAAATACCTAGTACGGAAACCCCTGCTGCCCAGGAGACAAGTACAGAATATCCGATCGCGATCAAACATGCTTTTGGAGAAACAACAATTGAAAGCAAGCCTGAACGAGTCGTTACTATTCAATGGGCCAATCATGATGTTGTGCTCGCTCTCGGCGTTGTGCCAGCAGGCTTCTCGGCAGCGAATTATGGCGTGCAGGATGACAGCGGACTGCTGCCTTGGACAGCTGAAAAGCTCAAGGAGCTCGGCGTAAGCGACCCGAATATTTTTCAAGATACGGATGGCCTTGATTTTGAGGCGATTTCAGACGCAGACCCGGATGTCATTCTAGCAGCTTACTCTGGGATCACGCAGGAAGACTATAATATTCTTAGCCAAATTGCTCCGGTTGTGGCTTATCCGACCACCCCTTGGCTGACTACTTGGCGCGAGCAAGTCCTGATGAATGCAACGGGCATGGGCATGAAAGCGGAAGGCGAACAACTCATTAAGGACACGGAGGAACTAATCAAGGAAAAGGCTAGTGAGCATCCTCAGATTCAAGGCAAAAAAGTAGTCTGGGTCAACTTCTCGGCGAAGGACATGTCCAAACTACATATTTATACGTCTGCCGACCCTCGCGGCTCCTTCCTTCAGGAGCTAGGGCTAGTCTATCCAGAAAGTGTCACGGAGCAGATTGCGGATCCGACCAGCTACTCCATGAATTTAAGCGCCGAGAATGCGGACATGCTTAACGATGCGGACATTTTGATCGGATACGGTGGCGAAGACTTGTATCAAGCCGTAAAAGCAGATCCCCTGCTGGGTAAAATTCCAGCTATCAAAAGAGGTTCTGTCGTGTTTATAGGCGACGGTACACCACTGGCAGCTTCCGGAAACCCCAATCCGCTTTCAATCGCTTATACCATTGATGAATATCTTGAATTAATCGATGGGGCTATCAGTAAGATCAATGAGTAGTTCTGCGATTTCAAAAATTCAGCGGCCGAACTCGCATCTCCCGAGGAATTTCACGCTAGTTCTGGTAATTTGTTTCGTCCTCCTGGGGATATGCGTAGTCGCCTCTCTGGTTTTAGGCTCTCGGCTGGTCAGCTACCATGAACTGATCGACGGTTTATTCCACCGGGACGTCGACTCCTACGGGGCAAACGTCGTTCGCAAGCGAATTTCGCGAACCGTATTCAGCTTGTTTGGCGGCGCGGCACTCGGAGTTTCCGGGGCGCTGATGCAATCGGTCACGCGCAACCCGATTGCCGACCCAAGTATACTGGGAGTCAACACAGGCGCGTCCTTGTTCGTAGTTTGCGGGATTGCGTTCCTGAACATCAGCACCGCTAATCAATATATTTGGCTGGCTTTAGCCGGGGCTGCCATTACGGCAGTGTTCGTATTCGGAATCGGCTCGATGGGGCGTGGCGGTGCCACGCCCATTAAGCTTGTATTGGCGGGAGCTGCCACAAGCGCTGCCCTGTCCTCCCTCGTCACGGCCATCATGATCCCACGCTCTTATGTCATGGATCAATTCAGGTTTTGGCAGGTAGGAAGCGTCGGTTCGGCAACCTGGAGCGGGATTGCTACCTTCGCCCCGTTTCTGATTGCCGGGATATTGACAGCTGTAATTACCGCTCCAGCATTGAATGCGCTGGCACTGGGGGACGAGGTGGCGACTGGTCAGGGCGTTCGTACAGGAACGCTGCGGCTTGTTGCGGCTCTTGCAGGGGTTCTCTTGTGCGGTGCAACGACCGCGCTGGCAGGCCCTATCGGTTTTGTCGGGCTGTTGGCCACTCACGCCATCCGCCTGATTCTTGGCCCCGACTTGCGGTTTGTTATACCGATGTCAGCGATTTCGGGCGCCATCATCTTAACGATATCCGATGTATGCGGCAGACTCATCGGCAGCCCTGGAGAACTTGAAGTCGGTGTCGTGACTGCGTTCATTGGCGCTCCAATCCTCATCATTTTAGCGATGAAATCGAAAGTGCGTTCATTATGAGAAATCAATCGATCGAATTTATTATGGCAGGCAGACGTCAAAGACGCCGCCGCTGGATTGTTGTCACCAGCCTTCTTGCAGCACTTGCAGGCATGCTTTGCTGCGCTATGCTTTTACTAGGGAGCACGATTTATCCGGTTAACGATGTCATCCGGGCGTTATCGGGAGAACACCTCAAAGGCGTGTCTTTTGCGGTGAATACGATTCGTTTGCCGAGAATGCTGGCCGGTCTTTTTGCCGGATTTGCCTTTGGCATTGCCGGATACACGTTTCAGACTATGCTGCGGAACCCCCTTGCGAATCCGAACGTTATCGGGATTACTTCCGGTTCGAGCGCGGCGGCCGTTTTTTGCATCATCGCGCTTCATGCAAGCGGAGCTGTCGTTTCCGCTGCCTCTGTCATTGCCGGCCTTGCTACCGTCCTATTGATTTATATGTTATCGAGAGGAAGATCCTTTTCGGTCGGGCGATTAATCCTGGTCGGAATAGGCATTCAGGCCATGCTTGACGCGGTGATATCCTATCTTCTGCTCGTTAGCGCACAGCAGGATATTCCCGCAGCGCTAAGATGGCTCACCGGCAGCCTCAATGGCTCCCAAATGCACGAGCTCCCGCCTCTTGTCATCACAGTTATTATTTTTGCGCCTATTATTATCGTGCTGGGAAAACATCTGGATATATTGGAGCTCGGAGAACAGTCGGCTTCCTCTCTCGGTGTAGACACGGACAAGACAAGAATCGCTCTTATTGTGAGCTCTGTCTTCATGATTGCAATCGCTACAGCAACCACGGGTCCGATAGCCTTTGTCTCCTTCCTTTCGGGGCCGATCGCAAAAAGACTGGTCGGCGTTGGCTTCTCCAACGTCATTCCGGCCGGCCTTGTTGGCGTTAATTTGGTTTTGGCGGCAGATCTGATCGGACAATTTGCTTTTGAGTACAGATTCCCTGTGGGCATCATTACCGGGCTGCTCGGAGCACCGTATTTGATCTTCTTGCTCATCCAAATGAATCGAAAGGGAGAATTATAATGAAACCGACACATATTTTTCAAGCCGAACAAGTCGTAGCGGGCTATGATCATAAAACGGTAATTCACGGGATAAGCCTTGTGATTCCCAGCAATCAAATCAGCGTCATTATGGGGGCAAACGGCTGCGGAAAGTCTACGCTGCTTAAAACACTGGCGAGGCTTATCAAGCCGGCAGACGGCAGCATCACGCTGGACGGCAAACCCATCGGTAAAATTCCGCCAAAGAAATTGGCCAGGGTCTTAGGGCTGCTGCCGCAGTCCCCCATCGTCCCGGAAGGAATCTCCGTCGCGGATTTGGTTGGACGGGGCAGGTTTCCGCACCAATCCTGGCACACCGGGTGGACCAAAAAGGATGTCGAGGCCGTCGCTGAAGCGATGAGGATTATGGACATAACGGAGCTGGCCAATCACCATATTGACGAGCTTTCAGGCGGTCAAAGGCAGCGCGTATGGATTGCCATGGCTCTGGCGCAGCAAACCGACATTTTATTTCTCGATGAACCGACAACCTTTCTGGACATCACCTATCAAGTTGAAATTCTTGATCTGCTTACAGACCTTAACCGGAAATACGGAACGACGATTGTTATGGTTCTTCATGATATCAATTTGTCCGCGCGTTATGCAGACTATATTTTTGCACTGCAAAAAGGAATGCTTATGGCGGAGGGTGAACCATCCCAGGTAATTACGGACACATTGGTTAAAGACATTTTTGGGCTGGATTGCACCGTGATCAAAGACCCCATTTCCGGCTCACCTTTGGTCGTACCAAAAGGACGATATCATGTTAATGAGGAATTTACTTCTTAAAAAAAAAGCGATTAAGCACTTCTGCTGTCTGAATGAATGACAAATTTTAAGGACATCTTCACCGATGTCCTTGTTTGTGTTCCACAGTCTAATGCGTCCTTTCGCCTAAATTCCGCAGGGATAGCCTCACCCAAGCCATCCAAATGTGTCTTTTCATTGAACAATTGATTTCTTAATGATAATATTTAATGTGACTATATGACTACGTGACTACGTGACTACATGACTATTTAATTATTCGAAATAAATACACATCATGTTGAGGTGCCAGATGAAATTATTTAAGCTTATTGCTCTTATCCTATCTATAATCGCTGTGTTATTTACAGGGGTGGTCTTATACATCTTAATTGCCGAGCCAGATATTCTAATGAAGAGTAACAAGCTGCGTACAGCGGCGTCTTCTGTAGAGAACCATAATGATGTAAGCACCGCTGATAAACAAAATGCATCAGAACCGGACACAACTGGGGCTGCAGCTCCATCGTCTGCTCAACCCGATTCATCGCAATCGGCGGCTCTTGACTCGTCCTCAGCTCCAGAACCTGCTGGGGTGCAGCCAACGTCAACGCCGGATCCAGCCTCAAATCAAGATTCCAGTGCACCGGCTTCCAAGTCAGCTTCGCTACAACCAACACCGGCTGCAAGCTCAGACCAAGACCCGAGCGCTCTCATTATCGGCAGATGGCAATCCGCGAATAGCCCGGACGCGTACTTTGAGTTTTTTCAGGATGGCACGTTTACACGAGGAACTTATAAAGCTAAAAACGATTACAACGAGTATGCAGGAACTTATTCCTTCAGCAGCGGCTCGCGTTTGAAGCTGCAGTATGAGAAATGGACCATAGAGCTCGATTCAGGCTATAAAAATACCCGCGTGGATGATACAAGCCATGTATTCGATATTATCATTGACGACAATAAACTTGAAATTCCCGATGCCCTGGAGGTATTTGGCACTTCAGAATGGACGAGAGATAGATAAAACTTAAATCACACCTCTATTTCAGCGGAGTGCGATTTCATTATATGGATGAAAATAAACCACCCCATGACAAGGTGGCTTGTTTACATCGCCAGTTATGTTCATTGTTCTGTCAGAGGGATGTCCAAACCAAACTATCAATTCGCGGTTCTCACAGGTGTAATTAAAAATAGGGAGAACACACATTTTTGTAGACATTGACCTGTATCGCTTAACTCGCTCATTTCGTCGCAATAAGACCATTGCCGGCACATGGCGTAGAAGAAGTGGCGCACCCGTTCATGCCGGACGTGCCGAGCTGCCCACTCTTGAAGGCTGACCGAACGAAGCGGCTCCGTATCGATTTGGCTTAATCCGCCCTTCAGCTTGCTCCATTCCGCATTCTCTTCCGGGGTCAAGTCAGCAGGAACCCTTAATCTTCCCTTGCCAAATGCCAATCATCCCTTTCTAGGATGTGTATCCTCCGTCAGACGGGCAATCCTGTTCTCTCAAAATGCGAAGCGCTGCCCCACCTTCATACATCGCATGCGGCACCAGATTGAAGCATGCGCATTCATCCGTGCCGTCTACTTTTGACTTTCCTGCAACTCTATTAAATAAAACAAATAATCGGTCGGAACCCCTGCATACCCTTGCTGCCTCAACATCGCCGTCACATTGCCCCGATGATACGTCCCGTGGTTGACCACATGCCTCAAGATATCAGAGAAATGGGTATCCAGGCTTCCGTACTTCGGATGCGCAATCGTCATCGCTTTGTCCGGATCGGGCGTGCGACGAAGCAAATCCCGGTACTGCTCGGCAACGCTTGCGAATAGCATCCGCATCTCATCCAGGCTTTTACCCTGCGCCTCTTCCGTCCAACCTGGAATCTTCGGAAAAATGTCCTCATTCGGAGCCTCCTGAAGTACAGAGAAGTAGAGCTGATCGAACAAGTAGATATGCCCAAACGCCTGCGATACGGAAGGGAATACGCTAATCACTTCCGAATGGAATGCCTCCCTTGGGAGCTGCTCCAAATGGGCGAAAAGCCGGTCATTTGCCCAAACATGATATTTGTACAATTGCGTCGCATGATTTTGCATAGATAACCTGCCTTCCTTTCATCCTACCTTGTTTAACTGCATGGCCGCAGCCTTATTTCAATCGTATACCGGGTTCACTGACAACGGCTGTCAGCGAAGTTCAATTCGGCTCTTCTTCGTAATGTTTTGCGATTTCGCCGGCTAATTTTCGGATCTGCTTCTTCAGCTCCAACGGTTCCCGAACCCGTATCGCCGTGCCGAATGTCATCAGATATTTCGGAAGGTACTTATTCATTGTTGGGATGTCGAGCAGAAACCGCGCCTCCTGATCGGTTCGCTCCGTCAAATAGTGGCGCAAATGCCAGTGACCGCAGACTGCATTCAGAGCTTCGGGTTCTCCCTCGATGCGGATAGCTGTCAGTGGCCCATCAGCCTCCCGATCCCGGTCGGACTGGTTCCGGAAGTAAGCGGAAGCGGAGAATCCCTCCGGTGTCTCAAACCGCGCTTCGGTCGTCTCGAGCCGGGTGATGCGATCCACACGGAACGTACGCACCTCCTGTGACCGATGACAAAAAGCGACAATATACCATTCATTCCGATCGTAAACCAGACCGTACGGATCAACTTCCCGTTCGTCGGCCTGCTTCGCATTCGCCTTACAGTAGGTGATGCATACGGTCCGCCCTTCTTTCGCCGCCTGCTCCAGATCCCGCAGCCATAAAATGACGGAAGGCGGACGCGCTGAAGAAATCACATCCAGGCCGGTTGTCTGCTGGAACAGCGTATGGCGCTGCTCTTCATGAAGCCCGTTCTCCACCTTCTTCAGCGCACTCTCCAGTTCATCTGTGTACGGGTAGCCCGCGCCTTGAGCAAACTTATACGCATCTACAAGTACCCTGAGTTCCATAGCATTGAAAAACAAAGGGGTCTCCTCGAAGCTTTCCAGAATACGAATACCGCCATCATGTCCTGATTCCGCGACAAGCGGCACGCCGCTTGCGCATAATGCATCGATATACCGGTACACGGTGCGAATACTAACCTCCAAATTGCCCGCGATCTGCGCAGCAGTGAGCTTTCTTCCGGATCGCAGCATCCAAAGCATAGATAGCATATTATCCCATTTGGCCATCGGGCACCTTCTTCCCTCGTAAAAATCAACTCATGAATCACGACTTCAGATCCTTATTTTCTATCAAACTAATTTTAAAAATTATTATTTTTATAAATCTCCATAGCTATTTTCAAAAATTCTTGCTCTTTCTCTGTAAAAGGATTTGGAAATGACACGGGCTCTGAAGTTTGCAGCCTCTCTTCAACTAATTCAAGTTTCCCTTTTACGGTTTCATCCATAAGCTGGAATAACACTTCTACTGTTTCTTGAGTTTCATTTGAATGTGGTGCTGCGCCATTGAACGATAATTGTTTAATTTCAGATAAAACTTTAGTCCACTTTTTGTCTAAATTAATTTCCTCTGATTTATTTACATGAAGTATCGTATCCGCTATATCTGTAGAAAAATGCTCTTTAAACCACTTCTCTGTATCTTCTGCAAACATTAATTTTTGAAGCATAGCACAAAACACTTCTATATTAACTAGTTTCTCCGATTTCACAACATCAATCATATGGCTTAAATCAGATAATATATTTACGATCTCAAGTCTTCTCGCCTCAAATAAATCCTTCTGAAAGTTTAAAGACTCTAACAAAATTCCACCTTCAACAATGTTTTTTTCAAGCATATCCTTGATCTCCTTTAAAGGGAACCCTAGAAACTGTAATGCTTTTATTTTTTTTAGTATTGTTAAGTCGTTTTTTGAATATAAGCGATGCCCTCCCTCTGAATAATCACTAGGAGTTAACAATCCTATGCTGTCATAATATCGAAGCGTTCTAACGCTTACCCCAGACTCATGTGCAAATTCTCCAATCGCAAATATCCCCTTTTCCACCGGCTTCCCCACCTCTTGTTTCTATTATTAGCTCTTAAGATGTTTCATTTTTATACTTTAAAGTATTTGATAACGGGATAAGAGAACTTTTTTCCCTTTAAAGTATAAGTAGTTGCTATTAGTATCAATATGGTTTCGAGAATTATAAGTACATAGGATAGAGTTGACGCAATATTAAACTTCTTAGATATAAGAGTTAAGGTCAAAAAAACTGGAAAGAAGGTAAAATGAAGATTCATTCCTTCTTTCGCATGATTAGCAAAATAATCATTTCTGCCCTTTGATATTAAATATACAAAAATAGGTAGAATAAAGGTGAGCAAAAGTGAAAATATATGCATTAAACTCGCCAATACTCTGTTCCATAGACTTTCCTTTTTCATACTGCAGCTCCTCCAATTGCATCATTTTATTAGTTGCCTCATACGAAGACGAAGTAACTAAATTAATCATAAAAGGTGACGCAACTGGAGATTCAAGTTCAAAAATTAAATTAACCAAATTCATTCGATTCTTCCCGTATACTTTACTCGCCTTTCCCCTTCGCTTCAATAATAGTTCTAGTAACGCTATGCTCATCGAGCGGCCATTCTAAAGACCCTCCAAAACATTTTCAATTTCCAAACGATCCTTAAAATTTCTTACTCACCAGCCTGCTGATTCTTTTTCGCCAGCTGCTGCTCCGCGAGCCGAACCATTTCCCGGACCATAGAGCCGCCAATTTTACCGCCTACCTGACCGACCGATTCCGTCTTCAAATCGCCATTTCCGCCAGGCTGCAAAGGTACCCCTAACTCCTCCGCTACTTCATATTTGACATCATCCGGCCGATTAGGATCTACATCATATCCTTCGCGCCTCATCACGTCTGCTTTAAAAGCCTGCATTCCTTCTTCAGCTCCTGGCACAACATATCTTCTTCTTTTTCTTGCCATATTGAAGAACACCCCTTATGTTTTTTCCTAACATACCCGGAAGTCGCAGCATTCATTCTGTTTCCCAACAAAAAGAAAAGACCAGGCTCCGCAAGGGGACCCGATCCTTCTTGATCGATCTATCCTGATTTTTGATAATGTGGCCAGAAGCCCCAATTAAAGCGGTTTGCAGCCCAGCTGAATCGCAACGGATTATGATCAGAAGCAGATAGTCATCACAAAAATTGTACCGTACTCACCGAGGTTTGCCCGTACAGTACGATGTACACATCCTTACGTCCGCTTACGCCGTTCACCTCAGCGGTATAGTCGCGCCATTCCTGTGCACTGCCGGCCGCCATCTCGATACGGCCTGCAAGCGGCCCATCCGGGCTCTGCAGTCGGATCTCCGCGAAAGCCGCCGCCGTCTGGCTGACTGCACGAAGAGTGGCCTGATGCACGCCTTCGCCAAACTCAGCATCCTTAAAGGCAATCCAGCCGGATTGCGCTTTAACTTCCACGGCGCTGCCGCCTTCCCGGCATTCGCCAAGCAGCACGCCATCGTAGGCGTCATAATTGATCGCCTTCACAGGCTGCTTCAGGTCGCGCGGCGGGATGGCCTCGCCTTGTACCTCAAGTGCTGCGCTCACTGGCAGGCTTGCCGAAGAAGGACCGGCCATGAAGATGTATGTGCCGTTTTCGATGCAGAAGCGCTCGCGAGTGACGTCCCATATCGCTAGCTCAGACAAGGGCAGCACGAAGCTTACGTCAACCGACTCGCCCGGCTGCAGCAGCACCCGCCGGAAAGCAAGCAGCTGCTTCAGCGGCCGCTTCACGCGCGATTGCTCCGCGCGCCCGTACAACTGCACCACTTCCTCTCCCGCACGGTCCGAAAGATTCGTCACGCGTACCGTAAGGCCGATTTCCTGGTCTTGATCCGCCGAAACCTCGTTGTGGCCCAGGCTCAATCCTTCATATTCGAAAGTGCTGTAGGACAAACCGTGTCCGAACGGATACAGTGCTTCACCCTCAAAATAGCGGTAAGTTCTGCCCCCCTGAATGATGTCGTAATCCATAAAATCCGGCAGCTGATCGACCGATTTATACCAGGTCATATTTAAACGCCCCGCCGGGTTCACGTCGCCAAAGAGCACGTCAGCTACGCCATGCCCCAGCTCCTGACCGGCATGCGTTGTGTATATGATGGCCGGAACATGGCCGTCCGCCCAATTAAGGGCATACGGATAACTGCCGACCACAACTACAACCGTGTTCGGATTTACGGACAACACTTCCTTGATCAGCTGCTCCTGCGAATCAGGCAGCGTAATATCCGGCCGGTCAGCCGTCTCCTTGCCATTGATCAACGGATGGTTGCCGACGAATACGACGGCCACGTCCGCCTCGCTCGCGGCTTCTTTTGCAGCCTCGTACTTATCCGTCAGCGTCTCCACTTCAAAGACGTCCGCGGCAACAATCTTATCCGCTTCGCCGCCCGCTACGGACGCTGCTCCCGCCACATTGATCTCATTGGCGGTTTCTTCCGCGCTGCCGCTGCCGACGAGCAGTTCGCCGGTGTTCCCTTTCACCGTTACCGGCATATCGTTCCATGTCGAGAAAGTTACTGTGCCTGTGTCAGTACCTGTCCCTGCTCCCTCCTTCGAAGAACGAACGAGGAACACTTCCTTAGTGAACCATTCCCAAATGTTATCCGCAGAAGCTTTCACAATCCGGTCATCCGTCGTCAAATAACGGCCGTTATGTTCCGCGATGATCGTATGACCGTCCCAGCCCCAATCCGTCACTTCAAATACGGCAGCCTGTTCCGCTGTATGGCTAGTCGCAGCCAGAGCCGCCTGTTCGCCCTCCTGCACCTGTACGTAGCGTCCATTGCGTTGCGCCTTTAGCTTGACGCGGTCTGTGCCGCTGGTGAATACCGTTTGCCCCCCATAGGCAGCCAGCTTCTCCTGGATGCCCTGCAGCGGCGTGATGGCGTAAGGCAATGAACCGCTGTACCAGTCGCGGTACACGGTACCGCCAAGCGGCCCGATCACGGCGACTTTCTTCAGCTTATCGGCCTGCAGCGGCAGCATGCTCCCTTCATTTTTCAGGAGCACAATCGCCTTGCCGGCTGCTTCGCGCGACAATTTGGCATGCGCCGGCTGCAAAATCACCGACTCATCAATCGCCGCATACGGATTGTCCTCCTCCGGGTCGAACTCGCCCAACCGGAAGCGGACCCGGAACGTGTTGCGCAGTGCCGCATCCAGATCGGTTTCTGCTAGCAGCCCTTCCGCAAGCGCTTCGCGTAACGCCTCCTTGATCAACTCGCCATCATCGGTAATGCTGTCAATGCCGCCTTCCTTCACAGAACGGGCAACCGCTTCCTTGTACGTCTCCAGATAGCCGTGATCACGCACCGTACCGGACACGTCAAAAGCATCGCTGACGACAAAACCGTCCATCCCCCATTCTTTCTTCACGATCTCGTTGACCTCGGGCATAAGGTTAGCTGGCACGCCATTAACGGCATTGTATGCCGTCATCATGGACTGGACCCCGCCTTCCTTAAACGGAATTTCAAATGCCTTCAAATAATATTCACGCATATTGCGCGGATCGATACTGACCGATTGATCGCCGCGGCCTGCCTCATTGTTGTTGGCAATAAAATGCTTCAGAGTGGCAACCGCTTTCAAATACTTCGGATGATCTCCCTGAATCCCTTGAGCGAGCGCCGCTGCTAGCTTGCCGGTCAGTACCGGGTCTTCGCCGTACGCTTCCTCCGTTCGGCCCCAGCGCGGATCACGCTCCATGTCCACGGTTGGCGCCCACAGCGTCAGTCCGTTTACCTCCGGATTCCGATTATAAAAACCTCTCGCCTCATCGCCAATAGCACTGCCAATTCGCTGCATCAGATCGGTATCCCAAGTGCACCCCAGGCCGATCGGCTGCGGGTATCCCGTAGCTTCGCCAAGCCAGGCCATACCGTGCGCCGCTTCCGTACCGTGTTTATACGCCTTCACGCCCAGCCGTTCGACGGCTGTCTGGTATTGAATCATGAGCCCCACTTTTTCCTCCCGCGTGAACCGAGAGATCAGGTCGTTGACCCGTTCCTCCAGCGGAAGAGAAGGGTCCTGGAACGGATATTTGCTTATTTCAGACATATTGAACCTCCTTATCGTCAGTTCCCTCACGCCGTCATTCTATCTAATATCGCTTCCTTCTGCTACCCGAATAATTAGAGGCATTTTCCTAGCTTATTAGGGATATTTACAAAAACCGGTTATGGAGATGGATGCACCTTCTGATATTTTAACAAAACAAAAACCTCTCACGGAGCCCGCTCCATCCAGAGCTGCTCCAACGAGAGGCTTCAATAACACAGAGACTTACTTATAAAGGATAAGCATGAAGGAAACCGGGCTATCGTTATCTGTGCTGTGGAATACTACCCCTGTCTCCCCATACGAATAGCTAATATATTGCGAATCTTCCATTTCGTCATAACCCGAACTGGAAGGCGGGCCGAGAATCGCTTTGACCTCTTCCAAAGTCTTTCCAGTAACCGAATGCTGATGAATAGCCAACGCATACAAGGAGTCCGTCGATGTATCCATCGCCGCAGAGAAGCAAAGGCCTGCACCAGGCGCCTTCTCGAATTCAAAGAACTTTCCTCCAAGATAATTGTATTCCCTCATTTCTTTACCGAGCAGGGCTGATGCCTCTGCCTTGGTCATACCGAGTTGTACTCCAAGCCCGGGGATATGGCCTGATGCGATCGCATCCCCCAACGTATTATCCAAAACGAATACAACCGGGCGTTCGCCTTCGGTAACAGACATCCCATTCAGCGATTTTACGGAGAACGTTTCGAGTACGAATTTACGATCTTCATAACGGTAATCTACGGTCACTTCCGCTATGAAATCAGCGTTGTACAGCGGTCCATTTAACTGATAGGATTCTTGAAGAACATAGGTATGATCACCCGTAGGTACGGCGTTTCGGTGGTCATGCCGCATTCCGTAATACAAATCATCGGCAGCCATTTGTTCTTCGTTAAACGGAATATAATAATATTTCTCCAAAATTTCCGAGGCGATAACAATTCGGCCGTCTTCCGTCATAGTTGTTGTGACGCCTTCCGAAAACGGCTTCTCGTCAAACAAATCGACGTACTCCCCATTTTGATAAGACAGTAATTTATTGAAAGTAGCGCCCGCAGTCCCCTCGGATAGGACCTTAACCTTAACCTCAGCCAATTTGTCATTCGTGAAGTCACCTGCCAGCAGTTTCTCGGGATAGCCACTAATAAAATCCATATCCTGATTTGAATAAACAATACTCTCCGTTTCCGGATCAAAAACAACAAGTTCGTATGCTTCATAAGTTTCGGTTCCGGATCCCGACGCCAGCCCTTGCAGAACAACGAGTTCCGCTTTGCCGTCCCCGTTAAGATCGGCGGCTATGCTATCAATCAATATCTTTCCGCCCTCGCCATTCTGAAATAACGATTGGTACGCCGTAGTTAATGGTTTAGTTTGCGGTGTGAAATCCTGATAGGGCTGGACACCCTCTCCCAGTTTGTTGCTATTGTCCATTCCTTCGGCGGGCAGGTCGGCAGATACAACCGCCTGTTTATCCTCTTTCCCGCCTGCTGCAGAATTGTCAGTGCTTCCGCACGCGGCCAACAGGAGGCTCGAAATAATAAGTAAGATGCTCAGTCGCTGTTTCACAGATGTACTTCCTCCCTAATTATGTAGAACGCAAAAATAAAGAACCGTGTTTCTTCTCCTATTCCATAAGGCACTTACTAGTTAGAACCGTATTTACTCCAATCCTTAATCGCGTTTTCAAAATAAGAACCGTCATCAACATCGATGACATAATATCGATCCTCTATTTTTTTAAGGACGAAGCTTGTGCCCTCCCTCTCCGAATCGACATAAACTAGCGCCCATGCATCTTTTCCGTACCTTTCATTTGCCGATTCAATCGAAACACGTCCAGTTCTCCTGTCACTAGTATTATTTTCCTATCATAGTAACATGCAGAACCATCATCTCGCAATCAATCCAGGACTATAGACACATTTAAAGCCAATATCCTCAGTACTATTTCCTTTCATTCCTCTACCCACTCATAATTCAGTCCGAAACATAAGCATCATCTGTAACATACGATATAGATTTACAAAAACATCATTATACTCTGGTTCTACAAACTTCAAGAAGCATCTTGCTGCGATCCGTTTATTTTCAAGTAAAGATTGGCTCGAATAACTGATTTTTATGCTGATTCATCGGGTGAAATAAGCAGGGTGCCCCAATTAGGTTTTGGGACACCCTGTCTGTTTTATTTTAACAATCTGGCGATACTTTCAGCTGTGCGAGCAATATTTTCCCTGCCGCTAGCCAGCAAAGTTTCGAGATCCGCAGCACCAGGCACAATTCCAAAGATCGCATCAAATCCTTCATTGTACAAAGACTCCACGTCCTCGCCTACATGTCCAGCCACGGCGATGACTTTGATGTTGCTGTTAACACTTTTGGCGGCTTGCGCCACACCGAATGGCGCTTTGCCGAATTTCGTTTGGAAATCGATACCGCCTTCACCTGTAAAACAGTAATCGGCATGCTGCAGTTCCTCTTTTAAATTGGTTGTTTCGACTACAATATCAATCCCCTTTTTCATGGTCGAATTCGTGAAAGCCAGCAATCCTCCGCCAAGACCACCTGCTCCACCTGCCCCGGGTACGTCTACAATATCAATTCCCAGCTCCTGTTTCACAATTTCACTGAAGTGCCTCAAGTTTCGATCCAGAATTTGCACCATTTCAGGCGTAGCGCCCTTCTGCGGGCCGAAAACAACCGACGCCCCACGCTCTCCGCACAATGGATTGGTCACATCCGAAGCCACAACAATATTTATACGCTTCAGCTCAGGGAGCACCTCCGTTACATCAATGCTGGCCAGACCGTCGAGATATCCCCCGCCAAGCAACAGTTCTTCCCCCTGCTTATTCAGGAACTTATACCCTAGCGCCGCAGCCATGCCCGTGCCTGCATCATTCGTAGCGCTTCCGCCAATGCCCAGGATAATATCTGTTATGCCTCTTTCGATACAATCCCTTATTAATTCGCCTGTCCCATAGGTCGTTGTAATCAGCGGATTTCTGCTTTCCTTGTTTACATGATGAATACCGCTAGCTGAGGCCATTTCAATAACGCCTGTGTTTCCGTCACCGAGAATACCATAGTGCGCAATGACCTTTGTACCCAGCGGGCCTGTCACTTCTTTTTCGATCAACTTACCGCCTGTAGCATCTACCAAAGACTGCACGGTACCTTCCCCGCCATCAGCCATCGGCACATGAATACATTCCGCGTCAGGAATGGCTCTTTTGATCCCCAATTCCATCGCCTCGCAAACTTCCTTCGCTGTCATACTTTCTTTAAAAGAATCGGGAGCCAGCACAAACTTTTTAGCCATTGTATGTTCCATTCCTTTCTCTCTTATAAAATATAACCATACAGAATGATGGAGACGATCGTCATCGTTAAGCCGACGATACTTTCGAAGAGGACCACCTTCATTCTATCTTTCATACTCATGCTCATGGCATTCCGGGTAACGTGGAAATAGGTGCCATGTGGCAGATGGTCTATAACGGTTGCTCCGGTATGGGTCATAACTGCCGCTGAAAGAGGCGCTACCCCCGTATTTAATATAGCACCTGAAAATGAACCGGTAGCCAAAATAACCCCTGTTGAAGTGGACGCTGTTGCTGCTGCCATTAACACCCCTGCAATGGGCGCAAGATACATGCCCGAAATACCCGAGGATTTTACGAGCGCAACAACTTCGGCAGGCAGCGTTGATGCCGTAATGAGTCCGCCAATAGCCCCTGCTCCAATAATGATCAAAATGGTGGGTGTCATGCGATTGAGCCCTGACGTGCAGTAATCCATTATTTTTTTGCTCTGTCCAAGCGCAATCGAACCCACGATACCGGCAAATGGCAAAATAAATAAAGAATCTATTTTCAGTTTAGCAAGAAAATCGATGCCGATCATCGACCCGATTGGGCTAATCATCAACAGAACCACCGCAATAATCGGGGTTACCAAGGCTTTAGATAAAGGGGGGAGGTTCGCAGAGCTGGCCTTTTCTAGTTCGGCAGCTTCAGCATCGGTTACCTTCGTTCCCTTATACTTAATAAATGATGCGATGGCCACTGCCACAATTAACCCGAAAATAGCTGGGACAAGCCCGCCGATCATCACTTGGTTAACATCGAGATTGAACCCGCCTGCAGCAGCAATCGTATTCGGGTTTGGCGAAATAATGTTACCCGCTTTACCTCCACCAGACAATGCCACAAGCAGTGCCACCTTGGAATACCCCATCTTGTTGCCTACAGACAGCGCAATTGGCGCTACAATCAATACCGCAACCGGAATGAAGACGCCCACTGCTGTAATAATCATAGTGGCTAAGGCAAGTGATAGCATCGCTTTGGTTCCGCCGAGTTTATCCACTATAAATTTAGCAATGGTCTCCGCAGCCCCGGATTCCATCATTACTCCCGCAAAAACACCCGCGGCAATAATACGAATAACTGTACCTTGCACACTTTGGGTTCCGGTAATCAAAATATTTATGACATCCGCAAAGCTGGCCCCACCGATAAATCCACCGATAATAGCGCCTAAAATCAATGCGTAAGTGGGGATCAGCCTAAATAATATTAAAATAATCGCTAGTGCAAGACCTATTAATGCGCCAATCCAGCTGATTTCCATTCCTTTCAAATCCTCCTCAACATAATCTGGTTGTTTTACTATGGATAAAAAGCAGTTGTTCTATGTGTTCGACTAGTCGTGTTAGTGAATCCGCTTTCAGTATATTTAAATCGCTAACTATTATCTATTGATAGATCCATGAATAAAATTGTGCAATCGCACAAGTTTCAAAGAGATCAACCTGGCCAAATTGCTCCTGTTCTTGTTCCACGATCCCGGAGCACCGTATCAGTCGCGGTCGTCAAACAATGCATTGGAAGGAATCCCCACTCGAATGGCGAATACTTGAAAATGGGTTGAAAGGAATATTTTATTTTCATCCCGAACCATCATGAACTAACGAAGGAGCCATCCCATGAAAAAGATCCACATCACTATTCTAATCTGCTTAATGATCATCGCATCTGCCTGCAGCGCCACCGATAGGGAAAATGCTGTACCCCCGGAGAGTCAAGCGGAAATTTCCTCGGTTGAACCTTCTCCGGCATCAGCAGCGGTTCCCGACCAGGAGCCTGCGGAGTCTGGGGAGCCTGCGGAGTCTGGGGAGCTTGCGAAGTCTGCAGAGCCGGCTCAGCCAGTTAAGCCTTCTGAGTCACCTGAGCGTGAGCTAACGCTCGATGAGGAAGTGGCATTGAAGTATATCAACGAGTTTCTGAATAGTGACGACATTGAAGAAAAAAAGAATTTTGTAAAGGAGCATGCTGCTGAGGACAAACAGGGGATCTTTATGCCATACGCATCTTACATAACGAAGAGGGATGTCCGGTTCAGGAATCCGCGCGTCCTCGACTCTGTCCCCCTTTCCATAGCCGGCCAAGAAGTTACGATTGTTCTGATTGAAGGATATGAAGATGATGATTGCAATTGCAGAGAGAAAAAAGAAGTCATTATTCTCATGAAGGATGGAAAAATGGTGTGGGGCTACTTGGATTCAAATGATGTCCACGCCCAACTATCTTTTCAACTGCTGCGGAATTATTTCAAAAACTATGCCGAGAATATTTACGAATTGACATTCGCAGGGTCTGCGCCAGCTGCGGACGAAGAGATCGCGTGTGTCTATTTTGAATATTTTCATAATAGTACTGATCACGAAGAAAAGAGAGAATTCCTTAACTACGTTCATTCATCCACGTACAACATGTTTTTCCAGATGTCCCAGGTTGTCACGAATAAAGACGTGTGGCTCAAAAACGCCAAAGCAGCTGAATCGCTGCAGTACTGGTATGATGACAAGAAAGGATCTTTGATTTTGGTTCAGGGCGAAAGCGCGAGAGATAAAGAACATATGATGCAAGTCGTCGATGGCGAAATCGCGTGGAAGTATACCAAGATGAACCGCCTCGAAGAAGACGTCATCTATTATCTGCTCCGAAGCAAATTTACGACTTCACCGCTATAAACAGTAGTTTCTTTGTTTGTAATTTATACATATTTATGGCTTAACCCCTCAACCTGCAGAAGAGTTGAGGGGTAATGTTTTTCAGTAATGAGAATCAATTTGTAAACCGAAACACCAGTTTCTCTCCGTCTGGGTACTCCCCATCCTCTTCGGAATATCGTCCGTTTGTGTAGGCAGCTAAAGTCTTACGCCAAAACATTTGGGCTCTCCTGTTCCGTTTCATCGAGCCTGTTTGCAGCTCCCAATTTCCCCTGAAACGATCAAACACCTGTCTAGCTGCTTCGCCCCCCACGCCAATGCCTCGAAAAGGACGCAATAGGAAAAATTCATTCAAATAATAGTTAATATCCGGCGGGCAAGGTATATACGGTGGGGTTGAGACGAAAGCAAGTCCGGCAGGCAGATCATCAACCGTAATCAGGAAGGGGAACAACACAGACGGCTTTTCCCACCAAATATCAAACAATGTATATTGCTCGGTCAGCGTCATCATATCGTTATCTTCAAAAATGCCAAATCGATTTGGTTTGTTTCCCCATATTTCAGACAAGTCATGCAAATAGAGCGGGTAGATGTTATTTATGATAAACTTGTTTTCCATAGTATTGAGTTGAACGTTAATGTCCATATAGTGCTCCTCCCCAAGCCGAGCTTCTATCAGTCAAAACCTTTTCATTTTGAATATATCGATGAAAACATAGCGACAGACCATTATTGCGAGGTGGATAGTTATTTCCCGATCCAATCACTCTCCTGAAATAAAAAGATCTGGACTTGTACCCTCAGTCCATATTCGATGAACAGCAGGCTGCTTATATTCTGAAAAGGAAAGATGATACACATCAGGATTGGATAAAGATTCCCAGTCTTTAAACCCAATACGATCATCAAAATGCTTAAGCATTAGAGATATCAGGTTTCCATGAGAAACTAATACAATGTTTTTGCCCTCACTATTCAGTACTTCCATGACTACACTAATGGCCCGGCTCATAGCCGAGCTGCTGGATTCCCCACCCTCATAACATAAGTCTGGGTCATCAAATGTCTTGCGAAGCATATTTCGCCAATCAGGTTGATTCCTGCTTGATAAAATTCGCTCAGTCAATCTGTCATCCAAAACAACTTTTATACCTATTTGTTCAGCCAATGGTGCTATCGTACGGAAAGCCCTTTCATAAGGGCTTGAAATGATACAATCAATATCTTTATCTATGAGAAATTTAGCAAGATTCTCTGCTTGCTGAGTACCTAGTTCCGTAAGCCTGGCATCAGGCTCCTGGCCTTCGGCTTTGCAATGACGCACAACATAAACATTTTTCATCATTATTTTTATCTCCTTCTAGCGCTGCTCATCTTATAATCTCTTTTTTCCGACTAGGAGCTTTGAGATGATTTCACTACAGCAATTTTAACATTATTTCCCTGGCGGTGAAAACCTTATGTCGTATAAGGAAAGCCTAGAAGTGATCCAGGGCCAAATTAAAAAAGGCTTCTATCTCTTGAGGGCTCCAAGGATAAAGCCTTAATGAGGCAACGATATCCCGATTCTTCGTCCACCCGCGCAGGCTTTAACAAGCCGAGTTCGTCATAATGACGAAGCGTCTTCACCGTCACGCCGCTCAGTTTCGCGAACGCTCCAATCTTGAACATGCAGACACCTCTTTTACTTCTGGTTCAACAACCGTCTTATATCAGTTACCTCTTCATCACCAGGCTCCTGTCCACCGTATCTAACCCGGTAATAAAGCTGGATTAACGGCTCGATAGCGGCCTTCTGGCCAGCCTGCCCAGCTTTCCTTCTCTGATCCTTCTTCTTATCATCTTGGAGCAGCAAATCCCGGGTCATTTCCAACGGAGTAAGCCCAGGCCTCCATTCGCAGCCTTCATTGAGCCTGGCTAAGAGAAAACGCCGATACAAAAAGCGTACTCTCTCTTGATTGCTGTGCATATCCTCGTATCGCTCCTGGCGCTTGCCGAACCGGGAAAGAGCCCCCCTCCATTGCCCCCATTTCTGCCGCTGCTCTTCCCAGGAGAAGATCGAGCTCTCCTCATCACGATAGCCCGCGCTTTCACCAGCCCGGTCCCGCCGGCGCAGCAGGGCCAGCAGGCGGTCGATACTGCGCTTCCAGAAGCCCCCTGCATTTTTATACAACCAGTAAAGTGCAAATACGACTAGGGCCGCGACTACAGCGCCGCCGATTACATAGAAGAGAAGATCCAGAATCTGCGATAACAGACCCGGCTTTTGGACTTCCTCCGGAATAAACATCATCGGCGGCTCCTGGATTTCTTCCGGCTGCGGCGCCGCCGGCTCTCCGGATGAACGCGTAATCCAGGCGGCGATATATCTGATGATTTGCAGCAGCATATGGCCGATCCAACGCCCGGCCCCCGCTGCAAACAGAACAATAAGCCCCAACATAATGACGATAAAAACGGTATTATGCCGGCGCAATCCCCTCGGCAGCGGAGACGCTGATTTATTAGACAACGTTGTATAACGCAAGTATTCATAATTTGTCACGAACAGCGCGATCCCCAGGCAGGCCGCACCCAGCCAGGTAATCAGACCAAGCTCTCCACGCAGCAGAGCAATTCTTGAATAAGCAATTCCAGCGACAAAATATAGTGCAGTCCCAAACCAGTACAGTCTGGCTTCCCCTACCCGCGAGGCAGCCGTCATCCCTTGCAGCGCAAACAACGCCGCGCCGAGACCAAGACCGATCAAAGAGTACAGCCCCCCTGCTCCGACTCCTATGAAAATAGCGGCGAACGCAGCGCCAATCAGGACGGCGGTCCCAAGCTTTTTCCACAAGACCGGTACATAACTGTGAATAGCTGCTCCAAGAGAAGAAATAAACGGCAGGATTACCATCCAGCCTAAGGGCACAAACCGCGGGCTAAGCAGGACAACTGCAGCAAGATAGAGCGGCATCAGCACCACTATCTCGCCAAGGCAGGACAAGCATAGTTTCAATGTTCTTATTATGTAGGTGTTACCCCTATTTTCCATTAGAAATGCCCTCCATCGCCATCATCTTCCTATGGCTTTTAGTGAGTGCTCTACAAAAGCATGGCATAGCAGCTTGATTAAAACACAGGTTCGACTTCTGGGATGATCATCCATTCCATTCCATTTCCAAGCCGCAGGAGTTCATCGGCTGCCTTGCTCAGCTTCTCGCCCTGATGGCAGGTAATAAGCAAATAATCCGTATCTACGGGCTCCTCACTCAGCACCTCTTCAAGCAAGGTCGGCATGGAGACCGTTCGGTCGAGGACCAGTCTGGCCAATGTCGTCAGCAAGAGCTCCAACTGGTCCGCAGCGGCGGAGGGGCTAATGCGGACAGATTGTCTTGGTCCATCGATCAGATGTCCATTGCAGATGAAGCCTGTCTCAATCCCGCTGCGCAGCGCCTGATCAGCAACGGTAGCCGCATACCTGATCCCTAGCTCAATCCGCTCCGGATCATTAATATTGCGCCACATCGTGTCGCTATCCTCCAGATTGAGACAGATGACTAACCGATGATCGGCCGTATAGTCGCGCTTATGAACCTGCATAGTTCCCGTGCGAGCGGTGGCCTTCCAGTTGATCGATCCCATCACATCTCCGGGACGGTATTCGCGGATCCCCGAGGTCAAGAACGGGTCCTCCACAATCCAGCGCTGCACCGCCAGCTCCCCAATCCAGCTATGATTCGGCAGCGGCAGCTCCTGCAAAGCCAAGATTTGCGGATATACCAGCAGCTCCAGGTGAAGCGGAAATTTCTGCGCCCTGGAGCTCAGCCCTAGCGGATCGCCTGTCGTCAGCGTAGCCGAGTCGAGGCGGAAGAGGCCGCGCCGCGCGCACATCACCTGATGATGTCTCTTAATCCGGCGATAAGGACGAAGATAGAATAGACTGATATGGTTTTGATAAATATCACCGGAGTATATATCCAGGTTTACCTGGTCACCGAACCGGAGCCCAGTCTGGATGCTCGACTCCAATCGCAGCCAGGGAAGCGGCAGCCATTTCGCATTGGAGATCACCTCCACCATTTCAACCGTATCCCCCTCGAATACTGCATCCTTTGTGAAGTAGCGGGTATAAGTCAGCCCTCTCATCGCCCCCCGCTGATACACGAGCGACAGCACTCCGATTAGAATGCAAGCGCTGACAATCAACCAGGTTAATTGCATGTCTCCACCTACTTCCCTCTTCCTGCCCGTACATCCTCCGCAGGAACCTCCACTTCACTAAGCACTTGACGCACTACAGCATCTCCTTGCTGATCATCAGGGCGTAGTCCACGGCGCACCAGCAGACGATGGGCCAGCACCGGCTCGGCAACCCGCTTGATATCATCCGGTGTGACATAATCGCGGCCTTGAAGCAGAGCGATCCCCTGCGAGGCACGCAGCAAAGCACTGCTCGCCCGTGGACTTGCGCCCAGCCTCACATCCGGATGTCTCCGGGTCGCCTCGGTAAGACGAACCATGTATTCCAATAAGTCCCTGGACGCGCTGATTCCGGCCACAAACCGCTGCGCAGCAGCAACTTCCACACCCGCAGCTACGGGGCCTAACTCCTGCAGCGGGCTCTGTACCTGGAACCGTTGCAGGATGTCTACGCCCTCCTCAAGCGAAGGATAACCGACCTCAATACGCATCAGGAAGCGGTCAAGCTGAGCTTCAGGGAGCGGGAACGTTCCTTGGTTATCGATCGGATTCTGAGTCGCCATAACGAAGAACGGTCTGACCAGCTCATGGGTCACGCCGTCTATCGTTACCTGCCGTTCCTCCATACATTCCAATAGACTGGACTGGGTCCGCGGCGTGGCCCGGTTTATCTCATCGGCCAGCAACACCTGAGTGAACACAGGGCCAGGTCTGAACTCAAACTCACTTGTCTTCTGGTTATAGAAATTAATTCCGCTCAGATCAGAGGGCAATAAATCAGGGGTAAATTGGATTCTCTTAAATTGTCCGTCCAGTGAACGGGCCAGAGCCTTGGCCATCAGCGTCTTACCCGTCCCAGGCACATCCTCCAGCAGCACATGTCCGTTGCCGAACAAGGAAGCCAGCAACAGTTCAATCACTTCTTCCTTCCCTACGATCACTTGGCTGATATTGGTGTGAATCCGCTTCGATATTGACACCGCTTCCTGCAAGTTCATCATTCCACCGCCTTAATAACTAGAGTTATGTATATTTTTTCCTTCTACTATTATAACAAAAAGCCCGCTATGTCCTCTATTTATGATGCCACGTACCGACATGGTGTGCTTATATATAGAAGCTTACTAAGAAATCTAATGGGCCGCATTCCTCCATTGGCTACAAAGGCTGATCTGTAATATTAAAGAGGCAGCTCATCATTAAAAATGCCAGCTGCCTCATTGTACTGCCCTCGATAAATTAGACAATTTTTGTAGGGGGAATAATACAGGTAGTCATAGTGCTACAGCTTACCTTTTTTACCTACAAAGTAGGTCTCTGCAGGTCCCAGATAGCTGTCTGCAGGTTTCTTTCCTTCTGGATAAATGACCAGTTTTTCCAATACAAACCCTGGACTTACGGCAAAAACCCTTAATGTATTTAACCCTTCCCGGCAGCGGATTCCCGTGCTGTGCCTGCGAATGTGATCAAGCACGCCTTTGGCCCAATTGCCGTCATCCACCCGATAGCCCTCAGGAAGTGTATTGACTACGTTGATCTCTTCCTCATTGACCTGGACCCCGCACAATAACGTCCCTTCATTTGTCACTGGATTAGACGGCTGCATATAGAGCTCCACCTCATAAGCCCCGCCTTCCTGTACCCAGAGATGATATTCCAGATAAGGGGCGTCTTCACCGGCCGTAAAGTCTTCTGTTGTTGGAAAGGCCTTCACCGCTGATAAGGTCTTGCCATATCCGTGAATCACTTCAAATCTGCTTACTGCCCCATTCTCCTTGGCGGCTTCCTTGTTTAGAGCATAATGTTCAGCTTCTATGGAAATATACCCATTCGTCTCAATAAAGGTCATGTTCGGCAGTTCATTAAAATCATCGTTGGACGCGACTACCATTATTGTACAGGTGCCTACCGGCATTACAATAACAATATGGCCTTCGGTCTCGCCATTCATCGCGCTGCGGTCGATTTTCACCTGTATGATTTCCGTAGTTTTCTCTTTTCCGTCCAGGCTCCCGCTCGTGCTGGAACACGTCAGCCACGAATGATTGCAGGTAATCTTATACTCCGCAGGAAGATCGCTGATGCTGGAAATCGTAAATGAAGCTTCCTCCACATCCGGCTGTAAAAAATCATTCATTACTAATGTATTGATATGCCAAGCGCTTCCTTCACTCCGCTGCGTCGTTCCATCAACAGTGACCAATAATCTAGGTTTATTCGCAGGCAAAACATGCATAAGAATCGGATTTTGAGCTTCGTCTTCATTCCATTGCGTAAAGCCAATATGCTCGGAAAGCCCCATGCCGTACCACCTGCCATGATCCATCGTATGGAACTGATCCACAAGCTCCCTATCTTTCTTCCTGCATTCTCGAATCTGCTCCGCAAGCTTGTTGGCTTCCATTTCCCCGAGCTTGGCTTTGTGATGATTTTTGCCTGTGAGCAGCCACATTTTCTGCAAATTAAGGTTCCCGGCTGCTGGATAGTAGACTAGCGCAAAATAAGCCGGCAAATTCGCTTCATCCACCGTCTCAACCAGCTCATTCGCCAGCTCTAACAGGTGATCGATTCGATGCAGCATATCATCCGTTTCCTTGTAATTTACCGGGTGATACACATTTGAATTCATATGTTCAGGTCTGCGCTGATGGGCAATCCGGGTATAACCTGCCATCAGCTCAAAGATCTTCTCCATCTCATCCTCATGGAACACGCCGGCAAACTGCTTGTGAATCCATTTCTTCGTGTATAGATCCGTCTTGTTGATGGCCTGGGTTCCCCACGTTTCAAAGTCATAGGCCAGATCAAGAAAATAGGATAGCGGGAATTCCTGCGTAGCAATATCGCCCACATTGACGATCCAAAGATCACGGATGCCAAAGTCGTAGGCCATCGTCATCTGCTCCCAGATTTTCGGGAGATAAGAGCTGTTAATCCATTCATAAGAGATCGGCCCGCCATGATAATCAAAATGATAATACATGCCATACCCGCCCCTGTGGCTGCGCATTTCTTCCGTTGGCAAGGTCCGTAGATTGCCGTGGTTATCGTCGCAGAGCATCAGAATGACGTCCTCCAGTTCCTTGGAGTTGATCAATCCTGGCGTTTTCTCGTCTCCATAAAAGAACGGCTCCACTTCTTTATACAAAGCCAGCATTCTTGGCACTTCGGAAAGGTTGGGATGGATCTGTTCCCGAATTAGCCGGTTTTGGGTCTGCAATACCTCCCGCAACAGCTGGATATTGTCCGCCAGCGTAGCTTCTTTACCCATGATGGCCGTATCCGCTTCGCCCCGCATCCCGACCGTAATCACGCTCTCAAATTTACCACTCCGCTTCAGGCCGTCTTCCCAGAATTTTGTGATCCCTTCCCGGTTCGCAATGAAGTTCCACGCATCCCCATAAGGCGAATCTTTTCCGCGAAGATATTTATATTCCTCTCCATACCGCAAGCAAGGCTCATGATGGGACGCCCCCATAACGACGCCATATTCATCCGCCAATTCCGCATTAGCCAGGCCAGGGCCATCATCATAGAAACGGGCTGACCACATCGCAGGCCAGAGATAATTCCCTTTCAGTCTCAGCAGCAGTTCAAATACATGCTCATACATTTCCGCATTAAACCCGCCGAAATTTTTCATGGTCCAATTGCCAAACGCCGGCCATTCATCATTGATAAAAAAGCCGCGAAAACGAACAGAGGGTTCCTTAGAGATATATTTCAAATCCTCATCTAAAGAAAAGGATGCTTTACACTGCGGCTTCACATTCGCCCAGTCCACCAATGGAGAAACTCCAAGCTGCTCCGACAGATGAAACAGACCGTAGATCGTACCGCGTTTATCGCTGCCGGCGATGACCAAAGCTTTTTCGACACCTTCAAAGGGGCGATCAATGACCTGGAATAAAAATACTTCCCTCTTTCCCCGGATTTCTGATAAATTAATCCGTTGTCTCTCTTCAAGCTCAAGCAGCATGGGGCTGTGGCCCACGGTCCCATACAAAATTGCATTCTTCCCCAGCTGACTACTGTCTGTCGTGGCTTGCGGTGCATAACCAAATACCAGCTCCACATCATGCATCACCTTTTGGGCGATCTTATTTACGCCGCTAAAAGCTTCCTCTTCCCGGTAAAATAATGCGCCTGACATGGATGCACTGCTGTTTGAAGCGGTTACATTTCTAAGCATCTCTTGAGAAATCGTGAATTGCCTAGTAGCTCCCATAGTAACTTCCTTTCCGTTGCTTTTTTATCCGCTTATGCTTTTTTTCATTTAATTACAGCAAAGTATACATAGATTTGTTGTTAAAAGATATATACCAATTCAAGAAAAAGGTTTGCAAATTCCACAAATTTCGCTTTCAAACTCCTTGTTTCACCTATAAGCTCTTTATAGGGGATTTTTATGCGGCAATATCGAACATGATATTCGTGCACGGATAGCAAGGCTCTATCACTTTCCGTTCCCTTTTATCAAACCTAAAAAAATAAAATCATACCTGCCAAAGGAGAATGAGAGGAATGACCGAAGCTTCAAATTGGAAAACAGGCGCTCGTGGACATAAATTTATAGCTTCCTTTAGCGGAGGAAAGGACAGCACACTAGCCTTATACAAAGCGATGAAGGCTGGAGAAGCCGTTGGACTTATCGTGATGTTAGAAGATGAAGGGGACCGCTCCCGGTCCCATGGCTTGCCTCCAGCATTCTTGCAGGCTCAAGCGGAGTCTATAGGTTTACCCCTATATACCGCAGCCTCAAGCTGGGCAAGTTACGAAGAAAACTTTATACGGCTGCTGGTAAACGCTAAAGATCAAGGAGCAGAGGCGTTAGTAACCGGAGACCTTGACATGCCTGAGCACGGGTGCTGGCACGACAAAGTAACAAAAATTGCTGGATTAAAGCTTGGCATGCCTCTATGGGAAATGAATCACCGGGACGTTGTCGAAGAATTCATTCAGCTTGGATTCATTACAATTATCGTGACAGTGAATGTATCGTTAGGCATGAAAGAGGCAGATCTAGGGCGCGTGTTGACTCTGGATTATGTGAAGGAGCTCGAAGCTCGCGGGATCGACCCCTGCGGAGAGGGTGGGGAGTTCCATACGGCCGTCATCGATGGCCCCATATTCAACAAGCCAATTTCCGTAAGCAAAGGCAAGATCATTTGCAACGGAGAGTATGCTTTCCTGCCACTGGAGCTGACGGAGTGAACTTGGGGTGGGGTTCAATCACTGCGCTGAGGAAGCGGCAGTGAGAGTAGCCACAAGCAATAACCCCATATCTATAAACAGATCTCGTAAGCAAGTTTTAGGGCCATCCTTCGTGGTTTAAGGGCCATCCGCGGAGGATGGCCCTTTATGGAGTTCGTTTTTCTTGAACTGCAGTTAACCTTTAGGAAGATTCTCTTAAAAACCGCCCCTGGAATGAATGATTTGACCGGTAATCCATTGGGAATCGTCGCTGGCCAGAAAAGCGATCAATCGGGCCGCATCTTCCGGGAGACCGACCCGGCCCATCGGAAATTGTGGCAGCAGTGCTGTCTTCACCTCCTCGGACATCCAGCCAGTGTCGGTAGGACCGGGATCGACCGCGTTGACTGTAATGTGAAGCGGTGCCAGCTCTGCGGCTAGTGATTCGGTAAAAACAGAGATAGCCCCTTTTGTCGCTGCATAGGCAAGATTACCAGGCATTGGGCCCTTCCCTTGGCCAGAAGTGAGGTTGATGATCCGGCCGCCGAGTACACGATTAGAGGAGCGAGTGTTTGTCTCCGCCTCGAGCATGCGTGCGAATTCGGCGGACAACATGAAGGTCCCCCTCATGTTTACGGCACAGTGAGCATCGATGAGGGACTCATTTAATTGGCGGAAATCAGCATCGACGCTATACGTTGCATTATTGACGAGGATCGTGGGAAGACCCACTGTCTTCCGGACCTCCTCTAACAAACTGGATGCGGAACCCGGCACGGCGAGGTCCAATTTCATATGTGCAGCTTGAACACCCAATTGCCGCAGTTCTCCTGCGAAAGAATCGGGCCAATGCTCATCAGCAACGTTTGGATAAAATTCTTTCTCGTAATCATACAGATGTGTAAAGAACAGGCTCGCGCCATCGTTAGCCAATGCCCGGCAAATCGCAGCACCAATACCGCCTGGACGACTTACCCCTGTAATGATGGCAATTTTATTTTGTAATCTGGTCATTTGCGATATACCTCCCGTTAAGAGGAGACGAGAGTGCCGTTCTAGGTTTGGAGATGGATTCATCCCGTCACTAAATAAAAAAAACGGATACCCAAGTATCCGCGCAACAGGTAGTTCGAACGGTTGCTCGCGTTCCTTGAAATGGTTGAAGATCGGCATGATGAACCGGAGCAATGGCGCATACCATTACCAGATTCATGCGATCGGATTCAATCAAACCATTACAAGGATGTCCACATTAGACTGCGAGTCCCCTTTCCTTCATCTCCATATTTTGGATTATAGAATAAACTTAAAATCACATCAAGGATTAATGTAAAATACTGCTCGTTCAGCCGATGTCCCTTATTTAGAAGACCTCTCATGTTGAAGCAGCCATTCTTTTCTCCCCAGACCACCGTACCACTCATTCTTTCCCTTCATCTTCACCCAGTCCTTAACCCCCATGGCTACTTCCATCCGCACTCCATTTTAACAAAGTCGAAAAATCATACTAAATTATCCTTCAAACATTTAGTTCTATGATTTCTATATGAAATTTCATATACAATTGCTCAAATTGGCAAAAAAATAACGATTCAGTATGAATTTTCGAACAGAATCATTTTGACGCAAATTGTAGCACTTATTTCTTCAGAAGTAACTGCTGTTTCTTCAGATATACTGGCAATAGATTCATATACTCTTCCAATGAGATAGCAGACTGAACTCTTTCCCTTAATGTTAATCTGTTAAAGATAAAGTTGCTTGACTGGATTAAGTTCTGCATCAGCTTCCAATCAGAATTTATCAACTTTGTACCAGAATATAGGCAACGGGAACCATCCTACGGGCGCAGTAACAGACATATAACGACTGTGTTGTGTCAGCAGAAGCGCCTGAGCCTGCTGCTTATCAAGGACAACTGCATCGGGCTTAGCAGACCGCTCAACAGTCACACCACTCGCATCCACTAGTGCAGTAATCGGCTGACCGTCCATAACTGCGGAGAATTCCCCATGCACAATTCCTGTAGTTTTAAACTTAAGTGTAAGATAAGCCTTCAATACATTTGCAAAATCTACAATATGATACATATCAGATGTTTCGATAACATAGTCTTCAGCAATGCTGCCAAGAGTTGTATTCAGAGGAATGTCATATTCTGGCGTATAAATAGATATCCGCTCTGCTCTGCTGTATACCATATAAGCCTTAATCGTCCGCAAAATATCGTCCGTATTTTTCATCGCGAATTCAGATATTTCATCGCCAGCGTCGTTTAGGATGAGGTACCCAATCAAATGACCTTGATCCAGGACACCCAGTGCATTTTGATGGAAGGTGCTGAAAATAAGTGGCAATTGCTGTGCATCACGTTCAATATAAGCAAGCCGCGATGTGTTTATGCTATGTGCAAAGGCTTCTGCTCCTTCAATCTCGAATAACGGGGAGAAAGATATTCCTGTGTCGTTCACATGTTTTAAACCATGGCGCACGTTGGCCTCTCCCACGAAATACTTGAACTTTACACCGCCGAGAGTGAAGCCAAAATACTCATATCTCTGTCGCTGGCCAAATAATACAACCATATCACACGTATTACGCAGTTCTCCAAGCCACAGGTCCATGAGTGCCTTCATATGCCCTTCGCCACGCGCCCGTGGATGGACCGATACAGTACCCAAATAGCAGGTTCGCAGAATATAGTCACATACCGTTAGAGGCTCTGGTAAAACAGCCACCTGTGCGCGCAGCCTGCCTTTCTCATCCACAGCAACCTTATGCATGGCTGAAGAATCTGCGTTCTTTCCATACACTTTGGGCATCAGGGTTTCAAAATCTAAGTGAAAAGAATAATTTGCTAAATCTATACATTCATCACGCTCATTCTGAGTTGCCATTCTGTATTTAGTCATGTGCCCTATCCTTTCAGTCTAAAGATTAAACGATCTTCCTAAACTATACTTCCAGCTAGAAACATATTCAATATCCTTCCCAACAGCGCGGTAGTGATCGACAAGGAACTGGTTACCGTGTGTTACTTTATGGAAACGACGACCTTTCCTTTAGCTCCTCCGCCTTCAAGGTATTCCAAGGCTCGCGGTGTTTCTGCAAATTTAAACACCTGATCAATAACAGGAATAATACTCTCCTTTTCCATTAGCTCCTTAATCTTCTCCAGCTGCGCTCCGCTAGGCTTCATAAACAAGAAATGATAGCTCGTCAGAGTCTTTTTCTCGTATGTTGTAAGCTTGTGACCGACAATCGATAATAGGGTTGTCTTCAACCATCCCAAGCGTGCTTCTTTGCCGCATTCAGCAAGAACCATAGCTGAAATGCTAATCCCGCATGCAAGATGCTTTTGTCCATAATTCCGATCAAAATTTGGACCACCCGAAAACCGGCCTCAACATCTTGCGCATCCAATAAGCGATGATCGTTCCTGCGCCCCATGAACTGGGGTTCTGCAAGTACTCCATGTATTGATCGTTGATGATATAAGTCCGAGTGGAAGCAGGGCTCTTCAGACCGAGCTTTTCCCACATCGCCGGATCATTCGAACCTCCGAGCTTCTCAAGCATATTCGCCGACTCCCGATTTATTTTAGCCGGAATTTGCGCGAAGGCTTGGATGATTTGCTCATGAAATTCGTCGATCGGATTGCGGTTAACAAGGCTCGTCAAATGGATGCTCTCGCGAATGTAAGAAACGTATGCCAGATGGTCAGCCCAGAACTTGTCGATAAAATATAGCCTTACTCGCCGCTCCGAAGGGCTCATCGTCGTCTCGTCTTTCAAGATCCTGAGCCGCTCCTCGTATAAAATACGCCTCTGTTCCTCCACCATATCCGAATAACGGTTCAGTTCCTGGCGAATATGGAAGTTCTGGCCCATAATAACGCGCTGAATATGCACGATTTTACTGCGGAGCACCGACTCTTCGAGAGCCTCATCCTGTCTGAGATCGCGATAGGCGGGCGGAATCGCTTTATCGATGCCGAACTGAAGCGTTAACTCGTCCTCCAAGCTTACGAAAAATACGGAAGCTCCCGGGTCGCCTTGGCGGCCGGACCGCCCGCGCAGTTGGTCGTCGATCCGCAAGCTTTCGTGCACATGCGTCCCAATGACGTACAACCCGCCCAGCTTGGCGACAACTGCTGCTTGCGTGGGGTTGCCGCCGCCGAGCCGAATGTCGACGCCGCGTCCCGCCATATTCGTAGACACCGTCACGGCGCCGATTTCTCCCGCTTTGGCGATGATTTCGGCTTCTTTTGCGTCGTTTTTCGCATTCAAAACGTGACAAGGTACGCCTGCAGCCGCTAGCGCCTCCGCCAGCATGTCAGACTCTTCGACGCTTGACGTACCAATGAGAATTGGACGCCCCGCCCTATGAACGGACGAGATTTCTTGTACAAGCGCCTTAAGCTTGGCTTCTTTGTGTGTATAAATCCGGTGCGGATGGTCGATCCGTATGTTTGGCCGGTTTGGCGGAATTCGCACGACCTGCAGTGCATATATTGCTTCGAAATCCATCGCAGAAACGTGCGCAGTAGCCGTCATTCCGCAAATCTTCGGATATAGGCTAAGGAAGTGTTGAAGGGTGATCGTACTGAGAATTTTCCCGCCGGGTAAGGGTTCCAGCCCTTCTTTGGCTTCAAGCGCGGCTTGCAGCCCGTCTGGCAAATGCCGGTTCTCCGCCACGCGGCCGGTGTATTCGTCGATCAGTTCGATTTTACCGTCCCGGACGATGTAATCGACGTCTCTTTTCAATAACGATTCCGCATGCAGCGCGCAATTTAACGACGATAAGAAATGACTATTATGGCTATCGTACAAATTGCCGCATCCCAACAGCGCCTCCGCTTTCGCAGCGCCTGCTTCATTCAAATAAACGTTCCTCTGAAACTCGTCGAAGTCGTAATGCTCATCTTGCTCGAGCTGCCTGGCCACTTCCGCGAAACGAATGCCGTCATGGCCGGAAGAGCCCGGCTCGCCGGCGATGACTAGCGGCACCCGCGCTTCGTCGAGAAGCAGCGAATCCGCTTCGTCGACGATGACGTAGTGGAAAGGACGATGCACGGTATCGGCTTCGTCCAGTGCGATCGTGTCGCGCAAATAATCGAATCCCGCCTCTTTGGCCGTAACATAGGTGATATCCGCGGCGTACGCTTCCCGTTTCTCAGACAAGCTCATGCCCGCTTGCACCGATTTTACCGTTAACCCGAGGAAACGATAGATCGGGCCCATCCACTCCGCATCCCGATTTGCTAAATAATCGTTAAAAGTCAGCACATGAACGCCTTCGCCGGTTAGCGCATTTAGATAAGCAGGCATAACCGCAGAGAGCGTTTTTCCTTCGCCGGTATGCTGCTCGATCAAAAATCCCTCGTGCAGAGCGATGGCTGCCATGATCTGGACATCGTAGGGCTGTAATCCGAGCGTTCTCTTCGCTGCTTCGCACACCAGCGCATAGGCATCGGCAAGCAGCTCGTCCAAAGGCGTTCCCGATTTCGCTTCCTTTTTCAGCCGGAGAGATTCCGCTTGCAGCCTCTGATCGTCCCAAGCCTCCAAATTCCGTTCTCGGATGAGCTTTACTTTGTCCCGATAGCCTTTCAGCTTAAGCCGGTTATCGCGGTCCTTGAATTCTTGCATCCACTTGACGGCTAAATTCATCGGAATTTGATCCCTCCTCGGTAGAAATACGCGATTCTATAGCGGCTAAAGTAAAATTAACTCTATAACAATAGCGAGATTATTTTCTACTCATCCTTTAACCGTCGTTGATACAAAGCAACAGATATAATCGTTAATACAACCGTCCATGACAAAATGATGAGGAGGGGTTTTAATAAATCTCCCATCGTAAAGCCTGCGTTGCGTATATCAAGCAAACGAACAAGTTGAATAGTTGATGTATATTCCAGCACTTTGAAAATCGGAAAGTCATCCGCTAGTAACATTCCTCCATATGGTCCCCCAGTAAATACGATCGCCACAGGAATTATAGATAATGATGCGTCAAGCAACGTCTTGGAGTATAAACCACATATCGTCCCGACTGCGGTGTATAAAATAATCGAAAGAATGGTTGCTGCCACAAACGCCCATATACTTGCTGGCTCATAGCCTAATATATATGTAGAAATAGCCAGAACAACAGCAGACATGACAAAAACTAACGAACTTTTACCGATTAAAACATCCATGGTTGTGGCCGGAGTCATCATTAATGATCGTAAAGTGTTGCGCTCCTTTTCCTCTGCAATCAAGCAGGCTTGTGCAAAACACGTTAGTATCACAAATGAAGCATTAAAGACAAAGCCGACAGCTCCAGGCAATAATTGGCCTGCACCTCGAAAAAGAAGTGCGAATATAATTGGGAAAATTAACATAATAGAGACGGCATAATTGCGTGAAAACTCTTTGTAATCCTTCACAAATATTGCTCTGGTACGTTTTAATGAGAAACTCATAGTAACTCACTTCCTGTTATTTTAATAAAGATATCACCTAGACTGGGCTCTTTCGTTTCTACTCGATCAATTAATCCTCGTTTCATCCAATCGGCGATTTGATCAGCCGTTCCCTCATCGATCGGGAGCTCGTAGGCTTCCCCACTGATTAATTCAACACAAACTACGTTTTCCCGATGCTGTTTTTTAAGTTCCTTGGGTGAGCCGATGGTTTGGATTTGTCCTTGATATAAAATCGCTACACGATTGCACATCAATTCTGCCTCAGCCATATCATGTGTAGTTAAAAAAATCGTTGTGCCCTTCTCATTTAAGTAGCGTAAGCCTTTATAAATATGGGCTGAGTTTACTGGATCTAAAGCCGAAGTAGGTTCATCTAAAAATAATAATTCCGGCTCATGGATAATCGCGCATGCCAACATGACACGCTGACGCATCCCTTTTGATAAGCGATTGACTTTCTTTTTGCGCTCTCCGCTTAAGTTAACAAACTGCAGCACCTTATCGATCGAAGATTTAGGAAGATCATATAGCTTACGATACAGCTCCAGATTTTCCTCAATCGTTAATCTCTCATATAGACCGCTGTTATCCGTCAAAATGCCAAAGCGCATCTTCTGGGCAGACTGATGCATCATCTCGGCTGGCTGGTTAAATACACTTGCCTGTCCGCTTGTCGGATTTAATTGCGCCGTTAAAATCTTAATTAGTGTCGTTTTTCCCGCACCACTCGGACCTAGGAAACCAAAAATTTCCCCTTTCGGAATGGAAAAAGACACGTCCGCTAACGCATCCTTATTTCCAAATCTTTTGCGAATATGTTCTACCTGGATAACATCCATTCGCACCACTTCCTTAGAGTCGATGGCTTAAATATATAAAGATTGCCTGCTTCCAGCCATCTAAATCCGCCGAAATGTAGCTGTTATCGCCTGAATGGTACTATGGAATGCTTGATTAGTTCGATATTTCCCCGGAAATGGCAGATGTTTACAAAGTTATGCTTGCTTCGCAAACTGGTATATGCTTGCGATGCTATGTTTACTTCGCAAACTGGCAGATGCTTACGAAGCTATGTTTGCTTCGCAAACTGGCGTATGATTTCGAAGTTATGTTTGCTACGCAAACATTTCAAATGTTAAGAAGTGCTTTTAATTCCTGCAATTTTGCACGGGATAACGGAACCACGGTATTTTTGCCTGTATTTAATCGCAAGCTGTAGCTATTCTTCGTCCATGTAATAATCTCTCTTACTTTTTGCAAATTAACGATATAGGATCGATGACACCTGAAAAATCCGAAATTTAACAATCTCTGCTCGAGCTCGGTTAACGTCAATGCACAGACATAATTTTCTCCACCCACATGAACAAGGATCGAACCCTCTATACTTTCTATGTAATCGACTTCAGGCGGATCAAATAAAATCACTTTGTCATTTCTTTTCGTAGAAATTTTCTGCAAGGTGATATTGGCCTGATCTTGTTCCTGCACTTCCTGCTTATCCTCTTCGGAATCCCGAATATCCAATGGATGAAATCCGAGCTCGTTCAATCGATAAATGGTATCACAGGAAATCATGGCATCCTCTAAATTCGAAGTTAAAATTAAAACCTGCTTTTCTCTCGAAACGTCATCTAAAATCCGTTTAAAATGACGACGATCCTCTTCTTCCAAGTAAAAATAGGGCTCCTCCAATACAAGTGTAGGCTGATGCGCAAAAAAGACACGCAGCAATGTCACATACATCCTTTTCGATGAGCTTAGATCCTTGATTTTTACCTTCCGTTCTTCCTTTAAAGCAAAATAATCCATTAACGAAGCGACACGCTCATTCCTCTCCGTTACTTTGATTAGAAAAGTGATGAGCTCCTCCACCGTTAAACGCATATACTCGCTTTGCCCAGCTCGAAATAAATAATACTCAGAATGATTCACTAATTGATTCATTAACAGCTGCTTTCGCTTCAAGTCCGTTATAATGCCAATCGATTGGTTCGATGTCATATTTAATTCGATCTTCGGTAGAAATAACTCCCCATCATAATAAACTGGTTGAAATTGCATGCCGTCCTCCTAATTGGTTCTCCGTAGGGTATATATTACAATTATAAATGTTGGGATACTCTTTTGTCAGTTTTCTATAGAAAAGCCTAACGGCGAGAAGGGGATATCTAGAAGCTGAAGGGGAAATTAGTATGAGGCACTTTAAAGACGATCATAAACCAAAGGAGTGGCTATATGTCTATAATTATCTTATTTAGAGGCAAAGCTGGCACCGGAAAATCTACTTTATCAGACGAGCTGGGAAAGAGACTTCATATACCTGTCTTACATAAGGATGATATATATGATTCGGTTGCTGGTTATGTTTCTGAGCATGATTTAAGGAATCAAATATGCTTTGAATTTCTATACCGGTTTTTAGAAACAATAATCCATTCGAAAGCGGCAATCATACTTGACTTTGGTTTAAATCATTTCCATGACGCCCAAAAGTTGAAGGGTTGGATTGAGAATAGAGGCGGGGAATTAAAGGTGTTCCATTGCATCTGCAGTGATGAATCCATTTGGTCTGAAAGACTTACTGACCGAAGCATTAATCCATTACCTAATCAATTGATTACTAATTTAGCCGAGCTCAAAAAACATTATAAAGACGCCACTACTGAGCTTCTTGAAGGTGAAATAATATTGGATACAGTTCAGGATAAAGAAATATTGGTCAATCAAGCCGAGTCTTTGATTTTGGGACATTCTTGAATATGCCAGAATTTCCTTGCAATTCATGATAATTGGGTCTAAATCGGCCAATTCCCACAATCATAATGAATATGTAATTGATTGTGAATGGAGGTTGTGAAAACATGAAGGGGATAAATCGGATATTGAGTCGAAAAATTATGATACGGCTCACCGCACCATAGTATAGAAGGTTTTTTTCATGGATGAACATTACCCCGTGAAGGGAGAATTGGTTGGTAATTTAAATGAGATTTTTCAGGAACTTAATGAACTGGATATACCATCTAGACCATGGGTTCCGATTGGAAATCTAAAGGAACAGATTAAGACAGCTTATCAAATTGATTTAGATGTGAGAGAAAATCTGTCACTTGCTATAGAGAATATCTTAACGGTTGTTGAAAAAAATGCTACTGAAAAGACTATCGTAATTTCTGATGTAGGTGCCCACAAGTTGTCTATTGCCCGTACCTATCAATCAAAACAGGCAGGCCGACTCATACTCTCAAATGGACAGTGCCTTAAAACAAAACAATGAAATAACACTGATAGATATTCAAATGGGAATGAATTAATAATAGACAAAAAAGCATGGCCTGCTCCACCACATAGAACAGAATAATGAAACGAAAAAAGCGGCCATAGAGCTGATAAGCTTCGCCGAATCCCAGCCTCAATCGTTGCTGCTAATCCCCTTCAATTTACAAATAAATAAAATAATCATAAAATATTGAGAAATGGACTTCCAGAAATTGAGGGGGAATTTAGTATAAGGCATGCCGTCCTTCAATCGTATATGACTGGCTTTACTTTAACCAAGAACTTATCGTTGGATATTGCAGATTTTTATAGCTTACATGACGACATACGAACATTGACTCATACGCGTAAAGTGGCAGAAGAAGCGATGAGAATTGCGAACCTCTACGGAGAAAATCCGGCTGTATTAGAGCAAGCTGCTCTCCTTCATGATATAAGTAATGTCATTCCTGTCACGCAAATGTTACAAACAGCAGATGAACTCGGCATCCCTATCCTAGATGACGAGCGCAGCTACTCTCGAATTATTCATCAAAAATTATCCAAAGCTATGGCGGAACATATCTTTTTGATAAAAAACAGTGATATTTTAAATGCGATTGAATGTCACACAACATTAAAAGCTCAAGCATCTCTTATTGATAAAATCTTGTTTATCTCCGATAAAATCTCCTTTGACATGCCTGGAGAGCATCTTTACCTGCTTGAAATAAGGAGATGTGTTGATGATGGTAATTTGGACAAAGCCGTTCTCATTTACCTGGACACGATCTGGGAACAGCGTTCAAAACTTAAGCTAGTTCACCCTTGGCTAGTTAGTGCCCGAGAAGAGTTATTACATCTTATTAAAAATACATAGAAGGGTAAATATATAAATGAATATGAGCAGATTCATGATTGGACAATATGGTACCTTTGACTATACCAAGTATCACCGGGATTTTTTTAACGGATTCTATGGGATAGAGGCTTGCCTATTTGAACATAACGACGATGCGATAAACTTATTGAAAGAGTCGGTGAAGGATGACTTCCGAATTGGTATTCACTTTCCATTAAGAGCTGGGATTTCGAATATCAGAGATGCACTTTTCCTGTCCACTGATAATGTAACCCGGACACAAGCCTTTCATATTATTCAAGAAGAGCTTGATTATCTAATCACTTTAAAACCTAGTTATATCCTTTTTCATTATCCTAAGCCTGTTATTTTAGACGATAGAGTCGATTGGAGCAGTTGGCGGTTTACGGATCGAAGCGAATATGATTACGAGAGCTTATATTCTTATCACGAGTTCAAAGAAAAGAGTGATTACCTATTCGAATGGCTTTCCTGCAAAGGTAAAGAATATAATTTTACACCTATTTTGGAATTTGACGCTTTAAATAAGTATATCTATCGAGAAGATTACTTGCACCGATTATTAGAGAAGTACAACAATATCAAACTATGCTTAGATACTGCAAGACTTTATATACAGGATCGGATTGACCCCAATTTTGATTCAAAATCGGTCATCAAGCAGTATGCCAAGTATGCAGGGGTCGTTCACTTGTCAAATGTTCAAATAGATGATACTGGTACTATTTTAAAAAGTCGCCAACCCGTTCTACCTAGCTTAAAACCACATGATGGCTGGGCACCAATAGAAGAATATTTGCGAATGATTAACCAGGAGAATCACGAAGTCAAAATTATGTTCGAGCACCGCTCAGATTATGTAACTGATGATGAACTCAGAGAATGCTACAAGTGGGTCACCGGATTATTAAGCCTATCATGAACTAAAGGAGTGGCTCTTATCACAACCTAAACTTGCATTAAACACCCGTCTGACCTTACAGTCGACGGGTGTTTTAGCTATCTCTTATTCCGGCCAGTTGATTTCTCCCATCAGATATTCGTTCTCGGCGAGGGCGGCCGAAAATAGGAGCTCTGCTAGCCAATTCTTTATCGCTAACACAACTAAACTCTACGTTACTTGTTTAGTTTTGGAGCCAAAATCAATCCCAGAAATGATATAAGGAATGGCTGATTGGATAAATCCCTCTGGCTGAATCGTCTTGCTATTTCTTCGCCATTCTACAGATGCCCCGTACATTCCCCAACTTAACATAACGGCAGTAAGCCTCAGAGTTTGCTCATTTTCAGTTGGATGTTGGTTTAACAACATTTTATAAAAGATGATTTCAAGCTGTTCCCTAATAATACGGGCAATGGTATCTTCGTATCCTCTATGGCAACGGTTGGATAATGATTGTTGAAAGTTTGTAATTACTTTGAAAATGTTAATTAACGCTTCTTCATTTAATTCGATATTTTCGTATGCATCACAATGCAAATCAACTAACAATACTTCTGATAATGCCTTGTCCAATAAGTCATATATATCTTCAAAATGATAATAGAATGTGGCTCGATTAATCGTAGCCTCAGTTGTAATATCTTTTACGGTAATATCCTTAAACTCTTTTTTACCTGAAAGTTCTATAAAAGCATCCATTATTAATTTTCGAGTACGTAATATGCGGGGATCCGTCTTTGATTGAGTCATGTGATGTTGTCCCTCCTACTTTTTAAACAATTTCATCAATGTGTTGTATAAACAACAAATCGATGGAACTATTGGTGTTGATCCTATTCATTATTGCTTAAGATTTAATTGTAAGGCAAATGATAAATTAAGCCAAACCGCTTTAGGGAGGGATTTCAGGATGATTAAAATTGAAGCTTGGACCGATTATGTATGTCAATTTTGTTACATCGCAAAGCGTGAATTAGAACATGCCTTAGAAGCCACCGGCTTGAAAGATCAAGTTAAAATCACATATAAAGCCTACGAATTAGTTCCTGATGGAGCCACTTCCCCTACGACAACAATGTTGGAGGGGTTGAGCAAACGATTTGGACAGCCTGTGTCGAAAGTACGAGAAATGGTGGAAGGTACAATTCAAAGAGCAAAAAGTCTAGATCTCGACTATCGCTATGACAATATGATGTGGCAAAGTACATTGAACGCCCACCGCGTCGGAAAATACGCTCAAGAGATGGGTAAAGGAATGGAATATCAAGAACGAATTTTTTACGCTGTATTCACTGAAAATAAATTCCTTCCTGACAATGAACAACTCCTTGCTTTAGCAAAGGACGTTGGTCTTGATGAAAAGGCTGTGAGGGGAATTCTGGAAGATGATAATGCTTATTTAGCTGAAGTTGAAAATGATAAGAGTGAAGCAAGAAGGTTGCGTGTGACGGGTGTCCCTTATTTTGTAATTAACAATAAATATACGATTTCGGGCGCCCAGTCTCAGGATACCTTTGAAAATGCATTAGAACAAATCGCAGAGGAAGAAGGATTGAAACCTAAGTTACAACAACTTGGTTCAACGGATGGCGTTTGTGGGCCTGACGGCTGTTTCATCTAAAGTTCAGAAAATGAAACAAACCTATTGACGGTTCATGTTCAAACTCAATTGTTAAGCAGAAAATACATGGTGTCTTCTGTGCAAATAAAGGGTAAAATTTGGCGCTTATTTATAACACTTTTAGGAGGAATTAACGTGGTTAAGATTGGTATTATTACTGGAAGTACAAGAGACTCACGAGTCAATTTACAAGTATCCGAATGGGTGAAATCCATCGCGGATGAAAGAACAGATGCAGAATTTGAATTAGTGGATATTAAGGATTATAATCTGCCAAAATTCAATGAACCTATCCCCGCGATCATGTCACAAGATTATCAAGCTGAAGAAGCAAAAGTGTGGTCCAAAAAAATTAGTGAACTGGATGGATTTATCTTTGTAACTCCAGAATACAACAGAGGGATTACATCTGGTTTAAAGGATGCTATTGATTATTTATATGTTGAGTGGAACAATAAAGCAGCCGGAATTGTCAGTTATGGTTCTTCGCTTGGTGTTACCGCGGCAAACGATTTGCGTTTAATTTTATCTGTACCCAAAGTGGCAACAGTAGGAACGCATGTTGGCTTAAGTTTGTTTACCGATTTTCAGGATATGGTTAAGTTTAATCCGGCACCATTTCATCAAGAAACAGTTCACAAACTGTTGGATGATGTCATTGCTTGGTCTACAGCATTGAAGACAATTAGAGCTTAGTTCTTACAGCGAGGTGGAAGAGGACTCCTTCCCCCTCGTTTTTATATGTTTAAATTAGCCTCAGGCTTATTGCCGCTTTACAGATAGTGGTAAAGTAGAGATTGGAGTTGATGCCGCTTCAAATAAAACATTTCGGAGGATTACCGTATGAGAAGTGAACGGGAAATGATGAAGATCCTTATAGATTTTGCTATGAATGAGGACAAAATTAGATTGGTCACTTTGGAAGGGTCACGTACAAACAAAAATATACCTCCGGATATATTCCAAGATTATGACATATCTTACTTTGTAACAGATATTGATTCTTTCAAAGAGAATGATCAATGGCTTCATGTTTTTGGGAATCGTATCTTGATGCAAAAACCCGAGGATATGGAACTTTTTCCGCCGGAATTAGGTAATTGGTTTTCATATTTAATGCTTTTTGAAGATGGAACTAAAATAGATCTAACACTGATTCCCATTAACGAAGTGGGTCATTATTTTACCAATAGTGACGGTTTAGTTGAGGTATTGCTCGATAAGGATACTCTGATCAAAAATAAAGTGATCGCAAATGATCGTCAATATTGGATTAAAAAGCCAACTGCAAGAGAATTTGATGATTGTTGTAATGAGTTCTGGATGGTTTCAACTTATGTAGTAAAAGGATTAGCGAGAAAAGAAATACTTTTCGCTATCGATCATCTAAACGAGATTGCAAGACCTAATTTATTGAGAATGATGGCTTGGAAAATCGGATCAGAGCAAGGATACACCTTTAGTGTAGGAAAGAACTATAAATTTATTGATCGTTACCTCCCAAAAGAAGATTGGGAAAAGCTCCTATCAACCTATTCTGGGAATGGGTATCAGGAAATGTGGCAGTCTTTATTAACTTGTTATGAGTTATTTAGAACATACTCAAAAGCTGTATCAGAAAGTCTCGGATATCAGTATCCAGATTACGATAAAGCCATTACCAAGTATATGGAAGGTATCAACATCTCATTGATGTGATTCCTCTCACCATCCCCCACAGTATATGAAAAGGAAGCCCTGTTGCACAAAGTCGAACATGTGCTGGAGCATAAATTTCTGGAGAGCAGTTGGATGTTCAACTGCTCTCTTTATTTTGAAACGATTTTTCTACTATATAAAAAAAGTACCGCTAGAGGGGCGAGACGGGGGAGCCGACCCGATGATCATGTTTAAGGAATAAACGGCGATTGCTCTCCATGAAAGGTTAGCGTCAATACATGCATGGCTCTCGTGCAAGCAATATACAGCAGGCTTCTGTCCATATCCGTCTTATAATTCGATACGTCAACAAACGGCACAATCACATGGTCGAACTCCAAGCCTTTTGCCATATGGCACGAAGTTACCATAATCCCCTCATGAAATTGCTCACTGCTGAAATTGAGCAAATAGATATCCTTATGAATATCCTTGATTTCTTCATAAATCCGCTCGGCTTGGGCTTGCGTCTTGCAAACGATACCTAGCGATCTGTGATCCGAATCCAGAAATTCCATGACCGCTTGTTTCACATCCGTCAATTCGCCGGCCCGACTATCAGAACTTTTAATCCGAGGGTGGTAGCCATGGCGTTCAATCGGAACAATCCTGCTGTTCGGGTCGATATGCCGGGCAAAGTTGATGATTTCAATCGTCGAGCGGTAGCTCTTTAATAGTTCAACTGTATCCGCTCCGGGAAAAACCTTCTTGATTTCGGTGATCGATGATGAGGAGTAAGGATTGACCGATTGGCTGCTGTCTCCCAGAATCGTCTTCTTACAGGTGAACAAACGGGATATTACGGCGTATTGAACAGGGGTATAGTCCTGCATTTCATCTACCAATATATGTTTTACGGCATCGAAACTATTCACTCCTTCTACAAGAATCTTCAAATATACAAGTGGAAAAACATCGGAAAACTCCAGCATCCTCGCCTTTTTCAGCTTAAACAATTCCGCTTTGCCTATAAAATGATAAAATTCTTTATAAATCGCAAGGAGATTCAGAGATTTAAACATCCTTTTTATGGCCGTTTTGATTTTATTGGCAGCGGCTGGCTTTACCCTGCCGCCATCCTCATCCCTTGCGCTTCCTGCAATGACCGCAGCTGTTTTCTCCAGTTTTTGTTTGATCGGCACGTTTCCAGCAGCTTCGTACGCGCTTAAAATATCTGCCTTGTCAATTCTCACATTATCGATGTTTAGGTCGGCAGGCACAAAATCGTTATCGCGAATATGCGCAGCAAAACGATCCAATTTCTGCACAAAGTCCATGCTAGCTTTGTACCTGATGCGCTCAATCAAGGATTCGTTCCCTTCGTTCCTTGAATCAGTAAGCTCCGTCACCTGCTCGTTGAAGGTCTGGAATTCGCATATCCCCTTCAGTTCCCTGGAGGCCAACTCCTCGATGCCGATTTGGACTATGTTTTCTTCCCCCAGTTCCGGCAGCACATTGGAAATATAGTCGGCAAAAACTTTATTCGGAGAAATGATCAAAATGTTGTCAGACGTTAACGTTCCTTTGAACCTGTACAGTAAAAAGGCGATACGGTGCAGCGCGACCGAGGTTTTTCCGGAGCCGGCAACACCTTGAATGATCAGCTCGCAGGAATGCTCATTCCGGATAATGACGTTTTGTTCCTTCTGAATAGTGGCGACAATATTTCGCATTTTCTCGTCCGACGTTTGGCTCAGTTCTTTTTGCAATACCTCGTCATTAATATTCATAGAGCTTTCAATCATGTATTCCATGGTCTGGCCTTTAATCTTGAACTGTCTCTTTAAAGCGATCTTCCCTTCGACTACCCCTGCAGGAGCCGAATATTCGGCTCTCCCGGCATTATAATCGTAAAACATGCTGGCGACAGGGGAACGCCAATCATAAATCAGATTCTCCTGGCTGTCTTCTTCGCTGAATGCGTGTACCCCGATATAGTAAGCGTCTCCCTTCTCGTGTCCATCAGGAACGAAATCCACTCTTCCGAAATAAGGGGCTTCCACTAATTTTCTGAGCTTTCTCCGTTTATCGACCGCCTTTTCCCCATGATCGATAGCGAGCGAGATTTCGACCCGATTGGCCGCTCTCTCCGCCGGATCGAGTCCAGCCATGTTATCCCAAACGTATTTTTTTGCTTCAATGACTTCCTGACGGGTCGTGCTTATTTTGTTTTCCAAAAGCTCAATCGCTTTTTGCAGCCTGGACACCATCGTGCTGAGATATTTCCTTTCTTCCGCTTCCGTTTGATTCACGGTCATTTTTATCCCTCTTCTCCCTTGATTTCACTCCAAAGTATAGAGAAATTGGAAGAAAAATATAGACTTATATTTATCCTTGTAGTATTATATTTTTATCGTGGCTCCAAAAATAGGGTTACGAAGCATATTGTTTTACACTCGATATTGCATAAAAAAACCAAGCCCCTGAGCATCAGGGCTTGGTTTTCTTGTTATTATCTTGTTCTTCTTGTTCTGGTACGGTTCTCCGAGCGTCCATAACGTAAGCTTCACTTTTACTCCTCGTCTCCTAACGCAAAATCAACGGCAGCCTCGGCGTGAAGCCGTGCTGTATCATAAATCGGGATATTACAGTCTTCTTGGGAGATGAGCATTGTGATTTCCGTACATCCGAGAATAACAGCTTCCGCTCCCTTTCGGATAAGACGGTCAATGATGTCTAGATATCTTTTCTTTGAATGTTCATTTATAATTCCAAGACAAAGCTCGTGATAAATGATGTCGTGAATGACTACCCTATCTGCTTCATCCGGTACAACAACCTCAAGTCCAAACTGATTGATCAGCCTACCCTTGTAAAATTCCTGCTCCATAGTAAAGGCAGTCCCTAACAAAGCTACCTTCTTTATTTTATCGCTAACAATTTTATTTGCTGTTGCATCTGCAATATGAAGTAAAGGAATCGATACCGAGTTCATCACTTCGGGTGCCATCTTGTGCATCGTATTCGTGCATATAACTATGACATCGGCTCCGCCTGCTTCCAGTTTCTGTGCCGATTCAATCATAAGCTTCGTAGCCTCTGTCCAATTCCCTTGATGCTGGAGGTCCTTGATTTCTTGAAAATCTACGGAATACAGCAGACTCTTTGCTGAGTGGTGACCACCCTTCCTTTCTTTTACCTTCTCATTGATGATTTGGTAATAGAGCATGGATGATTCCCAACTCATGCCGCCAATAAGCCCTATTGTTTTCACTACCTACTCACCCCACCCGTTACTTCTGGGCATCGAGAACAAACATCGATGCGTCTTGTCCCATAAATATTTTACTTCCATGATAAAAAGTTTTGGATTGAATGTTTTTATACCCGATTTTCGTCATCATGCCGGATAGCTCATCTTGATGGAATCCGTTATGAACGATATCTGAAACGATATTCTCATTTTTATTAAAATCTACAATTAGTAAATGTCCCCCGTCATTTAGAACATCGAATAATTTGGATAAAACGAATTCAACATCAGGAATATGGAGGAGAACCTGGGCCATAAAAATATAGTCAGCATGTAAATCCGATAAACCTTCTTGTTCAAAATCAAAGCACAATGTATCTGCATTCCGAATATTAAAATCCGAAATTTTCTGCTTGACTTGATGAATCATGTTTGGTGAGGTATCCAGAAAAAGCATGGAATGAAACTCATTTAACAAGTTCATTCCGACAAGACCCGTTCCACAGCCAAAATCAACAGCATTTTTACTTTTAGCGTCAACTACATATTCACGGATCGCCTCAGACGATACCTTTGCGATTTGAATTCTTTCAGGCGTATCATACATGTTAGCTATCATTTCAAACTTATCCGTATTTGCCATTCCTATCTCTCCAATCCACCCTCATACGAAAACTAAGACGAGTGTTAGTATTGTCCAAGCAGACCTTTCTTCATCGCTATTTTTTCGCAGAGATGAAATACAAAAAGCCCTGCAAATAAATATACCAGCGAATTTAAGATTAAGACCGCATAGTCTGCCAAAGGCAATTGAGTCAGCGTCAGGTCTTCAATCATCACCGTTCTTACCATATTCACCCCTTTGACGAATGGAGCAAAGGCTAGAAATGGAGCTGCAGTTAACGGAACAAAGATAAGCCCCATCAATACAAATTGGAAAATCTGTAGAAATGCCTGAATCTGTTTCACGATAACAGCAAGGCCAGCAATCATAAAGCTGACACCCGCCATACTTATCATTGTAATTACAATGATCGGGATTGTCGTCAATGGATTTAGACTCAACCACTGCCCGGAGGTAAGCATCGCAGCGAACAGCAAGATGACCATCACAACCGACTGGATGCCAAATTGCCCAATGATGCGGGTAAGCATGATTTTCCACACCCCCATAGGAGACATATATATTTGTTCCAACGTTCCGCGCGTTGCCTCTGTGACCACAGAATAACCAAGGAAATTCATCGTCATCATCGTTAAGCTCCAGAAGGCTACACTTACAATCGAATATTGCACATTGGTATCAAAACTGACCGGGTCACCGATGAACATAATGCCAAAGAATGCAGCTAAGAAAATAATATAAAAGGTGAATACTAATGCAATGGTGTTCGGCAGATAACGTTTCAGTTCGATATATTCCTTACGAAAATTAGCATTCAATAAGTGCAGCCATTTCATGATTCTTCCCTCCCTTAACAATCTGAATAAACACTTGCTCAAAGTCGATGGTTATACGATCAATGCTCTCCACAATGGTTCCTTCCTCTTTTAGAAGATCGAATAACTCATAGATGTCCTGACTGTACTCTAAATTAACTTCCACAATGCACTCATGGGAGCCTGCTTTATATATACTTAAAGGAAAACGGCCAAACAGCTTCTTCTCCTGGTCCAAGCTTAATTGCTCACCCAGCTTAATTGAGTATGCTCTTGTTTCAAACAGCTTAAGCAAATTCTCCACCCTGTCGTCGACGACAACTTCACCTTTATTAATGATAATGGCACGATCACACAGCTCCTGAACAACGGGCATATCATGTGAGCTAATGATAATCGTACGTTTTTCTTCCTTCACGATCGTCTTTAAAATTTCACGCAATTCATAACTAACTTCAACATCCAGCCCGAGAGTTGGCTCATCCAACAGAATAACATCCGTATTAGCTAATAATGCTACTGCGATGGCCAATTTTTGTTGCATCCCCCGGGATAATCCACTGACCAGCTCATTCTCCTTTTCCTTCAGGTTGAATTGCTCTAACAATTTATCCGCTTGATCGGCAACCTGCTTCCGAGAGTAACCGCGGTTACCCGCAAAGTATTCCAGGTTCTCCCGAACGGTAAGGCGCCAATATAAATTTCGGTTCCCCTCCAATACAGCACTAATATGCTCTAGAGCTTTAAGTCTTTTCTTACTAATATCCAGACCATTAATGGAGATAGAGCCCCCATCCGATTCCAGCAAACCACAGAGCATTTTTATCGTTGATGTCTTCCCCGCCCCATTGGGCCCTAATAAACCGACAACCTCTCCACGGTGCACAGTGAAAGAAACATCACGAACCGCATGGATCTTCTCTTTCGTTTTTCTTCGTCCATACACCTTACTAATACGCCGTACTTCTATAATATTCTCCATCACATAACCATCCTCTCCCGAACGAAATAAAAAGGTGATGCCATTGATACCTTTATTGTATTTTTGAATATTAGTTTCTTAAACTGGCCCCAGATGGAAATGGCCTCCGTCTCAGGGAGGAGATTTAGGACACCTGATTAAACCATTGATGATTTGAACGGTTTGATTGAATGTTTGCGGGCAAGCGATCGTTTCTTCGACAGGACATGATATTTTCACTCCTTTAATTAACCTTATCCGGCCTTTGCCCGATTGAGAACTTGCCTCTCGCCTTTCTTCCCGAGCAGATTGGTGCCCATGACACCGGCAATAATAAGCACCGAACCGGCGATATGGTACAATCTGACTTCCTCCCCAAGCAAAAGCGCTCCAGCAGCGATCGACACAATCGTCGATAGATTAGAGAATACGCTCATTTTGGACGCTTCTATTTTAGACAAGGCATAGTTTGAACTAAGCGCTGTAACCAGTGTAGACAAAATGCCTAGATAGAGAATAGCCGCGATAAACGTACCACTGGCAAGCGGAGAGAACAATTGACTGAGCGTTCCAGTAGCTGCATGCCCCGCAAGTGACACGGCAAGGAAAGATAGAAAGGCAATGCCAAGCATGACATACGTGATCTCCGCAGGACTGAACGATTTGAGGAGCCGCCTCGCGAGCACGCTGTACCCGGCCACCGCCAGGCAAGACAAGAACAAGAGAATAATCCCCGTCATGTTGGACCAATCGATGCGGCTGCCCTTCATGATAAAGATGAACAGAACACCGCTAACCGACAGACCGATAGATAACTTTTGCAGGAGCGTAGTCGTTTCTTTCAAAAACAGAAATGCCAGCAGCATCGTTAAAACCGGTGTGAAAGCAAACAGGATGCCCCCTTCGCTGGATGCGGCATACTTCAAACCGTAGGATTGGAGCGTAAAGAATCCCAGCGGATACAAAGTGGCCAGGAGCAGCACCTTATACAGCTTTTTCCCGCGGTAGTTCAAACGGACCCGGCCCATCAGGACGGGAATGGACATAGCGGCGAAGGATGCAGCAAACCGGAATGTCAGTGTATCCATAGGCTCAGCGAATTCGAGCGCGATCTTCGTGAATAAAAAAGAAAATCCGATGATCATTGCATTTATAATCGCGCATAGATAAGCAAGTTTTAATCCGGATGGATTCATTAAAGCAAGTGCCCCCTTAAAAAAGAGTGTCATGTTCGCGGATTTGGCGTTGATACATGAAATGGTAAAACAAAATGGAGATCCCAACAACTACAAATTTCCAGAACTTTATCGATACTGTTCTACGTAACGATTATAAAAACGATTCTGGTCGTGCTGCCGAGTTATGATATCTATTTGCGATATTTGGAAACGGAAGGCATTCCGGTGGTTGGAATTCCACGCAGTCCAGTTGGCATTGACCTGCAGGAGTTGGGGCAAAAGTTCAAGAGCGGCGGAATCAAGTTTTCTACACCATGTCCAGATATCAAAATCCACTAGGACTACGGATAGTGCGGAAGAGCGAAAGGCCATAGCCAGTCTGGCGGGAATATACGATGTATACATTGTCGAGGACGACTTGCACAAGATCAGCAGCCAATATACTGCACGAATCCGGGCGATAAACGGGTCGGTAAATCGTCATAACGGCGAGGGAGCGGTGGCGCTATCGGGAGTCGATTCAGGCATCTTTATACAGGAGGGAAGGTGATATTAGAGGAAGTGAAAAGGGGGATCGGGGGATAGACATAAAGCCGCCGCTAACGGGCATCGGTTGGTAGGTGCCCGTCAGCGGCGGCTTTCACCAATCTGTACTATTTCTTAAATCATTTATTATCTAATGAACCTGGATAACTAGGTTCAGGTTTATTCTCGCAGTCGAAGTCAGCTTGAATGATATGATGAACTTCGTCTAATATAGCTTCGTAGCTAGTTTCCAGTGAGATTGCAATCTCATGAAACAAAATCTGCTGAGTAGAGTTTAACAAATTCTGATCTTGTTGGCTAAACTTTTTATTGTTTAGTTCAACCTTAAGCTTTTGTCGCATTAGAGTATTAATAACTTTTGCAATCTCTTCCCTATTGCCTGTATTAACGATACTTGAATAGGTATGATTCCGTCCCGTATTTCTTTCTATCCAATGAATACCTGGCAATCTAAAGGATTGAATAATTTTCTCTGCTTCATCCCTTTGAATAAGATCCAGCATAAGTTTGGACTTATTATCTACTGGAATACTGATTTTTAAATCAGCCCCATGCAGCGGATGTAAATCATAATAATACCTTGAAACGCCGGAAATTTCTTTTTCACTTATACTATCGATTCGGCATATGCCATGTCCTGAATATATAATCAATTCACCCACTTCAAACAATGCAGTCGCCTCCTCGCGATCGTCAACTAAGATGACAATATAATTCTATTATACCATATTGTCATCTTAGTTGACGATGAACAAACGCTTTTGTATATTGGATGAGAATTATATTGAAAGGAATGAATAGAATGAGTTCAGCATCACAGAACTTAGACTTGATAGACTTGATTAGCGAGCGTCATGTCCTGCTTCGCAACTTGAACAGCCAATTGTGGAATGAAAGTCATGACCTACATATATCTAATTCAGAGTGGTTTATTATGGCGAGGATCTACAAGAAGCAGCCAACGATATCCTATGTTACCAAACATGTAGATATTTCTCGGCAGGCTACTCATAAGTTCATTAAAAGTCTGGAATCCAAGGGATTAGTTGAGATTAGCAAGGCACAGCATAACAATAAAGATAAATGCATACGGTTAACAAAATTTGGCGAAGAGTGTTTTGAAAAGAGAGAGGTCATCAAAGCAACACTTGAGGCAAAAATCATCGAAACGATCGGGGCTGAACAAGCAACCCTTCTTAAGAAGATTTTGCAATCCGATTGGGGACTATAGTGAAGCAATCACTTTACCGCAGACTGCAACCTTTTTGATCATACTTCCTTTTTCAATATATATATATATATACAGCTTGGTTTTGGTTGCAGTAATGGCGGCTCCTTATTGACCACGAAAAGCCCCCTTGGGCCATCCAAAAGGGCTGTTCCTCTTGCAGTTACGGTGATTCGTCTTTTGCCGCTTCAGCTTCGGGTGGCGCCATCAAGCCTTTAACGGCACCGAGAAACGGGCGTATGGACTTGATCATGCCGTATCCCAACCTCACGACCGGGACAAATCGCTGGATCATGCTGAACAGCCGCACCCCCCCGCCCAATGCACCGCCTAGCGCTCCCGCAGCAGCGCCGCTGCCGCCTAATCCCCCGAACAGCGAGCTTATCATCGGTAGAAAGGACGATACTTGGGCATCCGGTTTGCGGGAGCGGGAGCGGGAACGGGAGCGGGAACGGACGGAAGGTTTGCGTGCGCCGCTTCGCCGGCTGCCGGAACGGCTGCCCGAGGCAGGGGAGTTGGCTCTGTGCTGCTTAGGCCGGGAGCTTTGCTTCCCGTATGAGGTGCGCGGCTGAGCTCCGGCGCTAGCCAGCGTCAAGACGCTGCTGTTAACGTCGGTAATATAGCCGACGTGGGTCTTTCCGTTGTGCAGTGTGATGCACACCGGCCGGCCCTGCAGCCGCTTGGCCCGTGCGAACACCTCTTTGGATTGTGCCATGGAAAGTTCACCTCGCTCACTGGTAATAGTTCATTGTACGCCAGGGGCGGGCTGCCTGATTGTGCGAATGCAGGATGCGATCAAGCCCTCTTCGCTGAACCCACGGCGATTTCCGGGACCGGCTGGATCGAGCAGACGCAAGTACATGCCAAGCTGCGCACATGATGGATCATGTAGCCCGGTCTGGTGACTCTTTAAAGAACAAGCGGCCCTGCCGCCCAGGTTCCCGAGATGATCACGATCCTCATATCGTTCCTCCTCTCGCTCCGAAAAGGCAGCGCAAAAAACCACTTCCCTTGAGAAGCGGCTTCTTGCGATATCATTCTAAACAAATATACCTGTCTATGCTTGCATCCCCACGCCGTTTTCCAGCGTAGAAACAGGCTTCACGAGCGCCTTCTTCTCCCAGGCCCGGCTTCTCCAGCGAAGCAGCATGATCATGCCGCGCAGCCATTCATCTACCGTGAAAGCGATCCACACACCAAGCAGTCCCATCCCGAAATGAACGCCCAGCGCATAAGCAAGCGGCACAGAGACGCCCCACATCGAGAGCACACCCATCAAGACGGGAAAACGCGCATCCCCGGCGGCACGCAGCGAATTAATGATGACCATATTAAACGTCCGGCCGGGTTCGAGAATAATGGAGAGCAGAAAAATACCCGCCCCGGCGGCAATGATCACGGGGTCTTTCGTGAACATGCCGATCAGCTCATGCCGGAACAGCGATGCAATACCCACAATGCCTAAAGTTAACCCAAAGCTGATCCACACGCTTCTCATGAGTCGCTTGTAGGCCTCTTTCATTTCCCCCGCCCCGACCATTTGTCCGACAATAATTTCCGTACCTGCTCCGATCGCCAGAGCAAGGGCCATAAAATAGTTCGAGATGTTCATGACATAAACATGGGTATTTAGCGCAGTGATGCCGATCATATTGACGAAACTGATGATTATGAGGTACTGTGACTGCCAGGCGAGATGTTCGCCCGCCGCGGGCAATCCGACGTGCAAAATCTGTTTTACGTAAGTGCCGTTCCAGACCACGTAATCTTTAGCACGAATCGGTGCAGGACTCCGGCGATATAGAATGATAAACAGAACGATAATGCCGAGCAAGCGGCTAACGACCGTGGATATGGCCGCTCCCGTCACGCCTAGCTCCGGAAAGCCGAAGTTCCCGAAAATAAGCAGATAGTTTCCTGCGACGTGTACGAGATTGACACCTAGGGTGACGAACATCACGCTTTTGGTGTGTCCCGTCGAACGGATCACTGACGAAACCGCATAAGAGAGCGCCTCGATCCAGATGAAACCGCCAATGATTTTTAAATAATGACTTGCAATTCCGATTTGCTCGGGATTTAACTTCATCAAATGCAAAATAGGCTCCCCATATAGAAAAAGGACCAGGCTGACGAGCACCCCGAAAATCAGATTTAACGTAATGGCGTTGGCCGAAATGCGGCCCGCTTCTCTCTCCCGCCCGGCGCCGATATACTGGGCAACCGCGACGCTAGTGCCAATGCCGACAAAGCCGAACATCAGAATGCAGAAGTATATAATTTCGTTGGCTAAGCCTACTGCCCCGGTGACCTTATCGGAGATCCGGCTTAACATGAACACGTCCACTGTGCCCAGCATCATCCGCAGCACGGAATCGATGAGAATCGGCCAGGTTACAGCAAAAAGACTAAGTTTTTTCCATGATGGAATACGATCAGTTAATGTCACGTTTAACAAACTCCTACCCTATTTTTTCTCTATCGCTTTCCCTAGTGTAGCGCCCGCAATCCAACAAGTCTACCCTTTTACCATTGCAGAAAACTCGGTTTAACAGTATTTGAAATCCACCTCTTTATCAGGAGCTTTATTTTAACTTTTTTAGTCCTGAAACAAGGATAGAACCTGTAAGCACTATTGCCGTTCCAATGACAAATTGTAAGGTAATTGGGGTACCTATAAATAAAACTTCCGTCACGATCGCCCAGAAAACATAAGTATTGTTCAGCGATTGCCCTCTAGCAGCACCGATTATATTAATTGACATGTAATATAAAGAATAATTGGCAGCTCCTAATAAACCTGCTAAGATGATCAACCATACTATATTTGATGACGCGACTTGAAATGCTATCGGATAGCCATGAATCATCGGTACAATTAATATTCCATAACAAAACGCGGAGGTCATCTGTCTTATATTAATTGCATAAGCAGGAACGGCTTCTTTGCCTTTCATTCCCCAAGCACCGATTATCCCTTCAAGACCCCAAAATATCGCAGCTCCAAATGAAAACAATATGCCGATGAAAAAGTTACTATCCACGCTAAACTTCGATGGCATATAAGCTAAAATAATGACACCAGTAATACTTATAACAACACCGAGCCAAGTTCTCTTGCCCATTTTTTCCTTCAAAAAAGTGAACGCAAGTATAGCCCCTATACCTGGGAATATGGAGGCAATACTTGCTGCATAGGTTGCTCCTACATATTGAATACCAAGAAAATAAAAGGTCATTGCCAAGGGGCCGCCAGACAACGCTCCGAACATTAAAATCACGCCGCTCTTTGTTCTCAGCACCTTTAACACATTAATAAATTCACCTTTTACAATCATAAACAAGGATACCCATAGTGCAGAGAAAAAATCATGCATGAACGCGGCAATTATTGGAGCAAGCATAATAGCCTCTTTAAATGGCGAGCTAGCTATAATAATGCCAATTAATACTGTATCTACCCCCCAAGCTATCGCTGAAGTAGCCCCTAGACCTATACCTATTTTAGCTTTTTTAATACTTTTTAAATTCATTAACTTAACCTCTTTTCCAAAATTCATTTCACCATAAATGTTGAGGATCGGAAAAGAAATAAACATGTCACTTTGCCTCGCATGATGTCGACATTAGTCATTCAGCCCGATCAATCGATCTTAATGGACAGTATCGACTATTTTTCGATTACACAAACCCGAATCCCATCAGCATAGAAAAACAAGAACATTTGTTTTTATATTGCCTCATTCTACCATTCACCAGTACAATTAATACTAATCTTTCACCATCTGTTTGGAGGTAAGTAAAATGGATTTTATTATAGAAGATCAAACCGCTCTCTTTAGCCCTCTATTAGCTCTTACTCAAAAAAAAATGCATGAATTTAACTCATCTGCTGCTTCATTAATTGTAATTCAAAATGATAGGGTTGTGCTCGAATGGTATGACGGCTTCCACCATTCTAAAAAGGGAGCAAAGCAAATTGATGCAGACTCTATGTTTAACATTTACTCAACAAGAAAAACATACATAGGATTAGCAACGGCGATTGCTGTGGTTGAAAGTAATATCCCCCTGGAGACACCTGTATACAAACTGGTTCACGACATCCCTAAGGACGATCTCGGGGAAATAACAATCCGTGACTTAGCAACAAAAACGGGTGCTAAATATTTCGGAGCCAATAGAATCGAAAGAGAAGAATTGGCGGGAAAGGTGATTGAGACTATTACAGGCATGAACATTGCGCAGCTTATAAGCGAGCGTGTATTAAAGCCTCTGCAACTTAATCACACAGAATGGGTAACGTCTCCTAAAGAGAGTCTAGTATGTGATTTTCAGGCGGATGGTAATTATGCTTCTGTTCGAATCGAGTCCAATGAAGGCCATGAAAGAAATCTATATACTAGTTCACTTGACCTTGCACATTGGGGATATCTACACCTTAAAGATGGACTTATGCATGGCAAGCAGATACTACCAGAAGCAGTCTTTGATTTATATGCCGATCTTCAATTAAAGGAAGATGCCAGCAAACGTCTTTTTGGGTGGTACTATCAGGAGGACTGGTACTATGCAACCGGAGCAGCAGGCTGTCATTGTGTTGTTCTTCCAAAATATAATGCTGTTGGAGTAAGAATGTTTAATAGATATACGAACAATTACAAAGAAGACCAAATGGCGTTTAATCATACACTTCTCGAGTGTCTAAAGAACAGTCCGGCAGCATCAAGCTGATCATCATTAACTTCTCTTCACGTAACGGTAAGATTTTAAGGCCATCCTTTGTGGGGATGGCCTTTTCTTTGAACTCACGTTATTTCAACTAAAATGTTTTTAGTTAGCACAATCAAGTATCATTTTCCTGATAAGAAAAGGTTGATCATTCCCAAAATGGTGTGCCTAAAAATAAAAAACCTTCACCATTTACATACCTGCCAAATTCACGGGACGCAGACTTTTGCACATCCATCGGCAGCCAGTTGTTTGCGTCAGGCATACCGAGGGCGTTCCTCATCATAATTAGCCGAAATGCAATAAATAATGCTTCTATTTGTACCACATAATCATTCGGTAGCGGAAAGTGCTTTCCATACCAATCAATGTACTGCTGTCTAGTATTGGGGTGAATAAAACAGAATGTGATGGCCAAGTCAGAGAGAAAAAAACCGAATCCACACGCGCCAAAGTCAATGGAGTTTGCAACCCCATCCACATACACAATATTGGGAGGAATGATATCTCCGTGCAATATGCCCCAAGTCAAGTTATTTTTAGGGAGCGTGTCGAGCAGAGCCATTGCTTTTTCCCCAGCGGCTTCAAGTATCTGAACATCATTTGCATCTAATAATCCTTCCCGTACGGCCTGCTTGAGCAAGTCCAGAGCATTCTGTATGCGTGCGCGATTAACCGTTGGACGGATAAAGGATGAAGGCGGCTGCCACTTACTGGCATGTTGGTGCAAAGCTGCCGTCATTACAGCGGTGGATTTCATTTCTTGCTTATTAGTAAAGTATGGCTTTTGCTCGCCTGTCACCCAACTGAGCATAGTGCAATTCATATCGCCCACCTGCGTAACATACGCCCCTTGCCGATTGCGTTTGGGTACGGGGACGGTAAGGCCAGTATCACGATTAAGCGCATCCAGCCATACCAACTCGGAATCCAGCACATCTGGGCTTATCCACATCTTCTCAATCGTACTGATTTTAGATTCGTGAACACGCAGACTGTATAATAATCCCTGGTGATCTTCAACTTTGAACACGGCAGCACCGCTTTGAGCTATCGGCGATACGGATACAACGTTTATATCGTACTGTGCAAGCGCATGCTGCGCAATGATTGCATTATCCATTCAATGCCTCCTTTTAAGTTTCATTTTAGGTGATGGTGGAAAATGGAGCCTTGCAATCCTTGCACAGAAATATCATGTTTGCCATTCCGCAAAAAACTTGCCCTACTTATGGTACGGTTCTCCGAGCTGTCCGTAACGGCAAATTTTGAAGAGAGCCATCCAATGGATGGCCCTTCCCTATCCAGCTACATCTTTTGCTTCTCCAATAAACTTATCTCTTCTTCAATCCGACTTACGTCAATGCGCTCGAACAAAAGCTCATACTTATGAATCTGTAAGCCAGCAGGAACAAAAATCAACTGCCAGTTCGGTCTTTCCAGCGTAAGAAACGTTCTTATTTTCTCACATGAAAAGGGAATAAAGGGTTCGAGCAAGTTTGCGAGATTGGCTATAATCTGTACACATGAATGTAGTGTAAGTCCACATGCCTCCCGATTTTCCTTGATTTGCACCCATGGTTTTTGTTCATCAAAATATTTATTTGCTTGACGGACGTAGGTGAAAATCAATTCAATCGCTTCTTTTAGACGGCCTTCTTCAATTAGGGCTCCAGCATCTCGATATATATCTTCGGTTGACCTTGTCCATTCCTCACTAAATTCTCCTAAAGGAACATAACCTTCAAAGGATTTGTCGATAAACGCCAACGTACGGTTGACCAAATTTCCGAACGCGCCTAGCAGCTCCCCGTTGTGACTATGAATAAATTCCCTCCATGAAAAATCAGTGTCGCGTTTCTCGGGCCCGTTTGCGATCAGAAAATAGCGAATGGAGTCCGGCTGGTACCTTTTCAGAATGTCTGGTACCCAAACCGCCCAATTCCGGCTTGTCGAAAACTTTTTCCCTTCTAGTGTCATGTACTCGCATGAAATCACTCGATCAGGTAAGTGCAGTCCCCCTACTCCCAAGAGCAAAGCAGGCCAAATCAGTGTGTGGAAAGGTATATTGTCCTTTCCATGTACATAATACGCGGTTAAATCCTTCTCCTCATCCAGCCAAAAGGATTCCCAACTGCCGCCTGTCTGACTTGCCCATTGTTTGCTTGCAGACAAGTAACCACTAACGGCTTCAACCCAGACATAGATTTTCTTGTCATCAAATCCTTCAACCGGAACTTCAACGCCCCATGTTAGATCTCTCGTCGCTGCACGATCTTGAAGGCCCTCTTCCAAGTACCTTCGGGTCAACTGGACAGCATTTTCCTTCCATCCCTGAGCCTGTTCAGCATATTGGGTCAATTCAGCCTGAAATTGAGACAATGCAAGGTAATAATGCTCCGTTGGGCGCTCGACAGGTGGATTGCCACAAATTTTGCATGTTTTTTCTGACAAGTCCGCTGGATCAAGCAATGTTGAACAAAAGTCACATTGATCCCCTCGGGCACGATGACCACAGACAGGGCAATCCCCTTCAACGTATCGATCTGGCAAAAATCGTTGATCTACTTCACAATACGTCTGCAGGATAGTTTTTTTATACAGATGTCCATTTTCCAGAAGTTTCAGAAATACATCTTGAACTACACGATGATGAAATTCTTGATCGGTACGCGTGTATAAATCATAAGTGAAGCCCAACCGATTGAAGCATTCGACAAATTCCAGATGGAAACGATCTGCAATATCACCTGGCGAGACCCCCTCCTGCATAGCTTGAACAGCGACAGGAGTTCCGTGACAATCGCTGCCTGACACATATAATACGTCATCTCCCTTCGCACGGAAATAACGTGCCAATACATCCCCCGGCAATAAACTTGCCAATCGTCCCAGATGCAATGAACCATTCGCATACGGCCATGCTCCGCCGATAAATATTTTCGCCATAAGATTCCCTCCCTCATTTTTGACACACAAAAAAACCCTCATCCCAAAGGGACGAGAGTTGTGCTCACGTGGTACCACCCAATTTTATTAAATGCCTCACGGCATTCACCTCTTCAGGTACGACGCTATTCGCGTTTATACCCTAGCACAGTAACGGGTGCGGGTTCCGGCGCAGCCTACAACCACATGAGGTTTCGATGCGCAGCTCTGAGACCATATTCCCTAGGCTATTCTTTACTCCTTTTCAGCTGCCGGAGCTCTCTGTAAAAAGACGTCACCAAGGTACTCTTTCTCTTCTTAGCTTTTTTGGTTATTCAAGTTATTGGAAATTATACTGAACACCGTTTCCAAAGTCAAGGTTATTATTCGGGTACGGCTTGCGGCGGTAGTACAAACGCCAAAACTACTGGACGACATTGTCGTGAGCCTCAACAAGTGGTCATTCTATATCCTGGCGTGTTGAATCTCCTTCCACTTCTCCTTCAAAGCTTTTAAATCTTCTACGAAGAATCTTAGCAGATTGGGTCGTCTTCTTACTGCAAGCGGGTGATAGGTGAAGCTGATAGACGTACCCTGAAACTCATGCCAGCTGCCACGTAACTCCTTAACAACGGCACTCTCCTTATCTGGGAATAAGGCTTCCGCCACGACATTTCCAAATCCAAATAGTACAAGCGGCCGCTTCTGAAAGATCTGCATCTGCAAATGAGGAAGACACGCGGCTCTAACCTCAGGCTTATTATAAGCACGCATCGGTCGGCGTTTTAGCAAATAAGTGACATAAACCTCATTTACATCTATCCCTGCTTCCCTCATGCCGAATTGGAGTGTTTCTCGGGTACCGCATAGAAATGAATTTCCTTCCCGATCCTCCCTGGCTCCGGGATTATCCAAAATCATCATAAGCGAAGCTTGCGGATTTCCTTCACCCCAGACGACCCGATTCCGCTGCTTGGATAGCTCGCACAGTTCACAATGCTCTATACCTTCAGGCGCTTGCTCTTCAGGTAAGATTACAAAGGATCGATCCATCTCCTTGTCATGCAGCTCCTTCCTTTCACACTCAATAGATCTATTATGCCCACTCACAACAAAAAACTTGCTGTTTACTTGTAATACGGTTTTCCGTACTGTCTGCAACGGCAAGTCTTTAGGCCATCCTTTGCGCGATGACCCTTATGTTGTTAGAATCTGCTACTCTATGGCATATCATTTGGTTGGATCAATCATTTAGTTATTTCGCCAGACTTCCTGATTTAATTCACCATTTATGACGGCTGCAGCTCTAGCCCCCGATGCAGCTGCGGCAATGGATTGATGCATGAGTGATGACACGTCACCCGCTGCGTAAACGCCGGGTACGCTGGATTTTCCAACTTCGTCGACTGCAATCTCCCCCGTATCTGATATGCGGCAACCAAGGGTCTGCGGCAAATCCGTTCCCGGGACCAGCTCCGACTTGAAGAAAATTCCTGTGCACGGAATTTCCGTCCCATCCTCAAGCGCAACATGGTTCACCATACCTTTACTGGATACAATGGCACGAATCGGCGTATCGAATAGCGGGATATGATGATTTCGCAAATCCTCGCGTTCAGCCTCGCTCAATTCATCGGGGCCATTCGTGCATACGACAAACTGATTCGTCCACCCCGACAACAATGGAGCGAAATGCATGAGCGCCGCCCCCCTGCTAATGACAACCAGCGGCTCATCCCTTAGTTCCCAGCCATCGCAATACGGGCAAACAAATGCGCTTTTCCCGTATACCTCGGCTAATCCCGGTATTCCAAGCTTTTGATCTTTCATGCCTACGGCAAACAGCAGTTTTTTGCTGGCGATCTTCTTCCTTGTGGCCGTCTCCAACAAGAAGTCCCCATCCTCACCCGTGATCGACACAACGGTATCTTCATACTGGGAAACCGACGGATAGACGCGCAACTGCTCCTTCGCAATGCGTCGAAATTCATCCGGGCTGATGCCGTCCCGCGTCAAAAAACCGTGCGCCTCCCGAGTCACAGCATTACGGGGACGTCCTTCGTCAATGACGATCGTCTGCTTCCTCGCACGTCCAAGCATAAGTCCGGCGCTCAAACCGGCGGGACCTCCCCCGATAATCGCTACATCCACTTTGTTCATGATTATTCCATCCCTCTCGCTTCACTCAATCCGTTACTCTTGAGCGATTTTTTTGTTCTTGCGTTGCAGAGATCGTCAGTACACTACAAATCGCGTGAAATTGAGTGGACTGCCGCTGTCCGCTTCTAGTACAGTGTGCTACCACTGTCGTCAAAAGCGAGAAGCATCCCGAAATCCGACGGGATTTCAGAATTTAACCCAACTCGCCAACTATTCGATATTTATCGTGACTGTAAGTTAGATACGGTCTTCTCTGCTGTGCATATACTGGCTTTGCAGTTGAACAAGCACTTTGCCGAACCGGCCGCCTTGCCGGATTTCTACTTGTTCGCCAGGATAGCGTGTGTCCAAATGACGGGAGACGATATGACGAACCTTCTCATCCAACGGGATACCGTGCATTTTCAACCAATTGACCGTATCATGGAATGCCGCCTCTTTAGAGACTGTTGTTGTTTTCATTTCCCGGGTTATCAACGATTGATAAGAATAACCCTTTAGCAGCAGTAATTGAGTCAGGTAAAGCATCTCCAAATGTTCGGTCTTTCTGGGGCGATCGGTGACAAGTGGCCATACCTCGTCGACCAGGCTGTGCTCCCTGGAACCTACCGGCAGGCTCATGTAGCAGAACGATCTCGCGCAGCTCAGCACCCTCTCCACACTGGCCCAATCGACCAGAACCGGGCACATGGAGACAAAGACGAGATCAAAGGCTCCTCGCCTCAAGATCGATGTTTTCGAAGGGTTCGTGCACTACCTTAACCGTTCCATTTGTCAAGCCCGAACTATTTTGGTGTAAGAGCTCGATCAACGGACGGGATGTTTCTACCGCCGTTACATCCGCTCCCCGCTCCGCGAAAGGTACGGAAAAGCCGCCCGATGCCGCACCTATATCCAAAACAGAAGATCCCGAAAATTCAACTCCCTGATCCCTTAGCCAGTTCATTATCCGTCTGGCCCTTCGTCTGCCTTCTTCGCTGAATACCTCCTGATTGAACGACTTGGCCGATGAATCAAGTGAATGTGCCGGATCGATGCCAGCCCTCTTCATCTTGTTGACGCCTGTATTCGAATCTTCCTTCCAAGCTTTTTCCCATACCACCGCATCAAACAGTTCATTGCTCATTGTATTTATCACCTTTTTCTCTCCATTTTTATGATTCCATCGGACCCAAGCCGGAGGATTATTCATAACCATTTTCCACATGGGTCGAGAATGGCTAAACGTTATTTCTGAATCCGGTATGTGAATATGCCTCAACAATGATTCCCTAGTGCGTTGGATCAATTCCTACTGCTTTTGAATACATCCATTCGCTCGACCTCCCTTATTAAATACTTTAAAGATATATGTTGTCTTTAATTAACTTAAAAAAAAGATGTACTATATCTCGATATTCAGATCCCGCACAAGGTCCGACATCTTCTGATTTCTCAACTGTTCCTCCATCTTCTCTTCTGCCGATAATACCACCTTTTGAATCGGACAGTTTGGTCCATGTTCAAAACTGCAATCGAATAAGGAAGCCGAGCCTTCAATCGCATGAATAATATCAAGGAACGAAATGTTTTCCCAATCTCGTTTAAGCCGATATCCGCCGTTTACCCCCGTTATCGATTCAATCATGCCCGCCTTCACTAACTTGGTCAGTATTTTGGATAAATAGGATGGAGACACATTTTGCCGCTCTGCTAACTGCTGTACCCCTATTGGTTTTTGCGGAGTCGCCGCAGTAAGAAAGAGCATAGTATGAAGAGCATAATCGGTTGCCTTGGAGTATTTCATAAAATATCACCTCAATCAAGGATTTCACATATCTATAATAACCATTATGTTCCTTTGCGTCAAACCGCCAGAAAAATACGATAAAAGAAAACGAGGAAGTGTACTGTTGTAAGCACACTTCCTCATATTAAGCACGAGCATGGTTTCTTGATGTCGGATCAAACGCAGGAGAACGTCTGCCGAAATTTCCGGGTATCTGAATGACTGCTCCATACGTTCCAAAATAAGTACACAGCACGAATCCCGTTTCTGCAGCGAATACTACGCACTGATCCCGGAATATACGTCCAGTGCGCCCCTCCGGCCTCTGTGCTCCTTTTTTCAATAAATCCTCTTCAACAGCTCAATGACTTCATCCAAGGTAAGCCCGAAGGATTTGTAGTAGGAAGTGTCGCTTTCCATTTGCTTCAAAACCATCTCATTGCGCTTCTGCAGCATCTCCTCGGGTGAAAATTCGGCGACAAAGCATCCTTTGCCAGTTACGGTGTTGATCAAACCACTTCGTTCAAGCTCTTCCCAAGCTTTCTTAACGGTGATGACACTGACGCGAAGCTCATGAGCGGCCTTCCGAATAGGCGGCAATACATACCCGCTTCCTAGTTCACCATTAAGAATCTGGCCGCTGATCTGCTCGTATAACTGCTGGTAGATCGGTTTTTCCGTTGTGTTCGAAATCGATATGTTCATAGAAGTTCCACTTTGAGAAATCGTTTCACCGCAATCCGGTAAGCCATCAGGGTAAATACAGCAAAGATGACGATTCCTGCGATCAATACGGATGCGTGAACAGCGATATGTTCAGCGATGGTCACATTAAAAATGTCGGACACGGGCTTGATCTGAATTCCCAGCCATTGTACGATTCCGGCAAAAATCATAGCGGCTGCAGTAGCTAAGAACAGCGCCCTGCCAAATTTGTACGCCGTCTTGTAGTAAATGGGGATAAGAATAATGTTGAAGATCGCCAGCATGACCATGCAAAGTCCCCAAAAACCGATGGAAGGTGCGAAGAAATAGTAGGTTATGTTTGAATTCGAGTATACAAGGTCATGGACCAGACCGAAGATCAACGCAGACCCGATGTGCAAAATCTCCAGGATGACAATAACGGATACCCTTGCTTTCACAATATCCTTTTTAGTTACGGGCATCAACGAGGTAAACATCAAGTCGTTCTGCGTTTTAAAATTGCCGAATAAGTTAGGGACCGAGATCCAGAAAAAATACATAGGGACAAGAAAGTAAATCCAGCTAGGAATGAGCACTAGCAATCCAAACAAAATGGGGAGGACAAAAAACATCGGCTGAATGCCTAATTTCAAATCCTTCATAACTAAATTATACATATGCAGGCTCCTTCTTCGCGAAGTAGATCATGATCTCCTCAAGGCTCGGCGTGGCAGCTTTGATGCCGGAAAAGGGATCGAAGTCTTTGGAACGGATCAATCCCGTAAACCCGAACGAATTGACTTTGTAGGAAATCATCCGTTCCTTCACCCGGTTCAGTTGGCTGGTGTTACCGCTCAGCAAACGATAGGACTCCTTAAACTCTTCTTTCTCAGCGCTGCTAATGATTTTCCCATCCGCGATAAAGGTAATAAAATCTGCACACCTCTCCAAGTCGGAGGTAATATGGGTCGAGAAAAGAATGCTGATCTCGCCGCCTGCGACAAGCTCTTGGAAGAGATCCAGCAGGTCGTCCCTGGCCACCGGGTCAAGCCCGCTTGTCGGCTCATCGAGAATGAGCAGCTTCGCGCCATGGGATAACGCAAGGGCCAGAGTATACTTCACTTTCATCCCCGTCGACAATTCGGCGACTTTTTTATTCTCATCCAACTTAAATCGACTCAAATAGCGGGAATAGGCTGCTTCGTCCCAATGCTTATAGAACCTCTTGATTACGTCGGTTAACGTTTTGATCTTGCTGCGGTTATAAAAGTCGATGCCGCCAAATGCACACCCGATCTCTTGCTTCAACTCTATTTCGTGTTCAGCCATGTTCTTGCCCAGAACGCGGACAACGCCGCCATCGGTTTGAATCATATTCATGATCGATTTGATGGTAGTTGTCTTTCCAGCGCCATTGGCGCCGATGAAGCCCATAATATAGCCCTTCTCCAGTTGGAACGACACATCTTTGAGCTGAAAATTAGGATACTCCTTGTTTAAATTTTGAACATCTAATGCTAGCATATCAAACCTCCTCACTAAATTGTGTATACCGTGTATTCACAATATATCACCAAGGGGTGGAGAAAGTCAATTCTTAATTCTGCTTAGTGACTCCGGCGTAATGCCGAGATAACTAGCCAGTTGATGTTGGGGTACCCGCTCGATCAGAGAAGGGCGTTTCATTAGCTCCTCAATATAATCTATAGCGCTCTGAACCGCTTCAACCGTATGTATAAGCCCTCCTCGACCCACCAGTTACTTTCTGAATTGGACTTATCATGGCAAATTGTTCCCCCCCTAATTTATTCTTACATCTAACTCACTTCGTCGTCGTATCGAATCATCAGTTCAGACAGGAGCTGCCTAATCGATGCTCGCAACTCCTTCGGTTGCAGCACCGCAGCTTCCTTCCCGAGCCCGACAAAATAAGAAGCAAGAAACGGGAGATCACTTCTCGGCACGTTTCCCTCAAGCCACCCCGTATTGTCATCGCGAACATGGAGAAGAGGGACCGGGTGAGGATCCGCCTCGCAGGCTTCCACCCCTTCTTTGGACAGCTCAGCATACAGGTATAAGCTATCGTCTTCCGGGTGAACTAGCTCCTCCTTACTCCCCAGATCAATCTGCTGCAAGTCAAGCGGCGGAGTATCCGAAGGGACAGCAGAATCAATCCGATCGCAGCGGAATACACGAAAAGACTTGCGAAGAAAGCAGTAGGCCCAGCAATACCACAATCCCTCCTGAGTGTAAATGCCAACCGGTTGAATCTCCCGCTTTCCCCGCTGCTGTTTAGATTCATAATCCACCAGCAAGACAACTTGCCGAACGGCTGCATCCAGCAATACGGACAAATGCGGGGACTGCGCTTGTCGAACCGGCGTAATGAAGTCAACCCGGTCTCTCATCTGATCGATCCGGTCACGCACATCTTCCGGCATAAAATTATAGAACTTGTTCAACACAGCTGAAGTTTCTGTTTGAAACGGGAGAGATGAATAATGACGCAACGCCTGGACAGCGAAAAATACCGCCGCCGCCTCCCGTTCCGTAAAGGCGATCGGAGGCAAGAGCCCTTCTTTCAAAATCCGGTACCCGCCATGAGGGCCTACTTCAGAATACAAAGGTACGCCCAGTTCACTGAGCTCCTGTAAATCCCGAAGAATCGTGCGGGCAGAAACACTGAACTCATGGGCAAGCTCCTTTACCGTAAATCGGCGCTTGCGATTGACCGCAAAAATCAATTCCATCAACCGTTGGGCCTTTGTCACATTCCAATCCTCCTCGCTTGTAAAAATTATCTATAACCATGACGTGATTTGTCACTATCATCTAATACAATCGAAGATGAACCCAGTACAAAATCAAGTTTAAGGAGATGAAAGCAGATGAATGTAAAATTCACCCCATTTATTATGCTCGATGGCCACGCAAATCAAGCAATCCCATTTTACGAGCAGGCTCTAGGTGCGCAAGTCGTGTTCAAACAAACGTTCGGAGAAGCTCCGGAGGACGGTAATGCTCCGGCGATGACTGAAGAAATGAAGAAAAGAATTGCCCATTCCATACTCGTTGCCGGCGGCTCCGAACTGTTTGTCAGCGATTCGGAATCGGGCCAGCCATTGGAGCGCGGGGATCAGGTCAACATTTGCCTTACTGTGAAGGACGTATCAGAAGCGGAGCGAATTTATGAAGCATTGCGTTCAGAAGGAAAGGTACTCTTGCCCCTGCAGCCACTCTATTTCAGTCCCGCCTATGGCATGGTAACGGATCGGTTTGGGGTTACATTTCAAATTTTCACAGAAAAAGACTAATTTTCAAGCAGATCGATTAAACTCGTTGTAAGCTTCCATGGCTTAAGGCTCTTCGAGATCACCATATCATCTACTGAGCGAAATCGTAGCAATCCAGAAGAAATGCACTTGTGGATCGGATGCTATACTGAGTCCATAAATATTCAAATATAACGAAGAAAGGATGTACGAACAATGGCCAAACACACAACCTACATTTTATCCGAGGATGCAAGATCGCAAGCTGAGTTTTACACGAATGCACTCGGAGGGGAAGTTCTTTCCATCATGACATACGGACAGCTGCCCGATTCCAATGACGCCATTAAGGACAAAGTCGTTCACCTGAGCCTTGTGGCGGGCGGAGTTAATCTCTACATGTCTGACTCTTTCGAACCGATTCAATGTGGGAACAATATCAACTTGTCACTCGAATTCGCAACGGAGAACGAAGCTCGTGAAGCTTTCGCAAAGCTCGCGGAAGGTGGCAAGGTGAAGTACCCTCTAGAACCCGCTTTCTGGGGCGCCCTGCACGGACAGCTTGAGGACAAATTCGGCGTGCTGTGGATGATTTCTAACGAGGTTAAACCGAACTAGACGGATAGGGCGACTCCCTATTACACAGGTTGGCCATTAGGCTGACCTTTTTTATAGTTTGCAGGCTATAAACTCTAAATCCACTGCCAGGATTGATTCTTTCGACTAAGAAAGTTCTGCATTAGCAAAGGCAAAGATATCAGAATCGGGGGATCATCTTGCCGGGCAGGATGAAGCATGACTTCCTGGTAATGGACAGGTGTATGAGGTTGAACGACAATCGGCGCGTGCGACCGGGTACGCAAGGTAGCATGCGGCAGCAGGAAATCCTTCGTCTGCATCTCCCATGAGACGGACGTTGCCATCAAATAATAAGTGCCAGGCCTGACATCCACAAAACGAAAGCGCCCCAATGAAGGAAGCAGTGTCCCGTATAATGGGAGTCCTTCGGGGATCGGTTTAGCAAACAAGCCAATGAGGATGAAGCCGTCGAACGGAACTGACGAATAGATCCTTCCTTCTATCGTGGAGTTGCCGGGAAGTAGAACAGAAGACGTCGTTCCCCAGTCGCTCAGATTACGCAACGACTTGAAATGCGCGTCTGCTTCTTGCGCTGAACGGCGGAACTCGGACGGCGTAACGCCTACCCGCTCGGTAAACCGGGTAGTGAACGTGCCAAGGCTCTGCTGCCCGATCTCGAGTCCGATATCGCGAATGGTCAAGTTCGTCTGCAGCAGCAGGTCTTTGGCCTTCTGCAATCGGAGAGCCGAGACATAATACAAGGGCGGAAGCCCGATCTTCTCTTTGAAGATGCGCGTAAAATGATACGGGCTGTATAACGCAATGTTGGCCAGACGCGAAAGCTGAAGCGGTTCGTCAATATGCTTGTGAATATAGGCAATGACTTCGTCGATTTCTGAATAATGATCTGTTACCTCTTTCACCACGTCATCACCCCATTTTGAAAATTGCTCATGCTTTACCATATTTTAACCTAGATCCGACTTCAGCGACAATGGTTGTACCCTGATCATGACTTCCGCTCTTGTGACGCTGCCTTACAGATCGCTTATCTAATAGAATCACTAGTTGAAAAGGATTAAAGCAACGATTAGCAGAAGCAAAACGATAACTGCGGACCCAACTATTCTTATCCAGATTGGTGTTGTATAGGGCTCGGTGCTGCTTATGATTTCTTGTTGCTTACGCCGTCCATACCTAGTCATACCTTTTGGTTTGTATACCGACAAGACTGTTGCCACAAGCACGATCAACAATCCTCCACTTGGGTGTACGATGTGAATCGAATCTTTCAAGATACTTAGGTCGGTGCTCGTCAATATGCTTTTTGCGGCTATGGAAGCCGCATGGTTCAGTTCTACTAAGTATGCGATTAACATAAATACGGCTATCACGGTAAACAAAAGCTTAAAAGAGATCCAATAATGACGGAACAACCCCCACCTGGTGCCAAGGGATAACGCAACTCCGGTGAGCAGCGAGACAAAAGCGGCTGGGACCACAATAAAACGAACAACCAAGGACATCATTTGAATAGCGGATCGTATCGTATCGGCATCTTGATTGTTTAGGAGATAGGCGGCTAAGGGGATATAAGCGGCTGCGGAGCCGAGCCATCCCATGGTAGTAATTACATGTATAGCGAGTACAAGCTTACGGAGAGAGGGTGAAAGAGTCATGTGACCCTCCCCCTAGCCCCATTTAAAACAGATGCGGCACCTAATGTCATGAGATGCTGTGGAGGCAAACCCATCAATACTCTGCCATATAGCTCTAGTCCCGTCGATGCGGTAGTCAGCGCATGATTGGAACCGCCTCGAATATCCCGGAAGATTTGAGACAAGCGATTCGAGTCGGCAATGACACTCCCTCCGCTCTCTGCCATTAGCAGATCTACGGCTTCCCAGCACAGCATGGCTGCATAGGTCATATCTGTCTGCAGCTGTGCCATTTCCCTTAAACTAAACGGTTCTGTGTTTTGCACGTGGCGCTCCAATTGGTCAATCGTTCGACTGATATGAAGATGCGCGGATTCGACCTTCATCGCCGCAAGTCCTACTTTATATTGAATATGACCCACTGCCGCTTGAGAAGTATGAACCGTCATTGCAATTCCCTTGTGAGGTGCTTGTTCAACAAAATACTCGACAGCCCCCCTGGCGAGTCCGAGGATCGCGCTTATTCCTGTCGTGATGATAATGATTAGCTGTCCGTAAGGTCTGTATCTGTCACGCCCCTGCAATTGGGCAGGCAACGAACCTTCCTGATGGGCGACGACATATTTGTCGGGGATGAACACATTTTTGATTTCCAGACTATTGCTTGCGGATCCTTTTAAACTCATCGTATACCAATCGTCAACAATCGTGACTTCACTCATCGGAACAACGGCCAGCATCATCTCCATAGCTTTGCCTTCTTGCATAGACTTTACGTCCTTCAAATTCAACAAGGCGTGGGTGGCATGCTTTGAACCTGAACCGAACCTCCACAATCCTTCCTCTACCAAATATCCTCCGTCTACTTTCTTCACGACCGCTTTTTGTGCCAGCAAAACAGAACAAAAGCGGATCTCCTCTACCGGGTTATAGATCGAATCTAATACGCCCGGAGGTAAGGATAGTGCTGCATTATAGTTATTTCCGTTGATGATTTGTACGACCCAGCCAACAGAACCATTCCCCTTAGCCACCTCGGATACAATCTCGACCATGGCGCGGATACCAACCTCATGACCCCCGTACTCTTTCGGTGTGCCCAGCTTAAACAGCCCCGCATCTGAAATTCTTTGAATCACTTCTTCAGGAATATGCCGTTCTTCATCAATCCTCGTACCGAACTTCTGCAGATAGGGAACTAACTCGGCAGCCCGGTCTAGCAATTGCTGTTCAAGATCAGTGAGCTGACATTCTGTACTTAAATTTGCCATTAAGATCCACTCCTTAATTATACATTTATATACTTAAGATCCATTTGTAGGGTAAATGATATAATGTATAATTGATTTCAACAACCGATAAAATCAGGAATATGTCGAGAAACGATACAAGGAGGGAAATCTGTCATGGACCATAAAACAACCGAAGACCTTCGAGTCAAAAGAACGCGTAAGCTTTTATACACTGCTCTGTTAGAGTTAATGGACAAACACCCGTTTGAGAATATCACAGTGAAGCAGATCTGTGATCTGGCGATGGTGCATCGAACTACGTTCTACACGCATTTTCAGGATAAATTCGATTTGCTTTCACGTGCGATGAAACAAATTGCGGAGGAAGAATTTAAGGACTTTGTTGATGCCTCCTTTTCTCCATCCGAAAATTTCAGGGAATTATTCTCTTTAGCCAAGAAACATAAGAAATTGTTTTCTATTCTTCTAGCGGAAGAGAGGGATTCCTTGAGAAATCTGTTGCGAAAAGAAATGGGGAGGGGCATCAAGGAATACTTAGCCCAGCATAATTCGATCCATGAGATTTCCATCGATATGCAAATCAAAATAGAGGCCTACATCGGAGCCGTGCTTGGTGTGGTCACTTGGTGGATTGAGAGCAACGTGCCTATCGATCACGAGGAACTATTTTCAAAAATGAACATTTTTTCAGAAGAGAAATTTGCAGAATAACCTCATATTTTCCTACGGCGGGCATGGCCTGCGAGCTGCACCTGACTTAGAGCCACGGCCCTTTTTAAGGGGTCATCAAATAGCCCTCACCTAGCGGCGGGAGCGGACTTGGGGTATCTTCTAGGGCCATTCCAAAACAACTTAACCCGTCCTCACCCCAAGCGAAGCCAACAGCGACCCCATAGAAAAAAACCTTCCAGCACCTTAAACCTTAAAGCGGTACCCCGCGCCCCATACCGTCTCGATAAACTGGTGCTGCAACGGATCCTTCTGAATCTTATCACGAATCTTTCCGACATGGACCGTGACCGTGGCGGAATCGCCAAAATTCTCGATCCCCCAAACCTTATCCAACAGCGCATCCTTGGAATATACCCGATCCGGGTTTTCCGCGAGGAAGAGCAACAGATCAAACTCTTTTGCCGTGAGTGAGACTTCTTCCCCATGCAGCATCACCCGCCTGGCATCGACCTGAATTACAAGTCCGTGGATGTTCAGCTCGCGCGGCTTCCGGATAGGCGACGCGCCGGCGCCAACCGCAGCCCCGGTCAATCGGTCATATCGTTCGAGGTGTGCCCGCACCCGCGCAACAAGCTCCGACGGGCTGAACGGCTTGGTCACGTAATCATCCGCGCCTAAACCCAATCCCCTGATCTTGTCGATATCCTCCTTGCGGGCGGATACCATCAGTACCGGAATATACTTCGTTTCCCGGATCCGCCGCAAGAGGTCGAATCCGTCCATGCCCGGCAGCATAACGTCCAGGATGATCAGGTCGTATTCTTGCTCCAGCGCTTCCTCGAGCGCCTCTTTGCCGTCTGCCCGAAGGGTAACCTCATAACCATGAACTTCGAGGTAGTCCCGCTCCAGCTCGGCGATCGCTTGGTCATCCTCGACGATTAACACCTTTCGCTTCGACATCTCACACTCTCCAGTCACGTTCTATCCTGAACAATCGGAATCGTAAACATCACAGTCATGAACCGCCCCGGCTCGCTTTTTGCATACATCTTCCCGCCATGGTGCTGGACAATCTGCTTCGCGATCGACAGGCCCAACCCCGCGCCAGCCACGTTCTGATTCCGGTTTACGTCCCCGCGGTAGAAGCGGTCAAAGATTTGCTCCAGCTCGCTTGGATCCATCCCGGGTCCATTATCCGTCACCGCAATGACCCATTCCTGCTGCGCTTGCTTGCCAAAGTAAACTTGGATACTTGGCTCCTGTTTATCCATAAACTTCACCGAATTGCCGACAATGTTGAGAATGACACGCTTGATCTTCTGTGCATCCATCGTCGCGACAGCGTCGGCCCCGGCCTCGTACTGGCCCGTCAAACGAACCCCCGCACTCTCGTATTCCATGGACAGCTCATTCAGCGTTTGCCGGTAGAACTCCTGCAGCGGCACCGCTTCGAAATCGAATCTCTCCTGATCCAGATCCAGCTTGGAGTACAGGAACAGGTCGTCAATCATTCGATCCATGTCGAGCGTCTTCGAATGAATCACATCGATATACTTCTTCAGCTTCTCCGGATCATTCGCTACGCCTTCCCGAATTCCCTCCACATATCCCTTAATCGAGGTCAGCGGCGTCTTCAGATCATGCGAAATATTCGATATCAGCTGTTTGCGGCTCTCTTCCATCGCCAGCTGCGCGCCGATCGCCAGCTGCAGCTCGCTGCGCATTTTCTCGTACGAGCGAATGACGCTGCCGACCTCGTTGCGAACCTCCGAGTGCAGACTGAAGTTCAGGTCCCCTTCTGCGATACGGCGTGAGCCCTGCTCGAGCTGCCGCAGCGGCCTCACGATATCCTTCGTCGTGATCCAGATCAATGGGACCAGAATGATACCGAATAAGATCGCAATGGCTAGAAACACGAAGATGTGGAACTGGTTGCCCTTGGTCCCAGTCTCCGTCACATCGGCGACGAGATAATACGATAAGGAATCGTCCATTCCCGGAAATTCGTAGCGCACGGAGAGCAATTCGCGCCCTTCCCACTCACTCATCACGAACGCCCTATCCGCGTGCTTCTCAGAAGTTGAAATGTCCTGCTGCATCTGCGCAAGGAACGCTTCTCCTTCTCTCAATTTGCCGTAGCTTGCCCATTGCTCCCCCTGCCGGACAACAAGGAAGCCCCCGAACGGCTCCAACCGGTCTCCAAGCTGTTCAGCGAACGAGGGGGACGTCAGCTCCTCTGGCGTATACCGCTCCGCATAACGCAGGTCTACGAACAGATCGATGCCTCGATGAAGCGCATCCTCCGTAGTCTGTTCCTTTACGAAACTATTCGCGAAATAGGAAAAGACAGCCGAGACGATCCCGATGCCGGTCGCCGTAACGATTACTGCAGTCAGGATGATGCCGATAATATACGTTAAAATAAGCTTAAGCCGAATGGACATGAGTTAAACTTCTTTCTTTTGAAAGGCTAGCAAGCCCGTAATAATGCCCATAATATAGTAAGCTGTCATAAATAGCAATGGCGTTACAGACGCGCCGAAATCGCCTCTATACAAGAGCGGATGTAACCAATCCGTAAAGTCCGTTAGGAAGAACCGGTTCAGCTGCGGCTCGAAAAATCCAACGACGCCCATCGTCATCCACAGCACGATGCCGACGACCATTCCGACCCCGCCGCTCCCCGTCCAAAGAGACACGCTGTTTGCCAGTACCACCAACAAGCCGCAGAAAAGGATCGCGCCGCCGACCTCTGCCATAGTCATTCCAAATGTCGACAGGGCAGACATGCCCTTTAGCACGATGCTTCCGATAAACGTTGGCACAAACACACTTAGAACAATCAAGGCGCCCGCCGTCCATCCTGCGAGTATTTTTCCTATGAAAAGGGTCTCCCGACTGAGCGGAAGCTTCAGCGCATTCTTCATTGTACCATCCTTAAATTCGCCCACCATAAGGTCGCTGCCAAGCGAAACCATGAACAAGGGCAGAACGACTGCCAGCAGCAGTTCCAGCGCGGTTACCGGCAGGTTGCCGCTCAGTCCGACGCGTTCGCCGATCAAGACGAAGATCACACCGATAAGAAAAGAGAGCGTCAGCAGTACTTTCAGCTTGCCTCCGCGGAACAGCTTGCGCAGCTCTTCTCCAGTAAGATAAAGAATGGGTGCCATCATGCAGCTCCGCCCCTTTCCTTGGCTATACAGTACAAATAGTAGTCCTCAACGCTTGCGAACGACTCTCGAATCTGTGCAATGCTTGCCGTATCAACGTGTTTCCCCTCATAAATAATGTAAGCATGCGTAATCCAATCTTCGATTTCGTGTACCTGATGAGAAGAGATGACGATACTTATACCCGTTTCGGTCACGAGACTTCGCAGCATCGCCGTCATCTCTAGGCGGCCCTCAATGTCCATACCCGAGAACGGCTCATCGAGCATCAGGAGCTTCGGCCTGTGGAGCAGCGCGCTGGCAAGCTCGATCCGCTGTTTCATGCCGGTGGAGTACTTCTTGATCTTGATCTTTTGGTGCCTGGACATGCCCACGAGTTCCAGCGTCTGTTGGATACGCGCTTCATCGATACCCGGATACAGTTTGGAGTAGAGCTTCAGATAGTCACTGCCTGTAAAATAGGGGTACGGGGCCGGCTCGCCGAGCATCAGGCCCATGTGCAGCCTCGTCAGATCAGGCCGCTCCTCGACGGAAGCACCGTTCCAGCGAGCTTCCCCGCGGTCGGCCGTGATCCATCCGGCCATCGCCTGCAGCGCTGTCGTCTTCCCGGCACCGTTCGGCCCCAGCAGGGCTGCAACCTCACCGGAATGTACGGTGAGATTAAGCCCCTGGATGCCTCGGCCGCCGGGGTAGACCTTCGTAAGATCGTAGACTTCAAACATAAGTTAGGTCCTCCCCAAATTGAGCTGTTATTTACGTCCTTCTAACGCTTGAGCGTCGATGGTCTCTATCGATTTGCCCGCAGGATTATACACTTCAGGCGTCGTGGCGTTGATGCCGCTGATGCCGCCTTCGCCTTCCATCTTCACGCGATGGGTGACGCCCGCTTTGTCCTTGCCGCTCACCTCGAGCTTGCCTTCCACCCCTTGCAGTCTATTGTCCGCATCGACCGTCAGTTGCAGACGCAAATGCTCAATTGCGACCTCCTCTGTCAGCTCCGGCAGCTGCTCCTCAAGATTTGCTGTTTCCAAACCCTGGAAGAAAGGAATCTGCTTCAGCCCCTCCCACTCTGTCGTCACTTCCGATGCATTCGGATGCTTCTCCCTGTCATTGGCCGATGCCACGTCCATCAGCAAACGGACCGCTAGCGGAACCTCCTCCTTGCTCACGTCGACAGAAATCGTCTTCGAGTCATCCGTATGGTTCACTACGCTGAAGTTATCCTTGAGATCGCCGACCATGAAGTCGAGAAGTGCTTCCTCCGCTTTATTCATCGGACGATGATCGAAGTCCCCCTCTTCCTTCCATTCATGGTGCTTCCCGGCATGCTCGCCGTCCAGGTTAATCACCCGATAGTCCAAACCGTGCGTTCGGTCTACGAGATATGCCGTGTCATCGTCACTGCTATACATGCTGCCGCTGCGTTCAATACCCATGAGGGTGAAATCAAAGTCGCCGCTTACGCTCTGGGTATCTCCCGCTGCCTTGAACTTCGTCGAGCCGTCCGCCTCCAGCACCGTCTCGCCATTCAGCGTAACCGCGAAGTTTCCGTTCACCGTCGCACTCTCGATCGTTTGCTCCGACATTAGATTCGATTTCAGCACCTCTTTAAATGCCTCGTAACCCCCCGTATCCGGTGTGGACGCAAATGCCGTCACCGTAAAAATACTTGCTGCAGCCACCGACGCACCAATCATCAATACTTTGCTTTTCTTTTTCATCTCCAACACGCTCCTTAAGGTTATATAGTTTCTCTTTCTTGCCTACAACCTTAGTCTAAAGGAGGAGTCTAAACTCCCTCGAAAGGAAAAATAAAAATTTTCTAAAATGGCAAGTTTAAAGGCCACCCCGTTGGGAATGGCCTTTTCTTTGAGACTTCTTTATTCAACTATCGTTTCCAAACAGGCTATATCGTACAGGGATCGAGTATTGCTCAATTTAACCAGGCGCCCCAGACCTTCCTCTCCCGGATTGCATCCCGAGCAACGTCTCGGTCGTCAAAGTCTATCGTTCCATCCTTTGTGATCTGATACGTTTCGTGACCTTTGCCCGCAATCACGACGACGTCCCCTGTATTCGCAATGGCGACCGCACGCACGATAGCCGCGGCGCGATCTTCCATTAATTCATACTTCTCGGCCGAATATTGCTTTTCACGCAAACCTTCCTCTATATCTGTGAGAATCCGTTCAGGATTCTCGGAACGCGGATTGTCGGATGTGATGACCACATAGTCACTGTATTCGGCCGCGATACCACCCATGATAGGGCGTTTCGTCCGGTCGCGGTCGCCACCGCATCCGAACACTGTGATGATCTTATTATCAGCAATCGCTCGGACAGCCCGAAGTACATTGTCCAGCCCGTCTGGCGTATGGGCGTAATCTACCAGCACAAGAAACGGTTGCCCCTCGTCAACAATCTCCAGCCGTCCCGGAACCCCTGGCAATGACGCAAGTCCAGCCCGGATAGTTTCCAGCGTCAGTCCCTCAGCGAGTCCAGCCGTAATCGCTGCCAACGCATTATAAACGTTGAAGGTGCCTACCATACGAATCTGCATTTCAGCAGTCCCCTTATAAGTTACGACCCGGAACGACGTCCCCCGCGCGCTTAGTCGAATTTCCTCTGCCCGTACGTCCGCCTCCTCTCGGATACCGTACGTCAGCACATAAGCTGCAGTCAGTTTCTGAAAGATGGCGGATGCCTGGTCGTCTGCGTTCAGAACGGCGAATTTGCACGCACTAGGATCGTCTGTGAACCCATTACCTAGACGGGAAAAGAAAAGCCCTTTTGCAACGATATAATTCTCCATCGTGCCGTGATAGTCCAGATGGTCCTGTGTAACGTTCGTAAACACCGCTGTCCGAAAATCGCAACCTAGCACCCGACCAGCATCAAGTCCCTGCGAAGTTACCTCCATCACGGCAAACGCACAGTTCGCATCGGCCATTCGTCGAAGGTTCGCCTGTAATACGGGCGGCTCCTGCGTATTAATATCTGTTTTGAATAGCGTGTCACCAACCTTCGTACCTATGTTTCCCATCAGCCCGGTCTTGTTGCCAGCATACCGAAGAATCGCCTCAATCATGTGAGCTGTCGTCGTTTTACCGTTTGTGCCAGTAACCCCAATCAGTTTCAGTTCACTGCTCGGATAACCAAAAAAATGCGCAGATAGTACCGCAAGCGCATGCCGTGCATCCTTCACAAGAATTAATGGCACGTTGACCTCTACATTCCGTTCTGCAACAACTGCTACCGCCCCTGCCTGTACTGCATCCTTAGCATAGGGATGTCTATCTTCTTGATAACCCGGAATGCCTGAGATACACACAAAGAGGTCACCCGGCATAACACGCCGCGAATGATTGGCTATTCCAGTAATTTCGATATCATCTGTATTCCCTTGGACAACCGCATTAGGAATCAGAGCAGTCAGTTCACGTAATTTCATTAAACAGACCTCCTTACATTACATACAATATCTTTATACTACGTCACATCCACCAACAAATGGAAGTGGCCTCTAACGCTTTTCTTTCCGGGCCTTGGGGAGCCTCCTCCGTTCACGATGCCCTCTTCCAACCGTGGGATGTGACGAGGATGTTCCACTCAAATTTATAATGCAGTTCTTGGCGCAGTCTGTAACGGCAAGTAAGGCCATCCTTTACGGGATGGCCCTTTCTATCTTGCTTTTTTTCAACTATAGTAATCCCTTAGCGTAGCGCGATCACAGCAACCTTTTCAAAGGCTGCTTCATAAAGACTAAATCGTTCGTTTCTCATACTCAAAGAGATCTTCACACGAGTAAATTCCATGGAAGAAACCCAAGTACGGGATATCATATTCCCTACACTTTATCCGGTATGACAAATCCTCATCACACTCCAGATCTTCGCCGAGAAGGACTATGTGAGTGGGGAGCGAAAAACCAATACCCTTAATCTGCTATTCATAAGCATAACTTCAAGGATACGATGTAATTGACCCCGATTTTCCTTGCAACTTTAATGGGAATTTGCTTGCGTTTGTATTCTTTAAAACCTAATTTACTATATAGTTTCATGGCCGGAGTATTGGTATCCGCTACTTCTTCAATCAAATAAGTTTCATAAGGGGTGTGCTCGAGGATATGACGAATCAGTTGGGAAGCAATACCTTGCCCCCTGAATTCAGCGGCCGTCCCAACAAATTCAATGGAGCCTGCTATACCCGATAAAGGATGAACGACAATCCTTTCAAATTCCTTTTTTAGAAAAATACCGGCCAAAGTGCCTTTAATAAAACCTAAATGTTTACGAAGCTCCTTCTTATCCAGTTTAACCGAAGTTGAAGCTCCATCCGTACATGCAGCCATGCCTGCCACTTGCTCCTCGTATAAAGCCACGTAAAATTGGTTCAAGACGAACATATGGGCGAACGCTGCAGCAATCCGATTCGGATCCTTAGAGAAAAAAACAAGCCATTGTGTAAATCCCTCTGCGAATACTTTAGAAATTCCCCTTCTCACGTCCGAATCAGCCAGATCGGCTCGAATCACGTTGATCATGACAGGTTCACTTCCTTTCCTTCAATAGAAATGCAGTGAGAGTTGACGGTGACGGCATGACAAAGCTGCTCTTTAGCAATACTTTCATCTGAGCTAACCCATGAATCGATCCATAAAAAAGGAAGGCCATCTCCTTCGCATCACCCGGCCTAAATTCCCCAAGCTGCTGGCCCTTGCGAATGAGCTGTGTCGTTGAATCCAGCAACCTGAAGTTTACCTGGAGGATCTCTTCATTTTGTTTAGAGTCTGCAGCAGCCCCAGCTAATAGCGACTGATTGATAAGGATCAACAGATGGGCCAATTCCTCCCCGTTGATCATATCGGTGTAGATTTCATCAACAAATTGTACCAATAACTTTGCAGGAGATTGATCGGACTCGAAAAACCTAATATTACGCTCCAATCCTTCCATCGCGAAGGCAACCAATTCGTTAAACAACTGATCCTTCGTTTTAAAATGGCGATATAGCAGCCCCACACTAATGCCGGCTGTATCCGCGATATCCTGAACGGTCGTCGATCCGAAGCCTCGATGAACAAATAGCTGCATCGCGGCCGAATGGATTTTTTCTCTGGTAGCATTGCGCATTTCTTCAAACTGTTCCTTAGTACGCGGCAAAACGATCAACCTCTTTTAATGAATGAATTTTTACTCATTATAAAATAATGGAAATGAACCTGTCAATTCCTATTTATGAAATTGGCCTGTTACCCCATACCAATTACAATACTCCGACATACAGAAGACACTGCTCCAGAATGTGGTCTAGCAGAATCGCATAAAAGGGCATTACTAAGGTCTTTGTCATAGAGCTTGAGTTACCGATCGTCTGAGGGCATTTATTTAAAGTGCCTTCCCCAAAAAATAGCGAAAGGGACTTTTGCTCTTGGCAAGCAAAAGTCCCCTTCAGGCAGCAATCTGAGCGCTCAATTGGACGCCATGTATGCTAGGATTCTTCCGTGTACTTTTTGAAATTGTCCATAATCGCTTGCCATCCTGCTTGCTGGAACTCAATCGGATGCGTACTTTCTGCATCAAACGTTTCAACGACCTTCGTTTCCCCGCCTTGATCCGTGAAGGTGATCTCGACCCTTCTCCCATCTGCCATCGTATATGAGATCCATTCATGCGGCTTCACTTCGTCATATACTCCAGCAAAATCAAACCCCATGCTGCCATCCTTCGCTTCCATTCGGGTCATAAACTTGCCGCCAGCCCGCAAATCATTCTCAGCCCTCGGCGCATGCCAATCCTCGGAAGCTTGATTCCACTTCGTAATGTGCTCCGGCTCCGTCCAACAGCTCCATACTTTTTCAATAGGCGCTTGAACAACTACCTGTACAGTTACTTTCGTTGGATTACTTGTTCCCATTTTGAAAGACACCTCGCTCAATATCATCATTTTTTGCTTCTCAATGATATAGACGTCATTCGAAATCAAAATTCATCGGTGAATTTGCTCCGGCAGCCCAAATCGGGAAAATAATTTGGTGTTAATAAAATTTTGGACATGGAGTATTTTCCGGTCTTTAACTTCAATCACGTGAATTCCCCAAGGGATGAGGACGTTTGGTGCTTCAGGACTCGGCGCATACTGTGCAATAGCAGGATAGCCGCCGTTCACCCTGACTGGCAAAAAGCGGGAGCCCTCGCAATGCCAGCGAGTCAGCGAAAAAAATTTGAACAAATCGTCCTTCCCTCGCACCCACATCGCAAAAGGCGGCATGGACAAGCAGCCCTCCTCATGAAATAATGCGACCAGCGCATCGATATCAAATTGTTCAAAGGCATCCACGTATCGTGACAGCAGCTCACGATCAGGTTCTGTATCCATCCGGCTGAGCTCGTCGGAACGGAGCCGGGTCCCCCTCATCGTCTCCCTGGCTCTTTGCAAAGCGCTATTCACAGCCGCCGGCGACATCCCCAAAGTTTCTGCGATCTGTTTGGAGGACCAATCGAAAACATCCTTCAAAATCAGAACGGCACGTTGGCGAGGTGGTAACGTTTGCAAAAGTGCGATGAAGCAGATCTGCAAAGTATCTTTACGAATAAGAACATCTTCGGGATTCTCTCCAAAGTCAGGAGCAAGCCATATCCATGAGGAGTCGGGCAGCGTTTCGCGGGGTTCAATAATAGAGACCGCCGGATCGGACAGATCAACGGGCAGAGTACGGCGCTTGGCTTGTCTCAGCTTGTCCAGGCACACATTGGAGGCGATTCGATAAATCCATGTTTTGTGCGACGATTCCTGCCTGAATGAATTCCAGTTTTGCCAAACACGGATGTAGGTTTCCTGAACCGCATCGTCTGCGTCCTCAATGGAACCCAACATTCGGTAGCAAAACGATGTGAGCCCAGGCTTTAAATTCTCTAGTAATTGCACGTCCAATGCCGTCTCGGTCATATTAGTCCCTCCTTTTTGACGGGGAAATAGGTGACTTGCTTGAACGGCCAAGGCTGACCCCAGCTTTTCAGCCGATGTCGTGAATTGGAAGTCCATGTCTATAGTAAACTCATTGTATCATTATTCTCTAAAATGGTACGCCAATTAATCCCTTAAGCAATGTATATCTAAACAGTTGTGTACCAATACACCCCATATCTATCTATTACCTCAGCACAGCAAGTGCACCCATACTACGTTAATTCAGTCAAATTTCCGTTCCGTATAATGTGGTCGAAAAATCATACTAAATGATCCTTCGAATGGCCGATTCTATGATTTCTATATGGAAATTCATATACATTTGCTCAAATTAGCAATAAAGTAACGATCCAGTATGAAATTTCGAACATAATCGTATTGACTCAAAATTCGTATCGATGTTGTTCTTGATGATCCTGCCGCAAGCCCATATCATCTATAATGCGAATTTAATGCCAATTTTGACGCAACTAAACGGTAATGGCAAGATTAAAGCCATCCTTTGTGGGGATGGCCCTTCTTTTAAGTCCACGTTATTTCAACACATGGTTTCAGTTAGCAAACTCTGTTTTTTTAACGACAGGAATCCAGACTTCCATTTCGTACATGTTGTTTCCTCGATCATAGGTCATTTCGAACTCGGGACCGTTTGCAAATTCGTAATTAGAGCTCGGAAACCACTCACCCCAGATCCGCCTCCACAATCCATGAATATCATTCTGTCCATCGGGATTAATTCCTGTAGAGAAAATCGCGTAAGTCTGTGGGGAAATTTGAAGCTTTTCAAACCCTTGCGACAAGCCATTCTGAGGCAAGAAATAACCGATCATATAGGAGAATCGCTCACCTTGGTGGTTGTATAAAACCCCATGAATTTGACCATCTTCCCCCAAACCTGCGGCGGAACGAATTCGCTTTACTGTTCCGTCGGAAATGCACCTCTCCCAAAATTGAGGTATTTCAACATACGGATTCTCGCCATTGGCATTGACCATAATTGAAACCCCGAACATTTCAAAACCTTGTTTTTCCTCGATTCTGTAATTCATCTCCACATCTCCTCGAATTGAAATATGAAAGGATAGCCGAGGATAGGCCTTGAGTGAAACGCCCTTGTCACGCGCTGCCATCGGCACCACGCCATGCATTTTTTTGAACGCTCTGGAAAATGCCTCAGGCGATTCGTAACCATACTTCAATGCAATGTCGATGACCTTTACACCACTGTTCTGCAGTTCAAATGCGGCAAGGGTCAGCCGCCTGCGCCGAATATACTCCGCCAGCGTAACATTAGTGATGAACGAGAACATCCGCTGAAAGTGGTAAGTCGAGCAACAGGAAATTCTAGCCACTTGTTCGTAATCGATTGCTTCAGACAGATGTGTTTCGACATATTCCATTGCGTTATTCATGCGGTCCAGCCAATCCATTCAGATCCTCCTTCCAAATTTAATTTTAGGTGATGGTGGAAAATGGAGCCTTGCAATTCTTGCACAGAAATATCATGTTTATATTCGTGATCAAAACAAAGCCCCCTTAGGTATTCCCTATTCCCATCCATATAAAGAAGATGGATCGGCTTTCCGACTTCCTTCGGTGTTGAATCGATTTGCTTGAGGATCGACCGAAACGGGGTAATGCCGATTCCGTCCGGCAATGAAAAGTGCCGGGTTTTCATCTTGGAGATGAAAGGGGCCTGCTGGGCAGCGCATCGTGATTTTCATATTTGGTGTCAATTCCAGCAATGCTTTCTTAAACTCACTCGGTTGTTCACCAATACGCGTTGTGATTCTAACCGCATTCTCAGTTGGAGCGGATGACACGCTGAACGGGCGCGTACCATTTTTTACGGACTTATGTGTAATGCTAAACAAACCGTATTGCCCCGCTTTCCAGGTTAAGTCGCACCCGCCAATTCTTGCTGTTCCCGCCCGGTTATTTATTGTTCCAACAACACTTTTACCAGCTTGTCGATCCATGCCATCCAACCATATTTAGCGCCTGCAAGTCCTTGTTCATTGGTAATTCCAGTTTGTTCAAGGTGCAGGTTCACCTTCCCATCTCCCAAATCCTGTATCGTCAACGTAACCGTATGTCTCTCCTCCCCGACTGCCCAAGTAAAGGACAATAGGTTCGGTTCATCCACGATAAGCACTTCGCTGTCTACGATTCCATCCCAATATTCGCTCGGTTGATGGCGGAACTGAAAGCGATGTCCGACAACGGGCTCAAAATCATTATCCGCAATCCATTTGGCTAACTTGCTTGAATCGGTTAAGGCAGTCCACAGCTTTTCAACTGATGTCGTAAATTGAAAATCCATGTTTAATGATAAACTCATTCTTCATCCTCCTCTAATAACTGGCCTAATCGCATCATATTGTTACTCCAATACTTCCTGTAGAAAGCAACCCAGTCTTCAACTTCCTTGAGTGGAGATGCGTTTAACTTATATCGCGTTTCTCTGCCTACTCTACGATCTTGCACCAGACTGGCCTCTTTAAGGATAGTCAGATGCTTGGACACCGCCGTCCGGCCCATTGGAAAATGCGGCGTGATCTCGTGTAAAGGCAACTCATCTGCATCTGACAACAGATGAATCAGCCTGCGCCTCGTCGGATCCGCAATCGCGTCAAACACATCCCGTTTTTGTACAGCTTGGTTCATCGCAACCACCAAATTTCCTCATGTCTTATATTAGACACCGTTCGGTGTCCGTTTTATTATAAGACACCACTTAGTGTCGAGTCAACAAAAAAAGGCGCCCGTCAAAAGAGCACCTTGAACTCGAGAAGATGACAGAATTGGGGTATCCCCCTATTTACTCGTGCTAATAGAAGTTTCTAAAACTTTGGGAATGGCCGCCATATTCATACATAAATTTCCATATCTTAAAGAATGGGCCTATGCTGATTTCTTCTTTACAATAGCGGGAGCGATTATTTCTCATCTTGTTATAGGCGATTCCATTGACTACCCAATGTTCATACTTAATTTCCACTATTATGTATAATAAAAGTTATAAAAGAAAAAAAGTTGTCTTCATGGAGAGTTGTGTTATGAAAAAAATAGATTCTTCCAATTTTGTTTTACATGCAAAAAGTGATCACTTTTATTGGGAAGGAATGGGCCAACTATCCATAAAAACATTTTCAAATGGTAAAGCTCATTATAAAACTGATAAAGGCTTTTATGCTGTTGAAGAGAGTAGATACCTTCTTCTCAATGAGGGTCCTTACACCATTTCAATTGATGAAACAGATGAAGTGGAGTCTTTTTGTATTTTCTTTAAAGATGAGTTTCCGGCGGAGGTCTTTCATTCATTAAAAGCAACAAACAATGTACTTTTAAGCGATCCGTATAAAGATACAGGTTCTATTCGCTTTTTTGATAAAACCTATCATAAAAATAATACTTTGTCTTCTCAATTAGAAACCTTTAAACAGATATTACCTAGTCTTGAACTCGGTTCCGTTGGCTATGAGGAACAATTTCATAAGATAATGGGTTCTATTTTGAATGAACATTTTAATACATACAAAGAAATCGAATCATTGCATGCAATTCGTAATTCCACACGTGAAGAATTGTATAGAAGGGTAAGTATAGCGCATGATTATATTAGATCTTATTATAATGAACCTTTAAAGCTAGATGAAGTTGCTAAGGCTGCTTGTTTATCACCTAATCATTTATTAAGAACTTACTCTCAAATATACGGTAGAACACCCCATCAGCATATTTCATTATTTAGGATACAAAAGGCAAAACAACTGCTAGCAGAATTAGATCATAATATGACTGAAATATCCTTTGAACTTGGATTTCAAAACCCTGTATCCTTTAGTAAAATGTTCAAGCAGCATGTTGGTTTATCTCCAAAAGAATATCGAAAAAAAGTGATATTGGATAAGACACTTTAAGTGAAATTATTTATTCTTAGTTAAGAAGAAGATATTTGAAGGGAGAAAAAATGCCTTATGGAAACTACAATGATTAAAAATGTTGGACAAATCGGTGTACCTGTTACAGACATAAATAGGGCACTAAATTTTTATAAAGAGAAACTAGGTCTCTCTCTTTTATTTAACACGGATCGTATGGCATTCTTTGAATGCGATGGCTTGCGGCTTATGTTAACACTTCCTGAAAAGGAGGATTTTGCCCATTCCAGTTCAGTTATTTATTTTCAAGTAAATAATATTAAAGATACATATAAGCACTTAGTAGAAAAAGAAGTTATGTTTATCGATGAACCACATGTTGTGGCAAAAATGGGACAATCAGAAACATGGATGGTATTTTTTAAAGATACGGAAGATAATACTCATGCATTAATGAGTGAAGTACAAGTTTAAGAAAACCAAAAGGAGACCGTCTAAATAACATAACGGTCTCCTACTGTTTAAAGCAGCCGAAAGGTGATACTAGGCAACAACGATTGGATTTCTATCGTTATGCTTGCTTATTTGTACAGATCATTGCGGATCATGGCAGGATTATGGCAGCCACAACAGCAACAATCGACACATCTGCAGACCGGGCTGCTATGCCGACGAAAAAAGGCAAACGCCGGGTCCAGACGGAACTGCCCCAACGTTTGACCCTTCGCAAAATGGATGTTCACTTGTTTACTCGAACGTATCGAATAAGCTCATGACCGTAAGCTGCTCCCTGAATCCTTCCAAGGAAAGCGACACGGAAAGGCTGTCCTTCCCAACCACGACGGAGACTGGACGGCCCGCTGACAAATCGAAGACGTTATCGCTCCAGCGCGCGTCTGCCCCCTTCAGGTCAAGTGACACAAATTGGGCAAAGGCCTTGCTTTCCAGCCTGATCACGAATCGTTCCTCCTCCTCGGTCACGCTCGCACTAATCCCGGGGTCAAGGAAATCGAAATGCTTTGCTTTGACGAACAGCACCGTCCCCGAACTGATCGGCTTGCCATCAACGATCAACTCGAATGCCAGATAGCTTTGCCGCAGTTTCTGCTTGGTGTTCAGCGTCTCGCTGAAGTCGAGGCCGATAACCTCCCGGGTGGAGAGTGAGTCCATGGACACTTCGGCTTCCCCGCTCTGGATAACCTCGGACAGATGATTCATCAAACGCCAGCGCAGTTGTCCGTCAACATGATGCAAGGTCTCATTGGTCACGTGCAGCGCGACTTGCGTCCCTTCCTCGCAGGCCGAAGCCAGTACCGGCGCGTAAAACCGTTTAGCGGCATGATGGGTAGCCTTCCAGCGGCCAAAATAATCCAGACTCGACCATGAAGCCCCCGGCCAAATGTCGTTTAGCTGCCAATATACGGCGCCCATACATCTGCCGCGGTTCCGTCTCCAGTGCTCCACGCCGCAGCGCATGCCTTCGGCCTGAATCAATTGGGACACGTAGAGCAGCGACTCGAAGTTTTTTGGATATTTGAAATATTCGCTGATGTAATACATGATCTTCTCGTTGCCTGTGCCGTTCTTCTGATGAGCTTCCATTACGTAGGAAAAAATATTCCGGTCCTCCGGGAGCGTGAAAGTCTCTACCGTCTTAAGCGACGGGAACGACTGCAGACCGAACTCAGACATAAATCTCGGGTAGAGCGTTCTAAACTCTGTAATAGGCTTGCGGCCATGCCACACGTCCCAATAATGCATATCCCCGATATGCTCGTTGTTCGGGTCGTCGATGCCTCCGGTGGAGGAAGGCGACGAACGCCAATAGAACGTATTCGGGTCAAGTGACTTGGAGAGCTCCGGCAAATATTGCTCAAACTGGAGTAAGTAATCGTTTTTCAGCTTCTGGCCGTAACGCTCGACCCAGCCCCAATACGCCCAGGCGTATTCCAGCTCGTTGTTGCCGCTCCATATGCCAAGGGAGGCATGATGGCGAATTCGCTTCATGTTGTCGATAGTCTCCAGCCTGATGTTTTCCTTAAATTCGTCGTTGAAATCGTAGGCGCCGCAAGCGTACAAGTGATCCTGCCAGACAATGAGGCCATGGCGATCGCACAGATCGTAGAAATAATCGTCAGCGTAATAGCCGCCGCCCCATACTCGGATGCAGTTGTAGTTGGCTTCCACACAGCTTTGAATCAATTGCTCCATCCGCTCGGCGCTTCTTCGACCGAACACATTGTCCTCCGGTATAAAGTTGGCGCCCATGGCAAAGATGCTCTTCCCGTTGATTTCAAACGCAAAAGATTCTCCCCACTCGTCCTGCTCCTGCTTGACGGTTAACGTTCTCAAGCCGATGCACAGTGTTGTATCGTCGAGTTCCCGTCCACCCTCAATCAGTGATACGCGCAATGTATAGAGCGGCTGGCTGCCGTAGTTGTTAGGCCACCAGAGTTCAGGATCTTCCACTTCAAGCACAAGCGTGCTTGCGGTTCCAATGTCCTCCACTTCTGCTTCAAGCATTCTCCCGTCAGGCGTCTCCAGCGTTGCCCGAAGCTGTAGGCCAGCATTCGTCCAGTTCTTGATTCCTACTGCGACTTCAAGCTCAACCTTGCCTTCCTCATGCCGCTGCGTCACATAAACATCGTCAATTCTGCCCAAATCGTAACCGCGAATAGAGATATCTCTCCAAATCCCCATATCCGGCAGCTTCGGTCCCCAGTCCCAACCGAACATACTGTGCGCCTTGCGGAGATGGGAGATGCCGGGCACCGCGTCAGCGCAGCTCGTTAGATGGTATTCTTTATCCTTCTCCAGTACGTAGTTCGTCGCCGAGCGGATGATAACATGTATTTCGTTCCAACCTGCAACAAGCAGCGCCTTAACGTCCGCCTCGTAGGTCCGGTGCATATTGTTCGTCTTCAACACGGCCGTCCCGTTCACGGACAGTTCACACAACGTATCCAATCCGTCGCAGCGCAGCAGCACCGTATCGTGATCCAGCACGGCCTGCTCGACGAAGAAGCTTCTCCGGTATTGGTAGTCAAACTTGGTCAGTTCAAGAATGTCGTACTCGTTGTCTCTGAAGAACGGATCCTCCATCTTCCCTGCCTGAAGCAAATCATGGAATACGGAGCCGGGAACGACCGCATCGATCCACTCCGTCTCGTCGGTTCTTTTCATCTTCCATTCACCGTTCAGCGTCAATTCTTGCATGCACACTCCACCTGCTTCTCGTTTTATTTTTGTTCTATAATTGCATACCCCGGATTGATTAAAAAAGACTTTCCCAGGGAATATAGCCTGATCGTAGCAGTTCGTGCAGATCAAGTCTTGTTATATTCCTACTTTTTTTGTGCTATAGTAACATATATCTTAATTCATTATTTGACGAGAGAGGCGGAGAATTTCATGTCAATGCCCATTCCCATGCTGCGTGCGGCGACGCTAATCGACCCGCTGGTGCAGTCCAACTTTCATATCGAATATTCGGTTAAGCACACTTCCCCGCTGCACGGCCATGATTATTACGAAATCTTTATCATTACGGCGGGCAAATGCACCCATATAGTCAACGGTGATGCACAATATTTGGAAAAAGGGGCCATGGTATTCATCCGTCCGAACGATACACATTGCTACGACTTCTATGAAGGCGAGGATTGCCAGTTCATCAATGTGAATTTCTATCGGGAGATGGTGGAAAGCGCTTTCGATTACTTTGACAATTCTGCTTTCGCACATTCGCTCAAGAGCCCGGACTTGTCCCCCTACATTATGCTGCCAGAGACGGACTTGGAAGAACTGATCAATAAAAGCGCCAAAATCCAGCTCTACACGACAACCGACAAGCAGAAAGCGCGTATCTTGGCACGATGTTTTCTGACTGACGCGCTAATGCATTACTTCCTCGATTACCGAAACGAGAAAAAAAAGTCGATGCCCCAATGGCTCGACCTCCTGCTCACCCAGTTGCAGAAAAAGGAAAACTTCACCGCAGGGCTCGTCCGGCTCAATGAGCTTTCGGACCGCAGCAGCGGCCACTTGAACCGCGTGTTCAAGCAATATCTCCGTATAACGCCGACGGCTTACATCAACCAACTGCGTCTTGCCTACGCCAAAAATTTGCTGCTAACAACTAATCTGGCCATCATGGACATCGCCTACGAAGCCGGCTTCGACAACTTAAGCCATTTTTATCATCTATTCAAAGACACCTACGGGATCGCCCCGGGAAAAATTCGCAGCCGTTAGCCGGTCGGGAAAGCAGGTCTGCCTCGGCTAAATTCTGCCTACTGGTAGGCTAATTAGTCGTCATAGGATGATAACTTTTAGAAATCCATTCTTTTTCGGCCGTTCCAATAAGCTGTATAATGGAGTCACTCATCAAACGAGGTGAAAAATACATTTTTAAGAATCGTCTAGTCTTTCTTCAGGTTAGGCTTATCAAGTAGTATAAGCATGAAGCAGAGCTTGGAGGAACGGATGAAACAACTCAGCAGGACAGAACGGAGGGTCGCTCAGCTATGAATCTCGGCAACAAACTTACTCCATCATGTGGAAAAAGAGAGTGTCTCTCCGCCCTTTCAGGACTTTGAGACACCCTCTTTTGAACTACTGCGCCTATCATCTACAACGCAAAACTAACGAATAAATTTCATGATAAACCTCATGTGCAGATTTTCCGGACATTTTATGTGGTACGACAATTCTTGGAGTTATTCCATAGGCTCATACATAGGTTGTGTCGTTACTGAATAGTCGCCGAACGCCTTAATCTCTTCATCGCCATTAACCGCAAATACACGGAGATCATAAACCGTATCCGGCTCAAGATCCGTAAGTAAAATATGATTGGTATCGACGGAATCGATTAGCTCACCATTCATATAAACTTGATAGCTTACCTCTTCTTCCTCATATTCATCCCAGTAGAGTCCAATGAAATCGGACGAGACTTCAGCCCTCAAATCTTGTAATTCCCGATAATACGCGACACGGAAGGATGTTTCAGTTAATCCGCCCCTTCCATCATCGGCTGTAATATGAATTTCTGATGAACCATTGCCTGTTGGTGTAATGTGCAGCAGGGGTCCATCCACGGCTGCTTCTGCAACTGCCAAATCACTCGAACGGGCTGCAAATGTTAACTCATCTCCATCCGCATCATGGAATACCTCGCTTAAATTGAACTCGAAAGGAAGATCTTCGTTCACCATGATATCGGATAATAGCTCAACCACCACTGGAGCAGTATTGGCTGGCGTTGGTGTCGGTGTCGGTGTTGGCCATGATGTTGATGTTGATGTTGATGTTGATGTTGGCGTCGGCGTTGGTGCCTCCGATTTCCGTACTTGTTCCTGCTGCTGCTTTCTCTGCTCCAAATCTTTTTGTCGCTGTTCAAATTTTTGTTTTTCAGCGTCCGAGAGACTTTGCTTATACAATGCCTCCGCTCGCTTGGCCGCTTCTTCCTGTTTCTTTTTATTTTCCTGCTCGATCCGTTCCCTTTCCGCTTCTACTTTAGCGATCAGGGATTGTCTTTGCTCGGCTAGTTGACGCTCCTTATTTTGTTGCTCCAGCCGCTTTTTCTGTTCTTCTTCTAATTGCTTTTGTCTTTCCTGCTGCTGCTTCTCCTTTTCCGATAATTGAAGCGGCGGGACATGATTCAAATCGATCTTTGCATCGGATTGCTTATTGACCTGATCGATAAGTGTCTGGAGATCAATCGGGTCCATTTTTTTCTGAACAAGAGTCTGCTTTACAATATTGCCAAGCAGTTGATTCAAATTTTGTTGATATTGATCCAGATCACCTTGAGGCAAGTCGCCAGGATTAGAGCCGGAAGCTCCATTCCGCATTCTTTCCAGCAGCTCCTCATTTTCCCGATCTATTTTCTGCTTAGCCCTTAATAGGGCCTCGATAACAGCAGGTGAAGCTTGATTAACGAGATCGGACGGGTCAACTATATAAGGCTCATTCGGCGCTTGCGAATTTGGAAAAAGAGTCAGCTGCTGCGCAGGATAGACGAAAGCAGGATCCTGACTGGTTCCCTTGCCGCTTGCCTGAACAAGGCCGCTGCTCACAAAAAGCTTCGGCAGCCCCGTAACCGGATCGATGCTCACCATAAAATTCGTGCCGCGAACATTATTTACAGCCGTCGGCGTCAGAATGTTGAAGGTATCCTTGGCATTTGCCAGCGAAGACACGTTGGCCGAAGCCAGCCCGCTCCATAACATAAAGCTCGTGTGCTTTGTATGGGAGGTATCACTTACACTTAAATTTGAAATGTAGAGCTTCGAGTTTTCGCTAATCGTAATTTCATCCTCACGGTCAGCTGTTTTGATGATCGCGCTGGTATCATTTTCAGTGACAATATGATCACCTTGATGAAGCTTCATGCCATTATAGGCCTGGTAAGTCAATGAACCGCCCGCCTGATTGATCCAGACCTTTCCTCGAATCTGTTCAATTACCGCAGTACGCGACTTGCGATCTACAACAGGCAGCTTATCGACGGCTTCCGTGATTTCACGCAAAACAACCGTTCTCGTATAAGGATCCCATTGTACATCTGCTCCGAAGGCCTCGCTGAAAAACCTGATTGGAACATAGATGCGGCCATCTTTTGTATAAGGCGCTGCCTCAATTACCCGCTGCTCTTCCGCTTCCGACGCGGCATTCTGGACCGAAATCACTTCACTCCCTAGTTGCAGCTTGATGCTTACCTCGCCCTTCGCCAATTCAATGGTACGCTGGTTATCCAACAACCCAACTTTATAGCCCATCATTTCGCTTAAGGCTCTCACAGGCACCATCGTGTATCCCTTTTCGACCTCGGGCTGGGTAGCAAAGCTGATCACCGAGTCATCCAACACAACCTTCACCTGCTCATTGCGGGGCAGATTGGATGGAAGCCGATAGTATTCAAGCTCACGGATTTTATTGTTATAACTGTCCGCAATGAGCAAACCGCCACTTGGCAGCACCGCTACGTCGGTCGGATAATGGAGCAGGTTCTGACCGTTAATGCCATCTACCTGACCAAACTGCGCAGGTACACCGGCAATTGTACTCACAAGTCCATCAGAAAAATAACGAATGGTGTGGTTCAAGCTATCGGCGATCATCAGCCCATTCTCTTCCGTTACTGCGATCCCCTTCGGAAACAGAAAACGTGCCTCCGAACTTGCTCCATCCGCATAACCGCCTTCGGCATACAGGCTGCCTGCCGCATACACTGGCTTCTCCCCCGGGGACAAGCCCGCCGCGGTTGCAACCGTACCTTTTGCCAGGTCAATATATCGAATCACGTGATTACCTGTATCGCTTACATATAGATTGCCTTTATGGTCGATTGCAATGCTGGCCGGTTCATTAAACTTGGATGCCGATAATGCACCGTCCGCATAGTCTCCTGCAGGAACCACGTAGCCGGCTTCAACCTCTACCACACGATCTGATGGAGCATTAAGCGTAGTCACTTGCCCATCTGGCGTGATTTGACGGATCAAATGATTCAACGTATCCGCGACATACAGCGTTCCATCTGAAGCAACAGCCACATCCTGAGGATGATAGAATCTCGCTCTGGTACCTGTACTGTCTTCATCGCCGATGATGCCATCTCCGGCAATCGTGGTTACCGTTCCGTCTTTAGATATTTTTCTTACCCGATGATTGTCCGTATCCGCTATGTAGAGATTTCCATTTTTATCTATGTCTATACCCGAAGGACCATTAAACACGGCGTCATCCTTAGCACCGTCCTGCCAAGCTCCCTCAGGAGTTACGTTGTCTTCCTCAAGCACCAAGCCTGCATAAGTAGAAACCTCTCCATGCTTCACCTGACGAATGAGATGATTTTGGGTGTCTGCCACAAGCAAAGAACCATCCTTTAAGACAGCGATTCCCTGGGGCATACGGAACGAGGCCTCTGATGCCCCTCCATCCCAATCGTCAAAATGGCCGCTTCCTGCAAAACTCGATATCCTTGACAGAGCCTCATGGCTGTCACCCTGGGACGGTTCGCTTTGAACACCAGCAGCCCCTGCGACGGTACCTCCAATTAAGGTCATAATCATAACAGCGATTAACAAACGACTATACATGTTCCTCATATTGTTCCCCTTTCACCTCATAGGCTTAAATTCTAAGTTGCTTTTATTGTCATCTGCATGTCGGGCCACAAAAGCTGATGCTGCTATGTAGTTCTAGACGGCCTACCTCCTTTTATCGGGCACATGTGACTATTAATATACTAAAGAAAATACTGTAACTAGATTGAATGTCGCGTAGCAGTATTTCCTATTTTGGAGAGTTCAATGCAATGCGATCTGCTAGATCTGGGGGTGATTGGTGTGATTGAAAGCTACTGACGGGGAATATGCATGCCCTTTTTATTAAAATTTTAATATTTAATACAATCCGAGTCTACTAGTTTTTGTGATCCATGCTGGGTGTACAATAATAAAGGAGAGGCCGATTGAGCCTCTCCTTGTTTCTATTCGCGCATATAATTGTTAGATAGCAAGCTCTGCGTCTTCTGCAGCCTTCAGAAAAACGTCGATGGGCAAGAGTCCATCTTCATGCATCGGTTTAGGTCGCAAACTTACATACCCATCCTCTGATTCTATAGCCTCCGTATCAATGAGAGACTTTACAACTGAAAGTCCCCATAACAGGGAAGGATCCTGTATCTCATGTGATTGTACCATTTGTTTGATGTTGTACACATCCTCATATCCCATGAAGGATAGCACAACCACATATTGTACCTGATGATTATTCGATACTATAAAAACTCTGCGATAACCATGAGGCACATGACAAACGGGTAGCCAGCTTACCACAAGCGATTCTTTAGACACGTCCAATTTTCACACGGAAGGTTACCGGTCCTTGCTCAAGATATTCCCATGTGAATTGATTAGGCCGTTCAATTTGAAATTGGAAAAACAACGGTTTGGGATCATGATCATTGATCAACAACATATCTTCTCCTGGATTTAACGCATCGAAGGTTTCGAAAATGACCTTATGTTTAATTTGTGGCGGATATTCGGTCGCATTTACTGTAGATTTAAAGTTTTCCATTTGATTTCCTCCTAGAAAGTCTTATTTTTCACAATGTTCGTGATACAGTGTTGATATCACACCGAAGAAAGCATAATAAAATTGTTCTGGCGCAACTAATCTGAAATGGCCGACCTCATCACAAGAAAAGTTAAGTGCCTTTTCCAATAACCGATACGTTGAATAGGCATAGAAGCAGAAGTACTTATACTCGAATTTTGGCATTTTATCATAGATGACGGCAATTTCATCTTTATATTGATCGATATTCTTTACGGCTTCCTTCACGATCGTTTCAATATCCTCAAGGCCTGCTTCGAGCAGTAGTTCATTTTTTTCTATGCGGACATTTGCCACTTCATTATCACCCCTAACTTGTTTACTATTTATTATTCTAATGAACATATCTTTATCAATTGTGTTCCCCGTCACATTTCATAGATGAGTCATATATTTTGATGTTAATCAGTAATCCCGCGCGGCATCGAACCAGCCTTGAGCCATCTCCTCTGGAATAGGCTCGCCAATCAAGTGATCGGACTGGCTGAGCTGCCATACTGCTTCGCCAAGGTCTTCTCTTTCGGTAGTTTCGATGCCTTTGAGGGTATTGAAGCGCACGGTGAAAGCGGTGATGGCTGCCTCGGCATCGGCAAAACTGCGGGCCTGAGCCAAGGCCGCCTGGGCAACGTTGTAAGCTTCGTTAGCCAGCTTGGCCAGACGTTTAGGCCAGGACGAGAACGGGCGGCCAAATTCGGTCGTCCACCACTCCGGCTTGCGCAATTGGCTCACTGAAGCATAACCGTTCCACGGACGGGTTTTAGCACGTGTTTTCATTTGCTGCCTTAGGCGCTTGCCCGTGGTCTCTTCCACATTGTAGGCGATAAATCTATCAAGCAACGGCAACGTGTCCAAGGGCGGCAATCCCTCCAGATCCGGCATGAAGCGCAGCTCCAGATTCGTTAACCCGGTAAGACGAGCCAACAAGTCCAAGTCGCAGAAGTTCCCCCACAAACTCAGCGAGTCAAGGTTTGGGAAACGGTCTAGGCAGTTTAACGAAATGGGCTGTCCCATTGGCTCATTTTGTACAATCAGACTCGTCACCTGATGCAATTCACCCAGGTCGGGCAGCATGAAAGGAGGATCATTTTTGCGTCGGCCGGTGCGTGGCGCTAATGTCAGAGATGATGGCATATCGCCAGTGGCCGAGAAGCGGGTTAGATTGCCGGACACGTTCAGGTCAAGACGCCTCTTCGGAAGCTTCAAGCTCAGACGCCCGCCTGACGAGCCCAGCTCGATATGCAAGCCATGCAAAATGGACTGGCTGGCGTCCACCACCGTATCCTCAGTCAGGACCGGAGCCCAACTCATCCTTTCAATGGGACGTTTCTGCGCCCATTCAAAGAAGCCCGCATCACCGCCTGTATAGTGCAGAACTCGCGGCCAGGGCGGGCCTGGTTATCACTTGGCATTTCTGCATCCTTTCTTGTACCCTTATATCAGATGCTCCATTTTGGAAACCCAAATTCAATAAAGAATTTTGTTTTTCTTGATCTACTTTACTTTTGGAGGAACCTCCTAAAACAAGGCTTTTTTATGGTCATTTCTTAACATAGCAGCCCTATATAATATGTATCTTATTTTCATTATAGTGATCTCTTATCCTTAATCTATCTACCTTTTACCCTAACCCTGGAAATGTGCACGATTCACTTCTTCATGAGACCAAGCTATGATAGATTTTTGGAGTGTTCAATTGGGGACATTTGGGAGCATATTTATTTGTATTATTTGTAGGATTAGTGGCAGGGGCTGTAAGTGACGTTATAGGGACAAGCTCAATCCATACGATAATTTTCTCTTACCTCCACTACGAGCGGTTGCAGAAAACTAAACAGCCTTAACCCAATGGGAGCTAGGGCTAAGGCTGCTTAATCACTTTATTTAATTCCACTGTCTCTTATGATGTTCATATTTTAGATCATAACTATTGGGTTTGCAAAGGGTATATGACACTCGACCGATTGTAGTCATGTGCCTTCGTTAAAATTATCGTTTGGATAAAAATCTTCCCGTTAATTTAAAGTTCTGGCTTCTTCTTTTGATTCTGTTCACTGCGCTGTATGTAATGGCAAGTTACCTTTGAGTAACTTGCCCTTCTTTATGATAAGGTTTACCTCGTTATCGATGCCGGATGCTCTGCTTTTCGCGGAACGATGCTATCGGTAATTTTTTATGTCCGTGAGTGTCAGTCCGTGTGAGCGACGGCGCTGATTTCGATCAGCTGCTCAGGGAACGCTAGCGAGGTGACGCCAATAAGACTGCCGGCGGGCCGATGCTGCCCCATATATTGTTTAAACAGCTGGAGGCAGGGCTCAAAATGTTCTTTTACATTGGTCAGATAGATCTCAACATAAGCGAGGTTAGACTTCGTGGCCCCAAATCCGGCTAGTACACGATCGAGATTTTCCAGCGTCTGTCTGGTTTGCGCCTCAATATCTCCTGCCCCGACGAACTCGCTCTGCATATCATGGGAAAACTGCCCGGAAATGTAGATCGTGCCGTTAACGGAATAACCTTGGGAAATGCCGCTACCTTCTTCCCATGCAACACCGTGATTATAGGTTTTAGCCATCATTATTTTTTAACTCCTTTAGCTCAAAGTACGATTAGTATAAAATAGGGATAAATAAAAAAGTAGTACGCACTTTATAGATAGATACTATCAGAAAGGATAGTGTAAAGATGGGAATGGCGGATTACAAAGGTAAGGTTAAAAATATTCAAGATACCCCGTTCGGATATACGTTATCCGTCATTGGCGGGAAGTGGAAGATGGTAATTATTTACCTCCTGGCAGAAAACGAACCGGTTCGTTTTAACGATCTAAAGAGACAGATTGGGGCCATTACTTATAAAATACTGAGCTCACAACTCAAAGAATTGGAGGAAGACGGTATCGTCGAACGGAAAGAGTATCCGCAAATTCCTCCAAAAGTCGAATACCGTCTCACAGAGAAAGCGAAGACACTGCTGCCTATTTTGGAAGGCCTATGTGAGTGGGGAGCAAAAAACCAACACCCTTGAATCTGCTTCCTCTCTTTGGTATAACGGCTCGCCTTATTTCCGAATTTGTATCCCTAATTTTAATGTGGCACCGCAGTCTTTCTTCAAATAGCGTTACTATTGCCGGCGATTGACTATAAAAGATTGCCGTTACCTGTGAAATGGCTCACCGCCCTGTCTGTAACGGCAAGCTTAGGATCAACACGAAAAGAATTCCACTGAATTCCAGGGAAACTTTAAATATAATCAAACTCCCGGTCTCATCTCTTGACTTAAGTCAATGCACGTAAACATCCCCCTAGTTACAATGTAATCATTACTTGAACTTAGGGGGATTGTCATAAGTATGCCATGGATAGAAAGATCGGATCAGCGGTGGTCTTGGTGAATTCTCTTCTTAATTCTGCTTAGTGACTCCGGAGTCATGCCGAGATAACTAGCCAGTTGATGTTGGGGTACCCGGTCGATCAAAGAAGGGCGTTTCCTTTGCAGCGTCTTGAAGCGTTCTTCAGGCGAAGAAGCGATAAAGGCAGCGAATTCCTCTTGGACCTGACTGAAGTTCTCCTCTATCATCCTGCGGGTCATAAATTCCAGTTGAGGGTGCTTGTCATACATGTCCTGTTCCTTATCCAGATCGCCAACGACCATGACCGAATCTTCTACACACACGAAAGTGTAATCGGAAGACTTGTCAGGTTTGTGATAATTGAAAATCGCGATGGCTTGCTCCTCGGTGTAAAAATTGGACGTGACCTCTCTACCCTCTTCATCGAGCGAATACTGCCTTACGCAGCCTTTCAAGATGAAATAGCATACTGTGGGGATATCTCCTTGCTTAATGAGCACGGTTCCTTTTGTAAATTCCTCCGTACAAATTTCGTTCATTATAGCTTGCTGATCTTCCTCGTTAAGAGAAGTCCATCTCGACATGTATTTATATAAAATATTTTTCCTTGCCAGTGCCCTTCAGCTCCTTCTCTTCCGTCTCGTCTCTTATTCATATTCTAACGGTTGGAGCTTATTGTAAAGGGCCGATGCAAAGGAGTATTTAAAATTGCCGTTAGGAGGGGAACACCCATGAAAGCGATGGTTCAAAATTCGTATGGTCCACCGGAAGTTATTGTTCTGCAAGAAATCGCAGAACCGTCGCCGGGAGACAAAGAAATTCGCATACGTATCCAGGCAGCATCAGTAGGGCCGTCGGATTGCGCTTTTCGCAAGGGCGATCCGTCGATGATTAAATTGATCTATGGATGGTCCAGGCCGAAATATGCCATTGGAGGATGCGAATTAGCTGGAGTGATCGAGGCCGTTGGCAAGGAAGTACAACAATTTAAGCCAGGGGACTGCGTCTTGGGAATGAGCGTCAAAACCTTTGGTGCTTACGCCGAATACAAGTGTCTTTCCGATGAGAGCCCTCTTGCGGTTATACCGGACACTCTCACCTTTGAAGAAGCCGTCGCAGTCTGTGACGGGGGCGCCACCGCATTGACGTTTCTAAGAGATAAGGCGAAATTGCGGGAAGGACAGAAAGGGCTGATTAATGGCGCCTCAGGGGCTGTCGGTATCTATGCGGTGCAATTGGCCAAATATTATGGCGCTGAAGTAACCGGGGTATGCTCTGGCGGCAACGAGGGGCTGGTGAGAAAAGCAGGGGCAGACTTTGTTATTGATTATACCCGGGAAGATTTCACGAAGGCGGACAAAGTCTATGATGTCATTTTTGATGCTGTAGGCAAACGCTCCTTCTCGGCATGCAAGCGCGTGCTCACCGCCAAGGGAATTTATCTGACGACCGTACCCGGGCTGTCTATCCTGTTGCAGATGATGTGGACATCTATGTTAAAAGGCAAAAGGGCTGTTTTTGCCGCAGCCGGGCTTATGCAGAACAAAGCGAATTTGACGTTTCTCATGGAACTCGCCAACAATGGAACGCTGAACGCCGTGATTGATCGTCGATATCCTTTGGAGCGTCTGCCCGATGCCCACATATATGTAGAGACCGAGCGTAAAAAAGGCAACGTGATTATTCAGTTCTAAAGCCAGCCGAGACCCTTTGGCTCAAAACTTGCCATTATGACCACTCACCCCTGTTAGGTTTTCAATATTTTCAACGTATCGTCTTTAGGGCGACATCAAAAGGCACCCAAACGGGTGCCATTTACATACCGGGAAATGGCGGCAGGCAGCCCGTTGTCCACCCCGGAAAGCGTGGCTGAAGCTGGATTTCGCGGAATCGGCAGTGTTAAGCAGCTATATCGTCGACGAGCGTAAAAATTTACATGGCGGCCCAGATGGCCGTTTTCTTCCTAGGCGCAGAGCAGCTTTGATCATGGAGCGCATTTCACGCCCCAAAGCCTACTAATTCTATACTATAACCGGAGAATCACCTCTCTTAATAAGAGTTCGATCCTTATCAAGGAAAAAGCCCCGATATCCATCGGGACTTTAAGTCAATTAGTTATTATGTTCCTTCTTCGATAGGTACATTAAAATCCCAATACGTAATTGGGGGGTACTTCCAACACAATATCCCTCATGCCTTACGAACAGAGGGCGAGTAAAATACGTCACTATGCATATGCTGAACTCTGTCCCAGTTGCCGGGATTGGTCGTGTCCGGGGAGCGGCGCTCAAGAATAGCCTGATAAAGATCGGTTTTTTCCTCCAAGTGGGCAACGTGCCGTTTGGCTTCTTCGAGCTTGGCGAGCGCCGCTTCTTTATGCTCCATCATGAGTGTGTAGCGTTGTGGTATGGTCGCATCCCCTTCGAGACATAAATCGACGTACTTTTTTATAACCTCAATCGGCATCCCGGATTGCTTGAGGCATTTGACGCCATGCAGCCAGTTGATCGATTCTTCATCGAACATCCGGATATTATTCCCATTGCGCTGTACGCTTGGCACCAGGCCTTTATCCGTGTAAAAGCGCACAGCGTGCTCGGTAAGTCCCGTGATCTGGGCAGCTTCTTTGACCGTATGCATGTGAAATCCTCCTTGGAAAATAATTTTTTGAACATGGCTTGACTTCGTGTAACACGAAGGCTCTAAGCTGATTGTAGAGTAAATCGGCTCCAAGCGAAAGCCCCCACTTTGCATTGCCGATCCCTCGGGGTTGGCGGCCGTTTGCTAATATACATTTGAACAATAGGAGGAATTACCATGCAAACTGTAACATTAAACAACGGAGTGAAAATGCCGATCATCGGCTTCGGTGTCTACCAAGTTCCCGACGCTGAAGAATGCGAGAACGCCGTATATGAAGCCCTGATGGCCGGATACCGCCTGATCGACACCGCCGCCGGTTATTTGAACGAGGAAGCGGTCGGACGCGCGATCAAACGCAGCGGTGTACCGCGTGAAGAACTGTTCATTACAACCAAGATTTGGGTCCAGGATGCTGGCTACGAGAGTGCCAAACTGGCGTTTGCCAAATCCCTGAAGAAGCTGCAGCTCGACTATCTCGACCTATACCTGATTCACCAGCCGTTCGGCGATTACTACGGCACGTGGCGAGCGATGGAAGAGCTGTACCGTGAAGGCAAAATCAAGGCGATCGGGGTCAGCAACTTCCTGCCCGACCGTCTGATGGACCTTATCGTGCATAACAAAATGGTGCCTGCCGTCAACCAGATCGAAACGCACCCGTTGTACCAGCAGACGGAGACCACCGCTTTTTTGAAAGAGCAGGGGGTTCAACACCAGTCGTGGGCGCCGTTCGCTGAAGGACGGGGCAACATGTTCAGCAACGAAGTGCTGACCTCGATTGCTGAAAAACATAACAAGTCCGTCGCCCAGATCGTGTTGCGCTGGCTTGTTCAGCGTGAAGTCGTTGTCATTCCAAAATCGGTGCGCAAAGAACGAATCGTCGAAAACTTCGACATCTTCGATTTTGAGTTAAGTGCGAACGATATGGAACAAATTTCGACCCTCGATACACGGGAAAGTCTCTTCTTATCGTACCATGATCCGGAAGTCGCCAAGATGATGGGCAACTGGAGAGTCGAGCTGTAATCCACGGTCGAAACATAACTCATTACGCGTTTATCCTCATCTATTTAAGAAAGGACAGGGCGGATGCCCCTGTCCTTTATTTACCCTTATTTTGTACTCCTGTTTTTTTCAAGAATGTTCTTATGACTATTATACTTCTTCACCCAATCGGAGAGCTGTGTTTTGCCTGTGATAGGTTCCAGGATCATCAAGTCTAGTAGAACCACAAGAAAGCGCCTTATCGTGGTAGTACGTGATGCCTAGGCCGCTGTTTACTGAATAAGCCAGACACGTCTTTCGTCTTTTCAACATGTCTCTTGTTATGCCAACTCCTCTAATGCGGGGTAGGCTAAGTGTTATTGAAATAAATCAGTTTATATCTTCAAATTTCGCCTACTTATAATACGGTTCTCCGAACTATCCGTAACGGCAAGTTTTCTATGTTTTATCCCCTTGCACCTGAATATCATAGCCTTTCCACTTCTCTCCCCAACCTTGCATAGCGTAGTACACTTGGAGAAAATCCATTCCCTTGTCTGTCATGGAGTACTCGACGGTTACAGGTACGGTTGCAAACACCTGACGGTGAATGATGTGGGCCTGCTCCAAGGAGCGCAATACATCTGTTAACGATTTGGTGCTAATGTTGCCTAAGCCTCTCCTCAGTTCATTGAATCGTCGAGGAGCTGTAGCGAGCTCACCAATGACCCAGAACGTCCACTTGCTCCCCATAATTTGCATAGCCTCACCCATTGAGGCGGAGCATTCTTCTTTCTGGCTGTCTGTATACATTACATTCACCTCGCTATTACTTATAGTAAGCAGCTTCATTAAAGCAAACTAAATAAGAAAAAAGTGCCTTCTTCAACCCCATGGTTGATTCCATTATACTTCATAGTAATTTAATAGTGAGAAAATGACCTAAGTCGTTAGGGGGTAAAGTCATTATGCGTACGATTGTAATAGCCGGAGGAACCGATGGGATTGGAAGGCAATTAGCTTTACAATTTATACGTAATGGAGAACATGTCATTATTATCGGTCGTAGTCCAGAGAAAAGCGAAGCTTTGCGACTAGAGGCAGCGAAGTTAGACGGAAAACACAGATTCCGATTTCTCCAAGCAGATCTAAGCCTTGTCTCGGAAAATATTCGTATAGTCCAAGAAGTAAGCGAAAGAGTCAATCACATCGATCTATTAATTCTCTGCGCACAGTCCCAAAAATTCAGTAAAGTGTATCGGGAGACAAAAGAAGGATTTGAGCTTCATTTTGCATTGTATTATTTGAGTCGATTTATTCTAAGCTATCAATTTCGAGAACTACTTAGAAACAGCGCGAATCCTCTTATTATCAATGTTTGCGCTCCAGGCGTGAAGGGGGACATCCTATGGGGAGATTTGCAACTACAAAGCCAGAGACCATTTAATAGCATTAAAGCCATTATGCATGGCAGCAGACTCAATAATCTGCTGGGCGTAGCGTATGCTCAAAGCGCTGCAGATACGAATATCAAATATGTATTATTCAATCCCGGGGCCGTTCAAACAAAAGGAGCGACGGAAGCATTCGATCACAAGCTGATAAAAATAATAGTCAAGCTCATGTACAAAATCATCGGACTGCCTGTTCAGAAAGCCGTAGAACCCATTCTTCATTTCGTACAATCGCCGCCTGAAGGATCGCTAACTGCTTATAAACAAAACAAGAAATTAGATATTGCTCAAGTTATACTAAACAAAGATCAATCCGAGAGACTGCTTCACCTCACGCTAGAATTAATCAAGCGTAAACATGGAGACCTCATGATCGGCTACAAATGAACTAACCAATAACTTTCCGTCATTTGTTATACGGTACACACGATCGATGACCGGATGCAGTTGAATCGCTGTAATCGCACGATTCATAGTCTCAAACATTTCACGACTGCCTTCGTTAATTCCTTGGATGGTCGGCATTTTCAGCATAACCGAAAGAATATAGGCTGGAAACATCGCTGAACTACTCTCCACTTGAGCCCGATTTAAATTAACATTTACTCGCAAAAACGACGGTAGCCGTCCTAGATGATCGGCTGCCGTCGTTTTACTAACAGGGAGGATAGCATACTACAAACCCTTTAATCATCAAATCCCATTCATTTTGTTGCTTTCTTATAGCCTAGTTCCTCCGGTGGCATCAATAAATTGCCCCGTGATCCATCGCGCCTCCTCAGATGCTACAAACGCAACTATATCAGCAACGTCTTTAGTGGTGCCAACTCTTCCGAAAACAGACATTGAAGCTGCTTCAGCATGGGCTTCTGGGTTGGCGAGCCAATCCTTGTTCATATCAGTAGCCGTAATTCCCGGCCTTACTGCATTAACAGTAATCCCTTTTGATGCAAAAAGTGGAGCTAACGCCAAAGTAAGTGTCTCAATGGCTCCCTTGGAAGCCGAATAAATGGAATGCGTAGGACCAGCAACACGAGTAAAGCCAGTAGATATGTTAATGATTCGTCCACCGTTCCGTATAAACGGGCTAGCTGTTTGAGTAAGAAAGTATGGAGCTTTAAGATTAACATTAATGACATCTTCGAACGTTTCAATTGATGTTTCTTCAAAAGGAATGGCCGGTGCAATACCTGCGTTATTGATTAAGATGTCCAATTGCACAGATCCAATTTCCGGACGAACAGCATCTTCAAATGCAGCCCAAAGCTTTTTTACACCGGAAATACCAGTGGTTAACTCTGCTTCTAGGGCCACGGCATTCGAGCCCAGCGCCTTAATCTCTTCAACAACTTTTAAAGCAGCATCCCTATTACTAGCGTAGTGAACGCCTATAAATTCAGCTCCGCCTGCAGCTAATTTTTTGGCTATTTCAGCCCCCATCCCACGACTTGCCCCTGTAATCAAAGCAACCTTACCACTGAATCTTCCTTCATTTGTCGGCATATGATCTACTCCTTATAAGAGAATTTTAAATGATATTCTGGTAAACAATTCCCCAGCACGGGTTTAAAGTTATTTGGCTGGCGGTACCCCATATCTTTGCTTAGCTCATTAATATTCCTACATAAAAAGAACCCCCTTAATGATTTTTGTATAAAAAAGAATGTAAAAAAACGCTTGGTACGTTCTAGATGTCTGTGAATCGTGATCTGTAAATATCATAACGATCGTTATGTTAGAAGATATTATAGAACTTGGTTCAAATTGTCAATACCATAACGATCATTACTTTATGTTGTGTTATACATTTCTGCGCACACTGTCATTCGTTCCATGGCAGGGGTGTCAGGCGGCGTCATGTTAGGATGATGCGCCGCGCTCTGGCGAGATAGGTCAACAGCGCAGGCCGGGTATGGCGCCTGATACGTGACACCAGATCCAGACGGCCGAGTATTTTACCGATCGTGCGCTGAGGCAGGTACTAGACCGATGGATTGGCAGCATTCTGTAACGTATGTTATGATAACGTGAAGTATGAAATGAAAATTGGATAAGAACCGTATTAATATCGACCGTTATAAAAAAGTTGAGGTGATCTGACTGATGGGACGTAACCGCGAATTCGATGTGGATCAGGCATTGGACGCAGCACTTTGCGTGTTTTGGCGCAAAGGCTACGAGGGCGCGTCGTACACTGACCTGACGCAGGCCACGGGCGTCGAACGCCCCGCGCTCTACTCGGCGTTTGGGAACAAGGAGGCATTGTTCCTCCGAGTTATTGAACGCTATTACGAGCGCTATCATGATTTCTTCCTGGCGGCGCTTGAGCTGCCGACCTCGCGGGAGGTGGTCGCACACATTTTTCGCGGTTCGGCCGAATTGCAAACTCGTTACCCGGATCACAAGGGGTGTCTATATGTCCACGGTGGCTTGGCTGGCTCGGATGATGCCGAACCTATTCGACGTGCACTGATTGATGCGCGTGCGAAAGGAGAGGCTTCGCTGCGTGATCGTTTCGAGCGGGCAAAGCAGGAGGGAGATCTGCCGGAAACCGCGAACTGTGCTGTGCTAGCTGCATTCGTGATGGCCGTGCTCCACGGTATGGCCGTTCAAGCGAAGGCCGGCTTCAGTCGCAATATGCTAGAGGCTGTTGCTGAGCAGGCTCTCTCCACCTGGCCTACCAGCAATTCGTCCTCCAGAAAGTCATCCTAAACCTTAGTGCAGAGGAATACCGTTAAACAAAAAACGAAAATTTGGCTGTCATGACCCCGAAGTCTCCCCAATCAGATCGCAGTGCCCATGGGGTTCTTCATCAGGTATTGGTTATTTTTGTCCCGAACCGGATGGAGCAGCCCAAGTTTCTCATAGTAATGCAACGTACGAATCGATACTTTCGTCAGCTTCGATAACTGTCCTACAGTATACAATCTTAACTCCCGCCCTTTCACGGTTCTGCTTTCTTCCACCTCGCTCTCTGCCAGAGGTAGAGTGCTCCAACGGCAAAAATTCCGCCCAAGATCACCATTGTAAATAATATAAAAAGGTTGCCAATACCCTCATAACGCTCAGAATACGTGAACAGACGCAGATCGTTCTGCGCGACCATAAATCTCGATATCTCCAAGTAACCAAGATGAAATCCTATAGATGCCCAAAGTGAATCTGTAACACTGCGTAACAGTTGCAGTACTGTTCCGAAGGAAAGCAACAGAATGACATAGTCCGTATTGATCACAACTCCAGGTTCCATGCCAACAAGCTGCTGTAATAAATTTACCGTCACTGGGATAGACACGAACAGCAGGAGCTGTCCTATAAAAGCCAAGAAAGCAGGGAGTTTTGCCCGCAAGCCACTATAGACCAAGCCGCGCATAGTCAATTCCTCAGGTAGTGCTTCGTATAGAAGAGCAAAGCATACATTAACAAAAATGCTGAAAAATAGCTGAAACGAGAAATGCCACTCCACAATATCAATCCAGTTCAACTGACTAGCTGCAATAAAACCACAAACTACCAACAATAAAGGAAGCACCGCTGCACCCACCAAATGGAACATACCGGCTCTGGACAATGGTATCAAGCTCAGCTGAATGCGGTAGCGTCTTCGTATCCAGAATACCAAAGAAACAACAATTGATGAGACGACTACACCTCGGGTTAATTGTGAAACCCAAATTGGGCTGCCCGCTTGTTCTATCTGTTGTCCTATCAAGGTCGCTGTGAAAAGTCCAATTACCATAGACGCCCAGCCTAGAAATACGACGATTAGCCCTTTACTATAATGTACGTCCTTCTCGAATTCCCTGATGATCCATTTTTTCATTTGTGATCCCCCCCCACACTCTGACTATAAACCCTCCAGTATAGGTCAGTGTCAAGTCATGGATGAGAGAGTCTTAAATAAGTATTTATATTCGCTTTGCTGCAATTGTTGAAGGAAAACTATAATGATAAACTGGATGCACTAATGATGGTTTATTTTACCAGAAGAGTGGGATGACGATATAAAAAAATATTATCTTTCATGGAATGGGGTATATTCGCTCTTCGTTTATACCATTATATTTTGCTATTGATTGTACCAGGTTCTGGCAGGAAGTGAGTTTTCGACCCAAACGTTATTTAACGTAATCTGGCTGAGCATAGCCCTTGTCGTCCCTTTGCTGTTCTGGTTTCCTGGGCGCCGGATGAACAAAGTCTGGTTTTGCATATTGGAGTTGTTGCTTGCAATTTATTATAGTCGCCAGCTTTTTTGGACATGTTCATATGACCAAATCATGACCAAAGCGTACTTTCTATTTATGACTTTTTCAGCCTATACTCATGTCTATCAAGTAATAGAGGAGGCTGAAGCAGGACATGAAGGAAATGTCTAGGCAAAGCAATTCGCCAGTTGGCATACTGATATCCGTGGGTTCACACACATTCTACATTCGTCTGAAGAGCGTACCGCTAACTATTGTCGCGTATCCCTAACGAAACGCAAGCGTCCATCGCGGGTTATTCTCTTCACCTTGCCTGATTTGCCTTCGAGGTAAGAAAACGATCCGTCCCTTCTATCCCCTCCTTCTTCGTCCTTTTATTGCGCCTTCCCTGAATTAAGCGGCAGCTGTTGGGGGAGCTTCCTTCATCATTTCCCGAGCCATCGCCCACACAAATCCGGCTAACTC
>NZ_KB907255.1:24637-194611 GCF_000381905.1 Paenibacillus fonticola DSM 21315 | reverse complement strand
TGTAAAAGATATTACACGTTTGGAACAGTTGAAAAAAATAGAGACTCTCAACCTGGGTGATAACCAAATAGAAGATATAAGTGTATTAGGGAAGCTTACGAATATAAGAACCCTCGACTTAGCAGATAATCAGATTAAGCATATCGATGTGCTAAGCCAACTCAGCGAATTGCGATATCTAATATTGAGTAATAATCAGATCGAAGATATTACACCGTTGGCGAATTTGACGATGCTGTGGACCGCAGAATTAAGTAAGAACCGAATTACGGGAATTGAAGCATTAAGTAATTTGAAAAATCTTTACACCCTGTACTTATCGGGCAACCTCATCACAGATTTCACACCAACGGCAGCCTATTACAACAACTTATCAAACAAGGATTTTTCACTTACAAAAATTGACTTCATACCGATTACCTCTATAATCGTTAATCCGGAAAGGCTCGTTCTTACCGTTGGCGATCAGCCCGCCAAACTGCGACCAACCCTTGTACCGACAAACGCTACCTTCAATACATTGCTCTGGTCGAGCACCAATGAAAAGGTAGCAGAGGTTAGCCGGGAAGGGGAAGTCACAGCAGTAGGGGGAGGTACGGCGATGATTACCGTCCACTCGCTAGACCAAATAGAGTGGGCACGAATACCCGTCACAGTACATGATAAAAAAGTAGAAATTAACAATCCCCACCAAACGATACCGGTTGGAAAAGATGGATTTACCGTAACGGTAACGAACCTAGCGGACAATAGCAAGTTGCAATATGATGCTCAACAAGTGAATGAGAGTTTGAAGGTGGCCACATCACCGCTAATTAAAGCGGAAATGCAAACGCCTGCCGGTCAAGTTGAGATGTTGGTTCCCAAAGGAACTCTAATCAGTGGGGCAGCTAATTGGGATGGAAGCATTATGCTGCCTGCAGTCAGACCGAACAACAGCGTATCGGTTGCCGGTGCAACATCTATACTTACTGTTATCGAAGTCGGACTTAGCGATCAGGAACTGCTTTTTGATCAGCCAGTAAGACTTGTCATTCCTGGGCAAGCAGGCCGAAAAACGGGCTACATTAAGCAAGGTAAATTCCACCCAATAGATCAGGAACTTTCTGCGGATACGTTGGAGACAGCTAGTCGAGAGATAAATGGTAATGGAGAGGCAAAAATCAATGTCGGCAAAGATCTCGTCATTTGGACGAAGCATTTTACCACTTTTGTAGCCTATGATGACCAGAAAGTAAATCCCCCAGGTTCAGGTTCGGGTTCGGGTGGTTCAGTTTTTGGTGGTGGCGGAGGAATTCCGACAACGACAGATAAAGCAACGGCTAAACAAAAGATTTCAAAAGCGAACGGTGGAGTCGTGACGTCTGGAGCGATAACGGTAAAAGTGCTGCCGGATTCAATCTCCGAAGATGTCACATTGACTGTTGAACAAATAACAGGTACAGATTTACCGACCTATCCTGCCAGTGTGCGATTTTTAGAAGAAGCGTATAAGCTGAGCACGGATAAATTCGTTTCTTGGAACAAAGCACAACAGATTACGCTGAAGGTTTCCTCCACGTTAACTGCCCAAGAATGGTCGCAACTTGTCCTTTATCAGTGGTCATCAAAAGAAGGCAAGTGGAAAGAACTAAGCAACCCGGTAGTCAACCAAACCGATAAGACAGTTTCCGGAGAGGTTGCTGAGCCGACGATTATCGGGATTTTCTTAGATACAAGCCGCGCCGCCTATGAGCAAGGAGAGGAAGCTTCGAAAGGTAAGCAACCGACTGACGTTAAAGGGCACTGGGCGGAGAGTGCTATAGTCCAGTTGGTGGAACAGGGGATCATCCATGGCTTGCCGGATGGAACGTTTGCTCCGAATCAAAAGGTGACCCGGGCAGAATTTACAACCTTACTTGTACGTGCACTCGGATTGGAGCCACTCGAAGGTAGTAAAAGATTTGATGATACAGCCAACCATTGGGCCCGTAATTATATTGCTGCGGCGCACGAAAAAGGGATCGTAAGTGGATACTCCGATAAGCAATTTGGAGCAAACGATCGCATTTCACGCGAGCAGATGGCCGTGATGCTTGTGAAGGCATTGGAATTAAAACCTGCTTCTGCAAAAATGACGTACAAAGATGCAGAGTCCGTTTCGAAATGGGCACAAGAAGATATAAACACGGCCATTGCTAACGGAATTTTGGTAGGAATCACGGCCGATAAGCTTCAGCCACAGGGAGAAGCAACACGGGCAGAAGCCGCCGCGATGATTGTAAGAGCATTTGCAACGCGATAACTGCAAAATTTCGTTTGATAAAACGGAGAGCCTAATCTGTGAGGTATACTTACACATTAATGAATGGAGAAATTCGGGTCCATGTTACCTTATGCTAAACGGCTATAATTTACACAAGAGTACTTGCACGGCATAACAAGGATTTTCGCAAGCCTCCCGATAACGGGGGGCTTTTCATATTATCAGGTCAGCCAGAGATTTCTGCTTGGCCTATTTTAATAGGCGTTTTGGGGTTGCGGCGGAAAAACCATGATTGTTTTATTTATTATCATATTTACAAAATAGTGGAATGTGTATTATTATAATTTTAGTACCTTACAATATTCAGTACTGTACAAAGTGATGGTGATTAAAATGAATATTCAATTTAAGAAAGGTGCCCTGGAGCTTTGTGTACTAAGTATGATTGCACGAAAAGACCGATATGGCTATGAACTGGTCGAGGAAATTTCTTTAAATTTTGAAGTCTCTGAAGGAACCATTTATCCATTACTACGACGGTTAACAAAGGAGGGGGTATTTTCGACCTATCTTATGGAATCTACAGAGGGCCCACCAAGGAAATATTACAAGCTGACACCTAAAGGAATGCAAATGAAAGAAGATCTAGTTAACGAATGGAACAGTTTCTCTAATCGTATGGAGATGATCATTGAAGGGAGGGGTACTACCAATGAGTAAGAAAGACTATCTAACCACTATTGCAGACAATATTAGAAAGCTGCCAAAAGATGAACAAAATGAAATCATGATGGAGTATGAAGAGCATTTTGAGAATGCAAAACTAAGAGGGCGTTCAGAGAATGAGATTGCGCAAAAGTTAGGGAATCCTAAGCTTATTGCACAGGAGATTATACTTCAGTACAAAATTACTAAGGCAGAGAATCAGCCTTCGTTTAACAACTTGTATAAGGCAGTACTAGCAACTCTTGGCTTAGGAATAGTAAATCTTCTAGGTGTGCTTGTACCTTTTATTGCAGGCATTGTAGTTATAGCAGCGTTGTTTATTGGCTCAGTTTATTTATTGCTATCCCCCTTGTTATTACTTATACAAGATGGTTTTACAGCAGATTTCGCAATTAAATTACCAACTGCTATAGGCCTTGTAGGTTTTGGGTTAATTATCCTATTGGGGGGCATCAAACTTACTACCTTGGGTTATAGAGGAATGATTGCATATTTGAATATAAATCGGGAATGGATTAGGGGGGAATCGAAATGAAACCTGGAGGAAAAAAAATTATGATATGGGCAGTGGCTTTGATTGGTATAGCATTGGTGGCAAATGTTATTCTATTTCTTTTTAAAGCTTCTCCTTTTAATTTAGTGGAAATTAATTTAGCAAAGGCAGTCGCTGCTGCAGATATTGCTTCGGTTGAGGTGAAATCTAATGTGGGCGATGTTAATATTATCCCTTTTGATGGATCGGAAATCCGAGTCACCATGAAAGGAAAAACAGAACGAAAATGGCTTGACGACTATTCCCTTGATGTGAGCCAAAATGGTGACATTGTAACAGTAAATGCAACACAGAAAGAACAAAAAAAATATTTATCTTTTACAGATGGCAGCTATAAACTTCAGATTCAATTACCCCGCAAACAGTATCATACCATTCAAGTGCAGACGATCACTGCTAACATCCATGTTGAAGATATTCAAACGCTGAACACTAAGCTGGGAGCGGTGAATGGCAATATTACAACAGCAAATCTGGAAGGGGAGCTGCTGGGCACTACCGAAATTGGTGATATTAAAGCACACTTCCGCACCATTACTAAAGGGATTGAAGCAAGAGCAAAGTATGGCAATGTAGCAGTGACAGTAAGTGAAGCCCCAGCAAAATTTCAAACTGATTTGAGAGCTACTCTGGGAAAGGAAATACTCGATTTGTCTAATGCTATGGAGTCTGGAAATGAGGGTCCATTAATTGCATTGTCATCAGAGCTTGGGGATGTAGCACTTGAGCAGAGGGAGATCAAAAATAGATAGGAGGGGTTTATCATGATGAACATATTAGCGCCTGAAGGGAAGCGCTCTAGCAAAAATATACTCTTGGCTGCACAAAAGTTATCAAAGGTGTATAACAGTGGAGGAGAGCTGTTTGAGGCAACTCAGAGCATAGATTTGGAAATTTATAGAGGTGACTTTACAGTAATTATGGGGAGCTCTGGGTCAGGAAAGTCTACGCTTTTATATTTGCTTAGTGGACTGGATCAAGCTTCTTCTGGATCGATTTTATTTAGAGGGCAGTTGATGGAGGGGGCCTCTGAAAAAATGCTTTCTGAGCTTCGTACTACACAGCTAGGGTTTGTTTATCAGTCCATCAACCTTATTCCTGATCTTACGATCTACGAAAACATCGCATTTCCTGGGCATATCGCTAAAACGCCTAAAGAGCAGCTAAGAGCAAAGGTAATTTCATTGATGGAAAGAATGGATATCATTCATCAAAAAAACCGAATGCCTTCCGAAGTTTCGGGAGGACAACAGCAACGAGCTGCTATAGCCAGGGCTTTGGTGAACTCTCCTGAAGTACTCTTTGCTGATGAGCCTACAGGGGCATTAAGTGTAAATCAGGGTAAAATAATATTGGATATTTTGACGGAGTTAAATCAAGAAGGGCAGTCTATTGTGATGGTGACGCATGATCTAAAGGCTGCCTGCCGAGCAAATCGTCTAATCTTCATAAAGGATGGGAGCATTGGCGGTATGCTGGAGCTTCCGAAATATACAACTGAAGTGACAGCAGAAAGAGAACGGCAAATCTACTCTTTTATTTCGAGGAGGGAGTAAGTCATTATGAAGGCCACCTTGCTACTTTGCTTTTCACAGCTTAGAAAAAAGAAAGTTCAAAATATAAGTATAGCGATCCTGATCTTTCTCTCTACACTTCTGATAACAACGTCAATTACAGTTCTGAATAACACAGGTAATGTATTTCAAAAAATTCATACACAGGTCAATGGCTCTCAAGAGCTATTAAACTTTGAAAATGGATTATACAATCCCGATGTTGTCCACGATTGGTGGGAGCAGCAGAATGGTGTGGAAACCTCACAGGTATTTCGATATCATAGTTTCTCCACCTTCACTCATAACGCTCAAGAAGTCTCCAATATAAGCCTTTATTTAACCAATGCAGGAAATTCACCCGGACAAAGCAAAGTAGATCAGCTTATATTCGCAACAGGAGAAGAAGCGGCATCACCAAAAAAAGGAGAAATATGGATACCCACTTCATTAGCTTATTCTAAAGGAATTACTGTAGGTGACCAGTTCGGGATTAAGACAGATGAAAAGGTGTTCAATTATAGAGTATCTGCCCTGGTAATCGACGTCCCTTATAGTCAACCGTTTACGGTCACTGCACGCATTTGGATGAATAGCGAAGATTACAAGACAAATATGGCGGGACAGGGAGCGTCAGAAAAAGCGATTATGGGGCTTCGGTTTGATAACCTTGAGACTTCTCAAAGCTATTGGCAGCAATTTGAGCAAGACTTCGGAGCCCCCTTTTTAGAAACAATAACGGATTACAATGGTATATCTGCCTTTTATCTGATTATAGGTAAGATTGTAAGCTCGATTATGATCTTCTTGGCAGCTGTAATGATCATGATCGCACTATATACCATTGCATTTATTATTTCGGATGCTGTGTTATCAAATTATAAAAATATAGGGGTTTTACGTTCACTGGGGTTTACAGGGAATCAAACGGTTGCTCTATATGTAATGCAGTACGGAATAATAGCAGTTCTGGCAATTCTTCCAAGTGTTGTCCTCAGTTATTTCTTCTCTAAGACAATTATTTCCCTTTCGCTTTCATATTTGAAAACCAATGATTTTGTAACAGGCATAGATTTTCCTCTATATGGTTTAATTGGAGGAGGAATTGTTCTGACATTGATCTTACTGGTGTCTTATTTATCTGCTAGAGGAGCCAGAAAAATAAAGCCAGCACAAGCTATACGATATGGCAGATCAGAAGAAAACCAGGCCAAGTCCACTTCTCATAAGCATACAAAACCCAATCAGCCAAGCTTGCTTGATAAACTGTCGCCAGTATTTGTTATCTCATTAAAAAGACTTCGAGAAAATAAAGGCAGCTCTCTATTATTATTATGTATGACGATTATTACGACTTCCGTATTAATCGGTGGAGTTCTCTTTATGACGAGTATTGCTTCCATGAATCCACCAGAATGGGGATACGATAACGCTGATATTAGCTTGGAAATTCTTAATAAGGATAAATTATCTAAAGAGCAATTAATTGCTGATTTAAAAGAAGACCCGAGAGTTGCGAGTATTCATAATATGAGTGGCGTATATGGAGTCATTCCAGGAGAGTCTGCCAGTGATTCAGAAACGCCTCAAACAGGTATTTATATTACTTCAGCTGGTGGGAATATGGATGCTTTAGGATTTGAAAATATCGCTGGTCGCAATCCTCAAAATGCTGGTGAAATATCAATCGGAGCTAAGGTTTCTCAGATAACTCATAAAGGTGTAGGAGATTCGATAGAAGTATTTATTCAGGGAAAAAAGAAAGCATATACTGTCGTTGGGGTCTATCAAGCCATTACTAATATGTCGGTATCGGCGAGAGTAAACTCAGGTACATTGGAAGGGATCAATGTTAACACGGAAGCTTCGGGCTCCCTCTACTTGATTAATATTACTCCAGGCACATCAGATGAACAGTTTGCTCAAGAAATGGGCAAAAAATATGGAGATGCAGTTTATGTAGCAGCACAAAAAACCTTAGTTCGCGAAACCTTCTCACAAGCACAAAATATTCTTTTGCTACCTATGCTTATTATGGGACTATTCTTGATCCTGGCGATTTTTGGAATTGCAAGTAGTGTAGGAAGAATCAATGTCAAGAAAGAGAGCCGAACACTTGCCATCTATAAATCTTTAGGAATGACTTCATCGAAATTAAGAGCCTCACTTGTAATCAGTACATTGATTATAGCATGGATAGGAGCAATAATAGGACTAGTATTAGGAACAGCCGGATTCCCTACTATGCTGAATAAAATTTTAGTCAATTTCGGTATCGTTAATTTTCCAATGTTCTTTGACTGGACACTCATTGTGTCTACCTTACCGTTATGTCTTCTTGTTATTGTTACTGGTATATGGTCTTCTTCACGGTTACTAAAGAATAAGTCCATTACGTATCTTCATGAAAATTAGGCAGCCATGATAGCATTGAACCATTTTTTTCGATGTATTTGCATCCTTTCCTTCACCCTTTTTATTCCTTTCCAGTTGTAATGAAACCTTATCTTCCAACCAACAACTACGGATTGCCCGCTGGTCTTGTAATTGAATTGTTTTCCGAAATAGTTTACTATAAGCGACGTAACAATTTGGTAACAGCTCATTATGAGGAGGGCAGGAACCATGCCTTTTTTGACAATGAACCAGCTTAAAACGTATTACGAAATTCATGCTGCGAGAAATAAAGACGCCGAAACAATCATCATGATCCATGGCTTTGCTATGGATTCTTCTCTATGGGAACCTATGCTTACCCATTTGCAACATCGCTACCAGATTGTAATCTATGATTTACGGGGGCATGGACAAAGTGCTCAAGAAAGCCCCGATCTTGGATGGGAGCTGATGGCAGAAGACCTGCATGAACTGATCCAGCATCTTGAAATTGAAAGGTTTCATCTCGTAGCTCATGGGTTAGGAGCCCATCTTGCTGTTCATTTTGCAAGTAAGTATGCTGCTTACGTGAATTCCCTTATCCTGCTTTCCTTACCCTTTATGCATATTAACAATTACCCATATCAGCTTCTGAGACAGGCATTCCCACATATTAAGCAAGCAGTCAAAACTGGCAATACCGATGATCTAGCTCCTTTTCGGGATTTACTTCGTTTATACACCTCTTTGGAGGAAGGAGATCATGGGTTAGTTCAGTATTTTCATGTACTAGCTCAGTTACCTGACCATGTGTTCGCCCAATTGTCGGTCATGACGATGCAATCGCCTTTGTTGAATGATCTGACTCAAATCTCTGTCCCTACACTTACCATTACGGGGGATCAAGATGCCATTACATCCTCAGAATTAGCCAATATGTTATCGTTTTCTCTGGAGCACTATACACAACTGATAATGCCCAATGCATCGTTCCTGTTCTTTTTAGAGCAACCTGATATGACAGCACAATGGATCGATTACTATATCCAATTTAAGCTTCACCCGAGGAAAGAAAATCAAAATGATGTTCACTCTAAATTTGAAATGGCCTATCGCAACTTTTTTGTACAACACCATAAATATGAAGCAGCTCCCATGCTAGAGGTTAACCTGATCAATCAGTTCGAGGTAAGTATTGGCGGCTATTCGATAAAAGAAGGGATGAATCAACGCCATGCAAAGCGTTTGCTTGTCTATTTAATCTTTCATCCCATCACGACAAGAGAGCAAATATGCGATGCTTTGTTCCCCGATGTTCCGATCGCTAAAGCATTAAATAACCTAAAGGTATATCTGAACCACCTTAACAACACGATACAAGTTCCATTCATTCCCACCCCCTGTTTGAAATTTCATCAGGGAAATGTGCAGCTTCAATATAAAGTAAAATGTGATTTTATAGACTTCATCCTTGCCCTTCGTTTGGCCTACAATGAGAAGAATGAGGAGATCCGCTTCGTATTGGGCGAAACTCTACTTAGCTCTGTTCATGCGCTGCTGCCAGGAATGTATGACGATTGGATCATTCAATTACGGGAGATAGCCGAGCAACAATTGGTAGAGCTTAATTACTGGATGGCAAATAAATGTATGGAACGTAGCGAAAATCTGCAAGCCATTCATTATTGGACAAATATTTTGAAGTATCAAGTAGACCATGAGGAGGCTTACGAGGAAATCATCCATCTATACAGTACTATGAATTTACCAGATGAACAAAAACGCTGGGAACAAAGGAAGCAGGCAATTCTTAGGAAGCATTGAACAGACGGGAGGAGGGGCAAGGTACTCGGGGCCAAGAAGCGCTTCAAGTCGGGGCGAATTTCAATTCTCCGAATTAAGAACCATTTTATGCACTTTCGGCCAAAGATACAGGTTGAAGGTGCTTTTTCACGACTATTTTCGTCATCTACAACTTGTCATCATGCTTATCATCGGCGGTATGCAAGTTGCAAAGCAGAAGAACAAATAGTTCGTTATACTTTATTGCAGAATGCAACGCTTTTCTATTCTCCATCTTCTTGATCGTATACATTAAGTAAAAGTATACTTACGATATACTGATTATCTTGAATCCATTGGTTATAGATTCCGCCATTCTCTTCTACAATTCTTTTCACATTTTTAATTCCAATTCCCTCGAATTGTCTATTCTTTCGAGTTTTAAGCTCGACAAGATCAAATACATTTGAAATTTCTATAAGCAGGTTATTATCAAATTGTTTGATAAGAAGTGAAATCTCTTTTTCTTTAGAATCAGATAAGCGTCCGACTGCATTTAAGGAATTATCGATTAAATTTCCTAGCACAACTGCCAAAATATCATGATCTAAATTAATTTTTTCAGGAAGTAGAGATTTAACGTTTAAAGTTATGCCGATGCTTTCAGCAATCGATTTTTTTTCATTCAGAAGATAATTTAGCACATAGTTATTTGTAAAAAAATAATCAATATGTTCGATTTTCTGTATCGAATTTTGAAGATATTTTTCAGCCCCAGCAGTATCTCCTTGACTTAACATCCCCATTAGAACGATGTATTGGTTTTTTAAGTCATGCTTCATGGAATATAGTTTAGATTGTGAATGCTTAAGTTGTTTAAAAAACTTCAATTCTGATTCAAACACCATTTTCTGAGTTGTAGTTTCTGCAAGCTTCTTGAAATATCCTCCAAGTATAAAATAAAGATGCAGTATGCAAATATTCATATAAATAATACATGCAGATATCAATACATAAATTAATTTAGGATGAGTTATGAAATCTATTTCGGATACTACAGTAGTACCTAACATAAATACCGATATTATGGGTATAGAAATGAGTGACATTAAAAGAAAGATGTTGACTGGTCGCTTTAGTTCACGCTTTTGAAGAACGACTATTTTTAGGATAGCTACCGTCATTAGTTTAAAAATTATTGCAATACCTACTCCACCAGCGATAAAGATTAAATTTAATACATCATCTTCTGATCGCGATATCACTTTAGGAAGAGATAACGCAACTGAATCACAAATTACAAATAATGATAATAGGAAAATGAACCAATTAGACTCTTTTCTCATATCGATCTGATTTCTTTTTGCAACAAGTAGAAACAATAAAGCAGTAAAGATGATATGGATAAAAGTGTTCAATTGTTGACTAGATAGCACAAATACGGGAAGCAAAAGTGCCAAGAGAGCAATAAGCATGTTTTCTAGAGAAAACAGTTTCCGTAAAGAATGATTTGAAAAAAAATGATTGACCAGCAACAAGTTAACAACAAAGTTGAATAATGCAATAAACATATCACTCATGATATGAAGTCCCTTAATCTCATCAAAATTTGCTTTCTAGCTTGATCTTTAAATTTGCGGCTCATTGGTATTTCAACCGTCCGCGTACCATTTAAATTAACAGTAATTGTATTAGTACTAATTTGTTTTACATGTCTAGCGTTAACAATAAACGAAGTGTGCACCTGTACAAAATCATCATTAACTTTGGATAATAGAGTCTTTGTGAGAAGAATCGTTTCATATATTTCAGAGGGCGTGTGAATAAGTACGCTCCTTTTATTTTTTTCAAAGTAAATAATTTCACTAAAAGAAAGACTGTAAAAAACTTTGTTAAAGGTAAACATAAATTTTGAATCATCTAAATCTAAATATTTAATAGCGCGATTCAAGACAGGGTATAGTTTGTCTTTTGTTACGGGTTTTAAAATGTAATCAAACGTGTTAACCTTAAAAACCTTCTCCATATATTCTTTAAAACTGGTAAGAAAAATAATCGGACAAGTATAATTGTTCTTTCTAATGGTCTCGGCAATCTCTATTCCCGATCGATTAGGAAACTCAATATCTAAAATAAACAAATCATATGTATTTTCTTCAAGTAATTTAATTAAACGAAATGGATCATAGAATATATCAATTTCAAATAACGAGGAGTCATATTCTAACATTAAATCTTCGATAGCTTTTGCAATTACAGGAACATCATCACAAATAGCAACTTTGATTACCATCGTTTCACTCCCTTACCACGTCCACCACTACAACCTCTTCCATAACCAGTTTAATTAGACATTATCATTATTAGTATAAAAGATCCTGTTCCCTATATCCAATTATTAGATCAGCATAGAAATTATGTCGATAATTACATATAACTTGCGGTTTGTTACACAAAAGATAAATAGTTTTAAAATAGGACTATTATTAAAACAAATATTCTTCGGAGGAGATATTATATTGACGAATACTACAAACAATATTGTTATATCACAGCTATGTAAGCGACACGGAGAAAAAGATATATTGAAGGATGTGTCATTTGAAGCCAAACAAGGGAGAATCACAGCTTTTCTTGGACCAAATGGTGCAGGAAAAAGCTCAACACTTCGTATTTTGTTAGGACTTGATCGTTCAACAGGAACGGCAACTTTTGGCGGAAAGAACTATGTAACATTGGATACGCCATTGAAAGTGGTAGGAGCCGCATTTGACGGTATTGGAGGTACACCTTCTAGAAGAGTAAAAACCCATCTGAACATCACAGCACAAAGCAATAGCATCCCTTTCCGTCGTGTGTCCGAAGTATTGGAAATCGTCGGTTTATCAGAAAAAAGCAAAGCGAGGCTGGGAACATTATCGCTGGGGGAAGGACAACGCCTTGGACTTGCCGCAGCTCTTCTGGGAGACCCGCAATATCTTGTTCTTGATGAACCGACCAATGGACTTGATCCCACAGGAATTCGCTGGTTTAGAACATTTATTCGTCAGCAATCAGACATGGGAAAGACTGTTTTGTTGTCATCCCATCTTCTTTCTGAAGTGGAAGCTGTGGCGGACGATGTAGTTATTATTCATCATGGGAGAATAATAGCAACGGGTGAGCTTCAAGATGTTATGAAGAATCTGGAGTCATTGGAGGATGTGTTCTTTTCTCTTACAGAAGGTGGGGCATAAGATGAACAATTTTTCTAGAACTATACGATTTGAACTGATAAAGATTTGTTCAAGTAGGGTTTGGTGGGTCATTTGTGCTTTAGTTGTCGTTATTCAACCCTTACTCGCACTTATCGCAGCAAAAAGCTATCTTCAGATTGGTTTAGACGCGACACCAGAAACTCACCCGCAATTAGCAGTAGCTTTACCTCCCGTGGACTATATAGGATTTTCTGTAGTGACATTTGGGTTATTATGGATGGTTATCTTTGGAGGAATGATAGGGGCAAGTGAATATAAACATCATCACTTACGTACAACTTTACTATGTCAAAGTAGTCGTATTAAGGTGTTTTGTGCGAAAGTACTCGCACTTTTAATATGCAGTGCATTCATATCATTTGTAGCGATTTATGCTACAACTTCTATCACACATCTTGGTTTGGGGGAACTAGGATTACATCCATTTTATTTAAGTACAATAGCTTGGCAGTTTATTGGCTATTCAGTGCTGGTTTGGATTATACTAACCCTACTTTCTTTTGGAATCGGAGTGCTCTTTAGAAATGCTATAATACCTACTGCTTTTTTTATTCCTCAGTTTTACATTATTGGGATTTATTTAGTTGAAAGATGGGAATGGGGGAAGTATTTTCCTGTGGCTGCAAGTCTTCTTCTAGTTGCTTCACCAACAGACCCTTATGAACATGATCCATTAAAGGGCGGTATCGTACTGCTGATATGGGTGACATTAGCTTTAATCACGTCTTATTACGCTTTTATTCGTAGTGATGTAGGAGGAAAATATTGATGTACGCTGCACTCTGTAGTGAGAAAACTAAATTTTTTTCTTATGGTTGGTGTGTTCTAGGTGCAGTTGGAGCTATTATCGTTCCCTTACTCTATTTATTAACATCCGATACACCAAAGGTAGGGCAAGAGCAGGAAATCCTTTCTCTTTGCTTGCAAGCCCTCTATTTAGGTCATCCAGCAATTATTGTTGCCAGTGCAGGTTATTTTGGACAAGAATATTCGCACGCTGCTCTAAGAACAACACTTCTCACACAACCATCAAGATTAAAATTACTATGTTCGAAATTTATCAACATGACGATCATTGTAGTGTTTACAGGAATAGTTTCAAGTGTACTTGGTTTAATCGTTCTTTATTTTCAACATGATATGGAATGGACAGGTACTTTCATAGTACGGGTATTTGGAAGTATTTCTCTTGTCCTACTTAGTTGGATTCAATTAGCTTGGATCACCTCTGCCTTATCTATTATTACAAAATCGCTTATAGCACCTGTCGCTATCATGCTCCCGCTTGCATTGGGACTTAGCCACATGTTGTTTTCTTTTTTTCAGTTGGCCAAATTTTTACCTACTCTGGCTACAATGAATCTTTTTTCAATATCTGCAATAAATATCTACTTAGACAAATGGTCGGGACTAGCGGTTCAATTTTCTTGGGTAGTATTACTATTAATGATTTCTGCTTGGTTGTTTTCATATCGTAATGTTCGTTAATAGAGTGGTTATTAGTGTTACTCTTCAACTAACGGGGGTGTTAGTTGAATAAGAAAAAAATAAAAAATAGAACTTCCGCTTTAATGGAAGTTCTATTTTTTATCATTAATATCAACATTGAAATGTTAAGCTGAGGAGAAGAATACAAATTGCCTCCGATACAAAAAGAAGTTGCATCGGTTTCGGATACAAGCAGAATTAATGCATCGCATCGTTCAGAGCGGTTAATCAACATTAAATGCAATATCATTAATAATCACTTGCTTTATTGTATTCAACGGAAGCGTCTTGGAGAAGTGTATAAACATATCTGTTTTATAACCATTAGTATAACCTCCCCTGCTACTGAGTAAATAGCCGCTTTCGAATAGATGGTTCTTTTGCTGCAGCAACAACTCCTTCGTTCCGTTATTGAACAGCAACTCGATTTTATAGTCATATTCCCGTACATTCGTATCTATATCTACGGCTTCGAAAGACAGCCCAAGTTCTGACAGAAAAAGCTTGTTGAATTGATACTGGTACCCATTCGTAGTATCTTCCGTAATGTCCATACCGATACGATCTACAGTAGGCGACAGTGAAACCTTAATGGGTGTTTCCATTCCATCAAGAGAAAATCGAAGATTACCGTCGTTGCTAATGCCTTGGAGTTTAGATGGGCCCGAGAGCTCTATTTTATAATATCTGATGAACGGCTCTCTATATTCATCTAGTTCTGATACACCATAGTCGATACCAATATAAGGGGTTTTATAGTTAGGAAATCGATAGTTGTCAAAATGTTCTTTGCTTGACTCGCCTAACGCCTCAATGGATACAACAACATAACCAATGCTTGAATCTGTCACAATCTCATGGACTTCCAACTTATAATCCTTGTTTGAAATAGCTTCTCCCAACGTAAGAACTTTGGACTGTTGAATACCTGTTATTTTGCTGATTATATTTTGTATACCTTCTGCATTAAACGCGTATGCTGCGCTCCCTGTTGTAATCACAAAAACAGCTACTATCACGCAGGCAACTTTGGTGAATCTGTTCTTGAACGCAAACACCTTACGCCTCTTCTTATCCCGTTGTATCTTACTCATTGTTAAACTCTTTATCCTATTCAGATTAATCTCAGGAATCCCTGCGTCATGACTATTATTGACCATACTCGATACCTCCCTCTTCAAAATATTGGACGATTGTTCTCCTACCTCTATAAATTTTCGACTTCACCGTAGACAAGGGAAGTTTGTACATCAGGGCAATATCCTCAAGTTTATAATTCCAGATATAGTAAGCGTGGAGGATATCGTTGTCTGGAGGCTTCAATGTAGCGATCAACTTCTTAATAGTTGCGATGCTCTCTTTCTGAATGAGTGCTTCGTCAGCTGTTGGGGAATTCACTATTGAGAGTTCATCATCCAACGGCTGGTCATTCTTCACAATCCTCCATTTATTTCTGGTCATGTTCCGCGCGATTTGTGCCAAGTATGGCTTTAATGACTCTATTTGCACAATCTTGTGCCTACTTTTCCAAATGGCATAAAAAACATCGGATACAACCTCTTCGACATCCTCAGCATTTAATGCTGAACCGCCAACTCCATAAACAATGGCCGCAGTGTATTGACCGTATTTAGTAATGAGTTCTTCTATTGCTTTGTCATCGTTTTTCTTAAGTCGTTGTATTAACAAACTATCGCTCAATTTCATCCCCCCTCACCTACCTATACAAGGGATGTCAGAAAAAAGTTTCCATGTGCTGCTAAATTCATTTTAAAACAACTAATTATTATGTAATATTGATCGCGAGATTTACAAGTTTTAATCATTACAATAAAGTTTTGTTCTATTGCTACAGGTTAGAATATGAAAAAGACTTGATAATATGGAGAGCTAGAGCAGCTTGAAATAAAAAAGGTTGAAGAGAAGGAGATCTCCTTGGAAGAGGCGCTTAACAGAATGGAGTCAGAGGGACAATTTATACTTGACCAGGAATTAAAAAAAGGAAAATCCCTAGTGACTGTAGGACAGAATAGGGGAGGCATCCCATATTCTTTAGCTCCTCTTAAAAAAGCTGCCGGATACTTAGTTGTCGTACACACTAAGCTGTTAAACATTATGCTGACGTACACTAAATGGATTTCATGTAACTAATTATGCTCAAAACGAATGCTTAAGGGGATTAGATGGATTTTCTGCATCTATAATCAAGAATCCATTACATGATTGACAATTTCCTTCTTCTAACGACATGAAATCCATTTAAATTTACACTTCTTTCTTGGCGGCAGAAACTAACTACTATAAATCCATTAGATAAGTGTTGAACTATTAAAAGGTTGTAGGGGAAGTAAAGATAACATTACCATCGTTGTAAGGATCCATGATCCGATCAGTATCTAAACTCATTTCCGGTGAAACATTCCCTGCTGCTTGAGAAGGTTCTCTTCGTTCCCGAAACAGCTGTCCGATTGCAGTTGCTTTGCCATCTTTAATTTGTACAAAAGTACAAAATCCATCTTTAAAATAGTAGGTGTCTGCTCTTCCAACGGGGAAGGAATATTGGTGTAAACGATAACCATCAAATGTGCCAAACGTTTTGAAATCTGCGTTGATCGGCAATGCGATCGCGGCTTTACGCCCTGCTTGAAGGTCATCTTGATACAGTATGCTCTACAGAATAGGAAATACCTAGGCGACTAGCGTATCTGTTTATTCTAGTCTAGCGGTTACCCTCTACCCATAAACCGCTTCACTTCAATGAGACGGATTTCAAATGGTTCCAAAACGGTGTGTAAGAGTAGAGTGCCAGAACAGCTTACTTGTTCTTTTTCTATTTTGGGGATGGAAAGACTCCTCAAATAATTGACCTCTTCATCCGAATAGTCCAGTGAGATCCCCATTCGCACCTCTTGATCGAAGGCGCTGCCATGTTCGGGATTGACGTAATGATGGGTAATGATGTAGTCCCCCTCCATATTAGACAGGCTGAATTGGAACTCCCGTTTTGATTTTCGCGGGAAATGGGAATACCGTTCGCTGTAGGAAATACTAAGTGAGATTCCTTTCGCGTACATCTCGTCATAATGATGATAATTATGAAGAATAATCTGATAGCCCTCCAGAGACCTTGTTATCATGAAACCATCCCCATTCGCAACCAACGAATTTCCGAGCTTATTCAACAAAGAAAAGGCATGGTAGGCCGGTTTTTTAATTTGATTGTAAGTAAACATGCCAAGGCCGCCGTGAAACAAAGAAGAAGGTAGTAGGTTCTCCTCATGCAGGTCGGTTAAGAGCCAATACCCAAAAGCATCCAGACGGTCGTAGTTCTCAATCACATGCTTGACGATATAGGCAGATTTAAAGCAGGTATCGTTCACTAAATCCTTGTGCGAAACCGTTGAATTCCATTCCGTCATAAAAACCGGAAGATGCCCAAGCTCTAAATGCTGTAATCCGTTCTGCAAGCGGTCAATAAATTGCTGGAATGAAGTTGTAACTGGGCTGAGGTACAACTGATTATCCATCATTGGATGGTGAAGACCTGCATTTGCTAAATCAATATCATAGTAATGAACCGTAATAAAATCAGGGATACAGTTCTGCTGTTTACTGAAAGATAAAAAATCAAACAGCCAATCCTCACTCTTGTTATAGGTTGAAAAGGCAGCGGGACCACCGAATTGTAAAGAAGCATCAACACTTTTAACCGCTGTGCGTGTATGCTCATACAGCTGATAAAAAGTCCAGTCATCGGAAAAGCCGAATAAATGGTTAGAGGAACTTGGTTCGTTCCATACACAGAACAGCCATGAGCGAATTTCTTCAATACCATAGCGCACCATAAAATGACGAGTCAGATCCGTAATGAGACGATCCCACTTCTCCATATCATTGGGGGGACTTGTATTAATTTGCTTATAAAATACGGCTTTGGATTTGTCGCTAGCGAGGAGTGACGGCATAAATGAAAATTGCACCAGCGGCTTGAGTCTAATGGATAACAAAAAGTCCATCACCTTATCAATGAGCCGGAAATTATAGATCGGCCTTCCTTGGCTGTCCTCACTGTATACCATCATATCGTCGTCCAGCAGACTATGCATTTTAATGTAGGTAAAGCCAATTTCCTGCTGCGCAGTCCGCAAAGCCTCCTGAACATCCGCCAAGAGCACCTCTTTAGCTCTGCTAACCCCGGTAAAAGTTTTAAACGTATGCTTAAGCTGCCGGCCAGGTACTTGTGTGTCTATGTAAATCGAAGCAGAATGAGTAGGGTAATTCGGTTTCGGGATGGATGCGGGTTTATAGTCAATATGCTTGTCTATGAATAATGAAATTTCTTCATGATAAGATTGTGGTTCATCCTGATAATAATTGACCGATTTTTCCTTGGTTGCTTCAATACTGCCCAATACCTGACTGGAATGCTTCTTGCGCCAAACACTTGGGAGTTCATTGAATTTCTTCTGGAATGCGGTTACAAAAGAACGTGTATTAGGAAATCCGTTATTAGAGGCAATCATGTCAATGGTTAAGGTATCGTTGAATAAGTCATTGACTGCATGATGCAGCCGAACCTGCTTCAGATAGTCTTTGAATGAAACGCCCATGCTCTTGGCAAAAAATTTAGATAAATAAGGTACGGATAAGTACTCTATATTGGCTACAGACTGCAGCGTAAGCGGTTCTCGATACTTACTGTTCAAGTAATCCAGAATTCTACTCAATCGATCCAAGCTTTCTTGGGAATGCTTCTTTGTACCGTTCTTGGAACTATTGAAGTTGGTACATAGCTCATGGATCAGCTCGTAAACCAGTGAGGCATTTTTCAGATCAATGTATTCATCCGCGCCGATATTGTGTTTTAATATTTCGGCGACAATCCTTTTAATATTTTGGAAACGACTAGAATCAGCTGAAACGGCGGAGTTACAGTCGAAATACAGCTTGTTCATGTCCTGTACGCTTTCATTCAGCAATTCCATTTTGATTTGCAGAGCAATCATGGTGGCATCATTCGAATGCAATTCATGGATTTCATTCGAGTTAATTAAGATGATGTCTCCAGAGGTCAATGTATATGGGGTTCCATCAACGGTTATTTCTACCGTTCCCTTAATATTTACGATCAATTCGAGAGATTGATGCCAATGACGATTCACATCGCCAATTCGATGTAAAAAGAACTTAATGGGAAGCTTTTTAGGGAAATTGATAATTTCATGGCGGTATTCCATCTTAGTCTCTCCTTGATATGCAATTATTTAATCTACAGCGTGTAAAAAAGACAGCACTTTTTTATTGTCTATCCGTTATTTTTGATTTTCTATCAACATTTCAATTATAAAGGTTAAATATACGCCCTCTAGTAGTTAATCTATACACTTATATTATACCAGACTTGATGATAACATATTGAAGTACAGGAAGCGATATTACAGGCTGAAAAGGATGTACATCAATATGGAGAAAAAGGTGTTTATAGAAACGGTAAATTTGACCAAGAAATTCGGTGACGTGAAAGCGGTTAATAAGGTCAGCATGAAGGTTTATTCCGGAGAAATCCGCGGGTTAATCGGGGAAAACGGATCTGGAAAGTCAACGGTTTCGTCTATGCTCAGCGGCTTGCTTCCAGTAACTCAGGGGGAAATGTTTATGTTTGGTTCCCCTTATCGTCCCCGTAATACACTGGATGCCAGGGACCAAAAGGTCTCGATGATAGTACAGGAAACGGGGACGATTCAGGGGCTATCTATAGCAGAAAATATATTTCTGGGTGATGAGGCTAGGTTCTCGAAAGGAGGCTTTGTGGATCGAGGTGCCATGCATCGCGAATCAAAAAAGGCGCTTGAGTTGATTGATATGGGGCATTTGGATCCAAGCAAACCTATACAGACCCTCAATTTTGAGGAGAGAAAGCTGATTGAAATTGCGAGAGCGCTTTATCATGACCCCAGTCTGTTTATCGTCGATGAAACGACCACGGCTTTATCGCATGAGGGCAGAGAAATGATCCATCGGATTATGCGGAGATTGAAACGGGAAAACAAAGCGGTACTATTTATCTCTCATGACCTTCCCGAATTGATGGATATCTGTGATTCACTAACAGTGATGCGAGATGGCCATTTAATTACGACCATTGATCGCCAGGACTTTGATGAAAGCATGATCAAAAAATCGTTGGTTGGAAGAGAGATAGAGGGGGATTATTACCGCAGCGACTGGGACAGCTCACATGAGAATCAGATTATGATTTCTGTGGAGAACGTGAATGCAGGTATTTTGCAGGATGTTAGTCTTCAGCTTCATAAAGGGGAAATATTGGGCGTAGGCGGTTTGTCCGGGAGCGGCATGCATGAATTAGGGAAGATCATGTATGGAGATCTGCAGCCAGCTAAAGGGAAAGTGACGGTATACGGTTCAAAGCCAAAGACATCCTGGTGGAAGAGACTCGGGAAAAGTGGAAATGATAGTACCGCTCCTCATGATCAGCTCTATCCCAGTCCAATGAAGAGTATTAAAACGGCCATTCAGAATAAGGTAGGATATGTTTCTAAGGATCGGGATCAGGAAACCTTGATCATGGACGCATCCATCAAATCAAATCTGACCCTATCAGCACTGGATCAACTTAGCCGCATGGGCATGATCTTGCCAGCGTCGGAAAGGAAATTTGCCAAGCAGCAAATCGAAGGGCTTAATATCAAATCTAGCAGTATGAATCAGCCTGTCGGTGAGCTTTCTGGAGGGAATAAACAAAAGGTATCCTTTGGGAAATGGATCGGAAACGATTCGCGGATCCTCATTTTGGATAGCCCGACTCGTGGAGTAGATGTGGGCGTGAAGGCCACGATGTATCAATTGCTTTATTCACTTAAGAGGCAAGGATATTCCATCTTGATAATTTCAGAAGAGCTACCCGAACTGATCGGTATGAGCGACCGGATACTAATAATGAAAGATGGACGGATCAAAAAGGAATTTATAAGAAGTCCGGAATTAGACGAGTCCTCACTTATCGAACACATGATTTAGAGCTATCAGGAAAGGTGGTGAATCTAGGTGGACACATTAGAAAGGACAGAGGACAGTGATTTGGGTGCTCGCACACTTGGGTTTAGATTGTTCTCTTCTTTTATGAAGAAACATAAAAACACAATAATTCAGTACGTGGGTCTATTGCTTGTACTTCTTCTTTTTACGATCTGGACTGAAGGCAAGCTGCTAACCCCTTTCAATATCAAGACGATTATTCGACAACTGGCTGTGTTGTATACCATTTCTATCGGACTGGTGTTTGTTTTTTCCCACGGAGGCATGGACATTTCGGTTGGTGCCGTGCTCGGGCTAAGCTCGATGTCCACAGCTCTCGCAATGAATGCAGGTGTTCCTTTCTTTGTTGCAGTTTTAATTGCACTAGGGGTTTCGGTAACATGTTATTTCATTAATATCATTATTGCTGTTCAGTTTGGTCTAATGTCAGTCATCTCTTCACTTGCCATAATGTTTATTTCTCGGGGGATTGTCACCTATAAAGTTTCAACATCCGTAGAAGCGATTAAACTTCAAAATTCATCAGCGATGGATATTTTTCGCAATCAAACGTTTATTTTGATATCTCTAGTCGTGATTGGAATTATCGGATTGATCTTGTTTAACTGGATGAAGATAGGCAAGCAAAGCCGTGCCATTGGTGATAACCCTTTAGCGTCGATGCAGAGCGGTGTGTCGATTAAGAAAACCAAAATCATAGGTTATCTCCTTGCAGGAGTCCTAGTAGGCTTTGCATCCTTGTTCTCATTAGCCAGATCATCAACCATAAGTGAGAATACAGGAGCCGGACTCGAGATGGATGTTATAGTGGCTCTTGTTCTTGGGGGGCTTGCTCTTAATGGCGGCAGCAAATCCAAAATGAGCTCGGCGATAGTCGGAACCATGACCTACGTGCTGCTGAATAACGGATTGGTCATGGTGGGTGTGGCTACAGAAATGGTGTCTTTAGTAAAAGGGGTGATCTTCCTGGCAGTTGTATTTCTCCTGCTTAGAAGGCCGCGTTCAGAAGTTGTGCCAAGATAATATTATTGTATTTCGAATGCAAAAGAGAGAAGGGGAAATCTATGAAAAAAAACAAATGGTTGCCAATGTTTGTTACTGTTGTCTTGTTGTTCACCTTTGTACTTGCCGGTTGTACAGGCAGTAACGAAAGCAGCGAAAATAACGTAAATAGTAGTTCTGCAAATAATGAAGGGAAAAACGCAACGATCGGGGTTATGCTGTATAACTATACCGACATCCAAGGTAAAGAGATTAAGTCGTATTGTAGCTACTTAGAGCAAAATTTCAATGTTACATTCAAGTATGCAACTATTGGCTCTAGTGAGGAGGAGCATATTACAGGTTTGGAAAACCTGTTGGCTTCCGGAGTAGACGCCGTTATCAGCGGCTATGACACGGCACTTGAAGAAAGCCTGAATCTTGCAGATGATGCAGGTGTCTATTATGCTGTTGTGCTTGGTGAAGCGGATGAGAATGTGAAGAGCGACTATTTTGTAGGGGGCATTAAGCAGTTTGGTGAGAATCCTGCCGTTCTGGGAGCTGTATATGCAGAACAGGCCAATCAAGCAGGAGTAAAAAATGTTGCGATTACTTCGTTCCCGGCGTTTGCATTTTTGGATGCACCTGTCATCATCCAAGGATTTAGCGACAAGATGGCGGAGTTAGACAGTGCTGCAAATGTGTATGAGCCTGAGTATCATTCATTTGCACCTCAAGATGCGATAGATGCAGTTACGAAAATCATATCTGATCATGGTGATGTTGATGCCATTTTTGCTCTAGGCTCCGGTATGGACTTTGTTTACCCAGCTGTACTGAACAGCACTAAATCAGATATTAAAGTACTGGCGCTCGGTTATAACGACTCTACAGAAGCAGCGCTAGAGAATGATTCAGTATTAATGGCGGGAACCAACAACTACAGTCAGATTATCGCCAATGCTTTTGCTCAGCTCTATGATCGCCTTAACGGGCACCAATATACAGATTGGAAGCCGAACGGAAGAGTCAACTATGCAACAATCAAATCGGTACAGGACGTCGCTGATTTTAAAGCTTACGTCATTCCAGAGGATAAATCCCAAGGCTCGGTGACCGTGGATGAGCTTAAGCAGGAAATGTTAACATACAACGATCAGGCAACCTGGGAAGGGCTCCAAAAGTTAACAAGCCGGACGATTTCCGAAATTAAGAAAGCGAGACAATAACGTATTTGGCTGGGGGACTCCCCAGCCAAATCTAATGGAGTGAGCAGCAATGACAGGCAGAGCAGCCACTAATATTTTCAATTTAATAAAGACATTTTCGTTCCCTATCCTTGTCTACGTAATCATTCTATTAACTACATGGATAACCGGTGATACGGGGTATGCATCGGCGGGCGCGTTCGACCGAATTATCAGAGGCAGTGTATTGTCCACGGTTATCGCGTTTGCGATTGCCCTCCCGCTCTCAGGAGGAAGATGGGACTTTGCACCAGGCATTATTATAATTTTAGCTGGAATCATTGGCGGAAATTTGGCGATCAATCTGGAGTTAGGGCCTGCTATGTTACTCTTCCTGACGATAGGAGTAGCCATCTTGCTGAGTACGATTGAAGGTTTTCTGTACTTGTTGTTAAGGGTTCCGACGATCATCGTTTCTCTAGGTGTTGTAATGGTATATGAGGCGCTTTCCGGAATTTTATATGACGGGTCAGGAACACAGCTATATATGTATCCCAACTTAACGATTTTTGCTAGAAGTCCTTGGTTATATATTCTACTGGCCGTAACGATGGCGATCTTTTACTATCTCTTGACCTATACCAAGTTTGGTTATGACATAAAGTCATTGTCTGCGAATCCGCGCCTTGCTGTCAATATGGGTGTTAATGAGAAGAAAAACATCATGTTCACCTATCTGGTTGTTGGGGCATTGCTCGGCTTGGCGGCTGTGATTAACACATCTACTGTACTTGTATCCCCAGCAAATAATCTGAGCTCAACATTTTTGATGTTCTCTTCCATGGGCCCCGTACTTGTGGGTCTGTACTTGGCCCGGTTCACTAACCTCGCGCTGGGGATATTTGCTGGTGCGATTGGCATGAATGCATTGTCTTACGGCATGGTTGTATTAGGAATAGATAGTGCAATCCAGACCGTTTATCTGGGGATGTTTATTGTCATTTTCATGGGACTTACTACCAATGAGCATATTATTCAAGGTTTATTTGGCAAGATGAAACGCCGTTTTTCATCAACAAGTGATGCGAAATAGCCAGCAGGAGGATAAGGTATGAGCATAGAAAAGCTGAGGGAGAAACCGTTTAATTTGCAGAATGAAGACCTCAACTGGGTAAAAGCAACCTTTGAGGGGATGACTACAGACGAAAAATTGGGCCAGTTGTTTTTTATGGTTGGATATAAACAGGATGAGGCATTCTTGAAGCACTTGACTCAGGATATTGGGATTGGCGGACTGATGTGCCGCTCCATGGATAAGCAAAGTGTTATAGGCACGGTATCTACTCTGCAGTCGTCCTCAAAAATTCCAATGTTAATTGCAGCAAACCTTGAAGCAGGAGGCCAAGGGATTACCACGGATGGTACCAAAATCGGCTCCAACATGGCGATCTCGGCTACCAATGATACCGAATATGCTTATCAGTTAGGCAAAATCTGTGCAAAAGAGGGGAAAGCGGTCGGTGCGAATTACGCCTTTGCCCCAGTGATTGATATTGATTATAACTTCCGAAATCCGATAACCAATACCCGTACCTTTGGAAGTCATCCTGAACATGTCAAAGCGATGGGGGCGGCTTATGTTAAGGGTTGTCAAGAAGAACAGATGGCGACCTCGATAAAGCATTTTCCAGGGGACGGCGTGGATGAGAGGGATCAGCATTTATTGACTTCAGTCAATACAATGAGCCCGGAGGAATGGGATAAGACCTTTGGCATGGTCTATCAGGAACTGATCGATCAAGGGGCCATGACGGTTATGATTGGGCATATCTGTATGCCGCATTACTCCAAAAGATTAGACCCATCGCTTCAAGATGGAGATATTCTTCCCGCATCTCTGGCAAGAGAGATTCTGAAAGATCTGCTTAGGGAGAAAATGAATTTTAATGGCTTGGTTATTACGGATGCTTCAACAATGGCCGGCATGAATATTCCAATGCCCAGAAACCGATTGGTGCCTCTGGCCATTGAGAATGGCTGCGATATGTTCTTATTTACAAAGAATCTTGAAGAAGATGTACGGTTTATGAAGGAAGGGTTGGAGAAAGGTTGGCTGTCTCAGGAACGATTGGATGAAGCTGTCATAAGAATATTGGGCTTAAAAGTATCCTTACAGCTGCACAAGAAAAATAATGTTCCATCACTGGAGCAGGCTGGAGAGATTCTTAGACATCCGGATCATCAGGCGATTGCCAAACAGGTCGCTGATCGATCTATCACGCTGGTGAAGGAAGAGCAGGGAGTGCTTCCCATATCTCCGTCCAAGTTTGGCCGCATATTACTGTATGATATTGAGAGTGATGCGAACGCGCTAGGATACAGCAAGACCAATGGGCTGGCCCCGGATTTCAAATTGCAGCTTGAAGCGCAGGGGTTTACAGTTACAAGATTTGAGGCCAGTGGAATTTACGAAGGGCTGCAAAGCTCATTTGATGAAATGATCAAGCAATACGATTTAATCATTTATCTTTGCAATTTGGCAACCAAATCGAATCAGACAACTGTACGAATTGAATGGATGAATCCAATGGGTGTCAATGTGCCGATTTATGTAAACTCGATCCCAACGATTTTTATATCGACCGAGAATCCATATCATCTGTTGGATGTGCCTCGAGTCAAAACATACATCAATACTTATGGAGTGAATGATTATACTCTTTCGATGCTCATTGACAAGCTGATGGGAAGATCGACGTTTAAAGGGATCAGTCCTATTGATCCATTTTGTGACCGTTGGGATACGAGATTATAGTGAGGTGTAGAAGTTGATACATGAAAAACTAAAGCTTTTTGAGCATTCACAGGCAACCTTGACGACCTATGTACTGGAAGATGGAGAATATGATCGGAAGAATCTGATTCGCCCAGCTGTAGTTGTCTGTCCTGGAGGAGGATATACGGTCATCTCGCAAAACGAAGGAGAGCCGGTCGCCCTAGCCTATGCAAGGGCGGGCTATCAAGCATTTGTGTTAAATTATTCTGTCAAGATCGACAACCCCTTTCCGACTGCTTTGCGGGAGTTGGCAAAGGCGATGTCAATCATCAGGGAGAATGCACAGAAATGGTTGATCGATCCCAATGATATATCGGTTGTGGGCTTTTCAGCTGGAGGTAATCTGGCACTCAGCTTAGGTGTAAATTTTCAAAAGTCAGTAGTCACTAGCGAAATTGGATTAACGTCCGATCAGATCAAGCCGAATCGCCTGATATTAGGGTATCCAGCCGTCACCCTTCAGGCACGGTCCACAGAAACGCCGGCTTTCATCATTGAAATGATGGAAAAAGGCCTGATGCCCGATATGAGAGGGCCTAGTATTCAAGAAATTCTGATAGGCAAGGAAAACTTAACCGATGAAGAAATTGAATCCTTGAATTTGCTCCAATATCTCCATAATGAGATGCCGCAAACATTCATATGGGGAACTTATGAAGACACGGTGATTCCGCCGACCGATTTGCTCGGGCTAGCTGAGCAGTTGTACAAGTGTAAGGTGCCTTGTGAGCTGCACCTATACGAAAAAGGTCCGCATGGAATGTCACTCGGCGACGAAACCGTAAAGGATGCGGATCAAATTGATCAGTTAAGCATCGGCACTTGGTTTGATCTAAGTTTAAAATGGCTGAAGCAGACCCGGAAGTAGCTTCATTCCGGACAGGCGATTCAACATATCAACTGAACATCTGGAGAGGAATCTGATCATGGGAAACTTGCCTAAAGCGGTCATATTTGATTTAGACGGTGTGATCACGGATACCGCTGAATATCATTTTTTCGCTTGGAAGCAGTTGGCTGAAGAGCTTGGTGTGACCATTGATAGAGCCTTTAATGAGAGGCTAAAAGGTGTAAGCCGGATTGAATCTTTAAACCGGATTCTCGCGCTTAACCCCGAATTTAAGGATATGTCTGAAGAAGAAAAAAGCAGGCTTGCTGCCAAGAAAAATGAATACTATAAGGGGTTTATTGCGCATCTCACCCCTAAAGATGTACTTCCAGGGGTAAAGCAGTTTATTGAGGAGCTAAGAGAGAAAGATCTAAGGCTTGCCATTGGCTCTGCCAGTAAAAATGCACCGGAGGTTCTAAAGAGACTCGAACTGGAACAGATATTTGATTATGTTGTGGATGCTGCCAAGATTTCAAAGGGAAAGCCGGATCCGGAGACATTCACGAATGCTGCCGATTACTTCGGTATCCCTTATGAACAATGTATTGGTATAGAAGATTCTGAAGCAGGTATCCAGGCGATCAATGCGGCGGGAATGTTCTCAGTGGGGATCGGTCAGGCATCTGATTTGGCCAAGGCGAACTATTTAATTAAAACAACTGCTGAGCTAAGCTACACGGCTATTATTAAATGTTATAATCACCGGAAATAAAAAAGAAAAAGCTGCAACCCGCAATAGGGGCTGCAGCTTCTGATGTTAATGGCCTGCTTTTTGAGCCAGGCTCATTTCCACGCACATGAGGATAAAGGCGCCTGCGCCGTGCAGATCATTCTCGCTGGTCGGGCGGGCAATATAGTGGGCGTAATCTCCGATTCCTGTGCCAATACAGATTTGGCCGATGATCACATTGCCGTTCTCGTCGAGCTTCAGTGTATCGATCACGCCCTGATAGCCTTTCCAAGCATACTGCAAATATTCGGCATCCAAATAGCCTAAGCGCACAGCTTTGGCAATGGCATGAGCGAATAATGCGGTACAGGAGTTTTCCAGCCAATTGTCCGGCCGATCTCCTTTGTCGACAACCTGATACCATAAGCCGGTTGCCTCATCCTGGTATTTCGTCAAGGCAATGAGCAGATCCTGGAGGATGGTGACCAGCTTCGCTTTATCCTTATGATCTTCAGGAAGATACTCGAACATTTCCAGAAGGGCAACTGGGTACCAGCCGATGGCGCGGCCCCAGAACTCCGGAGCCAAGCCGGTAACGGGATCAGCCCAGGCGGCTGCTTTGGTTTCATCCCACCCGTGGTACAGCAAGCCGGTTTTAGGGTCCTTGGTATGCTTCTCCATCAGGAGCGCCTGATACGTCATCATGTCAAAATATTCGCTTTCACCGAAGGTTTTACCAAACTGGACGGCGATCGGCCCAGCCATATACAGCCCGTCCAGCCACATTTGATTCGGGTAATGCCCCTTATGCCAAAATCCGCCCGAAGGATTGGTCCGCCATGACTTCAACAGGGGGACAAGCGTGTACAAGGCTTTCTTATACCGCTCGTCACCCGTTTGCTCCAAGAGGTTAAAGAGCAGCACGCCCGGTTGAATATCATCCAGTTCATCGGCGTTGTATTTCTTAATGCTGCCGTCCGCCAGAACCTGGCTATCCACCCACCGTTTGATATAATCATAATATTTTTGATTCCCGGTCTCCCGCCAGCATTTCTCCATCCCGGACAGAAAGACTCCCTGATGATAGTGGAACCTGTCCGGCGGAAGCAGTTCCGGCTCAAACTTGGACATTAATGCCTCGCAGGCCCGCTCAGCCCATTGAATAGGGGGATATTGTGAAGAATTCATTTTCATTTTATTCACTCCTCCTTGCTGCAGTTAAGCATTATATTAGCATAAGGATATGTACATTTTTTGCAGAAACAGCTCAATTCTTCTTATTTCTTGCGGTAATTGAGGTAAGGGGTATAATTAAAGACAAACCGGCCCCACGCTCCCGGAGCGAGATGTTGAGCTGCAGAATGACGGTTGGCCCATATAAGAGGAGGGAGGGCATAGGATGAGAAATATGTTATTCGACAACGGCAGAGGGACCTTCACCGTATCCCACCGGAAGGCGCTAAGTCATCATATGCCAACGAACCATTTTCACAGCACGTACGAAATTTATTACTTGATGTCCGGCAAACGAGAGTTTTTTATTAAAGACCGGACCATGGTCGTCAACGAGGAGGATATTATCATTATTTCCCCAAATGTTCTGCACCGGACGACGAATGCGGAAATGCCGGAGCATGAGCGGCTAATCGTTAACATTCATGAGAGCTGTATGGCTTTAGAAAACCGTGCTTATGCGGACATACTGCAGATCCTTTTCGAGCAGGAGTACATTATAATTAAAGTGCCCGAGCAGGAGCGGCTTGCCCTCGATGCGCTTGCAGGACGGATCATCCAAGAAATTACGGATAAAAAGCCCGGCTTTGAAATGTATGCGCAGACTTTGGTTCTCCAACTGCTCATCATTTGCTGCCGGCATGTCAAACAAAACAGCATAGAACCGCTGGAGTCGCCGAGTCCTATGCATGAAAGAATTTCCGAGATTGTCCGTTATATTAACAATCATTATATGGAGGAGCTGTCGCTTCATTTGCTGGCAGAGAAGTTTTACGTTAGCCCCTATTATTTAAGCCGCTTTTTTAAAGAAGCGACGGGCTTTACGTTCGTGGAATATGTGAATAGCGTCCGGATCAACGAAGCGACGAAGCTGCTCGAGCGGTCATCCCTGAAGGTCAATTTGATTGCCAAGAAGGTTGGCTTCGGCAGTGTTACCCATTTTGGCAGAGTGTTTAAGTCAGTAACAGGGCATGCCCCGTTATATTATAGAAAAGAAGCCAGCGAGCTAATAACTAACCCCATTCGGTAATTTCTCCAAGTCTATGCTCTGTAGCTGTGAATCCATCTGTCCGCTACCCTCATTTTTATCAGCTTTAACAATAATAGCTTTAATCTAGCAAAGCGGGGATAATCCTCTCTTTAATGAGTAGCCATCGGTCATGGGGGTTCATGATAAATTCCGATGTGATGGCTACGACTAAATCTTTAGCGGGAAACACCTTGCCCTAAGGGCAAAGACAAGGCGAATCTGCTAATTCGCTTTAAGTATTTTCTATTTGAACCTTCCTGGGTTAACTTATACAATTAAGAAGAACGTCTTCGATAATTTATGCAATTCCTATAAATGTATAAATTTAATACACAATAAAGAAAGCGCTTACTGGAATGGCGGCTTTGTTCTCTTCTGACAGAGTGTACAAATTAAAGGAGTGGTTGACCTTGAAAAACAATTGGTACCGCCGTATGCTGCTTTCCTATTTCCCTATTTTTTTGATTACGATTACGATCCTCGTCTTTTTGTCTTTCATCATAGTAAATGAAATCTCGCAAAAGGAGACAGTGAAGGCCGACCGGATTTCAACTGAATATATTATGAACACGGTAGAGCTGTCATTAAAAGAAATCGAGATGAACGTATTAGAAGAAGTGGAACACAATGAACGCTATGAATCGTTACTGCATTTGGGATTCGACAGGGGGAAACGAGAAACGGTATATGGGGTGGTCGGCAGTTTGAGGACACTGATCTCCAGGGATGAGCTGATCGATTCCATCTACGTCTATAGGAGTAACAGCAGGCAGGCGCTGACTACGAGCGGGGTAGTGGAATGGAGCGATTTCGCCGATCAGGCATTTATCGAGCAGGTGCTTGAACAGCCTGAATATCAGGGCTGGTCCGGGATCAGAACGTATCATGAAATGAAAACGGATAAGATAAGACGGGTTATGTCCATGTATAAAAGGGCGCCGCTTCCTTTTGGAACCCAGGGCTTTGTCGTCATCAACGTCAATATGTACGCTTTGGAGCAGAGGATCCGTAATATGATTGGCGATGACTTATCGTTTATGAATATACTCGACAAAAGCGGAAATATTGTATTTTCGTCCAGTGATTACGGCAGTGATGCGAAAGCGGATGAGGCGAGGGATAAAGTTCTGAACCGTATAACATCCACGCTAACCGGCTGGACATTTGAAAGCGGGATTTCGGCAGGTCAGCTGTTCGTCTGGGTATCCGTCGTTTCGTACATTTGGATTGTGCTCGGATTAGTCACGGTGCTGGGGGCAATTGCTTATATATTGTATATTACTAAACGAAACTATAAACCGATTCGGGTCATGATGAACCGGATCGAATCGATTCGCGACCGGATGGATAATCTCAGCGTCCCCAAAGCCGATGAACTGCTGCTGATTGACCGGGCTCTTGAGAACCTGATCCAGCAAACCTCGGACTATGAGAAACGGCAGCATGAGAATATGCTGATAGCAAGAAGGCAGCTGTTTATTGACATTATCCAGGGCGAACGGCTTGGGAAGGTGAATGAAAGGCTGCGGGAGCTTAAGCCGCTGCCCGATGAGGTGCTTGGCGGAAGGTATATCGTGATCGTGGTAGAAATTCTGGACTTCTCCGATTTTCAGAACCATTTCTCCGTGATGGATCAAAGTACACTGAAGTTTGCACTAACGAACGTGCTGCAGGAAATTGCCCGGGAGGAGGGCTTGCACGGATGGGGGGAGTGGACAGAGGTCAATCGGATGGGGATGATCTTTGCGTTACATTCGGAGAAGGGGAAGGAGAATGACATCATTCGCAAATTTGCGGACAGAGGCATTCTCTGGACACGTGAGCATTTAGGCATGTCCCTGATGGTTGGCGTAGGGCCCTGCTCTGCTTCCTGGGAGGAGTTGGCCGCTTCCTATCAGATGGCAGCCCGGGCGCTCCAGCATAAAATGTCACTCGGCAAGGAAGCCGTTATTATGAGTGAGGACATGCCGGACAATGGCAGCCGGCTAACGTACAGTCATTTGCAGGGCATCGCCCATTTCGTGAAGCAGTTCCGGCTTTCCAACGAGGAATGGCGCAGTCATTTGGAGCGGATATTCGAGGCGATGGAGGCTGACGGCCTGAAGGATGAGGATATTCGGCTCCTGCTGCAGACGATGATGGAGATGCTGGCGAGAGAGCTTGGAGAGCTGTCCGAGCGCCTGCTCGAGTCCTTCAGAGAGGAGCAGGCCGGACGGTGGCGGATGGAAGTAGAGAACACTGAATCGTTGGAGCAGCTTCGGTTACTGTTTATGGAGGAGCTCTCGGAAATTTACCGTACCTATGTGGCGATCAGTGAAACTAAAAACCATCGTGCGATGATATTAGAAATGAAGGCTTATATTGAGGAGAATTTCGCCGATCCGGATTTGTCATTAAAGCATTTAAGCGATCGTTTTGATATTTCGGGAAAGTATGCAAGTTATTTGTTCAAGGAAGAATTTAATATGAAATTTGTTGATTTTCTGGTGCAACTGCGAATGGCCAAAGCGGAGCAACTGCTCGTAGAAACCGGCGAAACCGTGCAAAATATTGCCCTGCAGGTTGGCTATGCGAACTCCATCACCTTCGGCCGGACGTTTAAACGGGAGGTTGGAGTCACTCCAGGAGATTACCGGAAATTAAAAATCAAGCCGCAGAGAGACATGACAATATCATAAAGAAGCCGGACAGTTAAAAATACTGTCCGGTTTTTTTAAAATTTGAAAAAGGTTTATTGCAAGAAAACGGTTGGTTAAAGGGAAGATCATAGGTTGTCCGGCGGTTCCCTCCAGCGGTTTATCCTTTTGAAACTGGTTTATTGCCTGGCTTTACGAGGTCGTGTCATACTTTGGGCATTCCGGCATGGACAGAGCTTCTTCAAATGTAAGCGCAAACATCAGGTGTGAAATGGTTTTGTTTATGCCGAAATCAATTTACGAAATTAGAAGGGGTTGAAACGAATGATAAGGAACAGGAAAAAAGAAACAAGAATGAAATCGGTCCGCCTCATGTTGGTAATGTTGTTGATCAGCAGCTTGCTATTGGCTGCTTGTTCTTCAAAGTCCGAACAGAAGAGTACCGGAGCATCTGGGAAGGCAGGAACAAGCAATCAGGTTGTTCTTTCCGTTGAAGTATTCGATCGGGGCAATTCACCTTCCGGCTACACGATATCGGATAATTACTGGACAAGGTGGGTTCAGGACAACTTCGGTACTCCCAACAATATAAAGATGAAATACGTGCCTGTACCGCGGTCCGAGGAAGTTGAGAAGCTGAATGTGCTGATGGCCAGCGGCGGCGACGTGCCGGATATCGTGTTCACTTATGACTCAAGCACATTTTACCGCTATGCCATGCAAGGGGGGCTGACCGATCTATCCGGTCTGGTCGACGAGCATGCTCCTAACTTGAAATCGTTTCTCGGTGAAGATGTACTGAACTATGGCAAATTGGAAGGAAAGCAGTATGCCATTCCGGCCAAACGGGCCAACATAGGGAAATACTCCTCCTTTATCCGTAAGGATTGGCTGGATAAGCTGAGCTTGCCCGTGCCAGAAACGACAGATGAGCTTTATACCGCCCTTAAAGCCTTTAAAGAGAAAGACCCAGGCGAAACCGGCGGCAAGGTGATTCCACTGGGCATGACGATTGCACCAGCTCAATACGAGCCGCTAATCTGGTCATTTATAAAAGAGACGACGGAGGAGGAGAAGTATACCCTCACCCAGCAGATCGGCTCCCGGGATTACCCCGTACTGCTTCCGGGCTTTAAGGATGCGCTGCAGTTCATGAACAAGCTGTATAACGAAAAACTGATGAGCATCGATTTTGGATTGGACAAAGATAAAAATAAGCTGGTAGAGGACATATCTACCGGTAAAATCGGATTTTTCAGTGAAGATGATATCAATATTTATTATCAGGACGGCTCTTATGAGACACTGCAGGCCAATGTGGATGGAGCTGAACTGATTGCCGTCGATGTATACACCAACGAAAAGGGCGAGCATCCGAAGCCGGAATATGCGCCGATCGGCCTGTACATTATGATTCCGAAATCGAGCGAACGCGCGGTGGAAGCCTTGAAGTACCTGGACTGGATGGCATCGGGAGATGTGCTCTTCAATATGCAGAACGGTATCGAGGGCGAGAACTATACGTTGAAGGACGGCATTCCACTGGCCCTGGAGAACCCAAGCGAAGAAGCTAAAAATCGCATGTACAACGCCGGAGATATGACCATCATTACCAACGGTCAGCAGCTTGGCAGCCCAGAGAAGAACAGGGAAGCCAGAGCGCTCCAATTTCCGCCTAAATACCAGGATGAAGTTCGTGCAGCAATGAAAGTTTCCAACACGGACACGATTCCGCCGGTGTTAATGGACAAGCCGATTGAAGCGCAGACCAAATACGGAACAACGCTGCTCGACAAGTTTCATGAGTTCATTGTGAAGACAACTACAGCTAAGCCAGAGCAATTCGACACGGTATTCGAGGGGGCGATGAACGACTATATGACAAGCGGCGGTCAAGCCATTCTGGATGAGCGAATTAAAGTGTACAACGAGATGAAAGCGAAGTGATTTAAGGCAAAGTAATTTGCCAGGGTCGCAGCGAAGGATTGAAGGGCTAGTAATAGTAGGGCAAAGCGGTGAATCTGCCCTTCGATCCTTTCTTCTGCGCCTGATGACAGAGGAGGCAGAGCCCGTGAAATTTACCCGATATCTTGGGAGGTATTGGCAGCTATATGCGCTATTGCTCCTGCCCATAACTTATTTTTTCATTTTCAGGTACGGACCGATGTACGGCATTCAGATTGCGTTTAAGGATTTCAACTTTTTTCAAGGCATTAACGGCAGTAAGTGGATTGGCCTCGAAGCTTTCCGTGAAGTATTCGGGATGAAAGATTTTTATAAAACCTTGCGTAACACACTGATGTTGAATTTTCTTGATCTGCTCGTTTCTTTCCCGGCACCGCTGATTTTAGCGATTATGTTATATGAGTTAAGAAGCGCCTGGTTCAGGAAGCTGTCGCAGACCATACTCTATATTCCTCATTTTATCTCTTGGGTTATCATTGGCGGTATTGTGTATCAGGTGTTCGGCACTCAGTCCGGAATGATCAATAACGTTATCACCGCCATGGGATTTCAGGAAATTCCGTTCCTCACTGACAAAAACACCTGGCTCATCACTTATTTGGCCGTCGGAGTCTGGCAAAGCGCTGGCTGGGGAACGATCATTTACTTGGCGGCGCTGACGGGCATAAACAAGGAACTGTTTGAAGCAGCCGAAGTGGATGGAGCTACCCGGATGAGACGAATATGGCACATCACACTCCCCGGCATCAAGCCTACGATCGTGACGCTGCTAATCATTAATCTGGGCCATATGATTTCGATCGGCTTTGAGCGCCCATACATTATCGGGAACACGATGGTAAGAGATTATTCCGACGTGCTGAGTACGTTTGTATACCGGATTGGCCTCGAATCGGGCCAATATACGCTGGCGACCGTTGTTGGTCTGTTTCAGGCGGTGGTAGGGCTCATATTTGTGCTCGGGGCCAACTACGCCTCGAAGAAGCTTGCCGGCGAAGGCATTTTATAGCTTGATACCTTTCCGAATAAGGAGTGAATCACGATGAGAGCGCAAATTTCCGGCAGGGTATTTGATATCCTAAACGCGACATTCCTCGGGGTCGTCGTCCTGATCTGTCTGGCCCCGTTTCTTCATATCCTAGCCATATCGCTCAGCTCCAGCCGTCCGATTATGTCCGGCGAGGTAAGCCTTATCCCGGTTGGACTGAACTTTGAAGCATATAAGCAGGTTTTTAGCGACTCGTCGATGATCCGGGCGCTAGGGTTCACGGTGCTGCTGACCGTTACTCATACTGTACTGTGCATGCTCATGACCGTTGCTGCAGCCTATCCGTTGACACAGAAAAAACTTAAGGGCCGTCAGGGCTTTATGTTTATCATTGTGATCACCATGTTTTTCAGCGGCGGTATTATTCCGGAGTATATTCTCGTGCGCAACCTGCATTTGCTGGATACGATGTGGGCCCTGATTTTGCCCGGGCTGATCAATCCGTTCTATTTGATCATCCTGAACTCGTTTTTCAACAACATACCGGATAGTCTTTCAGAGTCGGCTGAGCTGGATGGCAGCTCCCATTTCCGTACGCTGCTTAGTATTGTCCTGCCGCTGTCCCTCCCGGTTATTGCCACGCTTAGTCTATTTTATGCCGTGGGCCGGTGGAACGGCTTTACCGATACGCTTCTGTACATTACGAGTCCCGAATTGTACCCGATGCAGCTTAAGTTATACCAGATGATTCAGAATAACATGATTACCGAGCTTATGCAGATGGAAGGGGCAGTCATGAATGTCCTGCAGCCGGAGAGCCTGAAGGCGGCCAGCGTTATGTTTGCAACAGTGCCCATTTTACTTGTGTACCCATGGCTGCAGCGGTATTTTGTCAACGGCGTGATGATCGGTGCGGTTAAGGGATAGTTATTATCTATTTTGAATCGGGCAAGCGAGCTGAACCAATTATGGCCTGGGGGCAGCTTCAGGTTCAATTTTATCTGATCTGATGGAGGGACGTGATGGAGCATGGCGTTGTCAAAAGGGGAGTACTCTTTCTCGACCTGCTGGAACATAAAGCGGCATACAGTGGGCCGGGACATGATTGAAGAGATTCGATCCCTGGGCTTTCAATGGGTAGAGCTGAACTACAATGTAACACCGGAAATGCTGGCCACAATCGAGCCCATGATCGAGCATGGCGAGATCGGCGTCTCCAGTCTGCATAATACTTTTCCGTATATTGATGACCCTGATTATGGAACAGATTCACTGCTGCTAGGCTTTAATGATGAAGATAAGCGAAAACGGGCGGTCGACCTGCTCGTGCGAACGGCGGAATATGCCGATCGTTATGGCGCGAGGGCGGTTGTTGTACACCCGGGAGAGGTACCGTTCCAGCACAATATCGATGAGGAGTTGAAATCTCTTTACAAGCAGTACGGTCCCGATTCGTCAGCCTACCAGCAGCGTTGGGGAGAAATGCTGGAGCGGCGGGAGTCGCTGAGCAGGCATTATTTGGAGAGGATCGCCTGCAGCCTGGAAGAGGCCTGTGAACGAATTGCAGCGAAGGGCTGGAAGGTGGCGATCGGGATTGAAACGCGGTCCCGTTGCTACCAGATGCCGACGCTGCGGGAGGCTAGAGCGATCATCGACCGGCTGAAGGGTGCACCCGTCGGCCTATGGTACGATTTCGGCCACGGCATGATGATGGAGCGGATGGGCCTGTACGATAATGCGGCGGATATGGAGCTGGTCAAGGATCATATCGCCGGGGTTCATATTCACGAAACGATCGAATTGTCAGATCACTGGTGCCCGTATGTCCACAGCTGCGATATGGAATATTTCGACCGTTTTCTTCCGATGATTGAGGCTGCGCCAGTGAAGGTCTATGAGCTTAAAGCCGCCTGCCTGCCGGAGGAAATCGAGGAAAGCCATCAGCTGCTGCTGTCTAAACTGGAACAACGTTATAACACTTAAAATCCCTTGCGGGTTGTAAGGATGCGGAAAGCGAGATGATGAGTCATGTACGAAAAGCTGGTTGCCCTGAATGACCAGGCCGTATTGGAGAGTCTGGACCGTCAGGTGCTGGACGAAGGCAGCCGATATTACGGCGGCGTTGCTGATCCGGTCAACGGGATTGCCTGGGCCAGCCATGGCGGAACACCGATGGTCATGGCGCTGTGGGCGGCTGCGCTGATCAATGAGGATTCCCGTTATTATCAAGATCGAGAGCTTCTGAAGAGACTGGAGCTTGGAGCGGAATTTCTGCTGAAATTCCAGCATGCCGATGGGTCGATTTCACCCGGGTGGACCAATATGCACTCGCCGCCGGATACGGCATTTGTAGTCGGGGGGCTTGCGCAGGTGTATGAGCTCCTGGAGAGTCACACTTCAGGCTGGCAGCCGCTGCGCACTGCTACGGGGCGTATCCGGTTGTTTCTGGAACGGACGATTCCCGTCCTGTTAACGGGAGGATGCCATACTCCGAATCACCGCTGGGTGCTTACGGCCGCGCTTGGTTTTTTGTACAAGCTGACCGGACAGCCGGAATTGAAGGCTAGAGCCGAAGCTTGGCTGGCGGAAGGGATAGACTGCACAGAGGACGGGGAGTGGACGGAGCGCAGCAACGGAATCTATAACGGCGTCAGCGATATCGTCATGTTCTATACTGCGGAGCTGCTGGACCGTCCCGAGCTTCTGGAGCCGGTACGCCGCAATTTGCGGATGATGGCTTATTTGATTCATCCGGACGGCGAGGTCGTGACCGATTATTCCGGGCGGCAGGATTTTGGGGCGAAGCATGATATGGCGGGATATTTTCTGGTCAGCAGGCTGATGGAAAGCCGGGACAAGGACCCGTTGTTTGCCGCCATTACTGACGCCGCGGGTGAAGCGCTGACTCATCCGGGCTGGCTGCCGAACAATGCGATGATCGGTTACCTGCGTTATCCGGAGCTGCGTGAGCGGCAGGTGCAGCCGGTCCCTCTTCCTGAACAATATCGCGTTGTCCTTAACCGGTATTTTCCGAGAGAGCAATATCTTATGAACATGGAGGCTGCCGGCCATTTCGGGAGAATTTACCACAGCCGGCTCCACCTCGATTTCGGGGCGCCGGTCGCCCGGCAGCGGAGCGGGGACACCAGCATGACTGTGATGACGGAAACGAGTTCATTCCTGTCCCTGCGGCATGGAGCGGTCCGCTTGCTGGCGGTTCAGCTGGCCTCTTCGTTCGAGCCCGGCTATGTAAAGATGAATCGGCTAGAGGAGCTGCCGCGCGGATACAGGCTGAGCGGGGACGAATTCAAAGGCTATTACGGTCCGGTTCCCCAAGATGCATTGCCGCCGTCGGCCTCCGGTCCGGTCAGCCCGTGGTACTTGCTTCCCCATCAATTGCGGGAAGTGACCCACCAGCAGCAGCACCATGTCGAAGCCGAGCTGACGGAGGAGGACAACGGGCTGCGGCTGCGGGTCAAATGCCTGGAGCCGGAAGGGATGATGACTCAGGTATGTTTTATTTTCGGGTCCGAAGGGACATTGAGCGGAGAAGGGCTGGTTCGGCTCACCGAGACGGAAGAGTTCCAGTTCTGGAAGTCGGGCCGGATCCGCTGTTCAGTTGGCGCAGACTGGATTGAACTGGAGGGGGGTCAGCATGAGCACTGGGCAAAAGCTCTGAATAATACGAGCTATCCGTCCGGCTGCCGTTCGATAGTCGTCAATCTGATGACGCCTTACGATTGGACGTTCGACATCAGACTCTCGCCCTCCGGAAATGCCAGCGCAGGAGATGAGAACGGTCCGTCTTCAACGGGAGAGGGGGTTCGCGGCAGATGAGTTATTTCGAGCCGAGGGAGAGCATGCGCAGCGCTTTTGGAGATGATGATCACCGTATTTTGGAGGTACTGGCCGCCCGGTATGTGGGTGCCAATTCGCCAGTGCCATTTGCGATCCGCCCTTTTTCTGTCAATGGAATTATGCAGACCGGGGAAGGGCTCTATGACATGGATATGGCGGTTAGGCTTCCGCAAGCGAAAAGCGGAGACTATGCCTATATCTTCGGAAAAGTATGGAGCGATGATGAGCGTGAGATCGATGTGATCGTGGAGCCGCTGGGTCCTGTGCGGGTTTACGTCCGGGAAGAACTGCTGTACCAGTCTACCGCGGTGGACGAGATGAAGCCGGATGCCCGGGCTGTTATGCCGCTATGTCTGCATCGCGGCTGGAATCCGCTGCTGATTGAGGCGCGGAGGACGGAAGCCGGCTTCGGCTGCCGCTTTGGCGCCGAGGAGGCAAAGGTCCGTATTTTGCAGGTGCAGGCACCGTTTACCGGCCGGGAGGGACATGGCGGATGGGCTTATGCCGGCCCGGTGCAGGCGCCCCGCTTCGGCGGCCAGCATGCATTCCCTGACCCATTGGGCGGGGAAGAGGCGACAGGGCTTACCTGGCTGCCGCGGGTGGAGTGGACGGAAGAAGAGAAGCGCCTGGACAACTGTGAGCGCCTCTTCGGCATGAAGGCGCGGGAGGCCAGAATCGGGGCTGATGCCGGTGCTAGGGCAGAAGGCAGTGCTGGTGGTAGTGCTAGTGCTGCGGCCAGTTTCGGTGCGGCTGCCGGTGCCGGTGCTATAGCAGGAGGCGGTGCTGGTACTAATGTTGGGGCTGGTGGTAGTCCTGAAGCTGATGCCGGTGCCGGTAATGGGGGCGGTACTAGAGTTGGGTCTGGAACTGGATCCGAAGGCGGGATAGGAGCTTTAGGCTGGACCAGACTGGACCTGCCGCCCGCTTCGGATCATCCGCTTGTGCTTGAAGGCCGGGCTGCGGGCAAGTCGGTCGTCTGGCTGGACGGCAGGGTGGTTGCAAAGCTGCCGGCAGGCGGAGTGTTCCGCGTAAGCGTTCCCCGCCCGCCTGCGAATCCCCAGCTTCTCGTCTATAGCCTCATCAGCGAAAGCGAAAGCGGAGATGAAAGCGAAGGAGAGAGCGATGGCGAGGGCCGGGGCTGGGGGTTCGAATTGCAGGCGTACTCGGGAACGCAGCCGCTGAAGCTGCTGCTTCCCGTGCCGGTGCAAGGCTGCGCCAGCCCATGGCTGTATGCCGGTCCGCTGAGCCCTGGAATAAGCATCGTCCCGGAAATAGCTTGCCGCCCTTCAGCGCTGTTCCCCTGTGCGGGGGAGAACGAGGGCGGCTCTGCTCCGGCATTTACTGCTTGGCGTCCGGACCTGCCCGACACATACATTCGTTTCTTCTATGAAAATGCGATGCTAAGCAGCAAATGGACATCAGGCTCCGCGACGAATTTCGGCCGCTGGGACTATCCGCTTGGCGTGACGATGTATGGTCTGCTGCGTACCTCCCGGGAACTGGGACGGCCCGACCTGCTCCGATATGCACTGGAGCATATCCGCTCCTGCACGGATCTGTACGAGTATGCGCTATGGGACAAAGAACGGTATGGCTTTCCGGGCGTGAACCATCAGCTCGTACTTATTAGAATGCTGGACAATTGCGGTTCGTTCGGTTCCGCGATGTTGGAGGCTGCCCGCATGACGGAAGAGCAAGGAGGCGGGAAACAGCAATTTCTGCGCATCGCCGATATGATCGCTGAATTTATGCTGCAGCGGTTGGAACGCAGGCCGGACGGGGCTTTTTTCCGGGAATGTCCGGGTGAATATTCGGCAGATACCATGTGGGCGGATGATCTCTACATGAGCGTCCCATTCCTCATCCGGTATGCGGAAGCGGCCGGGAAGCCGGAGGCGCTGGATGAAGCCGCCAGGCAATGTCTGCTCTTTAATAGCTACTTGTTTATGGAGCAGGAAGGCGTCATGTCCCATGTATTCGACTTTAAATATGGCAAACCGACGCGGGTGCCGTGGGGCCGGGGGAACGGCTGGGTTCTGTTTACGCTGTCCGAGCTTCTGGAGAAGCTGCCGGAAGGGCATGCAGACCGCGGGGAGCTGGTACGAATGTATCGCCAGCTATGCAAGGGGATCACCGCGCTGCAAAGTGCCTCTGGATTATGGCATCAGGTATTGAATCGCCCGGATGCTTATGAAGAAGCCTCCTGTACGGCGATGTTTGTCTATGCGCTGGCCAGAGGCGTGCGTTTTGGCTGGATCGAGCCGGAGCTTCGACACAGCTATGCGGCCACAGCCATGAAGGGCTGGCGGGGACTGACGGAGCAGGCGATGGATCGGCGGGGGAATGTTCATGGCGTATGCAGCGGCTCTCGTTATTCATTTATACCCGATTATTATATGTACGACCTGCGGACCGTGGTCAACGATAACCATGGCATCGGCATCATGATGCTTGCCGGAGTGGAAATTTGCCGGCTGCAGGAACAAGTGAAGAGGGAAGGGGAGGCCAATGGAAAGGATCAGGTTAACGGCGTCATAGGCGCTGCTGAAGTTTCTGGATAACCAGTGCGTCTCGGTTGATGGGCAAGAAACAAAATTTGTTGCCGGTGTGATGGGTATTTTTGGTCATGGCAATGTGACTGGCATCGGTGAGGCTCTTGAACGGAGCGGTGGCGGGCTACTGGTAGGATTGAATGCTCGTAGAATTAAAATGCTAGTAGGAGGAATACTGGGAGGATTACGTAAGGAGAGGCAGATTTGCCGTTCGAGTCCTTCTAAATCTGACAAAATCTCGACCCTGTGGACGGTGGTGCGGTTATGCATCATCGTCCGCTGCTATGTTCGCCTGCAGCTTGTGGCAAGCAGCTTGGAACTATATATATATATTGTAAATTATAAATATTTCAAATTTAAATACTTGTTACCAAATTTGAGGAACTGCGTATACATTAGAAAGACATCATTTCATAAATATAGGTGGTGCCCTCTTGTGTATACTCAGTTGACTCCTCCGCGGGAGCGAATATCTAAAGATGCAGTGAAGGTATGGTTGATAGGTGAAACTATTTTGAACGCGATTGGTTTCCTGATTTTAGCTGTATTGTTCTACCTTGATTACCGGTATTCTTGGAAAGCGTGGGCCGGTTGGATTTTGAAGGGGAGTACGATAATTTTAATCCTCGGATCTCTATGGACGTTCATTCATCCGTTCTTTCTTTACAAAAGCTGGCGATACGACGTAAGTGAGGAGTTTCTGCAAATCAAATCAGGCGTATTGGTAGAGAGGCATGAGCTAGTGCCGATGACCAAAATTCAATCGGTAGCGACCAAGCAGGGGCCTCTACTAAGAAAATATGGTCTTTGCTCAGTGACGCTCACAACGATGGGGTCGTCCCATACGATTCCAGCCCTGCCGCAAGAGATTGCAGTCCAGTTGAGAAGCCAGATTGTCCAATATGCCAAAATTAAGGAAGCAGAGTCATGAGGAAAGCTGAACGATACAACCCGCTTGTGATACTGTTTCAATTGCTGAAATTAGTCAGAAACTCGGTATTCTTTGTCGTTTATTTATTTTTAATAAAGGCTGGATCCGAATCTTCTTTTATCGTCTATGGCAGATACCTATTCTTTGTTGCGCTTGGCATGTCGGTCAGCTCCATTATCGCGAAATGGCTTACCCAGAAGTATAGGCTGGACGATCGTTCCTTTCATCTGTACAAAGGGGTATTCAATAAGTCTGAATGGACGGTCCCTTTCTCCAAAATTCAGAATATCAATCGTCATACTTCATTGTTCCACCGGCTATTTGGAGTGACTTCGGTCAGATTCGAGACGGGCATGGAAGGGGAGGGGGCGGACGTATCCTTCGAAGTTATTTCCAGGCACGAAGCAGATCGAATAGAAGCGGCCATCGCAGTCAGCCAAAGTCAGGCGCTCAAGGAAGTGTCTTCTGCCGAACCCGTGGGCGTAGGGGCGGAGGAGATTCCTTCAGATGAGACGGAGAGTACGGCACAACAACGTACGGTTCACTTTACTCCAACGCAAAAAGATATATTGAAAGCTTCCTTTACATCGTTGAGTTTTCTGGTCCTTATTCCTGTGATCATTTCGGTTTATTCGAAAATAAATGATGTTTTCAATATTGAGGATAAAGCTGGCGGATTCGTGCAAAGCATATGGAGCTCCAAATGGCTCTTCGCCGTTATTGTCGCCGCCTTCATCCTGGCCTCTATGCTGCTTGGAATCGCGAGGACTTTTCTCAAGTATGGAAAGTATGAGATTTCTTCCGACGAGGATCACATTTATATCGCCAAGGGGGTAGTGGACAAAACGACCTTCTCTATCGCCAAAGAAAGAGTGCAGGCCGTGGAACTTCAGCAGTCCGTCCTAAAGAGATGGCTGGGGCTTGCCGAGGTGAAGCTGATCAGTGCAGGGGGCCTGAAATCCGACAAAAATGTAGGGGAAATAAATTCGCTGTATCCGTTTTTGCCCGTGACACGCGCATACGACATGATAGCCGAGATTTTACCGTCCTATGAACTGACGGCGGAGATGAAGCGTCTTCCGGTCAGCTCGCTGTGGATCCGACTGTTGCGCCCAAGCTGGCTCTGGGTGATTATAACGGCTGGCCTGTATGTATTTCAACCCAGGTTTTTGGCCTGGTGGATTTTGTCGGCGGTTCTGCTTGCAATCGTTCTGATTGCCAGATGGCTGGGTTACTTGAATACCCGGTACATATTGCACCGTAACTTTATTCAGATGAAAACAGGAAGCTTTGCTACTACTCTATTCGTGTCCAGAAGAGATAAAATTATTGAAGTCAAGGTAACCCAAAGTAAAATCCAACGGCTGTTTGGCCTAGCTACTATCGGTACAGTAAATCGGGCCAAGCCGGTTCATCGAACGGGAGTGAAGGACGTGCCCCTGAAAGAGGCACAAGCTTTTTACAACTGGTACGTCGGCCGCACACAGGAAATTGAAATCGAGTGAGGTCAATCGGAGATTCATTTTCATTAGCTCAAATAAAATAAAGAGGGGCTGTAATGCCCCTCTAACCATTTTCTATAGCAGCGTCCTATCTTAAATAGCTGAATAGGCTGATGCGCGGCTTCATATGTTTTATACGCATTATTACCGGTGGATTTTTCACTCTGCGGACCAAGACGATAAGACAGATCAGAAAAGCCAGGCCAAAAATAACGATGACGCCGATCGGGCCAATCGCCGAAAGTATAGCGTACAGAATTCGAGCCTGGGCTTTAACGATTCTGCCTTTTTCTATCGACTGCTGCTGCGCGATCGTGGCAAACGAGGTCAAAAAAATGCCAAGACCGGTGATGATCAGCATAATGAATAAAGGCTTGATTGCTGCCTGGCTGCTTGTGAGTTCCTCTTTCGTGTATTTGTACCCCTTACCCATATGTATGTGCAGATGCTGGATAAAATCTTCCTGAATATGCGGGTCAAGCATAACGATAAAGTCGGTAGAGGTTTTACGGAACTGAAGCCGGGTGACGACCGTAATTAACCGCCCTTTTTTATTACATGAAATTTTCAAAATATCAGGTATGGCAAATACCTCTCCATGCTTGGGCAATTCTGCTCCATATTGAATGGCTTCAATAAACAAGGATTCTTGTTCCTTCAATACCTCCGTATAAATAAAATCGGGAGTAAGAATGAGCACTTCATCAGGCTTCGTCTCAAATACTCTAATATCGCTGGCTGGATTTAACACAATAACCCTCCTTTCACCTAAATTTTCCCTTTATACTATGTATCGGCCAGGAAGACAGGTTTCGACAGTTTTTTGAATTTCAAGTCGTTAGCTTATAATAACTAAAGATATTGTAAAAACTATACGCTATGTACAATATCAAGCTTAACTTACGGAGGTATACGATGACACATAGTAAAGACAGCACTAGGCGTGGTCTCTATTCCACACTACTTCTTGTCATTTGTACATGTATTTTGTTAAGCGGCTGCACGAGCAAGCCGCAATCTGGTGCACAGGGGACAAAGGAGGCGCCGGCCGCGGATTCATCGGCATCGACAGGAGCGAACTCCAATAACTCGGTGAACAATCCGAAGCATCAGCAGGACGGAACGGCAGCCATTTCGGATACGGAAGGACTTCCATCCGGTGTGAAAGTCAAAAGGGTAATTAAAGATATCACTCTGAAAAATAATTATCATAAAAAGATTGAGCTGCTGACGGACGGAGGCAAGCGCGTCACGATTACGGATGCAAACGGCGGGCTGGTCCTGCTTAATCTGGAATATGAGGGGATCATCTCACAGGTTAGCGGTAAGGAAGTCACCGTTCAAGTGGATCATGGTACACAGCAAACAATTACCATTCCGGACAATGTAACGATTGAAGACGACGACAACCTTGGGTTGAATAAAGGGGTTGAAATTGAGTGGACGATCGATGGGGAGGGGAACATTCAAAACGTGGAGCTTGACGATTAGGAATCATATAAATTGAACTGAACAATTGGGATACAGGCAGGGGAAAAGGTTGATTCCGAAGAAACTGAAGGGGATGTCCAAAAAGTACCCAAAATAAAAGTTAAGCGGAAAACACCACGGTTTTCCGCTTAACTTCTTTACACATCTGCTTTTGCTTTGCTTTTGCTTTGCTTTTTCTCTGCTTTTTCTGGTGTGAGGCCGTGATTGTCGTCGGTTAGTTGCCGGCTGAGCGGCTAGGAGGGTTTGGGTGGGCGTGTGGCCGTGTGGCCGAGTGGCTGAGTGGCCGTGTGGCCGTGTGGCCGTGTGGGCTTAGTGTCTTAGTGGCTGAGTGTGGCCGTGTGAGCTTGCGGGCAAATGACTGGGCAACTGGTTTTAGCATATGCGAAACTAACGGTTAACGGACACAGGGGGCGCTATTTGCGAAATTAAGGGGATTTTGGAGCGCTAACGGACCTACGTTCCGCTATTGCTCCCAAAAACCTGTTTATTGCAGTCCATTTGGTCGAATAACGGAACCAGTGTCCGTACGCATAGCGAAACAGGCCTATTTCAACAAATAGCGGATCTCCTGTCCATTAGCGGATGACCAGTTCACGAATCCTGCCAATTCCGTCGGTCTCATTAGTCCCGCGAGTCCCACCGCCCCCACCGCCCCCATCAATCTCACCAGTCTCATCAATACTCCCCCCTCTCACCAACCCGACCAACGTCACCAACGTCACCAACGTCACCAACGTCACTAACCCGACCAACCCGATCAACCCCATCAACCCCATCAACCCCATCAACCTCACCAATCCCATCAACTCACACTCACCACTCTTACTCTCATCCCTCTCACCAAATCTACTAACTCCTAGACCACTAACCTTCTAAACCATTAACTCCCAAGTTTGCATGAGGCAATCAGGGGGATTAAAATAGGTAGCAATTACATATCATAGGAGGCGGTTCAAGTGATACCAGAAGGAAATTTGCTAAGCAATGTCGAGCGCTTTACCGGGTTTGCCAATGTGTATGATCAGAATCGGCCTGAGGCTCCTGAACTCGTCGTGAGGATTTTAACGAATTATTTGGAGAAAAAACCTGCGCTGATTATAGATGTAGGCTGCGGCACCGGATTGTCCACTTTGATCTGGAAAGACCATGCGGAACGAATCATTGGCGTAGAGCCGAATGACGACATGAGAAGTCAAGCGGAGGAGAAGCTTAGGGAAAATCAAGATGCGGAGCATATTTCTTTTGTCCCGGGCTATTCCAATCAACTGAATGCTGCCGACGAATCGGTTGACATTATTACTTGTTCGCAGTCGTTCCACTGGATGGAACCCGTCAGCACCCTGCAGGAAGTACATCGGGTTTTGAGACGGGGCGGGATTTTCGCAGCCTATGATTACGATTGGCCGCCTATCGCAAGCTGGCGCCTGGAACGTCAATACCTTCAGTTAATCGAAAAGGCCGACGCGTTGGTTGAACAACTGGTCGCGCACGAGGCGCAGGCAATGAAACGGGATAAAAGTGAACATTTGCGTGTGCTGCAGAACAGCGGCGTATTTCGTTATACAAGAGAGGTTGTGTTTCATAATACAGAACCATGCAATGCCGAGCGATTTGTAGGAATCGCCCTAAGCCAGGGGGGATTGCAAACCGTATTCAAAGCGGGATCGAAGGAATTGGATGCGGACATCGCTGCCTTCCGGGAAAGCGCCCATAATTATTTCGGGGATCAGACACTAGAAATTATGTTCAGCTGCAGAATGAGGCTGGGAATTAAGTGATGGCAAGGAGTAAAATACGGCTAGAACTTAAAATAACAGCTAGGAATTAAATGGAAGAGATGAAAAGATGACAAATGATGACAAGGAATGTCCATCCATTGGGGCTGTAGGTGTGACACCTAAAACGATTATCTGGTAAAATAAAAGTGATGTCTATCACATCTACTAGATATAAAAAGTGGAGGAATCTTACATGAACGTATTAGTAGTAAAAGCAAACAATCGGCCGGCTGCAGAAGGCGTGTCGAGTAAAATGTACGAAGCATTTATAGAGGCGGTCAAAGAGGCAAAGGAACTGAACGTGACTACGTATGATGTATTCGCTGAAGACATGCCTTACTTTGGTCAGGATCTGTTCGACGCCTTCGGTAAAGTTCAGAGTGGCGGGGAGTTAAGCGATGTGGAAGGACGCATCCTGGCAGCTAAGCAAAAAGCGATGGATGCACTTTCGGAAGCGGATGTAGTCGTTTTCGCGTTCCCGCTATGGAACCTGACTATCCCGGCTAAATTGCAAACTTTTATCGATTACGTCTATGCGGCAGGTTACGCATTTAAATATAGTGAAGAAGGCCAGCTCGTTCCGTTGATGACGGATAAAAAGGCAATCTTCCTAAGCGCGCGCGGGGGAATTTACTCCACGCCGGAAACGGCGCCAATGGAAATGGCTGTAAATTACATGCGCAACGTATTTGGTGGAGTGTTCGGCATGCAGATCATCGATGAAGTTGTGATCGAAGGGCATAACGCGATGCCGGCGAAAGCGGGCGAAATTGTTGAAGAGGGACTGCGCCGGGTAGCGGAAGCGGCTTCCAAACTGACGCATCAATACGTTTAAGCCGAACCGATAAGAGGAATAAACTACGTGTTTTGAAAATAAGGGGCTGTCTCTGCTGGTCGCAATCGACCGGGCCGGGGACGGCTCTTTTTTTAGGCCTCAAACACAAACAAATAAAATACCACAGCATATTGTGTGGCTTTCGTTCAATAAAAGACAAAACAAAATAAAAAAACAGTTAAAAACAGTATGTAATATGTTGACTACGAAGAAAATGCAAGGTACGATAAAGACGCGTAGTATGTGAAAAGTGTCACTTGAAAGTATAATTTACTATACGGATTGGGAGGCTGGTCGAAAATGAGTACTCGTGTGTATTATGTTCCGTCCATCAACATTATGGGCAAAGGTTGTCTCCAGGATATCGGACCTTACATTATGGAGCTTAACTTGAAGAAAGCGCTCGTCGTAACCGATAAATTTCTAATGAAGAGCGGCATTGCTGGTAAATTGTTGAAAGTGCTGGATCAAATCGGGCTTGATTATGCAGTCTACGACGAAGTGAAACCGAACCCGACGTGTAAAAATGTGCATGACGGAGTGGAGGCGCTTCGGGCAAACGGCTGTGACTTCCTCATATCGCTCGGTGGCGGCTCGCCGCAGGACACGGCAAAGGGTATAGGGATCATCGCTACAAATGGCGGTCATATTACGGAGTATGAGGGTATCCATAAATCGAAGCACAAGTCGCTGCCAATCGTGGCTGTGAACACTACAGCAGGAACGTCTGCCGAAGTGACGATTAATTATGTCATCACAGATGAGGAACGCAAAGTGAAAATGGTGATGGTCGATAAGAACAGCATCGCGACGATCTCCGTTAATGATCCGGAGCTGATGGTGGACAAGCCTGCCGATCTGACCGCGGCAACCGGTATGGACGCGCTGACGCACGCCATCGAAGCGCTGGTAACTCCGGGCGCTTATCCGGTAACAGACGCTACTGCGCTGGCAGCCGTGGAGCTGATTTATAACAACTTGGCGCGAACTGTGAAGAACGGACATGATATTGAAGCCCGAGAGCAGATGGTATACGCGATTTTTCTCGGCGGCCTCGCTTTCAATAACGCCGGTCTTGGTTATGTGCATGCGATGGCGCATCAACTGGGCGGTGTTTATGATTTGCCGCACGGTGTCTGTAATGCGATGCTGCTGCCGATCGTGGAAGAAGAGAACGCCAAGCATGTACCGGAGAAATTCAGACCGATTGCCAAGGCGATGGGAATGGATGTGAACGGGAAGAGTGACAAGGAATGCGCAGATTATGTCGTGAATGCGATCAAGGAGCTGTCCAAGGAAGTCGGCATTCCGGCCAAACTGTCCGAGTTGGGCGTAACTGAGGCAGATCTGGATCTTCTTGCAGAAAACGCCATGAAGGACCCCTGCGCCCCGGGCAATCCGTTTATCCCGACGAAAGATGAAGTGATCGCGATGTTCAAGAAGATCCTTTAGCTCCAGCTTGTAGTCGAATTTCCTTTGCATTACTTGTGATTAGTTATTAAATACTCCACTTTAGGTGCGACCAAGCGTAGGTTGTGAAGTTTAGCAGGTGGAAATCCTGCTTGGAAAGGCAAAGCCAAGCCACCAATAGCGAGTCTTGGACGGCTGGAAGTAATTCTAGACGTTAAGCGTAGACAGTCAGGTAGCAGGCCTGAAAGTGATTGAGCCACGAAAAGAGCAAAACGGAGAGGTCGACGTTTTCGAAAGTACGGAAGACAACACTCATTCATGCGTCAAGGGCGAGGATGAATGAGCTCTCCCGGGGTCGTAGAGCCAGGCATGCTATACAATGACTTTACAGCAACTTGGGAGGCCCTGCCTATTCTTCTGAAAGAAGTATGACAAACAACTGATCATAAGGGAGGATGTCAAATGATGAACAGGGAGTCGGAACACTGCGTAGTACCGATGAAACCGAGTAACGTCGGTAGAGGAAAGGCAGTGACATATCATCACTCTTGATAGAGACACATTTTCTACACACAGGGGTAGGGCGAAAATGCAAACAAAACTAGCAAGAATAGCAGAGATTGCAAGAGAAAAGCCAAAAGAGCAATTCACATCGCTGTATCACCTCATGAACGAGGAACTACTGACACAATGCCACCAGGAACTGGATGGCAGCAAAGCAACAGGTGACTATTGCAGCAAAAGCAGCAAGGGTAAATTTAGAATAAAGAGGAAAACAAGCGGAAAGAAGTCCAAGGCAAAAGTGAAAGCATTCAAAGAATGGCTGAAAGCAGAACGCCATCAAGATGTAAAGGAATTAATGAAAACTATACGGGCCAAGCTGATCGGACATTACCGCTATTATGGGATAACCGACAATAGCCGGGGGCTGTCCGTATACAAATTTCAGATTACCAAAGCATTATTTAAATGGTTGAATCGCAGAAGCCAGAAAAGAAGCTTTACGTATGACCAATTTAACCTCTTTCTGAAACGTAACCCTTTACCTGAGCCCAAAATCTATGTGAGTATCTATGGCTAATCATTGCAATTCTGTAAACGATGTTATGAGGAGCCGTATGCCTTAATTGGGCACGTACGGATCTATGAGGGGCATGAGCCGTGAGGCTCATGTCTACTCGACCGGAGGAAAAAGTAGCTTGAACCTAGGTGTATTGTTGGTTAGAAGCTGAGAAGATGAATGGCTTGACGAAGTTTCGCCGTGTAATAAAGCAGATGCCGATGCAGCAACTTTCGGGTTTGAGTAATTTGTTATGTAGACAGGTAATTTGTTACTTAGGTAGATAAGTAGTCACGCAGGTAGATAAGTTGCTACGTAGGTAGATAAGTAGTCACGCAGGTAGATAAGTTGCTACGTAGGTAGATAAGTTATCACGTAAGTAGATAAGTTGTTACGTAGGTAGATAAGTTATCACGTAGGTAGATAAGTTATCACGTAGGTAGATAAGTTGTTACGTAGGTAGATAAGTTATCACGTAAGTTATCACGAGTAGGTAATTTGCTGTGATGTTGGTAATATGCCACGAAAGTAGGTAAAGGTCTCGGTGTGAATTCAGCGTCGACTTTAGTTATCGGACCGGACTTGGGATCACGCCCCAGCGATACGGCTTTATAATAAAGCTGTACTCGTTAATGCGGAGTGAACGTGGAGCAGAGGATCTCAATTCCTTTCTGCTTGGAATAGGCAGCTATGGTAGGAATGTAGATGATATTTCATATACATTCTCTGCATTAGGCAGCTACACGGGAGATTATGTATGATATTTCATATACATTCCCTGCATTAGGCAGCTACACGGGAGATTATGTATGATAATTCATATACATTCCCTGCATTAGGCAGCTGCACGAGGATTATGTATGATAATTCATATACATTCCCTGCATTAGGCAGCTTCACGAGGATTATGTATGATAATTCATATACATTCCCTGCATTAGGCAGCTACACGAGGATTATGTATGATATTTCATACACAATCCTTGCATCTGGCTGCTAAGTGAGTGTTCGTTGTCAATTTGAGTAGCGGGCCCCAGTTCTGCCCATTTACATTGAGGCTTATTTGCTTATTTGCAAATTTCAAGCTACAAAGCTGCAAAGCTGCAAAGCTACAAAGCTACAAAGCTGCAAAACTGCAAAGCCTGTAAAGCCGCAAAAGCTGCAAAAGCTGCGAAAGCCACGAACGCTGCAAAAACTGCAAAGCTGCGAAAGCTGAGTTAAACACATGAAATCATAAACGTCTCTCCTTAGCCGGACATTCGCGGGAAACCACGGGGTTCGGCTTTCTGCATAAGTGGGTACTTTAAGGTACTTTACACTTAAGTGCAGCCATGATAACTTAACAGCAATTGTAATAAGGAATTGGGAAGGAGGGAGAGGACTTGTGGCGTGGCTGGAAATATGGGGGGCTGCTTGTGCTATTGTTCATCATAACGAGCTGTCTGAACAAGGATGAAGCTGCACGCTATGAGGTTATTTTCTCCAAAGATACGGAAATACAGGCATCGGCCCGGCCAACGAATGAGAAGTATACGATCGGAATGGTTCCAAAAGCGACTGAAAACCCTTATTTTAATCAGGTGGAGGATGGAGCGCGGGAAGCGGCGATGGATCTGGGCGTAGAGTTGATTTATGAAGGATCGCCAGTCGCGGATACGGAGCAGCAGATTCGGGTCATTCGCAATTTAATTGCCCGGAATGTCGATATGCTGGCCATTTCGGCGAATGATTCCACCCGGCTCTTGCCCGTTCTTATGGAGGCGAAGCGGCACGATATCCGGGTCATTACCTGGGATTCGGATACGGCAGAGTCTGGCCGGGAGCTGTTCATTGATATGGTCGATCCGGAAACGCTTGGGCGCCACTTAATGGATGCGCTTGCAGAGCAGATGGAGGAGGAGGGCACCTTTGTTATTTTGACCGCAACCTCTACAGCTTCTAATACGAATGAATGGGTGAAATGGATTACCGCGCAAAATCGCGAGTATTATCCACAGATGACGCTGCTGCAAACGGTAGCGACGGACGACGATCCGCAAAAAGCTTACAGCGCTGTCATGGAGCTGCTCGCACAGCACCCCGGGCTGGGCGGGATCATCGGCACCTCGGCTGTAGTGCCGCCGGCTGCGGCGAAAGCATTAATCGACAGCAATGTAACGGGACTGCATATTGCCGGCCTGTCTACGCCTAACCTGATGCGCTCTTATCTGGAAGCGGGAACGGTTCAGAACATTACTTTATGGAGTCCCAAAAAGCTGGGGTATCTGACGGTCGTTTTGGCCAAAAATTTGCTGGACGGGGCACCGCCTTATCACGGCCAGGATATTCGCAACGTGGGGGAAATCAGAGTGAAGGGCGATACCGTCATTATGGGCGAACCGCTTGATTTTACGAAGGAAAATGTGGATCAGTATGCTTTTTAGAAATCGAAAACGCCGCTTCCGGGATTTTCGGCTCAGTTCCAAGCTGATTATCGTTTATGTCACGCTGACAGTGCTGCCCATGTCGCTGCTGGGTGTCATTTCCTTTCGCGAATATACGAAATCCATCGTCGAGCAGATCGGTGAATATATGCCGAAATTTCTCGACCAGGCCAACAATACAATCGACCAGCATATCGAGAAATGGAGCGCGCTTCCTGAACAGCTGTTCAATTCTACCGATGTCGTGCGCATATTGCGGAAAGACTCCTATCAATCCAGGGCGAATCTGAACACGGACAGTTACGTCGTCAACAATTATTTGTCCCGCAACTATTTGGAGGGCAGCAACTCTGAAATTCTCGGCGTTTTTATTTTGTCTAAAAATCGCTTGTATGCCGCTTCGAGAATGGAATACACCGGAATGGATGACGAGGATTTGCGCGTGCCATACGGCCAGGATATTGATTTGCGGGGTAAAGCCAAGCTGCTCATTTCAAGTGATTTCGGACTGAAGTTCGACAATAACGAGCCTTATTTACTAATTATGAAGCAGATCGACGACGTGGAAAATCGCACGAGCCTGGGGACGATATTTATAGCGGTCAAAATGTCATTTATCGACGGGATCGTGCACAGCTTTGAGAATAACCCCAATGCGGAGTTCTGGCTCATTCATAGTGAAGGCGAAATGTTCTATCATTCCGACCGGGCTAAAATCGGAAGCTATGATCCGGAAATTCATCACTATCCTGTCAAGAATGGCAGCTTTCGCAAGGAACAGGGGGGGACGACCTGGATAATGAGCATATCCGAGTCGCAGGCCTATGACTGGATGCTCGTTCATAGCATCCCCTTGAAAGAACTGACGCAGCGTATGGAACTGGCGCAAAATGTGAACAATTTCATCTTTGTCGGCTTTGCTCTCGTGACGCTGATCATATCGATTGTGTTTGCGCTGCGGGTTACTAAGCCGCTAGAGCGGCTTAGCCGGCTGATGAAGGAAGTTGGAAAAGGCCGTTTTGATGTCAATCCGCAAATCCATACCCGGGATGAGGTAGGGATACTAGCAAAAAGCTTCACCTCCATGGTGTCCACCATTCAACATTTGATTGATAAAAATGTGCAGACCGAAATCAGTCAAAAAGAAGCGGAGCTATATGCGCTCCAGTCGCAAATTCATCCGCATTTTATATACAACACACTCGAAACGATCAGTATGGCGGTCGAAGAGGGAGAGAAGGAAACCGTTGTTTCCATGGTAGCGCTCATGGGACGCATGCTGCGTTTCTCGGTATCGAATAAATCCCGCTGGGTAACGCTGGCCGAGGAGATTGCTCATGCACATGATTATTTAACGATACAGATGTTCCGGTTTGAGGATCGGCTCGCTTTTGACATATCGGTAGAGGCAGATGAGATGTTATTTACACCGAAATTCATTTTACAGCCGGTCGTTGAAAATGCGGTGAAATACGGAATGGAGCAGCGGCAGCGCCTGAATTTAAACATAACGATCACAGAAGAACAGGGGAGTTCAGGACGGGAACGCCGCCGTATCGTATTTAAAATTAAAGACAACGGGCCGGGGATAGAAGCAGAGCGCCTGCAAGCATTGAACCACCGGCTTCTTTATGCCGTATCCGAACGCAAGGATTCAGGATTTGGCTTGGAAAATGTCAATGCCCGCATTCAATATATGCTGGGTCAAGGATACGGAGTTCGCCTGGAAAGCGAATATGGATCTGGTACAACGGTAATTATCGTAATTCCCGCATTGCCTGAAGCGGGTTCCCCGTAATCTGTCTTACGTAAAGGAGAACAGAAATGCAATCGATAAAAGTATTGATCGTGGATGATGAGCCGCGAATTTGCCGCGGCGTGGAACGGCTTGTGCGTGGATGCGGTGAAGAGTGGCAGGTGGTGGCGGCGCTGAGTGACGGCAGACAGGCTCTCGATTTTTTGGCAGGCTATGAGGGGGAGGTAGACTTGTTAATTACCGACATTCGCATGCCGGAAATGGACGGGTTAACTTTGATCGAGAAAGCGAGTGAGAGCTACACTTTTCAAACGATCGTATTAACGGGCTACGATGATTTTGAATATGTGCGCACTGCTTTGCGCGGCGGGGCAACGGACTATTTGCTAAAGCCTATGGATCGGGAGCAGTTTGCTATGAGACTGGCCGAGGTGAAACGCAAAGTGATGGAGCAGCGTCTGCAGCAGCAGCAATGGACAGCGATGCTTCTGAAGGAAGAAATGCTGAAGCATGCCCGGCAAACACAAACGCTAAGCTACATCACTTCTACAGAAACGGATTTGTCCCGCCTGGGATATTGGGTAGATGCTTTCCCGGAAGGAAATTACGGCTTGCTCTACATTAGCCTGGATAAGCTGCCCGTAAAGTCCCGCTCCTTTAAGGACAGAGACTGGAAAGCCTACTTCTACGCCTTGGACAACATGATCGGTGAAATTATTACCGCTCCGCACGATGGACGGCAATTGCAGGGGTGGAGCTGGCGGGGCAGTCAATCCGACTTCTGGACACTGCTCCATTTTCCGGCGAACGAGCCTGCAGCTGATTGCAACAGTACAGCCGCAAAGATGGCTTATGAAATATGCCGGGCTGTCCGTACCTATACTCCGTTTACCGTGTCCGTCTCCTGCGGACAATGGATCGACGACCTGTATATGCTTCCCCATGCCAAGCAGCAGGCGCTGGCGGCTATGCAATACCGGCTGGTGAGTGGCGGCAACCGGGTTTTTACTTATGAGAACGCAAACTTTAGAAATAGGGAAGGCGGGGAGGGTGCGGAAGGCGGTTTAGATACGTTTACGGATCACGCTCTTCCACCGCTGTTACAAAAATTAAAGAGGTGCATTGAACAAGGAAGGACAGAGGCTGCCGAAGACCAGTTCAAGGAAATATTCCGCCATATTGAAGCTTACGGATCACCGCCCCGGATTCTGGACGCGACGCTGCATCTGGTCATTCTGATCCATTCTGCGCAGTTTGAAGCCATGGGCGGCGAGCTGTCTGCAGAACGAGCGGAGGAGGCGCTGCTCAAGGTGCGTGAAGCAGTGGACCTGCAGGAGCTTAAAGTATCCATACTACAGATGCTTAGGCAGGTCGTACAGTCATTGGCCGATGAGCGGGCACAAATGACAGCAAAGCCGGTGGAAATCGCCAAAGAATGGATTGTATCGCATCTCAACAGCAATTTGACGATCAAAAAAATCGCCGATCATGTCCATATGAATCCGACGTATTTTTGCCAGCAATTCAAACTGCAGACAGGGGAGACGGTGCTGGATTTTGTTACGAAGGTCAGAATGGAGCGCGCAAAAGAGCTGCTGCACAATCCCGCAGCAAAACTGCAGGAGGTAAGCAGGCAGGTGGGATATCAGGATGCGAAATATTTCAGCAGGCTGTTTAAGCAGTATTTTGGTGAGCTTCCGTCCCGTTATAAAGAGCTGGCTGCCGGTTCAGGGAGGAAATATTGAGAGACAGATACGGTTCATAGGGAATTGAGAACAGTGAGTATTATAGACGCCGAAAGGCGTTTTTTTGTGCTGCAAATACATCTCTGAAATCTTTAAAACATCTCTTAAGTATCTCGAAACGTCTCTTAAGTTCTTTTAAGCCCTTTTAAGCCCTCTTAAGTTCTCTTAAGCTCTCTTGAGCATCTCTAAAAGCTCTCTAAGAGCTCTCGAAAGCATCTTTTAAGCCTCTCTTGAACATTTCGAAGCATTTTCGAGGCATTTCCTGAAGATCGTCTACCCATTCCGAACATTCTCTCCTACTGGCAACAACGGGGCAGTTCTATATTAGAGAAACAGGTTGACAAGGGCAGATGGCAATATCTATGACCCTTTGAGATTGGAAAGGAGCTTGTCCATGATAAGAAAAGCCTCGGTGATGAAAGTGTTTAAAGGATGCCATGAAGAGTATCGGAAACGGCATGATGAGCTGTGGCCGGAGATGGAACAAATGCTGCTGGAGCATGGTGTGGTGAGCTATTCCATTTTTCTGGATGAGGAGACCGATGTATTGTTCGCTTATTTGGAAATTGAAGACGAGGAGCTGTGGTCCAAGTCTGCGGATACGGCAATTTGCCGGAAATGGTGGGAGTATATGAAGGACATTATGGAAACTAACGCAGACCATAGTCCGGTGTCCAGAGAGCTGAAGGATGTATTTTATCTTCATAGTGCGGCAAGGGAGGAGAGAGCGGAATGAGCAGCAGCGCTGTGGCAGGCCGTCCCAAAAATAGTTTTAAGTCAACGTTGACGGTGGCGATGTCCAATTATCTCGAAGCAGGCTCGATCGTAGCTGGTGCCGGGGGGTTGTCCCTTTGGGTGGAATATCTGAAGCTGAGCGATGTGAAGCTGGGGCTGCTGGGTGCACTAAGTGCCAACGGCTTTGGGTCAGCGATCGGCGCGTTGATTGGCGGCTACCTGGTTGACAAGTATGGACGCAAGCTGATTTATAAATATGATTTGCTTGTATATATGCTCGGGGTGCTGCTGGTAACGATATCCTTCAACTTCCCGATGCTGCTGGCCGGTTATATTATTACCGGCATAGCTGTAGGTGCGGCGATTCCCGCGGCTTGGACGTATATTTTGGAGGAGGCCCCGGCCAAAGAGCGCGCAGCACGTGTCGGCTACGGCCAATTGGCCTGGTCTGTCGGGCCAGCGATTTCCCTGCTGCTGTCTGTGGCGCTGGCTCCGCTCGGGCTGCTCGGCAGCCGGATCATTTTTGCCCAGCTGTTTATTATTGCGCTGATCACCTGGATCATGCAGCAGCAGATCAATGAAAGCAAAATATGGGAGGAGGAGAAGGCAAGAGAGGCCCAGCTCCAGGCGAAGGGGAAAACGTTGAAGAGTCCGATTAAAGAGCTCTTTACGAACAAAGCGAATTTACGGGCAATGTTATTGCTGCTGGGGATTTACTGCTTCTGGAATCTGGTGGCTGGAGTGATGGGCTATTTCATGCCGTATATTTACCAAAAGGTAGGCGGCCTTACCGCTGCCCAAGCGAATCTTTTGCAGGCCTTCCTCTGGATTTTGACGGTAGCTTCGACTTACTTTGTGTTTATTAAGCTTGGCGATAAAATGAACCGGAAGCTGTTGTACGGCATCGGAGCGGCAATGGGAATTGTGGCCTGGGCGATTCTTGCCTTTGGAGGAATGGGCATCACCGAACTGCTGCTGTTCGTGGTACTATGGGGTGTCGCCGCCGGATTCGGAGCCCAGGCGTTCTACGGACTGTGGGCAGGTGAACTGTTTCATACGAAATACCGCGCCAAGGCACAGGGTTTCATGTTTAGTGTCGCTCGTATTGCAGTGGGCCTCATCTCCTTGGTCGTTCCGACCATGCTGACTACGCTGGGATTTATGGTGTCGGGCTTGATCATGATCGGCTTCCTCGTTATTGCAGCGGTCATTGGCGTCATTATGGCCCCGGAAACGCGGGGTAAAACATTGGAGGAAATTCAAATAGAGCGCTATGGTACAGAGCTGGCGGAAAATGCAGGAAGATTGGAAACGGGGATTGGAGCAGTAGCGAAAGGCAACGGATAAAATAAATAAAGAGGATAAAACGAAGAACGGATGCAGGATGAGGATGCAGGATGATAGGGAAAGTGCGAAAATCTTGGAATGCGAAGCAATCAGGAGGAGGAAGATAAAATGGATGCAAGCGTGATGAACAGCTATAACGAAGCCAAGCGGCTGTATGCCGCTCATGGGATTGACGTAGAGAAGGCGCTGGAGAAGCTGAAGGAGATCAAAATATCTCTGCACTGCTGGCAGGGTGACGATGTCCGCGGCTTCCTGTTCAAAGATAAAGAACTGAGCGGCGGCATAGCGGTAACCGGCAGCTATCCGGGACGGGCCGAAACGCCGCAGCAGCTTAGGGATGATCTGGAGAAGGCTCTCTCGCTGATCCCTGGCAAACATAAGGTGAATTTGCACGCGATTTATGCGGACACGGACGAGCAGGTCGATTTGGATGAGCTTGAGCCGCGCCATTTTCAGCGCTGGGTGGAGTGGGCCAGGGAACAGGGCCTCGGCCTGGATTTTAATCCGACCTATTTCTCGCATCCGAAAGCGGAGGACGGATTCACGCTAAGTCATGCGGACGATGAGATCCGCCAGTTCTGGATTCGCCACGGCAAGGCCTCCCGCAAAATCGCCGAGCACTTCGGCAGGGAGTTGGGACAGCCCTGCGTGACGAACGTCTGGATTCCCGATGGTTATAAAGACGTGCCGGTGGACCGCTTGTCGCCAAGGGAGCGCCTGAAGGCATCGCTGGACGAAATTTTCAGCGAAGCGATCGACTCTCGTTACAATATCGATGCGGTGGAAAGCAAGCTGTTCGGCCTCGGTTCGGAAAGTTACGTAGTAGGCTCGCATGAATTTTACATGGGCTACGGTCTTACCCGGGGCAAAGCGATTTGTCTCGATGCCGGGCATTTCCACCCGACAGAGGTGATCAGCAACAAGCTGTCCTCCATTCTGCTGTTCAGCGAGCAAGTGCTGCTCCACGTCAGCCGTCCGGTACGGTGGGACAGCGACCATGTCGTTACGATGGACGACGAGCTGCTGGAAATTGCGCGGGAGTTAGTACGCGGCAATTTGCTGGGAAGAACGCATATCGGCCTGGATTTCTTCGACGGCAGTATTAACCATATTGCAGCTTGGGTCATCGGCACGCGCAATACGATTAAGGCGCTGCTGCGGGCACTGCTGGAACCGGTCGAGGAGCTGAAGGCGATCGAGCTTGCGGGCGATTACACCTCTCGCCTGGCATTAGCCGAGGAATTCAAGTCATATCCGTTCGGGGCGGTATGGGATTATTACTGCGCCTCCCAAGGCGTGCCTGTGCGTGAGCAGTGGCTGGATGTAGTGAAGGCTTATGAGCAGGATGTATTGTGGCCTCGGGAGAAGCCTAACAAAATATAATTTCACATTTTCAACATAACTACTCAGTAATTACCTGTTAACCACAGAATTGTCGTTGGTACTCCAACCATTCTGTGGTTTTTCAGTGTGAAAATACGGTAAAGTATACAGACACACAATACGTATTCCCTGCCTAGATGATGTATTCCCCTGCCTAGATGACATATCCTCTGGCGGACAAGATATATTGTTGGGTATCCCGCGGCTTGTTAATTATGTAAAATGTGGATATACGCTTGAACTGTATCGACCTTGAAACGGGGTGGCCTTTTTGACGGGGAAAATTCGCGGATTGTTCAGGGAAGCTGGAATCTATCATAAAATGCTAGTGTTGATCATACTGCTGATGATGATCAGCTTTGCTCTGTATTTAATAGCGTTAAAGTACGTGACCAGTTTGTACGACCGGCAAATGTACGAGCGGACGTCCCAGGTGCTGAACAGCTCGGCGCTGGGGATTGAAAAGCAGCTGCGGGAGCAGGAGGAGCTGTCGTTCCGGGTGTTCTCGGATGAGCAGCTTCAGCAAAGCCTGGCTTATCTGAAGGTGGAGGATGCCACTGCCTATCAGAAAGCGATCCAGCGCAAAAAAATTATGGACCGGCTCACTTCGATCGCCGGCTCGGAGAAATTGGTCTATTCGATCATGGTCATCGACCGGGAGAAGCATGCCTTAATCGGAGGCAATCGGGGGGGCATGGCGCAGGAACTGCAAGATGAGCTCGTCACAATTGCTGAATCCGCAAATGGATCGAACATATGGTACGTCGGCAGCGACCGTTCGCTGTATGCCGTACGGCAAATCAGGTCGTACAGCGGTACAACCTTTCCGATGGACAACCTCGGGACGCTTATTGTCCGCTTCCGCAAGGACCGCATTATGGAGGACTTCGTGCAGAGCAGCGGAGATGACAATCACCTCATCATTACGGACGGAAGCAAAATTATATATCCGGACCAACCCCTTATTTTGGAGGGTGACCTTGCCGCTGAACTGCGCCGTCCAGAGTCTTACGGCCTCACGATGGTCGGCGGGAATCGCTACTTTTTTACCCGGGTACGGTCCTCTGATCTAGGCTGGACTTATTTGAATATGACTCCATATGACAGCATGTTCCGTACGATTTCGTTCGTTAAGGAACTGGTCACGGTCATCTTTATACTGATTTTGCTTATTGGAATTGCCCTTGGCGTCCGCTTGTCGCGCAGCATTACCCGGCCGATCGAGCAGTTGATTAAAAAGATGCGCAAGATCGAAAAGGGAGATCTCGACAACCTGGAAGAACAATCACTCGGAGAGGTGCCCAAAACTTCGCAGACCGAAGTCGAGCATCTGCAGCGCACGTTCAAGATGATGATCCAGCGCATCCGCGAGCTCATTAACCAAAATTACGCCAAACAGCTGGTCATTCGCGAAACAGAATTGAAAGCGCTTCAGGCGCAAATCAATCCGCATTTTTTGTATAACACGCTGGATTCTATTAACTGGCTGGCCAAGGTGAATCGTCAAACGAAAATATCGCAAATGGTGGAGGCGCTGGGCTTTTTGCTGCGCAGCTCGCTAGACGACGGCACAAGCTTGATTACGCTAAGGTCGGAGCTGGACATCGTGCGCAGCTATGTGACGATTCAGCGTATCCGCTTTGAAGAGCGGCTGGACTTCCAGCTGGAAGTTCCAGACGAATATTTGGACGCACTTATTCCGAAAATGACGCTGCAGCCGCTGCTCGAAAATGCCATCCATTACGCATTGGAGCCGAAAATCGACACTTGCCATATCCGCATCGTCGTAGCCGCGGCGGCAGAGCGGAATGGGGGGCTCGATATCCGGGTGGAGGATGATGGACCGGGCATGACGCCTGAATTTCTGACGAATCTTAGGCAGGGCAGGGTACAGACCAGAGGCAAAGGCATCGGGTTGTCCAATATTGAGGACCGGATCAAGCTGACTTTCGGCCATGAATGGGGAATCCGGATCGAGAGCGAGCCAGGCGCCCGCACGGCGATCCACGTACGCATTCCATACAGACAAGGGGAGGACAACGATGTATAAAGTACTATTGGTGGATGATGAGCGCATGATATTGGAGGGGATTCAGCAGATCGTAGACTGGAGCAGCGCAGGAACCGAGCTGACTGGAACAGCGCGCAACGGAATTGAAGCCTACGAGCTGATCGTTAAGGAGCGGCCAGACTTTGTCATTAGCGATATTTCAATGCCAGGGCTGAACGGGCTTGAACTGGTGGAGAAAACGCTCCAGTCTTTTCCGGATATTCGCTTTATTATGCTGACCGGGTACAAGGATTTTGAATATGCCCGCAGCGCGATGCAATATGGCGTGAAGCATTATTTGCTCAAGCCGTGCAACGAGGCGCAAATATATGAAGCGCTGGCGGAGCTCGTCGCTGAACGGGAGGAGCAGCTGGAGAAAGAGCGGTTTGTAGCCAGCATGAAGGAAGGGATGAACAAGGTGCTTCCTCATGTGAAGGAGCAGTTTTTGCGCGAGCTCGTCTCGAACAAAACCTATGGGCCCAGTGATTTAGACTATTACCAGGAATTGTTCGGGCTCAAGACGGGGGAGCAGCCGGTGCGCCTGATTTTATTTCAGCTGGAGCATTCCCATGAATATGAGCATTTATTTGCCCTGAAAAATATAGCGGAGGATTTGCTGACCAATGTGCTGCTGGGAGCGACGCTGAACGGAAGACTGCTGATTCTCGTTCAGGAAACGCTGGAACCAGCAATATTGCTGCAGAGTATCGAGGAAGTGAAACGGACGTTTATCGGCTTTTATAGCGTGGAATTAACGATCGCTCTTAGTGAAGCCGGGCCGATGGAAGCCGGGCGTAGGTTATATCGTGAGGCGCTTCAGTGCATGAATCATCGTTTCTACGTTGGAGAAGGCAGCTTGATTACGAAAAGCGATTTGCCCGCTGATGAGCGGGGGAGCGGTGATATAGAGCTGGATGAGGAGCGGATGGCCCTTTTGGTTAAATCAGGGCTTAGAGAAGAGGTGGAACATGAGCTTGACCGGTTATTTTGCCAGCTGGGTGAGCGCTGTCTGGAAATCGGCGTTACGCGCTCTTATGTGCTCGAGCTGTACGCAATGCTGATTCGTTTATGCTCGCCGGAAGACCGTCACCGCTTTACAGCGCAAATGGCCGAGCTTGTGAAGCTGGATACACTGCCGGGCTTGACATTATTCGTCAAAGAGGCCGCGCTGCACGTTACCGCCGGATATTACAAGAACAGCATTAGCCGGCGCTCCTCGATCGTTGAGCGGATGATTTCCATTGTTGAACAGCATTACATGAACGCGGAACTGACCTTGAATGCGGTAGCCCATGAAATGCTCTACATGAACCCGGATTATCTTGGTAAAGTGTTCAAGCAGGTCACCGGGGACAACTTCTCTCATTATTTAAGCCGCCTGCGGATTGAGCGGGCCGCAGAGCAAATTCGCCGCAGCGGCGATGTGAAGGTATTCGAGCTCGCTGATTCGTACGGCTTCGGAGGCAACTCCAAATATTTTAGCCAAGCATTCAAAAAGTGGATGGGGATGACCCCGACGGAATATCGTAAATCTTTTGAACAGCACCTCTGATTTTTATACCTTTAAGTCGGTTCAGTGAGTTTCCTTGCACCCCCCTTAGGGGCGACAATGATATTGATCAATTTGTAAGCGTTATCAAGCTAGCGATCGACGAAAGGGGAGAATGGTTGTGAGGAAGAAAACGGCTTTATGGTTGCTGGTGGCCTTGTTGTTCATTTTGCCTGCCTGCGGTGGAGGAGGCAGCACCGGAGGTAACGCCGGAGGAAGCAGTGGCGGAGAGGGCAATGGAAAGGCTGCTGAGCAGAGTACAGACAAGAAAGACAAGACTACCCTGAGAATCGCCTGGTGGGGAGGCGATAAGCGCCACGAGTATACCCAGCAAATTATTGATAAGTACCAGGAACAAAACCCGCACGTAAAGATCGATGTCGAATATGCAGCTTTTGATGATTATTGGAAGAAGCTTGCGCCGCAGGCGGCGGCGAACCAGCTGCCGGATATTGTGCAGATGGACATTTCTTATATTGTGCAATATGCCAAAAATGGCCAACTCGAAGACTTGACGTCTTACATGGGCAATCAAATCAAAGTGGATGACGTCAACGAAAATGTCATTTCAACAGGACAAATTAACGATGTGCAATATGGCGTGCCAACTGGCGTCAACGTGCTTGGTTTTCAATATGATCCCGAACTGCTGAAGAAGTCGGGTGTGGACAGCATTCCGGAAAATTGGACCTGGAATCAATATGAGGAAATTGCAATGAAAGCCCGGGATGCAGGTTATGTGATGGATGGCTCCATGGCACCGGATATTTTCTTCCACTATTTCCTGCGCACCCATGGACTTTCACTTTATAACCCAGAAGGAACGGCGCTGGGATATGAGGATGATGCTTTGTTTGCGGAATTTTTTGGACGGCTGGCCAGGCTGATTAAAGAGGGGGCTGTGCCGTCTCAAGAGAAGCTGACGCAGACCAAAGGGATTTTAGAAGAATCGGAAATTGTAAAAGGAATGGGCATCGGCGTATGGCAATGGTCGAATCAGTACGTCGGACTGCAGGCTGCGGTCAACCGGCCGATGGAACTGGCGCCAATGACAGGGCCGAATATGGAGAAGGGGCTGTATATGCAGCCGAGCATGTTCTGGTCCATCACTTCCCACTCCAAGAACAAGGAAGAGGCAGCCAAGTTCATCGACTTCTGGATTAACGATGTGGAAGCGAACAAAATGATCAAAGGAGAGCGCGGCGTGCCGATCTCGGCGTCCATCAAAGAGGCGATTGTCTCGGAATTGTCGGAGCCGGAGAAGCAGGTATTTGACTTCGTCGCAGCGATGGAAGAGAAAAGCTCGCCGATGAGCCCGGCGCCGCCGGTCGGTTCCCCGCAGGTGATCGCCTCACTTGCTGACCTGGTGGAGCAGATCAATTACGGTCAGATCACTCCGGAGAAGGCGGCTGAAAGGTTCCGGCAGGAGGCCAACGGCATTCTGGCCAACAACAAGTAGGCTGGGCAGCCTTTGACCACTAAATAATAGCGGTAAATAACGTTCCGATGAATGTTTATTTACCGCTGTTATTCTCATGCATGAATGCTCAAGAAACTGCCAGGAGGTGCAGATGCCTTGCGGAACAAGTCATTGAAAGCTGATTTGACCGGGTATGCTTTTATCAGTCCGTTTGTGATCGGGTTTTTGGCCTTTACGCTTATTCCAGTCGTGATTTCGTTATATTTATCGTTTACGAATTATAATTTGTTTAATGATCCTCAATGGATTGGGACCTTCAATTTTAAAAAAATGTTTACCCAGGATCAAAAATATTGGAACTCGGTCAGAGTTACTTTTATATACGTATTTGCAGGTGTGCCGCTGCGGCTGATGTTTGCCTTGTTCGTCGCTATGCTGCTGAATACGAAGTCAAGGGCGGTTGGCGTTTACCGCACCATTTATTATTTGCCGTCGATTATCGGCGGAAGCGTAGCCGTTTCGATTATGTGGCGCAACATTTTTAATGAACAAGGGATCGTGAACAGCCTGCTCATCTTCCTTGGCATTCCTCCCGTAGCCTGGTACGGCGACCCCAATGCCGCGCTTGGAACGTTAATCGCACTGTCGGTGTGGCAGTTCGGATCGTCGATGCTTATCTTTTTAGCCGGATTGAAAAATATTTCGCCAGACATGTATGAAGCAGCCAGCATCGATGGAGCAACCGCTCCCCGCAAATTTATGAAAATTACGCTGCCGCTGCTTAGCCCGATCATTTTGTTCAACCTGATCATGCAGACGATCAGCGCGTTCATGACCTTTGTGCCGGCGTATATTATTTCCAAAGGGGAAGGAACCCCGATGGACGGCACCCTACTCTATTCCCTGTATTTATTCCGGCAGGCCTTCATGTTCAACAACATGGGGTACGCGGCGGCGATGGCTTGGGTCATGCTCATCATGATCGGCATTATGACAGCGATCCTGTTCAAAACATCGAAATTTTGGGTGTTCTATGAGTCGAAAGGAGGCCGCTGATTATGGTATCAAGCAAATGGAAATGGCCGGCTTACCATCTTCTCGTTGGCGCTATTGCCATACTTATGCTGTACCCGATCATCTGGTTGTTTATGAGCTCCTTCAAGGAAAGCCGCACGATATTTGCCACGGCCTCGCAGCTGATCCCGCAGTCTTGGGATTTTGGAAACTACGCGGCCGGCTGGTCAGGCGTCGGCGGGCAGCCTTTTGCTCAATTTATCGTCAATTCCCTCGTTATCGTCATACTCGCCACGATTGGCGTCGTAATTACTTCGGCGCTCGTCGCTTTCGGCTTCGGCCGGCTTGATTTTAGAGGTCGCAATCTTTGGTTCGCTCTAATGATGGTGACGCTGATGCTGCCGCATGACGTGGTGCTCGTTCCGCAGTACATTATTTTTTCCAAGCTCGGATGGTTAAACAGCATTAAGCCGATCGTCATACCGAACTACTTCGGGGCACCGTTTTTTATTTTCCTGATGATTCAATTTATCCGCTCGATTCCGATGGAGCTGGATGAGGCGGCGACGATCGACGGATGCGACAAGTTCCGGCTTTTTTATCGCATTATTTTGCCGCTCATAAAACCGGCGCTGGCGACCGCAGCCATATTTTCCTTCTATTGGCGGTGGGAAGATCTGATCGGTCCGGTACTGTACTTAAACTCCCCCCAGAAATATACCGTATCGATGGGGCTCAAAATGTTTCTGGATAGTGAATCCGGCTCGAACTGGGGGGCGATGTTCGCCATGTCGATCGTCAGCCTTATTCCGGTCGTTGTTGTATTTTTTATATTCCAGAAACAAATCGTGGAAGGAATTAGCAGCAGCGGGTTGAAAGGATAGTAGATGAAGGAAAATATATTTAAGCCTAAGAGCGGTGGAGGGGGCCAGGGAATGGAGAGTGCAAATGCCGAACCAAAGGCCGGGCAGCGCAGCTTGGAATGTACGTCTCCAGACAGTACTTCGTGGAAATTTGACTTTGGTCCGGGGCAAGCCGCAAGCGGTTACATTGGTGTAGCTGCAGATTGCTTATACAGCGATGAAGCAGGATATGGATTCGAGGATGTCAGCCGGGTGTATGGCCGGGCGCGGACACCTGCGGGACAAGGACGGGAAGCTGCTGTCAGTGATTGTAATTCTGAACCTCATTGTAACCCTGGTTCCGATTATAGTTCTTACTCTGATCGTAGCTATAAATCTGATGACAATTCTGATCCTAATTGCGACTCTGAGCCTGATCGAAGCCTTGTTCCCAACCCTGCTGTCAAGTCCAAATCTGTCGTCAAGTCCACATCAGCCCTGTCCGCCAAGGTGGACACAAGGACACGATTGCATCATAGCTTCTGTATTCCTATGGGAGCTACATTTGCGGTACGGGTTCCGGACGGGACATATCAGGTTCAAATATTGGTAGGAGACAGTTTAGCAGAAACGCATACAACGCTGAAGGCCGGTGGAAATAAGATGGTACTGCCCCCGATTCGTTTAGCGCCGGGCCAGTTCCTCGAAGAGAGGTTCACCATCCCCGTGCGCGGCGGCCGTTTTCGGCTTAATGTTTCAGGACAGGCGCCGAGGCTGAATATGCTGGAAATTCATCCGGCCCCTGGTACCATGACCTTGTTCCTGGCGGGTGACTCCACGGTGACCGACCAGCCGGAGGATGGCTATCCTTATGCCGGGTGGGGCCAACTGCTGCCCGCTCTGTTCAAGCACGATGTATGCGTCGATAATCATGCGCAGTCCGGGTGCAGTTCAAGAAGCTTCATCGAAGAAGGGCGCCTGAAGGCGATCCTGCAGTTGGCCAAGCCTGGAGATTTCCTGATGATCCAGTTTGGGCACAACGATGAGAAGCCTGATCCACGTGGTACAGATGCTTTTACAACCTACAAGCAGCATTTGCTGCATTATATCGAAGCCGCTCGGGAGAAGCGGGTCCATCCGGTACTGGTGACCCCGGTGCATCGCCGGTATTTCAACCCTGACGGGACGCTCTCCGATACGCACGGGGATTATATTCAGGCGATGCCAGAGCTGGCGAGCGAGACGGACACGCCGCTTATCGACCTTGCCGCCAGAAGCAAGGAGCTGTTCGAGGCGGCCGGGCCGGAGGGCAGCAAGGATTTGTTCATGTGGGTGTATCCGGGCGAATACATGAACTTCCCTGCGGGAGTGCAGGATAACACGCATTTCCAGGAGCAGGGGGGAGAAGCGGTTGCCCGGTTAATAGCGGACGGAATCCGCGATTTGCAATTACAGCCTTTGTTAATGTATCTGAGGTAGCGTTTGGGAGGAACAAATGACAACTGAAACTGAGCCATTATGGGGAGGAGAGACAGATATGCCAGCATTGGTTTATGACGAGGAAAAGGTGAAGCAGACGATCGACCGGGTCGTCGAACGTACGTTTAATATGGATTTTAACTGGGATTGGCCGGGGGGCGTTGCTTATTACGGCGTATGCGAAGCGTACGAGGCGACGGGAAATGAGGAGTATTTGACCAAACTGAAAGCATGGGTTGACGAGCATATGGAGGACGGTCTGCCGAAGCTGTCCGTGAACGGGGTATCGATCGGCCACTGCCTGCTGACGCTGTATCAGGTATACCAGGACGAAAAATATTTGAATACGGCTGTCGAAATGGCGGAGTTTTTGAAAAATAAAGCGGAACGGTTCGCGGATGGTATTTTTCAGCATACGGTGAATTCGGTGAATGACGTATTCCCCCAGCAGGCATGGGTGGACACGATGTTTATGGCTGGCTATTACTTGCTGCGCATCGGCCATCTGCTTGGGAACAAGGAATATTTCGAGGATGGTTTGAAGCAGTATCACGGCCATGAGGAGTTTTTGCAGGATTCGGATACGAATCTCTATTATCACGGCTGGGATCATTTGAATCAGAACCATATGTCCGGCATATACTGGGCACGCGGCAACAGCTGGGCGGCGCTGACGATGTCCAAGGCGCTGCAGTACGTCGAGGTTCAGCACCCGTCCTACATGATTATCGACGGCTCTTTGCGGGATCAGCTAAGCACGCTCGTCAGGCTGCAATCGCCGGAAGGGCTATGGCATACGGTGCTGAATGACGATTCCTCGTATCTGGAAACGTCCGGTTCGGCAGGCATCGCTACAGCGCTGCTAATGCGGGGCAGGTTATACAATAAGTATACGCAAAAATCGATCGACGGCATTCTGTCCCGGATCAAGGACGACGGTACTGTTACGGACGTTTCGGCTGGTACGGCGGTCATGAATGACGCGGACGGTTACAAAGGCGTACCGTATAAGCGCATTCAAGGCTGGGGACAAGGGCTTGCCTTGGCTTTTCTGGCTCAGCTGCTGCGCTCCAAAGAGAATCCGCACAGCTGAATGGCTCGGGCTGAACGATTTTGAACTGATAGATTGGACCTGAATAGTTAGAAACTGAACAAGTGACTGAACAATAGGGCTGAACAGTAGGACCTGAAATTAGGACCTAAACAATAGGATCGAACACTAGGACTGAACAATAGAATCAAATACTGGAACTGAACATAGGAACAATCGAACTTTTGAAGCTGACACTTTGCGCGGAAGAAAGTTATTTATCGCCGGAAGAGCACCGCATTTGATCAATTAAAAAAGGAGAGTTGCATATGGGAGTTCAAGCGAAGGGACACCGTTTCTGGGTTATTCCTGACGGGTATATTCCGCCGGACAGCCGGGGAGAGCTGGTCAGCCACGAAAGCATTTGCGTGCTGAACTGCGGCGAGGCGCCGGCGAAGCTCGACATAACTATCTATTATGAAGACAGGGAGCCGCTGGAGGGGATTGCGGCCATCGTCGAAGGACGGCGCACGAAGCATATCCGCACCTCTTCGCTGGAGAGCGGAGGAGAGCGTATACCAGCTGGCGTGCCTTATGCGTTGACCGTAGAAAGCGATGTCCCCGTCATCATTCAATACAGCAGGCTCGATACGACGCAGCCGGAGCTGGCCTTGATGAGCGTTATGGCATATCCGGTAGAAGGCTAGCTGTAATAATCGCTCCATCAAATTGCCGATGATACGTATCACGCGCAGCTCTCAGCACGCAGTGTTTCACTGTTCGGTGATCGGTCAACCATGACGCGTGGGCGATACTGAAACGGCCGTGACAGACGGGAGGAGAATGATCGAGAAATGTTGGAAAATGATAGGCAGACATCGACCTAATCTCCGCTGCGGCAGAAAAAACCTTCATGGCCTATATCAACTATAGGCTATGAAGGTTTTATTATAAGCTGATCATATACTAGGTATCCATTTACTTTATTTATAGATGATCAGAATATTATCGGTAACAAATGAATTATTGCAAGACCAAAGAACATGCAAGAAAACGTCCAATAAATCATCCTTAAATGGTATGCTATGTAGTAGACAAAGACTGAGTAGCCGGCTGCATGGCTATAGAACAGATGAGTGGAAGGGACGTAGAGAGATGAATTATAGAATGATAGTATTGGATTTGGACGATACGCTGCTCCGGGATGACCATACGATTTCCCCGCGTACGAAGAAGGCTTTGATGGATGCGCAGCAGGCAGGCCATAAAGTGGTGCTTGCCTCGGGCCGCCCGACATTTGCGATGACGCACATAGCGAAGGAACTGGAGCTTGAGAAATACGGTAGCTTTATTCTATCTTTTAACGGGGCTAAAATTACGAACTGTGCTACTCAAGAGGTTTTGTTTAGCAGCACATTGTCGCCAGCGACGGTGCATGAATTATTTGAAATCAGCAAGCAAGAGGGCGTATGGATTCATACTTATGTCGGCGATGAAATCGTAACGCCAGCGCACAATAAGTATACCGATATCGAAGGTGAAATTACAGGAATGCCGATTGTGGAGGCTAAGAATTTTGTCGAAGCAATTCAGGAGCCAGTGGTGAAGGTGCTCATGGTAGACGATCCCGAGAAATTGATCGCTTTGGAGGACAAGCTGCAGCCGCAGCTCGCAGGGGAGTTGAACGTCGTCCGGTCGAAGCCGTTTTTCCTGGAATTTACGGAAGCCGGGGTCGATAAAGGAACAAGCTTGCATCATCTTATCCAGCAGCTGGGGATCAAGCGAGAGGAAGTTATCGCGATAGGCGACAGCTACAATGATTTGGCGATGATTCAATTTGCCGGACTTGGTGTAGCTATGGGAAATGCCCCGGACGATATTAAGGCGATTGCGGATCTCGTAACCGATACGAATATGGAAGATGGCGTGGCTAAAATAGTTGAGACTCATATGCTTAATCAAGCGGCACCGATTCTGTAAACGCAAGCGAAAATATGATTTGTTGGAGCGCTGACTGTACTGTCAGCGCTTATTTACATTAAATATCAATTTGTGCTTCAAGTAGTCAGTTGTTTGAGTAGAATAAAATAGGCAGGAATTAGGCTTGAGGGAAGTGTTGTTTGGCAATTTGCTCAAAAAAGTTCACATGTTCGATGGACATCCCTTGATAATCATAATCTTGTCCTAAGTGATCCGTTAAAAAAAGATGACATAAAGTATACTTTTCTTGCTGGTTATATTCTACGAGGTATACGATCAAATTCGGTTGATCTTCAACGATATGGGCATAAAAGCGGGCCGTCGGAGCAGATTCGATGATGTTTGAAAAATGTTGACACAGCATAACTGGAAATATTTGATGAAATAAAGAGATTGTATCATTCATTAATTCACCTTTATAAATCACCATATACTGAATCACTCCTCTGCGTTTATTAAGAGAGACAACGACGACAAAATACCTAAAATATCCATTAGGGATAATATATTACATTATATTATATTACGTATTATAGCGCAATGTATTGATACTATCATATGTTGCCATTCCTCCTTAACTTGAATTGTTTGGAAAACTAGTTAATATTATTATAATTGTACCGAATGTTTCTTTAGCGGCCAAAATAGGGACAGTATCTATAACTGCGCAAAAATTACGTAATTTCTTCGCAGAATTCGCAGAAAGGGGAAATAAGAAAGTTATGCAAATTTTTATCATGATTTTAACTTTTATTATAGGTGCCGCTGCCGTGCTCTTTTACAGTAATTACATAAATAAGAGGAAATAAAATGACGAATAACGTTGTATACCGTATCGATACACTATATAATACAAGAGATGAACAAAAATAGGAGGATGGTTATGAAATATTCCCTAAAGCTGTTTGGTTACCAGATTGATTGTGATTTAATGGTTGAAAATGATTCGCTTCGCCTTGCATTCAAAGAGGAGGATCAACGGAAGCTTAAAGATTATTTAATCAGAGTCCTTCCTAGATACGGTAGAGAAACGACCTCGGCTTCCTCAATGCAGGAACTGGTGCAAAGTGCCATTGAGACTGAAAAATCATTAAACGGAAGCATGAGCGAGCCCAAAATTAAACTCCCATACGAATTCCAGCCAGACATTAAAGAGAAGCTTATTGAAGCGGCGGATCTTCAGGATATGTCCGCCACTCAATTGTTGATACGTTTGATCGAACAAAAATATCAAAGTGTGATGGAATAAGGAGGATGCTTCATGGCTTACGGTAACAAAGTAAAATTTCATTATGATGTTCCTGTCTATGTCAAGACACAGCTGGCTGCTGCTGCTAAAAAGTTAAATATGACCGCTACGGAGCTTTTGTCCAGAACGATTGAGGAAGAGTATGAAAGAGTAAAGAGCGAGCAGCAGAGTAAAGAATAGAGAATTAGTGAGATCTGTAGCGATATATAGAGGACTATAGAGAATTATAGAAATCTATAGTGATATATAATGATTTATAGTGATCTATAACGATATATAGTGATCTATAGCGATCTATAGTCAGCCATACTAAGAAAATAGCAGCTCTGGGGCATTAGGGAAGGCACTGGAGCTGCTATTGTTTTGCCTGCATTTTGACCGGGCATTTACTTGTCTCCTTCGGTGGACGATTTAGCAGCTTCCTTTTGGTGAAATGTTCGGATTAAAGTATTTATCGTTTTATCAAGCTGGGCTAAACGTTTGTCTAAACCATCCAATTGCTTGTTGAATTGAATTAAAATGGATTGCAGAAGAATTAAACATAAGGCAATTGGGAATCCGACATTGCCGATTACCTGAATTGTAGTTTGTAAGTCCATAATAGACGCCTCCTTTCTTTTTTAGAATACTTACATTATAATATATATCGTAACGTCACGCTACATGATTTTTTTGCTGTTTTTAGAGTTTTTATTTTGAATAAACATCATAGTTGTGGGATTGGATCAGCTTCGCTGCAGAGGGCTTCGAGCTGATCTTTTTTATTTTTCAGAAACTTTAACGTTGGAATGTAGGGGGGGGCGGGTTAGATTGCGAGGACGAATGGAGTTAGAATGCGAGGAGTTGAGTTAAAGTTGTGGCGCATGAAAATGGATTGCGAGACGTATGAAGTTAAAGTCGAGGCGCATGAAGATGGATTGACAGACGTATGAAGTTAAAGTCGAGGCGCATGAAGATGGATTGACAGACGTATGAAGGTAAAGTCGAGACGTATGAAGATGGATTGACAGACGTATGAAGGTAAAGTCGAGGCGCATGAAGATGGATTGACAGACGTATGAAGGTAAAGTCGAGACGTATGAAGTTTGGAGTCAAGGCGTATGTTGAATTGCAGATGAACAATTGAACTGTTGGGTGACTGAGTGACTAAGTGACTGAACGGTTGAACGATTGAAATACTGAATAACTGGATGAATGAGTAACTGAGTAACTAGATGAATGAGTAACTGAGCGATTGAGTGACCGAGTGACTGAATATAAGTATGGGGAATGAGCAATGGAATGGCGAAGTGACTGAGGTGTATGCAGACTGAACAATTGAATTGGCTGAGTGGCTGAATGTTTGGAGTCTGAACGGTACTACGGTTGAACGATGATTAAATATATTAACTGGATTTGTTGTAATTAAAAGCAGCAATTTTCAGTTGCATATACGATTAGTTGGAATTCATGTACTTAGAGCGGGAATTGAGTTGGAATTGGGTAAAAAGTTTACTTTTTAATACATGAAATACAGCTATTTATCGAAAGCGCCCCTTTAGAATAAAAATAGAAACATGAAATCCATTTAAATTTAACTGACAAGGTACAACCAAACAATAGGGCGCTGCTACAAATGAGATACAGTTACATAATAAGCCACAGTTACAAAAAGAAATCAAACTCAACGCGTACCGTTCCTAACGCTGGCTCCCTTCCTAACGCTGGCTCCCTTCCTAACGTTGGCTCCTTCTTAACACTGGCTCCGCTCCCAACGCCAGCTCCGGTTTTGTGCTGCATGCGGAGCTTGGACGACAATAAGGACCGCGACAGGGGACTATCCCCAAACTATTTATTGACAATGATAATCATTATCAATAAAATGGAGTTGATCATTAATTGAGAATGGTTATCAATACTTGAGTGGAGGAATTGAAGTGAATCAAAATTCATTGGTATATATATCATGGCTCCTAATAATTAGTGCGGCAGTGTGCAGGAGAGAAGCTGGGCGGCAGAACGAGAGAGATGGGCAGGAACGACAAGAACGACAAGAACGACAAGAACAACAAGAACAACAAGAACAACAAGAACAACAAGAACAACAAGAACAACAAGAACGGTGGAAACGAGAGGAGCGGCAAGAACGACAAGAGCGGCATGAACAGAGAACGAGAAATTTGGACAGAATCGGCAAGGAGGGATACGCATGCCACGAGGGCCTTTAAGCTATGAACTGGTACGGGAATTTATCGTTGCTGCTCATGGCGATTATGATGAGGTTAAAAGGCTATTGTTCAAGGAGCCTGCGCTTATTCATGCGGTCATCGATTGGGGGAGCGGTGATTGGGAGAGCGCACTCGGTGCAGCATCGCATACGGGGAATTACAATATTGCAAAATTGCTGTTGGAGCACGGAGCACGAATGGATATTTTCGCCGCAGCTATGCTAGGAGAGCTGAACATAGTTAAGGCGATTGTTGAAAATCATCCCCAGGCCGTTTATGCCAAAGGGCCCCACGGAATATCGCTGATCCGCCACGCCGAGGCCGGCGGGAATGCCGCCATTTTCGTTTATGAGTATTTAAGTTCGCTTTTATCGAAAGAGGTGATCTGGAAATGATGGTGATGATGAAGGCTGTCAATACTATTCGTATAAAAAAAGGCAGAGCTAACGAAATATTGGCTCGCTTCAGGACGCCGAAATCGGTGCATACGTTTGAAGGATTCGTTCTCATGGAAGTACTGATCAAGGAAAACTCCCCGGATTACGATGAATTGCAGGTTTGTACTACGTGGAAGGATCGTAAGTATTTTGAAAAGTGGTTAACGAGCAGAGCGGCTCAAAAGGTTCATCACAAGGACTGGGAACCTACCCCGGATGAAAAGCTGGCAGGAAGGCTTGTGGGAAAGCTAGCAAATCCAGAAGTAGAGCTCGGTGAACAATTCGAAGAAAAGTCCGTAGGAAAACTCGAAGGAAAAAAGGTTGAACAACCCGAAGACAGTCCGATTCTTAGCTCAGAACTGACGACCTTTGAAATAGCCGTGCAGCATAAGCCAGAACAGCAAGGGGCTTGAGAGGCTAGAAATTGCAGAGCCTGGGGCGTTGAGCTGCTGGCCATGTCATCTATTGTTACGGCAAAGAAGGTGACCGTGAGAGCTGTAGAAAACATTTTTATACATTTAAAGATATATAAAGTCAATTTATATAAAATTTAAAGTTATACAACTCTCTAGTAATTGACCCAAGGTTGACAAATTCGGGGATACACCGTATCATTAACACACGCTTAGTTTCTTGGTAGGAGCCAAGAAAGCGGGGGAACCAGTTTCATTTTGGGGCGAATCACTCATTCCTATGAGGTGTAGGGTACCATCTTACCCGAGTCCGTCAGCTAACCTCGTCAGCAGTGGATGGGTCTGTTATAAGATCATTTATTACGTCTCTTTAGACCCTGTTTTGGGGTCTATTTTTGTCTTCTGACCCTTGCTGGCGAAGCTGTGTTTAGGACCCCCGATCCGGGGTCTTTTTTTGTTGATTACTAGGAAGGAGATTGTTCAATGACAAAGACGAAAACGAGGTATATTACAAATCTGGATAGACTGACGATGATTCCGGAAGAGGAGCGGGCGCGTTTGAAACCGATTACGGAGAAATTCGTATTTCGGGTTAACGATTATTACTTAAATTTGATCGACTGGAATGATCCCCAGGATCCGATTCGCAAACTGGTCATTCCGAATGAGGGGGAGCTTGAGGAGTACGGCCGCTGGGATGCTTCTGACGAGGATACCAACTACGTCGTGCCCGGATGTCAGCACAAATATACGACGACCGCCCTGCTGATCGTCTCGGAGGTATGCGGGGCTTACTGCCGCTATTGCTTCCGCAAACGCCTGTTCCGCAATGACGTGAAGGAGGCTATGTCCGACGTGCAGCCAGGGATCGACTATATCGCCAAGCATCCCGAAATCAACAACGTTCTGTTGACTGGCGGGGACAGTCTCATACTGGCTACAGAGAAGCTGCGGGGAATTCTTGCCCAACTGCGTGAAATCGAGCACGTAAAAATCATCCGTCTCGGCTCGAAAATCCCCGTTTTCAACCCGATGCGTATTTATGAGGACGAGGAACTGCTCGATGTGATCCGTACTTACTCTACACCGGAGCAGCGCATTTACGTTATGGCCCATATTAACCATCCGCGCGAGATTACGCCGGAAGCGAGACGCGGCTTCCAGGCGCTGCATGAGGCCGGCGCGATCGTAGTCAATCAGACCCCGGTGCTGAAAGGCATTAACGATGACCCGGCGGTGCTTGGGGAACTTCTGGATAAGCTGTCCTGGGCAGGGGTTACGCCGTACTACTTCTTTGTGAACAGACCGGTAGCCGGAAACCGGGATTTCGTGCTTTCCCTGCAGGAGGTGTACCGGATCGTCGAGGAGGCGAAGGCGCGGACATCCGGCCTGGGTAAACGAGTCAGGCTGTCGATGAGCCATACGTCCGGCAAAATTGAAATTCTCGCGATTGAAAACGGCAAGGCCTATTTGAAATACCACCAGTCCCGCGATGGAGATTACGGGAAACTAATGATCCTCGACTGCCCTGAGGACGCGGCTTGGTTCGACGACCTTCCCGGAAATGAGCAGTATTGGAAACAGCCGGAGAAGAAGTCCGATGAGATCGTCTCCGTGAATGAAATGCCCGATTTTCCGCAAAAAAGAAAACGTACACCAGCAATGCAATAATCCATAGATCGTAGTAAACATCGCTATCAATTGTTGCAAACGATAATCACAAACGATGATCGCAATCAATTATCGTAAATAACTATCGCAAATAACTATCGGTAAACAATCCCCTGAGGAGCGGCCTGAAGCAATTTTTGGCTGCATGCTTCGGGGGATTTTGTTTTGGCAGCGTATTTTTACTGCTTTTTATTTCTCAGGGAGGGGGTGGATAGATTATGATAAGTCTAATACGACATAGGAGAAGGAGTAGTTATGGAGCGACTGATATTCGATCCTTCCGGCTACAAGGTAAAATGGGGCGCCGAGAGCATCGGGCTGCTGGCGAAGGAGTTCGCGCTGCTGCAATTTCTGTATCGTCACCGTGACCGGGCATTTACGCGCGATCAGCTCCTGGATCAGGTATGGACGATGGAATTCCCGGTCGAGCGGACGGTCGATGATCATATTTACCGCCTTAGGAAGAAGCTGTCCCCATGGACGCATGTCCGCATCAATACGGTGCGGGGCTACGGATACAGCTTGACCGTCGGAGAGCCGAAATCCGTGATGAATCCGTCGGTAAGCGATCGTGAGGTTAACTCCTCGGTGCGGGACATTTTCAAGAAATACCATTTGTTCGGGCAAGGCAAGTCGATGCTGGCGCTGGCCACACAGCAGGACGTGCTTGGGTACGAACTGGACCCGTTTTATGCCGTCTATTTGAAATTCATTCAGGGCGATATCGCCTGGTTCCTGCAAGCGGACGACCTGCCGCTTCAGACCCGGCTGTACTGGCTGCTGATTCTTTATCGCGGGACGAATCCGGAACCAAAGCAGTTGCTGAGCTATTGCGAGCAGGCCATTTCCCGGCGCGCCCTCTCCCCGGAGGAGCATCGCGAAATGCGCATCCTTAACATTCTTGAGGTGTATGCGGATGCAGGGCTTGCGGTGGAGGCGATGAAGCGGTTCGAAGAGACGAGAAAGACGGTGGAGGCGGATAGACTCAGCGGCTTTGTTATGCCGGTAGCAATTATGGAAATGTACGTTTACGTGCTGGCCGGAAAACTGGAGCAAGCGGACACGGTATCTGAACGATTGGCCGGCTTACTCCGGGATACGCCGTATTTGCGGGAGATCGGCCGTTTTCGCATCGTTCAGGGGCTGCTGGGAATGGCACGCGGCCGGGAGAAGGAGGCGGAGCAGCTATTTGATGAAGGGCTGGATGTGTTGGAGATGTCACTGAATGTCCCGCTTCGGACCATTTCCCTTTGCCAAATTACGGGGTATATCACGCGGAATAATGCTGGCCTGAAAATGGAGCGCAAATATGCGTCGCTCTATGAATCCCTCGATCAAGAGCTAGGACTGTCCAAGCATAAAGAGGAGATGGAAAACGTCATCAGGGGGGCGTTATGTTTGTCCTAGCTTGCGGCGGCAGGCTTACCTGGCATTTCGGGCCGTCTGATATTCCTCTGACAATCGCGGGATAGGATAGGAGGACTAGAGACGCGAAAGGATAGATTCCCCTATGACTCGAAAAGACCGCTCCTCCCTATTATCGATACGAAGCTTCAGGCATATGTTTGCGGCTTATGCGCTCGCCTCTTTTGGCGACTGGTTCGACGCGTTGGCCATTCAAGTACTCGTCGCATACCGCTGGGGCGCCGATCCGATGCTGCTGGCTCTTATCCCGGTGACGATGGCGCTGCCGGCGGTGCTGCTCGGCTCCTTCGCCGGAACGGCCGCAGACCGGGTGCGTAAAGCGCGGCTTATGATGGTCTGCGACCTGGTCACCGCGGCGCTGACGCTATGCATTTTGGCTGCGCCTAACATGACCTGGCTGCTCCCGCTTCTGGCGCTGCGGGCGGCTTGCGGCGTGTTCCACGTGCCTGCCCAGCAGGCGCTGACGCGGCAAGTCGTGCCGCCGGCTTTGCTGTTTCAGGCGACCTCCTTCAACGGCCTGGTAAACCAGTCCTCGAAGGTGGCCGGCCCGTTGCTTGGCGCGATGACGCTAACAGCGCTGTCGCCCCAGGCGTGCATTATGCTCAATGCCGGAGTAAGGCTGTTGTCGGCCGTACTGCTCCTCCCGCTGCGAGGGCTTCCGGCTTTCCATCATACGGAGGAATCATTGAAGAGGGGCAATTCCAGCCGGGATCGGGCCTGGGATGCCTTTTTGCACAATTGGCGCGAAGGCTGGCTGTATCTTTTTCAGGCGAAAAAAGTGCTGTATACGATGACGTTCGGCTTTATTGGCTTGACCGCGCTGCTGATGATCGATTATCAGTTCCCGACGCTGCTGCGTACGATCGATTCCGCGAATGAATCGCTGATCGGCTGGCTGGTGTCCGCTATCGGAGCAGGGGCGGTGGCCATGCTTGTCGTCCTTAATCGATTGAACCGGATCGGTTACGGCTGGGGCCTTGGCGGGGGCTATGTACTGATCGGAACCGGGATCGCCCTTCTGGGGCTTTGTCCGCCGGGAACCGGCGTGCTGCTGCTTCTCGGACTCGGCGCGCTAATCGGCATCGGCAATGGCATGTATATGGTCACACAAAATTATATTTTGCAAAAAGAGACCTCCGAGCAGATGATCGGCCGGGTATTCGGCATTCAGAACACGGTCTCCAGTCTGGTGCTGCTCACCGCGCCTCTGATTGGGGGCCTTTTGATCAAGGCGGCTGGGGCAGGCGGAGCTTTTATGCTAATAGGCGCAGTCACTGCGCTGATTGGTCTGGCGGGCATTGCGTTTCGCTCCGCGATATGGGGCGCTTCGGCGCCGGCGCCAAGCCGCAATCCAGTTTCGGCGGCTGGCGAGGGAACCGGTAAGGCATTATAATGTTGGAAAGTAGTTGTATTGCCAATAATTAACGTAAAAGTAGGATGCATATATGGAAAAAGACAAGCGGAGCCTTAGTATCAAGGCGGCCAGACTGTACTATATTTCAGATTACAGCCAGCAGGAAATCGCAGCTCGGCTCGGCATATCTCGCCCCACGGTATCCCGCCTGCTCCAGCATGCGAAGGAACAGGGATACGTCCGCATCAGCATCGTCGATCCTATGGAGGATTTGAATGCGCTGGCTGACCGCGTCAAGGTGAAATACGACATCGACAAGGTGCTGGTTTGCCATTCTCCTCAGAACGAGTATCAGGAAATACAGGAGCATATCAGCAGGAAGGCAGCAGACTATTTGTACGAAACGGTCAAGGACGCGGACATTATCGGCGTGACCTGGGGAACGACCATGCACAAAGTGGCGCTTCATTTGCGGCATAAACAGCTCCGGGGCGTCGAGGTCGTACAGCTTAAGGGAGGCGTCAGCTACTCCCGGGCGAATACATTTGCAGCGGAGACGGTACATTTATTCGCGGAAGCTTATGATACCGTAGCGCGTTATTTGCCGCTGCCCGTTATTTTCGACAGCATCTCCCTTAAGCAAATGGTCGAGGAGGATCGGCATATTCAGCGAATCATCCAGCTTGGTAAACAGGCGAATGTTGCTGTTTTTACGGTCGGCACCGTTCAGGAGGATGCTCTGCTATTCCGGCTCGGCTATTTCAGCGAGGAGGAACAGAGGCTGCTGCAGTGTCGGGGAGCTGGAGATATATGCTCCCGTTTCTTCGACGCGGATGGGAACGTTGTCAGTGAGGAGATCAACGACCGTACAGTAGGTATTGATCTGCCCGATCTGCGCCGGAAGGAAAAGTCGGTCCTCGTGGCAGGCGGGCAGCGCAAACTGGCGGCCATCCGGGCTGCATTGAACGGCAAATACCCGAATGTTTTGGTAACCGATCAGTTTACAGCACAAGCATTATTAGATGAGGTTTAGGCAGCCTGTAGAGGCCACGTTAGCCAGAGTGAAATGCTCGAACCACGTTAGCCAGAGTGAAATGCTCGAACTGAGTTGAACTATCTCGAACTGAGTTGAACTATTTAGTTAAATTGATTTACTCTGGTTTGCGTTAGTCGAATCAGGCTATCAGTAAAGCTGGATCGCCCTTGTTTGCTGAGTCGAAATCAGATTGTCAGTGAAATTGGCTTGCTCGGATTGCTCTGGACTATACTCAATCGAATCAGTGCTCATTTGAATTAGACAGCTTAGCCGCTCGGAGAGCTCACCTGAATATTGTATGCATAGCGGGAATAATAAGCAGAGAAGCGTAATGAACATAATTTCAGACGCCAATATACATCTGTTCATCTTTTCGTCAAGGTGTTAAGATGGTGTTAATTGGTCAAGATAGTTCCAACGTGCATCATTTATTTACTGAATACAAACGATAGAGGAGAGCGTAATTATGAATATAGCTGGCATGATTGATCATACGCTGCTGCGGTCTGACGCGACGACAGAAGATATCAAGAAGCTGACGGACGATGCAAAGGAGTATGGATTCGCATCGGTGTGTGTAAACCCGGCGTGGGTAGCCTATTCCGCGGAACAGCTTGCGGGTACGAAGGTGAAGGTGTGCACCGTCATCGGCTTCCCGCTTGGCGCCTCGACTTCCAAGACGAAGGCTTATGAGACGGCTGATGCAATTGGCAGCGGCGCGACTGAGGTCGATATGGTCATCAATATCGGAGCGTTGAAGTCCGGCAGCGACGATATCGTTCTTCGCGATATTCAAGCCGTAGCCGATGCGGCAGCGGGCAGGGCTTTGGTTAAAGTCATTATAGAGACATCTCTCCTGACGGACGAGGAAAAGGTAAGAGCCTGCAAGCTGGCTGTACAGGCTGGTGCCGATTTCGTGAAGACGTCCACCGGTTTCCAAGGCGGAGGAGCGACGGCCGAGGATGTGGCTTTGATGCGCCGAACCGTAGGTCCGGACGTTGGCGTAAAGGCCTCGGGCGGCGTCCGCAGCCTGGAAGACGTCAATCGGATGATTGAGGCCGGCGCGACCCGTATCGGCGCAAGCTCCGGGGTGCAGATCGTGAAGGGAGAGCAGGGCTCCAGCTCTTATTAAGCAGTTGTATCAAAACCGATAACAGATGATCAATGCTCGTAAGCAGAAAGGAAGCAGTGAAAGAGCATGGCAAAATTCAAAAGAATTCACCTGATCGTACTGGACTCTGTCGGCATCGGTGAGGCTCCGGATGCGGACGAATTCGACGATGTGGGCGCGGATACGTTCGGGCATATCGCGGAGGCCTGCGGCGGGCTTAACATGCCGAACATGGCCCAGCTCGGCTTGTCCAATATCGTGCCAATTAAAGGCGTACCCCAGGCGGAGAAACCGCTGGCCTACTATACCAAAATGCAGGAGGCCTCGCGGGGCAAAGATACGATGACTGGGCACTGGGAAATTATGGGTCTCTACATCGATACGCCGTTCCGCGTCTTCCCGGACGGCTTTCCGGAGGAACTCATTCGCCGTATCGAAGAGAAGACGGGCCGCAAGGTTATCGGTAACAAACCGGCCAGCGGGACGGAGATCATCGATGAACTGGGCGAAGAGCATATGAAGACGGGCGCGCTGATCGTCTATACCTCAGCCGATTCTGTGCTGCAAATCGCCGCCCATGAAGAGGTGGTGCCGCTGAAGGAGCTGTACGAAATTTGCGAATTCTGCCGCGAGATCACTTTGGACGATCCTTACATGCTTGGCCGGATTATCGCCCGTCCGTTTATCGGCGAGCCGGGAAATTTTACGCGAACATCGAACCGGCACGACTATGCGCTCAAGCCTTTTGGCCGTACGACGATGAACGAACTAAAGGATGCTGGCTTCGACGTGATAGCCCTCGGCAAAATCTCCGACATTTACGACGGAGAAGGGGTGACCAAGGCAGTGCGCACCGTATCCAATATGGATGGCATGGAGAAGTTGGCCGAGACGATCAAGACGCCGTTTAGCGGGCTATCCTTTGTAAATCTGGTGGACTTCGATGCTGTCTATGGTCATCGGCGCAATCCGAAAGGCTACGGTCAGGCGCTTGAGGAATACGATGCCCGCCTGCCGGAGGTGCTTGAGCTGATGCAGGATGACGATCTGCTGATCATTACGGCGGATCACGGCAACGACCCGACGTACAAGGGAACGGATCATACGCGAGAATACGTGCCGCTGCTGGTGTATTCGAAGTCTTTTGCCGGAGGAGGACAAGAGCTGCCGCTGCGTAAGACCTTTGCGGACATCGGGGCAACCGTCGCGGATAACTTTGGAGTAAAAATGCCAGAACACGGAGTAAGCTTCTTGGCTGATTTAAAATAACAATAGAGGAGGAAGCCGTGATGAGTGTACACATCGCAGCTAAGCAAGGAGACGTTGCGGATACGATTTTGCTGCCAGGCGATCCGCTGCGGGCAAAGTATATTGCAGAAACCTATTTAAGCGACGTAACTTGTTATAACGAAGTGCGCGGGATGCTTGGTTTTACAGGAACCTACCAAGGCAAGCGGGTGTCCGTGCAGGGGACGGGAATGGGCATTCCGTCCATTGGAATTTACGTTCATGAGCTGATTCAGGAGTACGGTGTCAAAAACCTGATGCGCGTGGGCACATGCGGGGCAATGCAGGAGTATGTCCGTGTGCGGGAAGTTATTCTCGCCCAAGCGGCGTGCACGGATTCCAGCATAAACCGCCATACTTTCGGCGGTTACGATTACTCTCCGATCGCCAGCTTTCAGCTGCTTAAGGCCGCGTATGAGCGGGGAGCAGCCAAAGGGCTGAACATGCATGTCGGCAACGTCTTCACCTCTGACGTGTTCTACCGTGACGACAAAACCGTGGTCCAGAAGCTGATGGATTACGGTGTGCTTGGTGTGGAAATGGAGACGACCGCGCTTTATACGATCGCAGCCAAGTTCGGCGTGAACGCGCTCACCATTCTTACCGTGAGCGATCATTTGATCACCGGTGAAGAGACTACGGCCGAGGAGCGCCAGACGACGTTCCATGACATGATGGAGGTAGCGCTGGAGACGGCTGCTACTTTGTAATTTCCTGTTCTTTGTAGTTTCCTGTAGTTTTTTGTAGTTATCGGCGATTAGGAAGCTAAGATTGATGCAAGTCAGGTTATGCAACACGATGACGCTATGCAAGAGCAGCTAATCAGATCAGAGTAAGGAGAATCTGCGATGAGAATGGTGGATTTGATTGAGAAAAAGCGTGACGGACAGGAACTTACGACCGAGGAAATTAATTTCATCATCGAAGGCTATACGCGGGACGAAATTCCTGATTATCAGGTGAGTGCGCTGGCCATGGCGATCTATTTCAAGGATATGAGCGAGCGCGAACGGGCCGACTTGACGCTGGCGATGGCCCGATCCGGCGATATGATCGACCTGTCGGCGATCGAAGGAGTGAAGGTAGATAAGCACTCCACCGGAGGAGTCGGCGATACGACGACACTTATCCTCGCTCCGCTGGTCGCTGCGCTGGACATTCCCGTAGCCAAAATGTCGGGACGGGGGCTAGGCCATACGGGCGGCACGACAGATAAGCTGGAGGCGATTCCCGGCTTCCATGTCGAACTGGCCAAAGAGGAGTTCGTGAAGCTCGTTAACGAGCATAAAATCGCGGTCGTTGGCCAGAGCGGCAATTTGACGCCAGCGGACAAGAAGCTTTACGCGCTGCGCGATGTGACGGCCACGGTCAATTCGATTCCGCTGATTGCCAGCTCCATTATGAGCAAGAAAATCGCCTCCGGCTCGGATGCGATCGTCCTGGACGTGAAGACGGGCGCCGGCGCCTTTATGAAGACCGTAGAGGACGCCAAGGAGCTTGCGCATGCCATGGTCAGCATCGGCAACAATGTTGGCCGCAGAACGATGGCGGTCATCTCCGACATGAGCCAGCCGCTCGGTGCGGCGGTTGGCAACGCCTTGGAAGTCCGCGAAGCGATCGACACCTTGCGCGGCACCGGGCCGAAAGACTTGGAGGAGCTGTGCCTAGCCCTTGGCCGTCAGATGGTCTTCCTTGCAGGCAAAGCCGCTTCGCTGGAAGAAGCGGAGGAGAAGCTGCGGGAGGTTATCCGCAACGGGAAAGCGCTGGAGAAATTCAAGGAATTCATTGCGAATCAGGGCGGGGACGCCTCGATCGTCGATGATCCCGGCAAGCTGCCGACAGCTGCGTACCGGATTGAAGTACCGGCCAAGAAAGACGGCGTGGTCGCATCCATCGTCGCCGACGAGATCGGCACCGCGGCCATGCTCCTCGGAGCGGGCCGGGCGACAAAGGAATCGGAAATCGATCTGGCGGTCGGCCTGATGCTCAACAAAAAAATCGGCGACAAGGTGGCTGTAGGAGAATCTTTGGTGACGATTCATGCCAACCGGGAAAACGTCGATGAAGTCATCGAGAAAATCTATGCAAATATTACAATCGCCGAGCAGGCGACAGCTCCAGCGCTCATACACGGCTTTGTGACCGAGTAGACTGCAGCTGCAGAGCAGCTAAAATCTGCTTCCCAAACGGGAGGCAGATTTTTTTGAACTTAGACACCTGAACTCCTGAACTTAGACACCTGAACTCCTGAACTTAGACACCTGAACTCCTGAACTTAGACACCTGAACTCCTGAACTTAGACACCTGAACTCCTGAACATAGACTCCTGAACTTAGACTTTTTAAAATTTGACATAGTTCCGAAGAAATCAAACCTCTTTTCTAAAAAACACACCTCCCCAAATGGCCTCATCCCGCTCATAATTAGGGCTATAAATGATTAGGGGGGAACGAAGTGGTGAAAAAGTCCAAAATGTTAGGTCTCGCTCTGTCGGCGGCGCTCGTATTTGGCTTGGCGGCTTGCGGAGGCGGGGCGAAAGAAACCCAGGGAAGCTCTAGCAACGCAGGGAATAGCGGTACAGCTGCAGAGGTAAAAGCTCCAGATAAGAAAATAACGATTACATTCCAGAATATATTCCCGGATCCGACCGATCCCAAGCATCAAATTATGAATAAGCTCGTCGATAAGTATGAAAGCGAAAATCCTAACATCAAGATCGAACTGGATTCTCTCAATACGGATCAGCAGAAATTGAAACTGAAAACGCAGGCCGCATCGAAGGAGGTTCCGGATATTACCGTAGTGAACCCTGCGGCGCAGATGAAGCCTTTTGTCGAAGCTAATCTGTTTGCACCACTTAACGACATGCTCGACCAAAATGGCCTAAAGGACACATTCCAGGAAGGGCTTCTGGACTGGTACAGCTTTGATGGCAATATTTATGCGCTTCCCGATGGGAACAACATCGCGGTTGTATATTACAATAAAGAGCTGTTCGAGCAAGGGGGAGTTGAAGTTCCGACAACCTTCGAAGAAATGCTTGATGTAGTGAAAAAGCTTAAAGAAAAAGGAATTACGCCGATTGCGATCGGTGAGAAGGATTCGTGGACGGGTTCCTTCTTATTTATGAATATGCTGCTCCGTACAAACGGCCCTGGATTTCTAAACGATGTGCTGGATAACAAGAAAACCTTTGAAGATCCGGCGTTCCTTCAGGCGGTTGATGCTTTCCAGAGCCTGGTGGAAGCGGGGGCCTTCCAAGAGGGAGCCACCTCTTTTGATTATAATGCCGGGGAGAATTTATTTAAGACAGGTCAATCTGCAATGTATTTTATGGGGTCATGGGCAACGGGCGGAATTGAAACATCGTCTGTGAACGGAAAAGTAGGCGTATTTAAATTCCCGACGATCGGAGGCAAAGGAGATCCGAACGAATTCATGCTAGCGCCGGGCAGTGCCTTTGCGATTTCAGCGGACAGCAAACACCTGCAGGAAACGAAGGATTTCTTGAACTACTTTATGCTGAATTTCCCGAAAGAAGCTTTTGATGCGAAAGGCGCAGTCGGGATTGGTCAGATTGTGGAAGGCGACTTTAAGGCTGCGGGATACTCCGATATGGCGATGGAAGTGCTTGATCTGTTTAAAGAAGTGAAGGGCGGCGACCTGGCGTTCGACAACACAATGAATCCGGGCACTGCTCAAGCCCACCTAAGCAGCATTCAGAACTTATTCGTACAGAAGAAAGAGTCCTCCGAGGTGGCCAAAGAACATCAGACAGCCTATGAAGCAAACAATAAATAGATTGCAATAACTATTGCTGCAACGCCGTATGAAGGGGACACTAGCTGTTCCCTTCATGCTCTATCATGCTAGCCTGAAGGAGGAGATGCGGTATGAACGTGCTTAAGGTCTCCCGCCTTACGATCACCCTGTTTGTGCTGCCTTGTTTGCTCATCTACTCAGGGATGGTATTCATCCCGATTCTCGTATCGCTTTACAGCGGATTGCTCGATTGGAATGGAATTGGCGAGTCGACGTTCGTCGGGCTGGAAAATTTCAAAAATTTATTTTTTCATGATCCCGTGTTTTGGCCTTCCGTACGAAGAACGCTAATGTTCGCCGTATTTTCCATGTCCGAAATTCCGATTGCTTTGCTGGTGGCCATTTTACTGCGCCGTTTTATCAAGAGACCGAACTTCCTGGTGTCCAGCTACTTTTTGCCTGTTATTTTGTCTGTCGTTATTGTCGGTCAGCTATGGAAGACGATTTATAACCCGGCCTCGATGGGCGGTATGCTGAATCAGGTGTTAATTATGGCTGGCCTGGATTCCTGGGCGAGACCGTGGTTAACCGATCCTGCGGTGGCGATGTACGCCCTGTACTTTGTCGCATTATGGCAGTATTTGGGGTATCACACGTTAATTCAATTTACCGGGGTTTCCAACATTCCAAACGAGCTGTATGAGGCAGCGCGCATTGATGGCGCAGAAGGCTTCAAGGCGGATAGGCACATTACATTCCCGCTCATTGTTCCCATTTTCAAAATATCGATCGTGCTCGCATTCATCGGTTCGCTCCAAGCATTCGATATGGTGATGGTCATGACGGCCGGAGGGCCTGCCCATGCTACAGATGTCATTTCTACTCATATGTACAACATGTCGTTCTTATCGATGAAGTACGGCTACGGCAGCTCGATCGCCGCATTTCTTGTCGTCGTATGCCTGATCGCCACACTGATTATTAATTTGATCTTCAATTCATTAGAAAAACGGTTCTCGTAAAGGAGGAAAATCGAGATGAACCCATCAGGTGCCATGGCCGTTCGGAATGAGACCGCCGTACCGAAGCGCAGACGATTTTCTGTTACGAAAGGAATCGTTCTTCTACTGCTGTCCCTGCTCGTTGTGACCCAGGTATACCCGCTGCTTTGGCTGCTCCTGTATTCTTTTAAGACAAATGAGGAAATATTGTCCGGGAGCTTCTTCGCCCTTCCGCAGTCACCGCAATGGATAAATTATACTTCCGCTCTGGCAGGAGGAAGATACCTTCGTTATCTATGGAACAGCTTTTCTGTTACCTCGATAACGATGATCAGCGTCATTGTTTTAAGCTCGCTAGCGGCCTTTGCGATCAGCCGTTTTCGCTGGAAGTACGGGCAGGCGGTTATGCTGGTCTTTCTGATTGGCATGATGATTCCACTGCAAGCGACACTGCTGCCGCTAATGATCATTTTTAAAAATATGCAAATTCTGAACACGCATTTATCGATTATTTTTCCATATATCGCGTTTTCTACGCCGATTTCCGTATTTATTCTCAACGGCTTTATGAAGTCGATCCCCCATGAGATCGAGGAGTCAGCCATTATGGACGGGGCGAGCGTCTTTCGGGTGTACAGAAACATCATGCTGCCCATTTCGGTCCCGCCGATTATGACCGTATGTATTCTGACCTTCATTAACATCTGGAATGAATATATATTGGCGGCAACCTTCATTTCCTCCGAATCGCTGAAAACATTGCCCTTTGGTGTAAACAGCTTTGTCAGCCAATATTCGGTGAACTACGGAGCCATTGGCGCGTTTCTGGTGCTGGGTGCGCTTCCCGTTATCGTCATCTATTTTCTGTTAGCGGATAAAATTACGCAAGGCATGGTAGCAGGTGCTGTAAAAGGATAAAAGATTGAACGGTTATTGTGATAAACTGGGATTGAAGCCGCATGCAAAGCCGTTTCGCATTGAACAGCTTCAGAAGCGAATGAAGGGAGACTACGTCATTGGCTCGAGGATTCCGCTCAATCCATAGCCGTCTTTTTCTGCTTTTTTTAACGTGTATGACCGCCATACTTATTTTAGTCAGCTTCCTGTATTATTCGCGTGCTTTAGCTATTATTCATTCTAAAATCAGCGACATTGCCCAGAAAAATATTTCGCAAACCGCCGGTCTGTTCGATCTGATGCTAGAAGGGTATAACAGTGTCACTAAATCGCTGAACAGCAACTATGAGCTGACCCGCCTGCTTAAAGAAACATCGAGCAACCCGGCGGTTTCCGTCATTAATGAGCGGTCGATTACGAATATTATCGGAGCAACCTTCTATTCCCGCAAAGAGATCGTAGGAATCCATATCATTACAAACGGCGGCAAAGTATACAGCTATGAGAAACAATTTGCCGGGGTTATCGATATTAACTATGCACAGACAGATTGGTACAGCAAATTGAAGGCGTCCTCCGGTGACATGGTCTGGCTGGGCCTGTATTCCGGATCTCCGATTAATACGATGCAGCAGGATACAGTATTCGTCTTTGGACGGCAGCTTTACGATTTAACGGATTATAAATCTATCGGCGTTATGGTCATTGAGACGGATCCTATTCCGATTACAGAAGCATTGTCCAATGTAAGTATAAGTCCTGGCACCCACGTATATATTACAGGGACGAATAATCAGCTCATTGCCAGCAAGGGACAGCAGGGGGCCGGGTGGCCCGATTTTTCCCAGCTCCCCAAGCCTTCGCCGGATCAGGGGATTATCGTTGATGATACATCTGATCATTTAATTGTTGCCGCCAATACCTCGCTTGCCGATTGGACGATATATGGACTCACCCCAAAAAGCGACTTTAGCGCGGAAATCAACCAGACCCGGATGTATTTGTTTATCGTCGTACTTGCGCTTATCATCGTATCAACGGTGCTTGCCTCCATCGTATCGAGGACGATAGCCTCTCCGCTAAAACTATTGATCCGGGAAATGAAAAAGGTTGAGCTGGGTAATTTCAGCGGCTCGGTAAACGTAAACTCCTTTGAGGAAATCAACAGCCTGGTCTCTTCCTTTAACCGGATGGTTCATCGGATGGATGAATTGATTCAGAGGATCAAGCTGTCCTCCGTTAGTGAAAAGAACGCACAGCTGCAGGCGCTTCAATCGCAGGTGAATCCGCATTTTTTGTACAATACGCTGGATATGATTTACTGGATGCTCGATGAGAAGGGCAATGAGAGGTTAAGCCGCGTTATTTTGTCCCTGTCGCAAATGTTTCGTTACAGCAGCGATTGGGAGGAAGCGTCGCAGACGACACTTCGGCATGAACTGGAGCAAATCCGTCATTACTTAACGATTATTGAAAGCCGTTTGAACGATCGGGTGCAGACGGAAATTAAGGTGGATGAGCGCTGGCTGGATGTCGTTTTGCCTAAAATGACGATTCAGCCCATTATTGAAAACGCGGTAAAATACGGCCTGGAGCCGCTGGGAAGTCCATGCAGGCTGCAGGTTCATACGGTACAGCACAACCATCAGCTGCATATTAAAATTACCGATCATGGTATGGGAATGGATGAAGATACGCTGGAGCAGATTCAATCTACCCTGCGCATGAAGCCAAGCTTTGCCCTTGAACCGGTAAATCGGCCGAGAAGAGGGATCGGGCTGCAAAATGTTCATGCCAGAATCAGCATGATGTTTGGTGAAGGCTATGGAGTGCGCGTGGAGAGCCAGCAGGGAAAAGGAACGACGGTAACCGTCGTAGTACCGATACCATTACCGATGCAAGGAGGGCTCCGAGATGAAAATTCTTATTGTGGATGATGAGTCTGTCATCCGTGAAGGTATTATGCGAACGATTCAGAGAGCGTATCCGCAATATGATATTTATCTGGCTGCCAGTCCGGAGGAAGCAGTGCAACTGCTGCGCAGCTGTCCGATTGAGGTCGTATTGACCGATATTTTGATGCCAGGCATGACGGGGCTGGAATTGATGCAGCTATCCAAAGCGAGCTATCCGCATATTAAATGGGTGATCATTTCCGCCTATTCCGAATTTGCCTATGCGAAGGAAGCTATGACGCTTGGAGCGATAGATTATTTGCTGAAGCCGATCGGCAAGCAATTGCTGCTGGAGATGATCGATAAGCTAAAACCACTTATTGATCGTGAAGCGGAAAAAATCCAGGAGTCGAAAATGCTAAGTGCAAACTTGAAATTTTTGCGTGAAGCCGTATTCCAGCGTTGGGCATCCGGACTTGATATCGGGGGCATGGATATGACTTCAATGATCAATAATCACCCTCGGTTTCAATTGGTTATGGTCAAAATGGAAAGCGACCGGACCTTGCATTTGGAGCATTTTATTATTGACAATGTACTGACTGAACTAACGGCCCTTTACGGTACAGGTTTCGTCACCACTTTTGATGCTAAGAGCTTACTGGGCCTTATAACGACCAATGAAGAGAACGCCTTGGACAGCATGCTGGAAGAGCTCCGGAATTGCCTGAAAAAATACATAAGGGTGCCCTTTCAGATTATGCACAGCGAAGTGCTGCATGATTTCGATGGTATACCGGCGGAAGTACAGCGGATGCACCAGGACTCAGTCAGCCATGAATTTGAATATTATGCGACCAGCGGGAATGAAATTATTGAGGTGGCAATTCAGTATATCCGGGCCTATTACAATACCGACTTATCCTTGGATAAGGTAGCCTCGATCGTGTACTTAAACCCCGTCTATTTCAGTCAGGTGTTCAAGCAGAAGACGGGCTATGGCTTCAAGGAATATGTCATTCATTTACGCATGGAAATGGCGAAGCAATTGCTGCTGAATCCACAGCTGAAGCTGGCCGACATTTCCGAACGGATCGGTTATCAGGACGTAAAGCATTTTACCCAGGTTTTCCGCCGGAAATACAATGTTACGCCTACCGAATACCGGCAGGAGTGCCGGGTCGACGCGCGCAAAGCGTGTCCATGAACAAGAGAAATGATGATGTGGTTTAAAATGGTTTACAACCTGAGGCGCCGTGAGGCGTCTTTGTTTATGGTTAGCCATTAATCGGGAACCCATTGCAGCTGGTTTCCGTTAAATGCCCAGCGGGATAAATGCTTTTCAGAAATTTCCGCCTGAAAAGTGTTCGTCTCGATTTCATATATCACCACAGCTGCGTCCATCAGCTCGTTTAACTGGGCTATGGAAATCCGGCCGCCAGAACTTTTGTAAATCGATGTTTCAGCGGCTGTACCGACGGTCGCCACGATTTCCACGATGCCATCATTGTCGACATCGGCTTCGACGGTATGCGCTTCAATGGGCAAGAGCAGAGGAGCCTTGCCGCTCAGCTCATCCAACTGGACATAGTACGCGATAGGACAGTTGGCTCCGCAAGAACCGGTAATCTTAATCCATGTTCCTCCCAGCGCACTTACCTCGCTAATGGTGAAGTCTTCAGCGCCTTGGCTGCCGGAATATCCGATTCGGCCGACCTCATATCGGATATCGCCGCTATTGACCGCGGCGTAAACAGTCTCAGCGTCATCTTGCTTTCGATAAACCTCCACCTCATAATTGCCGATGGGCTTGCTATAGAGCACGTTGAACGTGAACGGCTCGGCACCCTCCTCAGCCTCCGCTTTCCGGAGCGGCTGGAGTACTTCCGTATCAAAAAATTCCGGCAAAAAAATCTGCGTCGCCGGAGGACTCGCCGTTTCCTTCGTAATGACGGCTGTTTCCGTGCCATCATTCGCTTCTTGGGTAAGCGGAACCTCCGTAATCCTTTCTTCTGCCGCCGTATTGCAGCCTGTCAAGGCCAGCATTGCCGCTGTAACCAGGACAATAAAGTTTAACTTCTTCATACCGGGATGACCAACTCCTTATCATATAACTATATTAACGCCTTTTGAGGAGGTTAGTTCCAGCCAGAGGTTAGCCTTTAGGGATGCTCCGATATTCCGTCGGAGAGCAGCCGTTGAACTTCTTGAACAGGCGGGAAAAATAATACGGATCAGGAAAGCCGACAGAAGCGGCGATTTCCTTAATGCTGAAATCGGTTAAATCAAGCAGACTGCTGGCCCGCTGCATTTTCATCCGAATAAAGTATTCAATTGGGGGACAGCCAGTTTCCTGGTTAAATAAATAAATTAAATGCTGCTTGGATAAACCGGTGTGCCGGGCTAAGTCGGGAAGCGTGATGGACTCAGCCAATCTGTCGGTCATGTAGCGGAGGGCTTGCTCTAAATAACGCTCTCTTTTTTTGTCCTGCAGGGAGCCTCCGGCACTAATTCCGATGCTGCTTAGCAGATGCCTCATCGTATTGGCCGCATGGATTTGAACGGGCAGCGAATACGCTTTATTGACAAGCAGACTGTAGCACTGTTCGAAATCCTCCAGCATTTTCGCATGTGCGCTTAAAGGAAGCGTGACGAGCCCGCGATCCAGGCCGTAGAAGCGAATAAGCTGGCTAGCGTGATCTCCTTGCAGGTGGAACCAGTAAATACTCCAGGGATTGTCCGCAGAGGCACCATAGCGATGGGGCGTGCCCGCAGGAATAACGGCGAGCTGCCGCTGCTCCACGACAGTATGCTGTCCCCCGTCGTACTCAACCCATCCGCTGCCCTGGGCACAGTATATAAAGATGTGGGCAGGGCAGCCTTCTTTTCGCTCACGAAAGTGAAACTGGGCATGCGGAAAACTGCCGATATCGCTAATAAAAAGCGAGCGGGTCAGCTCTGATTCACCCAGCTCCTTCAGCATGTACTCTGGCTGGACGAATAGCTTCTGTGATGCAAAGCCGTCCGGTTTTTGGATGTTCGTCATCTGGGAGGCTCCTTTAAAAATCATTTTCAGATAATAATTCATTATGATTGAAATAAACGATACAAATTAAAGTGATCTTTAAGAGATATATACGAATATAATCCATCATATCCCGTATTTCGTCAATTGGAGTTTGCCTGCTTTCGCAGTAAAGTGAGAGTAACCACAACGGAGGAGGTAGTCTAAATGAGCGAGAAGCAGCCGGCAGGGCACGTGAGCGGCACCGCAGTACGGGTATGGGAAGAGGACGTCTCGATTCCAACCTATGGGGTCGGAGAGCCGGATAAGAATCCGATGTTTTTGGAGAAAAGAGTGTATCAAGGCAGTACAGGGCGAGTATACCCGCATCCGGTCATTGATAAAATCAAAGACGATAAAGCGCCTGTGACCTATCGGATGGCGATTTTGGAAAACGAATACATGCGCATTGAAATTATGCCGGAGATTGGCGGACGCATATATCGCGCCGTCGACAAAACGAACAACTATGATTTCGTCTATTACAACCGGGTAATTAAGCCGGCGCTCGTCGGTTTGACTGGACCGTGGATATCCGGAGGGATTGAGTTCAACTGGCCGCAGCATCACCGGCCGACAACGTTCAACCCGGTGGAGCATTCGCTCTCCGAGAACGAGGATGGCAGCGCTACGGTATGGGTCAGTGAAATCGACCGGATGTACGGCACGAAAGTGACAGCCGGATTTACTTTGCATCCCGGCAAAGCGTACATTGAAATATCTGGACAATTCTACAACCGTACCCCCGAGCCGCAAACGTTCCTTTGGTGGGCCAATCCGGCCGTTGCCGTAAATGATCATACCCAGTCGGTGTTCCCGCCGGACGTAACCGCTGTGTTTGACCATGGAAAACGGGACGTATCCCGGTTTCCGATTGCGACGGGAACTTACTATAAGATGGATTACTCGGAAGGCGTAGATATTTCCCGCTACAAAAATGTTCCTGTCCCGACATCTTATATGGCTTACAAGTCGGACTTCAACTTTATCGGCGGCTACGACCATGGGGTACAGGCCGGACTTCTGCATGTGGCAAACCATCATATTTCCCCGGGCAAAAAACAATGGACATGGGGGAATGGTGATTTCGGACAAACGTGGGATCGCAGCCTGACGGATGAAGACGGCCCGTACATCGAGCTAATGACGGGAGTATATACGGATAATCAGCCTGACTTCACCTGGCTTCAGCCCTACGAGTCCAAATCGTTCAAGCAATATTTCATGCCCTATAAAAATATCGGTGTCGTCAAAAATGCATCCATCGACGCCGCCGTCAATCTGGAGGTGGATGAGCAGACAAAAACGGCGACCGTGCTTGCCTATGCCACATCCGAGTTTGAGGGAGCAGTAATAGAGCTTAAGGGCAAGACGCGCACTTACGGACATGATTCCGTATTGCTCTCCCCGACATCGACTTATAAAACCGTAGTAACCTTGGACGAAGGCGAGTCCGCCCACGATTTAATCGTATCGGTCCGCGATGCAAACGGGCGGCTTCTGATTTCGTATCAGCCTGCCAAGCCGTCGATCGAGGAAGTACCGGATGCGGCTAGCGCGCTTCCTGAACCGCAGGAGATCAAGACGATAGAGCAGTTGTATTTGGCGGGGCTGCATCTGGAGCAATACCGTCACGCTACGTTCGAGCCCGAAGCGTACTACCTGGAAGGACTGAAGCGCGACGCGGGCGATATCCGAATTAATGTAGCTTACGGTACGCTGCTGCTGCGCAGGGGGCAGTTTGCGGAGGCGGAGCGCCACTTCCGCGCGGCCGTCAAATCATTGACCTGGCGGAATCCGAACCCTTACGACAGTGAAGCATACTACCAGCTGGGGCTGGCATTAAAGCTGCAGGGCCGGCTGGAGGAGGCGTTCACCGCTTTCTACAAAGCTGTTTGGTCGGCTGCATGGCAGGACAGCGGATTTTTAGCGCTGGCCCAAATCTCCAGCCGGAAACACGATTATGACGAGGCGCTTGAGCTCATTGAAAATTCGCTTATTCGCAACAGCCGCAACTATAAGGCCCGTTTGTTGAAGACCGCTGTACTTCGCAAGCTGGGGCGCCATGCGGAAGCACTGGCGTACGCCGAGGAGACGCTGGGCCTGGATGTAGCTGACTTCGGGGCCGCCAACGAGAAATGGATTCTGCTGCGCAGCCTCGGGGAGGGCGCGGGAGCGGAGGCGACGCTTGCCTCGCTGCGGCGGCTCATGCGGGACAATGTCCACAATTATTTAAGCTTGGCATCGGATTACGTAGACTGCGGACTGCTGGAGGAGGCGGCGGATGTCCTTGGGCGGGTAGTCCCGGGCGCTGCTGCGGATGTCTACCCGATGCTACATTACGCCCTCGCTTATATACATGAGCAAACGGGCGCCCCGGAAGTGGCGGAAGCGCACCGGAAAGCCGGAAACGAGGCGTCACCGGATTACTGCTTCCCGAACAGCCTGTTTGACCTGCTCGTGCTGCAAAGCGCCAAGCGGGCCAATCCGCACGACGATAAGGCAAATTATTATTTGGGCAACTGGTATTACGACAAGAAGCGGCCGGATGACGCTATCGCCCACTGGGAAGCTTCCCGTCAGGCAAATGACCGGTTTGCTACGGTGCACCGTAACTTGGCACTGGCCTATTACAACAAACGGAATGATGGCCAAGCCGCATTGGAGTCGCTGGAAAAAGCCTTTGCTTTAAATGAACGGGACGCCCGTGTATTTTATGAGCTGGATCAGTTGTACAAGAAGGCAGGTTATTCCGTCGAGAAAAGATTCGCTAATTTAGAGCGGCATAAAGAGCTTGTTGATGAGCGGGATGATGTGTATGTGGAGTACGTGACGCTGCTGAACTCTCAGCGCCGTCATAAGGAAGCGCTTGAGGCGCTGGCGGCGCGCCGCTTTCATCCTTGGGAGGGCGGCGAAGGCAAGGTGACGGGGCAATATGTGCTTGCCCATGTGGAACTCGCCAAGCAGGCGCTGGAAGGGCAGCGCTATGATGAGGCCGTTCATCTGCTGAATGAGGCGCTGGTCTATCCCGCTAATCTGGGAGAGGGCAAATTAGCCGGGGCGCAAGAGAACAACATTTATTATTATCTTGGCAATGCCTATGAGGGCCTGGGCCGTCATGAGAAGGCAGTCGAGTGCTGGAATAAGGCATCTGTCGGCCTGGAAGAGCCGGCCAGCGCGATGTATTATAATGACCAGCCGCCGGAGTTGATATTTTATCAGGGGATGGCGTGGCACAAGCTCGGCAACGAGAAGGAGGCCAAACGCCGCTTCAACAAACTGGTTGACTATGCCGAAAAGCATCTGTTTGAGGATGTAAAATTTGATTACTTCGCGGTATCGCTGCCGGATTTCCTGGTCTTTGAGGACGATCTGAATAAGCGCAATGAAATTCACTGCCGATATATGAGAGCGCTTGGCTTGCTGGGCCTCGGGCAGTTGGAAGAAGCGAAAAGCCAGCTTGATGAGGTGCTTCGTCTCGACCTCAACCAGCAAGGGGCGATGATTCACCGGGCCATGTGTTTATAACTGTTTAAGTAAGGATCAGAAATGGACTGGGACAGTTCAGGAACAAGCTAAGAACGGACCGGGAGCGACCAATAGTTGGCCGAGAGCAATCAAGAGCGGACCGGGATCAGACCAATAGCTTGCAAAAGATCAGATCAAGAGCAGACTAGAATCATGCTAAGAGCGCGGGCTAAGCTCCAGACTAATAACAAACTGATAGAAAACAGCAAGACCGGTCTTTTGAGAGGCCGGTCTTGCTGTTCTCTTTTTACGCGTGTTAAGCAAGGTATAATATTTGTATTAATTGCATTAATAGGAGCCTGCATAACTTCTTTCCCGGCTTCGCTCAAATGCAACAATCCACTCCCCCTGCACGAGAGCGTATCCTGTATCGCCTTCAACGACGAGTCCGTATAGGCTCTTGACGTCAAGATACTCCTTGCGTTGTCCATTATCGAATTGCAGTGTGATGTAATAGTGGGTCCGCGATGTGGAGGAATGCATATGATCGTCCGCATGATGGCTGGAATGATGCTCTACATACGTCCTCTTGGACACGACGGTGGCAAATACTGATTCCTGGGGCGAGCGTTTGTTTTGGGCGTATTTTACTCCGTTTGAGATGAACATGGCGATAATGATTCCAAATCCGATGATGAAAATGATAGGGAAAAGAGTGGAAACTAAGCTGAAAAGCCCTCCACCTCCCATAGGTGAAAAACCGAAGTCAATCATGTGGCAAGCCTCCTTCATAATATAAACGGAATACAAATGCAATTGGTTTCGGATAATGTTTTCTATATTCATATGTAACCAAACTGGACATAAGCACGCTTGACTACAGAGATCCTTTAAACAGCTTGGTGGCGGTAATTTGTGCCGTATTGTAAATTATGTTAAAATGGAGTCAATTTAGAGAAGAACGGAGGGTTCCCTATGATTTACATTAGATCCCGTTTCACCACTTTGCGCGGCTAATTGAATAGTGCTCAAAGGCTCTGCCTGTGCAGGGCAAACGGGATAGGTGTGCTATCATAAAGGGAATCTTTATAATAGAATATACCGATCGTACCTGACGTCGCTTACGGTAAGCGCTATTTGCCGTAGGCTCGATGTCTTGGTGGTCTTGTTTGCATGACACAGGGGATGCCTGTGTTTTTATTTTTCATTTTTAACTTTTTGATCATACAGATGATCACAGAGTAAGCTAAGCCAGAAACTCGGCATCGATGCCGAAGGAGGTTATACGTATATGGAACAACTACAGCAGAAGGCGATACTCGTAGGCGTCAACCTGAATCATCAGGAGGATTTCGATTACTCGATGGAAGAGCTGACGAACTTGACGGAGGCTTGCCAGATTGAAGTTGCCGGCATGCTAACGCAAAATTTGCCCAAGGCGAATAAATCCCATTATATCGGAACAGGCAAAATCGGGGAAGTCCGCGGGCTGATTGAAGGACAGGAGGCGAACCTCGTTATTTTCAACGATGAGCTGTCTCCGTCGCAAATCCGCAATTTGGAGGCGGACCTGGAGTGCAAGGTCATCGACCGGACGGTGCTCATTCTCGACATTTTTGCCCAGCGGGCCAAGACGAGAGAGGCTCAGCTTCAGGTGGAGGTTGCTCACATGAAGTATATGCTGCCGCGCCTCGTCGGGATGAGGGAGTCCCTCGGCCGGCAGAGCGGCGGCGTTGGTACGAAGAACCGCGGGGCAGGGGAGACGCGGCTCGAGCTGGATCGCCGGCGGATCGAAGAGAAGATCACGGTGCTGAGCAAAGAGCTCGAGAATCTTGTAGCCCATCGCCAAACCCAGCGTAAGCAGCGCAAGAAGAAGGAACTGCCTGTCGTGTCTTTGGTCGGATACACCAACGCGGGAAAATCAACGATTATGAATGCGCTGATGGAGCAGTACAACCAAGCGCCGGAGAAGCTGGTTTTTGAGAAGGATATGCTGTTTGCCACGCTGGAGACCTCGGTGCGGAACATTCCGCTGCCGGACAACAAAGCTTTTTTGCTCACGGATACGGTCGGCTTTGTCAGCAAGCTCCCGCATCATCTGGTCAAAGCGTTCCGCTCCACGCTGGAGGAAGTGGCCGAGGCCGATCTGCTAATCCATGTCGTCGATTACAGCAACCCGGAATATGAGCGCCTCATTCAGATTACTAACGAGACGCTGAAGGAAATCGGCATAACCGATATTCCGACGATATATGCGTACAACAAGAGCGATCTGACCAATCAGCCTGTGCCTGAAGTACAGGAGGATCGGATTTATATGGCTGCGAAGCCGCGAATCGGTATCGAGGAATTGGTGCAGTGCATCAGGAAGTCGATCTTTAAGGACTACATCCGCTGTGAGATGCTGATTCCGTATGATCAAGGGGCGCTCGTTTCCCATTTCAACGAGAATGCGAATATCGAGGCGACCAGCTACGAGGCTGAAGGCACCAAGCTTGTAATGGAGTGCAGGCTGAGCGATTACAGCAAATTTCAACAGTATGTTATTGAAAGTGATAGCTAGGAAATAAACGAAACAAAGGCTCGGGACAGGACGCTTTATGAAGCGCGGCTGCCCGGGCCTTTTGCTGTTTCTGTTTATTTACTTTGTTTGCCGTACGTGTTCAGCGGTAATTGCACCTCAAAAGTGGCGCCATCGTCTGGCGAACTGGATACTTGAATAACGCCGCCATGCGCTTCAACGATGGACCGGGTGATGGAGAGGCCGAGCCCTGCGCCTCCATGGCTTCGCGTCCGCGAGGAGTCGCTGCGGTAGAAGCGATCGAATACGTGGGGCAAGTGCTCCGGCGGGATGCCGCAGCCGTTGTCGCGAATCAACAGCATGGCCTTCGTACGCGATGCAGTTAGCGTTACAGTAATAAGGCCTTGCTCGGGATCGGTATGCTGCACCGCGTTGCTGAACAGGTTGAGGATGACCTGTTTGATCGCATTGTCATCATACATACCCGTAACCCCTCCCGTCAGGGCGAAACGGACCGCCCGCTGCTTGGCGAGCATCCGCAAATGAGGCTCCATCTCGGAAATAAGGGCATCCAGCCGCGTTTCCCGCAGCTCCAGCACGGGTTGGCGGTCCAGCTTGGCGAGCAGCAGCAAATCCTCGACGAGCTTCTTCATGCGCGTGGATTCGCCCAGCATGCTGTTTAAGGAGGCCTGCAATTGCTCCGGATTCGCTGCGGCACCGCGCAGCAGCACCTCCAGAAATCCGTGGATGGAGGTGAGCGGCGTCCGCAGCTCATGCGAGGCATCCGCGATGAAACGGCGCATTTGCTCTTTCGCTTCCCGCTCGCCTTCGAAGGACACCTCGAGCCGTTCGAGCATTCCGTTGAACGACTCGGCGAGGGCGTCGATCTCCATCTGTCCCTGCCTGGAAGGGAAGCGGATGCTCAGGTTGCCGGCATTGATGTCCTCGACGGTGCGAACCATGCGATTCAGCGGATGCAGCGTACGCCGCAGCAGGGGAAGGTAGAGCATCAGGCCGCAGGCCAGGGCCAGCGCAGACAGACCAGCGAATGTCAGCAGCTGGCGCAGAATGATGCTCCGCAGCGGGGCAGTGTCCTTGCCGATCTGGATCAGCCCGTGTTGGGCTTCGGGCCCTCTGGCCGGGCGGAAGACGACGAGCTGCTCCCGGCCGGTCTTATCCTGCACCACCTCATAGCCGTCATGCACTCTATGCTCGAATTGCTTCTGAATAGCGGCATATTTCTCGGCGGACAATTGCGGCGATACCATTCCCTCAGCTCCGGTGAAGTCGGTGAACTCGCCGCTTGCCGATATATAGGCGATCGACATGTCAGGGAGAAATAGCACCGGCCGATTGCTCGGATTATTTGGATTGTCTCTTGCCGTAGCGGGACCAGCAGAGCTAGCAGGATCGGCAGAGCTAGCTGAACTTGCAGAACCAGCAGGACCGGTAGAGCTAGCAGGATCAGCAGAGCTAGCAGGACCGGAAAAGTTAGCAGAACCTGCAGAGCTAGCAGGACCGGAAAAGTTAGCAGAACCTGCAGAGCTAGCAGGATCGGCAGGGGGGGACTCCCCGCTTAGCGCTGGCGCGCGAATGTTCCAGTGCTCGGGAACGAAGCCAGGGATGCCGAAGAGATCCTTCGGAAGCCCCAGCAATTGGGAAGTCATCGTTTTCGCCTGGTTCCGGTATAGAAAATCATTCATGATGACGTATTGCAGCACACCGATCAGCAGCAACAGCACTGCCAGCACGAGCAAGGAACGGGACAGCAGCTGGATTCGGAGAGAACGAGGGGCTGCCGTGTTCCGAATGCGGCTGCGAAGGCTTTGAAGCAGCTTCAGCCTGCTCATAAGCCTGCCCATAAGTCTACTCATATATCGACCCTGTACCCGGCTCCGCGCAGCGTCCGGATGAGGCGATGCTCTTTGTCGTTCAATTTATCCCGCAGAGACCGGATATACACCTCGACGATGTTCTCTTCGCCTCCGAAGTCGTAGCCCCATACTTTATCCAGAATTGTCGTCTTGCTAAGCACGATGCCATGATTAAGTACGAGATATTTAAGCAATTCGTACTCTGTAGGCGATAGCTCCAGCACTTGTCCCTGGAAGATGATTTCCTTCTTCTTGTCATTGACTCGAAATGGGCCGAGCGCCACTTCACCGATCAGCGCCGGGAACTGGTTGCGCAGGCGTGCGCCGATGCGGGCAAGCAGTTCTTCGAAGCTGAACGGCTTTACGATGTAGTCGTCAGCCCCGATCGTCAGCCCCTTGACCCGGTCCTCCACTTCATCTTTCGCAGTCAGCATGATGATGGAGGCAGACAAGCCGTTTTTTTTCAGCATTCGGCACACCTCCCATCCGTTCATACCGGGCATCATCACGTCCAGTACGACGATATGCGGCTGGAATTCCGCGGCCAGATTAACGGCGCTAAGACCATCGTGCGTGCTCTGCACTTCGTATCCTTCATTGATCAGCCCGAGCTCCAGAAATTGAACGATATGGGGCTCATCGTCGACGAGCAAAATTTTTATGCCTTTTATGTGACTCATTGGTTGAAGCCTCCTCTAGTAGCGACTGGCGGTTTAATTTTCTATTTCCGAATGATATGTCTTTATGGTTGTCTCTGTTAATTGCCTTTATTTAATTGCCTCTATTATAGAGAACATTACTGAAAACAAGCTGAAAAAAATCTGAGTTCTTTCTTAATTCCGTTCCGCCATATTTACAGATATGATCCTAATCTATGTAAAATATTTGAATCTGGGACTCTATCATCTTGATTGTCCGAGGCCTTGTAGGATATACTTTTCTAAGTTAATGAGTAAAAGGAGAGTATTGAGATGGACAAAGTATTGATTTTCGGCCACAAAAATCCGGATACGGATACAATTTGCTCTGCCATTGCTTATGCAGATTTGAAATCCAAGCTAGGCTGGAATGTCGAAGCCGTCGCTCTTGGCAGCGTGAACGGGGAGACGGGATTCGCTTTAGAGCGTTTCGGGTTCAAGGCACCTCGCATAGTGGAAAGCGTAGCGGGCGAAGTGAAGGATGTTATTCTCGTTGACCACAACGAACGCCAGCAGAGCGTTTCGGATATCGAGCAAGTACGGGTGGCAGAGGTTATCGACCACCACAGAATTGCCAATTTTGAGACAAGCGGGCCGCTGTATTACCGTGCGGAGCCTGTCGGCTGTACAGCAACGATTTTGAACAAAATGTATAAGGAGAACGGCATCGAGGTTCCGGCGAACATCGCAGGCTTGATGCTGTCGGCGATTATTTCCGATTCTTTGCTGTTCAAATCCCCAACCTGCACCGAACAGGACGTCGCAGCCGCTCGCGAGCTGGCTGGGATTGCCGGGGTGAATGCGGAAGAGTACGGCCTGGACATGCTTAAAGCGGGAGCGGACCTAAGCGACAAAACGATTGAGGATCTGGTTTCCCTCGATGCAAAGGAATTTGATATGGGCGGCTCCAAGGTAGAAATCGCTCAGGTCAACGCGGTTGACGTGAATGACGTACTGTCCCGCCAATCGGAGCTGGAAGCGGCGCTGGCAGGCATCGTGGAGAAGAAGGGACTCGATCTGTTCCTGTTCGTCGTAACGGATATTCTGAACAACGACTCCGTCGGTCTGGCAGTAGGCAAAGACACAGCAGCGGTCGAAGAAGCTTACGGCGTTAAGCTTGTCGATAACAAAGCGGTACTGAAGGGCGTAGTATCCCGCAAATCGCAAATCGTACCGGTATTGACGGATATTTTCAATAAGCGTTAATTCAACAACGTCTTTAATGTTAAACAACGATCATAAAGAGCCCGGAGCAGATAATCTGCTGCCGGACTCTTTTTTATTTTCTCGTATCGTATAAAGTTCCGGACTTTTAGGGTAATAAGGTTTATGCGCAGATGAGCGCGACTCAATTCGTCGTCGTACATATGAAAAAGTGTATGGCTCAATTCAGCGTCGTACATATGAAAAAGTGTATTTGGTGTATTTAAATCCTGCAGTGCTCGCCAGAGGTACAATTTAACTGGATTCCTTGTAATTAGAATGAAGTTTTTAGGTTAGCAAAGCGAAGAAGCGCGTATTAGATACACGATTAGCAGTTAATCTGCGATTTCGCCTTTACGGACTAGAATTAAATCCATGAAATCCATCTAATTTATCTAACCGCTGAAAACCGCTGAAATTCGTCGCTCTATGCACCTATTCTATGCACCTATATCTATGCATCTATCATGTGTGCTCCTATATTGGTTGATTTATTGGTTGATAAAAATAACCGGATGCAGAAAGCGTAGAACTAGTGTATCAAGGAAGATGGAAGCGAAACTCGACGACGTAAATCAAGGAGAGCGCCAGCGGATCCTTATATGGTTTCTCTGTATCAGGGCGCAAAAAGCACCCTAGCAACAATAATTCATTCTTTCTTGAAAAGAGAAAATTTAACTATAATTATTTTTTTGTATAAAACGATCCTAATTGACTTTTAATACATGGTTTGTTATTTAGTTATGAAACAAGTCTATTGCAACTGATCTGTATTCAGTATTCATAATCAATCATGAATTCATTTGATGTTATAACATCCTACTTGATGGAGGCAGAAATATGGGCATCAAAGAAGAGGGACAGCAATCCATTCGCGAGAGCCGGCAGGAGATTTCAAACAGAGATGAATGCGATTGCAATAGGGAAGTGGAGCTAAGCCAAGCTGGCTTAAGGCCGGAATTCAACACGGGCCAGTTTTATAGACAGATCGTTCATCGTGCGGGGGACATCGTATTTTGCTGCAATGAAGAAGGGATCTGCGAGTATGTATCACCGTCAGTCGAGCCGTCTCTCGGATATGCTCCTGGGGAATTGTTAGGCGAAAACTACCGCGGCCTTTGCCATCCGGCTGACCGGGCTCTGCCGACTAGACGGGATATTATTCGCGGCGGGGGAATGATCGAACTGCGGCTTAGACATAAGGACGGCAAGTACATCTGGTTCGAATTTAACATTACCCAGATCGATGAAGGACTGGATAAACCACCACTTATTTTGGCTATAGGCCGTGACATTTCGAAATGGAAATATGAACGGATGGTTTTAACGGAGACGATGCGAACTGCGCTCATTGGCAGTTGGGAATGGGTTGTTGAGCAGGATCAAATCGTTCTGTTCGATTGCGTATACGAAATGTTTAACATCAAGAAGGGTTCCATCATCACCTCCTCCGAACTAGTCGGCTTTATGCCGAACAACGAGCGGGAGCGATTTATAGAGGCGGTCGGCCAAGCGCTTGAAAAAGGCAAGCTCGATTTTGAATTTCAATATAAGTACGAGGATGGCACTGTAGGCTATTATTGCTTAAAAGGGATCGTCTCCTATGACGACCATGGCAGAGCTATCAAAATGAACGGAACCGTACAGGACATTACGGAACGCAAAAACATTGAACGCAAAATCCAGGAAACCGTTGAACGCTATACTTCATTGAAAAAATACAATCATGACGCCGTGTTCTCCCTTGATTTGGAGGGGAACATTATTAATGCCAACGACATGGCGGTGAAGATGACAGGCTATGCGATCGAAGAAATGGCCGGCAAGAGCTTTTCGCGCTTTATCGGCGAGAAATACGTAAAGCGTATTCTGAAGGAGTCCATTAATGATCCGAGCATCGAGAAACTGATCGATAAGCTCCATAATAAGCACGGCGAGACGGTAGAGGTGCTTACGACGATTGCGCCGATCATTGTCAATAGCGAGAACGTAGGCTTCTATATTATTGCTAAGGATATTACCGAGCAAAAAAGGCTGCTCATAGCCAAGGAAGCGGCGGAAAGCACGAACAAGGCCAAAAGCGAGTTTCTGGCTATGATGAGCCATGAAATCCGCACGCCGATGAACGGGGTCATTGGCATGACCGATCTGCTGCTTGAAGCAACGGAACTGGACGATACCCAGAGGGAGTACTTGGATATTATTCGTAAAAGCGGCGATACGCTGTTAAGCATCATTAACGATATTCTTGATTTTGCCAAGATCGAATCCGGGAAGAGCGTATTGCATAAGGAAACGTTCGATATTCGCAAATGCATCTCCGAGACGCTGGACGTGCTTACGCCAAAGGCCAGGGAGAAGGGGCTGACGATGGAATACAACGTCCATCCCGAAATTCCAGAAGCGTTGATCGGGGACCCGGATCGCCTGAAGCAGATTTTTCTCAATTTGGTCGGCAATGCAGTGAAATTTACTTTTAACGGCGGGGTGTCGATAACGGTTGATCTGGCGGAGAGGAAGGAAGGCTGTGTCAGATTGAAGATTGTCGTCAAAGATACCGGAATCGGCATTCCCAAGGATAAAATATCGCATCTGTTCGAACCGTTCTCCCAGCTCGACCATTTCATGACGCGCAATTATGAAGGCACGGGATTGGGGCTGGCGATTACAAAGCGGCTGATCGGGCTGATGGATGGGGACATTTGGATCCAGCCTGCGGAAGGGCAGGGGGCTGTCTTTGCCTTCCATATCGCTCTGCGGGAGCCGGCGAAAAATTTTGCTGCCGGTCAAGGTGCTGAATTGAGTTTCCTGGACAGAATGCATGGCCCAGCGCTCAATATTCTCGTAGCCGAAGATAATGAAATTAACCAGATCGTGTTGAAAAAAATGCTGGAGCGGCTCGGCCATCAGATTACAATCGTTTCGAACGGTATAGAGGTCATTCAGAAAATCGCTTATGAACCGTTTGACCTCATTTTCATGGATGTTCATATGCCTGAGCTTAACGGGCTTGACGCCACGCGGGTCATTAAGGAGACAGTACCGGCGGATAAATGGCCGATTATTATCGCCGTCACCGCTAACGCATTGAAGGGCGACAGAGAAAACTGTCTGAATGCAGGGATGGATGATTATATAAGCAAGCCGATCAAGAGCACGGCCATCGCGGAAATGATTGCAAAGTATTTCGGATAACCGTGTGCAAAATACAGCTATACCCGTATGAATGGAATGCGCCTTGCATGTACGATGCAGGGTGCTTTTTTTTAAGGAGGGCCAAAAAAGAGAGCAAATCGCTGTATGATGCAGAAATAACAAGATTTCATCACTTGTTAGCGTTTAAGGCAAACCTTGTCCAGTTGAGAAAGAATGCTTAAATTTAATATAATCGAGTTCGTGAGCATTGCACCGGACCCAAATTTAAAGTATACAGGAGGATTACATCATTTGTTTAAAACATCAAATATTCGTGCGGCTTGGTTCTCGAACATACGTGCTGACCTGCTGTCCGGCCTGACGGTTGCTTTTGCCTTAATACCTGAGGCAATCGCCTTCTCGTTATTGGCTGGGGTGAGCCCGATGGTGGGGCTTTATGCTTCTTTTTTCATCGCTGTAGTGATCGCTTTTACGGGAGGAAGGCCGGGAATGATCTCGGCAGCTACGGGGGCAATGGCGCTGCTGATGGGTGGCCTCGTCCGCGACTATGGCATCGAATATCTCTTTGCAGCGACGATTCTCGCTGGCGTCATTCAAATGATTCTCGGCGTGCTGCGGCTCGGGAAATTAATTACCTTTTTGCCGCATTCCGTCATGGTAGGATTCGTAAATGCGCTGGCGATCCTGATCTTCATGGCCCAGCTTCATTATTTTGCGGGTGAAGGCTGGGTGATGTATGCCCTGGTTGTACTGACTTTAGTAATTATTTACGTCTTTCCCAGGATGACAAAGGCGTTTCCTTCGGCCTTGGCAGCTATTATTATCGTATCCATCATTACTATGCTTCTCGGCCTGAACGTTAAGACGGTGGGAGACATGGGCACGATCACGAGCGCTTTGCCGGTATTCCATCTTCCAGAGGTAGGCTTGTCGTGGGACATGTTTAAGGTTATATTTCCGGTATCTTTATCGTTGGCCATAGTTGGGCTGCTCGAGTCACTGATGACGGCGACTTTAATCGATGAGATCACCGATACACCAAGCGATAAAAACCGCGAGATGAAAGGGCAGGGACTGGCCAACATCGTTACGGGCTTTTTCGGCGGGATGGCAGGCTGTGCTATGATTGGCCAGTCGATGATCAACGTTAAATCCGGCGGACGAACCCGTTTGTCTACACTGGTGTCGGGTGTTGGCCTGTTGTTCCTCATCATCGTGCTTGGCGATGTCGTCAAAGCGATCCCTATGGCGGCCCTGGTCGGCGTAATGTTCATGGTGTGCTTAGGCACGTTCGATTGGGGTTATTTAAGGTCAATGCGTCGGAAAATCCCATACTCGGAAGGCTTCGTGATGGTGGTTACCGTCGCGGCCGTCGTAGCTACGAACAATCTTTCCATTGGCGTCGGCATCGGCGTTTTGCTCAGTGCACTTATGTTTGCCTGGAGGATGGCCAAGATTCGGATTACTTCGGAAGAGCAGGCTGATTACAAGCAATATACGGTAAAAGGCCAAATGTTCTTCGGTACGGTATCAGGCTTCCTGAATGAATTTGTCGTATCGGATGATCCGAAGCAAATCGTTATTGATTTCACGGGATCTCACGTGTGGGATCATTCAGCCGTTCAGGCCATTTCCAAAGTCATTGCGAAATACAACGAGCAAGGTAAGAAAGTACAGCTTGTGGGATTAAACAGGGAAAGTTCGGAGCTCGTTGACCGGGTTGGATTATTCGTACCCGGAGAACAAGGCTAATGTTCAGAAAAAAGGCAGTCTGCATAACATGAATGCGGCCTGCCTTTAGTATTTTTATAGGAGACGGAATCTTTCAAGCTGATCATACAGCCCTTCCCTGGTCAGAATTTCCACCTGCTTCGGCCCGATCAGATCGAAATGGGGATAAGCGTCCCGGCGATGAATATATTTCGGGTTCAGCCCGTTATCCTCGCACCATGCCGCCAATCGCTCCAAATCATTGCATCCGACTTTGGTGACGGTCGTGATGCCCGGAAAGCGCGGATCCAGCCAGTAATGCGTCAAGTATGCAATTTCTCCTTGCGAGGCTCGCTGCTTCCAGACGTTCAGCTCCTCCCGGTTAATCCCGAAGGCCATGACTTTCATTCCTTTGCATGTAATTATTTATGAATGCCTCTCCATAGAAAGGCTACGATTTTAGCTGCAGCTTGTTCATTCGATTCGAATAACGTCTCATTATTTGAATACCGCCGCTCGCCGACCCTTAGCATCGATACGTACAGGTGCGCCGTTAGAAAAGGCTCCTCGCAATGAATCTCGCCCCGGCTGGCGGCAGCGGCGAAGCCTTTTTCCAGCGTCTCGTATAACGCGTTCTCGTGCTGATTCAACTGCTCATGCTGCTCCTCGCTTAAATGCTGCTTTACCTTCTCCACCATGCCGTCCATGTGAACCTGAGGTACCTGCAAATAATTTTGGGCAATGAGCACTAGCCGCTCTTGAAAAGAGCCTGGCTGGGCCAGCGCAGTTTCGATGCGCTGTTTTACATTGTCGAGGACGGCGGCCATACAGGCGACGAACAGTTCGTTCTTGGTCGGAAAGTAATAATAAACAGAAGCTTTCGTTACGCCTGAATGCTGCGCTACCATATTCATGGAGACAGATTCGAAGCCATTTTCCATAAATAGCCTGGAGGCAGTCGTGAGTATGTGCTGGGAAGTGGGCGGTCCATCCTGTTGACCGGGAGGCCTCCCCAAGGGCTTCTTGTTCGGAGCTTTCATCAAGGTCACCTCAAATTACTTTACTGACGAAATATTATACCATAACAGACTGACGAATCATTATATCATAAAAGACCACTCCAATAATCATCTTTGCCTCGGCGTACAGCAAACATAAATAGGCGATTGATAATTAACCATCCGGTATATATAATTACTCATATGATTTGTATCACGCAGACTCAAATTTGAGAATATGAAGAGGAGAGAAGCGATGGAACATTTACTGGAGCAGCTTGGCCGCTGGTTTGCGGGAAGCAAAACGAAATGGTTTACTTTGGTGGCCTGGATCGTCCTCGTAGGGGCCTTGAATGTGATTTGGCCGGGCGTTAACGAGAAGGTAGACAATACTGCGGCTAATCTGGGGGCGTCGATGCCCTCGGTCCAAGCGCAGCAGCTGGCCGAGCAGGAATTCCCGAGCGATTCCGGGATACCGGCATTGCTCGTTTGGCAGAGGAACAGCGGGTTGACCGAGCAGGATTTCGGCAGCTTGCAGCAGCTTGCGGCTTGGCTGTCGGACAATCCGCTTGCAGGGCAGGAGGCGGTGCCGCCTTTCCACCAAATGCCGCCGCCCGTGCTGCAGAAGCTGGCCTCCGAGGATGGAACGGCATTCGTGCTGCCGCTGTTCTTCAGTAAAGAAACGGATGCGGGCATTCTTGAAGCAGGCATGGAGAAAATCCGGGAGCGGTCGAAGGAGATATTTGGCGCCGATCCGTTCGCGGTAAGCATTGGCGATGGAGAAGGTCTAGCTGCGCGGGTGTCCGGTCCGGCGGGCATTTCCATTGATGCGGTCGGACTGTTCTCCAGCGCGGACGTATCGCTGCTTATTGCCACGGTGCTGCTTGTCCTCGTGCTGCTGCTGCTCATTTACAGATCGCCGATCCTGGCGATGATCCCTTTGATCGGGGTAGGCTTTGCCTATGGTGCGGCCAGTCCAATTCTCGGCAAAATGGCCGACATGGGCTGGATCACCGTCGATTCGCAGGGCATTTCCATCATGACCGTGCTGTTGTTCGGCGCCGGAACGGATTATTGCTTGTTCCTCATTTCGCGATTCCGGCAAATTCTCGGGGAAGAAAGCAATAAGACAAAGGCGCTTGTCCGTGCATTCAAGGACTCCGCCGGAGCGGTCGCGATGAGCGGCTTCACCGTTGTCATTGCCTTGCTCGTGCTTTTGTTTGCCCAATACGGCGCGGTTCACCGGTTTGCAGTGCCGTTTAGCTTATCGATCCTGATTATGGGCGCGGCCAGTCTGACGCTCGTTCCTGCGCTGCTGGCCATTCTCGGACGCGGCTCTTTCTATCCGTTCGTGCCGCGCACGCCGGAAATGATTGCCGAAAGAGCGCGGAAGAAGGGCAAACCTGTTCCGGACTCTGTTTCGGGAGGAGCCAAGCCGCAGGGAGGCTGGATCGGCCGGGCCGTAACGCGGCGTCCATGGCTGATCATAGCGATTACGGTCATTTTTCTGGGAGCATGCGCACTGAATTCCACCCGGATCGAATATACCGTGGACTTATTGTCGACGTTTCCCGAGAGCAGCCCTTCACGGGAAGGCTTTGCCGTTATTGGCGACAAGTTTACCCCAGGCGAACTGGCCCCGATTAAGCTTATGGTTGATACGGAAGGGAAGGAGGTGCCTCTCAAGGAGACCTTCTCCGCTCTTTCTTATGTGAGCAAGGTGTCTGATATGGTGCAGGGGAGCGGCAATCCAGCTATTCGGGCGGTAGATATCGAGCTGAATCTCAACCCGTATTCGAACGAAGCGATGGCGCTCCTTCCGGAGTTGCGGGAGACGGCGGAACTGATGCTTAAGACAGTCGGCATTCCGGCGCCCGGCGAGCATGTGTGGATCTCGGGGCAGACGGCGACCCAGTACGACACGGAGCTGACGAACGAGCGGGATACGGCCGTCATTATCCCGATCGTTATCGGACTCATTGCCTTGCTGCTGCTGCTCTATTTGCGATCCGTAGTAGCGATGCTGTATCTCGTTCTGACTGTCGTGCTGTCTTATTTCTCGGCGCTGGGCCTCGGCTGGCTCGTAATTCATAATCTGATGGGCACCGTGGCGATTCAAGGGCTTATTCCGCTCTATGCGTTCGCATTTCTCGTTGCGCTGGGCGAGGATTACAACATATTCCTGATCTCCAGCATCTGGAGGAAGAGTAGAACGATGCCCCTGAGGCTGGCGATTCGCGACGGAGTTACCGAAACGGGCGGCGTCATCACCTCTGCCGGGCTAATTTTGGCCGGAACGTTTGCCGTGCTGGCCACGCTGCCGATTCAGGCGCTCGTTCAATTCGGCATCATTTCGGCGATCGGCATCCTGCTCGATACGTTCATCGTCCGGCCTTTCCTCGTACCGTCCATCACGATGGTGTTGGGCCGCATTTCTTTCTGGCCGGGCAGGGGATTAACTCAAGCGGAGACCAGGCAGGAAAACCCAGTTTCCGCTAACTATAAAAAATAACTCTTGCAAAACTAATGGCATTAGTTAAAATAAAACTAATGACATTAGTTTATGAAGAGGAGCGTGCGCAGATGAGAATCATAAAGCACGATGAATATTTGTCGCAACTGACGTTTATGCCTAGACTATTTCCGGTAAATTGCTACTTGGTCGAGGAGGAGGAGGAGGGCCTCACTTTAGTCGATGCTGCTCTTCCCTACAGTGCGGCTGGAATTATGCAGGCGGTCAAGGATAGCGGCAAACCGCTGGCCCGGATCGTATTGACCCATGCCCATGATGACCATGTAGGGGCTTTGGATAAATTGAAGGCGAGCTTTCCAGAAGCAGAGGTTTATATATCCGAGCGTGATGCGCTGCTGCTTGCCGGCGACCGGAGCCTCCAACCTGGCGAGCCGCAGATGCCGATCCGTGGCGGGGTACCCAAATCCGTCAAGTCCCGGGCGGATCATCTCGTCCGCGAAGGAGACAGCATCGGCTCCCTGCTTGTCATCGCCGCACCTGGGCACACGCCGGGCTCTATCTCGCTGCTCGACAAGCGAACGGGATCGCTTCTCGTCGGTGATGCCTTCCATACGCGCGGGGGGCTTACCGTGACGGGGCATCTTCGCCTCCGCTTCCCTTTCCCGGCGCTGGCAACATGGAATAAAGAGGCGGCGCTCGCAAGCGCGGTCAGGCTGGCCGAGCATCGGCCGACCCTGCTTGCCGCAGGGCACGGAGAGATGCTGAAAGATCCAGCTGGGAAGATGCAAGCAGCGATAGCGGCAGCCAGACGCTGGCTGGAACGTGAATAACATATTTTATGAGGAGGGATCGCCATGCCCCCAAGGCCAGGTCTTGATGCAAATGTCGTATTGATGGCCGCAGTGGACATCGCCGACCAGCAGGGAGTTCAGGCCGTAACGTTAGCTTCGGTTGCTGCCTCCCTTGGCGTGCGTTCTCCATCGTTGTACAACCATATCCGCGGGCTGGAGGAGCTAAAAGCGCTGCTAGCCCTGTATGCGCTGGAGCAGCTTTACAACAAAATCAGCGAAGCTGTGGAAGGGCTCGATGGGAGGGAAGGAATCGAACAATTTGCACATGCCTATATCCGTTTTGCCCGCGAGCGTCCAGGGCTGTATGAGAGCGCCCAGCTTGTGCCCCAAGAGATGAGCGGGGAGGAGATTGGAAAGGCTAAGGAACGTGTTGTCGATCTGGTTCTGCAGCTTCTAAAGCCTTACGGACTTCCACAGCAGGAAGCCCTGCATGCGGTTCGCGGGCTGCGGAGCCTAATCCATGGCTTCGCCGCACTGAAGAAACTCGGAGGCTTCGGCCTGCCGCTGTCCGTAGAGGAAAGCCTGGATTTCAATTTGCGGATCTTTCTGGCCGGCCTGGAGCAATCGTTTGGTTAAAATGCCGCCCAACTGGTTAAATAATACACATAAGAACAAGATAAACCCCGCAAGGAGCCTCCGTGCGGGGTGAATTTGCCCACGACCGGGTGGGCGACATATGCTATTATGTGCAGATCACAGGGATAACATGACACAACCTGACGCAATATATTTCACAGTACTTGTATTTGTCACATGATACAACAAACTGATAGTAAATCCTTAGGAATACGAAAGAGGAGCCGAGGCTCCTCTTCTGACTCAATACACGTAGAACGTGTGAGATTATCCACGACGAGGTGGATGACATAATAAGACTAAACGGACAAATCACTTGTTTCAATAGTATCGTTTTCCCTGCCGCATGTCAATCCCTCTCTGCAATTTTTCATCCTATATCAGTTCAGAGTTTTATATTCGTACAGCATTTTTCTATAATATCGGTCTATAACGTTTCTTAATACAAGTGGATTTAATACAAGGAATATAAATAAGGAATTTAAAACTCACGCAATTGTACCACGTAATCGTAGTGGAGTAATGCCCCGCAATTTGCCTCGCAATCGTATCTCGCAATCGTACCTTTGAATCTTAGCTCAAAATCTTTCAGCGTACCTGGTAATCTTGCCTCGCAATCGTACCCGGTAATTGCCTTCCAGTTACCCAGTAAATATCAGCTAAAATCCCAGCGTCCATTTCAGCCTGTTTTCCAGGCGGTTCATATCTTCTTCTTCCAAATTTCCAAGGTGCTCCTTCAAGCGGATTTTACTGACAGAAGTAGCTTCTTCCGTTTTTGCGGCGGAATCGAAAGCAAGGAAGTCGTATTTGCTCCTAAACAGAAAATAGTGGCTTTGGAACCGCGGAATCGGTTTGCCCTCCTTTGTCAAAATCGGCTGTCCGGTTTTCGGGCTGGTGCGCGTTTTCAGGTTTTTGGTCAATGGGACGACGATGACGTTGCCGGAGGTGGAGTTCACCGTGTTGTTCGATACGACGATGACAGGCCGTTCTTCGTTTTGCTCGCAGCCGATATTTTCCCCGAAATTACAAAAATGAATAGCTCCCCGTGTCATTCTCCGCTGCGTTTGTACCTTCTCATGCTCGATCCAGTATTGCGCCATTTCGATTTTAAGCGGCTTCCAGATATTGATTTGTTCTTCCTTTAATCTCTGCAGTGCTTTGATCCGGGGGCTGGCTGGTTTTTCGGCTCTATTATTAGGATGGTCGTTGTTTTCCTGTTCATTTCTCATGATTTTCTCCTCCAAGCTTATGAATGGGCATATTGTACAATTACACTCGTTTACTCTCACCTTAAACAAATTTGGTAAAATTATTTAAGCGGATGAGCCGATTTTATTCCGAGGCTCGGCCAGACGATTCACGAAATTGGAAAATGATCACTCCCGGCTAAAGTTTAGGATTGTTGACAAAATATTTTGACCGTATGATACTTTAGGCAGGCATAAACACGTACTATGAGGAAGTCAGAAATTGAGGTGAACCGAGAATGGCCAAGAGAAGAAATACGCAGCCTTCAGCGGCTTCGGCCAGCGACAAGCCCGCGACACTTAAAGACCTGCTCGGGGCGGATACGGTCAGCAAGCTGAAACAACAGGCAGAGAGCCTAAAGCGGGAAGAAGAGGAGCGTAAGGCTGCAGTCAGGAAGCAGGCTGAAGAGGCTCGCAAGGCGGAGAAGAAACGATTGGAGAACGATTTCGAGTATTTGTTGAATAACAGCGATATGGATTGGAATAAATACAAATAAGCTCAGATAGGCACAAATCGGGCAATGAAGGTGGATGAGTTGTTGATTTATGAGTAAATTCAATAAAGACTATTTGATTACTATGGACGATATTGTGAGAGAGGGCAATGATATTCTTCGGGTGGTGACCGAGCCTGTAAGTATACCGCCGACGGAAGAAGATAAGGATGAGATGGCAGCGATGCTGCAATTTTTGAAAAACAGTCAAGATCCCGAGCTGTCCCAAAAATATAAGCTTCGAGCCGGCGTCGGACTATCGGCCAACCAGATTGGCCTGAATAAACGGATGTTTGCGGTATATATCACCGATGAACAGGGTGAATCCCGGGAATATGCCCTCTTTAATCCGAAAATCATTAGCCATTCGGAAGCGATGATCTATTTGCCGGAAAGCGAGGGCTGTCTGTCCGTCGACCGCAGCGTGCAAGGATTTGTTCCCCGTTACGAGAAGGTGCAGGTCAAGGCCTTCGACGGGGACGGGAATGAGCTGAAGCTGCGCTTTAAAGGCTTTGACGCGATCGTCATGCAGCATGAGATCGATCATTTGAACGGTATTATGTTCTATGACCATATCAATAAAGAGAATCCCTATATGCTGCCGGCCGGCGTGCCTGTTGCAAGCTTGTATTAACAGCATCAACAAGTTGAATATGCTGGCGCCATATGCAGAAAATTCCTTCAGCATTAACAAAGGCCAGCCCGCAGTTTGGTATGCTCCCCTATAGGGGCATATCACCTCGGGTTGGCCTTTTTAAAATATCTGGAAGTATAAAGTTCAGCTCGCAACTAGAGCTGCCTGATACCGCAAGAAGAACTACTGGTCGAACGCAGCCTGTCTTTTGGAGAAGCTACTTATAGAAGTGTTCAGATGGCATTCTTATACCTTCCCAAGAAACTCATCCCAACGTATTTATGTTTTATTGCAGTAGTACGATCAGGAGAGGCAAAGTAACGAAGGAGGCGAGCGTCGTCCACAGAATGCATTTGGATACGGTCTGCGGCGAGGCTCCGAATTTCTCGGCCAGCGCGGCAGCGTTCACCGCCGCAGGCATGCAGGCGAGGATGAACAACACGGCGAAGAGTATCCCGTCGATTTGCAGCAGCCACAGGGCGAGCAGCGCCACTGCAGGCGACAGCAGCATCCGGATAGCGATGCCGGACCGGAAGGCCAGCTTGGAGCCGGAATTCATTGGAACACCGGCTACGCCAACCATTTGCGCGCCGAGAATGGCGAGCACGACGGGCGAATAGGCCGCCGCTGCCATCGTAACGCCTTGGGCGATGCCAAAGGGCAGGGAACCCCCGGTAGCCCTGAGCAAAATAGCTGCCGCGGCAGCATATATGGACGGCAAGGTGAATACCGATTTCACTGCTTGCTTCATGGAAAAGTTAGAGCGTGCCGCCAAATAGACGCCTACCGTATTGACGATGATCATTTGGCCAATGACGTAAACGGAGGCTTTATCCAGGCCGAGCTGGCCGAAGGCGAGCAGAACGAGCGGCAGGCCGTAGTTTACGCTGTTCGTAAAGGTCGCAACCAAGGTAAGGCCCGCTTGTTCGTCGGCAGGAAGCTTAAGAAGCCGGCCTGCCGCGGCGGCGACGAGCCAAAGCAGAATGAGATTCAATAGCGAGAAGCCAAGTGTTTGATATATGTCCTGATATGAAATATCCGCATTGGCCAGCGTTTCAAGGATCAGGGCTGGGTTCAGGAAGTACAGGTAGAGCGTGACCAGCGGTCTGGTATCGAGCTTCTGAAATCTTTTGAGCAGTGCCCCGGAAATGACGGGAATCGAGATCGGCACGATGACTTTCAGCATAGTAGATAAGACAGAATACAGCATCTATAATCTCCCTTCAGCCAACTTGCACGGCTATATAAACTCTAGCAAAAAATCCGCTATCGGTCTAAGAGAAAATAAAACCGTCCGAAAGCGCGAACTTTTTGAACTCCTATCCCGTTACACTAACAGATGCCAACCGCGCGGGGCTATCCATCACATTATTGTTATGAAATGAGGAATTTCACGCATGATCGAGATCAATCATTTATATAAAATGTACCGGAAAGGCCATTTGGCGCTCGATGACGTCAATTTGACGCTCAGAGAAGGGATGGTCGGCCTTCTCGGACCAAACGGCGCCGGCAAAACCTCACTGATGCGCATTCTGGCGACATTGATCCGGCCCAGCTCAGGGGATGCGCTAATTAATGGGATTTCGCTAAAAAAGGCCGAGGATATTCGGGCGATGATCGGATATTTGCCGCAGCAGTTCCAAGTATATCCTCAACTGACCGGTGCCGAGTTTTTGGACTATGTTGCCGTAATGAAGGGGATGAGTGACTCTCGCAAGCGGAGGGCGGAGATTTCGCGGCTTCTCGAGAAGGTCAATCTTACCGAAAAGGGGAACAAGCGCATCCGCACGTATTCCGGCGGCATGAGAAGGCGCCTTGGCATCGCCCAGGCGCTGCTCGGCTCGCCTCAGGTGCTGATCGTGGATGAGCCTACCGCCGGGTTGGATCCGGAGGAGCGCGTGCGCTTCCGCAATCTGCTCACGCGGTTTAGCCTGGGCCGCATCGTACTTCTGTCCACGCATATCGTCGCAGACATTGAGAGCAACTGCCGTCAAGTCGCCGTACTTGATCAGGGCGGCGTGCGCTTTTCCGGTGATTTGGCGGTTTTGCAAGCCTTCGGCGAGGGCAAGGTATGGGAAGGGATTGTAGCGGACCGCTTGTTCGCCGAGCTTGACCCTATGTCCATTGTCTCTACGCGCCGGACGGATGAAGGACTGCTCTGCCGGATCATTGCCGAGGATCCGCCGTCAGGGATGGCGGCGGCAACGGTCCGGCCGACTTTAGAGGACGGTTACTTGGCGCTGTTAAGGTCCAGGCAGGAGGAAGGGGCGTTGCGCTCATGGTGAAATGGAGGCGGCAGTTTGTTCTGGAATGGAATCATATTTTTCGCAATGCATGGCTGATGGGGCTGCCCGTTCTCTATGGAGTACTGTACGCATGGTCCTTGTCAGCCGTCTCACCGCTGAACAATCTGTTTAACGAAGCTTACGGCTTTCATTCCCTCGTTCATACGCTTACGCTTGGCATAACTATGCTGCTGGGCATTCTCGCCATTCGCCGCGACATTCGCCGCCCTGCCTATGAGTGGAGTAACGGCCTGCCCCTGTCGTATGGTACGCGGATCATGACGAAATATGCGGCTGCCATGGCGTATTTCACCTTATTTTCTTTGCTGGCTGCTGTGTTGTTTAGCATTTTCTCCTACGGGGAGATAATCGAACCCGGGCTTACTTTTTCGTACAGCGTTTATTTTTTCTTATCTTATGAGATTTCGTATATGGTGACGCTGGCGCTGGCTATGCTTCTGGCGGTATGTTTGCCGAACCGCGTCGTCTATTTGATCGGCTTTTGCGCCTGGATGTTTGGGACGTTTTTTATGCAGCTGTTTATTATGGAAAGATACAACTTATACGTTCTGGGCATTTTTCATTTAAGCCAGCTGTTCGTTGAAGCGAGCCGGGGATACGAGCTATGGGGCTACGGGGTAAGTATCGATGACCTGAAGTGGTCTGGATTGTTCGTTTCGGTATTCGCGGGATTACTGCTGACAACGGCAGTGACGATTCTTAACCTGCTGCGGCCGACCAAGCGCCGAGTGCGGCTATGGGCCACCGCTGGGCTGGCCGTGCTCCTGGCTTGCACCGCTTTTGTGCCTTACGGTTTATTATGGCAGGAAAGGCATAGCAGCCTTTACGATAAAATAAATGACGATACAATTTTAGACATCAACCTAATAGAAAGAAAGCGAAGCGAGGTTTTTGAGGTTGCGAAATACGACCTCGTGCTGGAGAGAACAAGCCACGATGGCCTTACCGTCGTGGCCCGGCTGGACATTCCTGCACTCGCACTGCAAGGGAAGGAAGCCATCACGCTGACGCTTAACCGGGCCTTTACCGTTTCGGATATCGAGAGCGAGGGACGTTCCTTATCCTTCAACCAGCAGGGAGATCTGCTGACCGTGCTGTGGACCGGGACGCCGGAACAGCAGGCGGACAGTGTAACGCTGAACATCCATTATTCGGGAACAGTTATGGAATATGACGGAAGAGGCGGTTTTTACGCATTCGTCCACCGGGGGCTGGTTATGCTGCCGAGTGAGTTCGCCTGGTATCCGCTTCCCGGCAAACAGCATGTTTATGTCAAAGATGTCAGGTCGAATAGGCTGTATTTGGGGTCAATGATTAAGAGCATATCCTTCTCCGATGCTGAATACCGGCTGACGGTGAAAGGCTTCGATTCAATACTGTTTACGAGCTTGCCAGAACTGGAAGGACAGGGAAATGACGATTTGCCTTATGCGGCGGCTGGCGAGAAGCTGCAGATATTTCATGGGTCTGGGAAGGATGGTATCAGTTTATATGGCGGACCTTTCGTCGAGGTAAACGATTCATCTTTGCCGGGCCGGATCGTTACGACTCCGAACAGCAGGAAGTTAGCGGAGCACATATTGAAGGAATGGAGCGGATATTATCATTATTTCGATTCCTGGGTAACGGATTTTCAACCGAAGATTCATCAGGCAGGCTTTTTCGAGACAGGGCAAGCTTTGTACGATACGGTTGAGAACGGCACGTATATGCTCGTTTCGGTCAACGGCGGAGACAGGGGGTATGCGGGGTTGTTGATGAATGAGATGCTGCTCGGCACGAGGGAAGGCGCTTATCAGATCGAAAATACAAGGGAGGACGTCCGGCTGCTCCTGCGCAGCTTGATATGGTACGTTTATTATAGAGAAGCAGAAGGCTTAAGCCATACGTTCATAGAGAATGGGATGGCCGATATTCGTATGCTTAGCTCGCTGGTCCATTCGGATTCTAATAAGGACCCCGAAAATTTGGGCGGCCGCATGGCCGCGCAGGTAGGCGGGGCGCTGGATGCGGGGAAGATCCGCGAAGTGAAGGAGATTTTGAATTACTTCTATAGCCAGGGGCTGGAAATACCGCTGGGGGATTCGGACGAATCGGCTAAGGCGGGCAAAGAGGCTAAAGACGTCAAAGATGCCGAAGACGCCGAAGACGCTAAAGACGCTAAAGATACCAAAGATGCCAAAGATGCCAAAGATGCCAAAGACGACAAAGATGCAAAAGGGACAAAAGCGCTCCCCATTTCTTACGAAGACTGGGAAGAGGAGTGGGAGAGGGTGATGGGGCATGAAAACGGAGCTTAAGACGCTGGGCAGCCAGGTGAAGCTTGATTTGAACATAGTCAAGCAGCCGCTTTTTCTCCTGACGCTGCTCATTTACCTCTCCTATTGGGGTGCAATCCTGACAGGCGATGAGAACTATCCTCAAACGGTGTTTTATTTTGCGGAAATGGGGATGTTCCCGATCGTCATTATGCTCACCGTCCTGCTGTTTGAACGGGAAATCGGCGGGGGAGGCATGGAGGTTATCGCCACTTATCCCGTCTCCCTCCGTCTTATGGCTGTGAGGAAGTGGGTGCTGGCCCTCGTACTCTCCGCCTTGGCAGGTATGGGCTGGATGGTCGTATACCGGATGAAATTTGCGGGAATCCTGACCGTCATGCATGCTTGGAATGACAGCGAGGCCATATTCCGGCAGGCAGGGTATCTAGAACTTCTGCTGCAGACGCTGCCGGCCTATATGCTGCTGGCTTCAATTACGGTACTCGGAATCGCCTCGTTCCAGAAACTTTATGGCGGTCTGGTTCTTGCATTTGCCCTCTGGATACTGGATACGGTAAGTGCGGGAAACATGCTAGGAGGCTGGACGCTGTATACGGCATATTTGCCTGAAGGCTCCTCGTTCACGGCAAACCGCATTATTCTCCTGGCGGCAGCAAGCCTTTTTCTGCTCCTGGCCAGCTGGATGCTAGACATGCGGGAACGGTGGATCAGCAGGGAAGAGGAATAGGCTGATATTACTTTCATTCGCACTTATTTAATCATTTCGCTATGTTGATGCTATTTCTGCTATAAACAACAAAGAGGAGGGGGGAGCAATGATTTCCGATCAGCAATTAACGGAACGAATGGCCTTGGGGGATCAGGAGGCTTTTGAGCTTCTTGTCACCCGGTACCATGGCCCGTTACTCAATTACGTGACCCAGCAGCTGAAGGATCGCGGAAAAGCTGAGGATATCGTCCAGGAGACGTTCATCCGGCTCATCCGGCACCTGCGGCAGCATGGGGGAATGGAGCAGCTGCGGGCATGGCTGTACAAAGTGGCGCTGAATTTATGCCGGGATTATTGGCGCAGCGCCTCCTTCCGCTCCGAGCATACCGCTGCCGAGGAAATGCCGGATGATGCTGATCCTGCCCCCGGCGCCGAAGAGATGCTGGAAAGACAGGAAACGGCCAGGCAGATTGCCGCTACTTTGGAATATTTACCGGAAATTCAGCAGGAAGTGGTCAGGATGCGCTTCTTCCATGACCTAAAGCTGCAGGAAATCGCGGAGCTGCAGGAAATCCCCCTCAGCTCCGTCAAATCGCATCTATACGGAGCCTTGCGAAAATTGAAGCGCGTATTGGCCAAAGGCACTGACCTGGATTTGCCTTACCCGCTAGCAGGAAGCCGTAACCGAAACAGCAGGATCAAAGCCAAAACAGAGAACAAGACCAAAACCAAGAACAATAACAAAGACAAAGACAAGAGCAGAAACAAGGACAAGGAGGTGCCGCTTCATGAATCACTTTATCGATAAAGAGCTGGAACTGCTGGAACAGCAGCTTCAGGACCCGCTGCGGCGCGCTGTGGCCCCCCCGCCGTCCCCGTCGGAGACAGCGGAGCTGATTCGCAGGCTTCAGCCGGAGTTCGACGCGCTTAAGGCGGAATATGCCTCAGAGTCGCTTCAGTTCAATGAGCAGGTCGAAGCTCCCACCTTGCGGAAGCTGCTGCGCAGCCAATTTCGCCTGAATCGCAAATCGTTGATATTGTCCAGTTCAGCAGTGTTTCTGATGCTCATTCTTCTCGTCGACCCGTATCGGCCAGTGTTATCCTTGGGAATTTTGCCGGGTTCGTTGTTTCCGGTCATTACGCCGTTAATGCTGATCGCCTCTATGCTGTTCAGCTACCGGACCTGGGATCCCGGAATGCGTTCTATCGAGAGCATTACCCCCTATCCACCGGCGCTCGTCATGTACAGCCGTATGCTGATCGTCATCGCTCTGATCGTTGGCTGGGCGTTCGTCAGCTCGATTATCGTAAGCATCCGCATCTTTCAGGCGGGCGAATTTGTCTTGCCGCTGGGGCCATTCCTGCTGCAGTGGCTCGGAATTACGCTGCTGACGAGCGGAGCGGCCATGTATGTTCTGTTTCGCAAAGGAATTTATTATGCGCTGGCCAGCGCTTTAACCGTATATGCGTTGTGGTTCATCTACATTGATAACTCCTCTTCCTACGTTTTGCGCGTCGAATACCGGGTGCTGATCGACGGTCTGCTGCTGGTCGCAGGAGTATTGCTGCTGCTGCGATCTTATTACCGCAGCCGCAAAATGAAATTCGAAATAAGTTCAAGTGCAAGTGCAAGTGCAGATGCAGGTGCCGGCCATGATATCCATTGATCATATTGAGCAGTCTTTAGGCGCGTTCAAGTTGTCGATTGACCAACTGCGGCTTTACCCGGGGCTGACGCTTCTCGCCGGTCCTAACGGGGCAGGAAAGTCGACGCTTCTGAAGCTGCTGGCAACGGCAGATAAACCGCGGAAAGGCCGAATCGCCTACCAGAACCGGGAGGCAGCCGATCATCTGCCGCTCGTCCGCAGCCAAATCGGGTACGTTCCATCCGATCTGGAGCTGTATGAGGAGATGACGACGCAGAAGCTGCTTGTTTATCTTGCCGAGCTGAAAGGAGTGTTCCATACCGAGGCGGTTGATCGCCTGATCCGCGATTTTCGGCTGGAGTCGTATCGGAATACCCGGGTCAAGCGGCTGTCGATCGGCGTGCAGAGAAGGATCGGCATCGTTCAGGCGCTGCTGGCCCAACCCAAATTCCTCTTCCTCGACGAGCCGCTGAATGCGCTCGATTCGGGCGAGCGCAAGCTGGCGATTACGTATTTGACGCGCTATGCACTGGGGAGGATTGTTGTAGCCGCGGTCCATGAATTGAACGAGTGGGAGGCAGCGGCAAATCGCATTGTGTGGCTTGAGAACGGCAGGATTCGCTTTGAGGGCGGGGCTGCGGAATGGAAGTGGGATCTTCCTTCGAAGGTTTGGGAGGGAACGGTGACAAGCCGGCAGATGCGCCATTTCCCCGAGCAGCGGATTATTTTTATGAGAGAGCTGGAGAATGAAAGCCTCTTCGTGCGGCTGGTTGCGGAGAACATTCCTTTTCCCGGCCTTGAGGAAGTTCTGCCTTCTATGGAGGATGCCTACTTCATCCGGAAATTTTCCGCAGCATCCCGGGACGGATAAATATAATTATGCACATGTGGACAACCGGAATCTAAGGTCACTAAGGGGCTCTGCAGGCAGTTAAATGTGAATATGTGCATAGTTTTTCTGAGCCTTGCGGAAATTATGAACAGTATGCACATTTTCATGCACATATGTACAAATGGGCCGCAGCATTCAGCTGGCGGCTTATTTGTTGTCCACAGCGTAATGGAAAATCGATTAATTCATAGGAAAATTATCGGATTTGCTATTTTCAAACGCTTCATTATGTGAGAGAATATGAAAAACATTACCCTCGTTTAGGGATATGCAAATTTTAAAGGAGGATTTAACTATGTCTGAAGAGCGTCAACTCGGTCTTGAAACACTTGCGGTCCATGCGGGTCAGGAAATTGATCCTACTACTTATTCGCGTGCAGTACCGCTGTATCAAACAACATCCTATGGCTTCCGCGATACGGAGCATGCGGCTAATTTGTTCGGATTGAAGGAATTCGGCAACATTTACTCCCGTATTATGAACCCGACGAACGATGTGTTCGAGAAAAGAGTCGCGGCGCTCGAGGGCGGCGTCGGCGCACTTGCCACGAGCTCCGGCCAGGCAGCGATTACGTTCTCAATCCTGAATATCGCAGGTGCCGGGGATGAAATCGTATCTTCTGCAACCTTATACGGCGGAACCTATAACCTGTTCTCCACGACGTTTGCCAAGCTGGGAATCAAGGTGACCTTCGTGGATTCATCCAACCCGGACAATTTCCGGGCGGCGATCACGGACAAGACCAAAGCTTTGTACGCGGAGACGATCGGTAATCCGAAAGGCGATGTCCTTGATATCGAAGCGGTAGCTGCGATTGCTCATGAGCATGGCATTCCGCTTATCGTAGACAACACTTTCCCGAGCCCGTATTTGCTGCAGCCGATCAAGCACGGAGCGGATGTCGTAGTCCATTCCGCCACGAAGTTCATCGGCGGACACGGGACGTCCATCGGCGGCGTCATCGTCGACGGCGGGAAATTCGACTGGAAGGCCAGCGGCAAGTTCCCTGGACTGACCGAGCCGGATCCGAGCTATAACGGTGTTGTTTATACGGAAGCGCTTGGCCCGCTTGCTTACATTATTAAAGCCCGAGTTCAGCTGCAGCGCGATCTCGGCGCATCTTTGTCTCCATTTAACGCCTGGCTGCTGCTTCAAGGACTCGAGACGCTTCACCTGCGTGTAGAGCGTCATAGCGAGAACGCGTTGAAGGTAGCGAAGCATCTCGAAGCACATCCGAGTGTGGAATGGGTGAGCTACGCCGGACTTCCAAGCCATGAATCCTATGCGCTTGCACAGAAATACTTGCCGAAAGGCCAAGGCGCGATCCTGACCTTTGGAATCAAAGGCGGCGTAGAAGCAGGCCGCAAGCTGATCAACAGCGTGAAGCTATTCTCGCATTTGGCCAACGTCGGCGACTCCAAGTCCTTGATTATCCATCCGGCAAGCACGACGCACCTGCAGCTGTCTCCGGAAGAGCAGGAGTCAGCAGGCGTTTCGCCTGGACTCATCCGCCTGTCGATCGGCACGGAGTCGATTGAGGATATTCTGTATGATCTGGATCAAGCGATTGCGGCAAGCCAGGCCTAATTATTTGTTCATACCTCGTTAAAGCTAGCGATTTTGAATGCAATTTTAAAGCTGCTCCCGCAGGTTTCTTATTAAACCTCGGGGGCAGCTTTTTTATTGGATATAGAAGCATGTAAAAATTCGGCGGTTACGGGCGGCTGCTGTGACGTCTGTGGTGATTGCGGCGTCGGGGAGTGGCGTTGTGGCTAAAAGGGCTAAAAGGGCTAAAAGGGCTAAAGTGAATAAAACGAATAAAACGAATAAAGTGGCTATGTTGACGAAAGGGAATATACAGTCAAAGTGACTATGCTGGATTAAAGTGACTTACTGGACACAAGTGACTATATTAGCCTAAAGCAACTATGTTCCAGCTCGAGTGACTTTTGTAATAAGTAATTATATTGGCTTGAAGAACTAGATAGATTGGTGATTATAAGTGGTTGAGGACTGCTGTCATGCTAGTGGTGAGCAAGGGGAATTCGTACATTAACTGTAATTCCTGTCGTAAAAATGAGGCTTTTACTCCGGAGGCTATGACTAATTGGATTCCTTGCATTTAAAATGACCGATTACAGGGTTTTTCGGGAAAATGGAAGTTTTAGATGTACTAAATCCATTTAGTTCGTAAAGTGTTCCAACTGATACTAAATTAGATACATGAAATACAGTTAGCTCAATTAAACCCCACCTATCAGCCAAATGCATCTTTTAGTCATCCCTAACACTATCCCTACCATAACAACAACTATTATCTCCATCTCATCCCATCCCATCCCATCCCATCCCATCCCATCTATTCCAAATGTATCCCTAACTCCGCCTCCCATTTCTAACTCTCTATCTTTATCTCCTTCTCCATCTCCATCACCAACCTGACTTCAAACAAAATTCCAGCTAATCTCAGCCAAGCCTAGCGGTATTTTTCATTCAGAGACCAGGACCAGGTAACGTCAAGATGATGGCGGGGGAGGAGTTGGGTCGCCTATTATTGCCATTTTTTCTGTTTGCCTATTTACAAAACTGCAGAAAAGATTTAAAATAAAGTAAAAGTTGCCTCAAGGAAAAATTATTGATCTGATACAAAAATGATTATCGTTCTCAATTACATGCTGCTCCGGGATGATCCCGGGGCAGCATGTGCCATTTTAAGGGCATTAACAATAGTATTCATTCTCAATTAGACACCAGATTAAGGGAGGAGATTTACATGCAAGCGATACACAAAGGGGTTTCCACTGTACAACAATCGGCTATTCGGCAATCTGCCATTACGCAGTCCGGTTTACAGCAATCCAGCACTGGGCAATCCGCTATTCAGCATTCCAGTGTACAGCAATCCGCCATTCAGCATTCTGCCAACTTACCTGATCCGGGACGCCGTCGCCGCCAATCGCTGCTGCGTATGCTGAGACATCATGAAATTATGCTCGCTTTAGGCAGTGGCGTTCTGATGCTGACCGCTTGGGGAGTAGCGTCCTTATCACAGACTTTGTCGATATTGATATATATAGCCGCTTATACGATGGGAGGCTACCTAAAGGCCAAAGAAGGTTTGGAAACGCTGATCAAGGAACGCGATCTCGATGTCAACCTGCTGATGATTGCAGCGGCGCTGGGAGCAGCTGCTATAGGTTACTGGAATGAGGGGGCCATGCTGATTTTCATATTTGCCCTCAGCGGTGCGCTAGAGTCGTTTGCCAGCGAACGCAGTCACAAGGATATTTCAGCGCTCATTTCCATGAAGCCGGAGACAGCGGTAAGAGTAGGACAGGATGGTATGAAAGTCGTTCCCGTGGAGAAACTGGCCATCGGTGATCTGCTGCTCGTGAAGCCGGGCGAGGTGATCCCGGCGGATGGGCTCATCCGCAGCGGAGGCTCGGCTGTTAACCAGGCGACGATTACCGGTGAATCGATTCCGGTGGATAAAGCGATAGGAGACGGCGTATACGCAGGCACATTAAATGGGGAAGGGGCACTCTATATTGAAGTCACCAGCCCGGCCGAAGGAACTTTGTTTGCGAAAATCATTGCCCTGGTCAAGCAGGCGCAGAATGAAACACCGGAAACGCAACGTTTTATTAAACGGCTGGAAGGGTTATATGCAAAGGGAGTCATCGCCATTACGGCGGCGCTCATTTTAATTACCCCTGTTTTGCTGGATTGGAGCTGGTCATTCGCCTTCTATAAGGCAATGGTATTCCTTGTTGTCGCCTCCCCATGCGCACTAGTCTCTTCCGTCATGCCGGCTATGCTTTCGGCCATGTCGAAGAGTGCCAGAAAAGGTGTTCTGTTCAAAGGCGGGGCACATATGGACAATTTGGGCAGTACGAAGGTTGTAGCATTCGATAAAACTGGAACTTTGACGGCAGGCCAGCCGGTCGTTAGCGAGCTGTTCGTAGCGGATGGCTATGACCGTTTGGAAGTGCTGGCTGCCTGCGCTTCTGCGGAAAGCCTGTCGGAGCATCCGCTGGCCCAGGCTATCGTCAACAGAGCGGGAACGGAAGGCGTAAAACTGAAAAAAGTGGAGGAGATGAAGTCCATAACCGGCTGGGGAATTGAAGCCCAGGTGGACGGACAGCTGTGGCGAATCGGCAAGGCCGATGAGAATGACGCCGATATGCCAGCGGCATTAATGCAGCGATTGAAGGTGTTGGTTGCCGAGGGCAACACCGTCTCCCTTATTTTACAAGATGACAAATATGTGGGGCTGATCGCTCTGCAGGATACGATCCGGCCCCAGGCCATGGCAGCCATTGCTAAACTGCGGGAGCTGGGAGTGCAGACCGTGATGCTTACAGGGGACCGCAGCGGAACTGCCAAGGCGGTAGCGAAAGCGGCTGGGGTCGATGAAGTGTACGGTGATTTGCTGCCGGAAGACAAGGTGGAGCATGTGAGAAAAATGAGAGCCAAGCACGGGCACACCGTCATGGTTGGGGATGGCGTCAATGATGCTCCAGCGCTTGCCGCTTCCACAGTAGGCGTCGCCATGGGCGCCGGAGGAACGGGGGCTGCCCTGGAAGTCGCTGATGTTGTATTGATGAATGACAATTTGGAAATGATTGCGGAGACGATTGCCCTGGCCCGGCGTGCCCGAAAAATTGTGAAGCAAAATCTCATTTTTGCAGCGGGCGTTATCATCTTCTTGATCGCCGGCAATTTCGTTCAAGGGATATCCCTGCCGCTTGGCGTGATAGGACATGAAGGAAGCACACTACTCGTCATTCTAAACGGACTTCGCCTGCTTCGCTGATCCGTTCCGCTTTGGCGGATGGACTAGTTCACTTCAAAGAACTTACCAATTAATGTAACTACTAATTTTTTTACTGAACTCACTTAGCTATTTTTGCTGAATTCACTAAGCTATCTTTACTGAATTGACTAAGCTATCTTTGCCGAATTTACCTTGCCATCCTTGCTGAATTCACTAAGCTATCTTTACTGAATTCACTAAGCCTTCATGGAAACTTCACGATACACTCCCGCTGCAAATATTGACCTTGGCTGCTGATTACAAGATAATAAAGATTAGCTAATAATGATTCCATGCAGCTATAGATCAATGAGTACAGTTCAATCTGCTCTGACATTCGTGTTAAATTGCCTTGAAGGAGGACGTTATATATGTATAAATCTATTATTATCGGAACTGGTCCGGCAGGGCTGACAGCAGCTATTTACTTGGCACGCGCCAACTTGAAGCCTCTTGTAATCGAAGGGCCTCAGCCTGGTGGCCAATTGACGACAACGACGGACGTGGAAAATTTCCCTGGATTTCCTGAGGGAATTATGGGTCCGGAATTGATGGATAACATGCGCAAGCAGGCGGAGCGTTTCGGGGCTGAATTTCGCACAGGCTGGGTAAATTCAGTTGATTTGAGCAAGCGCCCATTCAAGCTTCAGGTAGAGGGCCTGGGTGAATTGGTATCCGATACTTTGGTGCTGTCGACGGGAGCAACCGCTAAATATCTTGGCATTCCCGGGGAGCAGGATAACGTAGGGCGTGGTGTTAGTACATGCGCAACCTGTGACGGGTTTTTCTTCCGGGGCAAGGAAATTATCGTCGTTGGCGGCGGAGATTCCGCGCTGGAGGAGGCAGGCTTCTTGACGCGGTTCGCATCGAAGGTCACTGTAGTTCATCGTCGTGACGAACTGCGTGCGTCCAAAATTATGCAGGATCGGGTTCGGGCCAATGAGAAAGTAGAATGGGCGCTTAACCGCACCCCGATTGAGGTCGTTACGAGCGACACCGGCGTTACTGGACTTAAAGTGCGCAACAATGAAACCGGGGCGGAAGAGGTTATTGAAGCGAGCGGCGTTTTCGTTGCAATTGGGCATCATCCGAACACCGGCTTCCTCGGCGGACAAATTGATACGGATGACAACGGGTATATCGTCGTTAAGCCGGGAACGTCCTTAACAAATGTACCGGGCGTGTTCGCTTGCGGCGACGTTCAAGACTCCCGTTACCGCCAAGCCATTACCGCTGCCGGCAGCGGATGCATGGCCGCTCTTGACTGCGAGAAATACATCGAGAATCTGGAGCATGAAGCGGCAGCCTCCGCTGCGAAATAATTGATTTGTTTTGCTGCATATATTATCGATGTGGTTTTCTGGAAATGCTAAAATTTTATGAGAGAGCAACACTTTGAGAGACAAATATTTTGAAAAAGCGACATTTGAGAGAGGTAAAATCACTTAGAGACAGCGGTTTATTCGCTGTCTTTTTGCTATATACAACAAAACCGCAGGGGAGAATCATTAGGGGATAAGCGGGCTGCAGGCTCTAGCTAAGAGTTATTGTTTATACAGTTTGTTAATGGTAGAGGATGTTGTCAAATGGGTATAGATTAAACTAAGAAGAAGCACTTGCAGCGCATGCCTTCATAGGCGAGAGGAGGGGGCTAGCCGCCCCTCTTGCCTGATGATCAATGAAAATGGCCAGCCAACAGGCTGCTTTCAGACGACTAAACCGACGACAAGCTGGAAGACGACATAGCTGACAATGCCGCTGCCGATTAGAATAAATCCGCTCTTCTTCCTCCCCTGGAACAGGCGCAACAGTCCGAGACTGCCTAACGGGGCAATGATCAGGAGGAAAAACATTACGGTAATAAAAAGTTGGACGGAAATGTCCGATATATTTACTATAGTCATAAAACGGTCTCTCCATTTCTATTATGGCTGATTACGCAATGATATTTATCACACTGTTAATATGTTTTATATTATACCTAAACCTTTATCCATTTAAAAGGAAATCAGGTAGGAAAATAAGGCGTTTTATCGTCTTTTTTAAGACGAGGGTGGCTATGGGAAGAGGCGTGGCCATGGTCGATGAAAACAAATTGGTCCTGCGGGGAGATTCGACGAAATCGAATTGGTCCGGCGCGGGGAGATTCGACAAAACTAGAAGTCCTTTTCAAAACAGGTTGTGTTACAATGGGCTTGAACTATCGATATACCGTCATATTCTAAGCAGAAAGGTTGGGAGAAGATATGAGGCAGCGAGCAGTAAAAAGATGGATTGTGGCAGGAATAGTGAGTGCCGTTGTGTTTGGTGCCATACCCCCGGGTGTTGGTTACCCAGAAGTATTTGCAGATTCACAAAATACTTTAAAGACTGCGTCCGTATCTTCTTTGCAGGAGATTCAAACTATTCTGGCTGAAATGATGCAAAATCGCCAAACGACGATTGTTTTTAAATATCAAGGCTCCACTCAAAATATTGAGAACGACATGCAGAAAGCTATGAATGCCGCGCTGGACGATGATCCTTATACGAAATATGTTGTCGATCTTTATAATTACTCTTATAAGGGGACTACAGGTTCAGCGAAGATTACCTTTCAAATCAACTACCGGGAGAGCGCGGCTCAGTCTGCTTATGTTAACGAGCGGGTGAAGGAAATTCTGCAGGAGATTATCAAGGAGGGCATGAATGAGCACCAGAAAGTGAAGGCCATTCATGATTATGTCGTACTGAATTTAAAATACGATGAAAAACTGCAGAAATACACCGCCTACGAAGGCCTGAAGACAGGTACTGCAGTATGTCAGGGCTATGCGCTGTTAACGTATAAGCTATTGCAGCAGGCAGGGATGAATAACCAAATCATCGAAGGAAGTGCGGGAGGACAGCTTCATGCCTGGAACCTTGTGTACATAAACGGGCATTGGTACCACTTGGATACAACCTGGGACGATCCTGTGCCGGATATGGCTGGCGTCGTTAAATATACTTACTATATGAGATCAGATGAGCAGATGAGAAAGACGCACAGTTGGAGAAATGTGTACCCGCCGGCTAAGCAGTCTTATCGTCAGACGCTTCGCTCGCTAATAACGGCAGGCGGTCAACATACCGCGGGATTGCAGGATCTGGAGAAGCAGCTGGAATACACGTTATATAACCCGGAGTCTGTGATGAAAAATGCTCAAGGCATTCAGGGGCAGGTAAGGCAAGCGCTCAAAGAGAAAAAAAATACCGTCACGATCAGGTACTCAGGGACGGAGAAGCAGCTGCTTGATCATCTGGCAACCTTGTATGAGCTGCCGGTCAGCAATATTTCCTATTTAGCGGAGCCGCTGGAAGAAACCAAGGATTTACGAGTCGAGATTCATTGGGAGACCAAATAATGTATTTCTGAATAGCAGATATAGAAAAGCGCCTTGCGACGTGGATGCCGCAAGGCGCTTTTTTGCCGTTTTAAGACGATGCCAGCTGGCCCCTGTCAATTGATACCCGCCAGCCAGCACCTGCAGGCTGATGCCTGGCAACTGATACCTGCCAGCGCGAATACCTACCGGCTGATACCCGCCAATACCTGCTAACTGGCAAAGATGAGCTGCTCAAGGCGATGTCATTCTATTGGACATCGCTGCTTTGTCTCGCCTGCGCCATTTGCTGCCACACGGTACCCGCAGCCTGCTCGCCTGATTCGATGCGCTCAAGCGCCATTCTTGCCTGCAGACCGACTTCGAATTCCGGGTCGTCGGCAGCGGCGCGCAGCGCTTCCTTGGCATCGTCCGTGCCCACTTCGTACAGGAAGCGGGCAGCGCGCCAGCGAACGAGCTTGCTCGTGTCCTGCAGCGCGGCGATCATCGCTTCCGTCGCTGCGGGATCGCCGATATCGGACAGCGTATCGCCAGCCGTACGGCGCACGGCGGGAGATTTATCCCGCAGCGCTTCATAGAGCAGCTCCATCGCTTCCGGCGAACCGAGGTCGCCGAGATAGACGACGGCGAGGCGGCGCACCTGCATCTGCTTGTCTCGCAGCGCTTCCTCAAGCAGCGGGAGCGCCCCGGCATCCGGCTTCAGCGCTTCCAGCCCTGCGTAGCGGACGCGCCAATCCTCGCTTTGCAGCCGCTCCCTTACTTCGTCCATGCTAAGCTCACGGCGCTGCTCTACAAATTCAGCCTCGCTGCTGCCATGCTGGATCGCTTGAGCTACAAGGGCTTGCAGCCGCTCGGGAGGATAAGCTGCTTCCAGTTCCTGCTCTACCTCGCGGGCGATCTCTGGCAGCTCCCCATAGCGCACGCCATAGTCGGTCAGCTTGCGCTCCTTAATCAGGGTCGCACTGGCCACATCCGTCACCGCCTGAACAAATCGCTCGCCAAGGCCGATGCGCTCCTCCAGCGTGCCGGACTTGACGCGGATCTGCATAGGAATGCTGCGGAAAAACTGCACGAACACTTGCGCTTCCCCGTACCCCCGGTCAGGGTCCAAATCGCCTTGTTCCCATGCGGAGGCGACACTTTCCTGTCCAAACTGCTCTTGCACCTTGGACAGAATGACTGACCAGTCGGCATTGCCTTTCCGATCGAGCGCGACAAAGTCGGCAGTATGAAAGACGCTTTTTACACCGGGGATATGCAGCATTTGGGCGATCCAGGGCGGTGCGGAACGTTCATTGTCTAACGTATATGTTTTACGGATGCCAGGTTCGAGACTTTCGCTTAAATGCAGCTTCATCGTATTCGGACTTGGCGTCGGTTCGATAAACACTATTTTCATAAATTGTTCACACTCCTTTCAACTTATTGTACATCAAGGGTTGAGATTACCCAAGCTTTCAGAGGAACGGGAGCATCACTTTACGTTTAGGAATAAATAGGAATTGTATAGGCAAACTACAGGTAAACGCTGGATGGTTATGTTATGCAGTGCCTGACTTGCTGCAGGAGGTGCTTTTTATTCATGTTTCAAAAACAGGAAAAAATGCTGATCGCTGTATGTCTCATAGTAGCTGCCATCATGCTGTATGCTACAGCAAACAGCGCTTTTCGCCTTATTCGCGCGTTTCTGCTCTTAGTCCTGCAAGCGTATTGAATTGTTAATCACCGGACCGTGATGATCGCTCTGCCAGTGATCCGCGTATATACGGCTATTTTAAAAAGGGAGCTGAAACTGGAACATGTTTTCTACAGACCCAGTCACGTTAAGCAGGATTCTCACCGGGCTTACTTTGTTTGTACACATTAACTTCGCCTCGATCGGCGTAGGTGTTCCGCTTATGATTGCACTGGCGGAATGGAGAGGCATTACGCATAAGGACCCCCATTACTCGCTGCTGGCCCGGAGATGGGCGCGGGGATTTGTCATCTCGGTGGCGGTCGGCGTAGTTACGGGAACTTCTATTGGTCTCCAGCTTAGTTTATTATGGCCTACATTTATGCGGGTTGCCGGACAAGCGATTGCTCTTCCGCTGTTTATGGAGACCTTTGCGTTTTTTATCGAGGCGATTTTTCTCGGCATTTATTTGTATACGTGGGAGCGGTTTAGACGGCCTTTGCTGCATTTGCTGCTGCTTATTCCCGTCGTGATTGGAGCCTTTTCCTCCGCGTTTTTTATTACGTCTGTAAATGCGTTTATGAATACGCCGCAGGGCTTTACCCTGGAAAATGGAGTGTTCACCCATATTGATCCGCTTAAGGCGATATTCAATCCGGCGACTCCGACGAAAGTATCGCATGTCGTTGCATCCTCATTGACGATGAGCGCCGGGCTGCTGGCAGGCATTGCCGCTTACAGCATGCTGAAAGGGCGCAACCATCCTTATTTCAAAAAAGCGCTCAAGCTTACAGTGACAAGCGCCTTTGTCTTTGCCGTCTCGACAGCGGTCATTGGAGACTTCTCCGGCAAATTTCTGGCCAAATACCAGCCGGAGAAGCTGGCGGCGGCAGAATGGCACTTTGACACGATGGAAAAGGCACCTCTGATTTATGGTGGAATTCTGGACGAGAACCAGCAGGTGAAATACGCACTGCGGCTTCCTTATGCGCTCAGCGTTTTGGCTGGCAGCTCTCCGAAGACGAAGGTAATTGGCTTGAACGACTTCCCGCAGAGCGACTGGCCGCCGCTCCTTATTCACTATATGTTCGACATGAAAGTGACGCTTGGCGTGCTGCTCGTCCTCATTCCATTTTTGTTTCTGCTGCGCAGCAAACTTCCGGGCAGGAACAAAGGGTACCCGAAATGGCTGTTGATCGGCATACTGACGCTCGGGCCGTTTGCCATGATTTCAATTGAGCTGGGATGGATGTTTGCTGAGCTTGGCCGCCAGCCCTGGATCGTGCGCGGCTATATGAGAGTGGCTGATGCGGCAACAACATCTCCTCATGTCGGCTCGATGCTTGTGCTGTTCATCGTCCTGTATATCGTGCTCTGCGTTTCCTGCATCGTTGTGCTGGCCAAATTGTTCCGGAATAAAGATGTACTCGCGGAAATGAAAGAGCGGGGAATTGAGGGAGGGGCAGGTAATGAGCTATGAAATCGTCGGAATAACGGTGCTTTGGACGTTTCTGTTCGGATATCTTATCGTCGCTTCGATTGACTTTGGGGCTGGATTTTTTAGCTATTACAGTGTCATTACGGGACACCGGAACAAAATCCATCAAATTATCCAGCGCTACCTGTCTCCCGTCTGGGAAGTGACGAACGTATTTCTGATCTTTTTCGTCGTGGGCCTTGTCGGTTTTTTCCCGGTGTCAGCCTATTACTACGGTACGGCGCTGCTCGTCCCGGGCAGCCTGGCCACCGTATTGCTCGCGCTTCGCGGGGCTTATTATGCCTATAACACTTATGGAAGCAGCAAAGAAGACAACAAGATTTATATGGCGATTTACGGCTCGACCGGATTGTTCATTCCGGCAGCGCTGTCAACTGTATTGGCGGTCTCGGAAGGCGGGATTATCCGGGAAGAAGACGGCGGCGTTTTATTCGACTGGGCCTTGTTTTTCGCAAGCCCCTACACCTGGTCTGTGATCGTGCTGGCTATCGTGTCGGTGCTGTACATTTCAGCTATGTTCCTGACGTTCTATGCCAAAAAGGCAGGGGACCGCTTAGCGTTTGAAGTGCTGCGGGGGTATGCCCTAATGTGGAGCGGGCCGACGATTGCCGCATCCGTGCTTGCTTTTTTTCAGCTTAACCGGCATAATCCGGAGCATTTTCAAAATATGCTTGGTATGGCATGGATGTTTCTTGCCTCGCTGGCCAGTTTTCTGCTGGCGGTATATTTGGTATGGAGACGGCGTCATTTGGGCTGGTCCTTCCTGCTTGTCATGCTGCAATTCGGCTTTGCCTGGTACGGATATGGGCGCTCCCATTTGCCTTACATTCTGTATAAGCAGGTGAGCATTTATGAAGGATTTACAAATGAGACGATGGCAGTTGCCTTGATTACGGCCTTCATTGCCGGGCTGTTCATCTTGATTCCTTCGCTTGTGCTGTTGATGCGCTTGTTTCTGTTCGATGCCAAATATATTCGCGGGAGCTCGCCAAAGAAAGGGTGACTTTCATAATGGAGCATTTCCTGATGATGTGGGCGCCGCAGTTAGTCATTGCCGGTGCTGTTTTATTTTTATTCATCTATGCATACCGGTTTAAGGACCCTTCGGATTGATTAAAAGTTTGGAATTACGGGTGTATATGTTCTAATATAGAAAAATAGACTGAGTAACCTTGGACCTTCTGCATCAGATAAGCATACAAATGAATTTAGCAATGCTGTTTGTTCGTCTGAACAAGCAGACAACGAGATGGAGGCGACCAAGAAGGAGGGACTCCTCAAGCATGCCAAGAACACGCTACACGAATATCGACAATGTAAATACCGACCGAACGTTAAAGCAATTCAGGCAGTGGCGGGAAGAGCGCCGCAGGAAGAAGAAGGATTATTCCTATATTATCCCGAATTCTCCCCCTCAGTTGGATTATTTGCAGGAGAATAGAACAGAGACTTCCGTAACCTGGATCGGTCACGCTACATTTCTGATTCAGTATGGAGGCTTGAATTTCGTCACGGATCCAGTATGGGCAAGCCGTATGGGGTTTCAGCGCCGGATCGGAACACCAGGTATTCCAATCGGCGATATACCGGAGGTGGATGTAATTCTGCTTTCTCATTCCCATTACGATCACATGCATATTTCCTCTATCCGTAAATTATATGGAGCTAATACGACTATTATCGTGCCGGTCGGACTCGCTCGGAAGCTCAGGCGCAAAGGATTTAAGCGGGTTATGGAACTGAGCTGGTGGGAGCATCTGGAGATGGGGCGCGTCAAAATATCCTTCGTACCGACACAGCATTGGACACGCCGTACACTGTTCGATATGAACACCTCGCACTGGGGCGGTTATGTGCTGGAGCTGGCCCATACAAACGAAGGCGAGCAGGAGCATGTCGTTTATTTCGCCGGTGACAGCGGATATTTCCGGGGATTTGAAGAGATCGGCAAACGATATAAAATCGATATCGCGCTGATGCCTATAGGTGCTTATGAACCAGAATGGTTCATGACCTCTCAGCATACTACGCCGGAGGAGGCGCTGCAGGCGTTCCTTGATGTCAAAGCGAAGCTGATGATCCCCATGCATTATGGTACGTTTCGATTGGCGGATGATACGGCCCGGGAGGCGCTCGACCGTTTGGAGGAAGACCGGAAACGCCGGGGAATTGCGGAGAGCGCCATCAAAATTCTGTTGCACGGGGAGACGCTCCGTTATCCTGAAAGCGGGCAAACGAAGTAAGCCGGGAGCAGAACAGAACTCTACTGAAGACGCGGGAGCCCCGCGTCTTTTTTTGTGCCGGAAATCGCGAATCCTTTCAGGCGATATGGAGCGATTTATGCTATAATGTTGACCAGTGTGTATTATTGATAAAGGATGGTAATGCCGAAATGATAAGTACTACTGGTGTAACGCTCCGCTATGGAAAACGAGCACTTTTTGAAGATGTAAATATAAAGTTTACGCCGGGGAACTGCTATGGCCTCATCGGGGCGAACGGGGCGGGGAAATCCACCTTCCTGAAAATCCTCTCCGGGGAGATCGAGCCGAACCAGGGTGAAGTGCATATGTCTCCGAATGAGCGCCTTGCGGTGCTGAAGCAGAACCATTACGAGTATGATGAGTATCCGGTTCTGGAGACGGTAATTATGGGCCATACGCGCCTGTATTCCATTATGAAGGAGAAGGACGCGCTCTACGCCAAAGCGGATTTCTCGGAAGAGGACGGCATGCGGGCCGGAGAGCTGGAAGGAGAGTTCGCGGAGCTGAACGGCTGGGATGCCGAGCCGGATGCGGCGGCGCTTCTGATTGGACTCGGTATTCCGCGCGATCTTCATGACAAGAAGATGGCCGAGTTGAGCGGAAATGAGAAGGTGCGGGTATTGCTTGCCCAAGCGTTGTTCGGCCGGCCGAACAACCTGCTGCTGGATGAGCCGACGAACCATTTGGATTTGGAATCAATCCAATGGCTCGAAAATTTCCTCATGGACTATGAGGGAACCGTCATCGTCGTATCCCACGACCGTCACTTCCTGAACAAGGTTTGTACGCATATCGCCGACATCGACTTCGGCAAAATTCAGCTGTACGTGGGCAACTATGACTTCTGGTATGAATCCAGTCAATTGGCGTTGGCGCTGCAGCGTGATGCGAACAAGAAGAAGGAAGAGAAGATCAAAGAGCTTCAAGCGTTTATTCAGCGTTTCTCCGCGAATGCCTCGAAATCGAAGCAGGCAACGTCCCGGAAGAAGCAGCTGGACAAAATTACGCTTGACGATATCCGTCCTTCGAACCGGAAATACCCGTTCCTGCACTTTAAGTCCGAGCGCGAGGCGGGCAAGCAGTTGTTAAGCGTCGAAGGCCTGACCAAGACGGTCGAAGGCGAGAAGGTACTCGACAACTTCAGCCTTGTCGTCAACAAAGGCGACAAGATCGCATTTGTCGGTCCGAACAGCATTCCGAAGACGACGTTCTTCCAAATCGTAATGGGCGAGATGGAAGCAGACGCAGGAGAGTACAGCTGGGGCGTAACGACATCGCAGGCATATTTCCCTAAAGATAACTCTGAATATTTCGACGGCGTCAACCTCAATCTGGTCGAATGGCTGCGAGAATATTCGAATGACCAGGATGAAACCTTCCTTCGCGGCTTCTTGGGCCGGATGCTGTTTTCCGGAGAAGAGGCGCTGAAGAAGGCGAGCGTGCTGTCCGGGGGCGAGAAGGTTCGCTGCATGCTGGCGAAGATGATGCTGAACGGCGCGAACGTGCTGGTGTTCGATGAGCCGACGAACCACTTGGACCTCGAGTCCATTACGGCGCTGAACAACGGTCTGATCGATTTTGACGGAACGATTCTGTTTACGTCCCATGACCATCAGTTCATCCAGACGATTGCCAACCGGATTGTCGAAATTACGCCAAATGGCATCATCGACCGCGTCACGACGTACGACGAGTACCTCGAGAGCGAGGAAATTCAAAATTTACGGAAGCAAATGTATCCGGAAGAAAAATAATTGCAAAACTGCGCTAAATGCAGAAGGGGTTGTCCCAGAAGTCATCATAGATGACTGAGGGGCGCCCCTTTTTTTTAGAAAGCTATTCGATTCTGTGGAACCAATTTCTGTGGAACTGTTAGACATAAGTAGTCCGACACTAAATGGAATCCATGTATCTAATTATCCTCTAAACGAATGATTTAATGGATTAGATGGATTTTATGCACATAAAATCAAGAATCCTGTCCATGATGGACAATTCCCTTTTTCTAAAGACATAAAATCCATTTAAATCTACATTTCTTTCTTTACCTCGGAAACTAACTACTATAATTCCATTTAGAACGTGAAATCCGCGATTCATGCTCGAACCTAGATCAGGCACTTCAACGAACCTGCTACTTTAATTTCAAGCAAGTCCTGCAAAGAGTAAATCATAGGGGGCAATACTTAAGTAAGGAGAAAACTGAAAACGGGTATGAGATCGAATATCGACATTACCGAAGCCCCGGCTGTGAGGATTGCCCGCTAAAGCCGCAGTGTACAGAGGTCCAAGGTGATCGCGAGATCAAAGTTAGCATAAAATATTTGCGGCTAAAAAACTAGGCAAGGCAAATGCTCCGAAGTGAAGAAGGTTATGCTTTAAGGCTTTTGTATATATAATTTTCCATGCAGCGCCCCGGTGACTAGTTATATATTATATGATCGTTATTATACTCGTATCTATAAATGTTCCAGCCTTGAAATTAAGCGGACTCCGCGCAGCGTCAGAGAGGCCGCAAGGCGCATGATCGAGCCGGAGCCTGTGTTTGGGGATAGAAGAACAACCGGGGCTTCAAAAGGTTCCTGCTTTGAGGCTTACTAAAAGTAGTCTGGAGATGGAGTGGCTTACCCTTGCCCACAATCAGCTTAAGACAGCCGCCGTCGATGCCAAAAACCAAGGAGCTAAGCGAGAACAAACCGCTTAGCTCCTTGGTTTTTTTACGATTTCTATCCTATTTTGCTGGTGAGGGTGCTCCAAGCTTTACTTTTGGGACACCCTCTTTTGCGTCTTGGAGCTGCTCCTCCTATGACCCGCCTGTACGGCGCCGTTGGTTATTCGGCTTTTTATTGTTCTGGCTTTTCATTGCTTTGGTCTCGGTTCCCATGAACCCTTGTTTGTTACCTCCAGCTTGCTGCTGTTTTTTCTGCTGCAGCTTCTGGCGCATCGCTTCGGCCAAGTCGATTTTCCGCGGTTCGTTACTTTCGGTCATTTCGATCATCTCCTAGGTAGAAAGGGGGTTGTCTTTATTCTATACGTTTTTAAATTAATGAACAACGGGAATAATGGATAACGCTTGCTTTTGCCTGGTGCAACACTGTTTCTCTGGACTCACACGAAGTTCATTTGCTACGATGATATAGCAAAATTTAATTTGTATATAAAGAAGGAGCTGGAGGTGCAGGTTTGGGCATATATGAGGATATACGCAAAGGAGAGCGGGGCGCCTGGATCAGCATTTCCGCTTACCTGGTTCTATCTGCATTTAAGCTGATTAGCGGGTATTTTTTTGCGTCTAGCGCTCTTGTGGCGGATGGTTTCAATAACGTGACGGACATCGTTGCTTCGCTTGCGGTATTGATCGGCTTACGAATATCCCAGAAGCCGCCGGATTCGGATCATGCCTATGGTCATATGCGGGCGGAGACGATTGCCGCTTTACTGGCCTCTTTTATTATGGCCATGGTAGGGATTCAAGTCATCTACGGCTCGATTCGCTCTTTGGTGGCTGGAGCAGAGATTCAGCCGGACATCCGCTCTGCGGCGGTGGCGCTCGTCTGTGCAGTTGCTATGTGGTTCGTTTATACGTACAACCGCAGGCTGGCGATGCAAATTAACAATCAGGCGCTGATGGCTGCGGCTAAGGATAATTTGTCCGATGCGCTAGTCAGTATCGGCGCAGCGGTCGGAATCATCGGGGCCCAATTCGGATTGCCATGGCTGGATACCGTCGCCGCCTTTGCGGTTGGCCTGTTGATTTGCAAGACGGCTTGGGATATTTTCAGGGATTCAACGCATCGGCTGACGGATGGCTTTGATGAGATCGAGCTTGGCGACTTGCGCAGCTCCATTGCCAGAATTCAGGGCGTGGAAGGGATTCGGGATTTGAAGGCGCGTGTTCATGGCAACCATGTACTGGTGGATGTCGTCATTGAAGTGGATCCGTTATTAACGGTAATGGAGAGTCATGAGATCAGTGACCGTGTCGAGGATCAGATGCGGCGGCGGAAAAATGTCATGCACGTTCACGTTCATGTAGAGCCAAAGACCGGAACATAGATGGAACCGTTGGAGTAAATGCACTCTAACGGTTCCAATTTTTTTATGCAGAGGACTACGTGTCGCGAGTAATCATTTGATCATTGCTTTCGCCTGGCGGCACCATTGGATAGACGTTTTGCTCTTCTCTCACGTTGAACTCCATTAGAACCGGGCCAGGAAGGTCCAAGCTTTGTCTGATGATCGAGTCGGCTTCGCGAAAAGTGTTCGCGCGCAGCCCAGCCACTCCGTAGGACTTCGCGAAGGCCACGTAGTCCGGTGAGGAGATTTGAACGGAGGAGTAGCGCTTGTCATAAAATAACTGCTGCCATTGCCGGACCATACCGAGATAGCCATTGTTCAAAATTGCAATTTTGATCGGCAGCTGGTAATCCACCGCAGTCATCATTTCCTGCAAGTTCATTTGGAAGCTTCCATCTCCGGTAATACATAGTACTGGTTTGGAGGGATCGGCTACTGCTGCGCCTATTGCGGCCGGAAAGCCAAATCCCATGGTGCCGAGGCCTCCCGAGGTAAGAAAGCAGCGGGGGCGAACAAATTTATAATGATGCGCGGCCCAAATCTGATGCTGGCCGACGTCAGTAGCTACGACACAGTTCCCCTCAGTATATTTATTCAGTAATGAAATCACCTCGCCCGGACTTAAATGTCCTTCTTCACCGGAGTAATGGGGGACTTTTCGGGGCCATCCGGTTGCTTCGCTCAACCAGGCGGAAGCATGGCTATTTTTGCCGATCGGCAATAAACGATTTAACAGGTCGTTAATATCACTGGTTACTGTTAGATCGACCGGGATGTTTTTATTTAGCTCGGCGTTATCGATATCGACATGAATCTTCCGGGAGCCTGGCGAGAAGGACTGAGCTTTGCCGGATAAGCGGTCATTGAATCTGGTGCCTAGACATAACAGCAGATCCCCACGATGAACCGCACGGTTTGCAGCAAATGTGCCGTGCATACCGGCCATTCCCAAATACCCGGTATGGTTGGCAGGGAATGAACCGATCCCCATCAATGTGCTAACGACCGGTATATTTGCTTTTTCGGCCAATAATAGCAGCGCCTCTGTGGCTCCAGCGGAAACCACGCCGCCGCCGGCGATAATTACCGGCCGCTTTGCCTGCTCAATGAAATTGCGAATTTGACTCACTGTTTCATCTGTAATCGGCGAGAAGGGGCGATAGCCCCTGATGTCAATGCTCTCGGTTGGCAACAGACGGGTTGCCGCTGTCATGACGTTTTTAGGAAGATCGATGAGGACTGGGCCAGGTCTTCCTGTTGAAGCAATATAAAAAGATTCTTTAATGATGCGCGGCAGTTCGGAAATATCTCTGACGAGATAGTTGTGCTTCGTAATATCCATCGTCATCCCGTAGATGTTTACTTCTTGAAAGCTATCCCGACCAATGAGATGAGTCGGAACTTGTCCTGTCAATACGACGAGCGGAACGGAATCCATAAAGGCATTGGCAATGCCTGTTACGGCATTGGTGGCTCCGGGGCCGGAAGTGACCAGCGCCACCCCTGGTTTACCCGTCACTCTGGCATAACCGTCCGCCGCATGAATGGCTGCCTGCTCGTGCCGGGTTAATATGTGGCGGATAAGACGACAATCGTACAAAGCATCGTAAATAGGGATAACCGCTCCGCCCGGGTAACCAAAAATCGTATCTACCTTTTCCGCTATTAGACAATTCAGGAGCAGCTGGGCCCCTGTAAATTGAGCATGCTGTGCAGTATCGTTCATTATTATCCTTTATCCCCCTAATTTATGGTTTTGCCAATTTTACTGCAATTGGAGGAACTCAGGAGTGACTGCGGTCATACAGCAACTTTGCGGCAGCATGAATAAAAGACAATCCAAGCAGATTGGAAAAATTAAAATAAAGAGGAAATAGTTCACTTAATAAAAAACGGGCACATAGAACTATGTTTTCGGGTTTTGGTAGGTAGTTTGTAATATAAAAATTTGCATAACACGAAAAACGACTTATTTAGACAATCTTCGACAAACGATATAATGGTTAGAAGTTAAAAAGAAAGGAGGAATTTACAGCACTTGTCCATAATTCCAAATCACATCTAGGAGGTTACATCATTGAAACGGAGTTTGGCTTTATTACTAACCGGTGCAATGGCACTATCTATTTACTCGGCGATGCCGGCAACTATGTCTGCGGCTGCCTCACAACAGGCGGTTGTGAAATCAGGATCGATCGTAGCTGGAGTTAATTTTCGGGACAAGCCTTCCTTATCAGGAAAAGTTATTGGCTTCTTAAAGAAGGGCACAGCGGTCCAGGTGCTGGATCAAAGCAATAAGTATTTCTATAAGGTGAAAAATACCGATGGAAAGATCGGTTATGTGAGTGCTGCGCCCAAATATATAAAAGTCAGCGGCAAAACAACTGCTTCTAACGGCGGAACGCCATCCGCGCCAGACGTATCCTTGCCTGCGGATATCAAGAAACAAGTTGACAAAGTCATCCAAACCGGGAAGCAGTATATGGGAACCCCTTACGAGTTCGGGTCGAACCGGAAGACGACGGCAACCTTTGACTGCTCTGATTTCGTAAAGCATATTTACAATAAGGCCCTAGGCATTAATCTTCCATCTGACTCCCGTAAGCAAGGGGCCTGGATTAAGGACAACAGCAAAGCGGTATATAAGAAAAGCGATCTGAAGGCAGGAGATCTGGTCTTTTTCATGAGCTATAAAGGCTCGTCTGCCGCTGCATATAAAGGAATTAACAAAAATAGCCAACGGATTACGCATGTTGCCATGTATATAGGCGATGGAAAATTACTGCATACGTATTCCGTAAAATCCGGGGGCGTCCGTATCGACCAGTTTGACGGTTCATGGGAACATCGCTTCCTGTTCGGTGGAAGTGTGTTGAAATAATAAATTGCACTATTAAGGTTTTTAAGCCTTTTAATCATCAATCGCTCCGCGGCATAAAGGGGGAATCCTTTGCGCTGCGGAGCGATTTTGTGCAGAAAATGAATGATTATGATATAAATTAGCTATAGTCCGGAACATAATCTGGAATTTGAATCCAGGCCTTGCCAAGCCAAGTATATATTTCAACCCAATCGTTGATGACTTGTCCCGTTGGGTGGACGAGCTGCGGAGCGAGAGCGTTAATCGCATCCCCGTTCGGATTGGCATAGAGCTTAGTAATGTCCTGCAGGTTAATCGGATTCGGGGCGATCACCGTGTCCTGTGCCTGGATAAGCGGCTCTTCCAGGTTCAGAATGACGGAATCAGACTCGGCTGCTGAGACAGCTGTAGCCAGAGCGGCAGAAAGTACGACGGCAGCGGTAATAGCGGTAAATTTTTTCAATGATAACTCCTCCTCGAATATATTTGATTGTATACATGTTCGTATTTATCTAATAAACAATCAAGCAACTAAAGAATCATTCAAAATGATTATTTTTAATTTAGAGGCTGGAAAAGGAGTGTGAAAAAATGAGAAAAAGGCGATTTCGATGGGGATTTAGTCTGATATTGTTCCTACTTTTTGCAGTTTTGCTGGTGACGATCGTAATACTATATGTCCGTCCAGAACGAACGCTGGATATGAACTATTCCGAAATCGTTTGGAAGGACAAGCTTACGCAGATGCTTGAAACGCGCAAACCCGAGCTAGAGCTGAGCGAGGCAGAGTTCAACAGCCTGGCCAAGGCGAAACTGGTGAAGGAATTACAGCGCTATGAGCTGCCCATCAGTGTAACAGGCGCGGATTTTCAGCTTGACGGCGATATGCTTCTCGTTCACATGAGCGGTTCGTGGGGAAGGGCGGAATTCGGTGCGGCGGTTCATTATCGGATGGAATATTCGGCAGGCCAGTTGGAATTGACGCCTGAAGCTGTGCGCGTAAGGCAGGTTTCAATATCCCCGCAGCTATTGGGGCTGGAACGGCTGGAGATCCATTTGGAATCTTACATGCCAGACATTGTTGCGGTGAAGGAAATCGCTTTTCATGACCGCAGCATGACCCTCAGGCTTACATTCGACTGGCTGGAAATCGCCAGCTACTTAACCTCTTACTGAAACTGCCGTACTTGCTTAAGCTTATGAAATATATTGCAATAAAAAGGGGTTAGTGGAATTGGTGAGAGTCATGAGAAATGAGAGTGATGAGACTGACGAGACTGACGAGACTGACGAGACTGACGGAATTGGCAGAACTCGAAGGACTGGTCACTCGTAACGGACACCAGATCCGCTATTTGTTGAAATAGCCCTCTTTCTCCATACTTGCGGACCCTGGCTCCGCTATTTGGACAAATTTATTGTAAATGACATGTTTTGGGGTGCGATAGCGGAACGCAGGTCCGTTAGCTCTCCAGCTTCCTCGTTATTTCACAAATAGCGCCCCCTGTGTCCGATAGGATCGCATATATCCAGTTGCCAAAAAATACATAGACACTCATCCACCTGCGCACAGCCGATAAACAACCACCAGCTGCCGACAACGAACTACCTCACACCAGCACTCACACCTCAGACTAGTAAAAGCAGATATGTAAAAAAAATTAGACGGAAAACGCAATGTTTTCCGTCTAATTATTATTTTAGGGACCTACTGGACAGCCCCCATCTAACCTATTTTCTAACTCGCCAGGTTGTATCCTGCTAGGGTTTATCTGGATGCAACTTTGTCATTAAGCTTGTAATCTAGCGGTTAAAGTGAGCGGCTGCGTCCGGTGAAAAGTGATATGACGAACAGCACCAAAAAAATGAAAAAGAGTACTTTGGCAATCGTAGCCGCAGCGGCGACGATATTAAAGAAACCGAAAATCCCTGCAATTATGGCTACCATCAGAAAAATAACGGACCATTTCAACATGATAATCACCTTTCCTTCATAGTAAAATAGTGTAGTATGAAGCTTAAGCGGAGCAGGCGCTATGCGTACAATGCTCTATGCGGAACACGAACCTGGTCAGGCAGTCCGTATCCGGCATTCCGCCGCTTGTAGTTGTCATTAACCGGGGGAATTCTGGATGAAACAAGAGGTGTTTTTCGACGGAGATGTAGTGAATTGCCTTTGTTTCGGCAAGAAAAACCAAGGGTAACTATGGAGTACCGAGTGTATCAGGTACAGGAAAGAGAGGGAAACGTATGATTTGGCAAATAAGTGTTGCACTCATTGCTGTAGCTTTTGTTGTACTTGTTATTTTCCTGGTAAAAACATTGAAAGCAGCGGAGCAGTCTCTGGATAAGACGACCCAGACGCTTCAGGAAATCCAGAAAACGGTTGACGAGCTCAGTTATGAAGTAAAGCAGGTCGTCAGGCAGGCCAACAGCATTACGGTAGATGTGGAGCATAAGATGAAGCAGTTGGACCCTGTGCTTGATTCTGTGAAAAATATTGGAGATGTGCTGAGCGAAGTGACGCTGGCGGCTAAGCAGGTATCGTCCTCGCTCATCGGGCGGATGAAGAAACCCGCTGTAAAACCGGAACAACGGGCTCAACAGGCTCAGCAGTCCAATGAAGGTCAAACGGTTCAGGCCGGCGGCGCTCCGATAGATCGTTCAATGCATAGTTATAATGAAGCTTATACCGGTGCTGTAAATTCTAAGTCAGACCCTGGCTGGATGAAATGGGTAGACATAGCTTCCGGTGTATGGAATAAATATCGCTCCTGACACTTGAAGATGACGGGATAGGCAAGTTTCTAAAAGAAGAGGGTGATGATAATGCTGAACATGATGCTAGTGCTGTTAGGGCTGCTATCTGCATCTGCAGGCCATGATCCGGCTGCTGCCGTGGACAGCGCTCCACTGCTATCTGTGAAACTTGTCCTGGAACAGCAAACTTCTTCTAAATTATCGTCAATGAGCGAGGACAGTACGGCCTCTACGGTCGACGATTTTCATTCGATGGGGGATGTTACCTTATACGACAATCGGGAAAGTGTCGTTAGAAAAAAGGGAAAGCCGCTTTCGGTAAATAAGGATACTTATTCAGGCTATACTGAATACCAATATGAGGATATCGCGGTCGGCTTGTACGAGGATCTGGTCTATTATGTGCATGTCGGTTCATCTCCAACAAAAATTAAAGTCAACGGGAAATGGATGACCCTGCAGAAGCAGAGCTTGCTGAAGGCCTTTGGCGAACCGGATTTTGAAGCCGAGGACGGGGACGTATACATTCGCGGCTATGCGGCTATTAAAATATACCGTGATCCCGAGAACGGGAGCGTTATAGGCGTGGATCTATTTGACACGATTGCTTCATGAAATATGACGCCTAAAGCGAAAGCGGACAGCCTTGTTTCATGCTTTGATGCGCCGGGTAATAACAGCCATAGAGAAGGATAGGACCCCAAAGAACTCTATTAAAGACAAAGGAGAGTGCTAACGATGAGTACGACGGACAAGAAAGCTTTTGCCAGAGTAGTTCAAAATGGAGTTCAGGCAGTGGAAGCTGTTCATGAGCTTCGGTCTGCAGGATATGTTAAGGATCATATCTACGTTCTCGCACATGATCCGGATCGTACGGGTAGGATTGCAGATACTTCTGATGCAAGTGAAATCGGCATTAAGGAAGAAGGCGTTTTCGATGCCATCGCCAACCTGTTTCGTTCACGCGGGGATGAACTGCGGGCCAAAATCGTTTCGCTAGGCTTTACGGAGACGGAGGCCGCCTTCTATGAGAAAGAGCTGGATTTAGGGAAAGTGCTTGTCATTGCACGGCATTTTGCATAAATGAACATGGTCTTCCGGCCTGAGCGAGAGGAAATAAACATAGATAAGGAATGGGGACAGCACGATTGCCCCATTCCTTATCTATGTTTGGTTATTCCCACTCATCAGGATCGTTTATATTTTGATTATAAGGAGATTTTTTATGAAAATTTTAATCGTAGATGATAACCCGACAAATATCATTATTATTCGGGAAATTTTAAAGAAGGAAAGTTATAGAAATACAGTGGCAGCCTATTCTGCCGCAGAAATGTTTGAGCAGTTAGGCATTGAAGGCACTGGAGTTAAGATTATGCCGGGTTCCTCGGATATCGATTTGATCCTTCTGGATATGATGATGCCAGAAATGGACGGCATTAGCGCCTGTCGTGTCATTCAACAGTATGAAGGACTGAAGGATATCCCGATTATTATGGTGACCGCGGTAGGAGATTCCAAGAAGCTGGCCGAAGCGCTTGATGCCGGAGCCGTTGATTATGTTACGAAGCCGATTAACAAAGTGGAACTTATGGCCAGAATCCGCCTGGCTCTAAGGCTCAAGCAAGAGAAGGACTGGCACAGAGAACGGGATCAGCGAATCCAGGAGGAGCTGAAATTAGCGGCACTGGTACAAAATGCCGTATTGAGCTCGGCGATTGCCGATCCGGAATTTGAAATCGATGCGCTGTACAAGCCTTCTTTTGAATTGGCGGGGGACTTGTATTCTTGGTATCCTCTTGGAGAAGGAAGATATGGAATTATTTTGCTGGATATGATGGGGCATGGAATTTCTTCGGCCTTATTTTGCATGTTCATTGCCTCTGTCCTGAAAGACACGGTGAATACTTATGTCGAGCCGGAGAAAGTAGTTCAGGAGTTAAACAGGCGCTTCAATCAGCTTCATATTGAGAATCAGTTGGTGCAATATTATTTTACGGCCATTTATCTTGTCGTAGATACGAAGTTTAAGAAAATTGATTACGTGAATGCAGGGCATCCTCCGGCGCTATTTTTTCAAGGAAATGGCAGTGTGACGAGGCTGGAAACGGTTTGTCCTCCGGTCGGATTGTTCGATAAAATTGAAGCGAGCACCCATACGGTTTCTTATGAGGGCGAAGGTCATATTGCGCTCTATACGGACGGTTTGATGGAGGTAATGGAAGGAACCCAGGAGGAGCAGATTCAGTTTCTGGAGCAGACGCTGAGCGGTAGCCATACGCTGGACAAAGATCAGATGCAGCGTTTATTTTTCGATGAAGGTCATTCACAGGAACGAGAAGATGATAAATGTCTTGTGTGGATCAGGCTTAAAGAAAAGGAGATTGGCGAATGAAAATCAGAAGTAAATTAGTGATCGGCTTCAGTTCGCTGCTGATCATCATGCTGGTGCTGACCTTTGCCGGCTATGACCGGCTTCATTTTATGAATGCCCAGTTAGACCATGTGTATAGTGATGGTTATTTAAAGGTAAAAGCTTCTACGGCTATGCGCGGCGATGTAAACGATATGGCCCGGATACTTACAAATATGGCACAGGTGGAGGACCCGGACTATATTAGCCAGGAGAACGCCAGGCTCCAAAGCAAGGAAGAGTCGGCGCAGCAAAATTTGCAGCAGTTAAGCAGCAGCTTGAATACTGGCGAGGACCGGCAAATCATTAGAAAGATTGAGGAAGCAAGCCTGGATTTCAAAAGCTATCAAACCCGCCTTATTAGTCTATTAACGAATGGTGAATATGACAGAGCGAATGAGTACCGGCTTACCGCGGGACAGAATATCCAGGATCATCTCTTGAACAGCTTGAATGAGCTGAGGGATTATTTGGATGTCCAAATCGAGAAAGAAATTGTCGAGGCGAACGCCGCTTATGAGCGTTCCATACAAATTACGATCGCTACAATGGCTGTCGGCTTGCTGCTGGGACTTGCCATCGTTCTTTGGATTCTGCCCAGCATAGCCAAGGGCTTGAATACTGTAAATTCAATGGTTAAATATTTTGGCAACGGAAAATGGGAAGAGATCCGTAGGCTCACGGTAAAGACGAAAGACGAAATCGGCAGCATTGCCAGCGCCTTTCAAGAACTGTCAGAGGATTTATGGGAGAAGCAGAAGATTGAACAGAAGTTTATCCAACAGCAGAAAGATCAATCCTGGATTAATTCGAATCTGGCCCGCATTACCGAACTGCTTCATGGCATTAACTCATTGGAGCAAATTTCGCAAATGTTCATTAATGAGTTCACTCCGGTCATCGGCGGGAATGCGGGCGCGATTTATATTAGGAAAGAAAGCGAAAATCCGGATGAATTATTCCTGGCAGGCACCTACGCCAAAAAAGGAGAGCTGAATTCCCCGCCCGTATTCCAGGTTGGCGAGGGCCTGATCGGTCAGGTCGCATTAGACCGGAAGCCGCTTTCCTTGCAGGATGTTCCTGCAGACTATTTGCCGGTTCGCTCGGCATTGGGAGAAGCAAGCCCTGCGCATATAGTGATCTATCCCATCATGTTCGAGGAGGAGTTTCTGGGCGTCGTGGAACTGGCCAGCCTCGATCCGTTCACCGCGCTGGAAGAGCAGCTGCTGTCAGAGCTTGCCAATAATTTGGGCATCGTGTTAAACAACGTTAATCGGAGGCTGCGCGTCGAAGAGCTGCTGCGCGAATCCCAGGCATTGACGGAGGAACTGCAGGTCCAATCCGAGGAGCTGCAAACACAGCAGGAGGAGCTGCGCCGCTCGAACGAAGGCATGGAGAAGCAAACCGCGGCGTTAAAGCGGTCGGAAGAACTGCTGCAGCGTCAGCAGGAGGAACTGGAGCATTACAATACGGAGCTGATCGCCAAGACGCGGGCCCTTGAAGAGCAAGTTCAGGAAGTTAAAGAGAAGAATGAGGAAATCGAGAGAACGAAGGATGAATTGGAGCGCCATGCTTCACAGCTCGCCGTAACGAGTAAATACAAGTCCGAATTTTTGGCCAATATGTCGCACGAGTTAAGAACGCCGCTGAACAGCCTGCTCATCTTGTCGCAGCTCCTTTCGGAGAACAAGGATAACAATTTGACGCCAAAGCAGGTTGAATATGCGCAGACCATTCATATGTCCGGGACGGATTTACTGAAAATGATCGATGAAATCCTCGATTTATCCAAAGTCGATGCGGGCAAAATGGAGGTCAATCAGGAAGCGGTCAGTATTGAGGAGCTGGAAAAATTCACAATACAGAATTTTCAGCCTGTTGCAGAGAGCAAAGGGGTTGATTTGCGGATCGAGGTAAGTCCGGAAGTGCCGAAGCGCATTACGACGGATGGGCATCGCGTCAAGCAGATTTTGCGCAACTTGCTCTCCAACGCATTTAAGTTTACGACCGATGGAGAAGTGGCTCTCCTGATTAAAATAGCGCCGCAAGAGGAATTGCCCAGCTATTTGGAGCGCGGCCGCGAATATTTGGCTTTGACGGTAAGAGATACAGGCATCGGTGTGCCTAAAGACAAGACGGAGTTGATCTTTGAGGCGTTTCAGCAGGTGGATGGAACGACCAGCCGGAAATATGGCGGAACCGGCCTCGGCCTCTCGATTAGCCGTGGGCTTTCCTCGCTGCTTGGAGGAGGAATCGGCCTGGAGACGAGGGAAGGGGAGGGCAGCAGCTTTACGCTTTATCTGCCTAAGGAAGCGAGTCACAAGCTGTTCGCGGCGAGCAGAGAAGCGGCAGCGGCGAGTACGGCTCCTGCGAAGGCAGCAGTGCCGGTTAAAGGAGCCTATGCGCTTCCTGTTCCAGCGGGGGAGCATGCGCCAGCCCCAAATCCGATCGATGATGACAGGGAGGCTATTGCAACTGAGGATAAAGTGCTGCTGATTATAGAGGACGATACTACTTTTGCAAAAATATTGCTGGAAATGTCGCGTAACCACGGCTTTAAAGGGCTGGTAGCAATTCAAGGGGACGATGGCCTGCAGCTTGCTCATCAATATTTGCCGGATGCCATCATATTGGATATCCAGCTGCCGGTTATGGACGGCTGGTCCATTCTTAACGAGCTGAAGAGCAGCGCTAAAACAAGACATATTCCTGTACATGTAATATCGGTTGTCGATGATGTGAAGCAGGGTTTAATGATGGGAGCGATTGCCTATTTGCGCAAGCCGTCATCGAGAGAACATTTGGAGCAGGCGTTCACTTATATCGAATCATATACGGAAAAAAGTCTGAAGCACTTGCTCATCGTAGAAGATGATGAAATTCAGCAAAAATCCATCATCGAACTGATCGGTCATGATGATGTGGCGATTACGGCCGTCTCTACGGGCGCTGAAGCGCTTGCGGAACTGCGCAACAAGCATTACGACTGCATGGTGCTCGATCTGATGCTGACGGATATGACCGGCTTTGAAATGCTGGATCAAATTCGCGATGACGAGAGCCTGCATGATTTGCCGATCATTATTTATACAGGCAAAGATTTGGATGCGAAGGAAGAGACCCGGCTGCGCAAATATGCCGAGTCCATCATTATTAAAGATGTTAAATCGCCGGAAAGGCTGCTGGATGAAACAACGCTATTCCTGCATCGGGTAGAAGCGAATTTGCCGGAGGACAAGCGGCGAATACTACAGAAGCTGCACAACAAGGAAGAGTTGTTCGAAGGCAAGAAAATATTGCTAGTTGATGACGATGTCCGCAACGTGTTTGCGCTGTCCAGTGTCCTCGAGAGCTACCGGATGAATGTCGTTTACGCGGAGAATGGCCGGGAAGCGATTGAAATATTGGAAGAGCAGGGCGACTTCGACCTTGTATTGATGGATATGATGATGCCGGAGATGGACGGTTATGAAGCGATGCGGCGCATCCGTGAAAAGCCGGAATTTATGAAATTGCCAATTATTGCATTAACGGCGAAGGCGATGAAGGAGGATCGTTCAAAATGTATCGAGGCCGGCGCATCCGATTATGTGAAGAAGCCGATCCAGACGGATCAGCTGCTCTCCTTAATGCGGGTATGGCTGTATTCATAATTGGCAAATAATTGTATTCGTATTTGCGGGAATGATTGTATTCGTAATGAGGCTTACGGGGTAATAACATTAAAGCGAGGCAGTTAAATGAGAAAGTGGAGTTGAATTCATGTCATCCAGTGATTTCGAAGTATTAGATATAGAAGACCGCGTTCCATATGATGAAAATCAGAGCGAGCGGGAGAAGATTGAAATCAAGCTGCTGCTTGAGGGAGTACACCAGCTGTACGGATACGACTTCCGGAATTACGCCGTTCCTTCCTTGCGCAGAAGGATATGGCACCATGTACATTCCGAGCAGTTGAAGACGATCTCCGGGCTGCAGGAGAAAATATTTCACGACCGGGGCTGCTTTGAACGCTTTGTACAAAACTTATCGATTCCGGTAACCGAAATGTTCCGTGACCCGCACTTATTTCTGGCTTTCCGGCAAAAGGTCGTGCCCCTGCTTAGAACCTATCCTTATATCCGGATATGGCATGCAGGCTGTTCTACAGGGGAAGAAGTATACTCCATGGCGATTTTGCTTTATGAGGAAGGCCTGTATGATAAGGCCCGGATTTATGCAACAGATATGAATGACCGGTCGCTGCAAATGGCCAAGGAAGGCATTGTCGGTATTCAGAAGATGAAGCAGTACACTAAAAATTATTTGGAGGCCGGGGGGACCCGCTCCTTCTCCGAATACTATACAGCCAAATACAACTCGGTTATTTTCCAGCCGTTTTTGCGCAAAAATATTATTTTTGCCGAGCACAATCTGGCAACGGATCGATCTTTTAACGAGTTTAATGTTATCTTCTGCCGTAATGTTATGATTTATTTTGATGAGAAGCTGCGCAATCGCGTCCATGCTTTGTTCCATGAGAGCCTGAGCCATTTTGGCGTGCTTGTGCTCGGCGCTAAGGAATCGATACATTTTACGGATTTTGCTGGCAGCTACGAGACTTTGGATCGCGAAGAGAAAATATATCGAAAGATCAAATGATCTTTCAAAGAATGATTTTTCAGGAGGATTTCATGGGGGTTGAAGAACCGATTCAAATCTTGTTGGTAGACGACCGTCCTGAGAACTTGATGGCCTTGGAAGCGGTGCTGGAAAGCGGGCAATATAAGCTTGTGAAAGCGACCTCGGGGCAGGAGGCGCTGAAATATTTGCTCAAGGACGATTTTGCGGTGATCGTACTTGATGTGCAGATGCCGGGGATGGATGGCATCGAGACAGCCAAGCTGATCAAAGCGCGGGACAAGACGAAGGATATTCCGATTATTTTCATTTCGGCAAACAGCAAGGATGCCGAGCATTTATTCGAGGGTTATTCGGCGGGCGCGATCGATTATATGGTCAAGCCATTCATTCCGCAAATCTTAAAATCGAAAATAGAAGGCTTTGTTGACATGTACCTTATTAATCAGCGTCATAAAACCCAGAGTATGCTGCTGCAGCAAAAAACGCAGGAACTGGAACGGATTAACTATGAATTGGTGAAGGCGAAAGAGGCGGCGGAAATTGCCGCCAAGGCCAAAACGGAATTTTTGGCGATGATGAGCCATGAGATCCGCACGCCCATGAACGGGGTGATCGGCATGATTGATCTGCTGCTGGAAACCGAGCTGCAGGAGGAGCAGAAGGAGTACGCTGAAATTATACGCAACAGCGCCAATACATTAGTTACAATCATTAATGATATTCTTGATTTTACGAAAATGGAGTCCGGCAAAATGGAATTGGAGGAAAGCCCGTTTGAGCTGAGAGTCGGCATACAGGAGGTATTCAACCTGTTCTCGATGGACGCTAGCTGCAAAGGGCTGGAGCTGGTTTATTTTATCGATGACAGCGTTCCGGAAATATTGTATGGCGACATGGGCCGTCTGCGCCAGGTGCTTATTAATTTGATTGCCAATTCCATTAAGTTTACCGATCAGGGGGGGATTTATCTCGTTGTCTCTTCAGATTACAGGGAAGAAGGGAACCAGGATAAGTTTACCCTGGAATTTACGGTGAAGGATACCGGGATCGGCATCGCTGCTGAGAAGGTGGACAGGCTATTCAAGCCGTTCTCTCAGTTGGACTCGTCCATGACGAGAAAATACGGGGGGACCGGGCTTGGCCTTGCAATTTGCCAAACACTCGTGCAGATGATGGGCGGTCAAATCCAGGTGGTTCCGCAGGAGGAGAAGGGAGCTGCTTTTACATTTACAGTCCAGATGGGCACTTGCAATGAGGAAAATATAGATGCGCATTACTGTGCAGGAATGTATGCGGAGGGGCATTTCCCCGCCGCGAAACGAATGCTTGTCGTGGATGATCATCCGATCAATCAGCGCCTCATGGTCAGTATGCTCAATAAGCTTGGGTATGAAGCCGATGTGGCCGAGGACGGAGCTTCGGCCGTAGAAGCGGTATTGGATGGGAGGGGCTATGAAATTATTTTTATGGATCTCCAGATGCCGGTCATGGATGGACTCGAGGCGACTCGAAACATTCGGCAGCGCTGCGACGCTGGGAAGGCGCCGGTAATTATCGCTATGACGGCTAATGTCATGGAAGGCATTAAGGGCAAGTGCCTGCAGTCGGGAATGAACGATTACATCAGTAAGCCGGTCAAGCTGAGCTCCGTGAAGAAAATGATCGCCAAGTATAGCGATGGAAGCGGAGCTGTGGGCTCCATGGAGCATTCTTACCGCCAAGCGTACCAGGAGAGTTTTGCTGATTCATAAGTTGCTTCTTTGGGTTATGAATAGAGAAAACAATTTTCAGGAGAGAGTGTCTATGAATACAAATAAAAATGATAAATTTTCAGCTACGTCGCAATTAGAGAATGACACCTGCACGGTATTTTTGCGGGGAGAGCTAGATTTGTCTGTAGCTCCCGATTTCAGGCAGGTTATGGAGCCGCTCGTCGGGGATGAGGCACTGAACTTGATTATCAACATGAAAGACCTGAAATATATCGACAGTACAGGAATAGGAATTCTATTGTCTATTCTAAAAGCGAGACATGGCATGAAGGCCGAATTCCTAGTTAAGGAAGTGCCGGATCAAATTCAGAAGCTGTTTGAGATGACTGGGATTGCCAAGTTTTTTGCCGCACAAGAGAATTCCCAATAGGAAAGGATCGGAGTAAGAATGAAAGACGAAGTTCAGAGAGTGGTTATAAGTTTGCCAGCTACAGCGGATTATGTGGATATCGTCAGACTGAATCTTTACGGCGTCGCCTCCAAAATAGGATTCTCCTATGAAGATATTGAAGATATGAAAGTGGCGGTGTCGGAAGCTTGCAACAATTCCGTGTTGTACGCATACAAGCATGAGCCAGGAATAATGGAAGTTACCTTTGAGGTGTACGAAGATGCATTATCGATTACCGTTAAAGACGAAGGGGAAAGCTTTGATTCTTGGAGCAAGACAGCAGATCGGGCATCGTTACATGATAAGGAATTGAGTGAGGCACAAATTGGCGGACTCGGCTTTTATCTCATGGAGGCGCTTATGGATGACGTAAGCGTTGAGAGTGTGGCAGGACAAGGGACGAAGGTTGTTCTAACCCGCCGGCTCGCTAAGAGTGAGGAGAAAGTATGAGTGAAAAATTGACTCCCCCCGAGTCTTTAGATGAAGCAACGAGCCTGATCTGGAAATATCAGCAGACAATGGATAACGGGATAGCGACCGTTCTCATTCAGAAATACGAGCCGATGGTGAAAATGGCGGCAGGTAAAATTTCCCGCAACCGCCCCGATTTGTACGAGGATCTGTATCAGGTCGGACAGATGGCCTTGATCAGGCTGCTTCAGCAATATGATATTGAGCTGGGCATCCCGTTTGAGCCCTATGCGATGAAGAGCATGATCGGGCATATGAAGAACTTTTTGCGGGACAAGTCCTGGTATATTCAGGTGCCGCGCAGAATTAAAGAAAAAGGCGCTTTAGTACAGCAGGCCATCGATGAACTGACAGTAAAACTGGAGCGCTCTCCCGATGTAAATGAAATTGCCGAATATTTGGATCTTTCGGTGGAGGAAACGGTTGAAGTGCTGGCTGGAAGGGAGTGCTACCATTACGTATCCCTTGATTCTCCATTAACTCAGGAGGAAAGCGCAGCTACGCTTGGCGAACTGATCAGTTCGGAAGCCAACGATTACGACACGGTAGAGAAAAGAATGGATTTACAGCAGGCGCTTAGTCAGCTTAAGGAACAGGAACAGCGCGTTCTATTGCTCGCTTTTCAGGATGGGCAGTCCCAGCGGGCAATTGCCCAGCAGCTGGGGGTATCGCAAATGAGCGTTTCCCGTATTCAAAAAAGAGCAACCGAAAAACTAAAGAAAATTATGTCGAACTCCAATTTATATTAGCTTCAGGTGATACGACATTTGCCAAAGGCACGCTTTCTTCCGAGAAGAGCAGCGTGTCTTTTTTGAAAAATAAATACAGAATGAACCGGAAAGGGGAGCGTCGACGTTGATTCATTCAAGCCAAGGGAATCATTCGATGACCACAGATCAGGGATGGGACTGGCATGATATTGAAATCGAGAGTTGGGAGAGCCCGAAGGTGGACGAGCTTCGCCGTAAAATTCCTGAAACCGGGGACTGGCTGGATACGATACCTTCTGTAGACACGAATTACTTATCGGTACGCTTTCCGGACGGTTATAACCCGATTTTGTTCGGCTCGCTCGTTTACTCTGTGAAAGAGCAGGTTCAGGAAATAAAAAATTGTGTGCACATTCATTTTTTCGTAAGCAAAAGTCATTTCATAATTATCAATCTGGATGCTCATACGCGGCAAAGAATGCATATGCATGAGAAAATGCAGATGATTCAGTCCTGCAAGCTGCCGATTGAGGGCATGTTCGTATTGATCCGGACGATATTGCATTATATTCATATCGGTATGGACCGGTTTGAGCATAATTTGCGCGAAGTAGAAGAAGTTATGAAGAAGCATAATAAGAAGCACTTGATGGATCAGATTTTGCAGTCGCGCTTTGAGCTGTTATATTGGTCTAACCTATTCATTCCGTTCCAGGAAATCGTGACGGCCGCGCGAGAGGCATATACGGACGAGTTAGAGAGCAGCGTCTATTTCAAGCGGCTTGTGCATCGTACGGAGCGGATGAACGTACTATTCAGGCACTATGAGAAAGAGATCGACACGCTAATATCGATCGATGAGGCCGTATCTGCTTTTCGCGGCAATGATATTATGAAGACGCTGACGATTATAACGGCCATTTTTACGCCGGCAACGGTAATCGGAGCGATATGGGGCATGAATTTCGATTTTCTGCCCTGGGTGAAGACAGGGATTACCGGATTTTTGATCATAAGTGCAATTACGATTTTCAGTACTCTCGCTTTTTACGTATGGATGAATATGAAGGGATGGACGGGGGATTTGCTGCAGGTAGACAAGAAGGATTCTCATTTATAAGAAAGCTTTTTTCTAATAAATTGTTGCTTTATATATGACGATTGTTTGGAGCTGTCGTGAAAAATTTAAGTTGGATGTAATTGGATAAAGGATAGGTTTACAAAGAAAGAACCTGGCGCTGAGGGCAGCAGGTTCTTTTGGGCTTGGTTATCATCTAGGCATGTTGTGTGAATTTATTGTTCCGGATCGGGCTTAAGGCCCCGCGATTCATCCTCACTGTTGGTCGACATTTCCTCCATATCCTCGCCGAGCTGCTTCAAATCCTTCATATCGTTGACCATGGAGCCGTTCTCGGCCTCACGGATGCTTTTGTGCCCCGAATATTCGCCTTCCTGCGCTTCCCTGATCTGTTTGTTCACGTATTCTTCTTGCTCCTGTTCTCCGTTCAATCGAGCCATCATGATCATCTCCTCATCGTAATAGGGCATCACGTCCCTTTACACAGTGTGCCGTTAAGGCTTTGATTTAATGTAATCCTGCAGCTCTTTAATGTAATCGCCAACCATGGGAATGTCTACGAAGAGGCTGAGAAACCAGCCAAGCAGTCCGAGAACGACAAAGGTTCCGACGCTAAGTCCGAGTCCCCGGGACAGGCCGGCCATAAAGTTCGTTACAATTCGTTTTTTCGGGCTCGTATAGTTTTCCAGAATGTCTTTAAACTCCGCTTTTTCCAGCATGTCGGCTATACTGTCCAGTCTTCCGTTTAAACGCTTTACTTCATGCCGCAATTCAAACGGATGCTCTTGCGGGTCCATAGGCTGGGTGCGCATGACAGTACCTCCTTAAAAATATGAAATAGCAGCATTTGCAGCGGGAATATAAACAGCCAGCTCCAAGAGCTGGCTGTTTCAGGGGGCAGCCCCATAATGTATTTACACTTTATTACTATAGTACTTTAGCATCTTAAACTTTGTTGCACTTATTAGATTGTCTGCTACTTCTGTCGCTTCGGTTTTTCAGTCACTCCGGTTACTCCTGGTTAATTCTTGCTACTTCAGTTATTTTGGCTACTATTTCTACCATTTCTACCATTTCTACCGTTGCTACCATTGCTTCGATTGCTTCAGTTGCTTCAGTTGCTTCAGTTGCTTCAATTAATTCTGTTGCTTCGTCTCATTTACGACTTCTTCGGAGGTGCGCTTGACGTCTTCAGCGACATCGGCAGAGGCTTCTTTTACACTGTTGAAAATATTACCCGCACTGGCACCGACCGTCTTGGCCAAGTCCGTCGTTTTCTCGGTCACATTTTTGGCCAGGTCGGTTGCCTTATCGCTTACGACTGAGGCGACTTCTTTCGATTTATCCGTTGCTGCGCTCAGTTTTTCAGATAAATCGCTGCGCAGCTCTCGTCCGGGTTTTGGGGCGTACAGGAGAGCGGCTGCCGCTCCCAGCAATGCGCCGATCACTAAGCCTTTTGTAAACGTAGAACCGTTTTGTACCGGATGTTCCATTTCTTCTTTATTCATATCCTTCGCTCCTTTATATATCATTTCTAAGGGTTGACAAATGGATACTGCTTACTTCCTATATAAACGTCAGAGGAAAGAGTGAAACAAAGAATCCGGCCGATGAAGCGTGGTAAATCATTGTCAGGCTTCGCTATTTGGAAGTGACCAGCAGCTGTACTATACTGTAATGGCACGGGTTCGTGAAAGGGGGAAAAAAGAGCGATGGACAGCTTGAGAGATACATTATTGATTCAGGAATATCGCGGAGGCATTCTGGAATGCAGTCATCGCGGCAACATAAGTGTGGTGGATGAAGAAGGCCAGGTGTTGAATCATGCTGGCGACCCGCACGTTCGGGTGTTTACCCGTTCCGCTGCAAAACCGTTTCAGGCCATTCCGGCCATTCGGGCCGGCATTCAAGAATTTTATCATCTAACCGATGCAGAAATAGCGGTTATGACCGCCTCGCATCGTGCGGAGGATGTTCATATCGATGTGCTGGAATCTCTGCTCGCCAAGATTGGAGTGGAAGAAGAGGGGCTGGTATGCGCTCCAAGTTTACCGCTCGACGGAAAATCCAGGGAAGCGCTCCTTCGATCGGGGGGACAGCGGCGCAGATTGTATCATAACTGTTCGGGAAAGCATTTAGGAGTGCTCGCCTATTGTAAAATGAAAGGTTTTGACTTGGCGAGCTATCATGAGCCGGACCATCCCGTTCAGCGGGAAATTGTCGAAACGCTAGCTCAGCTCGCCGGCATTTCTCCGGAAAACATCGGCCGGGGGACCGACGGCTGCGGTTTTCCCGTATTTGCCCTGCCCTTGTCGGCCTTAGCTGCAGCTTATATGAAGCTGGTCTGCCCCGACCGCATTGAAGATGGCCGCACGGCGGAAGCCGTACGGCAAATTACCCGCGCGATGAATGCCCGTCCGGAGCTTGTCGGAGGCAGCGGCCGCATCGACTCCGCTCTGCTAGAAGATGACAATATCATCGCCAAAGGCGGCTTTAAAGGCGTCTATGGCTTCAGCCTAAAGCGGGAGCGGCTCGGTATCGCCTTAAAGGTATCCGACGGCTCTGAAGAAGAATGGGGCAGGATCGTCCTTGATATATTGAAGCAGCTTGGTTATAGCAACCAAGAGCTTTTGATCAAGCTGGAGGAGCAATTCCCAGCCCGCATATTGAATGATGAAGGGAACGTTGTCGGCCAAACAAAGACGGTGTTCACATTAGAGAATTAGCAGCCCGTGTCGAACTCCGGCCTCTTTTGAGCGTACTTTGATTAGTGTTTTTGCGTTAAGGGTAAGAAATATTTAAACCATATTCAAAACATTCTTAACGGCAATGAATCCAAGTATCGATTTTAATAGAGAGCGAGGAGGATAACGATGATCAAAGTGGTCACCGCTGAGGAGCGCCATACTTCGGACAAAGGAACCATTCATAGTGAATTCAGCTTCTCCTTTGCCGATTATGATGATCCGAGCAATGCGCATTTCGGATGTTTGCTTGCTTTAAACGACAACGTTGTTCAGCCTGGCCAAGGGCTGGCTCCCCATCCGCATCATGACCTGGAGATCGTCACGTATGTAGTATCGGGCACGCTGCGGCATGAAGATGATCTCGGCAATACGCAGGAACTGACAGCAGGAAGCGTACAGGCCATGAGCGCCGGGGCCGGCATTCGCCACTCCGAGAGCAATCCTTCGGCCACAGAACCTGTGCGCTTCATTCAGATGTGGTTTCTGCCTGCAGAGAGGAATTTGAAGCCGGCCTGGTCTTACCGGTGGTTTCCATGGCAGGAGCGTGAAGGGCTGCTGAAGCCCGTTATTGCTCCTGAGGAGACCGGCGGCAGCCTGCGCATCAATCAGGACGTCCGGATGTACATTCCGAAGCTGCAGACAGGCGGGAAACTGGCCATCCCATTCGGCAGCGGACGCCGGACGCATTTATTTATGCTTTCCGGCCACATCGATTTTCACTGTGGAAAGCAAAAGTTCTCGCTCCGTCCTGGCGATGCAGCCCGGGTACGGAATGCGGAGGAACTGAGCGTTTGCAGCACCGCCAGCGAGGGGGCGGCAGAGTTCATATTGATCGATCTGCCTTAACATAAGAAGAGTCCGATGCCCGCAGCAGCAGCGATATGCTAAAGCGGAAATCGGACTCTTCTTTGATTTACACTAAGCCACTAATTCCTTTAATTCCCTCTGAGCTGACCGAGCTCTTTAGCGAGTGCCTCTACTTCCGAAATGCTCAACCGTTCCTTGCTCATTACGATTTCATAAACTTCCAGAATATCGTCGTAGCGGTCGACATTGAAGGCTGAAGCCGACATAGCTGCACCTGTCGCCATCCTTAATTTTGTCTTAATCGCTTCGATCATATATTCCACGTTCTCCTGGGTTTTCTGCGTCAAATCTGCCATGATCGCTCATCCTCTCCATAAAGTGCTCGTTCCAACCTCATTGTATTGTATCATGACAGTTCATCGGCTTCTATGTTTTGCGGTGAAAGAGCGGTTAGGGTACAATCTAAATACGTTCGTACAGGGGGAATGAAGATGAAGTTGGAGGGGCATGGGCTTCATAGTGATTCTGCCTTTAGCCAAAGGAAGCTGACTGGGAAGGAGTTGCCGCAATTCATACAGAGCATTCGCCAGAAGCATCCGCTGGACAGCGTTACTTTTTTGTGCATCGGGACGGATCGCTCTACAGGGGACGCGCTTGGACCCCTTGTCGGGACCCGGTTGGAGGAGCTAGGCTTTCCTTCAGTCGTCGGATCACTGCGGGATCCCTGTGATGCCGATAATTTGGTGCGCCGGATGAATGCGATCCCTAAGGATCACATTATTATCGCAATCGATGCCTGCTTGGGTGTTCCGGCTTCAGTAGGCTCCTATATCGTATCAGGAAAACCGCTTCTTCCGGCCCAATCGGTCGGCGGCGGATTGCCGGAGGCAGGCCATTACAGCATTGCCGCCGTCGTGAATGTAAACGGCCCGAAGCCGTATTGGACTCTAGGGATGACCTCGCTGTACAAGGTCATGCAGATGGCTGATGAAATCGTCCGGGCAGCGGCCGAAGGGTTTGGCGCTGGCCGCCAATAAGTGGAGGAAGCGCCATAACATTAGCAAAAGGCGTTTCAGATGCGCGTTATTGGCTTAATTATATATATTCAATACATAGTCAAGAAAGAAGGATGAACGATGGAAAAGCTAACGATAAGCGGAACAACGATTGCGTACGAAGATCAGGGTGAGGGAGAAGTTCTGGTGCTTTTGCACGGTTTTTGCGGCAGTTCGGCTTATTGGGAGCAGGTGATGCCGCTGCTATCGAAGCATTATCGCGTCATTGTTCCTGACCTGCGGGGACATGGTTTGTCCGATGCGCCGCTCGGCGCTTATACGATAGAGCAGATGGCTGATGATATAGCCGGCCTGCTGGAGCAATTGTCGATCGACCGGTATACGCTGCTGGGCCACTCGATGGGCGGATATGTCACGCTGTCGCTGGCGCAGCGTTATGCGGGCAACCTGAATGGCTTTGGCTTAATCCATTCGACGGCCTTCCCTGACAGCGAAGAGGCCAAAGAGAAGAGGCTGCAGGCGGTGTCATTCATCGGCACTGAAGGTATTACGCCGTTCGTGGACGGCCTTGTGCCCGGTCTGTTCGCCCCTGCCAATGCCGTCTCGCTTGAAGCGGCTCTGGATCGCGTAAAAGAAATCGGCTACAAAACGCCTCCGCAGGGAGCTTCAGGCGCCGCGCTCGCGATGCGTGAACGGATTGACCGCCGCGACGTACTGTCCGCTACGACTTTACCGGTCCTGCTTGTTGCAGGAGAGAGCGACGGACTCATCCCGATTGAGCGGACGTTTACGAGCGAAGGCAGCAATGTCATCAAGGCCGTCATCAAAGGGGCCGGCCATATGAGCATGTATGAGGCTCCCGAGCAGTTGGCGGTCGTCATCAACGATTTTCTGCACCATATCCATAAAGCGGAGGAATAAAATAACGATGGAATAAAGCTCTATCTGGCTTCTGAGCTCTTCGGGCTTAAGCGCAAACGACCGGATGTCTCCTGGCAGACTCCGGTTTATTTGCGCAGCTTGTGTGTTAGCGATTTCTAAACTGGCCGCGGATACTGAATGTTGCCGGAAGGGGACGGCCGTAGTGGACGACGTGTGGCCAGGCGGCTAGGCGAGCCAGGCGCTCGTGGCAAATACAGCACAAGGACAGGGGCCAGACTGGAAATAGCGGTTGAAATAATATAAAATCGGGATCTATATACGGTTGTTTGCGTTGGACGCGTCACATTTATTACGGATTGCCAATTGTATATATTGGGGATTACTAACTTTTATATTATGTAGTACGTATTACGTTAGTTTGAAAGTGGGGAGATGAACGGGTTATCAAGCTGTTATTTGAGTGGTTCTGTATGAAATTTCATACCCAAAATCCAGCATTCGGCAGCTGCGTGAGTGTTCTATATGAAATTTCATACCCGAATCCAGCATTCGGCAGGTGCGTGAGTGTTCTGTATGAAATTTCATACCCAAATCCAGCACCCGGCAGCTGCGTGAGTGTTCTGTATGAAATTTCATACCCGAATCCAGCATTCGGCAGGTGCGTGAGTGTTCTGTATGAAATTTCATACCCAAATCCAGCACCCGGCAGCTGCGTGAGTGTTCTGTATGAAATTTCATACCCAAATCCAGCACCCGGCAGCTGTGTGAGTATTCTGTATGAAATATCATACCCAGAATCCAGCATCCGGCAGGTGCGTGAGTGTTCTGTATGAAATTTCATACTCAGAATCCAGCATTCGGCAGCTGCATGAGTGTTCTATATGAAATTTCATACCCGAATCCAGCATTCGGCAGCTGCGTGAGTGTTCTGTATGAAATTTCATACCCGAATCCAGCACCCGGCAGCTGCGTGAGTATTCTGTATGAAATTTCATACCCAGAATCCAGCATTCGGCAGGTGCGTGAGTGTTCTGTATGAAATTTCATACATCCCTACGTCGGACTGGGCAGTAGCTTAGTAGCAAATGCTCTATTGGATGAACGAAATCGTCACAATATCAGGCCGGCAACGCCAACTGCAGGACAGGTAAATTCAGCAGGGCCATATTGGCGTAATAAGTCTTCGCGTGCCTACATCGTCAACTCCGGCATCTGATCTTCAGTTCTGCCCAGTTACATTAAGGTATATTTGCAGATTTTAAGCTGCAAAAATTGATTTACTCATTAAGAAAATAAAGATTACCCAATTGTGATGTATGGGAGGCTTTTTGCATGTTACGAAAAGATTATCTCGTCCGGGCGATCGAAGAAATTACCGAGGCACTAGGGACGATTTTTGGCTTGAAGCAGCAAAAAAAACACCCGGAAGCCCTTCGAGAGCTTGATGAGCTGTACAGAACCCAGTTTCGTCTAAGCTCTTTGCTGCTGGGCACGCTGTCCTCCAAAGATATTACTGAATTATTCCGAAGCGGGGGCATTATCGAGGCAGATAAGCTGCAAACATTGGCCCGGCTGCTGAGGGAGGAAGGGGACTTATGCCTGGACAGTGGCGATAAGGACGAAGGCCGTCTACGGCAGCAAAAAGCGCTCCATTTGTTTCTTGAGGCCAGGCAGCATGGCGCCGATCCATCCCTGTGGCAGTTGGATGAGGAAGTGTTCAGCCTGATGACGAAGCTCAAAGGTTTCTTTCTCGATCCAGATACAGAACGGATGGTATTCAGGTTTGCAGAGGAGAAAGGCAGATATGATTTGGCCGAAAACGCATTGTATCGCCTGATCGAACATCAGGAAATCGATGTGCATGAAGGGCTCGCTTTTTACGAGCGCTTGGCCGGAGTAGATCCGCTAAAGCTGGAGGAAGGCGGGTTTTCTGCAGCTGAAGTACAGGAGGGGCTTGCCGAACTGCGCCAGCGCTTGTAAAATGGCTTAATTAGCGATAAGGAACAATTATTTGAGAAGTGAAAGAGAGTTGTCTAACTATGGAGTCTTTGCGGAATCTTGTCCATCAACTGGCGGAGGAAGGCACCTTGATCTCCGCTACACTCAGTCAGCGCCGCAAGGCGGGCGAAGCCGGCTATACCAAAGTGGTCGTTAAACCCGTGGAATTGAAGAAGAGCCTTCATTATCAGCTGGCGTATCATTTTGCCAATAAGGTCACGCATGAAAATATTGCGGCTTCGTTATTCGAAGACAAGATGATGGAACTGTTCGAGAATACGTTCCGGCAGGGGCTGCTGTGTACCGTCCAGGCCGACTATCAAGTGCTGATCAGCAAGAAATACAAAGTATCGATCCTGAAGAGATCCCCATCCAAGAAGCCTGCTGTGCTGACGCACAATCGGCAGAAGCAGTACATTTTGGAGGAAGGCGTTCCTGTACCGTTTCTGATCGAGCTGGGCATCATGAATCCGGACGGGAAAGTGTTTGCCAAAAAATATGATAAGTTCCGGCAGATCAATCGTTTTCTGGAGATGGTACAGGATGTTATTCCCCACCTTCCGGAGGATCGCCCGCTGACGATCGTCGATTTCGGCTGCGGCAAATCGTATTTGACGTTCGCGCTGTATCACTATTTGTCCGTGCAGCAGCGCCGGCAGCTGAACGTCGTCGGGCTTGACCTGAAGGCGGACGTCATTGAGCACTGCGGGACTCTCGCACAGAAATTGCAATATAATCAGCTGCGCTTCCTCGTAGGCGATATAGCGGATTATGATGAGCTCAGTCAAGTGGATATGGTTGTTACCCTGCATGCGTGCGATACGGCAACGGATGCAGCACTGGAGAAGGCGGTACGCTGGGGGGCATCGGTTATTTTGTCCGTGCCTTGCTGCCAGCACGAACTGTTCAATCAGGTCAAGAGTCCTGTGCTTGAGCCGCTGCTGTCGCACGGCATTTTGAAGGAACGCTTCTCGGCGTTGGCTACGGATGCTATCCGCGCCAAATTGCTCGATTTGCTTGGCTATAAAACGCAGCTGCTCGAGTTCATTGATATGGAGCATACGCCCAAGAACATTTTGATTCGGGCCGTTAAGTCGTCAAGGACCGATACGGAGCAGCTGTGGCGGGAATATGCCGCCTTCCGCGACTTTTTGCATGCCGATCCTTATTTGGAGCGGGCCTGCCGGGACTTGCTGCCAGGCAGTTGATCCCTGCCGGGCTAATAGCGTAATAATGCCGAGGCCTCTACGGGTTGAAGCGGCTTAGTTTTCAAGTTTGAAGCGCTCTTACAAGGTCAACACTTTAGGTGTTGGCCTTTTTGCGTGCATCATGCGGCACGATACGCAGCAAAAAGGATTGTAACCGATGGAAAAGGGGAGCAGGGCATGAGCGCAAATAGGGTGAAGACAGAAGAGCCCAGAAATGAAGTGCCGGCGATGATGGCGGCATTTTTTTGCATGGCGGCAGGCTTTGTTTCCTGCCTGAGCCGGGGGTTATATTTTATAGATGAAATGGCAGCTTTAGGACTGATGTCGCTGGGAACGGCAATGACAGCCATCATAGTGATGGGACGGACGGTGAGAGTACGTTTACTTCCCGTTAGTTTGCCTGCAGCCGAACATCCATCTGCAGATTATCTACCACGAGATCATCTAACAGCAAATCACCTAACAGCAAATCACCCAACAGCAGATCACCCAACAGGGGAATATTTATCAGCTAATGATCTACGGACTGTGCGGACTGTGCTTCATACTGTTCTGTTTATCGCAGCTCCATTTATGGTCGCGTTCCTGTATGCCGTTCATTTGGCTGCAGGTCCCTTGTCCGTACAGAGCACCGGAGAAGCTATGCTTGCCTGGAGCTTCTACGGCTGCTTTGGGTTGTCTGCCTACTACGCCGCAGGCTGCGCAGGAGGCAGGAAGGCTCTTCATGCAGGCTGGAGTATAGTCGGACTAGTGCTTGGCGTGACGGGACTAGCATCGGTATATGGGGTGTTTCCGTTTCCAGATGCCATTTTTCGCACAGATCAAGCGGAGTTAGCGGCCAGCGGCGCGAGGCTAGGCGGGCTGCTGCAGTACCCCAACGCCTTTGGGACGGTGATGGGAGCCTTTCTTCTGGAGCGGCTGATGGCTCTGGCTCGGATGGGCTCGGCAGACTTTACCCGCGAGCATAGTTGGAGAGGCCATGCTGCAGCAGGCAGCGCTTTTATTTATGCCCTGTGCCTGCTGCTGACGGAGTCGCGTGGAGCCTGCCTGGCGACAGCAGCAGCAGGGCTTGTCGGACTGTGCCTGCTGCCTGCTGCTAACCGCTCCCGTTTTGCGTGGCAAAGCGGGGCGCTGCTGCTCTGCGGTTCGATTGCCGGGGTCCGGCTATCTGCCTCGTCGCTTGCGCCGCCGCTCCTCCCCGGGCTGCTTTTGCTCGCGGTCACCGCAAGTGCAGCTATGTTTGCGGCAAAGTACTTGGCCGGACCGGGCCAAGGCCAGAGTCAAAAACAAAGAGAAAGAGAAAAAGAAAGAGAAATCCACAGCCAAAGCCAAGGAGGAAGCCAAAAACAAAGGCAAACTCAAAGCCACGGCCAAAGCCAAGTTCAAAGCCAAAGCCAAGTACAAAGCCAAGTCCCCCGCTTGCAAGCCGCGGGTCCCGCCGTTGGCGTAATTCTGCTTGCGGCGGGCCTTTTCGGCGCAGCGCTGAATTTGGGCCTGTTCGAACGGACAAGCCCGCTGTCGACCGCTTCCGCCCGCATCCTCATGTACCGTGACGGGGGGAGTCTTTTCCTCGACTCTCCTTGGGTTGGTCATGGGGGAAAGACATGGGAAGCGATGTTCCGGAGCGTTCAAAGCTCTCCTTACGTTGGAGGAGAGGTTCACAGCGGCTATTTGAACATCGCGCTGGATACAGGGCTGATCGGGCTGGCTATCGCGCTGCTCTGGCTTTTCGCCATTGGCGCTGCCTTAGCCCGCGTGCGCAGCCGGATGCTGCCGCCCTTCCTTGCGGTGCTCCTTCATAGCGCGGCCGATTTCGATATGAGCTACGGCATCACTTGGCTGCTCCTCATCTGGATGGCCGCCCTTGGCACCGCCCGCCGCCCGCCGCGTTTCCCGGCGCCGCCTGCTCACTCAGCGGCACAGCGCCGGCTGTACCGCGGCACGTACCTAGCCCTGGCCGCACACCTGGCTCTAGCCGCGCTGCTTCTGCTGGCGAGCGCGACGGGAGCACGGCAGGCTGTCAGCCTGACACAGGAGCGGCAGGCGGTGGCAGCCGCAGCTTCGGGCAAGGGACAGCAGGCCGCGGCCCATCTGGAGCGCGCGCTAGCCGTTTATCCGGCCCGGACCTCGGCCCGGCTGCGGCTCGCCGGCTTGTCCGCTGCACCTGCACAGGCTGGTCTGCTGCGGCAAGGGCTCGCTTATGACCGGGCTGACCCCGAGCTTTGGGCGGCCTTGGGACGAGCGCTGGCTGGCCCACAGTCCCTGTCCGGCCCACAACCACTGCCCAGCCCACAGTCCCTGTCCGGCCCACAACCACTGCCCAGCACGCAGACTCTGTCCGGCCCACAACCACTGCCCAGCACGCAGACTCTG
>NZ_KB907255.1:0-24537 GCF_000381905.1 Paenibacillus fonticola DSM 21315 | reverse complement strand
CCGGCCCACAACCACTGCCCAGCACGCAGACTCTGTCCGGCCCACAACCACTGCCCAGCACGCCACCGATGGAGGCCATTGCTGCCTGGGAGCAGGCCGTGCAGCTTGACCTGTATAGCAGGAAGAGGCAGACGGAGGCGTTAAGCAGCCTTGCTTCCCTCGCCCGCAAGCTGCAGGATCATCGCCCGCAGGAGGCTATGGCCGCTGCCGTGGCAGGGTACAAGCTGTACATCCGCTACGAGGAGCTCGCCAAGCATCTTGCGGGCGCAGCAAGCCTGCGCAATGATCGGCGTTTTATCGTGACGGCCGAGGCAAAGTACAGGGGGCGTGAGCTGGGAGAGCACGTCATCCGCCACTCTCCCAATCTTCCCTAGCCGCCGAAAGCAGCCCGAAATGCATTCGATAAAGTCTCACGATCGAGGCTCCACAGCTCGGCGAGTTCAGGGCTGACCTCTTTATCCCACCAGTCTGCAAGCAGTTTGCGGTTGCTGCTGTTTTCATGGATCCAGAGCAGGTTGGCAATCACTTTTTTATAGTAAAGCGTCTCTCCCGCTTCGAGCTGATCTTGGGGAATATATACACCCAGCCGCTTGATCGTCCGGTATAACTCCTTGCTGCAGCCCCGGCGGATTTTACGTGGTGTCGGGAGGGCTGTTTGATGCTTGCCGTGCATCTTGTTCAGGCTGACCGCCTCCTTTCTTACAGCATATGCGCCAGTAATCGGGCGGGACACTGCGGTGCGTACGATTAACGGATGGAAACCAGTGAACAGCGTCTTAGCAGCAATCAAACTAGAAGGCATGTCTAAGGCTATGATAGAATAGACTGGAGTTAAGAAGATTTTCGGGGAGAGGACGAGCTGTGGAATGGTTGTCAAGTGTAGTCGGAGTATTGTTTGAATGGATACAGCAGCTAGGGTATTTTGGTATTATGCTCGGATTGATGATCGAGGTTATACCGAGTGAAATCGTGCTTGCTTACGGAGGCTATCTTGTATACACAGATCGCATAAGCTTCATCGGGGCTGTTATATTCGGTGTAATCGGGGGTGTAATTGCCCAGTTGTTCGTATATTGGATCGGGCGTTACGGAGGACGGCCTATTTTGGAGCGGTACGGCAAATACATTCTAATCCAAAAGAAGCACATCGACTTATCCGAGACCTGGTTTCTAAAATACGGGTCAGGGGTTATTTTTACCGCACGCTTCATACCGGTAGTCAGACACGCAATCTCTATTCCAGCGGGTATGGCTAAGATGCCTGTAAGCAAGTTTTTATGGCTCACTACTCTAGCCGTAATTCCATGGTCGATACTATTCGTCTACTTAGGCATGGTTTTAGGGGAACAGTGGCAGGCTATTGATGAAAAGGCGGGGCCGTATATTATGCCGATTCTCCTCGGAGCCCTTGCATTGATGATCGGGTATTTTATCGTGAAATGGTATAGCGCGAACAAAAGGAAGGGAGAGGTTTGATATGAGCGTAAATTTAAAACATAAATTTGGCAAGGGGATTACGCCGCAGCAGTTCATGGAGGGAATGCAGCGGAATAAAGAAGCGTTCCAATCCGGTTATGATGGTTTTAAATGGGTAAATGAAGAAGACCGTGTATTTTTTGAGAGCTTGCAAAAAAGAGATGATCTGCGTGTGCTTATTTTGGCGGCAGACTGGTGCGGAGACGTGATTCGCAGTGTGCCGGTTGTTTTCCGGGCGCTGGAAGCAGCAGGCATTGTGACCGAAATTCTCATCTTGGAGGATCATCAGGATGTTATGGACCACTTCCTGACCATGGGGGGCCGTGCCGTTCCGATTGTTATCGTGGCGGATAAAGACGGAAATGTGCATGACCATTGGGGGCCGCGTCCGGCCGATGTGCAGCAGCTCATGATCCGCTTCAAACAGGAGAACCCGGATCGCGAAGCTGTGGACTACCAGGAGAAAATCGCCGTCGTCCGCGAACAAATGGCTGTGAAATACGAAGAAGGAGCGGGAGTAAACGGCAAGGTCGTATCCGAACTGCGCGCGGTGCTCTCCAAATTTTAACATGCTGAACATCGAGACATTTTCATTAGGACCACTGCAGACCAATGCTTATTTGATTCGCGGGGAAGAGGAGGGGAAGGCCGTCATCGTCGATCCCGGAATGAACCCTGCTCCCTTGATTCGCAAAATTGAAGGGCTTGAAATCGAAGCAATCCTGCTGACGCACGCCCATTTCGATCATATCGGGGGAGTGGAGGAAATTCGCCGTCTGAAGCAGTGTCCGGTTTATTTGCATTCCCTTGAAAGCGACTGGCTGACGACGCCAGCGCTAAACGGCTCGCTTCGCTGGGCGGAAGTATCGCCTCCTATTCAGAGCGATGCGGCGGAATATGAGCTTGCCGAGGGGCAGAAGCTGAAGCTGATCGGCCATGAGTTTACCGTATTCCATACGCCGGGTCATTCCCCGGGCAGCGTCAGTTTCCTATGCGGAAACGATCTGTTCTCTGGCGATGTGCTGTTTCGGATGAGTATAGGCCGTACGGATTTGCCGGGGGGCCGTGAGGCCGACCTGTACAATTCTATCCGCGGCAAGCTGTATCGTCTGCCGGACGAGGTTACTGTTTATCCAGGACATGGGCCCAAAACGACGATCGGATTCGAAAAAGCGAATAATCCGTACGTTTCCTAAGCGAAAGATGAGTTTTGATGAGGATTTTTTACAAAAAGCGCAAAAATACTAGACAAAAGAACTGTGATTTGCTAGGATGTATATTAATTAAATGTTTGTAACCTTTGCGAAGCACGCAAGCTGTGGAATAATCCCGGTTTGCGTTCTTTTTTGTCTTTTTTCGGATTTGCGGGATAATTGCACGCAGCAGGTCGTTCGGCAAGATCAGGAAGGAGAGCGAAATATGAAGCGCAGCGTATATTATGTTACGGATTCAAGCTCCAGTTATCATCAGGGGAAGAGCAGAGAGCAAATGACGGTAGCGGAGACTTCTATGACTGATATGTCCCCTGGATGGCGCCAAGCCGTCATGGCTGCAGGCGTTATCGGTCAACCTTGGCATCATAAGCTGATGCAAATACGCAAAGAATTATATAAGTAGGCATGCTCGGCAGAGCTGAATGAGCGGTATGGCATCCCTTCATTCAGCTCTATTTTTTTGAAAATAAATTTCTATCCTGTTGAACGATTTGGGCTGCCTGGACGTACTATAGGTGCTATCGACAAAAAGGGGTGACGCGATGCCGCAGGAGAGGGAATGGATCAAACGTGCTAAACATGGAGATGCTGCCGCTCTCGCCTCACTTATACAACATCATTATTCTTTTGTGTACAAATACTTGGTCAAGGTAACCATGGATCCTAAAATGGCCGAGGATTTGACTCAGGATACGATGCTGAAATGTATGGAAAATATACAAAGATACGATGGAACCTCCGCTTTCTCCTCATGGCTCATGACGATAGGGACACGGTTGTTCATCGATGTAACCCGCCGCCGGAAGAGGGAACGGCAATGGCTGGCACAGAACCGCAGCTTAAACCGGTTAAAGTGGCATTTTGAGGCGAATCAGGAGGAATGGAGTGAATTGCTAGAGCTGTTGTCCAGGCTGTCTCCCGAGCACCGGATAGCGATCCTGCTGAAGCATTATTACGGATATAGCTACGATGAAATCGGGAGCATGCTGAATGTTCCCGCAGGTACAGTTAAATCCCGAGTAGCTTATGGATTACGTGAATTGCGAAAGGAGTTGAATCCACATGAATCATAACGGACAAGACAGGGAGCGGGAGGATGAGCTTATCCAGGAGCTGTTGAAGGATTTGCAGACGTTGGATCGCGTTGTTCCCGAGAAGAGAGGGCCTTCAGCCGAGTCTTGGGAGTTTATCGTGAAAGAACGCTGGCGCATAATATCTTGGATGAGAAAATGGGAGGTCCTGCTGTTCTGTTTGGTTGCCCTGCTAATGATTGGTGGTGGTTTCCTGTTCCTGCTAACGATTCCGGTAATGTACGTTTTACTGCAAGGAGTTGGAGTCATCGCGGCAGTAGCGGTTGGCGTAGCGTTGCGTCCAGCCCGGAGGGGGAGGGTCGAATGAATATGCCGCTAATGGTTTATTCGGAGCCGCTGCCTCCATGGTGGGTGTTCGTGTTATCCGCTCTCTTGCTGCTCGTTCAAGGAACGTGGATGTTTATCGATGCCCGCAAACGGGGGAGAAAAGCCTGGTTCTGGGGATTATGGGGAGTGATCAATTGCCCCAGTTCATTGATTGTATATTTGCTTGTCGTCGTGTGGGCTGATTATCGAAATAGAAAAAAAGAATAGAGGGATAAAAGGTGAACATCAATTGGGGATTGCTCGCACCCGTTATCGCATTACAAATCATACTCATGCTTACAGCCCTCATTTCGCTGGCCCGGGCGGAATCCGTGAAGGGGGCCAAATGGATTTGGGCTCTGGTTATCCTCTTTGGAAATATAGTAGGGAGCATCATTTATTTTATAGCTGGAAGGAATGAGGCCTGAATGACATTTCTTCATGTCGATATGCTGACTAAAAGTTTTGGTTCTACCACTCCGGTCAAAGGGATCTCCTTTGAGCTGGAGAGAGGAAGCTGCACAGCGCTGCTTGGGCCGAATGGGGCTGGTAAGACGACGACGATGCGGATGATTGCCGGATTGATTGCTCCGTCCGCGGGACGAATTTCCTTTCAGGGACAGCATCATTCTAATGGAGAATACCGTTCGCTGATCGGATATTTGCCGCAGCATCCCGCGTTTTATGGCTGGATGACCGGACAGGAATTCGTAATGTATGCGGCCTGTTTAAGCGGAATGAGCCGTAAAGATGCCCGCCGGCGGACAACCTTCGTGTTGGAACAGGTTGGTTTGGCTGAAGCGGCAAAGCGGCGGATTGCGGGGTATTCCGGAGGAATGAAACAGCGGCTTGGCTTGGCGCAGGCGCTGGTTCACCGGCCGCCGCTGCTGCTTCTCGATGAGCCGGTATCGGCGCTTGATCCGATCGGGCGCCGCGAGGTTATCAATTTGCTGCAGTCGCTCCTTACGGAGACGACGATTTTATTCTCCACTCATGTGCTGCCTGACGCGGAAGAGGTCTGTGACCGGATTATGATGATGCGGGACGGAGAGATCGTGGAGAATGGAGAACTGCAGGTGCTTGCCGATAAATATCGGCGTCCGCAGCTCATCATTCAGGTGGAACGGAATAATGCGGCTAATGAGTGGCTGCAGTCGCTCCGGAGCCGTCCGTTTATCCAAGATGCGCAGTTCCAAGGCAGCACCGCTCAGTTAACCGTCAATAATATGGAAGAAGCCAGACGAATCATTTTGGACGAGGTTTCTTCACGGGATATCCCATTGCTAAGCTTTCAGTCGGGCACAACCTCGCTCGAAGAAATGTTCATGAAGGTGGTGACAGCATGAGGCAAACATGGCTGATTTACCGTAAGGAGATGCTCGGCATGACCCGCAGCTATCAGCTGCTCTGGGTTCCCGTCGTGATCATGCTGCTCGTCGTCATGCAGCCGATAACTTCGTATTATTTGCCGGATATATTGGCTGCTTCCGGCAGCATGCCCGAGGAACTGCTCGCGGGCTTCCCGATTCCCGGATCTGCTGAGGTGATGGTGAGCGTGCTGGGACAGTACAGCTCCTTTGGCGTACTCATTTTTGTAATTGCGGGAATGCAGGTAGTCGCCGGCGAGCGTTATGGAGGAACGGCTGCTTTGGTGCTTGTCCGGCCTGTAAGCTCGGCTTCGTTCATTTGCGCCAAGTGGGCTGGTCAAATGACTTTAATGCTTATCTCCTTCGTGACGAGTTATGCAGCCGCATGGTACTACACCGTGCTGTTGCTCGGCCCCGTGTCCTGGCGAGAAGGATTGATTGCCGGAGGGTTATACATTTTGTGGCTTACATTTGCCATATCCTTGACCGTTCTGTTCAGTACACTGTTACGCGGCAGCGTGGCTGCTGTGATTTCACTATTGCTTATCGCCGGGATATCATTAGGACACAGTCTTGCACCTTCTTGGTTTGCCTGGAGCCCGGCCCGGCTGCTAATGATAGCTGCTGCCGCAATTCCCGGTTCTCCGCTGGATTCGGTACTTTTTCCAACTATAACCACCTTATTACTGTGTCTTGCTTGTTTAGTTGCCGCCATTTGGAGCTTGCGCCGTCAAGGCATACCTGATTTAAGAGGCGATTAAGCGAATTATCCTCATTTTGCCCAGGAATCGAATAAATCCCTGAAATGCTTGACCAATCTCGCTTCTTTTTAGTAGGATAGTAAAATAACTGACAGTAATAATCAGGGAGGTAGACGATGCTGCAATTGGGAGAGAAAGTTGTTATCGTCGGCGATGCTTTTGAGCAGAATCTTCCTGTTGGGGAATATGGCTATATTATTGCTTATGACCGTAATCCGGACAATGTGTTTGATTATGTTATCCGGTCTCCAAAGACTGGGCGGAACTACTTTGTCCCATCGCAGGATGTGGAATCCGAAGAGCGGCTGATTGAGCAAGAAGTAGAGCGCACCACCCAGGAAGCGTTGATTGACTACGCGTTGGCTACGTACAATGAGAAGTTGTTCCACCAGGTCATCAATGGAGAAGATCCTTACGCGGAGGAGCAAGAGGAACCAACAAAGGAAGTTATGTCTCAGGCAGAATTCATCAAGCAGGTGAATTTGCGAGCTTGGATTTAGGAAAAAGGTCGGCGATGCCGGCCTTTTTTGAATTGTTATGAATATATGAATTTTTTCATTTTTAGAAACGCCCGCAGCCCCAGGAAGCGTAAGAGGGGAACGGCTTTTCCCGGGCTGCGCGTTAATGGATTGAATTGTGGAATGATCTACAATATAATTTTATTCATCTATGTGGACATGATAGAATGAACAAATCAAGTCCCGTCAGGGAGAAGGTACGAGGAGGATTACGAAATGAGCATCGAGAGCAAAGATGTTGAGCATGTGGCCCGGCTGGCCCGTTTGAATTTAACCGATGAAGAGAGGGAACTCTTTACGGAGCAATTAAGCGCTATTTTAAAATATGCCGAGAAGTTGAATGAGCTGGATACGGACGATGTAGAGCCGACAACTCATGTGCTTCCTCTCAGTAATGTTATGCGGGATGATGTGGTGGAAGAGAGCTTGTCTCAAGAGAAGGTGTTCCGCAATGCACCTGATGAAGAGGATGGTCAATTTAAAGTGCCTGCGGTGCTGGAGTAGCAGCGGCTGCGGCCATGCTAGAATAGCAACTGTAATAGCAGCAACAGCAACTTCAACAACAGTAATACATCGAATTGTAATAACAGCCTTAGCAGTGTTCAGGCGAGCCGTGTGGCCAGGACAGCCAATAAGCAACCCTAGCAAGAAAGCAAGAAACAGCAAGGCAGCGAATGTGCTGGCTATGTGGACGAGCTTGCCTAATTTGGAAGGAGGAAGCGGTTGTGACGCTTTTTGATTTACGTTTAAAGGATTTACATAACCAGCTCCGTAATAAGGAGATATCGGTTACCGATGTGGTTAATGAGGCTTTTGCCAAAATAGGTGAAAGAGATGAAAAAATCGGCGCTTATTTAACTTTGAATGAAGAGGGCGCGCGTGCCGAAGCAGCTCGATTGGATGACAAGCTGGCTAGCGGAGAAGACCTTGGGCTCTTGTTCGGCTTGCCTGTCGGGGTGAAGGACAATATGGTGACAGAGGGAATTCGCACGACTTGTGCGAGCCATTTTTTGTCCAATTATGACCCTATTTACAACGGGACGGTCATATCCAAGCTGAAGCAGGCTGATTCTATCCTGATCGGCAAGCTGAACATGGACGAATTCGCAATGGGCGGATCCAATGAAAGTTCGCACTTCCATCCGGTGCGCAATCCATGGGATTTCACCCGGGTACCAGGCGGCTCAAGCGGTGGGTCTGCTGCTGCTGTTGCCGCGGGAGAAGCTTATTTTACACTGGGTTCCGACACGGGAGGTTCTATTCGCCAGCCTGCGTCGTATTGCGGTGTGGTAGGTTTGAAGCCGACCTATGGCCTCGTATCGAGATATGGGGTTGTTGCTTTTGCTTCTTCACTGGATCAGATTGGACCGATTACGAAAAATGTAGAGGATGCCGCTCATGTTCTGCAGGCGATTGCCGGCTATGATCCGAAGGATTCAACCTCGGCCAAAGTGGACGTTCCGAATTACGCAAGTGCCTTGACCGGAGACATCGCTGGGCTGCGCATCGCTGTTCCTAAAGAATACCTGGAGGGTATCGATCCACAAGTCAAGGCTTCCGTTATGGAGGCATTACGTCTACTGGAAAGTCTCGGTGCGGTTTGGGAGGAAGTATCGCTTCCACATACCGAATATGCGGTTGCCGCTTACTATTTGCTCTCATCCTCGGAGGCTTCCTCCAATCTGTCGCGCTTTGACGGCATTCGCTATGGCGTACGAGCAGAACAGACGGGTGGCCTGCTTGATTTGTATCACGAATCTCGCAGCCAAGGCTTCGGTCCGGAAGTGAAACGGCGGATTATGCTGGGGACTTATGCGCTTAGCTCCGGCTACTATGATGCTTACTATCTAAAAGCTCTGAAAGTGCGCACCCTGATCAAGCGTGATTTCGACCAAACGTTTGAGAAATATGATGCGATTGTTGGCCCGACAACGCCGACGACTGCATTCTCTATGGGATCGCAGGTGGATGACCCGCTTACTATGTATTTGAACGATATTTTGACTATTCCGGTCAGTCTCGCCGGCATGCCGGCAATTAGCGTGCCTTGCGGATTTTCGCAAGGACTTCCGATCGGCTTGCAATTTATCGGCAAAGCGTTTGACGAGAGTACGATACTGCGGTTAGCTCATGCGTTTGAAGCGAATAGTGACCATCACAAGCAGCGTCCATCGCTGTAAATAAATCGCATTGGTGTTTCACAAAAGTGTTCAGGAGGATCAATATGTCAACATCCAAATATGAAACAGTTATCGGGCTGGAAGTGCATGTGGAACTGCATACGAAGTCGAAGATTTTTTGCGGTTGTTCTACGGAATTCGGTGCGCCGCCTAACAGCCATACATGTCCGGTCTGTCTCGGACATCCGGGAGTGCTGCCTGTGCTTAACCGTCAGGCTGTAGATTACGCGATGAAAGCCGCGATGGCTCTGAATTGCGAAGTCGGAGATGTCAGCAAATTTGACCGTAAAAACTATTTCTACCCCGATTCGCCGAAGGCTTATCAAATTTCCCAATTCGATAAACCGATCGGGGAAAATGGGTACATCGACATCGAGGTCGACGGCAAAACAAAGCGAATTGGCATTACGCGCCTTCACCTGGAGGAAGATGCCGGCAAGCTGACCCATATCGAAGGAGGTTACGCTTCATTGGTCGATTTCAACCGTGTCGGTACTCCGCTGGTGGAAATCGTTTCTGAACCGGAAATTTCCTCGCCTGAGGAGGCGCGGGCTTATTTGGAGAAGCTGCGCGCTATTATGCAATATTGCGATGTATCCGATGTGAAGATGGAAGAAGGTTCCATGCGCTGTGACGCCAACATTAGTCTGCGGCCTGTAGGACAGAAGGAGTTGGGCACACGTGCCGAGTTGAAAAATATGAACTCGTTCCGCGGCGTCCTGCGGGGTCTGGAATACGAGCAATATCGCCAAGCGGAAATACTGGATGACGGTGGCGAGGTTGTGCAGGAGACACGGCGCTGGGATGAGGCGCAAGGCAAGACGTTCTCTATGCGGAGCAAGGAAGAAGCGCACGACTACCGCTACTTCCCTGACCCGGATTTGGTTACAATACACATAGACCAAGCGTGGAAGGATCGGATTAGAGCTTCCATTCCTGAACTTCCGGATGCCCGTAAGGCGCGGTATACGGAGCAATTCGGCCTGCCGGGTTACGACGCTGAGGTGATTACTACCTCTAAAGCGCTGGCTGATCTGTTTGAGAGCAGTCTCGAATACACGGCGGATGCTAAATCTGTATCGAACTGGATTATGGGAGATTTGCTTGGCTATTTGAATAGCAACGGATTGGAACTGACTGACGTCAAATTGACCGGGCAAGGACTTGGTGAAATGATCGGTTTGATTGAGAAAGGGACGATCAGCTCCAAAATTGCCAAGACTGTATTTAAGCAAATGCTGGAGAGTGGCAAGCTGCCGCAGCAAATCGTTGAGGAACAGGGGCTTGTTCAAATTAGTGATGAAGGGGCAATCCTTGCGATTGTCAATGAGGTTATCGCTGACAATCCGGCTTCTGTTGAGGATTATAAAGCTGGTAAAGAGAAGGCCATTGGCTTCCTGGTTGGTCAGGTTATGAAGCGCAGTAAAGGAAAAGCCAATCCAGGACTTGTTAATAAGCTGTTAGTGGATGTTTTGAAAGGCTAGGTATACTGCACAAGACGAGATCGTGAACGTTATTGGGACAAGGGGGCAAATGTATGATTGTACCGCTGTCGCTGCAAGATCCGGATACAGTTGAACAGGTGTGGGGCTTGCAGCACGCTGCGTACCGTCTTGAGGCATACGCGGTAGGGCTTAAACATTTGCCTCCGCTTCCTGATACGTTTGAAACATTAAGGGATAGTTCCGAATCGTTTTATGGTTATGTGACCTCGGATGGAGATATTCTAGGAGTGATTGCTGTTGTTGTGAAAACGGACGGAGTTATTGAGATTACACGCCTTATGGTACATCCGCAGCATCTTCGGAAAGGCATAGGCAGGGCGATGCTGGAGTATATCACTCAGATTCATTCTGAAGTTGGGAAATTCATTGTAACTGCTGGAACTTTGAATGTCCCTGCCGTTTCTCTCTATCAACAGTTCGGATTTATACCGACCGAGACACTTACGGCCATGACAGAGGTGAAGTTGACCGTATTTCATTTAGATCGACGTTAGGAGTCCATTAACTATACTGATTTATCATTTTAGAAACTCTCCAATCTGTGGGGAGTTTTTTCTTTTTTCTTAACCTACTCGTGCTAAGTTAGCATAACTAAATTATGCTAAAAAAAAAAATCAAACGTTTGCACAAAACTATTGAAAGCGTATTAAATGTAGAGTAGTATAAATCTACACAATGTAAAAATATGACATCAAAATAAATAAAAAGGAGGTAATGTTTTAAATGGAAAAAGTCGCGGTGTATCCATTTAACAAAATCACACAGGGCCTTGTGAGGTTTAGGGATCTAGCAGAGTATTCTGTCATTACAGTTATTGATTTTATTCTTCACTCCGGTGAGGATGCGGGAAGGGTTATTGAAGGGAAACCGTGCGGTATTCCTATTACAAATAATTTAGAGGAGGCGCTCAATTCAGTAGATACGTTAATTCTGAATGATCCCGGGACTTCATTCGGCAATAACCTTGGAGTTTACAGCGAATATAATTTAAAAGAACTTTGGAGACTACTGGTTTTAACTGCACATGAGAAAAATATAAAGGTGGTGAGCGTTCACGAGATTTTTGATGAGGAAACGCTGACCTGGTTGAAAGATAATGTAATTACGATTCATATTGATCCTCAAATTCCTGCCTCTATAGAACAACGCTTAAATGAAGAGTATGCATTTCCCCTATCTGATGACGTTTCCACATATTTAAACTATTTTGCTCTAGATCATAAGATATCAGGCTATAACCAAAAAATTTGTAAAGTCGGTATATTTGCAACGCGAGGCTGTTTGGGTAAATTCACCTCACAAATGACATTATTCCGAGAGTTGAAGCAGCAAGGACAACAGGTGAAAGCTATGATTACCGAGCCTACGGCCCCACTCTTCGCTCAGCCTGGCGGGGATATTATGAAGTTCATCTCACATAGGAGTTTGGGACAGTATCCTTACTACATCCATGCCGCTGTACGGGACGCGGAGCTTGAAGGTTACGATTATTTTCTATTGTCTAGTCAGGGCTCCTTGTTGCCTAATGAGAATTTTGTAATTGCCGCAACGAAAATATCTTATCTCGCCGCATTTCGTCCTGACGTGACTATTCTGATCGTCGGCTATGATGATGATGAACAAATCAGTGATTGCTTGGATCTGTTACGCATCTACGCAAACGGCAGTAGACCTCTTGCCTTATTGATTCCTGACAAGATAGAAATAGATTTTGGCAAGTATATTCTCAAGACGAAGGATGAAATTCAACAACGCAAAGAGCACCTCAAGCGTAAATTTGATATTAATCATGTCGAGTGTGTGTTGGATGTTCATTTGCTGGCCGATCCATTGATAGATTTCAACAGGACTGCAATCAAAAATTAGATTATTGGGGTGAATTGTTCATGAAAAGAGTTGCCGTGTACCCTTTTAACAAAATTACACAGGGACTGATCCGTTTCCGAGATTTGCTTGATTTTCAGATTGTCTCTGTGATCGATTTTGTGTTTCATTCCGGTGATGACGCAGGAGCGATTATCGAGGGACAAGGAGCAAACATTCCGATTTATAGCTCGATAGCAAAGGGATTGGATCAAGTTGATACTCTAATACTAAGTGATCCGGGCACATATTTTGGAGGCAATCAAGGCGTCATGGAGGAGCATGATCTAGTAACTTTGTGGAGAGACTTAGTTCTCGCCGCTTCTGCCAGACAAATTCAGGTTGTTAGCGTACATGAAATTTACGATGAAGCCACGCTCAATTGGATAAATACCAATCGCGTGCAGATCAATGTGAATTATAGTTTCAGCCACTCTTTACTTACGGAAATAGATCATAAATACGACACGAGCGGCACGAGAATTGAGAATTACCTTAAGCAATTTAAAAATGAAGAAAAGATGTTCGCCGCGACAAAAAGTATTAAACGAATAGGGGTATTTGCGACAAGAGGATGCATCGGAAAGTTTACGACACAAATGAACTTATATAGGGAGTTTAAGAAATCCGGCATAGAGATTGGCGCACTTATTACGGAGCCAACAGGCTTCTTATTCAATCAGCCCGAGGGGGATATCTTTAAATTTTTGGCTCATAGGCCTTTGGAGAAATATCCGTACTATATTGACGCGGTTGTCCATGAATCCGAGCAGAATGGATTGGATTGGATCATTATGGCTGGACAGAGTTCAATACTCCCGACTTCAAATATTGTTTTTAATTCCGTTCGTTTTGCTATGCTGAAAGCCTTTCATCCGAATTATAACTTGCTGATCGTCGGCTACGATGATGATGATCAAATTGAAGAGGCTATCCAAATGTTAACGATCTATTCAATACGGCCAATGGCATTACTCCTGCCTGATAAAATCGAAATATCTTATGGACAATACAAAATTTTTAGCCGGGAAATAAGAGAGAAGCGCAAAGAGAAATTACGTGAGAAATTTGATGTTCAAGTAGAATTCATAGAGAATATGGCAAAAATCAAGGAAATGCTTCTTGAGTATGATCTTGCCTCTGATCAGGGGGAATATGTTGGATTCTAGGCACAGTATTTATCAGATTGTGACGGATCCGGATAATCGGAGGATGATGAGTTCATTTGACGGGATGACGCGGGCCTATAGAATCATAGCCACGTGCTGCTCGCTGTAATCAATTTGAATGAAGAGAAGGCACTTCTGAAACCTGTTCGAACGCCGTTGCCTTCGGGACGTTATTTCAGCGAATTACATGAGGTGTTTCATACAGAAGGGATTTGTACCAACTCTAGTGGAAACGTTTGCGCGTTCGATTTAGATCCTTTGACCGCATCTTTGTACTCCTATGTCAGTTTTGATCTGAAAAATGCTTATACGGTTGGTCGGATATTAGTATAAAGGAGCAGTTAGTCGAAACGAGATGCGACATAGCGGAAGGCAAGTTGAATTGGAAACTCATCTCGTCTGCAATCACTCTATTAATTTATAGAAGAGAGGAATGTAGAATGTATGCGGCATCGTTTCTGAGCTTGAAGGAAAATATTATCAATAACGACCTGTGTACTTCGTGCAGTCTATGCGTCGCTGCGTGTCCCAAAGAATTGTTGAGCATGAGTCACGATGCTGTTCCGCTACCCTTATTCCAGGAACATATAACGGCGGCTGCTGATGTTTGTGGGGATTGTCGCCTGTGTTCTGACATTTGCCCTGGATATGATACAGGAACAAGCGAATCGGAGCTTAGAATTTTCGGCAGAAATCGTACGGAAAAGGAACGGTGGGTTGGGATACATCAATCGGTGCATCAGCTTGCAGCAATCGATCCAGCAATAATTAATAAAGTGGCCGCAGGCGGTGCGGGAACTATTCTAGCTATCACAGCTCTGGAAGAGAAACTCGTAGATGCCATGATTGTTGTCGGACGGGATGAGGCTAGTCCCTGGATTCCTAAGGCATATATAACTGACTCGATAGAAAAGGTCATCGAGTGTGCTCAATCCAGTTATTGCATTACTCCCAATCTCGAGCTGTTAAAAGACCCGCGTTACAACAAAATTGGTATTATCGGCATGCCCTGTCAAATTCAGGGGGTCAATAAACTGTTAAATCTCAAACACTGTCCTGAGGCTGCCTCGTTGGCCGAAAAAGTGGTATTCACCCTAGAACTGGGGTGCGCTTCTAGTACATCTTTAGAGGGGACGGAGCACCTGATCACTAGTATATTAAACGTCAAATTAGAAGACGTTGCATACATGCGTTATCGTGACGGTGAGTACCCGGGGAAATTTGTTATTAGAACGAAAGAGGGAACAGAGCATGCTTTACCGTTTTACAGACTTGTTGAAGAATTTAAAAAGTATAAAACATTCAGGTGTTTATCATGTCCTGATTGGTGGTCCGGGATCGCGGATATATCCATAGCGGACGGAGACCCTAATATTTTTGATTCAAGCAAAACAGAAAGAAACACTAAACCGACATCCACAGTCATGGTACGTACACAAATCGGCCAGCGATTAATTCAACATGCTCAACAACGAAGCTATATCGAATTATATCCGTACTACTTCGAGAACAATCTCGGATTGGAACGCAAACGTCAACGTTATCGCAGCTATGTCGCAGCAGGCCATAGGGTTATTCCTTTGCCTTCCGGTGTTGATGCCGACTATACACAAATATTATCGGACGATGAGGTGATAAGAAATGGCATTGGGGACGAAAAAGCACATCAGCATAAATGAACGCCGAAATTCGTTTGATATTCGAATCAAGTCGAATCTGGCAAGACAAGATTTAATATTTAGCACTGTGCCTGGTGATAAATCCATTTCCCAGCGGGCTGTCATTTTGAATGCTATAGCTAACGGTACAGGGGTGGTACGGAATGTATTAAAATCGGATGATATTGAGAACTGCATTCGCAGTTTGCAACTTCTGGGGGTGCAGTGCACTTGGGATCGTGATGATCTATTCATAGAAGGTGTGGGATTATCTGGTTTGAAGCAACCTCAGTGCAGGCTTGAGATTGGGAATACAGCCACATCGGCAAGGTTACTATTATCGATTTTAGGAGGCTCTCCGTTTAATACTGAGTTATCAGGCAACCCGCTCCTGTCCAAAAGACCTATGGATTGGGTAGGGCGGCCTTTGATTGAAATGGGAGCCAAGATCAATTATATGGAAAGGACGGGCTGCCTGCCATTGGAAGTGACAGGAGCTTATCCCTTGAACCCTATTCACGTCGATGCGACAGTGGCCAGTGCCCAAGAGAAATCGGCGATACTTTTCGCGGGATTGTTCAGTAATGGGACAACCAGCTACAAGCAGCTATGTCAAAGCCGCGATCATACGGAAAGATTAATGCAGTATTTTGGAATTGATATTGACGCGAAGGAACAAATAACGACAATTACTGGCGGTAAAGCTTTCGATTGTAAAGAAGTAATTGTCCCCGGGGACATGTCGTCAGCCGCCTTTTTGTTATCGGCCTATGCGATACGCAGGAAGGAACATAAAGGGCATCTATTAATTAAAGATATCGGCGTTAATCCAACAAGACTAGGTTTTGTAAATGAATTGCAAAAAAGAGGGATGAATATTTCATTGGAAAAGCAGCGAATGCTGGTTTCAAATGAACCTGTTGCCGATCTATTCTGCACTCCAGGTAGAACCCTTAGTACAGGACATGTCGAAGGAGTTGAATTCGTGCAGAGCCTGATTGATGAAGTGCCCTTGCTGGCTGCAATCTCGGCTTTTACCGATGGAATTTCTGTTATTAAAGATTGCAGCGAACTACAAGATAAGGATACTAACCGATTGGAAACAACCGCAATGGTGTTGAGTCGATTTGGTATCGAAGTAACTTGTGATAGCAATGAGATCATGGTTGTTGGAGGCAAACCATTGACACCGGCCATAGTTGATAGTTGTGGGGATCATCGGATTGCCATGATGGCGGCAGTTGTTGCTAGTAGTATGGAGGAGCCCTCTATCGTACGCAATTGTGGATGTATTTCCGTTTCTTACCCTACATTTTTAGAAGATCTGTCTCGGTTTGCTGATATTGAGGTGTTGAATTAAACCTTTTATCCAAGCGCTTAACTTGTATTTTGTACGGTGCGATTAGGAATACAATTTCTTGGCGAGAGATGCAGGTGGATGTTATTGATGAATGAGACCGGAAAGAAGCTGTCTTTATTTGCGTTAACCTGGCCTATTTTTATTGAGATGCTACTTGGAATGCTGATGGGCAACATCGATACATTCATGCTTAGTCATTATTCTGACGAAGCTGTAGCAGCCGTAGGAGTGGCTAATCAAATCCTGTTCTTTGTGAACTTGATGTTTAATGTGGTGTCAGCGGGCACAAGTATTATTATCGCCCAAAACTTAGGGGCGGGAAGACATAAATCGGCGACAGAAGTCGCTTCGGTTGCAATTGTGTTGAATATGATATTTGGCCTAGTCGTCAGTGCTCTGCTGCTCAGTGGGGGGGGATTTGTATTCCGTCTGATGAATATTCCGGAGGAACTGGCTCCTGATGCATCCGTTTATTTAATGCTTACTGGAGGGTTTGTGTTCATTGAGGCCGTTAGGTTGACCTTGTCGACAATTATTCGTAGTCACGGCTTCACACGATTGACAATGTATGTGGCGTTTGGGATAAACGTAATTCATTTGTTCGGTAATTACGCGGTCTTGTATGGTTCGTTTGGATATCCATTTTCCGGAATTACAGGTGTCGCGTTATCTACTGTGTTCTCCAGAATGATTGGGCTGGTACTGCTTTTCATTCTATTAATTGTCAAAACGGATTTTCGTCCTCGACTTAGGGAGCTTCGGATTACAATGATTAAAGCTCACGCCGGAGCGTTGTTTAAAATCGGTATTCCGACGGCCGGAGAGAGCTTCTTCTCGACCTTGGCGCAAATATCCATTACATCTTTCATTGCACTAGTAGGTGCGCAGGCACTATCGGCTAAGATTTATGCGCAGAATATCGGTATGTTTAACAATTTGTTTACGATTTCGCTGGCATTGGCCACAGAAATTCTGATTGGTCGCTTAATCGGTGCCAAGCTTTTTGATGAGGCCTACATTCGTGGTAAGCAGTACGCTAGAGCAGCTGCACTTGTATCTGCATGCTCAGCATTGCTTATTGCTCTAGCATCTGGTGTACTGGTCGGATTATTTACCGATGACGAAATTATAATTCGTCAGGTCGTCTATTTATTATGGCTATCAGTATTGCTGGAATCTGGACGTGCGGGGAATTTAATTCTCATTAATGTGTTGCGAGCAGCTGGTGATGTAAAGGCGCCCGTCTATATTACAGTTTCTTCGGTATGGTTAGTCAGTGTCTCACTATCTTATTTATTTGGGGTTTATTTCGGATGGGGGATGGTAGGGGTATACATTGCATTTATAGTGGATGAGTGGCTTAAAACGATTCTGCTGCGTTACAGATGGAAATCTCGACGCTGGGAAAGTATCGACCTGATCGGGCGAGAGGCCAGCAGGGGACATGTTCCTTTTTAAATTGCAAAATTAAAGCATCCATATTCCTTATTGGGGTATGGGTGTTTTTGTTTGGAGATTTGAAGCGACGAGTTACGGTGACGTGTCCAGTACATCCCAAGTTACTAATAGGGTGGAAATAGGTTATTATTAGTCAAAGGAGTTTTAAGATATCTTGCTGAGAGAGTGCGTTCGCAGAGAAATATTATTGTTGAGGGGAGATGATGACAGCGGATAGAGCTCCCTTGAATGATCAGACTCTAGTCAAGGTGCCTACCAGGGGGTACAAACCCAGAAGGCGCAAACGAAAATTTATGGCTTGCATGTTGTCGGCCTTGTTTCCGGGTCTAGGCCATCTTTATTTACGCATGTTTTGGCGTGGAATAGCGATTATTTATTTTTTGATTTTGGATGCTACAGCTTTGATTTATTTTTCGTCGATTCGGATGACGATAAATATTCCGCTGCTTTTTTTACTCGGTATTATTATTCCGGTCATGTATTTTTACAGCATTTACGACGTGCTCCAATCTACAGATGCAGTCAATGCGAGGATAAGGAACGAAACAGAGGAAGAAACGACGGCTGCCCCATGCTCGAGAGGCGAGATCTGGAAAGGAAGCATGTCCGGGCTGCTGCTAATCATCGGAGGGGGAGTTGTATTCCTGCTTAGCCAAAAGCCCCCCTGGCTTTCGATAATCATACAGGCAGGAGGCGGCTATGCGGTTTCCGCTTTACTTATAATTGGCGGTCTGCTGTTGCTGTTTCGGGAGTACCGCCGGCGCTTTTTTAGAACCGGAAGATTGACCGCATCGCTGCTGCTTATAGCTGTAGGAGTACTTCTATTTACCGATGTAGTGTCGGGAAGTAATTATATGCTTCGTTTATTGAATTGGTGGCCGTTGCTCCTTGTAGTAGCAGGCATTGAACAAATATGTGTATTTCTATGGAACCGCCGGAGAATATCCCAGCCTATTCGCGTGCTCCGCATCGATATAAAAGGGCTTCTTCTTTCGCTGTTTCTGGCGTTTTCGGTATTCGCAGTTACGCAGCAGGACCACTACATGCACTTATGGAATCGGGTGAGTCTTGATTTGACGGCGGCGGGCACTGATTTTAGCGCTGAGGAAGGATATAAACTGGTTAAAGAGCCGCTGGAAATTCCCATTGATTTAAGCACGGAACAAATTGTCATTAACGGTATTAATGGTAATATCGATGTAAGAAGGGCAGAACTTGAAGGAATTCGCGTGGAATCGACGGTCTGGGTAGATCAATTGCCAGATGAGGAAGCGCGGCAAGTTGCCGAGGACACGATGATTCAGGTAACCGAGGGCAAGGCTTTGACTTTGAATGTAAAGGATCAGGTTTATGGCAGTTCTGGAAAACGGCATCCCCGTATGAATTTAACAGTTGTGTTGCCGGAGAATCGATATTTGGACGTTGATATAAGTACATCAAGCGGCAAAATCCGCATGAGCGGTATAAGGGCTTTAAAGCAAATTAAGCTGCAGACCGGAAACGGGGATTTGAAGCTGTGGGATGTGAATGGTGAAATTACGGCAAAGACGCTTAATGGAGATGCGGAAATGTACCGTATTTTCGGCAGTGTTAATGTAGATACCCAAGGCGGCAACATGATGGGGAACATGATCACCGGGCAGGTTACCATGTCCACTTTGGTAGGGAATATTGCCGTTCTTAACGCTGAGGATAATATTCATGCGGTCACAAAAAATGGCAATATTGTCGTTGGAGGCGCCATGGCAGCCCTCAAGGCTGAATCGTTGAATGGCAAGATCGAGATTGAGTCCCCGAAAATCGAGGGGGATTGGAATGTCTACAGCGCCGTAGGCGAGATGACGTTGCGTATTCCAGAGGAAGGAAACTACACGTTAGAGGGATCGAGCGGGTATGGGGATATTTCGACAGACCTCCCTTTTGACATTAACAATAAAGTAATAAGCGGTCAGGCGGGTACAGGGGAATATTTGGTGAAGGTTGAGGGGAATAGCAACCTAATTGTGAATAAATACTGAATACGTCCCCTTAAAGGATTCATCGTCTACTCCTTCAGTTGCCCTCCGTTGACAAAAGAATTATTGTAAAAGTACAATAAAGTTGTAAGAAGTTTGATTTGCATTATATTATTTAGTTCATGTTTAAAAAGTCATCTAAAGCCAGCATCAAGATGGTTGCGAGAGATTGGACTTTTTGAATGTCCTCTTAGTAGTTCATATGTATACAGAAGAGGAGTTTATGAACAACCTCTTAAAAGGCGGTGGACATAATGACTACGCGCGTACAGCATGCCTTGGAACAGTTGAAGATCAATGGCGTCCGTATTACGCCGCAACGTCATGCCATTTTAGCTTTTCTTATGGAATCGATGGGCCACCCGACGGCGGATGAGATCTACCGTTCACTAGCCCCTCGTTTTCCTAATATGAGCGTGGCTACGGTATATAACAATCTGAAAATGTTTATTGAGGCTGGCATGGTTCGAGAACTGACTTATGGGGATAATTCCAGTCGTTTTGATGCAGATGTCTCGAATCATTATCATGTCATATGTGAGAAATGCGGTAAAATTAAAGACTTTACCTATTCCTCTCTGGAGGATGTGGAACAAAAGGCCGAAGAGATGACTGGTTTCCAGGTGCATGGTCACCGAATGGAGCTTTATGGGGTTTGCGGCGAATGCCGGGAACAATAATCATTTGACCTGCGGGTTTGGAAGAACGTGATGGATTCCTTCGTGAATTCTTCACGTTTTTATTTTTTGATGAATTGTACCCTCTGGCGCAGTTATTATCATTTATATATGGAGGTATTTAAGATTGAGAAGCAGAAAAACGGCTCGGCCAAAGCGCAGGCGCGGTAGTGGACTGAAGTGGTTTATGGTGCTTGTGTTGATTGCAGCCGGTGCATATTGGGCAGCATCTGAGTTTTTACCGAGTCGGGAGCGAGCGGAACCGGAGTGGAAGGGAAAGTTTGAGCAGCCTATTTTTGTCCAAGGGGAAGTGATGGATTTACCGGCTGCAGGCAGTGGAGACGGATTAAAGCTGCCTTTTAAGGTGATTAAGTCGGTGATTGACCCGAATATCAGGTATGAAGAAGAGACGAAGTCGGTCATTCTTACTACGCAGCGCAAGCTTGTTCTTATGAAAACGAATGAAGTGAACGGAAAAATTAACAATAAGCCGGTTCAACTGCTGTTTACACCGGAGGAGAAGGATGGGAATTTATACTTGCCAACCGATCTTCTCAAAGAATTGTATGGCATTGAGATTCATGAGGATAGTGATTCCGGGGCAGTGCTGCTATATCGGGCTGGTGAAAAAATTCAAATGGCTCATATACAAGCCTCTGGCCGTAAAAAGGATGCTCCTGTCGCTTTACGGAAAGGGGAAAGCATTCACACCCCTATTTTAGCGGACATGAAGCCGGGGCAGAACTTGCGAATTTTGCAAGAGACCGATGCTTGGTATTATGCCCAGTTGGACAACGGGTATACGGGATTCGTACAGAAGAAAAATGCTGTTCTCGATGAAGAGGTGGTCATACCGCCGCTCGAAGAACAGGATGTGCCTCCCGCCAAGAAAAAGTGGCAATCCAAGGTTGTTAATTTGACTTGGGAGGCGGTTTACAATGTTGCGCCTAAGCCGGCTTCGATCGGGGATCTGCCTGGCGTAAATGTAGTTAGCCCGACATGGTTCTCGCTTGTGGACGGGAAAGGCAATGTACAGAGTAAGGCAGACCGCGCTTATGTTAAATGGGCGCATAGCCGGGGAATGCAAGTATGGGGGCTGTTCAGCAATAGCTTCGAACCTAATATTACCACGGAATCCTTATCGACCTTTGAGCGCCGGATTACGACTATTTTACAAATGCTTCATTATGCAAAATTATATGATTTAGACGGAATTAATATCGATTATGAAAATGTTCATACGAAGGACGGGGCCAACTTGACCCAATTTATGAGGGAGTTATGGCCGCTTGCCCAGGAGCAGGGATTAGTAATATCCATTGACGTGACTCCGAAGTCGAACAGTGAAATGTGGTCAGCATTTCTTGACCGCCGTTCTTTGGCTGAAGTTACCGATTATTTGATTGTAATGGCATATGACGAACATTGGGCAGCAAGTCCAGTATCGGGATCGGTTGCCTCCCTGCCGTGGGCCCGATCTTCCATGACACGCATTATTGAGGAGGATGACGTTCCGCCAGGCAAGCTTATTTTAGGCATTCCGTTGTATACGCGGGTGTGGACGGAGACGGAAGAAGATGGCGGCACGAAAGTGAAGTCGAAAGCTATTGGTATGAAAAAGGCCCAGGAGATCGTTAAGGAGAAATCCTTGAAGCCTCAATTATCGCAAGAAACCGGCCAGAATTATGTAGAATACCGCGAAGATGGCGCGCTTCACCGGATTTGGCTGGAAGATAAGGAATCGCTGGCCCGCCGGGTAGAATTGGCGAAATCACTCCAACTTGGAGGCATTGCTACTTGGAATCGGAGCTTTGCGTCGAGCGAGGCTTGGGAAGTGTTGAGTCAAATTACGGAGTAGCTCCGCAGAACCGATAGCAAGCCTAAATAATTGGATAAAGCGCATCTGCTTGCTTGTGAGCGAAAAAGCTTATCCGACCTTTATTGGATATCGTTTGCCTGGAGGCTAAAGAGCCTGAGGCAAGATAGTATGTCTAGGTGATTGTATAAATAAAAAGGCGGGGCTTTGAGCCCGCCTTTTTATTTTCGTAAAATATTATTTTGCTGCTTGTGTAGCCGCTTTTTGCTCCTCCAATTGCTCTGCAGTAATATTGGCTTTTGCCGGATCTAACGTAAGTATGGTTTTACAGAACATACAGCGGTCCGTTTTGCCAAGCATTTTAGTTAATTTGTGGCATTCCGGGCATTCCAATTGAACGGCTGAAGTAGACAGCATACCGGCGATGAAATAAATGGCCAGGCTTCCAAGCATGAAGATGAGCCCGATAGCCAATCCGATTCCAGCGATAATTTTGCCGGATTGCCCCCAAAAGACGATGCCTGCTGTACCTAGTATCATAAGTCCCATGCCGAACATTGTGAGGAGAAGGCCCCATAATCGAAACTCATTGATTTTGCTTGATTTAAAGAACATTTGAGAAACCTCAATTCATTATTTATTAGATCGCTGCTTAAAAAAGCAGGAAACTTCAATGCAGCGTAGAACTATATTATAACGAATTGGCAGGGGAACGCCAAGCTAGGAGGGTATCGTGGAACCAACCATTTTTTCATTAATGGATGAAGAAAGCACCGGTCGTCAAGCGATCGGCGCTATCGGATATCGTTTTAACAGCGGGGAACTTCTTAGCCCGCTTTTTTATGACTTTGAGCTGGCGGTAATAGCAGTCTATGAAGGAATAGATGATGCGGAAATCGAAATCGAGCATTGTACAAACGGAGATACGCATTACGAACTGCTTTATATTGGTAAGAAAGATTTGAAACGCTGGGTGATGACCGGACAGAACCGGGAAATTGTACAGTGTTTTTTACATGGGGAAATTATTTGGGATGTAGAGGGTAAATTGGCCCGGCTGCGTAATGAACTTATTAAATCTGGAGATGGATTAAGGGAGCAGCGCAAGTTAAAGGAATTTGCCGACTTTCTTAATCTGTATATAGAAGCAAAGTACTACACACAGGAGCATGATTATTTGGATGCTTATTATTGTGTGCTGCAAGCTCTAAGACATCACGCACGAATTGAACTGATCGAGCAAGGAATCTCGCCGAAGCGCAGTGTTTGGGAACAGGTGCGTCCGCTGAACTCGGTCGTTTATAAACTGTATGATGAACTTACCGAAAGTAAGGAAACGCTGGAACAGCGAGTCCAGCTTGCCATGCTGGCTTGTGAGTTCACAATTATGTCCAAAATGGCCGAATGCTGTTCCGTTTTACTCCGTATACTTTCTAGCCGCAAGGAGGCATGGAGTATTCAAGAGCTGGCAGCGTTGCCTGAATTATTTGAAGTCAGGGAAGAAATGCCGATGATTTTAAGAAAACTGGTGCATCATTCGTTGGCTAAGGAAGTAATAAATGAGCCTAAAGATAGCTCTGGGGCTGGGCGCGAGATCAAGTATTCGGCGGGCAAATTCTGATGTAAATCATTTCTAAATAAATAAGTATAAATAGAGATTGACTCTGATGTATGATCTGTGTTAAATTAAATCTCGCCCCTTCAAGGCACCAAGTTATAAAGAAGCTTGCACGGGTAACAGCCTAAAAAGTTTTTTGAAAAAACTTGTTGACTTAAATCGGGTGAACGTGATATATTATAAGAGTCGCTGCTGAAACAACGGTGACACACGAAATAAGGTTTGATCTTTGAAAACTGAACAACGAGTGAGCGGGTTTCACGCAAGTGAAATCTAATAATAGAGTCAGATGCAAATCTGATCTCGTCAGATTCAAAATGAGCTATCAGCTTATTCGATAATCGGATGGAGCGCCTCTTGCTTTCGGGCGAGAGCACTTATCCGAACTTTATTGGAGAGTTTGATCCTGGCTCAGGACGAACGCTGGCGGCGTGCCTAATACATGCAAGTCGAGCGAGGTTATTTTGGAAGCTTGCTTCCGAAAT
>NZ_KB907254.1:44853-206916 GCF_000381905.1 Paenibacillus fonticola DSM 21315 | reverse complement strand
CGCATTTTTGCTCTCGCGCCACGTGCTCAGGCAGAAAAAATAGAGGGTTTGACAAAAACGTTCATAGCAACGAATCTCATCCACGCTATTTGCACATATTTGCGATGTTTTTAAATCTAACGAATCTCAGACACTCTATTTTGCCGTTTATCCTCTGTTTGGAGCAGTAAAGACTGAAATAACGTTACCCAGCTTCGTTACATTTTGAGGAGGGTTATTTTTACACAGATAGCGATCATCAGCTTCGTTATAAAAAATTCGTTCACGTTCTGAGTCACATTTTCGATCAAGAAAGAAATAAACCAGTGTAACTGGTAAGTGAAAGTGACAAATAACACTGAGCCTGAACAGATTTGTGATCAGGCTAGCGTCTTTAGACGCAGTTTGGCAACAGGGTGTTATACCCCAACAGCAAACCACCCGCCCAACGGGTGGTCATGATTCTACCAGGTCATGGTATGGGATGCAAAGTTTACGGCCGCCTCCTTTGAAGTCATGTTACTGCCTCATCAATAAATTCAAGGGAACATGACTCCAACAGCGGTTGAAACCCCATACCCTGCCCCCTTATAATGCCTCCCGAATCACACGTTTGTAATACAGCACTGAGAGAAACGCGAAGATCGAGTAGAGCGCTGTATATAACAGCATAACCAGGATCATGGGCGTCCATAGCTCGGTGCCGAACAGGAACCAGCCGGACTTTACGGCAAAATAACTATGAGATAGCCCCGCAATGAGCGGGATGCCGAAATTGAACAATTGCTTCGCTTGAATTCCTCTTAACAAATCGCCTTGGGTGAAGCCGAGCTTCCGGAGTATCGTATAATTTGGCTTCTCCTCCTCGCTTTCATCCATCTGCTTGAAATACAGAATGCAGCCGGAGGTTATCAGGAAGGTGAGTCCCAGGAAGCCGACCACGAACATGATTACTCCCATCGTTTTCTGATGGCTGTGTATGGTGGCCAGCTGTGAGTCATTGGTGCGACTGTTGGCTAACCCAAGTTCGTCAAAAACAACGTTAGCCTCTTTCAGTTTATCTGCATCGGTAATATCGATCCCGATATAGGTGGGGTAGTTCCCTTGAATTTCCGGGTCGATATCCTGTCTTAAACGTTCGAACACCGCCTGGTCTACAATAGCAATTGGAAGGCCGCGGGTGAAATAACTTGATACAAGGAACTCATCCCCCAAGCCCTGAATTTGCTGTGGAACGCTCTCATGTTGACCAATCAGATGGATCTCTCCGCTATGTTGAATCGTGAAAAAGTTCTGCATCAGATCGTTATACCCCGTCAGGAGAGTCTCCTCCTCCGATAAATCAAGCTGATCGACCGCTGTTTCGCTAATGACACTCAGAATAATGGTATTGACTCCGGGATCGTTATTGTTAAGGTGAGTATCCATCACCTGGGCGAAATCCCCTTTGACTTGAAGTACATCAATGGATGTCTCCTGAAACGGAATACCATCAGAGGTCAAAGCCTCTTTGAACTTATCGGCATCAGCTTGAACGATAAATGCGAAGTCATTAGGCACATTGTCCTTCCCCGACTGCTCGGCGGAATAATAGGAAATGTAGCTGAGCGACAACAGGCCGATGGCTAGTGCGGATACCGTCGTAATGATGGTAAGCAGCAGCGCGTTGGACTTCATACGGAACATGATGGAGGAGAGCGACAGAACTTCGTTAATGTTCAAATAGCCCCCTTTTTGCCTGCGAATCAGGTAGAAGATGAACCGTACCGATCCCTTATAGAACAGGTACGTACCCAAAATGACCGAGCCGAGGATGCCCACCATCGCCAGGAAAAGCTCGCTCATATTAACGAAATCCCCGCTGAACAGCCTCGTTGAAATGTAATAACCGAGCGCGATCAACGCTAAGCCGAAGATGCCTAGAATCATCTCCCACACGGACACCTTCTTCACCTTCTCCTCGGTCGAGGATAGCGCTCTAAAAAGCGAGAGGATGCTTTGCCGCATTATGAACGTATAGTTCATCAGCATGATCAGCAGGTAAATCGCCAAGAATACGATGACGGTTTGAATGAAGGCTTGAACAGAGAACCTTAACGCCGCCCCGGAGTCTACCCCTGTGATTTTAAAAAGGATCATGAGAATCAGCTTAGAAAAAGAAAAACCGACGAACATGCCAATCAACAGCGAACCGAAATACAGTATGAAGTTCTCTGTCGTCAGAATACGGAATATTCGGCTCTTGGTCAGCCCGATCAATTGAAATAAGCCGATTTCTTTGCTGCGCCGTTTGATGAATAGATTATTGGCGTACAGCAGGAAGATCGACACAATGACAATTAACAGAATTGATCCAGCGCCAACTGCAGCCCCACCCTTGATGCTTCCCTTGACTTCGTCCATGGCTGGGTCGTACTGCAGCGTAACAAAAGCGAAATACAGCGCAACGCTGAAGATCAGGGCGAAGACGTACAGGTAGTAGTTTTTGGCGTTCTTCTTAAGGTTGCGGAGAATGATGTAATTAATGCTCAACCTGCACCCCTCCTAGTACCCCTTGCGTCTTCATAATGTCCTTGAAGAAAATCTGTCTCGTCACTTCCCCTTTATTTAACTGCGTATAAACCTGTCCATCCTTGATAAAAATCACCCGGCTGCAGTAGCTCGCAGCAACGGGATCATGTGTCACCATGACAATCGTTGCTTGCCGTTTCTCGTTCAGCTCGCTCAGCTTGTTCAGCAAATCGGAAGCGGACTTGGAATCCAGCGCCCCCGTTGGCTCATCCGCAAAAATAATGCTCGGCTCGTGAATGAACGCCCGCGCTGCCGAGGTGCGCTGCTTCTGTCCGCCGGAAATTTCGTTCGGATATTTATCCTTCAGCTCATAAATGCCCAGCTCAGTTGCGACGGCTTGGAATTTCCGGTCTGCCTCTTTCTTGGAGAAATTGGAAATGGACAACGGCAGCAGGATGTTCTCCTTCACCGTGAGCGAGTCCAGCAAGTTATATTCCTGAAAAATAAACCCCAAATGCCGCTTGCGAAACTCCGCCAGCTCTTTCTCCTTCATGCCCGTCATTTCCTGGCCTTCAATGAGTACGATGCCGCCGCTCACCTGATCGATCGAAGAGAGGACGTTTAGCAGCGTTGTTTTCCCGGAGCCCGACGCTCCCATAATGCTCACGAATTCCCCATGCTCGATCGTCAGATCGATCCCTTTTAGTACTTCTTGTTTATTAAATTTATTGCCGTAGCTTTTATGGATTTTCGTAGCTTCCAATATCGCCATTTCTCCACACTCCTATTATTCGGTAGCTCCATTATAAAAGAGGCCGCCAGCCTCGTTCCTTCGTTTCGCCGAACAAATGAACAAGGCATGTGACAATGCTGTCACATGCCTGTGCTACTCGCCTTGAATTTGCACGAACGCATTCCGCTGCGGGAAGGTAAGCCTCATCGTCGTACCGACTCCCGGCCTGGACTCAGCCTCGATGCGAATATGGAGCGCTTGGGCAGCCTTATTGGCTAAGTATAGTCCCATCCCCGTCGCTTTATCCTCATGATGCTTGGTCGTGGAAGTGAAGCCCTTATCGAAAATGCGGGAGAGATCGCGCGGATCAATCCCGCGCCCGTGATCCTGCACTTCCAGCAAAGTAAGGTTGCCACGGGTGCGGCTTGTTACGGAAATGTCTCCGTCTTCGCTGTACTTCACGGCATTGGTCAGCAGCTGGCGGACAATGAAGGCGAGCCATTTGGCATCGCTGAGTATCCGAGTCACCTCTAAATCCACGTCAAAGCCGATGCCCTTCTGCATGCACCACGACCGCAGTGTGCGAATTTCTGCGAAGAGCAGAGCTTTCAAGTCGATTTCCTCGACATACAGATCATTTTCCATGGACGGCATCCGCTTCTGGTGCAGCTGCTGATCGAGCAGCAGATGAATGCGCAGCCATTCGTAGGTCAGCTGCGTTTTCAGGGGCTCTTCCTCCAGCCGCTCCAGCATGAGGTGCATGGCGCTCAGCGGCGTCTTCACCTCATGAATCCAAGACAAGAGGTAATCTTTCTCCTCTTCCAGAGCCGTGCGGTTAAACGCTGCCTCCTGCCTGAGCCGCTCCGTCTGCTGCAGGAGCAGGGTGCGGGTGGCCGTCTCAAAAGGGCGGCGCCCTTCCGCTAAACCGGTGACGTCGAGATGCGGCTCCCATTGCTCCAGATTTTTATAGAAGCGGGTCTCTTGCTGATAACGGACGACCAGGAAAATAACGAAGATCATTGTCGATAGAAATACGATGTAGAGCAGTGAATCCAGCGGGATCTCCGCATCCAGGTAGGCCACAGACAAGGTAAGCAGCTGCAGGACGATGACGAGCACAATCCAGCTGCGGCGTTCGATCAGAAATTTTCTAATCACGGCCTTCACCTTCCTGGGTAGCTCTGTAGTCTTGCCCGGTCGTCGTCTCCCCTTGGATTGCGATGTAGCCTTGCCCGACCTTCGTTTCGATCATACGGCCTAAATCAAGCTCGTCCAGCTTCTTGCGCAGCCGATTCACGTTAACCGTCAGCGTATTGTCGCTGATGAAGCGCTCGTCGTCCCAGAGGCTCTTGATCAGCTCCTCCCGGGTGACGATCTTGTTTTTCTGCTCGATGAGCAGCTTTAAGATGTAAATTTCATTTTTGGTCAGCTCGACGGTACCTGTGGCATTGGTCACTGTGTTCTGCTCATAATCGACCGTCGCTCCGCACCAGGTACGCAGCGAGCCCGCCTCGGTATTGTAATCGTAGACGCGGCGCAGCGTGGCCTGGATCTTCGCCACAAGCACCTCGAAATGAAAAGGCTTCTGTATGAAATCATCCGCCCCCAGCTGCATGGACATGACCATATCCGTCGGGTGGTCACGCGACGACAGGAAGATGATCGGCACATGGGAATGGGCGCGAATCATCCGGCACCAATGGAAGCCGTCGAACTTCGGCAGCTGGATATCAATAATGACGAGATCGGGCTTAACGGCAGCGAACTCCTGCATTACGCTGCTGAAATCCTCGATTCCATATACGTCATAGCTCCATTGCTGCAGCCGTTCCCGGATTTCGCCGAACAGGCTGGCATCGTCTTCGATCAGCATAATTTTAAACATGGCGTCACCACACTTTTTTTCATCATGCTTCCATCTTATAACATAAAAAAAATATTTTGAAATGATGTATTTTTATATTGCGTATCGTAACGCTATATACTATAATATGGATAACAGCTTCGAGGGACTCTATTGTGGAGGGATACTGCAATAGGTTGCTCGTTATCCCAAGCCGTGCTTAATCATTATATAAAGAGAGGAAGATAAACATGGCAGTTAAAATTGAAATTTGTCCACCGTGTAACGCTGAGGGGCGCGACTTGCATGATATTCGTAATAGTGCAATCCAAAAATGGCGCGCTCATGCAAATACCTATGGAAAGAAATTCGGTGTCAACCCGGGATTTTTGCTCTCCGTGATCAGTATTGAGACGGGAGGAAGTGTAACCGCTGGTTCAAGTTATTACGGCCTGTATCAAATCGGGAAAGACATGTTGGACACCTATAATAAAGCCAAAAAAACGAGCTATACGTTAGATGACTTTCGAGGCAAAGGCAAGCTGGTCACTACAGAAGACGGCGCAGGGAAGCTCGCCATTCAGGTATTTGCGGAGTTTATTTCCAACTTGCTTTATATGCTGGATGGGACGAGTGATATATACGGTGACGAGCGACTAATCAAAGATTCTGCGACGAACTGGAATGGAAGTCTCAAATGCGGGACAGACGAAGCTGTTTACTTCTATCCGTTTACTGCTGAAAATGGTGGAACCGCTACAAAACGCGCTACCCGGACCTCGTTCACCTGTTATGGGCAAAATGCCTATAATTTGATGAATCATGCGAAGTCTTGGTGTGGAACTTCCCCATGGTACAGCAGTGATTTGCCATCGGTCACCTTCAGTACCACTTATCGCAAACTGATGGGTAGAGAGGCTTGATCATGTATCATCCAAGCACAGAGTAAATTCTACTCTGTGCTTCTTTCTATGTAATTGCAGATATAATATAATTGGAAATAGATACTTAAAAATGAAGGTGATGGATATTAAAGCTACATGGAAATTAAGCTTGGCTCTTTGGTTTGTTATGCTTGCTGTGGCTTGCAGCTCTCCTAAAGAAGCAGGGGGCAGCCAATCGCTGCAAGCGTATCGGGATTGGGAACAGCAAGTTCAATCCTTATTGAAGGAGACACCATATATTTTGCCTGCATACACTCCTGAATTGGGGCCGATTACAATGGTCTTTAATAAAGAAGCAGCCCCCTCAGAAGATGTGAGGTTTGAGCTGCATCGATCAGATGAATATGGAATTTCGAATAAGCTTACGGGTGTCGGGACGGCTCATGACTTTTATTTCATGTACTCCTGCAGTAAGGATCAAGAGCCAGAATGGAGCGATTCCGAAATTGCAGCACGGCTGATGAATGGCAATGACAGGATCAAGCCGGATCGTAAGGTCATTAATGAATATACTACGATGATAAATCAAGATATCGTCGAGTTTCGAGAAGGCGATTTAAAAGTTTATCAAGCGTTGAGCGTGGAAGGACAAATGCCCAAGGACGATTTTTTTAAAGGTATCATTGCTTTTTTAAAAAAGAAAGGGATAGCCGCTGCTCAAGTTACTGTAACCCAGTTAGAGCGAGAAACTGTGTTGGAGTTTCAAATTCCACAAATTCCTCATACGGATACGTCTATTCATGTTTCGTTTGCCGTCCAGTCGTTGGATGAATTGGAACGGTATTTAGGCGATTTGAATAAATTCAGCCAGTCTGTTTCTTAAATTTCAACAGGTTCAAATTCAATTTGATCCACAATGAACTGATTTCCAGCACGATCGAATTTATAGGTGACATTGAAATCACTCACATAATGGGGGGATACTCCAACAGATCCAGGGAGGTTTAATTTTATTTTTTGATTCTCCAATGAATAAACAACTACACCGCCGAAATAAAGGCGATCTTGATGGTAATCTGGCGCGGGATCAAACCCATAATTAAAGTTATATTCTTTTCCTTGCGTTTTAACTGAAATCGCTAACGTATCATCACCATTTTTAGCGACATTTGATTCAATCTGTTCGGCAACAATATCCTCATAACTTTGTATGCTAATCTCGGATAAATCCTCGGCATTGATTACATGAATATCATACATATCTAAGCCTGTCCCTCGGCCAGTCTGGATAATAATTACGGCTTCTTCCTGACCATCCCCGGTAAGGTCAGTATAGAATACCTGGGGTTGAGTTCCCATATCCGGGATTTCCCAATCAAAGTCTTTTTGCTGCCCATTTACAGCGAGCGTTGCCCCTTCAATTCCATTTTTCGACTCTTTAATGGCATAGAGTTCTACCTTATTATCCTCGGAAGCCCCAATCCGCTTGGCATCAGTCTCCTGTGCCGGCTGGTTTGCTACCAGTTTATTGGGAGACTCGTCTGATCTTAGCGCAACCGATGCTGGCTGATCTGAAGTGCATCCCGAAAGCAATACGACACTCAACAAACTCAACAACATCAATGCACTTATTTTTTTCTTCAATTTAAGCTGCCCCCTTCACATCTTATCTGCCAGAAATTATATCAAATTCAATAAGAAGACAAATTACATGAAAATGACAATATTTAAAAGTGACGAGAGTCTAAGCTTCACAGCCCCTTTCTCGTTATTTAATTTCAGTACGCTGCAGCCACAATTCTTCGATACTGCCCATATCGTTCTCCTTCAGGTACACGAGGGTGCTGCTTTCGATATTTTCAATCAGCTCGAGCCATAGGGAGTCTGACAGGCTGAATTTCCACTTATAGGGGTATTCTTGACTCTCTGTACCTTCCGCAGCTGCCATCCATTTCGCATTTAACTCCTGCACTTTTTGCAGTATACGCATTTGGTCAGCATCCAGCTTACCCTCCGGCATCTCGTGAAAGAGAAGGGTGATCTTTTGGGCATTTAACGCGCTTTGAATGTAGGGAGAGCCCTCTTTCCACAGCTTTAATTTTACAGCTAAATCAACATATTGTTGGATCGTACTGCTGATGCATTGGTTATTGTTTGCCAACGTTCCAGCTTGGCCTTCGGTAATTCGTTCAGCATTCAAAATGTCGTTATACAGGGGAGTGTTCGCTTGGAGGCAGGCTATGAACTGAATGAAGTCTTGATTCATTTCGCTGGAGATATGCTCTTTGTATAATTCCTTAGACCGGTATTGGGATACACATAAAAGAATGAGGAGGATCATAATAGCTCCGGTAATGATTTTACGATAATTCGCGCCTAGTCGCGCTTTGAATTGCACTAAACCACCTCTTTTGTCTATATTGCCGATAATGATCAGAAATCACATATGTACCCATTTTATAGTAAACCGCTTGAGGAGGCTATATTAAAATTCTGAGCAGGGAATGGGGAGGGAAACCAGAGCAGGGAAGGGAAGAGCAGAGCAGAGAGAAGGAGGGTATCTTCAGCCAATGCGCGGGATAAAGGTGGAGGAGTACTGGCATACTGGCAACAGGATGCACCGGACAAGCACATCCTGCTGTCGTATTGTTACACTGTTAAAAGATTCTGCGAGCAGTGACGAACCGCTCCTTCCATTGACCGTCAAACTCTCCAATATGCACGCCAAGCTTCTTCGAATAGGTGTGCAAAATTTGATTATTTCCCGCGTAGATCCCGACATGTCCAATGTCGAGCCCGCGTGAGCTAAAGAACAGCAGGTCTCCTGTACGCAGCTCGTCCAAAGCAACCTCCTGACCTTCCTTCGCTTGGTTGTACGAGACACGGGGAAGATCAATCGATAGTACATCCTGGAATACAAGCTTTACAAAAGAGGAGCAGTCAAACGTATTCGTCTGGTCAGGGGAAGCTCCGAATTCATAAGGCGTGCCTAAGTATTGCTTCCCGTAAGCAATTAGCGCTTCTCCTTGCCGGTCAACGAGAGAGGGGCTCGTATAATCGGTATATTTTGGCTTGGCTGAAATATATCCATGCTTGTTATCCTGGGTACGCACCTCCAGCCAGAAGGCATCGACTTCACGGATGACATGGACCTTCTCTCCGGCGGACAGCATTACTCCAGTGGCAGAGGCACTATTTGCATAGGGCTCGCTGCGCAAATTAACACCCCAGCGAACGGTCGTATCCAAGCTAAGAGGAGAAGAAATGTGAACCGTCCGGGTATCGGGATTCCATTTTACGCTGCTTCCTAAGGTTTCGCTGACAAAACGCAGCGGCATCAAAGTGCTGCCGTCAACAATTTGACCGGGAACCATCAGGCTGACCGGCTTGCCGTTGAAAACAGCGTTAAGTTCTCCTATACGATAGGTTAGAGTATTGCTGTCCTTGGTTGCGGTTACTGTTTTGGCTGCACTATTCCAGATTAGCTTCGCTCCATGCGCTTCAAACAGCGGGCGCATCGGCACCAGTACTGAGCCGTCAATGATCAGCGGCTCTGCTTCAGTCTGAAGCAGGCGGTCGTCAAAATAAATTTCCACCGGCCTTGCTGCTCCCTGTACTTGAGACGCTGTGGCAGCCTCTGCATGGGCCGGGAATGGGGCGGATACAGCAAGCAGAGACGCGGTCAGCAAAAGTAGTGCGGCGTTCATTTTCTTCATGTTGTTCATCACCTGGTTGATTTGATATGATCCTAATGAATTGGACGAGGGCAAGCCGGATTAGTTGTGTTCCAAAAAATTCCGGTATGAGATTGCATGCGTTAAACAGCGAAATGAGGAGGGTTCCTATGTTAGCAAACATTCAACAAGCCCAACAGGGATATATCGCGCGTTTTGAGCGGACGTTGGGGCATTCTGTAGAAGAGGTATGGTCCTGGTTAACCGAGAATGAAAAGCTGGCACAATGGTTCTCGGAGCTCCGGGTCGATGACCTCCGCATCGGAGGGGTCATTAAGTTTGACATGCAGGACGGGACATTTGAGGAACTGGAAATTACGGAGCTTAAGCTGTACTCTATTCTGGAATATACTTGGGGGGAAGACCTTGTGCGTTTCGAGCTGGAGCCGGAGCCTGGCGGCTGCCGTCTTCTCCTCATTGAGAAGCTGCAGCAAATTACGGACCATACCCCGAAAGATCTGGCAGGATGGCATGTTTGCCTGGACGTCATCCAGAAGTTAATGGATGGAGCGGCTATGGAGCCGCGTGAACAGGAATGGAAAGGTTGGTATGAGAAATACGTGCAGCTTATGAAGGAACTGACTTAGTAACGGGTCAGGAAGTTTGTATTTTAAGAAGAGGGGATTCTCCCTCTTTTTTTGTGCATTCTAACAACTTTTTGAAAGTTAGTGAGAAATCGTTGTTTACTCCGTCCTTTATTAGTATGATGAGGAATCACGGACTATAACAATAATCAGAACGAGGGATTTTTCTATGGCTGAAAAAAAGTACGATCAATCGCTGCGCATCAGGACGGTTGGGTTAAGGGAATGGCCTCAGGGAATGGTCTGTTATAACCGTTACGAAGCAACGCCTTACAAGGCATTAGACAGGCTGTTTCAAGTTTATAGGCTGAATAAGTCGGATAAGGTTGTCGATTTTGGATGCGGCCGGGGGCGTGTCTCCTTTTATATTCACAACCGCTTTCAAGTACCGGTGACCGGTATTGAAGTACATGACAAAACGTATGAGGAAGCGCTCGGTAACAAGGCGAGCTACAGGCAGATGGCGAGGCATATCCAAGCGCCGATCCGCTTGAAATATGGTCTGGCCGAGCATTATGAAGTGAAAGTCACGGACAATACTTTTTACTTCTTCAATCCGTTTTCCGCACAAATTTTTGAGCAGGTTGTCGATAACATTTTACAGTCGGTAGAGGGAGATCCGCGAACGGTGGACCTCATTCTTTACTATCCTATTGCGGCATACAAGCGGGTTCTGCAGAACACCCCGTTTCAATTAATCAATAAAGTAACGGTACCCGGGGCAGCTCAGCAGAAGGAGAAGTTTCTGATCTACCGCTGGGCGGACAAATAACATACATCTGAACCGGAAAAACGACCCATCAAAAGGTCGTTTTTGTTTGATTAAGCTTCGATTCGTCTAGCCGCAGCCTTTATTTAAGCTCCAGTTGAGCTTCTGAAGGAAGTCATTTCTTTAATGCTTCAAGCATGTCGTTGATATGACTGTGCATCAACTGTCGGGCTTGTTCACTATGGCGCTCCTCGATGGCGATCGCAATGAGGATGTGATAATTGGACGCTTTAGTCCGCATATGAGGCAAAGTATTCGTCTGTTTCCGGCCTTCGGCAAGGAGGGGGGAGATGGACTCCAGCATGCGAAATAGGACAGGGTGCTGTGCCGACTCGGCGATGAGATGATGGAAGGCAAGATCGGTATCCAGAAACGGGCCGCCCTCTTCCATCTGGTTCACCATTCTCTCTGCGAGCGCACGGAGCTGCTTGACCTGGGAGCGCGTAGCATGCTCAGCGCTTAAGGCAGCAAGTTTAGGCTCAATGAGCAGTCTGGCTTCCAGCAGTTTAACTAGGGAAATATCCCCCAGTTCCTTCAGGTCTGCAGTAGGATCTTCCAATAGTAACGGATCGTTCCGTACGTACATGCCTCGTCCATGTTCGATACTGACGTTGCCCTGGCTTTCCAGAGTCCGCAGCGCTTCTCTTACCGTAGTTACACTCACAGCTAAATCCTTAGCGATTTGCTGCAGCGTAGGTATGCGCGAACCGGGCGGCCATTCCCCGCTAATAATTTTCTGCTTAAGCGTATCTATCGTCATTGTAAAGGCAGTTTTCTTCATCGTAACAATCCCCTGTATATCTTCATATTAGGTTTATATTAACACAACTCGACAAGCTTCTCCTAATAGAAAACCATATTGACACCAAGAAATAAAGATAATATGATACCCTCATAAAGATATGATCTTTATGGAAGTTTTGAAGTATTCCAAAGTATTTGCCTCAATTTAGACAAATTAATCTCTATTAAGATCGTATCTTTATTCGTTTATCCCGATTATTTTGTATAGAGATATGATCTCTTAGAAGCGCGGCTTATTACGAATAAGGAGGAGGATATGATGGAAGTCGTAACTTTTGGAGAGTCCATGGTGCTGTTTAGTACGGATCAGCGCCTGCCGCTGGAGTACGTGCATCAATTCAACAAGCAGATGGCTGGCGCGGAATCCAACGTTGCGATCGGGCTGGCCAAGTTGGGACATACGGTGGGCTGGTTCAGCAAGCTTGGACAAGATCCGTTTGGGCGTTATATTCATCAATTTATTAGAGGACAGGGCGTGGATACTTCACGCTGCCTGTTTACCGGCGAGGCTCCAACTGCGGTGTTTTTTAAGGAGCGCAGAGCGGCTGGCCACACCCAGGTCTACTATTATCGCAACCACTCGGCGGCGAGCTGCATGACTGCAGAGGAATTGGATGAGGCCTATTTGACTCAAGCGAAAATATTGCATGTTACCGGGATTACCCCTGCCCTGAGTGACAGCTGCCTTCATCTGGTTTTAGGGGCGATGGATTTGGCCAGACAGCATGGTGTCAAAATTGTGTTCGATCCGAATATCCGGTGGAAGCTGTGGGAGGCTTCGGACGCGAAGGACATATTGTTGGAGCTGGCCAGTAAAGCAGATTATATATTGCCAGGGCTGGATGAGGGGGAGTTCCTTACAGGCTATAAGGAGCCGGTAGAATCGGCGTCGGCGCTTCTAAAGCTGGGTGCCCAGGCCGTAGTTATAAAGCTTGGCAAGGATGGCGCGTATTATCAAACCTCCGCGAGCAGCGGTTATGTACCTTCTTTTCCTGTTCAGGAAGTTGACCCGGTTGGGGCGGGAGACGGTTTTGCCGCCGGTTTTATTAGCGGATTGCTGCGAGGGGAATCGATCGAGCAGGCTGTCCGCCGGGCGAATGCGATTGGAGCCATCGTTGTTGGCGTGAACGGGGATGTCGAGGGACTTCCGACGGACGAGGAACTAGCCCGCATGCTGTCAGGTGAAAATGATTATCAAAATGTGAAACGGTAGGAGGTGCACCTGTGCACAAAGAGGAGCAATTACAGCAATTGCAAGATTCCGGTATCGTTGCAGTCGTGCGAAGACCCCCTTATTACAAAGCCATTGAGATTGCGGATGCATTGGTGGAGGGTGGTGTTGAAGCGCTGGAGATTACGGTGGATACGGACCGGGCATATGAAATCATTGCGCAGTTAAAAGAAAGGTACCAAGGCAGGGCACTGGTTGGCGCGGGTACGGTATTAAATGAGCAAGCCGCCAAAACGGCGATTGATGCTGGAGCAGACTTTATTTTCTCTCCGATTTTGGATGAAGCGACGATTCGTCTGACCAATCAGTATGGACGTATCTCGATTCCGGGGGTGATGACACCAACTGAGATTGCGAAGGGGCACGAATATGGTGCGGACGTGTTAAAGATTTTTCCCGGCTCGGCGCTGGGCGTGAATTATATCCGAGAGTTATCGGCTCCATTGGGGCATATTCCGATGATGCCGACGGGAGGAGTAACATTAGACAATGCCGGCCAATTTATTCGCGCAGGTGCTGTAGCCGTCGGTATAGGCAGTGCATTGACGGACCGGAGTGCAATCGAAGAAGGACGCTACGACAAGCTTACGGAGTTAGCCCGGCAATTCAGACAGGAAATTTATAAAGCGAGACAAGAAGGAGAGGTTTAAATTGAAAATTACTAAATTTGAAACTTTTATTGTGCCGCCCCGGTGGCTGTTCTTAAAGATTGAAACAGATGAAGGAATCGTGGGCTGGGGAGAACCCGTCATCGAAGGGAAGGCCCATACGGTACAGGCGGCTGTAGATGAACTGATGGACCAGTTGATCGGCAAAGACCCGCTGCGCATTGAAGACCACTGGCAAGTGATGTACCGCGGCGGCTTTTACCGTGGCGGACCGATCATGATGAGCGCGATTGCCGGCATTGATCAGGCGTTATGGGACATTAAGGGAAAATATTACGATGCTCCGATCTATGAGCTGCTTGGCGGAGCCTGCCGGGATTCGATTCGCGTCTACTCCTGGATCGGCGGGGATCGGCCGAGCGATGTAGGGCAAGCGGCATTGGAGAAGCAGCAGGCCGGCTTTACTGCGATTAAGATGAACGCTTCGGAAGAGATGCAATATATCGATAGCTATCATAAGGTGGATCAAGTTGTAGAACGGGTAGATGCGATCCGGGTGGCCACGGGTCCGGATTTTGGCATTGGTGTGGATTTTCATGGCCGCGTACATAAGCCGATGGCCAAGGTGCTGGCCAAAGCCTTGGAGCCCTATAGACTGATGTTTATCGAAGAGCCCGTGCTTCCGGAAAATAACGAGGCGCTTCGAGAGATTGCCCATCATACGAGCACACCGATTGCTACCGGTGAAAGAATGTTCTCGCGCTGGGATTTCAAGTCACTGCTGGAAGATGGCTATGTGGATATCATTCAGCCTGATTTATCGCATGCGGGCGGGATTACAGAGTGCAAGAAAATTTTTGCGATGGCGGAAGCCTACGATGTGGCCGTGGCGCCTCATTGCCCGCTAGGCCCGATTGCTCTTGCCGCCTGTCTGCAGGTTGATGCAACAGCCTACAATGCGGTCATTCAGGAACAAAGCCTTGGAATTCATTATAATCAGGGGAATGATCTGCTCGATTACATAACGGACGCCTCCGTCTTCTCGTATGAGGATGGGCATGTGAAGATTCCTCATGGCCCGGGCCTCGGGATTACAGTGAATGAGGAGTACGTCCGCAGGATGGCGCAGGAAGCGCCGCACCGGTGGAGAAATCCGGTCTGGAGGCATCAGGACGGATCGGTAGCCGAATGGTAGGAAGCAGCCCCCGGTTCACAGTTCAAACAAAATGACCCTGTAATCAAACAAGTGTCAGTTTGAGAGCCCTTTCATATCGTCTACAATGGGGGTACCTGTACCTAATTCGATCATGTGAGGAGTGTAGAAATGATTAAAGTACCAAAATATTGGGAAGATTTGAACGTACTGCAGAAGAACAGAGAAGCGTCAAGAGCTTATTATATACCCTACGGGGATGCGGATTCCGCTTTAAGTCAAAAACGGGGAAAGTCTCCATTTTACCGCACGCTTAACGGCAGCTGGAAATTTAAATATCATGAGTCAGTCCAGCATGTAGGGGATGACTTCTATCGTGCAGATGCGGATGCTAGCGATTGGGACGATCTTATCGTACCTTCATGCTGGCAGGTCAAAGGATATGACCAGCTCCACTATACGAATGTGAACTATCCTTTCCCTTGCGATCCGCCGTACGTGCCAAATGCGAACCCTGCAGGATTGTATATAAGAGATTTTAATATATCACAAGAGTGGGACGGCAAGCGGAAGTATATTGTTTTCGAGGGTGTCAATTCCTGCTTCTATCTTTGGATTAATGGAGAATGGGTAGGTTACAGCCAGGGCAGCCGCATGCCTGCGGAATTTGACATTTCACCTTACGTGCAAGCCGGGAACAATCGAATTGCTGTAATGGTATTGAAATGGTGTGATGGCTCCTACATTGAAGATCAGGACTTGTGGAGATTTTCCGGGATTTTTCGGGACGTTTATTTGCTGGCTCGCGAAGAGGCTCATATTCGGGATGTGTTCAATCGTGTGGAAGTGGCTAGTGACTATCAAACAGGCCATATCATTTGTGAGCTGGACACCATCGGAGAGCTGGAAGCTCGAGTGGAACTGACCGACGGAGAGGGCCGAATTCAGGCTTCAGGAACCGTGACCGCAAATGGGAAGGGAAGCCTTGAGCTTCCGATCGACAAGCCTAAGCTATGGTCTGCCGAAACACCGTACTTATACCAGCTCTATATTTATGCAGGTGATGAAGTGCTGCACTTTTCCGTCGGGTTTAGGCGAGTGGACATCGTAGATGGCGTGTTCAAGATCAACGGGGTGGCTGTCAAGCTAAAAGGAGTGAATCGCCATGATTCTCATCCTGAGCTGGGACAGACGATACCGATTAATCACATGATTCGGGACTTGAAGCTGATGAAAGCTCACAATATCAATACGATCAGAGCGTCGCATTACCCGAATGATTCACGTTTTTTGCAGCTCTGTAATGAATATGGCTTCTATGTCATTGATGAAGCGGACCTGGAATGCCACGGTGTTTTTCACGCGGTAGGCAATTTCAATATGCTTACGCGGATGCAGGAGTGGGAGCATGTATTTGTCGAACGGGCGGAGCGTATGGTGGAGCGCGATAAGAATCATCCTTCTGTCGTGATCTGGTCCATGGGGAATGAATCCGGCTATGATACGAATCATATGGCAATGGCCAGATGGACGAAGGCGAGAGACAACTCAAGGCCGGTTCATTATGAAGGCTCCGATCCAAGGCATTTGGGCAGCCCTGATGTGGATGTATTGGATATGGAGAGCCGGATGTATTCTTCCCCGGCATACATTGAAGCTTACGCCAAGGATGAGAACAGCACGAAGCCGATGTTCATGTGTGAATACAGCCATGCTATGGGAAATGGCCCTGGAGACATTAAGGATTATTGGGATGTCATCTATAAATATCCGAAGCTCATGGGCGGCTGTGTTTGGGAATGGTGCGATCATGGTATTTTAACAACCAATAGTGAAGGCATACGTTATTTCGCTTATGGCGGCGATTTTGGCGATCAGCCGAATGATGGGAACTTCTGTATCGATGGATTAGTCTCTCCTGATCGAATTCCCCATACCGGGCTGCTTGAATTGAAGAAAGTGATTGCTCCGGTTCGGCTGGAAGCAAACAACTTGGCGGAAGGATCGATCGAGGTCACGAACTTATATGACTTTATTGACCTCACCCATTTGACGCTGTACTGGAAAGTGGAGAAGGATGGAGAGCTGGCAGAGCAAGGTCAGATGGAACTGGGGCAGATAGCTCCGCACACATCCCAAGCTATCCAAATTGACTATTCGTTGCCAAAGGCATCAGGAGGAACCTGGCTGCTGACATTGTCCTGCCGATTGAAGCAAGATACCGGCTGGGCAAAAGCGGGGCATGAAGTCACCTTTGAACAGTTTGAACTTCCTGTAGAGAGGCTCGAGCCTGCAACGGGTTCGATGTGTTATCCCCCCATCCAGCTGACCGAGGGCGACCAACAATTGATCATAGAAGGCTTTGATTTCCGTCATGTGTTTGATTTGTATAATGGAACATTTATTTCCGTATCCAAGCATGGCGTTAGCATGATCGACAAGCCGATGAGCTTTAACATTTGGAGAGCCCCGATTGACAATGACCGCAAAATTAAAGTGAAGTGGATGGAGGAAGGCTACCATCGAGCATACATGCATGTTTATGAAGCAAGTGTAACGGAACAGGGAGCTTCGTCCGTGGATCTTTGCGTTAAGTTCTCCCTGAGCGGACATACCAAGCCTCCTTTGCTGCATGGAACAGCATATTGGCGTGTGCTCGGAAATGGAGAAATCAAGCTGAAGGTTGAAGTGGAGGTTCGCGAGGATCTGATATTCCTGCCTCGATTTGGACTGCAGCTTACGATGCCGGCTGGATCAGAAGAAGTGGAGTATTTCGGCAATGGTCCTCACGAGAGCTATATAGACAAACAGCAAAGCACACGCAAAGGGAAATATTTAACTACCGTAGACGAACTGTTTACGCCTTACATCATGCCGCAAGAGAACGGATCTCATAATGGAACCGATTGGGTGATTGTGTCCAATGAACAGGGGATGGGGTTGGAAATTACAGGGACCGAGCCGTTTTCCTTCAATGCCTCCCATTACACTCCAGAGGATTTGACCCAGGCGATGCATGCGCATGAGTTGGTCCGGCGGGAGGAGACGATCGTTCATCTGGATTATAAGATGAGTGGCGTGGGTTCGAATTCCTGTGGACCGGAGCTGTTGGAAGCTTATCGTCTCGACGAGAAGCAGTTCGTATTTGAACTTAACATCCGGCCAATCTTCAAGGAAGATGAATAAGCACGAGATAATCAAGGTGTCCCCGAAAACCATTTCAGGGACACCATTTGTTCAAAATAATCGGATTATTTGCTATACTGTGAGGGTTAAATATTCGGCCTAATTACATGACACTAGCTTGAAGAAGGTATTGATGATGAGTAACTTGAAGAGAAGATTGCCTTGGATCAGAATTATCGGAAGTGTACGCACCAAGCTGCTGCTCATTTTTCTCGTTGTTGCGATACTTCCCTTGGGTACACTTGGTTACTTCTCGTACCACAAATCGTCCAAAGTCGTAAATTCGCAGTTTGGCAGCTACGGCATGTATGCGGTAGAGCAGCTTAAGCTGCATTTCGATGCTAATCTGAAGCAAATGGATCAAATTACAGGGAATATATTAGCTTATATGATTGCTTCCTCTATTTTAATTGGGGACGAGGCGCCAACGACCTATGCCCAATACGTCGAGGAAAGAGATTTTCAAAACTACCTCTCGTCTTTGGAAAATACGAATATTTTTAAAGTGGCCGTCATTACTCCTTCCGGAAGAGTGCTGGGAAATAGCTCTGTGAATGAAGAGAGCCTAGGGAACTCTTCTTTTTGGTCTTCTGCGTTCGCTTACGACAAGAGACATGTGGTGATCCATATTCCAGATTACTATTCAACACCGGATGATAATTATACGATCAGCCTGGTAGTGCCCCTGAAAACCCGGTTTGGATTTCCTGGCGGGAGCTGGTTGCTGATCGATATGAAAGCGGATACGATTTTAAATTTAATACGTTCTTTCGAGAAGGATACACAGTCCCACCTGCAAATCAGAGATGCAGCCGGGGAGATACTGCTGCAGACGTCTTCCGATTATATGAACCAGGAGGATGATATTGTCTGGTCCCGCTCACTCGATACGGAAGACTGGACGATCGAAGCAAGGATACCTCATGCGAAGTTCTATGAATCCTCCACCGTTATTTTGCGATACTCTGTATTTATTGCTATATTAGCTGTCATTTTGGGAGTGGTCATGGCGAGCTTCTTTTCGTTTCGGTTCACGATGCCCATTATGAAGCTATCTCAATCGATGCGAAGATTTGGCGAAGGTAATTTGTTGATACGTACTCCTGTGATGTCATCCGATGAGCTGGGATATTTAAGTGAGTCTTTCAACAAGATGACCGGACAAATCCAGGAGCTGGTTCACGAAATTAGCCGGACGGAAAAGCTCAAAAGTGATGCAGAGCTCAAAGCGCTCCATTACCAGATCAATCCTCACCTTTTATTCAATACATTGAATTCTATCCAGTGGAAAGCCAAGCTGGCCCGCCAACCGGAAATCCATAAAATGCTGCAGCATTTAATCGTTGTGCTGGACGGCAGCTTTAACTTCAAACAGACCCTTGTCCCGCTTCATAAAGAATTGGAAATCGCCCGTCACTTTATAGAGATTCAGCGCTTTCGGTATGAGGATACCTTCACATTCGAGCTGCAAGTGCAGCCGGGGCTGGAAGATTGTCTTATTCCGCGTATGGTGTTTCAGCCACTGCTTGAAAATATATTTTTTCACGGATTTCGCGATGGTCACGGTCATATCCATATGAGAATTTTTGCCGCCAATAGTGAGTTATATATGGAGCTGGAGGACGATGGCATCGGGGTCAAGCCTGAGCATATGGAGTTCATTAGCTCCGGCATGAAGATACCAGGCAAGCAAGGCGGGCTCGGTCTGCGGAATGTGGATGAACGGTTTAAGCTGCATTACGGGGATGCCTATGGTTTAAAGTTTGAATCAAACAGAAATATAGGAACGAAGGTGACTTTGACATGGCCGATCACAAGAGAACTTCATCTCCAATCAAAGTATTAATCGTAGATGATGAACAGCTTGTACGAAAAGGGCTGCGTATGACCATTGATTGGGAGAAGCACCAGATGACCGTAGTAGATGATGCGCCCAACGGAAGCTTGGGCTGGCAGTTATTTATGAAGCACCGTCCTCAGCTGGTTATTACGGATATTGTTATGCCGGAAATGGATGGCATAGAGCTCGCTCAGCGGATAAAAGAGGAAGCCCCGGAGACGGCCATTTTATTTTTGAGCTGTCACCGGGACTTTATGTATGCCAAGCAAGGGATTCATATTGGGGTCCAGGATTATATTGTAAAAACTGATATGGATGATGAGCATATTGACGACTCCTTGAATCGTGCCCGCATGGAAATAGAGAAGATAATCGTGAAGCAGCAGGCTTCGCTGTCCCTGGTGAAGGGGCTGCAGGATCCGTCCGGGGAAGCGCTGGGGGCATGGCTCCACGACCATAGCTACGAGGCACAAGAGTATGTTATGCAGCAGCTTCGGGCCGGATGGAAATGGATGCTGTCAGGGGCTTGTTTATTTCATATTTACATTCCTCAAGAACAGGAAGCTGTTCTCTGCTCCTCCCGGAACCAGTGGAGAGGACTGTCCATGGCTTATCAGGATCAATTGAAGCTGCTGGACATTGATGCCCATTCCGCCCTCGTCGTATGTGATCAAAAGCTGCAACGGAACGTACAATCGAAACTGGTGGAAATGAAATTGCAGAACAATAGGCTAGAGTGGCGGCAGGCGGGCCCGATTGCAAACGCGGAGAGCTGGTTTTCCGCCGTCAGGAAGCTGTTCCGGTTATGGAAGGTAGAGTGTCATACGGAACTGTTAAGCATGGCGCATAAGGAAGATATTATTGAAGCCATGGACTATATTGATCAGCATTTGGATACGGACCTGCGGGCTGCGGATGTTGCTGCGTATATCGGAGTAAGCCGCAGTTATTTCAGCACTATTTTTAAGGAAGCTACAGGATGCAGTATTATTTCCTATATTTCAGAGCGCAAGCTGGAGAAAGCCAAGGAACTGCTTAGTGCCACCACGATTCGAACCGAAGAAGTTGCGGAGAAGATCGGTATTCAAGATGTGAAATATTTTTCGAAATGGTTTAAGAAGCGCGCCGAGCTGACACCTGGACAATACCGCACTCAAACAAAATGACGATTCTATCAAACAAATAGACAATAACGCCTGGTTTGCCCGGGCTTTTTTTTTTATTTATCGAAAAAGATCACCCTAAAATCAAACGTCTGTCGGTGTGAAAGCCTTTTCAGGGCATTTATGATAAAAGAGAACCAATTAACTTAACTCACTAGGGGGTTACGACGTATGAAAAGAAAAAGCACCTTGTTCGCACTGGTTGCTTGCTTGATGATCTCTTTACTGACCAGTGCTTGCTCCAGCTCTGAGCAGCCGGCCGCATCAAATGAGCCGAGCAGCACCGGCAACGATCCGGTCAAGCTGGTTGTCTGGATTTGGGAGACCGCAAAAGACGGCTTGGATTTAAATATGGAAGCTTTTCAAGCCAAGTATCCGAATATCGAAGTTGAGTTTCAAACGATGAAGTCTACCGACTTGTACTCTAAATATTTAATTACCTCAAGTACAAGTGATGCGGTACCGGACATTATTGCAGTGGAATCCACGAATCTGTCCCAGATTGTCCAGATTGACTCTTTGCTGGATATCACTGACCGTGTTGAGCCTTATAAAGATAAAATGAGTGCCTATAAATGGGAGGATGCGACCAAGGACGGGAAAATTTACGCGATGCCTTGGGACAGTGGCCCGGTCGTAATGTTCTACCGCAACGATCTATTCGCCGAAGCGGGTCTTCCTACCGATCCTGAAGAGGTCGCACAGAAAATTCAGACCTGGGAAGATTACTACGAGGCGGCCAAATTAGTCAAGGAGAAGACGGGAGCTTATATGTACGGGGACTCCAAGACAAATTCCAGCAGCCGTATGTTTGAATCGATGATGTGGCAACGCGGCTTGTGGTACTTCGACAACAATGGCAACGTAGCCGTAGATTCACCGGAAGTGAAAGAATCGGCTGACTTCCTGATCAAGATGCAGAAGGAAGAGCTCGTTTTCGATGCCCGGGCGAACACGGACCAGTGGGGAAATGGTATTCGTGATGGCAAGATCGCGACAGTTGTCGGGGGATCCTGGCATGATGCGATCATTGAAAATCAATACTCTCCGTCCGATGCAGGGAAATGGTCTATAACAATGATGCCGAAGTGGTCCAAGGAAGATGCTTATACCGGCGCTAACCAGGGCGGGGCTAATCTAGCGATCAATAAAAACTCGAAGCATCCGGAAGAAGCATGGAATTTCATTGAATTTATGCTCGGTAATGAAGAATCCCAAGTGAAAATGATGACGGGCGCAGGCCTATTCCCGGCTTTATTGCTCGGCGATGATGTATCGATGGACGAAGCGTCAGCTTATTTCAATAACCAGCCAATTCGCAAAGTATATGCTCAATCTCTGGCCAATACCTATCCGCTCGCTTACACTTCCGATTTCCCGATGGCAAACAAGCTGATGACGGACGTCTGGGCCAAAGTGTTCCTGAACGATATGAGCTCGGAGCAGGCTTTGAAGGAAATGGCGAACGAGCTTCGCAGCAAGACAAAGAGGAACTAGCATGTTAGAACAGGAGGGCCCGATATGAAGACATCCAGATGGAACAAGCAGCTATTGTTTGCTCCTTATATATACATATCACCCTATTTCATATTGTTTTTCATCTTCTCTTTATATCCGATTTTATATTCGTTCTACCTTAGCTTTACGGACTGGAACGGCTCGGGTGAGAAGACGATGGTTGGATTTAGCAATTATGTTGAGCTGTTCGGGGATAGGAGCTTTTGGCTATCCCTCTGGAACAGTTCGCTGATCTTCTTGATGTATGTGCCGGTGATGCTGTTTCTTGGACTCATTTTTGCATCCTTGCTGAATTCAAATTGGATGGTTGGAAAAGGATTTTTCCGAATGGCCTTGTTTGTGCCCAACTTTGTATCCGTAGTGGCTGTATCCTTTGTATTTGTTCTGTTGTTTAATACCCAGGATGGTTTAATTAACAGTGTGCTTCGCAACATTGGCCTGATCGACCGTCCGCTTCCTTGGCTCGAATCGCCTTGGTGGGCCCGTCTTTCCGTAGCTATGATGGTAATGTATCGTTGGCTTGGCTACAATATGCTCCTGCTGATGACAGGCTTGCAGAACATATCCAAGGATTTGTATGAAGCGGCCTATGTAGATGGAGCAACGAAATGGAAAAGCTTCTTCTTCATTACGATTCCGTTAGTCAAAAAAATGCTGCTATTCTGTACCGTCCTATCTACGATCGGAACATTTTCACTGTTTACAGAGCCCTTTATTTTGACGCAAGGCGGGCCGCTTAATTCGACATTGACCCCAGTTCTCATGCTTTACACGGAGAGCTTCCAAAACTTTAATTTCGGTTACGCATCTTCGATTGCCGTCTGCTTCTTTATTCTGATGATGGTAATTTCATTACTTCAAATGCGTGTATTCGATGATAAAGATTAGGAATGGGGGAATAATTATGGAAAAAACTCTGAAGCAGCGTCATCCGGCCACGTTGGGGAGTAAGCGGGGATGGACCTCGGCGCTGACCTTCATATTCATGATATTTGCTTCACTGGCTACGCTGTTCCCGCTGTTCTGGCTGTTCAGTTCGTCGCTTAAGGATATCAGTGAAATATTTGTGAATCCGCCGATCTGGATTCCTGCAACACTTCATTGGGAAAACTTCACGGAGCTATTTGTAAACCGGAAATTTGGCATTATTACCTGGAACAGCTTCTTGCTGTCCACGACATCTACGTTGATTGCTTTGTTTTTTTGCGGCTTGGCTGGCTTTGCCTTCGCAAAGTATCAGTTCAAAGGCAAGCAGGTACTGTTCGTATTTGTCCTCGCCTCTCTCATGATTCCACACGAGGCGACGATGGTTCCGCTATTTTCCATCTATAAGGGTTTGCATTTAATAGATAACATTTGGGGCGTCATTCTCCCGGATTTGGCCAGCGCCTTCGGTATCTTTTTCATGCGTCAATATTGCGCTGCTCTTCCCGATGAGATGCTGGAAGCGGCACGTATTGACGGCTGCAGTGAATTTAAGCTCTTTCGCCGCATTGTTCTGCCGAATTTAAAATCAGGATTTGCCGGGCTGGGCATCATTCTGTTCGTCAAACAGTGGAACAACTTTCTGTGGCCTTCAGTTATTTTAAGGTCGCAAGAAAATATGACATTATCCGTCGCGCTCAAAGCGCTTGAGGACAGTAACAACACGCCGTACCATCTCATTATGGCCGGCTCTGTCGTCAGCGTCCTGCCGCTGTTGATCATCGTCTTGATCTTCCAGAAGCAGCTGATTGCCGGGATGATTGAGGGCGCGATCAAGGGCTAGGATAACACAATAAATGATCGTATGAAGCATTGGGAAACGTCCGAAAGAGGAGAGTCACTTCGGGCGTTTTTTTTGTTTGAACGTGCATTAGACAGAAAAAGCACTCCACTCGTGATTAATTTCACAAGACATTCTGCCAAAACAATCTATTATTAAAATAAGTTACATAGTAGAACGTTTGTGTCGACTTATGGGGGGAGGGATAAAGCGTGAAGTATTCCATTGGCGAATTTGCTTCGATGGTTGGCGTGACGACGGATACACTGCGGTTATATGAGAAGCATAATATTGTCCGGCCGCTGAAGAACAACTATAACAAATACCGGTTTTTCAATGATTTTGACGCTAGAGATTTACTCATGAGCAGGTGGTATCGCAGCATGCAAATTCCCCTGCATGAGGTGGCGGCGCTTATGGATGAAGCTTCATCTGACGAGATTGTGGCAAAGGTAACAGAAGCACAATTTCTTTTGGAAGCGGAAATTAAGAGAAGTACAATGCTTTTAAATAAAATGAAAGAGATCAATCAAGAACTGAAGCAGATCCCGGACGCTTTGTATCAATGTCAAATCAGGCAGCTGCCGGGAAGATACCGGATTAAGCAGACGTATCGGAATGACTTGCTGAAGCAGGAGGAATTAACTTGTTTGGTGCAGGACTGGATGGAGAAGCTTCCTTACACCTACTACTCCTTTCGAATGGAAAATCAGGATCAAACGATAGAACATGAAGTGATGGATTACAACTGGGGCTTGACTCTACTTGAAGAGGACGGCCGGAGGCTGAATGCTGTGTTGAATGACAGCGTCGAGTATCTGCCACCGGCAACTTGTATATGTGCCGTTATTGTCCGGGCTCATGAGGAATATATAAGCAGTGATTCATTTCAATTTATGCTTGATTACATGAAGGAATCCGGTTATTCGGTAGCAGGCGACATTACGGGCAAAATTTTGCTCAATGAGAAGTTGGGGGATTACAGCAGAACGTATTTGGAAATTTATATACCGATTCAGTAAATATTCCGGCTAATTGTCCCAGAGTTCATCTGTTGTGATGGACTTTGGGATTTTTTTCACATATTATCCATTGACCTTGGAGCGGCACCAATGTTTACAGTGAGGCTAACAGTCTTCAATGCTGAAGACAGATGAACAAACTAGCGGACAGAACAGGGGGAACAGCAATGCGCCAACAAGCAGAGCACCACAAAGTAAATCAACAAACAGCCAGTCATCGAAAAGCTGGCCGTAAAATTACTATCCTTTCGCTGTGTCTCATATTGATGCTATCTATTTTAAGCGGATGCAGCGGCAATACGGACCAGTCGAAGGAGCCGGAGCAAACGAATCAGAAGCAGGAATCCGGCACCGAGATGACAAGCAATTTTAAACCGGGGACGTATACGGCTGAAGCGGATGGAAAGGATGGAAAGATTCAGGTTGAAGTCACTTTTGACGAGGCGGAGAACATCACCGATATTCGCATCGTCAGCCAAACGGAGACGGCGGGAATCGGCGATACGGCCATCGAAAGAGTGAAGGAGCAAATTATTGCCGGGCAGACCTTGGCGGTGGACGCCGTTAGTGGAGCTACAGAAACGAGCAGCGCTCTTGTGGCTGCTGTGGAAGATACGGTGAAGCAGGCTGGAGCCAGCTTAGAAGCCTTCAAGGGGAGAGCTGTGCAAAAAGCCGGAATAGGCCAGGTCGAGCAGCTTACAGCCGACGTCGTAGTGGTGGGCGCCGGGGCCTCCGGGGTATCGGCGGCCGTATCTGCGGCGGATCAAGGCGCCAAGGTGATTCTTATTGAGAAGACAGCGACTATAGGCGGGGCAAGCAATTTATCTTGGGCCGGCAAGTTTTACAATTCTTCGGCTGCCGTAGAGAGTGGGCTGAAGGTCGAGGTTGAGCGGGAAATTGCCGATTGGATCATCAATAATCACTGGCGAGTCGATGCGGCCGCGATTCGGCAATATGTCACGAAGTCCGGCGAAACGTATGACTGGTTAGCGGAAAAAGGGTACAAGACGGCGTTCCTGAACTTTGCCGGAGAACAGCTTCACGTACTACCTCCTTACGAGACCCGGCAAGAAGCGCTGAGAGCCATGCTGGCTGAATCGGTGGAAAGACAAGGCGGGCAAGTCATTACGGAAACAACCGCTAAGAAGCTCATGACCAATGACAAGGGGGAGGTCACTGGTGTGATTGCAGAGCAGGCGGATGGGACGACACTCGAAATTAGCGCCAAGAGCGTCGTCATGGCGACTGGCGGCTATGCAGCCAATAAGGAAATGGTCAAAGAAAGCTTTGGCTTTGAGGGAGTGAATGGCGGCCTGGGCCAGAACATCGGGGAAGGTTTGCAGATGGCATGGGAGGCAGGAGCGAAAGTACCGGATAATTTTGGCGGACAAATGCTGCACCAGACGCTGGCGAGAGCTACGGATAAGCTGAAATCACAGTATTCGCCTTTTGAAGCCAGTTATCCGCTGATGCTGACGTATTTGCCCAACTTTATGAATGTAGGCCCTTCGGGAGCCAGATTCAGAGATGAGGCATCCACGCTTACAGCTGTGGCCGCCGCCAATACGAGTGCTTTCAACGGAGCCTATCATCTGGTTATCGTCTCCAAATTACAGTTGGATGCCCTTATGGAGCAAGGAATGAACGGTGTTAATGCACCGAAATTACCAGGCATGCCGCCGGAATTTTACGCTTCTTTCCAGGATCAGTTTACATTGGACAACCCTTGGAAGAACGCAGATAAAGTATTCGACGCGATGGTAAAGAACGGGGATGGCTACAAAGGCAATACGATCGGGGAATTGGCCCAAAACGCCGGAATGGACCAAGGCGTGCTCACCGATGCATTCACTAAATATCAAGAAGCGACGAGGACGGGAGTGGATACCGAATTTGGCAAAGATAAAGCGTATTTACAGCCGATGGGGGATCAAGGGCCGTACTATGCAATTATTGCGGAGATCAACAACTTGGGATCGGTTGGCGGACTGCTCGTCAACACGAAGTTCGAAGTGCTGAATGACAAGCGGGTGCCGGTTAAAGGCCTGTATGCGGTAGGCCTGGAGTCGGAAGGCGTACTGTTCAACGATACGTATGTCGGCAACGGCGTAGGGATCGGCTACTCGTTCACCTCGGGGCGCCTTGGCGGGGAGAGCGCGGCAAACAGCGCTTTAGCCAAGTAGAACCGCCAAAATTAGGGAGCTGCATCAATGCAGCTCCCTTTTCCCTTTGCAAGCTTCAGGCCCCTTCTCCGGCGGACAGCCCGATTAAATCGCTCACGGTAACTAGTCGGTACCCCTCGGCAAGCAGCTCTCTTACCAAAATCCGCACCGCCTCTACCGTTTGCGAGCGGTCGCCGAAGCCGTCGTGGAACAGCAGCACGCTGCCCGGAGACACCTTCTCCTTCGTCTTGTCGACAATATGCTGCACTCCCGGCTGCTCCCAATCCATAGCTTCACCATTTACCGCTCCTACTATGGTATATCCCCGGCTTCTAATAAACTGAGCTGCTTGCTCGTTATAATCAAAATACGGTGGACGGAACGTTTGCGGCTTCACCCCGACGGTTTCTATAATTAATTCTTCTGTCCAGACAACTTCATTTATACATTCCTGCTCACATAGTCTAGACATATAAGGGTGCGTATACGTATGGTTGCCAATTTCATGTCCTTCGCTAACGACCGTTCGCACCAGTTCACGATGCTGTTCGATTTGGTTGCCGATCATATAGAAGGTTGCCTTGGAGCTTGCCTGCCGGAAAATATCAAGAAGCTGATGAGTGTATACAGGATTAGGGCCATCATCAAAAGTAAAAGCTACAACTTTTTCTCGAGCAACGAATTGGTCGACGATTGAAATATTGGACATGTGCGAGCCTCCTTGTTATGCGCCTGCCCTTGTGATCGAACCTGCGGCGATCCTTCTACAATCCGGTACGGAGCAGCAAGTATGCGATAAAGACCGGTAGAATGCTGATTTCAATTATATATCATATAAATAATGATGCATAATGCTGTTTTCGTTGAATCATTGCCTGCATTATCGGCAGCATCAACGGCTGAGTCATCGCCTAGACCATCTGTGACATAATTGTGTCTATTTCAGATGAATTAAGGCCTGCATATATCTTTTTAAATCCCCCTTTGATAAAATCAGGCTTACCTAAGCGCTTTTTAAATAGGAAAAGCAAACAACTAAATGAATGCGCTTTCAAATATGATGAATTGGGGGCGGATCGCATGTGGAATGTTTTGCTGGTTGATGATGAACCACTCGTTTTGGAAGGGCTGCGAACGATGATAGCTTGGGAGAAGTACGGATTCCAAATTTGCGGAGAGGCGCTTAATGGCAGCGAAGCGTTCCGGATCATCCGGGATTGTCAGCCGGAGCTGGTCTTTACGGACATTCATATGCCGGTGCTAAGCGGCCTGGATCTGATTGAGCAATGTAATCAGCTGCTGCCGAAGCCTCCCAAATTTGTTGTGTTAAGCGGCTACGATGACTTCAGTTACGCTCGTACAGCGATGCGGCAAAAGGTAGCCGAATATTTGCTGAAGCCAATCGATGATGAAGATATAAACAATTTGCTGATTAAGCTGAATACAAACATCTCAGACGAAATAGCGGCGGAGCAAAGCGAGGTGAAGCAGCAGGGCCTCGTCGTCAACCATGTCGTTAACCGCCTGATTCAAGGCGAATCCAACCCTATCTTGGAGCATCAGGCCGTAAAATCCCTGCACTTGCGGGACAACGCCCAATTGCAATGCCTGCTCATTGAAGCGCCCGACATGGCGGTCGACTTGAAGGCTTGGACGGCCGCGCACTTTGCTCAGGAAGCTGTTCATACTTTTCGTGACAACGCTGGACGGACGGGGCTGCTCATTCAGTTAGAGGCTAGCCTGGATGACATGGCAGAGGAAGCCGCAATGGAATTATACAAGCAGCTGCCTGCTCGCGCGGAGCAGCCTGTATTGATAGCCGTTAGCAGTCAAATGGGCGGGATTCGCTCCATCAGTAAGCTGTACCGGCAGGCAGCCGAGATCATTAGCGCGAAACAGGGTCAGGGAAGAAGCGGGGTATTTTACTATTGCGGCTATCCGGCCGCAGGAACAAGAGAGGTGCAGCACAGAGAGAAATTCGATGTACTGTTCAATAGGGTTGCAGAAGGAAATGCGGAGAACATCAGGGCTAGTGTACAAGAGTTCTTCGCTTCTTTTGCAAGTCATCCGTACCGTATTGAAACGGCCAGAGCTTATGTGGTGAATCTGGAATTAATGATCTGCCAGCGGATTGCGGAAATGAACGGAGAGCCGGATACGTTAATGAAAAAGCTGCAGCAAGCATATGGTTCTTTAGGCGACATCGCGGACTATGTAACAATGAAAAATTATGTGCTCCACCTAAGCGTGCAGGCGGCGGTTTGCTTGCGCCAGCTTCGTCAGGAAAATGAAGGGAATACGATCTTCCATGTCATTCAGTATGTGGACCGGGAGTTCCGGGGCAAATTGCAGCTTAAAGAGCTGGCCAGGCAATTTCATATGAACGCGACTTATTTAGGACAGCTGTTCAAGAAAAATACAGGCAAATCGTTTAACACGTATTTGAACGATAGGCGGATTGAAGAAGCTAAACGGCTGCTGAAACGGACGCAGACGAAAATTTCCGATATTGCCGTACAAGTCGGCTACCCGAATACGGACTATTTTATTCATAAATTCAAGCAAAGCACCGGCGTGCTGCCCTCGGCATACAAACAGGATGCAGGGATAAACCCGGCTAATGAGCCAGGAGGAGTCACGGATGGCTAAAAGAAAATGGAAGCTTGGAAAAGTCGTGAATGATATTTCGTTAAACTATAAGTTTTTTCTCATTTTTTTAATCGGCGTGCTGCTTCCGATCATCCTTACGAACTTATTATTTATGGATCGCATGTCCCATTTGATCACATCGAGAGAGGAGCAGAACTTGGAGATTTCGTTAGAACGGGCCAGGAAGGACATCCATGATTATATTGATGGCGGCATCGCGGTCAGCCATGCCTTAAGCCGGGACAAAACGCTGTATGAGATGCTGGACCGGGTATACGAAGATCAATTGGATTTCTATGTCGCATTCGATGAGCAGCTCCGCCACCGGGTAACTAGCTACATGCCGGTAAATAACCAAATTCAGCATATCACCATTTTTACGGATAATCAGTCCATCGTGAACGGAGGCAACTATCAGATCATTAACGATGAAGTGAAAAGCAACGGTTGGTATAAGCTGTGGAAAGAGTCGAACGAGCGCGTGCTTGTTTCGGCGTATCAGGCCGCAGATAGCAGTGATAAAGCCTTAATGGCTCCTTATTTAAGCGTGATTGAGAAAATGGATTCCATCGATCAGTACAATTCTTACGATAAGCTGCTTAGGATCGATATTGATCTAAGTAAAATTTATGATGTGATCGTACGGGAGCAGGATTACTTGAACCTCTATTTGGTCAATGAGCATAACCAGATCATTATGTCGTCAGACAGCGGTTACCAAAGAGGCAGCACGGATCCGTACCCCGTATTTAAACTGCCAGCGAAGTATAAGAGTGAGGATGTATATATCCTATCAATCGGTACGGCCAAATATGTGAAGGGTTGGCGGCTGATCGGGCTCGCGGAAGGCACGCGGATTACGAAGGCGATGCTTGAAATGCGAGTGTTCGTAGGCGTGATGGCCGCCGCTGTAACCCTCGCGGCGTCATTGTTTATTTACGTTATGCTAAGATCCTACAACTACCGGGTTAAGCGGTTATCCCGGCATATGCAGAAAGTGTCAAACGAGAAATTCGACCTGATCCAAATCGATGAGGGACGCGATGAAATCGGCGGCTTGATCCGCAATTTCAACCGGATGACCGCCAAGATCAACTCCTTGATCAACAACGTTTATAAGCTGGAGATTCAGAAGAAAAATCTGGAGATGGAGCGCGTCCGCGCAGAGTTGAACTTTATGCAGAGCCAGATGAATCCCCATTTTCTGTTCAATACGCTGAACGCGATTTTGGTCGTATGCACGAAGAACAACTATTCGGACGTGACCGATATTATCAAGAGCTTATCCAAGCTGCTGCGCAGGCTGCTTAGCTGGACAGAGGACGTTGTATCCCTTGAGGAAGAGCTGATGTTCATTGAGATGTATTTGAAAATCGAGAAATTCCGCTTCCGGGAAAAATTCGACTACCGGTTCGAGATCGAGGAGGAGGCGCTCCAATATAAAATTCCGAAGATGAGCATTCAGCCGCTGGTCGAAAATGCCTGCAAGCATGGCATTCAGATGATTGACGGGCTTGGAATCGTCCGGATTAGCGCCGCGGTGAGGGAGGCCCGCCTTTGCATCGTCATTACGGATAACGGGAAGGGCATGGAGGCCGCCAAGCTTCGGGAGGTCATTCTTGCCGTCCGCAATGAGAATTCTACGGGAACGAGCATCGGGATCCGCAACGTGTACCGCAGGCTGGAGCTGTACTATGACGACCAGGTACGCTTCGATATCGTCAGCCGGCCCGGGAAAGGGACCGAGATCAGCTATGAGATTCCGCTTAGGCTTCTTGATCACACATCTAAGCTAGGAGGAGAAGAGAAACGATGACGTTCAAAGTACTCTTGATTGACGATGAGCCCGGCGCACTGGAAGGGATGCAGTTGTGGGTCGACTGGCGGAGCATCGGGTTTGAGGTGTGCGGAACGGGGAGCAACGGCGTCGAAGGCTTGCAGCTGATCAAGGAGCTGGAGCCAGATTTGGTAGTGACAGACGTCAATATGCCGCTCATGAACGGGCTGGAAATGATCGCGGCCTGGCAGGCGGAGCAATCGAGCGATGTCCGCTTTGTCATTATCAGCGGGTACAGCGAGTTTGAATATGCCCAGAAGGCGCTGCGCTTCGGCGTTAGCCACTATTTGTTGAAGCCGATCATTTCCGGTGAAGCTGAGGAGGAACTGGCCGAAATTCATGAGGAGCTGGTGCAGGAGAAAGAGAAACAAGGCATGACGCAAATCGCTTTGTATGAAGAAATCGTCTCCCAGCTGAAGGAGCTCTTGCAGGTGGAATTACCGGGCCAAAGGCGGGTTGAGCCACAGCGGGAGAACACGGTTTTGGACCGGTTATCCCAGGTCCGGGATAAATGGAATTTTTGTCTTGTGCAGACGGAGGAGGCCTCGTTCGCTGACTTGCGCGGCAAAGCAGCCGCCCTGCTGTACGAGGAAGAAGCGATGTACTTGATCGATTTGGATATGAACCGCTTCGGTATCGTATACGGCGATTTCCCCGGCGAGGGAGGAGAGCGGGATTCATGCCGGATACTTGAGGAGCTCGCGCGGCTGTATGCCGGGCAGCGGGTATTTATGGCGATCGGCGAGGGCACGGATGACTTGCTGCAGATCGGACACAGCTATCAGACCGCAAGGGAAGCGATAATGCACAAATTTTATGATACAGCGTATGATCGTATTTACCGTTACGAACAGACTGCAAAACAGTCTTTGAATTACCGCTATGATCAACTGGCGGCGGTCGAGGGAATCATCGGTGCGTTTACGCTTCTGGATCAGGCGGCCTATCGAGAGGCGGTAGACTCGGCAGCTCGCAGTTTTCGGGAGTTGCTCGTCGCCCCGGAAATCGTCAAGAAGGTTGTCATTCATATGATGTGCATCATAATGGAGTATTTCAAAGAGACGGGTGAGACGAAGGCCAAGCTGTTGTTTGAAAAATATGAGCTTCCCGGTTTATCGGATTCTGTATTTATTTTGAGCGATCTGATGGACCTGCTTCGATCCTGTGGTACGGAAGGCATCGAACTGCTTCTGCAGGAGCAGTCCAGGAAATCGCAGGGGATGGTGCACAAAATTAACGATTATATTCTCGAGCATTACCGCGAGCGCCTCACCCTGAAAAAACTAGGCGAAATGTTCTACATGCATCCGGCGTATTTGGGCCAGCTGCTGCTGCGAAAAAACGGTATCAGCTTTAATGAGCTCATACACAATCTGCGGATTGAGGAAGCGGTGCGCTTGCTTGGACAGAGCCAATTGAAGAACAGCGAAATTGCCGAGCTTGTCGGCTACAGTCACTATGGCCAGTTTTTTAAGCAATTCGAGGCTCGGATGCGGATGTCGCCCAACGAATACAAGAACACCATGTTCTAATATTTTTTGGGTTAATCCTTTAATAACGTTATAGTTCGGTTCTGTCGGCGCTTCTAAAATAAAGATAAGTTACATGAAAGGGCTTACAAAAAAGGCTTATGTAACTACAAATATTGACGGAGGTGCTTATACAATGGGGGTTAAGTCTAAATCCTTGCTCCGGCTGGGTACGATGTTGTTATTGTCGTTCAGTATCATTCTTGCCGGGTGCAGCGGCGGGGACGCTAAATCCAACGGTAACAAAAACACTCCTGAACAGACAGCGACTGGGAACAATGACAGTAAGGCAGAACCATTTGAAATCAGTGTCTTCATCGGGGAAGCAGGTCAACAGCCAACACCAGACAACAAGATATACAAGATGATTAAAGAAGAGACCGGTGCTTCCTTTAAATTTGAATTTTTGGCGGGTGACATTGATCAGAAGTTGGGCGTTATGATTGCAGGCTCGGACTATCCTGATCTAATGACGGGAAATACAAAGCTGACTACAGCCGGGGCTTATATCCCACTAGAGGATTTGATTGAGGAACACGCTCCAAACTTGAAAAAACATTATGAAAGATACTGGAATATGATGAAGGATCCAAATGACGGTCATATTTATATTCTTCCGAACTATGGCGTTTTAAACGGTGACCCTGCCAGCAACTGGTATGCAGGACCGGCCTTCTGGATCCAAAAGGCGGTATTGGAGGATGCAGGTTATCCTCAAGTCAAAACGCTGGATGAATACTTTGATTTGATCGCTAAGTACAAGGAGAAATACCCAACGATCGACGGAACCCCGACCATTGGTTTCGAGATTCTAAACTATGACTGGAGAAACTGGGGATTATTCAACGCTCCGCAGCATTTGATCGGTCATCCGAATGACGGCGGCGTCGTTGTAAAAGACGGCAAAGCAGAGATTTTTGCCGATAAGGATTACGCGAAACGGTACTATCAGAAGCTGAATGAAATGAATGCGGCTGGATTAGTCGATAAAGAGGCATTTACGCAAAACTACGACCAGTATATGGCCAAAATTTCAAGCGGCGCCGTTCTCGGCATGTTTGACCAGCATTGGAATTTCCAAACAGCTGAGGAGTCTTTGATTACACAGGAGAGGCTCGACAGAACTTATATCGGTCTTCCTCTCGTATACGATGCAAGCATAAGAGATCACTATAAGGATCGTCCGGCACTGAACCTCAACAACGGTTTTGGCATCAGTGTTAACGCGAAGGATCCTGTCAAGATTATTAAGTTAATGGATCGCTTGATAGAAGAGGATTGGCAGAAAATTCTCCTTTGGGGAATTCCAGACGAGGACTACTATGTCAATGAGGAAGGCCGCTTCATGAAAACGCAAGAGCAGCGCGATAATTTTAATGACGGCACCTGGAAATTGGGCAACAAAGCGGATGCATGGGTTAAATTTGCACCGAAAATGGAAGGTTTCTTCTCCGATGGGAACTCCACGGATGCAGCCGCTCAACCTGAAGAATTCAAGGCTGGGTTGAAACCGTATGATAGGCAGTTCCTTGAAGCTTACGGCTTTGACAGCCCCGTTGATTTCTTTAGTGAGGCACCGGAGAATGACATTACTTATCCAGCTTGGTCCGTAGACTTAGTTGATGGATCGGAAGCGAAAATTGTAAATACGAAGCAAAATGAATTGTCTACCAAATACTTGCCGAAAGCCATCCTAGCCAAACCGGCCGATTTTGACAAAGTATGGAACGAATACGTATCCGAAATCGGGAAGCTCAACATCAAAGCGTACGAAGACCGGATCAATGAAGTGCTGCAATGGAGAAGAGATTCCTGGACAGTGAAATAAGGCATTGGCGTTAAACCGGAGGGTGGCAGACATGCCTAGTCTCCGCCTTCCGGAATAATAGGCTTGGGGAGACAACAACTTATGGATGAGACCTTAACAAAAAATCGTACCGTCCGGAAGTCCAAAAAAGGAAAGAAGATTACTTGGTCCCTCATCAAAGATCAGAGTCAGCTGATTTACATGTCAGTGCCTCTGCTGGCTTACATCGTTTTGTTTGCCTATGTTCCGATTTGGGGATGGTCAATGGCTTTTCAGGATTACAAGCCGGCGCGCAGTTTTGGCGATCAGAAATGGGTAGGATTCAAGCATTTTGAATTTCTGTTTAAAGACGATAGTTTCTTGCAGGTGCTGCGAAACACACTTGCGATGAGTGTTATAAATTTGATTCTCGGCTTTACGACCGCGATTATATTGGCTTTATTGCTGAATGAAATCAAGAAAGTATTTTGGAAAAGAACCGTACAGACGATATCCTATCTTCCGCACTTTTTGTCCTGGATTATCGTAACCGGGATCGTCGCGACATCACTTGCTTCAGACGGCATAATCAATGACATTCTGCTCAAGCTCAATGTTATCAAAGAGCCGATTCAGTGGCTCAGCGAAGGCAAATACTTCTGGGGTATTGTCGGTGCTTCCCATGTGTGGAAAGAGGTCGGCTGGAATACGATCATCTACTTGGCCGCCATGTCCGCGATCGATCCCGCACTATACGAAGCTGCAGATATTGATGGAGCAAGCCGCTATAGAAAAATGTTCCATATCACTTTGCCGGGGATAAAGCCAACGATAATTATTTTACTGATTATGTCGATCGGTCATATTCTCGAAGCGGGATTTGAAGTTCAATATCTGCTTGGCAACGGTCTTGTTGTCGACTGGTCGCAAACGATAGACATTTTCGTGCTGAAATATGGGATTGCGCAAGGCAATTACTCTCTAGCCACTGCTGCCGGTATATTTAAAACGGTCGTTAGCGTAACCATGCTGCTCTTCGCAAACTGGACCGCTAAACGACTAGGGGAAGAGAGGCTGTTATAGTTATGGTAAATCAATCCACCAGCCCAAGGCCAGCATCTGCTGCCGCAGTGAGTAGACGCATCCGAAAAGGACGAATTGAGCCGGTCTTTTTCCATACATTCAACACGATATTTATGATCATCTTGGTCATCGTCACCTTGTATCCCTTTCTGAACACGATCGTCGTATCTCTTAATGCAGGGAGTGATACGATCCGTGGCGGATTGTATCTTTGGCCAAGGGAATTCACCTTGCAGAATTACAAGGCGGTTTTCGTTTCGGGAACGATCTATAACGCATTTTTGATTTCGGTGGCCAGAACGGTGCTGTCGACTTTGCTGAATTTGTTCCTGACCACGATGCTGGCTTACACGCTGAGCCGGCGGGAATATGTGTTCCGCAAGCCGATTACCTTCATTTTTATCCTGACGATGTACTTTAACGCCGGTCTGATTCCGGGCTACTTCCTGATGAAGGACCTGCACTTGATCAATACGTTCTGGGTGTACGTGATCCCTTCGATGATCAGTGCGTTTAACATGATCGTGATCCGCACCTATATCGGATCAATTTCCGAAAGCCTGGTCGAGTCGGCGAGGATCGATGGAGCCGGTGATTTCAAAATTTTCTGGCAGATCATTTTCCCGCTCTGCAAGCCGGTGTTGGCCACCATTGCCCTGTTTGTAGCTGTAGGGGCCTGGAACTCTTGGTTTGACGCTTTCATCTATACCTCTTCCCGGCAGGAATTGAGTACTTTGCAATATGAGCTGATGAAGCTGTTATCCTCCAGTATGAATGCGAACAACAACCCCGCGGTAGCGGCAGGAGCAGGGATGAGCCAGGAATCAGCGAAGGAAATGGTAACGCCTCTGTCCATCCGTGCAGCCGTAACGGTAGTGGCTTCGGTGCCTATTTTGCTGGTGTATCCGTTCATGCAAAAATACTTTGTCGTCGGGCTCAATGTAGGGAGTGTTAAGGAATAACGGGAGTTAAGGAATATGGAACATTAAGGAATAGCGAGTTGCTGAGAAATAATGGAATTTTACGGAAACAGATATCTGGTTCGGATCGGATGATCAATCAGTCAGGAGGAATTGGTTTTGACGAAGGAACATAGGCGTACGGAAGCAGCGTTGAAGGATATGTTTGCCGATGATTTTCGGATCGGAGCTGCCGTGAACCCGCTGACTATTCAGTCGCAGGAGGAACTGCTGGCCTATCATTTCAACAGTATTACGGCCGAGAATGAAATGAAATTTGCCAGCTTGCAGCCGGAGGAGGGGGTCTATACCTTCGAAGAGGCGGATCGGCTAGCGGCTTTTGCCCAAAAGCACGGTATGGCGATGCGGGGACACACCCTGGTGTGGCATAATCAGTCGAGCGGCTGGCTGTTTGAAGATAAGAAGGGGAACGCTGTCGACCGGGCAACCCTGCTCGAGAGAATGAAGTCACATATCCACACGGTGGCCGGCCGTTATAAAGGCGGGATTTACGCTTGGGATGTGGTCAATGAGGTTATAGCGGACGAAGGGGATGAACTGCTGCGCCGGTCCAAATGGCTGGATATCGCCGGACCGGAGTTCATTGCCCGGGCGTTTGAATATGCGCATGAGGCCGACCCAGACGCCGCGCTCTTCTATAACGATTACAACGAGTCGAATCCGGGCAAGCGCGACAAAATCTATACTTTGGTGAAGTCGCTGCTGGATCAAGGTGTGCCTATTCACGGCATCGGCCTTCAGGCACACTGGAATCTGTACGGTCCTTCGTTGGATGACATGCGTGCAGCAATAGACAAATATGCCAGCCTCGGTCTGCAACTGCAGCTGACCGAGCTGGATCTATCGATGTTCCGTTTCGATGATGAACGAACGGACTTGACAGAGCCTTCGGCTGAAATGCTCGAGCTGCAGGCTGAGCGGTATGAAGGGATCTTCAAATTGCTGAAGGAGTACAGGGACGTGATTACGTCCGTCACCTTCTGGGGAGCAGCGGACGACTACACGTGGCTGAACGACTTTCCCGTGCGGGGGCGCAAAAACTGGCCATTCCTGTTTGATGAACAGCATCGCCCCAAACCCGCTTTCCATCGGATTGCTGCACTTGCCCGCCATTAATTTCACCAAATTGGAAATTGGGGTCCAGACAGAATGAAATACAACGGGCAAGGACGTACAGAAGGGACGGGAGTCAAGACCTAATTTAAAAAAGAAAAATAAATTAAAGGGTTTTACATATTAGATATGGTTAATATGTAAAACCCTTTTCTTATTTTACTAAAGCACCCGGTAGTTTAAGTGCAATACTTCACAAACTCATTCTGAAAAAGCTGTTAGAACAGCCTTATCGGTTTGATTTAAGCACCCGTTGTTAAAGAACTTTTCCTATCTAACATTACCAACAACTTCTTATAATTAGATAATGTTTCTTTATCTTCAACTTTATAACCAGATTTAAAAAATGAAATATCTCCTGCTCCTTCGTTAATTTGATTCCTTGTTTCAAGAATTCGTTTTAAGTTTTTTGCAGTTCCAATACTTCCAGAAATAATATCCACTTCCTCAGGGAATATATCCCTTATGCTATCTTCAAAATATGGGAAATGGGTGCATCCGAGAACAATCGTTCCGTACTGCTTTAAATCAAACGAAGATAGTTCTTCTTTTAAATAAGGTATAACTTTCTCTTCTCTAAATTCAAAACTCTCAGCGAATTGAACAAGACCAGGAAGAGGCACACTTTCAACAATATCGTAATGGTCGATACTTTTCACAAGATTATGGAACTTTTCCTCTCTGAGAGTCAAATTAGTCGCAAACACTAATACCTTTTTTTGTTTCCCCGCCCAGCTTTGAATGGCAGGTTTTACGGCTGGTTCAATACCCAAAATAGGGAAATCATAATTTTTACGAAGGTCATCCACTGCAATACTAGTTGCAGTATTACAAGCAATGACTAATGCTTTGATTTCTTGATTAGCCATAAAGTCAACTGCATTAAAAATATATTCCCTTACCTCTTTTTTCGGCTTTTCACCATATGGAACGTGTAAGGTATCTGCATAAAATATGTAATCTTCATTTGGTAAAAACCTCAATGCTTGATGAAGTACAGTCATTCCACCAATTCCAGAATCAAAAAAACCTATTCTCACTACTTTCACTCTTCTCCTAAATTAATTAATGTTTCTAATCATATATTAAGAATACCATTTTTAAAAATATTATTTTTAGTTACTCCTTATATTTTATTGAACTAAACTACCCCGTTAGTTGAAGAAGAGGAACAGTGCGTTTTAAATGGACGTATGATTCGAGTGTTTGTCTTGTTGAACCATGCATGATATCTTGAAAGTGGAATCAACCATTTGATGGAGGTGTCCTAATGAAAGTACTATTTATCGGCGGAACGGGAACGATCAGCTCAGCGATTACGCAGCAGCTGGCAGAGACGGATTGCGAGTTGTACTTATTGAATCGGGGAACAAGAAATAGCGGTTTGCCTGATGGAGTCAATATCCTGCAAGGAGATATTAACGATGAAGCCGCAGTGGCTCGGCTTATCGAGAATATGCACTTTGACGTCGTGGCTGATTTTATCGCCTTTCACCCCGAGCAGTTGGAGAGAGATTATCGCCTGTTCAACGGAAAAACGAAGCAGTTTATCTTTATCAGTTCGGCGTCAGCTTATCAAACGCCATTGTCGGATTATAGAGTTACTGAAGGAACGCCTTTATCGAACCCTTATTGGGAGTATTCCAGAAATAAAATCGCCTGCGAAGAGTATCTGATGAAGCAGTACCGGGACAATGGCTTCCCGATTACAATTGTAAGGCCTAGCCATACGTACTCCGAGCGTTCCATCCCGCTGGGTGTGCATGGCAGCAAGGGTAGCTGGCAGGTCGCTAAGCGGATGCTCGAGAACAAACCGGTCATCATTCATGGGGACGGGACTTCTCTTTGGACCATGACGCATAACAGCGATTTTGCCAAGGGCTTCATTGGCCTGATGGGCAACATCCATGCGATCGGTGAGTCCGTTCATATTACGTCCGATGAGTCGGTCACCTGGGACCAAATCTATGAAATTATTGCGGATGCATTGGGTGTGAAGCTGAATGCGGTGCACGTGTCCTCTGAATTTTTGGCGGCATGCAGCTCGGATGATTTACGGGGCAGCCTGCTGGGAGATAAAGCGAACACAGTAGTGTTCGACAATTCTAAATTGAAGCGCCTTGTTCCGGAATTCGTGGCCACGACTAGGCTTGATCAAGGCATCAAGCAAACCGTGCAGTACATACTGGCCCATCCTGAGCTTCAGCTCGAAGATCCGGAATTCGACGCATGGTGTGACAAGGTAATTGGAGCACTGGACAGCGCGGTGAAGGCTGTAACGGAGTAGTAGAGCATAAATCTGCAACAAGCAACCCCTTAAGCGGAAGGCATGGACCTTCTGCTTAAAGGGCTTTTTTTGCATTTGAGTTAATTTTTGAGCAGCAAATATACAAAATAGGGGGTGCCGATCAAGGCAACCATGATCCCGGCCGGAATGCCGTCGGGCTGAACGATGTTGCGGCCGAGGGTATCGGCTATGAGCAGCAGCCATCCGCCGATGAGAATCGCGATCGGGATGAACAGCTGGTTGCGAGGCCCGACCAGCGCTTTGGCGATATGTGGGGCCATCAGGCCGATAAACGAGATTCCGCCCGTGACGGAAACGGCAGATGCCGCAAGGGCAACGGCAGTAAGCAGCAGGACGATCCGCTCTTTTTCCACCGGCAAGCCTACGCCGATCGTAACTGGCTCGCTCAGCTCCATCAAATTCAGGCGATGGGCTTTGTACAAGGCAAAGGGAATAAGCACGATCAGCCAGGGCAGCATCGCCCAGATGAAGGGCCAATCGGAACCCCAAATGTTGCCGACGATCCACTTGGCGATGAAGTCGACCTTGGTCCGCTCAGCAGAGGAAATGAGGACGATCATTACCCCGGACAGCGCCATGGAGAAGCCGATCCCGGTAAGCACCAGTCGTACAGGCTGAAGGCCAGCCGACCTATGGAATGAGAATAAATAGATGGCGCATACCGTTAGAAAAGCCCCAATGAAGGCTACCATAGGAAGCAAGTACACAAACGACCCGGCCTTAATCGGAAAAAATAAAAAGAACACCGCAATAGCCACGCCAGCGCCAGAGTTAATGCCTATAATTCCCGGGTCAGCCAAATCGTTGCGCGTGATCCCTTGCAGGATGGCTCCCGACAAGGCTAGTGCCATGCCGGCCAGCAGCGTAATGATGATTCGCGGCAGCCGGACGGAGAACAGTACGAACTCCTCTTTGAATGTACCCTGTCCCAGCAGGGTAGGGATTAGCCGGTCATAAGATAAGGAGGAGTAGCCGATCCCCATGCCAATAACGACTGTGGTGATGATCAACGCCAGCAGGATTAGCAGAATGAGGCGCTGTTTGCGCAATAATGCCCGTTGTATCATGAGAATGCTTTGCCTCCTTTATGTACGATGAACAGGAAGAAAGGAAGCCCCATCATCGCCACAATGGCGGCCACGGGCGTCTCGTAAGGAGCGTTGATGGTTCGGCCCAGCGTGTCGGCAAAGAGCATAAATGCGGCTCCCGAAACCGCCGACATCGGAGTGATGAACCTGTAATCGGTACCTACGATGGCCCGCACGACATGCGGAATCATCAAGCCGATGAACGCCATGTTCCCGACAAGCGCCACGGAAGCTCCGGCCAGCATAATAATGACGAGGAAGAGAACTGTTTTGATGACCGCGATGTTCTGGCCGAGCCCCATGGCCACCTCCTCGCTTAAGCTGAGGATCGTCAGCTGGCGGGAGAGGAATAACGACACCAGGATGCCAACCACGATAAAGGGTACGATGATCAGAAGCTGCTTCCAGGTCGTGCCGATAATTCCGCCGGCCGTCCACATAGATACGTCCTTGGATATTTTGAAATAAATCCCGATGCCTTCAGCAATCGCAAACAGGAATGCCGAGATAGCAGCCCCGGCCAGCACGATTCGAAAATGGGACAGACCGCCCCTCTTGGCCGCGGCGATCCCGAAGACTAGCGCGGCCCCGACTGCCGCTCCGATAAAGCAGCCAATCATAATGCCGAAATAGTTAGCGGCAGGAATAAAGGCGATCGTTACGGCTAACGCCGCATTTGCCCCGGCTGTCAGGCCAAGCAGACCGGGATCGGCGAGCGGGTTCTTCGTCATGCCCTGCATGATGGCCCCGGCGACCGCCAGAGCAGCCCCGACGAAGATGGCCGCAATTTCACGCGGCAGGCGGATTTCGCGAATCATGGAAATTTTGTCGCCTGCAGCATTGGAGGTGAGCGCCAGCCATACATCTTGGAGCGTCGTATCTGCGGCCCCGAAGACCATGGAAATGACGAACATTCCGATAAATGCCAGTATTCCGGCAAGAAGCTTATAGGTGAATGGGATGGATTTTCGTTTTTTTGTGGTCATCAGTCACTCATCTTTTCTTTAGTATCACTTGTTCAAAAAGTGTTCAATAAAAAAATCCAGCTGAAAATCCAGCGTTAGCGGATCATTGAAATAAAATTCCTTCGCATTGGCTTCGAATACGTGACCGTTTTTAACGGCGGGCATGTTCTTGTACGTATCGGTCTCCTGGAAGGAGTTGTCCGTATCCGGATTTTTGCTGAAGATCAGGTAGTCTCCCGCGTATTCAGGCAGCACTTCCAAAGATAGGGCGTAGTATCCGTCCTTAAGCGCCATTTCTTTGACTTTCTCCGGCATTCCCAGCTTCATTTCCTGGTATAGGATTTCCGTTCCACGACCCCAGTTGTCGCCGAAAACGTAAATCTGCTTATCGAAGTTCTCGATGACCGAGACCGTGGCATCTGCACCGATTTTCGCTTTAATATCTTCTCCGGCTTGATGCGCCCGCTGCTTGAAATCGTCGATCCATGCTTGCGCCTCGTTCTCCTTGTTCAGCAGCTTGCCGATCTCCAGGTGCTGGGTCAAGTAATCAACTTTCCCATAAGTAAACGTAACCGTCGGAGCAATCTCTTGCAGCTTACTGATATTGTTGATGTTGGATAGACCGATGATCAGGTCGGGTTCAAGCTCAATGATTTTCTCTAGGCTTTCGTCGGAAACTTCCTCCACATCCTTGAATTTATCGGCGAAACGCGGATTCATCTTCGACCACGAATCGACCCCAACCAGATTTACGTTCAGAGCCATGACATTACCGGCAAAAGAGGACAGCACGATAACGCGCTGCGGATTTGCAGGCACCTCGACAGGTCCGCTCTCAGATTGGTAAGTGATCGTTCCGGCCCCTTTATTGCTGTCCGGCGTTCCCGTATTCTCTGAGGCGGTCCCCGTATTACGACCGGCTTCCCCATTGTTGTTTCCTTTATAATCTGCGGTCTGGCTGCCGCAAGCGCTAACCAGGAGTACAAATAATAACATCATGGGAGTCCATAGCTTTTTCACTTCTGTAGTCTCCTTCTTAATCACGTTATAGTTTCGTGTAACAGTTAAGTCTTTAACTCGATTCCTTGAACACCTACTTGATAATGATTATCAATTTCAATATAATTACTATAAAGTTGCCAGTTTCTGTTGTCAATTGTTAATTTGATCGTTATTCATTGCTGAGGGGTGAGTGGATGTGGAGGAGCAAGAGCAGGATTTATATGATGTAACTATTATTGGCGGAGGGCCTGCGGGGCTTTATTCCGCTTTTTATAGCGGGCTTCGCGAGATGAAAACCAAGCTTATCGAATACCAGCCGCGTTTAGGCGGGAAGATTCATGTGTATCCCGAGAAGATGATTTGGGATGTCGGCGGACTGACGCCGGTGTCGGGCGAGAAATTAATCGAGCAGCTCGTCGAGCAGGGGCTGACCTTTAACCCGGAGGTCGTGCTGAATGAAAAGGTGGAATCCATTTCTCAGAACGAAGCAGGGATTTTCGTATTACAGGCTGCTTCAGGACGGAAGCATTATTCCAGAACGGTTATTGCTGCAGTAGGCGGGGGGATATTGAATCCACAAAAGCTGGAGATTGAAGGGGCGGAGAGATTCGAGGTGTCCAACCTGAACTACACAGTAAAATCGCTCCAGCGGTTCAAAGGCAAGACCGTAATTATTTCCGGAGGCGGCAACTCCGCGATTGACTGGGCGAATGAACTGGAGCCGATTGCCGGCCAGGTCTACTTGACTTATCGGAAGGAAGCGCTGTCCGGGCATGAGGCGCAAGTGACCCAGCTTATAAATAGCACGGCGGTCTGTTATTTTAATTCGTCGATTACAAAGCTGATTGCTGGCGGGAACCACGAAACGATAGAGCGTGTAGAGCTGACGAACCATGAGACGGGCGAGGTGGCGTACCTCGCTGTCGATGAAGTCATTATCAATCACGGCTATGAGCGCGATACGGCTTTGCTGGAGAACAGCAAATTGGACATAGAGAGGGCGGATAATTACTATATCGCCGGCAGTGCTAATAGTGAGTCCTCCATCGAGGGGCTGTATGCAGCGGGGGACATTTTGAAGCATGACGGGAAGCTGCATCTTATTGCGGGAGCTTTCCAGGATGCCGCCAATGCGGTTAACCGGGCGAAGCAGTATATCCAGCCAGATGCTTATAAGAGCGGTATGGTGTCGTCGCACAACGAGATTTTCAAGGCGCGCAACCGGGAATTGATCAAGCAAATGATTAAGTAAATGATCAAGTAACTGGAGTGGCTTGAGCCTCATTTATATTCAAAGCACTTTACCGCATAAGAAATCAACGGTATGCAAGGGTGAGCAGGGCTCTTCATACGGTTGATTTTTTTATTTGTCCAAAATGTAGTGTGCCTTGAGTCTTAGGCAGGAAGCTAGCAGACTGTGCAACCTTTAGAAAGGGCATGTAGTCTATATATAGGAATAGGAGGAGGTTGGATCATCATGAGGAAAATGACACGTACCTTACTGTCCATAACGGCAGCACTAACATTAAGTATAAGTACATTCATTGTGCCTGCTGCGCCCGTAGTGGCGGCGAACGTAAGTGGTACTCCTGAAGGCGATGTTGCCAAAATGTATCGCGTTAAGCATGAACTGAAGTTCAATATGAAGGGAACCTCTGCGACTTTGGACGGGAAGGCTGTGCACGCGGATAAGCCGATCTTGAAGGGGGGGCGGGTATTCGTGCCGCTGCGTACCCTACAGGAGAGCGGGGCTGCCGTCTCGGTCACTTGGGATGCCAAAAAACGAGAGGCGCATGTCGTGATGAAGCCAGAGCTTGCCCCGGGCTTGCAGGAGTTGGTGTTCAGAATCGGTTCCGACCAAATTTATTTTCCTGACGGAATCGCGCTTGAAGACGAGAAGATTCCGAAGCCATTCTTAGCGAATGGACGCACGTATATTCCTGTGAAGCCTTTGGCTTGGCTAGGTGTCACCGCGTCGATGAACCAGGGAACGGTTACATGGAATTGGAGCGAGAAAATCATCGAAGTGATGACCCCGAACTGGGAGACAGAGGGGGAGACCACTACATTTTCAATGCTGTATCAGGATGACATGTATGCCCCCCAATTTTTATACTCTTTTGGCAGCGGGGGTTGGGGAGGGGGGACGGGGACGGTTACGGCAAAAGGAATAGAACTGGACGGCCGCAAGTACAATCGCATGAAGTTTACGGTCGATCTTCGTCCAGGCATGAACCCACTGAAGCTTTATGCGATTTCTGCAGGTACCGCCGATCTCACTGTTCTTCGTAAGGTTAGCGATCCGCACGCGGTATCCGTCAGGTTGACGGATGAAGGACAGCAATATATCACCCTGGACAGACCAGCGTCCGGCTATCTGGAAGTGGGGACTAGAGCCGAAATTCCTGTTGAGGGAACGATAGTGAGTCCAAATGAGCACTTTGACCAAGTCACCATAATGGCACAGAAGTTTGCTCCTAAATCAGAAGGACCGGGCTATGATGTATATACGACGGTAAGCACAAACAAGCTCCCGATCAAGGACAACAAATTCTCAGGCACCATTCAAGTAGAAGACCCTGGTTACTATTTAATTATGGTTATCAGCCCTCAATACATTTCGTCCCTGGAGCTAGGGCGGTTGTCAACCGTCTGGGCCGAGTTTGCTGTCAAGGTGGAATGATGGCCTGCACGGTGTCGGGGGCCTCGAAGTTCCGCAAATTGGGACATATGAAATAGAGCTTAAATCACCTGAAGGGACACCGATACTGTTTTATTAGTAAAATTACATTGTTACCGTGTTGAAGGAGCTGATTCCGGCTCCTTCTCTTCATAGTTCGGGATATTGCCGGATTCAAATCTTGGTATCCTTTATCCGGTTCAAGCGTTTATTTTGCCGCAATACAGATCTGCAGGCGAGAGAGAGGCTGCAGCTAAGCCAGGCTCCGGACAGCAGCATTAATCCATTTACGGTGTCGGGCGCCGTCGTGAGACGGTGTAAAGCAGGGACGCCGCTCTCATAAGGAACATAGATGTAAATATAATAGAGAACACTGACTAGTACGAAGCCATTTAGCACGAAGCAAATGAGTACAGCAGGCAGTGACGGTTTTACAAAGCAAAAGCCGCCTTTCTTCCCAGCGGGCCCAAAGACAACGGGCAGCCACATAAGCAATGCAATTAAGGTCAAGAAAGCGCTTATATATAGAATGAGCTTATTTTCAAGAGATATCGTAGGAAAATCGTCTTTAGCTAGATACGCAGGAGCCGCCCCTTCCAATATCCGGGCGATGTTAAAGTTCGTTTCGTCGGTGATGCTTTGCTTGGAGTTGGCGAGCAGAGCGAAGCCGTATGATTTTCCCGGAAGTACGATAAGATTGGCGGTAAACCCCGGCAGTCCCCCTTTTTTCTCGACCGTATTTGCTGTGATCTCCCAGCCGAACCCATACCCGATAGAGTGATCGGATATAACGGCCGTATGCATTTCGTGCAGACTTTCTGAGCGAAGTACGGAGCTGTCCACCCCCGCAGAGCTGGTGAGAAGAAAAGAGATGTATGCCCCCAAATCCTCAGCATTTGTCGCTAAGCCGGCAGAGCCCAAAGTGGCGAAGGCTGGCTGTTCGTGAAACGGGCGAAGCTCACCCCATATATACCGGTGCCCTGTAGCTGAATTGTCCAGTCCCGCTTCCCGCGAGAACGAAGTTCGGTTCATGTCCAACGGTTGAAATATGTAATGATTCATATAGTCGGGAAAAGATTGCCCGCTGACCTTCTCGATAATGAGCTGCAGCAAATCATAGTTCATATTGGTATATTCATAGGTTGTGCCCGGTGAGGCGACAAGCTGCACCTTCTGGAGCTTGCGTTTAATTTGCACGGCGATTGTATCCGCATCGGAACTTTTCACATCATGGGTATTGAGCCGTCCTGGCAGTCCGCTCGTATGGTTGAGCAGGTCGTGGATCGTGATCAGATCAGAGAGGGAGGTGTCCTCCGTAGTGAACCAAGGCAAATAATTCGTGACAGGAGCGTCCAATTGGATGAGCCCTTCATCCCGGAGCTGCATGATGGCTAAAGACGTAAACACTTTGGAGATGGAGCCGATTTGAAAATTTGTTGCGGCATCTACCGGTTGATCTCCTCCCTGTCCCTGCAGCCCGTATCCTTTAGCGTAGACAATGCCGTTCTCATTGGCGAGTACAAAGGCCATGCCTGGAATATTGAATCGCTGCATGTTTTGGGTAATTTCTTCATCTATTTGAACTAACTTATCCTTTGAAAAAGCAGCCGGGCTTGAGAATGCCGTTGAGAAACTGAAGAACCAACACAACATCATAATTGGAAGCAAAATAAGACAGCGGCGAATAAAATGACCTCCTTGTCTGAGAGAGTAAGTCGCATTCGTAGAGTGAATGATACTCATAGAGTGAATGGCATTCGTGAAATTAATGGTACGCCTAGAATTCAAAGCTTCCATCTATTTTACTAGATCGAATCATACATATAAAGGAAATAGCATAAAAATTACTGCTTATCTACAAATAAGAGGTACATATAAAAAACTAAAGGACTACCCAGCACAGCATATGCACATACGGGGCATGCTGCTGGCCGGGTAGTCCTGTTTTATTTGTTTGTGATGGGATTTACTCACTCAAAAGAGTGGGCTTTCAAGCTTACTTCGACACCGTCTCCAAGGCTACTTCGATCATATCGTTGAACGTCGTCTGTCTTTCGTGAGCTGTCGTTTGCTCTCCGGTCAGGATATGGTCGCTTACCGTGAGCAGACTTAATCCTTTTACACCAAATTTGTTGGTAAGGAAGTACAGCGCTGCGGTTTCCATCTCTACGGCCAACACGCCGTGTTTTCCGAGCTTGGTGAACTCATCGCTGTTGTCCGTGTAGAACAGGTCGGAAGACAAGACGTTGCCGACGCGCAGATTTAACCCTTTGCTGCTGCCGACTTCATATGCTGTTCGAATGGAATCGAAGTTCCCGATTTGCGGGAAATCGTATCCGGGAAACTGGTTGCGTATAATTGCGGAATTGGTAGCCGCAGCTTGAGCAACAATGACGTCGCGAATTTTGACGTCGTGCTGAATGGCCCCGCATGTCCCGATCCGCACCAGATGTTTGGCCCCGTAGTCGTTAATCAGTTCATGGATGTAGATGGATGCGGAAGGCATCCCCATGCCGGTGCCCTGAATCGACACGCGTTTGCCTTTATAGGTTCCTGTGAAACCCAGCATACCGCGAACCTGATTGTAGCAGATGGCACCCTCCAGAAAAGTCTCGGCAATATATTTGGCGCGCAGCGGATCGCCAGGCAGTAAGACGGATTCTGCAATTTCGCCAGCATTGGCTTCGATGTGAAAGCTCATGTCAAATCCCTCCAGGTTAGTTATATTGTGCCTGTGGCAACATTACACGAAAAGCATAGCACAATGCAACCAGCGCAACTGTTAGGGGGTTAACCCCAGCTTTGTGAAGTGGTTAACAAAATAATCGTTAGGCCGCTAACGGAAGTGAAGCGCTGTCATTTGATATATTGAGAGCACAGCAAGCCTAATTGTTATACCACTTGCGAAGCGTAGGAAACTCTTCCGTTTCATGACAGATGGACTCTAACAGTTTCATATCAAGGAGGTAAAGATACTTGTCACGAATGTCGATTAATCCTTCGGATTGAAATTCACCCAGCGTCTTGGAGATCGACTCCCTGGTGATTCCGATCATATTGGCGAGCAGTGACTGATTAATTTTCAGATCAATTTTGTAAACGTTATCATGTGCCGTACCAAAATTATAATAAAGATCCATAATTAAGTTAGCCACCTTACCGCGGACGTCATAGAAGGTTAAATAGCGAATCATGCGATTGAGCATCCGAGTGCGCTCTACAAGTATTTTGTAAGCGTTTCGCAGAACAATGGGATATTTATCGACAACGTGCAGGAAGTCCTGACCCGAAATTTGCCAGACGGAGACAATCTCCAGCGCCTCGATGGATGAAATTCGATGATAGCTGTTGGACAGGGGCTCCACCTCACCGATAATATCGCCGGGCAGCGTAATGCTGAGAACGACTTCTTTTCCTTCGTACATGCGATAAATTTTAACCATACCTGAGCGCAAAAGGTAGATCTCATCACTCTCGTCATTCTCAAACATCAGAATATGGTTTTTCTTGAATTGCCTTTCCTTGAGAAACGAGGCAATATACTGCAAATCCTCTTCAGGAAGGCCGGAAAAAATGTGAATGTCTGAGATGTTGTCAATCATACATTCTACGTCCTTTCAGTTTCGTTGTAGGAGCAGCTTGTTTATGACAGTGTAAGAAGCTCTACAGATTATTGTATCACGATTTTACTAAATCATATCACAATGTCATTTTATGTAAAATAAAAGGCGAGGCAATCGCCGCTATAACGTCATCTTGGTTGGGAAAGCTTATGACATCTTTACAGGACAAGGAATAAAGCAATCCTTCCCAACAAACAATAGTTTACACGGTATGTTCCAGAGCTGATGCAGGGGACGGGAAACGAAGATAAGCGGACAAGCAATCATTTCAGTGAAGATCCAAAGGCAAATTAACAATAGGGAGGAACTCCAAATGAAAAAAACAATAAAGACCGTTTTGCCGTTGTTGCTCGTATTTATGCTGATTCTTTCGGCGTGCGGGCAAAAGGGCAATAATCAGGGCGGACCCGGTGCCGGGAATGCAGGCGCACCGGGCGCTGGTAATCAACCAGCGCTGAAGAAGCTGAAGGTCGGCATGGTCACTGACCTTGGCAGCGTAAACGACAAATCCTTTAACCAGAGCGCATGGGAAGCGTTGCAGCAATTGGAGAAGGACCATGGCTTCAACGTGAAATATTTGGAGCCGAAAACCGATGCGGATGTGGTACCGAGCCTGAATCAATTTGTAAAAGCGAATTATGATTTAACCTGGGCGACTGCCTATACGCTGGCAGATGCCATAACGCAGCTGGCGAACGAGAATCCGAATTCGATGTTCGGAATCGTCGACTCCGATCTGACCTTGCCGAACGTGGCAGCCGTGTCGTTCAAAGAGCAGGAAGGATCTTACCTCGTAGGCGTTATTGCCGGCCTGACGACCAAGACGAACAAAATCGGCTTTGTTGGCGGCATGGATATTCCGGTGATCAAACGCTTTGAAGTCGGCTTCCGCGAAGGGATCAAAGCGGTTAATCCGGATGCAAAGTTGATTGTCAACTACACGGGGCTGTTTAACCGGGTAGATATGGGGAAATCAGCAGCATCGACCATTTACAACGATGGCGCCGACATTATTTTCCACGCAGCGGGCTTGACGGGGAACGGCGTGTTCAATGAAGCGAAAGAGCGCAATAGCAAAGGCGGCAAGGTATGGGTCATCGGGGTCGATAAAGACCAATCCTTAATCTTTGGCGATGATGTCACCCTGACATCCATGGTGAAAAAAGTGGATGAAGCCGTTTACCAAATTTCCAAAAGCTTAGCCGAAGGGAACTTCCCGGCGGGCCAGGTCACCCTGATGGGACTAAAGGAGAACGGGGTCGACATTGCGCCGACTTCCGATAAAAATGTAGCCGCCGATGTGCTTGCCAAAGTGGAGGAATATCGTCAGAAAATTATTAACGGTGAAATTGTTGTTCCTCAAGAATAAAAAAATTCGTCCCCTGTCACATACGGTGGCAGGGGACGGAGACTTTAATGGAGGGGTCTAGTGTGACTAAGGCGGATATTGCGTTAGAGCTGAAAGGAATCACGAAGAGATTCCCCGGAGTAGTGGCCAACGATTCGATCAGTTTTCAATTAAAACGCGGGGAGATTCATGCATTGCTCGGAGAGAACGGTGCGGGGAAATCGACTTTGATGAGCATCGTTTTCGGACTGTATCAGCCTGATGAAGGGGAAATTTACGTAAATGGACAAAAGGTATTGATCGATAGTCCGAACAAGGCGATTGACCTTGGCATTGGCATGGTGCATCAGCATTTTAAATTAGTCGAGCCTTTTACGGTGACGGAGAATATCATTCTTGGCATGGAGCCGAAGAAGGGCATGAAGATTGATATTAGAGGCGCCAGCCAGCAGGTGAAGAAGCTGTCGGAGCAATACAGGCTGGACGTGGATCCCATGGGCACGATCGAGTCGATCAGCGTAGGGATGCAGCAGCGCGTAGAAATTATCAAGACGCTTTATCGGGGAGCGGATATTCTGATCTTTGACGAGCCCACGGCGGTGCTGACTCCTCAAGAGGTAAGCGAGCTGCTGGACATCATGCGGCGTCTCGTAGCCGAAGGCAAATCGATCATTCTCATTACCCACAAGCTGAAGGAAATTATGGAGATCGCCGATACTTGCACCATTATTCGCCGGGGGAAGGTCGTTGAGAGCGTTGAAGTCGCCAAGACGAATCCGCAGGAGCTGGCGGAGAAGATGGTCGGCAAGGCGGTAAATTTCAAGACCGAGAAGGAGCCAGCCAAGCCTGACGGCATCTTATTGGAAGTGAAGGATTTAGTCGTTGAAGGCGGCAAGGGCAAAAATGCAGTAGACGGGCTGTCGTTCTCGGTTCGCGCAGGTGAAATTGTTGGCATTGCCGGGGTAGACGGGAATGGCCAGACTGAGCTGATCGAGGCGATTACAGGAATGCGCAGCATCAAATCAGGTGAAATAATTATGCAGGGCAAGAGCATTACGAACCAATCTCCGAAAGCCGTCTCAGAAGGCGGGATATCGCACATTCCGCAGGACCGCCATAAACATGGACTCGTTCTGGATTTTACCGTCAGTGAAAATATCATTTTGCAAACGTACGACCACCCCCAGCTAAATGAGCGCGGCTTCATTAACATGAAGGCGAGGGATGAGATGGCCGCCCGTCTGGTGAGAGAGTTCGATGTCCGTACTTCGGGCATTGATACGAAGGTTCGCTCTATGTCGGGAGGGAATCAGCAGAAAGTTATTATCGCCCGTGAAATCGATAAAAATCCGCAGGTCCTCATTGCCGCCCAGCCGACACGGGGGCTTGATGTGGGAGCGATTGAATTTGTGCACAAGCAGTTGATCAGCCAGCGAGATCAAGGCAAGGCTGTGCTTCTAGTATCGTTTGAGCTCGAGGAAATCTTGAATGTGGCTGACCGGATTCTTGTTCTTTTTGGAGGGCAGATTCTGGGTGAGACGACGCCGGAATCAACGAACGATCAGCAGCTGGGGTTGATGATGGCAGGCAAGCGTGAAGGAGAGGGCGCACATGAATAATAAAATATTGGATATTTTCAGGCGTGAATCTGCTGTTATTCCTGTTGTCTCCATTATTATTGGTTTGCTGCTTGGTGCAATTATTATGTTGATTGGCGGGTATGATCCGCTGCTGGCCTATGACTCCTTAGTAGCCAAAATATTTGGCAGCAGCTATGACTTCGGCGAGGCGCTGCGGACGATCGTTCCGCTTGTTATGTGCGGACTGGCGGTAGCCATTGCGTTCCGCGCGGGCTTGTTCAATATCGGGGTAGACGGGCAAATTATTATGGGGTCGCTCGGTGCGCTTATAGTAGGAACGAAGCTGAGCCTGCCTCCTCTGCTGCACGCTTTGGCCGCGATCATTTTCGGTGGGATTCTCGGAGGATTGTGGGGAGCCCTGATCGGGTATATTAAGGCGAAGCGAGGCATCAATGAAGTTATAACCAGCATTATGTTTAACTTTATTGCCCTGTATTTAAGCCATTACCTGATCCGCAACTTCATGCCGCAGGCGGGCACGCAGCGGTCTGCGATGATACAGGAATCAGCCAGCATTCAAATCGGCTGGCTCTCCCAGCTGATGGGCGGCGCGCGTATTCACTGGGGATTCCTCATTACGATTATCGCCGTCATCTTCTACCACATTTATTTGAACAAGACCAAATGGGGTTACGAGCTGCGCGCGGTTGGATTTAATCCTGATGCAGCACAATATGCAGGTATGAAGGTGTCGGGCGTAATCGTACGCACGATGTTCATCTCCGGTGTATTTGGCGGCTTGGTGGGGACATTCGAAGTGCTGGGCGTATTTAAATATATCGCCATCAACTCGGTCACATCAGGTCTTGGGTTTGACGGGATTGCGGTTGCTTTGCTCGGCGGAAATACAGCGCTCGGCGTACTTCTTTCCGGCATGCTGATCGGTGCGCTGACCTACGGCTCGCAAGGGATGAGCTTTGGAGCGGATGTACCGGGAGAGATCATTCGCATGGTCATCGGGTTTATCATCTTTTTCGTTGCCGCTCCGGGTATTGTGAAGCTGTTTTTCCGTCCACTCACTAATAAAATGAAGAAGAAGGTGTAAGCGATGGAGATTATCAGCAATCTTATCAATGGAACGCTTGTATTCTCTACAGCCTTTATCTTTGCGGCTCTCGGTGGGCTGATATCCGAGCGCTCGGGCGTCATTAACATCGGGCTTGAAGGTTTTATGGTGTCGGGGGCATTCTTCTCCGCTATCATTGCTTATTATGCGGAAAACGCTGGATTAGGCGGATTGTCGCCATGGCTGGGGGTGCTGGGAGCCTTTATATTTACAGCGATTTTCTCCAGCATTCATGCGGTCGCATCGATCCGGTTCAAGGCTAACCAGGTCGTCAGCGGGGTTGTCATCAACATTCTTGCGGCCAGCTCTACCTTCTTCCTGGTCAAGCTGATCTTTCAAGGCTCGGCGGAAACGCCGCTGTTAACGACGGTGTTTCATAAATTATACATTCCTGTGCTCAGTGACATTCCGTTTTTCGGCAATGCGTTCTTTAACACGTATTCGACGACATACATCGCCATTGCGCTTGTGATCGTCATTTATTTCATGCTCTACAAAACTTCATGGGGGCTAAGACTGCGTGCCGTCGGCGAGCATCCGGGGGCTGCGGACACGGTAGGGGTCAAGGTAAACCGGATGCGCTATATGGCTGTCATCCTCAGCGGCTCGCTTGCCGCGCTGGGAGGAGCCACCATCGTGCTAACCTCGAACGGCAATTTTGCGTTTAATACGATTTCAGGACAGGGTTATATCGCGCTTGCGGCCGTTATTTTCGGAAAATGGAATCCCGTGGGCGCTATGCTGGCCTCCTTATTTTTTGGCTTGGCCCAAGCGGTGAAGGATCAGCTGCAAATTTTCGAGTTTGCGGCCAGCATTCCGAATGAATTTTTCTACATGCTGCCGTATGTACTGACGATGCTTGTACTGATTGGCGCGGTAGGGAAGGCCCGTGCACCGAAGGCGCTAGGGGAGCCTTATGACGTAGGGAAACGATAGGAAACAGGCATGTTTGATTGAGGCTTGTTGTGATTCACCATTAAGATAACAAGCAGGAGTAAAGGGGCTGGAGTCGTTTAAGACCTCCAGCTCTTTTAAAATTATGGGTGTTATCAACGAAGATAGACGAAGATAAACGATGCAGTGTCACATAAAGAGGTGTTTTTATTGGATAGCAGATGGGAAAGATGGTTTCAGCTTCGCGAGGAAAAAACAACGGTACGCACTGAAATGGTAGCCGGCTTAACTTCATTTATGACAGTAGCCTACATTATTGCCGTCAACGGAGCTATTCTGAGCCTGGCGGGCATGCCATATGAAGCGGCTACGATCGTGACGGTGATTTGCTCCTTTATCGGCTGTATGCTGATGGCGCTGTGGGCCAATTCGCCTTTAATTCTCGTTCCGGGCATGGGAGATAATGCGTTCTTCGTCTTTACGCTCGTATTTTCGCTTGGACTGAGCTGGCAGCAGGGACTGGCTGCGGTATTTTTGGCGGGGATCATATTTATGATCACGACGGTAACGAAGGGAGCTGACTATTTATCCCGGTCGATCCCCGGGTCGATGATTCATGCGATGACGGCAGGGATCGGATTTTTCATTGCCTTTTTGGGCTTGAAAAACGGGGGGATCATCGTAGCTAGCGAAGGCACCTTCGTAAGCCTCGCTAATTTAAGTGAACCGCATGCGTTAACGACGATTGCTACTCTGGTCATTGCCCTGCCGCTCTTTTTGCGGAATGTGAAGGGGAATTTCTTGATTGCAATCATCGCGGGAACGGGGATTGGCGCGGCGCTGGGCATTGTGGATTTTACGGTGCTGCGTGACTTTAACCTCTCTTTTGGGGGATACGGGGAGCTGTTTCTCGCTTTGGATTTTAGCGGGATCGGGACGTTCCCGTTTTGGACTGCCGTGTTCTCGCTGTCGATGGTCATTATATTTCAAAATATGGGGGCCCAGCTCGGCATGCTCCCGAATAAGTCGAAGTTCAGAAAATCCTTTCAGGCGAATTCCATCTCAGTCATCAGTGCGGGATTGCTTGGCTGCAGCCCGATGACGACGGCGGCGGAAGGGGCGACCGGCATCGCTTCAGGCGGAAGAACGGGACTTACCTCATTCACCGCAGGTCTGCTGTTCATCCCGGCCTTATTCCTTGTTCCCTTGTTCAAAGTCATCCCGAGCAGCGCCATTGCGCCGGTGTTGATCATTGTAGGATGCCTGATGATTATGTCGATGAAGGAAATTCCTTTCGATGACTTTACCGAGGCTTTCCCGGCCTATTTGATGCTGGCGATTATGCCTTTATCTTTCAGCATCGCCAATGGGATTGCGTTCGGCTTCATTGCCTATCCGATCGTGAAGTGGGTGACTGGCCGCCGGGCGGAAGTATCGGTGACGATGTACGTCATCGCCTTTTTCTTCCTGCTGTATTTCATCTTAGGATCGATTTAGAAACGTAGAAACGGGACGAGAATGGTTAATGAACGTGGAAGGCTCTGAGAGCGTCGCAGTTAAATTCCTCACTTGGCAAGTTGATTTTTCACCATTATGATGAGAGGGATACAAGATTTCCTCAAGTTGAAAAATCAGGAGGGGTATTGTGGCTTCATATTATTCATCCCCATCCATCAGGACGGGGTATCAAACAGGCTCAAAGCTTGCTAAGTGGATCAAAGGAATAGGAATACCATTACTACTCATCGGCGCCATCCTGGTCGGCATACTGCAGATCCAAGCGCCGCAGGCGGTTGGGCCGGATGCGCCTCTCACGGAATTCTCCGCTGCACGTGCGATGGAGAAGGTAAAAGTAATTGCAAAAGAGCCTCATCCCGTAGGATCACCTGCTCATGCCGAGGTCAGGGATTATCTTATGGCGGAGCTGAAGGGGCTTGGGCTTCATCCCGAAATTCAGGAGATCGTGGCCTTGGACCGGCATGATCAATCCTGGACGCTGGAGAATATCATGGTACGGATTCCGGGCACGGATAACAGTAAGGCATTGATGATTGCCGCGCACTATGATTCTGTTCCTACTGCGCCGGGTGCCGCAGATGATGGGGCAGCGATTGCAGCAATGCTGGAGACAGTCCGAGCCTTACAAGGATCTGGGCCGCTGAGAAATGATCTGATTGTGCTCATGACCGACGGAGAAGAATTGGGTATGCTAGGCGCACGGGAGTTCATGAATGAGCATCCGTGGGCTAAAGAGGTTGGATTGGTATTCAATTTTGAGGCCCGGGGGAACAAGGGTCCGTCATTTATGTTCGAGACCAGCGACCAGAATGGTTGGATCGTTAAGGAGTTCATCAAAGCTGCTCCTCAGCCGATCGCATATTCGCTCGTATATAACGTATATAAACTGATGCCTAACGATACCGATCTAACGATGTTCCGGGCCGGGGGATTAGCCGGGCTGAATTTTGCCTTTGGCATGGGGTTGAATTCTTACCACACAATGCTCGATACCCCGGAAAATTTAGACCTGGCCAGCTTGCAGCACCATGGAGAGTATATGCTGAGCTTGACGCGGCATTTTGGCGATCTTGATTTGAATCAGCCGGAAATGCAACAGGAGAATCGGGTGTATTTTAACGTGTTTGGCTGGAAGATGGTAAGCTATCCCGAATCCTGGGGAATTGGGCTCATGATATTTGCGGGAATATTATTTACGGTAACACTCTGGTATGGGATGTACCATAGGAGGATTAATTTTAAAGGGCTTGTTGGAGGCTTTATGATTACTCTACTCAGCTTGGCAGCCGCAGGTGGAGTGATTACTTTGGCGTGGAGCCTGTTGCGTTCTAACATGCCGGCGGATCAATATGAAGCGACGGTTACCGATCCTGGCATCAGCATTTACTATTTTATCGGCCTACTGGTGTTTACTGTTGTGATGAATCTGCTGTTGGTCCGCTGGATTTCACGATATATTCGCGCAGAGAATCTTTGGGCGGGCACACTGCTATTGTGGTTCTTGTTATGCGTACTGACAACGTTGTATTTACCGGGCGGAGGCTATTTATTTATCTGGCCGCTGCTATTCAGCTTAGTTGGCTTAAACCTCTCCTTTCGAATGGAGCAGGGGGCCTGGACATGGGTGTCCGCTCTATTTGCTATCCCGGGTCTTATTCTGTTTACACCAATTCTGTACCTCGTATATATGATGATGACACTGGACGTGGCAGGCATATTATTCACTGTGGCTGCGCTGGCGCTCTCATTGATTTTTCCCGTATGCTGTAGAGCGGTGAAGAATCGCAGATGGGCCTAGGGCACGGGCTCGGTGGCAAGCCTACAGTCAAGTACACAGGCATATAGGCAACCATCTAATTGAAAGAACAATATCCTAACTTCTAGGGAGTATTCTCGTGTTATAGGGGATACTCCCTCGCGTTTTACTTTAGCTTTTCTCTTCAGGGGACTTCATTAGCTTGCGATTTTGCAGAGTTGCGGCGATGGGAAAATGGGACAACAATTTCTCAAGTGTGACGCTTACGGCGGATAACTCCTCATCAGAGAACAATTTACCTAGATCCTCGTGCAGCGTGTTTTCAAAATGTACTATTTTCTCGTACTTTTCCCTGCCGAGGTCAGTTAGTTGTAATAACACGTATCTGGCGTCTTTGGGATCGCTAATTTTATGTACCAGTCCATCTTCCACCATTCTATCAATTAACCTGGAAGGGCTCCCCGTTTCACAGACAAGCAATGAGCCGAGATCTTTCAGATTTACAGGCCCCCATTGCTTCAGTACTTGGATAACCTCGGATTGAGAAGCGGTTAAATTGATTTTTTTCATATACTCATTGAGCTGTCGGCTTCCTAATCTTTGGGCGGCCAAAATATAATAGCGGAACCGCTCGGCCTCGAAGCGAGATAGTGGTGGCATAGAAAAACCTCCAAATAATTACGTAAGTATTTGCGGCGTAACCTCAGGATCATGATTAGCGATAATCCGCCTGCAATCGTCTCTTAACGAGAACTCTTGTACCCAACGAAGGGATTGGATCGCCTCTTCCTTATTTGTTATGGCGCCCGGTAATACGAACTGCGTCCAGGAACGTCTTGAATAGCCCACATCGCTAATCAGTAACACCCATCCTTTACTCGTCTGTACCATGACTGTAAATTGGCCTTTGCTGTGGCCGGGAGTATGCACTAAATAGAATGAGCCGTCCTTAAATAAATCGATACCTTTATTATAAGGGCCGAAGGGGATCACTTCCAGCTCGAATGTTTGAATAGGCAATCCCCGCCACATCGAACGAATATAACCGAGGTCTTTATTGGCCGCATCCCACTCCGGCTTGCTCGTTAATATCGTCTTGGCATGACGAACATGTTCAACTCCACTGACATGATCTAAATGAAGATGGCTCAAGAGTACAAAGTCGAGATCGGTATCCGTTAGCCCTACTGTCTTTAAATGCTCCCGTACAGATTGCCCAGGCGGCAGTTTCCCTTTGAATAGAGCGTTGGCGACTAAGCCCAAGTGTCCTCGGGGATTGCTGCGAATCGCTTCGCTCCATCCTGTGTCTACAAGAATTTTTCCTTTAGGGTGGTTTATAAAATAAGCGGACACGGGAAACCAGCTCTTCTTCGAGCTTGGACGGAAAATTCCAGTGTGTGGAGCGGGGTGCACGGTCTTCTCTTGGTAGGCAAGTGCCCGATCAATATAAACCTCGCCCGTATGCCAAATGTGAATGGTTGTTATATGAATCTCCTCCTAATAGATGATGTGTCATTTAATGTGTTGATCCTATAATAAATGACATGTCATCTATTTGCAAGAGAGAGTTTATGAGTTATATGAAACAATACAATCCTCTCAATATCATCCTCATATATAAGCCATAAATTGTTCGTACAGCTCCTCCATGCTCAGCATGCGGATATGATCAGGAAAACGGTCATGCATTGCGCATACGGACAGTTTGTATGCGGGATCAATGTTATATTGCTTGAATGAGCAGCGATTGAGTTCGTTGCAAGTACTCAGCTCAATCCGCTCGTGATCGATACGGATGGTGAAGGAATCGAGCGGCAGGGAAAGCCCCATGCCCGCTGCTTTAATATAGCTCTCTTTTAACGTCCATAAATCGAAAAAGAAACTTAATTTGGCCTCACCCTGCCTGCTATAAAGATCAAGGCACTCCTGCTTGGAGAAAAATCGTTCGGCGATGATTAAATCCATCTCCTTTATCTCTTCTACATCGATACCGACAGGTGCATCGTCTATGGCGCAAACTACCCATTTGCCCGAGTGGGAGTTGTTAAAGTGCAGCTTGTAGTCTTCCCTCAACGACGGCTTGCCGTACGCATTTTGAATCAGGTGTATATCCCTGTTCTTCATGTTCATCTTGCTGCAGATGATCAGCCTGGAGAGAATATCGGCTGTTAAAGTTCTAAGCGCATCTTCTTTATGTATAAATCTATAAATTCGTTCCTGTCTCTCCATGGGGAGTACATTTATGAGTCTCCAAATGGAGAGCGAGGCAATATTCGGTTCTAACTGCACACCGTAGATCTCGGTCATGTTTACTCCCACCTAATCTATTCCATCGATAAATCACATTAACTTCCATTATAAGGGTATTGGTGCATAGAGCAAATGCAAATTACATGCACAACACATGTCACCTGAACATTGCGCGTATTTTCCGCATACGTTGTTGTACCAGAAGGGAAAATGGAGTGCTTGCTGTACGGTAAATTTACAATTGTGATAAAGTTAAGTTGAAGAATTGATGAGGAGGGTAACACTATGCTGAATCATGCGGAACACGATGCCTTGCCGCCTAAGACTTGTTCTATTGAACGCCTGGTCACCTTGCCGGCCGATGTGGAGAAGGTATTGGCAGGGCGAAAAACAGCTGCCCGCCGCAACGGCCGTTATGCGGATGTGGGTGAAATTATGACGCTGAAGGGCCGGGATTTTGTAGTGGAGCAAGTATATTCCCAAGCCCTCGGTGATTTGTCCGAAGAACAGGCTGTGCAAGAAGGCTATGCAAGCCTTGATGAGTACAAGCAGTCCATCCTTTCGTTTCACCCGGGTATGCGTTGGGTGCCAACAATGCGGGTCTGGGTTCACGAATTCAACCCTATACAGAAATAAGTTCATTTGGAAACATTGCGTTTATCCTTATGTACATTCTTGTGCTAGGGCAATTACATCAATCGGTCCATTTTTTGTCCTGATTCCGCTTCTCCTCCGGAATCTTCTCCGATTATGGTGAGGCGAAGCGGGGACATCAAGGCCTATTTATACGTTCAGACCGGATCCGGTCCGGCATGCGAAGTTTATAGTTGCCAACTATAGTTATGGTAGTATTAGGGTTGATAGGTTATAATACCCTAAAGCAATACGGCTTACTACATGCGCCCTACATCTATGTTTGTACACAGATGCGAGAGCGCTTTCTTTTTTTTCATAGTAAAGTAGAGCAGGAGGTTTTTTGAAATGGTAAAGGTTTATAAAAATGAGCGTGCCAAGCAGAAGGTCATGGCATCCTATCAGCGGCTGTTAGACATGTGGCCGGTAGACTTCAGGGAACATGACGTCCCCACCAAGTACGGCATAACCCATTGCATCACGGCAGGCAGCCCAGACCGGCCGCCACTGCTTCTGTTTCACGGGGTTGGCGATAACTCGGCGGTAATGTGGGTGCTGAACATTGAACAATTGTCCCGCCATTTTTATTGCATCGCCGTAGATACTCTCGGGGGTCCTGGCAAGAGTACGCCTAACGAGCAATTTACGAAAAACAGCTTTGTTCAGGTGGACTGGATCAATCAGATTATCGATCATTTTCAATACGAGCGCGTTTATATTGCCGGTGTATCCAATGGGGCATACATGGCGTACAATTACACAGCTTCGAATAGTACAAGAGTACATAAGGCCGTTTGTATGGAAGGCGGGATGGTTACCAACCCATTAAAAACGATGATGCGGACGCTGTTAATGATGTTTCCGGAAATATGCATTCCAACCGAACGAAATTTGCTGCGCATATTGAAAAAACTCAGCTCGCCCAATTCCGATCTTTTTGATACATATCCATTAATAGGTGATCATTTGGCTCTATTAATGAAAACCCATAATCAGCAAGCGATGTTTGTACATAAGGTGGAGAAATACAATCCGGAGGCGGGGATCGCCGCGGGCAGCCAGCTGTATTTTCTTGTGGCTGAGCACCGGATTGATTTGCAGCGGGATTTTCTTCGCATATTGGATGAAGGGAAATATCGGTATAAGGTCATTCCGGATACAGGCCATGGAATTAACCATGAACAGCCTGAACGGGTAAATGAAGAAATCGTTAGCTTCCTGTTAGCGTAATGTAATAGACAAGAGGGGCTGGTCTCTCGGTTATACAACCGGAAACCAACCCCTCTATGTTTTGTTGCTCAATTACTGGATTATTACAGGGATCTCTTCTTCGCTGATCATATTGTAAGCGTAGTCCCCAATCCGTTCTAAGGTAATTAAAAACTTATCGCCAGGCTGCAATTGCAGGGATGCCACTGCTTCGTCCTTTAAAGTAATGAGCAAAATCCCATCCTCGAGGCTTAGAGTGAAATGCTCACCGAGAACGAAATCCTCACTGCTGCTTTCATCAGCCGACTGGTATTTAATGTCTATATGGAAGTCAGCATACCCAACCAGCGGTTCGTCGGCGATTATTGTAATTGTCCCGGCACTGTATACAGAGTCCGTGACTGCCGGCGCTGTTGTATCCATGATGACAGTCAGGAGAGAACTGTCGACTACGGCATCATTTTCATAGAGAGTCAGCTTTAAGGAAGCTGCAATGCCTTCGTTGGCCCCCTCCTTAAGAGAAACTTGCAATCCGCCTTCAGCTCCTTCGACATCGATAAGCTCAGATTCCGAAGTTATCTCGAGATAGCCGATGACCGTCTCACTATCCTCAAGTATTTCGAAATGATGAGTTTGATCATTGTATGCTAATTCCAGCACGTGATCTCCCCTTTGAACTTGGAGGAGGCTGCTGGCATTGCGGAAATAGTATGGATCCGGTGAACTTATTTTAGAGCTGTCTGTAAAAATCAGTATGGGATCGTAATTAACGCGACTGCTGTTGAGTACAAAAGCCGATGCCATGGTCAAGGATAAAGGATGTTTCAATTCAATGACTGAGCTAGGTCTGGAAAGATTGCCGGCTGGATCCACGGCAAATACGCGGTAAAGTCCTGCCTCCAGTTCGGCCGTGCCGATTGGCGTTTCGGTGTTTGCAGCAGCGATCCGTTCCTTTCTGGCGATCTGCTCAGCGACGAGACCTTCCAGATCAGCTTGATTCACCGGTTCGTATATTTCCGGAACAAGGTATAAAAAGCCGGTCTCACTGCTGGCTGCCATGAGATTGCTGCCTATGTATACAGGAGTTTCGGATATGATGCTTACGCTAGGGGCGATTGTATCCCGTTCACTTTCATTTCCGCTGTTTCCAGAACCTGAGCCGCCGCTACTGCTGCCGCTGCCGGTACTGCTGATAAATGGTGCTGGTGTATTGGTCTCTGGTGTTGTTGGTGGTGTTGGAGTTGAAGGAGGCGTTACCTCATCTGAAGGCGTGGCTGGAGACGGCTGGGAATTCCGTCGCTCTTCTAATTGCTGTATGAATTTATTCGCTACAAGGGCCGCAGATTGGCGGTCAGCGCTTTGGAGCGGGTTAAAGGTGCCATCAGGATTACCTTTGATTAATCCTAGTTCGACGGCTGCGGCTACCGCATCCCTGGCATAGCCGGAAATCGAATTACTATCGGTGAAGGTGAGACTGGCCCCCTTGCCGCTGGCATCTATGCCGAGAGCCCGGCAGAACAAAACGGCCATATCCTGTCTTGATAAACTATCGCCATTCCCGAATTGAGAGTTGCCGTATCCATGAATAAGCCCGGCTTTAGCTGCGGCTTCTACAGCTGCAAAAGAATAATGACTCGCAGGAACATCATTGAATGTAGCGGTTCCCGGCGCACTGGTTACATCCAGTCCCATCGCCTTGGCGAGAATAATCGCGAAATCCTGCCTCTGGATTTGTGAGGTTGGATTAAAATTACCATTCGCATCACCGGTAATAATTCCTCTCTCGGCCAAATTTAAAATAGCATCCCTCGCGTAGGAACCGTCGACTTCCATAATGAAGCTGGTTGCGGACGCGGGTGCAGCTAACGTGCTGAGCAAGGCCGTTGTAGTTAAGACTTTGGCCACAAGCTTTTTGCTCACAATTATACCTCCTTTTACATAAAAATTATGTATATTCTGTGACTATATCAACCATCTTAGAGTATCGTTTCACAAATGGCAATCATTTCACTTGCTAGCAGTATATTCCCCTCGTAACACTAGAAAAGATTTTTAGAAGAGAGGCTGTACTTGGCTTCTATCCGGTTTCTTTTCAGCTGTTCTATGATAAGTTCTGCATATTGTGCGAATTCCCCCGATTGCTGTCCCAATCCACACTTGTTGTTACAACCAGGAAAGGTATAATGATGATAAATCATTTCAATTTATCCACAGTTGGAGGTTTGTCATGCACACGAAAAAAAGTTTGCTGGAACAGCTTGAAGGCGCTGGCATTAACCGGCATGGGACCGTGCTGATGCACTCGTCTATGAAAAGTATTGGCGAAGTAGAGGGAGGAGCAGACACGGTTCTGGATGCCCTTTCGGAATATATGAAAGACGGGCTGCTAGTTTTGCCCACACATACTTGGTCTTATATCAATAAGGATAATCCGAAATTTTATGTCGAGACCTCGGAGGTATGTGTCGGTATTCTCCCTGAGTTATTCCGTAAACGTCCAGGCGTGATCCGCTCGCTTCACCCGACGCACTCCGTAGCGGCTCTTGGAAAGGATGCAGCCGAGTTTACTAGTGGAGACGAGCGTTGGGATACGCCCTGTCACCGGGAGTCGGCCTGGGGCAAGCTGCTGGATAGAAAAGCAACGATTTTGCTCGTAGGGGTAGACTTACGCAGAAACACGTTTATTCATGGAATTGAAGAATGGGTCGATATTCCGGGAAGAATGACCGATGGCCATGAGCAGTTGTACACGGTGCTCCCGGACGGTAGAGAGATTCTGGTGCCCTCCCGCCGCCACTGCGGCCTGTCCTGGTCGGAGCACTTCTGGAAGGTCGAAGGTGTACTCGAAGAACAGGGAGCGCTTTATCGCACACGTCTGGGCGATGCTGAGGTTCTGGTTTGCGATACGGTAAAAACGACGGATATTCTCACGGATATGCTGCAGAAAAACCCGGATTTATTCTCGGATAACGAACCATTGGCACAGTAAGCGATTTTTTGCGCCGCGGGAAGTTTCCATCGCGGGGTGTTTCGCTGCATGATGCCGGTAGGTCCGTTGCTGTGCAGTGCTTCATGATGCAGGTCGACCACAATGCTATGCCGTATGATGCGGTCGGCCGCGATGCTATGCCGCATGATGCGGTTGGCTGCGATGCTATGCCGCATGATGCGGTCGGCCGCGATGCTATGCCGCATAATGCGGTCGGCTGCGATGCTATGCCGCATGATGCGGTCGGCCGCGATGCTATGCCGCATAATGCGAGTCGGGCGCGATGCTATGCCGCATAATGCGAGTCGGGCGATCACACATGCAATTATAAAGCCGGCCGTTTTCCGCGGCCGGCTTTGTGGATTATTTTTTTATAATTGGAATCCAAATTTCGCAAAGATAGTCTTCGGCCGAAATGTCGCCCGGCGAATAGACCTCCAGCTCGGGTGCATTCGCGACCTCATAACCGGTAGCTGGGAACCACTCCTGAAATATTCGCTCAAACACGTGCTGGATTGCATAAGGAACCGGCCCGACAGCGTTGAAGATGGCCCAGGTGCTGCTGGGAATGGCAGTTAGATCAAACCCTTCCGCAGCAGTGCTCCGATCTGTTGGCATGGCAATCATATAAGTAAAATCCCCGCTTTCCGGCTGCATGTTCATGCATGCTCCAAGGAAATTCCCGCCGTTGCCGAGCGAAGCGAGCTTATCAATGGAACCATTCTGGTGGCACTCCTGCCAAAATCTTGAGATCTCCTCCTTGTTGTTACATTTTACTTCAATCGATTTGCCGATGACATTAAAAGCCTCTTTGTCTACGATTCTGTAATCCATATCTTGATCTCCCTTCATTGACAGATGGAAGGAAATGCGTGGAAACGCTTTGAGGCTGACACCGGGAGAGCGCGCCTCTGAAGGCGGGACGCCATGAATTTTGCGAAAGGCTTTAGTGAAGGACTCGGGAGAATCGTAGCCGTACTTTAACGCCACATCTATCACTTTGGAGGATGTCATCGCCAACTCCTGGGCAGCTAAAGTCAGTTTGCGCTTGCGCGTATATTCGGCTACAGTCATCCCGGTTAACATGAGGAACATTCGTTGAAAATGAAATGGAGATACGCAGGCTGCCTTAGCAACCTCCTCAATGTTCAGACGTCCTTCCAGCCTTTGCTCGATTAACTCTAAAGCATCCATCATTCGCAACAACGCATCCAATCGTATAACCTCCTCTTACGTAACATCCTATCACCCGCAGGTGGGGTTCTCCTGTCTTTTTGTGCTTGCTTTGAACAGGTCATACGGACAGGTCCATACAGCTATGGTACCCTAACTTTTCTCGGTATTCTATGAAGATTACAGATTTTGTAAGGATCCTGTAGTAAAATAGTATCTGTGAACTCACAACAATAAATTCGATGATAGGGAGAGTGGGCAAATGGTGCAGGTGAATGAGACAGTGATCGTAACAAAACAGGCCTTCAGCGCGGTTGGGCTGCGTTGGGAAGGGACGTTTGCCGAGGCGGGTGCAGGCGGTATACGTGTAATTCAGCGGGAACTGCAGCATCGATGCGGTGAAATTCGCGGTATCGCAGATCCGGGCCATTTCTACGGCTTATCTTACCACGCTTATCCGGGTGGAACGGGGTTTGTACACTATGCGGTATTTGAAGTGACCGATGCCGACCAAGAGGAAGTTCCCGAAGGCATGGTCATGGTTCATGTTCCAGCAATGAAATATGCGAAATACGAGCACCGGGCCGGTCAGAATATCGGCGATTCATATAGCGGCATTTACGCCTGGATTGAGCAACAGCAAGACCTTCGGACGCTCCCGCAGGAAGGGGATGAACTGACGCATTTTGAAATCTATCCGAGCAATCAGGATCCTGACAGCACGCACCCGGAGTTTACGATCATGATTCCTGTTCTGGAGGGTTAATCCACTGCTCCCCCTTAATAGCATGACCTATAGCACGGCTTATGTGGCTCATAGCTTGACTCAGAGTTATGACTCAAAACATATTTATAACTTTGACACATGGCGTGACACATGGTGTGACACATGGCGTGACACATGGCATGACACATGGCATGACGTATAGCATGCCCTTCCATAGAAACACTGAGAGTGACTGTTGACCAAGAGTGGGCTAAAGGGATTAATCCCCAGCCCACTCTTATTTTTTAATGACAAAAGAGTGCATACGCATGAGAGTTTCGATCCAGGGGGTTGGTAACGGACTTAGGATCCGCTATTTCGCCGGGAATGGGGTAGAGCATGGAGCTTACGGACCCTGGTTCCGCTATTGCACTCAAACATAAGCTAAATACAGCGTGTTGTGGCAAATAGAGGCTTCTGTGTCCGATACGAACCCAAAATATGCAAAAAACCTCAAATAGCAAATCGTCTGTCCGTTAGCTAACCTAGCTCACCTCCCCCACCTACCTTACCTACCACACCTCACCTCACCTCACCTTACCTTACCTAACTTCATCTACCCAAACTCCCTCCCTACCTCCCTACCTCCCTACCTATCTACCCTACCTCACCTCAAATCACCTAAACTACCTTACCCTACAGATAGAACCTTACGATGAAATATTCCTTTTACATACAGCTGATCATTTATTGTAGAGGTTTCGGAAGTTGTAATTTATAATAGGAGCTTGGGACGGGACATTATCAAGACTTAGTTTAGCGAGGTAGGTAAATATGAACGCAATAGAAGTGCAGGATTTGCGCAAAGCATTTAAAATACAAAAAAACCGCGAAGGCCTCAAAGGGGCTTTCGCAGACTTGTTCAAGCGGCAGTACCAGGAGGTCGTTGCCGTGAAGGACATTTCGTTCGCCATTCCTCAGGGCGAAATTTGCGGCTACATCGGGGAGAACGGCGCGGGCAAATCGACGACCATCAAGATGCTGACCGGCATATTGGTGCCGACCTCTGGCAGCCTCAACGTTGGCGGATACGTTCCCTATGAGGAGCGGGAGCGCTTCGTGCAAAATATCGGCGTCGTTTTCGGGCAGCGCAGCCAGCTATGGTGGGATATCGGCGTCATCGAATCGTTCCAGCTGCTGCGGAAGGTGTACCGCGTATCCGAGCAGGATTTCAAGAAGCGGCTGGATGAGCTCGTCGAGCGCCTGGATCTCCAGGATCTGCTGAACCGTCCGGTGCGCAAGCTCAGCTTGGGTCAGCGCATGCGCTGCGAGCTGGTCGCCGCGCTGCTGCATAATCCGTCGATCCTGTTCCTCGACGAGCCGACGATCGGGCTCGATATCGTGGTGAAGTCGGAAATTCGCGACTTCCTAAAGGATATGAACCGCGAGCATGGCACGACGATCCTGCTGACGACGCATGATTTGCAGGATATCGAGGCGCTCTGCTCACGCGTCATCATGCTGGATGACGGGCGGATCATTTACGACGGTGGCCTGGAGGAGCTGAAGCAGCGCTGGGGAACGGGGCGCGAGGTGCTGTTCCAATTCGGAAGAGCGACGAAGCTGGAGACGCTGCGGCAGTGGACCGCAGGACTGGCGGTGGAGTGGTCGGCCGAGAACGATCTCAATGCCAAGGTCTGGATTCCGCTGGAGCTCAACGTATCCGATGTGCTCGGCCGGGTGGTGGGACAAGCGGACATTACAGATATCAAAATCATTGAGACGAATACCGATGAAATCGTACGCAGCATATATCAATCCGGTTCGGCGGAGAAGGCCGATGAAGCGGCAGAAGCGGCAAAAGCGGCTGATTCCCTGGCGGATGACACCAAAGAGGTCAGCCATGTCTAACCGTCTTTCGTCCGAGCTGCCTTCATCCAGACAGACCCGCCCAGAAGGGCGGAAGCCGCACCAGAGCGGGAGGCGTCTGCTGCTTGACGCGTATTTGGATTTTATCCGCATCCGTTTCCTGACCATGCTTGCTTATCGAATTAATTACTATACCGGTATTCTAATCTATACCCTCAATATCGGGGTCAACTACTTCACCTGGAAAGCCATTTACGGTGATGGTGATTCCTTGGGCGGCTTTACCGCCGTGCAGATGACGACGTATGTTGCAGTATCCTGGATGGCCAGGGCATTTTATTTCAACAACCTGGACCGGGAAATCTCGTCCGATATCCGCGACGGCAGCATTGCCATTCAATTTATACGTCCTTATAACTATGTATTTGCCAAAATGATGCAGGGGCTCGGGGAAGGCATGTTCCGTTTCCTGCTGTTCATGATTCCCGGCATGGCCATCGCGATGCTCTTGTTCCCGGTGCAACTGCCAACCGCCCCGTCGGCATGGGCTGGCTTTCTTGTCATGCTGATCTTCAGCTTCCTGATCAATTCACAGATTAACGTCATTACCGGCCTTTCCGCCTTCTTCATTGAGAATAATGAAGGCGTCATGCGGATGAAACGAGTGCTCGTCGATCTCTTCTCCGGGCTTATCGTGCCGATCAGCCTGTTCCCTGGCTGGCTGTCCAAGGTGCTTGAGGTGCTGCCATTCCAAGCGATCACCTATTTGCCGGGCTCCGTCTTTACGGGCAGAGTGCAGGGCGTAGGCATCTGGAACGTGTTGGGCATTCAGGTGTTCTGGTTTGCGGTATTAATCATCCCGATGATCCTGTTATACCGAGCGGCGCGGCAGCGCCTGTTCGTGCAAGGAGGTTAACGAGAGGCATGACGAGGATGTTGTATTATTTAGGATTGATTATGGAATATTTCAAAAATTACATGAAAACCCGGCTCACTTACCGCGCCGATTTCTGGGTTGAGGTCATCTCGGATTTGCTGTTCCAGGCGACGAACTTTATTTTTATCCTGGTCGTATTCATGCATACCGATAGCCTGGGCGGCTGGAGTCAAAACGAGGTCATTTTCGTCTACGGCTTCTTCATGGTGCCGTATGCCGTGTTCAGCTGCTTCGTCAACATGTGGAATTTCAGCGAACGCTACATCGTCAAAGGGGAGATGGACCGCGTACTGACGCGTCCAGCGCATCATTTATTTCAAATTTTCCTGGAAAATATCGACCCGCCAGCCCTGATCGGCGGCCTCGTCGGCATCATCATTATGGTGATGAGCGGCGGGCAGCTCGGGCTGCCGTTGGAATGGTGGACCATTCCGGCGCTAATTATTTTGACGCTTAGCGCGGTCGCGATTTATACAGGGATTTACACCGCGCTCACCTCGTTGTCGTTCTATTCAGACGCGCCAACCGGGATTCTTCCGCTCATGTTTAATATCCAGAACTATGGGCGCTATCCTGTGACGATTTATAACCGGGCGATCCAAATTTTGCTGACTTGGGTTATCCCGTTCGCCTTCGTCGGCATATATCCAGCGGCGTTATTCCTTCAGCGCGAAGAAATGACGGGCATGGCACTGCTCACCCCGGTGATGGGGGCAATCTTTTTGGGCATCGGCCTGCTGACATGGAACATGGGAGTCAAACGCTATAAAGGCGCAGGTTCCTAAGACGCTGGATTGCAAAGCTTCATAATTGCTGCCCATTATCGTATCTTGGATCAGGATCCAACAGGTTCACGGCATAACGAATCACCCGCTAAATTTACTTTAGCGGGTGATTTTATATTTATAAGAACAGCAATGGGTGATAGATGCGCAGTCCCCGGTGTTTTCATATGTTGTGCCGTCCCTGGTATTTTCATATGTTGCGCAGTCCCTGGTGTTTCCATTTGTGTCCCTAGTGTATATTTGTGCAGCTAGAGATCATTTGCCATATTATGCGGCAACGGTTTTATGTTATTTAGCGTACAGCGGTGCGATCCGGTCGATTCGGTTCGTCCAAATTCCACCCGTATAGCCTTGGGGAAGCCGCGTTAAATCCTCTTTAGTATCAAAACCTTCCGACCACTCACCGCTGCCACCGACAACAATCACCCGCGTGCCCGCATCATCCATCCGGTTGAGAAATTTATTCGGCCAGCCCCACAGCCAAGTAGCAAATTTCACGGGGATATGCAACTGTGTGTTTCTGCATGCCGCAGGTATATAGCCGCTCCAGCCGACCCCTTCATAAGCAAGAAGGCAGCTTTTGAGCGTTGCCTTCGACATTACCCTCAGCCCGGGCAATTCCTCCTGTAAGGCAGCTATAGGTTCGTCGCCTCCGTAGACGGTTAGCCCAGCTAAACGTTCTTCCGGCAGATCGGCAAGATATTGCGCGAGCTGGCGGCCCTCCGCCGAATCATTGCTCTTAATATGAATCAGGAAGGTTCCGTCCGGAAAATGCTCCAGCACCTCATCCAGCGACGGCATCATTCCAATGCCTTTTCCGCGAAAAGGGTATGTCGCGCCGTTGTCCGCCGTATAGCCATAGCCGATATCGATATCCTTCAGCTCGTCCATCGTATAGTCGCCGACCATACCCTGCACATTCGTCCGGCAATCCAGTGTCCAGTCATGGAATATAGCGAATCGGCCATCCTTCGTCGGCTTGATATCCAATTCCACCATGTCCGCTCCGGCATCGAAGGCAGCCTGCATCGAGGGGAGGGTGTTCTCCAGGTAAGGGTGTTCCGGCTCAAAAATCCGGGTGGCCGTGCAAGTATCCCCTTCCATTCCCTCCATGCTGAACGTTTGACCGAGACCGCGGTGCGCCAGCAGGAAAGGTGAGCCGCTGCGTTCCTTTGTCAGCAGGGAGGTGTTGTTCAAATAAATAAAAGCCGACAAAATAAGCAGAAGTACAATAGGTCGTTTCCATTTTCTTAAAAATTTCATTTATAGCCCCCATTTAATATAAAATTAATACATTGATCGCGCTTTAGCCCCTCCGCCGGTTTAATGCAGAATGCTGCGCAGCGTCTGATCCAGCCTGGGAAATTTAAATTCATAGCCTTCCTGCACCAAGCGTTCCGGAATTACCCAGCGGCTTTTCAACACCAATTCGGTTTCCGTCCGGATGATGACGGCACCGAGCTCCAGCAGCCATTTTGGCGCAGGCAGGCCGAATTTGCGGTTCATCGCTAGTCGCATTCCGCCCATGAGCTCCCGGTTGGTAACAGGGTTCGGGGAGGCGCAGTTGAATACGCCGCTCAAATCCTCCCTGGCCTGCAGAAATGAAATAATGCCGTAAATATCCTCGAGATGAATCCAGCTGAAGCGCTGGGTTCCCGGACCTTGGATACCGCCAAGCCCGAAGCGGACAAGATTTTTGTACGGCGTCATGACGCCCCCGTCTTCTCCAAGGACGATGGAGATCCGCAGCGCCGCTTGCCTAGTGGCGGGCAATTTAAAAGAGAAAAAGGCCTGCTCCCATGCTTGGGCCACCTCGACGGAGAAGCCGGCCCCAATATCGCCTTCAGCTTCCGTCATAGGCCGGTCCTCGGCATGCCTGTAAATCGTGGCCGTACTGGAGTTGATCCAGAGGGCAGGCGGCTGTTTGCAGGCAAGTACGGCAGCGCCGAGAAGCTGGGTCGTCTCCGTGCGCGAGTCCATAATGGCCAGCTTGTTCTTCACGGTATAACGGCAGTTGACGGACTTTCCTGCCAGATTGATCAGCATGTCCGCTTGCTCCAGCGACTCTACGATTCCCTTGTGGTCCCGCCATGAAATATGGCCCGGCTGCCTTGAAATATGTATGACTTCATACCCTTGCTGTTGATACTTCTTACTGAGATAAGTTCCAATGAAGCCGGTGCCCCCGGCTAAGACGATTTTTCTGACCATAAACGCAACAACTCCGTTTCTGCCCGGTAATTTATGGGCGGGTTGATTTATACGCGGTTTCTGATGATTGCAGCGCCGTCTATTCAATGATGTAGACGTTATAAAGGTTACAAAGTTACACTTGCGGAACTATTTCTCAGTAATATGGCCTTGTATTCACAAAAAAGATTTGGGACAATAATAAACAGAATTTTAAGTTCTGAAAAGAGGATAAATATGATGAACACATCATCCATTTATGGATTTACGCTAAATCAGCTCATTGCCTGGCTGGAGGAGCGTGGGCATAGAAAATCGCGCGCACTCCAGGTATGGGATTGGCTTTACCGCAAGCGGGTACACAGTTTCGCGGATATGAATGACATTAAACCGGAGGTTCTTGCGCTGCTTGAAGAGCATTTCGTGATGGAGACGCTGACGGAGCAGGTGAAGCAGCAGTCGGCGGACGGGACGGTCAAGTTCCTTTTTAAGCTGGCGGATGGCAATCTGATCGAGACGGTTTTAATGCGCCATAAATTCGGTCTCTCCGTCTGCGTCACTACGCAAGTCGGCTGCAATATCGGCTGCAGCTTCTGCGCGAGCGGCTTGCTGAAGAAGAGCCGGGATTTAACAAGCGCCGAAATCGTGGAACAAATTATGAAGGTACAGTTCCATTTGGATCAAGCCGGACAGGAAGAGCAGGTGAGCCATATCGTCGTTATGGGCATCGGCGAGCCGTTTGATAACTTTACAAACGTATCCAACTTTATTCGCACGGTGAAGGACCATAAAGGTCTGGCTATCGGGCCGCGGCGCATTACCGTATCGACAAGCGGCCTTGCGGACAAAATTATTGAATTTGCCGACTCCGACCTGCAGGTTAACCTGGCGATTTCACTGCATGCCCCCAACAATGAACTGCGGACGCGCATCATGAAGATCAACCGGGCTATCCCGATCGAGCAGTTGATGGAGGCTACAGACTACTATTTGGCGAAATCGAACCGCAAGGTTACTTTGGAATACATTTTGCTTAGAGACGTAAACGACGGCACAGAACATGCGCAGGAGCTTGCTGAGCTGATCGGCGACCGCCGAAGCGGGGTTACGGTCAATCTCATTCCCTATAACCCGGTCGATGAACACGGCCAGTACCAGAGAAGCCGCAAGGAGTCGATCCTGGCCTTCTACGATGTGATGAAGAAGCAGAAAATCAACTGCAGCGTTCGCCTGGAGCACGGTACGGATATAGATGCAGCCTGTGGCCAGCTGCGAAGCAAGCAAATTAAGAAGGATAGAAAAATATCATAAAAAGTGGTTATAAGTAAGTGCTATAAGTAAATGGTCTCCTTATCTATAGACCTGTGCCGTTACCGTCCCTCATTCTCCTCATAGACTAATATGTAACATCAAAGAAGGAGGATGAGGATCTTGAGTGAGATTTATTATAATTGCTTGCGATGTAAAGATAGAAGAGTCCGCATACTGACCCGGGACGGACGGCGTTATTCCGGAACAGTGGTGGGCGTAGACTACAATAATGTCTATTTGCGTCCCGATGCTAGAGGCGTCGTCACCACCTCGGCCTTTTATCCAGGCTTTTATGGAAATCAAATTTTAACATTAAGCTTGTTTACTTTGTTGGCAATTGCCTTAATTTAAAAGGAATAACTGATTCTGCTCCCCTAAGGAAGGGGAGTTTTTTCCTTTTTTATCCTTCAGACGGACTAATCTAGTCTGAAATACATAGAGCATGTTTAGTAAATATAGGATAGAATGGAGGCGGCATATCCACAATTTAGAAATAAAACTCAAGGAATTTTGCATTACATCAGGTAAAAAATTTATAGAAATAGGACAGGTGAAGATGATGCCAATACGGCTCTATAGCTTCAAAAATTTGCTGATTATCCTGACAATCGTCAGTATGGGGCTTACTACGGCAATCAGCGTATATTCCAAGGAGGCGGCTTTGAATAACGAAAGCTCACCTACCGAGCAGTTTGTAAGGAAGCATATGACGAATCCGAACGGAACCTTGGCTACTTATTTGCAGTCTGGAACCTCTTCCAATCCGGACCTTGTGGCCGGTCGTGAGGCGTTGTCCGAGTCGCTGGGGCTGTGGATGCAATATGCGATCATGAGGCAGGATCAGGCTTTGTTTGACGTCAGCTATCAAATATTGCTCGATCACTTCTTAACGGAGCAGAAATATGTTGCCTGGAAGCTGGACCCGAATGGCCAAATTAAAGTAAACACCAATGCGCTTGGCGACGATTTCCGGATCATCGGCAGCTTGCTGGAGGCCTCCAAGCTGTGGAAGCAGGACAAGTACTTGATTACAGCGCGGGAAATATCAGATGTCTTACAGATGCATGTCCAGAACAACGGCTATTTCGTAGATTTTTATGATTTTGCCAGAGCGGAGGCTCCGTCCACGCTGAGTCTGGTTTATGTAGATACAGCCGCGCTCGGTTTAATGAAGGATCATCAGCTTATTGATTCGGGAACCTATGAGCAATATCAGCAGATGCTCGCGAAAATGCCGAGCGATGGCATTTTTTATCCAAAAACATTTGATGTAAAGCGTTTGAAATATTCGTTTGACGATAGCGTTAACCTGATCGATCAGCTGATCGTAGGCATCCACCTTGCCGAGATGGGGAGGGAGCCCGCGCCGCTCATTTCGTTTCTAAAAAGGGAGTTCCAGCAGCACAAAAAGCTAAAGGGGCGGTATACCCGGGCGACCCGTAAAGCAGAAGTCGCTTATGAATCTCCCTCCGTGTATGGGCTTGCGATACTGCTTGCCTTGGAATGCGGGGATAAGGAATTTGCGAAACAGCTGCACAAGCATATGATTTCTCTTAGAAATAGGGATAATTCCTATTCCGGCGGGTATGTCTTTAATAAGAATACCCACTTTTTCGACAATGTTTTCCCTTTACTCGCCGAAACAGCGCTGAAAAATTCCTGATTTAGGAACCTTGTTTAGAATTTGTATAGTATTCCATTTTACAATGATATTACTTGGGGTGAATAGATTTGTTTCTTCAATAGTAAAAATTAACCCATGGTATTTCCTCATATGAGCTGTTATATGGGGAATGCCTGTTTTTTATATATCCATGGCTGTGTTTGACCCTATGGACCGATAACGTTTAACAAGGAAGGTTGATTATGAGCAGAATACCAACGCATCGAATGGCATGGGGTTATTACATCCTTATATTTCTCGCCATTGTTCAGCAGTTTTTCATCTACCTTAACGTCTACATGGAACAGAGCTATACAGGGACGGAATTTATTCTCAGCGCCGCAGCATTGGCCGCCCTTGTTATAGGGCTGCTGATTCCGTTAGGGTTTACTGTTGTCGGTGTGTTTGTTTTTCTTGTCAGTTATTTTGTATGGCTGGCTACATATGCGCAAATGAATGTGTTGGCTTTTGCCTGGATTTTACTGATTCCAGCCAATGTTGTCTTCGCCGCTGTTATCAAATCAACGCTCATTCGCAGCAAGATTATGATGGACCGATTGCAAGAGCTCCAGCAGCGGGACCCGCAGATCGACCTCGATACGACGCTCAGCAACAAGGAGGCGCTGGCTGAGATCGTAATCAAACAGTCCAATTTGGCTAAACGGTATTCAGACACTTACGGCTTTTGTATGGCCATGTTCAAAATCGATTTCCTGCCGCTCGTGCAGGAATCACTGGGATCAGAGCGGTATGCTCAGCTGCTGCTGGAGCTGTCGCGTACGATTCAGCAGCAGATACGCTACGAGGACTATAAGTTTTTTATCGATAAAGGGCGGTTCATTATTTTGTGTCCGATGGCAAATCATGAGTTTTTGCAGGCGCTGACGGACAGGATTAAGCAGGCCTTGATGGATATTCACTTTCTCGATAAAAAGGGGCAGCCGCTCAAACTGGTCATCCGCGCCGGGGCAGTCGTGTTCCAAAAGGAGCAATTCAGCAAGTATGCGGATATAGAAGCGGTAATTGCTGCGCTGGAAAGACATACGGAGACGGATCTGATCGGAGAGTATATTTAATATCGTATTCTATCACGCCTATTACAAGCATTGATATTGCGGGAGGGAGGTGGGGAGGTCCGTGCTTGCGAAGACATATATTAACTGGTTCATTCCGCTATCTATAGGAGTCAGTATTATTTTTGCAATTATGGTTGTCATTTTGACGATTGCCACCCTTGTTTTCCGCGCCAGGGTAAATAAAAAGTACGATCGGGGGAAGTTCAGTGGCTGATTTCTTGTTGATTGCATGTATGGTTAGCATCTGGATCGCTGTGCTTCAATCGATCGTCATTATGATCGGCGCCATCCGCTTTGTCATGAGACAGAGCAGAACGCCGCTGGTGCTGCCGGATAATATGGCCGATTTTCCTACCGTGACGGTCATCGTTCCGGCGCACAACGAAGAGGTAGTCATCGTAGCTACGGCAAGGCATGTACTGCATTTGAACTATCCCGCGGAGAAAATCCAGTTCATCGTCGTAGCGGATAATTGTACGGACGGTACGGCCGCGAGATTGCAGGCGCTTAAGGCTCAGCCTCAATATGAGCACCGGGATTTCTTCATTATGGAGCGCACCGGGACCGGCGGAAAATCCGGCGCTTTGAACGATGCAATGAAGCTCGCTAGGGGGGAATGGATTTGCATTTTTGATGCGGATGCCGCCCCGGAGCAGAACGCTTTGCTGTTTTTGGTGCAAAAAGCGATGGAGGAGCCTGAGCGGTATGGCGCGGTATTCGGCCGTAACAAAGCCCGCAATCGCGGACAAAACTTCCTCTCCCGGTGTATTAACCTGGAACTGGTGACGATGCAGCGCGTTCTTCATACCGGGATGTGGGAGCTGTTTAAAATAGGGACGATCCCGGGGACGAATTTTATTATTAAAACCTCGCTTATCAAAGATATTGGCGGATGGGACGAAAAGGCACTCACCGAGGATACGGCTGTTTCATTTGAAATCCTAACGCGGGGGCAGTTGATTGCCCTGGCCTCGCAGGCGGAGGCCTATCAGCAGGAACCCGAGGAGCTGAGCGTATATATGAAGCAGCGCGAACGCTGGGCGAAGGGTAATTATCAGGTCGTGCTGGACAACATCCACCATTTGTTCAAACCATCCAGCTGGCGTATCAAGCTTCATGTGCTTAATTTTGCCGCGAGCTATTTCTGGTTTCTCGTTACGATTGTCATCTCGGACCTGATCATTGTCGCTAACATTGTTTATTGGATCATTGCTTTATTCAAGCCGGAAATATCGTCCCCTTTTCAGTTTGATGGCGATGTCTATATATTTCTGATCATTGCCTGGGGACTGATGTATTACTTGTATGTGCTGCAAATTAATTTAGCCCTAGCCAGCGATATTGGGCAGAGCAATATCCGCAATTTCATCTTGTCCTGTCTGACGTATTTTACGTATGCGCAGCTATTCCTCGTCATTTCAGTCCGGGCATCCTACAATTTGTTCATGGACAAAATTACACATCGGGAAAACAAATGGTACAAGACGCAGCGGTTTGATTAGCCGGTCTTGTACCGGAAGCCTGGCGCAAGGGCGCTCCTTAAATGACCGCCACGATCAACAGCACCCACCCTGCCAAGAAAGCGACACCGCCCAGCGGCGTAATCGCTCCAAGCTTGCGGACGCCGGTTAAGCTAAGCGCGTATAAGCTGCCCGAGAACAGAAAAATTCCAGCCGTTAAAAGCCAGCCGGCCCAAATAACAAGAGAGACTGCCTCAACCTGCGCAGATATTAATCCTAGTAACAGCAAGCCGAGGGCATGAGCGATATGGTACTGGATTCCGGTTTGATAAATTTTCATCATTTCCTCGGACAGCTTCCTCTTCAGTGCATGGGCTCCGAACGCCCCTAAAGCAACGGCCAGGAACATCATGCCCGCTCCGAGCAGCAATAATGTCGTCATCGATACAACACCTCCATTCCAAATAGTAGCGGCTCCTCAGGAAGGAGTCAATTCAAGGAAGGGGAGAGGGTGTCACAAAATCGGAGGCTCATTTGTCTACCTTATATCACATGATGAGGGAGAGATGGACGAATGAGTCTAAGGTTAAATGTTCAGAAAGCCAACCCGGCAGCGTATCAAGCGATGTCCGCATTGGAGAAGTACACGAGGGGGTCCAGCGTGGATCCCGTCACGAATGAACTGATCAAGCTTCGTGCGTCTCAAATCAATGGATGCGCCTATTGTCTGGATATGCATGCTAAAGATTTGATGGCGATGGGGGATCACGCCGACCGGATTTTGCTGCTCAGCGTATGGCGGGAGGTTCCCCACCTGTTCACGGATCAGGAACGGGCCGCTTTGGAGCTGACGGAATGCGTGACGAATATTTCGGTGGAAGGAGTGCCGCAGCCGGTCTATGAGAAGGTGAGGCAGCATTTTACCGAGAGCGAATACGTAGATTTATTGATAGCCATAAATACGATTAACAGCTGGAATCGCCTGGCTATTTCATCAGGACTTTACCCCGGTTGTTTCGAGTCATAAAATGGTAATATAAAAAAGAAGAGGAGATCCCGAAAGGAAGCCGTCCCGGCTTCTTTTTGGCATTTGGAGGAGGTGAGCCGCTTGTCGGCGCCATTGGGAAATAAGGAGGCTCAGAACGGACAGGCTGATATGGATATCGGCGCTCTGTATCGGAACTACCGGGGTTATGCTTTTTCCATCGCCTATCGGATGCTGGGTGTGATAACGGATGCCGAGGATGTCGTGCAGGACTGGTTTGCGGAGATGCAATCCAAGGATATGACAGAAATCCGCGATGTAAAAGCCTATTTGGCAAAAGGGATTACGAATCGCAGTCTGAACGTATTGAAATCGGCGCGCAAGCAAAGGGAAGTATACGTCGGAGAATGGCTCCCCGAACCTCTCGTTGCTGATTACGATTCTCCCGAGCGGACGCTGGAGCGGCAAGACGTCATTTCGTATGCCTATTTGGTCATGCTGGAGCGGCTCACTCCGATGGAGCGGGCGGTCTATCTTCTTCGGGAAGTGTTCCAGTATGATTATCCTGCGATATCGGAGATGCTGGGCAAATCGGAGAGCAATTGCCGCAAAATATGCAGCCGGGCCAAGCAGAGCCTCAATTCGGAGGAGATAAGGATTGACGGCCATCCCGCTCCTGATCAGGAGGGTAAAAGGAAGCTGATCGAGCGGTTTATTGCCGCTTTTGAGCGATACCAGCTGGAGGAGCTGCTGGAACTGCTCTCTGAAGATGCGGTAATGATTACCGACGGGGGCGGACACACTCGTTCCGCTATTTTTCCGATTACAAGCCGGAAGCGCGTGTTGGCTTTGCTGACTTCGCCCAAAGCGTTTAAGGAATTGCGCGGGTGGCAAGCTGTGTTGACAGAGGTAAATGGTGAAGTGAATTTAATCTTTGTGAAAAAGGGGCAATTGAAGGGCATATTATGCCTCCAAATGGCAAGCGAATCAAACCGCATCCAACATTTATATTTGCTGCTCAATCCCCACAAATTGAATCATGTACTTGCATGAGCAAGATCTCCGGATCTTGCTCATTTTTTTTATGTACAAAATTTATAACTTTTCAGCGGAGCATGACAATAGACCTTTTTTTATATTATTTTGAATTTAATAATATTATGAACTTTACAATAGTGTGTGGCATACAGTATATTGAGAGCAGGAGTTGATAAGATGACTGACATTCAAGAGATCGTGAATGGATTACTGCAGGAGCTGCGGCGGGGAACGATCATTATCGGCGTGCTCAGCCAACTGTCAGACCCCCAGTACGGATATTCGCTAGTGATGATATTGGAAGAGAAGGGCATGTTCATTGACCCCGGCACGCTGTATCCTTTGCTAAGAAGACTGGAGAAGCAGGGGTTGCTGGACAGTGAATGGGATACAACGGAGAGTCGGCCGCGGAAATATTACCGCCGGAGCGAGTTCGGCACTGAGGTGTACCGGCAGCTATGCACGGAATGGAGGGAATTGAACAGAAGCGTAGAAGGCTTGCTGGACTTGAATTGAATTGATTTTGGAGGAGGAGTGACTCGTGGATATTGTTCAGAGGTATATTTACGCTGTAACGCAGAAACTGCCCGAAGGGCAGAGGGAGGACATTAGGCTAGAGCTGCAAGGCCTAATTGAAGACATGTTGGATGAGCGCACACAGGGCGAGCCTGCGACGGCTTACGACATTGAGGCAGTTCTCCGTGAGTTGGGGAGCCCGCAGGAGCTTGCCGACAAATACCGGCCCCGGCCAAGATATTTGATCGGTCCAGCATTTTTTGAAGTATACATTTCTATACTGCGGATTGTGATGATCTCTATTGTCATCGGGATTACGGTCAGCTTCGGCGTTCAAGCTCTTATAAACCCGGCGGAGATGCTGCAGCATTTTATTAACTATATTATATCGATGATGACGACTGGCGTGCAGGGTTTTGCTTGGGTGACTGTCGCTTTTGCTATTATCGAATACGCCGGTGTGCGGCCGAAGAACAAGAACAAACGGGAATGGTCTCTTGCCGATTTGCCGGAAATTCCTGACCGCAGACTGCTCATTAAGCGCAGCGAGCCTATCGTGGGGATTATTTTCTCCGTATTGTTCGCCGTATTGTTTACATTCTCAGTAGAACTGATCGGGGTGATTGTTTTTCGAGAGAATCTCAGGGAGGTCGTGCCTATCTTCAATGTAGAGAACTTCGCCCGGTATTTACCGCTCATCTGGGGGCTGACGGCACTTAGCATACTGAAGGAATCAGTCAAAATGATTTTCCGCAAATGGACGCGCGGTGTAATGCTGTTCCATGTGGCATTTAATGCAGCCACATTTATTTTGCTGGTGATTATGTTCAAAGATTCTGCCGTTTGGAACCCTTATTTTATAGAACAACTGGTGCAGTTAAGTATTCTGACTCCGGGCAGTGAGGCGTTCGAGTGGGTTGAATCGATCTGGAACAGTGGGGGCAACTGGTTTATAGCTATCGTGGCTATCGTGACAGTGATTGATATAGTGACGGTATGCTTGAAGGTGTATCCGATTCATAAGGGTGCGGTAGAGAACATCCGGAACCACTAATGGCTCTGCGCTTGTGTCTGTCATAACCCGGCGAGCAAGGGGAATAATTTGTTTGCCGGGACTCCCATCGGGGTAAAGGTTAGCGACGTACTCTGTACGCTGACTAACGATCTCGATCAGGAGGAATCAGTGTTATGGATGACCAACACAAATCAGGCGGTAACCGCAAACAGGAGCAGTTGGAGCAGTTTCGCGTGAAGGACGAAGGCCAGAAGATGACGACGAACCAGGGACTGCGGGTCTCGGAGGACGAATTTTCTCTCAAGGCAGAAGAGAGGGGTCCGACGCTGATGGAGGACTTTCATTTCCGGGAAAAAATGACGCATTTCGACCATGAACGCATCCCGGAGCGCATCGTGCATGCGCGGGGGTTTGCGGCTCACGGAGAGTTCGAACTATATACATCGATGAAGCCGTACACGAAGGCCAAATTTCTGCAGGACCCCGGGACTGTAACCCCCGTGTTCGTACGTTTCTCTACGGTTGCAGGCTCTCGCGGCTCAGCGGAGACGGTGCGTGACGCTCGGGGGTTTGCTACGAAGTTCTATACCGAGGAAGGCAACTATGATCTGGTCGGCAACAATATTCCCGTATTTTTCATCCAGGACGCCATCAAATTTCCGGACTTGATCCATGCGCTGAAGCCGGAGCCGCATCATGAGATGCCGCAGGCGGCCTCAGCTCATGATACATTCTGGGATTTCGTGGCTAACAACCAGGAGTCGGCCCATATGATCATGTGGACGATGTCGGATCGCGCCATCCCGCGCAGCTACCGGATGATGGAGGGCTTTGGGGTTCATACGTTCCGGTTCATCAACGAAGAGGGCAAGGCCCATTTCGTGAAATTCCATTGGAAACCTGTACTCGGCACGCATTCGCTAGTCTGGGACGAGGCGCAGAAAATTTCGGGGAAAGACCCAGATTTCCACCGCCGGGATTTATGGGAATCGATTGAGCAGGGCAATTATCCCGAATATGAGCTCGGCGTCCAGCTTCTCCCGGAAGAAGACGAGTTCAAATTCGACTTCGATATCCTCGACCCGACCAAGCTGTGGCCGGAAGAGGACGTTACCGTACAACTGATCGGAAAAATGACGCTGAACCGTAACGTGGACAACGTATTTGCGGAGACGGAGCAGGTGGCCTTCCATCCGGGGCATGTCGTGCCAGGGATTGATTTCACCAATGATCCGCTGCTGCAGGGCCGCTTGTTCTCCTATACGGATACGCAGCTGATCCGGCTTGGGGGACCGAACTTTCATGAGCTGCCGATTAACCGGCCGGTGTGCCCGTTCCACAACAATCAGCGGGACGGCTATGGGCGGCAGACGATTAATGTAGGCCAGGTCAGCTACCACAATAACTCGTTGGCCGGGAATACGCCTTCGCCTGCGACGGAGGCCGAGGGCGGATACGTACACTACCAGGAAAAAGTTGATGGCCGCAAAATCCGTGCCCGGAGCGAGAGCTTCAAGGATCACTTCTCCCAGGCGACGCTTTTCTGGAACAGCATGAGCATGGCGGAGAAGCAGCATATCATCGACGCTTTTTCGTTCGAGCTCGGCAAGGTGAAGAGCAAGTTAGTACGCCAGCAGGTGGTCGACATGTTCGGCAACGTCAGCTTGAAGCTGGCCGTTCCGGTTGCTGAGGCCATTGGGGCTATTCCTCCAGCGGGAGCAGGTTCACAGTCCAGCAAATCCTCCCCGGCGCTCAGCCAGGAGAATACGGTGAAGTCGCCGAAGACTCGCAAGGTTGGTGTGATCGCAGGTACGGGCTTTGCCGGCGCCGAGGCGAACTCGGTGCTGAATGCGCTGATTGCCGAAGGGGTTCAGGTTGAATTTATTAGCGACAAGCTTGGCGTGCTCCACGGGTCGGAGAATACGGAAATTGAGGCCGTGCATACGTTCCTGACCGCCGACTCCGTCTTGTTCGATGGGCTTTACGCGCTCGGCGGAGTGCTAGCTTCTGTTGACTCGGATCGGAAAGCGGCATCTTTTATCCGGGAGGCTTACTCGCATTATAAGCCGATTGGGGCAGCCGCGGGCGGCATGAAATGGCTGGAGCCGCAAATGGAGAACAGCCCGGGCGTCATTACGGGGTTGAGCGGCAGCGGCTTCGCGGCTGGCTTCATTGAGGCGATCGCGGCTCATCGCCACTGGGATCGCGCCTGAGCTTGGGCCTGAGGCAGTTTGCAGCCCAACTGCAAACTAAGGCCGAAGACGATGCAATGAAATGATGGAGAGAGACGACAAAAACGCCCCGCAGTGGAGAGTATTCAACTGCGGGGCGTCTGCTATTCATTAGGGCTGCTGCGGTTGTTCGGCTTCCACGACGATTTTGACCGCTTTACTGATCGCGGGAAGGCTTTTTGTCATGACAGGCTGATAGAACCCGATGACCTTGGAGCCTTGCTTGATGGAGCCCTGATCTACAGGCTTGCCCTCTTTATCGACGATGGCCGTATCGTCGATAAGCCGAAGGACGATGTGATTCTGGGACAGGTCAGTTAACCCTTGGCCCTTGACCAGATAACTGACATGTCCCTGGTCGTCCGTGCGGATTTCCTCGATCGTGCCTGCAGTTCCTAGCAGTTCGCCAGGCAATTCAGCGTCCAGCACGGTGAGGGTGTAGGCTCCGGACTGAGGCGGCAGGCTGAGGGTCATGGCCAGCGAATGCTCCGCTTCCACGGTCATCCCGAGCCGTAGATCTGACCATTCAAGCTTCGTTCCGTCAGGGCTTTGATATTTCGTATCCTCGCTTACATTCAGAACAAGCCCGTCTGGTCCGATTCCTTGAATATGGACGGAAGCATACTTATCGTCCTTATGGATGGCGGTAATAACGCCGGTGGTTTGGACGGTTTGCTGCTGCATCGGCTGTTCTGGTTGCTGCCCCTCCTGCGCCTGCGTTGTAATCGAGACGGAGCCAGTGTTGATGGCCACGGAGGCATGCAGTGCATTTTCGACGAAGGCGGCAGGCACATGCAGTTGTCCCTGCGTCAGCTCGGGAGCGGCTGGAAGGGAGGCGGTGATCCCGTTGTCTCCATAATCCTTCGCTCCTGTCGTGACAGCTGCGCTCATATCGTCCTTGCTTATGGTGGCGGAACGATCCGCTTGATTCCATTTCACGGTATAACCCAGCTGCTCCGCAACAGCGCGAAGCGGCAGCATGACTGCTTCCCCGTTATGCGTTTCATAGGCCATCCCGGACAGAAGCGTTCCGTTGATTTCAATAGCGGTAGCTGATGCCTGCGGCGAGGAGACGATCGGCGCGATATCTGCTGAGGCGGTTGGCTGGCTGGCCGCCGGCTCTGCCGCTGCGGCGCTAGAAGCTATGATCGCCGTGGACAAAGCCAGCATGGCCAGCGAAGTTCTCAAAGTAGTGTTCATCATTGTCATTCCTCTCGACTTGTAATGTTAGTAATTCTACAAGTCAAGACGGGGCTGGTCCTGAAATTGTTGCACAAGCTGACGAATTATACCAGCTTTTTGCGAATCGAGCCGGAGATCATGTCGATGATCGTAATCATGACGATGATGCCAAGCAAAATGATTCCGACCCTTTCCCAATTTCGGGAGCTCAAGGCAAAAATGAGCGGCGTTCCAATTCCGCCCGCTCCGATTATCCCGAGAATGGTGGCGGAACGGACGTTAATTTCGAACCGGTATAACGTATAGGACAGAAAACCTGGCAGCACCTGAGGGATCACGGCGAACCACATAATTTGCAAGCGGCTCGCTCCCGTGGCGATCAAAGCCTCGACGGGACCTTTGTCCAAATTTTCGACCTCGTCGGCAAACAGCTTGCCGAGCATGCCTACAGAATGCAGTCCAAGCGCCAGCACACCAGCGAAGGAGCCCGGTCCGACGGCCTTAATGAACAGAATGGCCATTACAACCTCCGGGAAGGTGCGGATGAAACTCAGAAACATTTTACCGGAACCGGACACCCATCTGGATGAGCTCATATTGGTTGCTGCCCAGAAGGCGAACGGAATGCAAATCAGAGTGGATATAAAAGTGCCAAGCATCGAAATGGCCAGCGTATCCAGCAAGCCCCGGAGCAAATCTTCTCCATCCGGCAAATAGACATAGTCCCAATCCGGCGAGAAAATCCCCGCAACGATCGCCTTGAAAATTTGTCCGGCCGAATCTTTAATGCCGGTATAAGGAATTCCGGAGAAAGCCCAAATATAGATAAGTGCAAGCGCCGCGTAAATCAGCCAGCGGTAAGCTTTTTTCTTCGGTTTGCGGACAGCCTGAGTGTCCAATTTTGTCTTCATCGCCCTATTCATCATAGTAATTTCTCCCGCAGCTTCATGCTCATATAGTCAATAAGGAGTACGATGGCCAGTGTAAAAATGATGATGACGCACGTTTTGTCATATTCCAGGAAACCGAGCGTTACTTCATAGTAATGACCGATGCCCCCGGCGCCAACGAGGCCTAGAATCGCCGCGGCCCGCACGTTGATTTCGAACGTATACAGCACGTAGGAGGCAAAGTGCGCCTGGATTTGCGGAATGACGGCGAATATGATGCGCTGTAAGGAATTGGCCCCGGCCGCGGTCATCGCCTCCAGAGGCCCGTGGTCGATCGTCTCCAGCGCTTCATATGTCAGCTTGGCGATCAGGCCCATGGAGAAAACCGCCAGCGCAAATATGCCCGGGAGCGGACCGAGTCCGAAAATGGCGACAAATAGCGCGGCCAGCAATAAATCGGGAATGGTCCGTACTAAATTCAGCAGGAAGCGCACCGGATAATAAATCCAGCCGGTACGGGTCAAATTGCTGGCGCACAGCAGGGCGACAGGGATCGCGGCTATTGCTCCGAGCGTAGTACCCACTAAGGCCATACGAATCGTCTCCAGCATAGCCTCGACGATATTGTTGAAATAGGTCCACCTTGGCGGGAACATTTCCCGCAGCAGATCAAGCATGTTGGGAAGTCCGGATGCAAGCTCGCCAAGCGAGGATTCCGTCTGCACGGCACTGCCCCAGAGCAGGAGCAGTAGGATGACAGCGGTCAAAATATGCTTCAGCCGGTTGGGTGCTTTGGGGCGATCATTAACTTGTACCGTCGGTTTGGCATTCATACGACTCGCTCCTCCAGCAGCTCATCCTGTTGAATCGGCCGGCCGTAAATGGCGGAGAACACTTCGTCCGTCGCCTCCGATACAGGCCCGTCGAAAACCACCTCGCCGGCTCTAAGGCCGATAATCCGCGTTGCATAGGTTCTGGCTAAATCGATAAAGTGCAAATTGACAATCGTCGTAATCCCCAATTCCTGATTGATTCTTTTCAAGTCGTCCATTACCTGTTTGGTCGTCAGCGGATCTAGCGACGCAACAGGCTCATCAGCGAGAATGATTTTCGCCTCCTGTGCAAGCACACGGGCGATTGCCACCCGCTGCTGCTGTCCTCCCGACAGCTCGTCTGCCCGGGCATAGGCTTTTTCCATAATGTTCACGCGGTTCAGCGCCTCAAAGGCAATATCCGTATCCTCTTTCGGAAACAGCCCTAGCATCGTCCGGAGCGTGGAATGATAGCCGACACGTCCGGCCATGACGTTGCGCAGCACCGTGGACCGTTTGACCAGATTGAAGCTCTGGAAGATCATGCCGATCCCGCGGCGAATCTCGCGCAGCTGCTGCCCCGAGGCGCGTGTAATGGACTTGCCGTCGATTTGAATGTCTCCTTCGGTAATGTCATGCAGCCGATTGATCGAGCGCAGCAGCGTGGATTTGCCAGCACCGGACAGGCCGACGATGACGACGAATTCACCGGGGAGGATCGACAGATTGATATCGTTAAGGCCTTTCGTTCCATTGGGATATGTCTTGGATACATTTTTCAGTTCAATCACGTATATAATCATTCCTTTAAAGGTTAATGTTGCAGGTCTCACTCCAGGGCTATCATAGAAGCATAATTTGTGGCTGGGTTTGCTGACATCATACAATGAGCAGCGCAGCGCACAGCACTAACGCCGGAGGCGTCGCGCACCTACCTGGAAACGTCCCACTTGCCCCAGAAGCGCCACTTTTGCACTGGAAACGTCGAGCTTAAGCTGGAAACACCGTACTGCACTGTTGTACATCGTGCTCACTGTGCCCTGTACGCACGGAGCGGATCCATGCATGCTCGGATATCTGTCGACCATATAGGTCGTCGTAATCTGCGAAGTTCGGCCCGCCGTTCCGAAAAGCTGCGCAAATAACGAGCACAGCCAGCCGCAGTGCAGCAGCACTCCGACTGGCTTATATTCAGTACGTTCAGACTCCCAATTCACATTGTTGCTTACTCCGTTTTTACTTTTTCCCCGTATTCACGGACGATGTCGAAAGTACTGTCTTCCGATTTGACATAGCCTTCGTGTGAGTAAATTTCCTGGATAATGGCGCGGCCTTCTGCATCCTTGCCAATATCGATAAAGGCGTTAGCGATTTTCTCGGTCCATTCGGCGTTCATGTCCGTCCGTACAGTAATCGTGTCGTTCGGGATCGGCTCAGTAAAGGTCAGTACTTGCGTATCTTCGAACACGGCAGGATAGTCGCCTTTCACGACGTTGCGGGCATCCTGGAAAATCGCTGCCGCGTCGACGTCGCCGTTCAATACAGCAAGGACGCCTTGGTCGTGCCCTTTTACCGTAATTGCTTGTACATCCTTCAGCGGGTCAAGTCCGGCTTCCATCAGCTTGCCTGCCGGCCAGACGAATCCGGCGGAAGACGTAACGTTTTGATAGGCGATGCGTTTGCCTTTCAAGTCGCTAACTGATTGGATCGGGGAATCCTTCTTGACGATGATCATCGCCTTGTAGAAGTCAACCAGTTCTTCGGTAGGCTCACCAGTGTCATCTTGTACACCGTAGCGCTGGGCTTGCAGAATTACCTCGGCTGCGCCTTTTTCCTTAGCCAGCACATAAGCGGTTGGCGGCAGGAAGCCGACATCGATCTTTTTGGAAGCCATCGCTTCAATGATTGTGTTGTAGTCGGTCGATACGCTCACTTTGACAGGGATGTTGAGGCGGTCAGTAAGCAGCTTCTCGAGCGGTTTAGCTTTAGCTTCAAGCGTGTCCGCATTTTGAGATGGAACGAACTGAACCGTTAATGTCTCCGGTACATATCCTTCAGCCTCTGGCGTATTGGCTGGTGTGTTCTGCTGCTCCTGCTGATTTGTTGCCGTGCTGTTTGCAGCAGCATCCTTTCCAGTGTTGCCGGCAGAACTGCTGCCGCAGCCGCTAACGAAAGCAATAGACAAGAAAAGGGGTAGAACAAATCTGGCGATTTTTTTCAAACGGTATGACCTCCACAAATTTAATTTTTTTATTATTTCAGTAAACTACAAATATAACTTTATATGAGAACTATTAACGGTTCGTTATAGTAAATCTAGTTTTATGTAAAAAATTGTGTGTTTGCGGCTTTTTAATTTAATATAAATCGCGATTTCACTTGATAGACTAGAAACAGATTCAGAACAAAGACTTTGTTACAGAAGGAGTTAAGAGACTGAAATGAACAAAACGGCCACCTGCGAAATTCTCGTTACAAGTGACATTCACGGGCATATTTACCCGACTGATTACCGGACTGATGAAGAAAGAAGCCTCGGCCTGGCCAAAATATCGTCGCTGATCCAGCAGGAACGCCGGCAAGCTCCAGATTTGCTGCTGCTGGATAACGGGGATATGATACAGGGTTCTCCGCTTACCTCATATTATGTCAAGCATAACAAGCATATCGACGGTTCCCATCCGGTGATCGCTGGATTGAACGAACTGGCCTATGACGCCGTCGTGCCGGGAAATCACGAATTCAACTATGGGCTGGATCACCTGCGCGGCGTAGTTGGCGAATCTCGTTTTCCCTGGCTTTCAGCGGGGATTGTAGATCAGGAGACAGGGGAACCGGCTTTCGGGAAGCCCTATATAGTGAAAAAAATAGGAGATACCGCCGATCCAATCAAGGTAGCGATTCTTGGTGTGACGACGCACTATATTCCTAACTGGGAAAACCCGCTCCATATTGAGGGATTGGAATTTCGCGACGCATTGGAGACGGTCAGGGCCTGGGTACCCCGTATCCGGGAAAAGGAGTGTCCCGACTTGCTCGTCGTCGCCTATCATGGCGGCTTTGAGCGCGATCTTGCCACCGGTGAGGCCGCCGAAAAGCTGACCGGGGAGAACCAGGGCTATGCGATTTGTCAGGAAGTCGCCGGCATTGACGTGCTGATCACCGGACACCAGCATCGCTTCCTCGCTGAGCAAATCAACGGGGTTGCCGTCATACAGCCAGGCTGTAACGGACAGGCGCTAGGCAAAATTACCGTGGACTTCGAGAAGCAGGGAGAGCGGTGGCAAGTTCGCAATAAAGCAGCCAGCCTGTTGGTGGTAGACGAATCCGTGACTGCGGACGAGGCCTTATTGGCGCTTGTTTCCGGCCTGGAAACAAAGACGCAGCGCTGGCTTGACCAGCCGATCGGATCGGTGCAGGGTGATATGGGAATATCAAGCCCATTTGCCTGCCGACAGGCGGATCATCCATTTATGGAATTTGTAAATAAGGTGCAGATGGAGGCCGCGGGGGTATCGATATCCTGCGCAGCGCTGCTTAATAACGAATCCCGGGGCTTCGGAGAAGTCATTACGATGCGGGACGTGCTCGTCAACTTCATGTTTCCGAATACGCTGGTGGTGCTGCGTCTTACGGGGCGGGATATTCGGGCCGCTTTGGAACAGACGGCCGTTTATTTTGTAATCGGCGCTGGCGGAGAACTGGCTGTCAACCCGGCGTATATTGAGCCCAAAGCCCAGCATTACAACTACGACATGTGGGAGGGCATAAAGTATGAACTGGATGTGGCCAGACCGTTTGGCGAGCGGGTCGTGAAGCTGACGGATCTTAACGGGGTGCCCCTGGCTGACGAGCTGGAATTCGATGTTGTCATGAACAATTACCGGGCCGGCGGCGGAGGAGACTATGAAATGTTCAAGGGCAAGCCGGTTGTTAAGGAGGTTGCGGCTGATATGGCTGAATTAGTAGCCGAATATATCCGGCAGCGCGGGACGATTGAGGCGGCCTGCGATTACAATTGGAGGGTTGTCGTGAACGGTGCAACGTAACAACGGCTCAGTGGATCATGGAAATACTGCAAACTGTAATAATCTCGATTAAAAGAGCAGATGACAGAGAAGCAGGGAGCAGAGGATGATTGGATCGCAGGGTCATTGAATCGGAATAACATGAAGCTGCTTGTCACTTCCAAACTATGTTAAAATGACAGACATCAGGGCAAACTGGGCCTGTACAATATTACAAGCAGTCTACGTAGATACTGCGAATGAGGAGTGACGAACGATGAGTGAGAAACTAAATGAGCAGGAACTGGTTCAATATATAGCAGACCGCTCTAAGGCGAAGCCGGAGGCTATCCGGATCGTGTTGAAGCATGAGAATGCTTTCATCAATAATGCCCATCAGGGAGCCAAGGGCGAGGTCGACATCGATGGTGACGAACTGGTGGACTATGTGCTAAGCCGCCCGGACGTGAAGCTCGACGAGCTGATGGTGGAGACGATTTTGGAGCTGGAAATGGACTATTTAATGGAGAAGGGTCTGGCAGGTTACCTCGATTAGCCCGATTAGAAAATGCAAAGAAACCAAAAGCTTCCCCTTCCCCGGTTTCAGCGGCGGGAGGGGATTATTCGTGTTTCAAGATGCAGCAGTAAATGCAGCAGAATATGAGGGATAAGTCTGTTGCGAACAGCTGGACAATGTTATGATATGGCTAATGTCGTGGGTTTCTCCATACATTCTCCATATCCAAATACATAGGAGGAACAGCAAGTGAATGGCCCTATGATTATTACTTTAATCGTTCTTATCGCGGCATCGGCCTTGTTTATTTCGGGCAAGATCCGCTCCGATCTCGTTGCGCTCGGCGCATTGATCCTGTTGATTCTGTTAAATATATTGACCCCTGCAGAAGCGCTGTCCGGCTTCTCCAACTCCGTCGTCATTATGATGATCGGACTGTTCGTGGTAGGCGGGGGAATATTCCAGACGGGTCTGGCCAGGATGGCCAGCCGGATGCTGCTCCGACTTGCCGGTACGAGTGAAACCCGGCTGCTCATTATGGTCATGCTGGTCACCTCTTTGATCGGCGCTTTCGTCAGTAATACAGGGACCGTCGCCGTCATGATGCCGATTGTCGTTAGCCTGGCGATGAGCGCGGGAACCCACCCGGGCAGACTGCTCATGCCGCTTGCCTTCGCCAGCAGTCTGGGCGGAATGCTGACTTTAATCGGAACACCGCCGAACCTGGTCATCCAGGAGACGCTGCTCAAAGCCGGATATAAAGGGCTGTCCTTCTTTTCCTTTACGCCGATCGGGATCGTTTGCCTGCTGGCGGGCATAAGCGGACTGCTTGTCTTGCGGCGCTTCCTGCCCGATTACCGGAAGGAGGAGGGCAGGGGCAAGACAAAGAGCCGGTCACTAAAGGAATTGGCGAAACAGTACCAGCTGTCGCAAAACCTGTTCCGCGTTCAGGTAGTATCGGACTCGCCGATTCAGTCCAGATCGCTGCTCGAGCTGGATATTTCAGCGAAGTTCGAGGTTAACGTTATTGAAATTCGCCGCAAAATATCCGCCAAGAATCAGTTTTTTAAAACGATAAATCAGGAAATCGCCGGTCCGGAAACGGTGATCTATCCGGGTGATATTTTATATGTCAACGGTACCTTCGAGCGGGCCGAGCAGTTTGTTCAGCACTACGGGTTAATTTTGCTTGATCACCACGTCCCGGAGAAGAGCGTGCCGCAGCCGGATCAGGCTGAGCAGTATGCGACCAGCGAAGTAGGGATAGCGGAAGTGATGCTGACGCCGAATTCCAGCCTGATTGGCAGACTGGTCAAGGATTCGGGATTCCGGGAGAAATACAGGGTGAACATTCTCGGCATTCAGCGGAAGGAGCAGTACCTTTTACATAACCTGAAGGAAGAAAGAATGAGGCTGGGGGACGCCCTGCTTATTCAGGGAACATGGAAGGATATCGCGCTGCTGGCTGCAGACCAGGCGGATGTTGTCGTCGTGGGGCAGCCGATAGAAGAATCGCGAAAAGTAACGATGGATATTAAGGCGCCGATCGCCGCAGGGATCATGCTGCTGATGGTGCTGCTGCTCATTACCGAGCTCGTTCCTGCCGTGGCCGCCGTGATGATCGCCGCTGTATTGATGGTCGTCTTCGGCTGCGTGCGCAATATGGAAGAGGCGTACAAGAGCATTAACTGGGAGAGCATCGTGTTGATCGGCGGGATGATCCCGATGTCGATCGCGATCGAGAAGACAGGCGCAGCCGCTCTGCTGTCGGAAGGGCTTGTTAATTCACTTGGCGGTTTTGGACCAATCGCGCTGTTGGCTGGCGTTTACTTTACAACGTCTTTAATGACGATGTTTATCAGTAATACGGCCTGCGCGGTCCTGTTTGCGCCGATTGCTCTTACCGCAGCTGTTCAGCTTGGCGTGAGTCCTTACCCGTTTTTGTTCGCGGTTTCGATCGGGGCCAGCATGTGCTTTGCTTCACCGTTTTCTACGCCGCCCAACGCACTGGTTATGTCAGCGGGGAGATACAAATTCAGCCATTATATTAAAGTCGGCCTGCCGCTGCAGGTGTTTATCGGAGTGGTGATGGTTGCGGTGCTGCCGCTGTTCTTCCCGTTTTGAGGGGCTTGAGGAAAAGGCTGCCCAGCCGGAAGGTTCTGCATTAAAAACGTCCTCGGATCGCTGCTTGTATGGCGAGAGGACGTTTTTGCTGTACTTTGCTTTCAGGGTCAGAGCTTCTTCTGCTCCAGGTTTCATGTTAGAGCGGGACGGAAATTCGCTTTCGCTCTTTGAAGGTGACGATTTCCGTATAGCCGGCAACCCGAGCCATGTCCCGGGCTTCCGGCAGCAAATATCCGGTATGCTCAGGGAAGTGGGCATCCGACGATAGGGTGATCGGCACCTTATGCAGCGATAATACTTTGAGAAAAAGCGGACTCGGGCACGCCTCGGCTACCGGGTAGCGGTAAGAGAGGCCTGTATTGATTTCGGTTGCCACGCCGCTTTGCGCCAATATGCGCGCTGTCTCTTCATACAGCGGCATCAGCAGCGTTTCATCCGATGGGCGAAAGCCGAACGCCTTCAGGTTATCGGGATGAGCGATAATATCAAACAGTCCGGACCGCGCAGCAGCCTGCACTTGTGAGAACAGCTGCTGGTAGGAGGAAAAGTGCTCCATTTTTTCAAACCGGTCTTGGGTAGCCGGATTATCAAAGCCCCAGCCGTTGACGAAATGGACGGAACCGATCGTATAATCCCATGCTGCCATATTCAGCAACTCGCTCAATTCCTCTTCGCCGCCAGCGAAATAGTCCGCTTCGATCCCAAGCAGCAGCTCGGGATACTGGCGCTTCATTTGCTGTATGAACGAGACGTAGTCCTCAAGTGAAGCGATGCATACCTGCTCCAGCCAATCGCGTTGCAGTTCACCGAGCGGGCTGTCGTCCGTAATGATATGCTTCTCATAATAGCTTTTGCATTCGCGGAAACGGTACAGGTGATCTACTACACCGAACACTTCAACACCACGCCTGCGGCCTGCGCGCAAATAATGCTCCAGCCACTCCTGTGTGTAGCAGCCCTGCTTCAGCCGGGCACTCAGCAGTCCTCCCAACAGCTTCGCCCATGACGGGGTATACGGGGACAGATTTTGCAGCGGCGTATGTGCGGCAGCCAGTGATTTCATCGTTTGTGTCAGCCATTTAAAAGTGTATGGCCCTTCCTCCAGATGAAAGTGCAGATCGACAATCATGTGCGGGACTCCGTAAACGCTGCGTCCCCCTCGCGCTCCTGCCCACATTTTTGCCCGTGTTCCTGTTCATGTTCATATTCTTGGTCGCGTTCCTGCTGGCGTTCTTCTTCTTGGTCTCTTTCCTGTTTAGAATAATGAGGCAGCCGCACACCGGGCACCGTATGCAGGCTCATCCGTGGGGAAGGGGGCAGCCCCAGTAAAGCCGCCATGAGAGGAGCAACGGCCAGTTGGGGGATCGGCTCCTCCACGGCGCCGGGGGTAAACGCCCGGCCAATGCCATAGAACGGTACCTCGCGTTCTTCCCGCGTCCGGCCGCCATGCTGCCCGGATTCCGTCATGCCATGATCGGCAGTGACGATGACGGAATAACCCGCAGCGACCCATTGCGGGACAGCCATGGCAAGAATGCTGTCCACGACGCGAACCGCCCCCTCATATTGCTTGCTTTTGCCTCCATAACGATGCCCGGCATCATCGATGTTCATGGAATGCACATATAAAAAATGAGGATGCCAGGACTGTCTTAAATGCTCAGCATCCGCGAACAGATGAGTATCCGGGTAATGATCCTCGAAATAAAAAGCGCCATGCATAATCGGCAGCCGTTCATCATGCTGATGCCGATCCTGGAACGGATTGAAGGGCGCTTTGTTATATAGCTCGCTCACCCAATGGTATGCCGCAGCGGCTGTGGTCAGACCTGCGTTCCGCGCTATATGGAACAGGCTCTCTTCTTCGCTGAGCCTGACGATTTGATTGGAAGTAATGCCATTCTCGCAGGCTGGGGTTCCCGTCAGGAGCACCTCATATAAGGGACGGGACAGGCTCGGGAGCTCTGATATAACCTTGTAGCAGGCAGCGCTGCTTTGTTCTACAAGATGCTCCATATAGCCGAGATACTCCCGTGCGGCATCATAGCGCAATCCGTCCAGGACGATGGTAATTAAGCGGGAACCGTTGTTGTGGGCCTCACTGCGAGACTCACTTTGACTGGCGCTTTCCGGGCTGTTCCATTGCGTTTGTACCATAGCGTTATCGCTCCTTCGGAAAAATGATAAGGATATATTTATTTTTACGCCTCAATCCACTTAATACGACAGTTTTGCAAATAAGGAAGCCAGTCCTCCGGAGGCGGGCTGCTGCTGACAATCATATGGACCGGCTCGATCGGCATGATCGTTACAAAAGAGTCCTTGCCCATTTTGCTCTCATCCGCCAGTACAATCACCTCACCCGCAGCTTCGGCAAATGCTGTGGACATGCTGGATTCATTAATATCATAATCACTGATTCCCCGCTCCAGGGTTACCCCTCCCACGGAAAGAAACGCCTTGTCCACCGAAAACTGCTTCATCATCCGTTCACCTGCCACACCGGAGAGCGATTGCTGCTGCGGATTAAGCTCGCCGCCAATCAGAATGACCTTGCCCGCGAAGCGCCCCGCATTCAGCGATTCCATCAGGGTGAAGGCCACGGCCAGGGAATTTGTCAAAATGGTCAGGCGCTGAAGATCGGCAATTGCTCTGGCGAATTCCAGCGTCGTCGTTCCGACATCAATCGCGATCGTGTCGCCCGACTTCACGAGGCTGGCTGCCCGCTGTCCGATACGCTTCTTCTCATCCGCGCGATAGGACTGGCGCTGCAAATAGGGCGGCTCGAAGCTGGCGAATTTGTGCGGAACGGCACCGCCGTACACGCGTCTCAGCAGGCCGTCCTTCTCGAGAATGTCGAGATCCCGGCGCACGGTTTCCTCGGAGACGGACAATTTCTGCGCCAGGCTCAGCACTTTTACCTGCCCGCGGCTTCTTAACAATTCGAGAATGATTTTTTTGCGTTCTTCAGCCAAAATCGACAATAATCAGGCACCATCCTTCTCTAAAGGTATGCACTGCGAACGGTCGATGCGCAGCGTTACTGCCGACTGCTCTCCTGGCCTGAACGGGCCGTGCCCGGCGAGTGTGTCGACCGTCATAGGGATGCCGCCTACATCTATGCCGTAGCGGACAATGTTGCCAAGCATCATGACAGAGCTGACCTTGCCCGGCCAGTACAATGCGGCACTGTCTCCCGCAGGAGGCAGATGCCTTGACATCCCGAGTAAATCATAGCCCCGCACGACCGACTCTCTCCCCGGCCTGCTGCCCGATTCACGCCTTAACATACCGGCCGAGTCATGACCCAACTCACTGGAGGAATCACGCTCTGGCATACCGGCCAAATCATGCCCTATGCCGAATGAATCATGCCCCAGCATCTCCGATGATTCACGCTCTGGCATACCGGAGGACGGGTACTCTGACATACTGGACGAAGGATACCCCGGCATACTGAACGAAGGGGGCCGGGTCATGGCGTACTCCCCGACGGGGAGCAGGGTAATCGACTCCGGCCGGAGAGCATAGCTGATCCCAGGCTGTGCCGCCAATCCCTCCAGCCGGCCCGCCTCCTGCGGTCCGAGCACGTTGTAGTTGCCGATGAACCGGGCAACAAACTCGGTGCGCGGTGCGGAATAGATCTCCTCCGGACTGCCCTCCTGTACGATGCGTCCGTTGTGCATGACACAGATCCGGTCGGAGATCATAAGCGCCTCCTCCTGATCGTGGGTGACGAAAATCATCGTCATCCCCATTCGCCGCTGCAGCTGGCGGATTTGCAGCCGGAGGCTTTTGCGGATTTTGGCGTCGAGCGCGCTTAGCGGCTCGTCCAGCAGCATCAGCTTCGGCTGCATGGCCAGGGAACGGGCCAGCGCTACCCGCTGCTGCTGTCCCCCGGACAGTGTATGCGGATAGGCCTGGGCTTTGTCCGACAAATCGACCAGCTCCAGCAGTTCGTTTATTTTTCGAGTACGATCACCTTTGTTCATCCTTTTCATTTTCAGGCCATAACCGATATTGTCGCTAACGGTCAAATTCGGAAACAGCGCGTAGGATTGAAACACCATGCCGACCTCCCGTTCCCGGGGGGCCAGTGCGGTAATTTCCTGGTCTTCAAGGATGATGGAACCCTGCTCCAGTTCGGTCAGTCCGGAAATGCAGCGGAGCAGCGTGCTCTTGCCGCACCCGGAAGGGCCGAGCAGGGTGATCATTTCACCTTTGGCAACCTCCAGATGGACGTTGTTGAGCACGTTGGTGCCATTGAATTGTTTGTTTAAGCCGTTCAGCTGCAAATAACTCATAGCCTAATCCCTTTTTTCATGAATTGGCCTATTCTGGTCAGCCCGAGAGAAATGATCAGGATGAGGGTAAAGTACAGAATCGCCATAGTGCTCGCTAGGTGGCCGCTTTCGGACAGCCTTTTGTATAAGTAGATTTGCACCGTTTCGATTTGCCCTCCAACGAGCATGTTTGTCAGTACGAATTCTCCGAAAAGGACGGAGAAAGAAAGCAGCATCGACACCGTGACGCCCGGCATAATGTTGGGCAGGATTACGGTCCGGAAGGCGGCGAGCTTGCTCGCGCCCAGCATTTCGGCTGCATCAAGCAGGGAGGAGGCGTTCAAGGTCAGCAAGCTGTTGCGGAGCCCTTGGTACATATAGGGCAGAATAGCTACGAAGTAAGCGCCGATCAGAATGTAGGCGGTGCCGGATATGGCGAGCGGCCCCGATGAATACGCCCGGATCAGACCGACGGCAGCTACGATGCCGGGGACGGCATAGGGCAGGACGACCGTACTTTTCAACAGGAACTCCCAGCGGGGAAAATAAACGGTGACGACAAACACGGTCGGCAGCATAATGACAAGGCTAAGCAGAACGCTCACAGCGCATAGCCAGAAGGAGTTCCACAGGGCATGCAAAAATCGGGCGTCAAGTGCGATTTGCCGGAACCATTCCAGCGTCCAGGTTTCGGGCAGCAGCGTATTGGTCCATTTGCCGGCAAATGCGTACAGCCCTGTGACGAGCAGGGGCATCAGCAAATAGAGCAGGAGGAGGCTGATTAGAACATGGTGATATTTCATTGTCCGGATCAAATGGAATCCCCTCCTGTGATCGTTCTAGGGCTGGATTGCCCCTTGCTGGCGGAAAACAGCCTTCTACGGGACGGCTTCACCGCTGCCGCGGCATTCCCGTTCCCGGTATAAGCGGCGACTCTTCGCGTCATCATGCTGTTGATCCAAACCGCAGCGATGGAGGTGGCTGCAAGCAGCACGGCAAGGGCCGAACCGAGCTGCGGCCTCGTCACAACGTCTCCGGTGACGAGCGAGCTGATTCTGATGGCCAGCAGATTGTAGTTGCTGCCCACGAGGGCATAGGCCGTAGCATAGGCGCCCATTGCATTGGCGAACAAAATGCCGAGCGTGCCGAGCAGGGCCGGGGCAATACAGGGCAGCCCGACCGTCCGCCAAAATTTAGCCGGAGAGGCGCCCAGCAAATAAGAGGCTTCCTTCCACTGCTCCTGAATACCGTAGAAGGACGGATAAATGAGCAGGATGGCCAGCGGAATTTGGAAATAAACATAAACCAAAGTCAGACCGGTCCAACTGTACAGGTTAAATCCGGCAAACACGTCCCAGCCCCATTCCTTGAACAGCAAAGTGAACACTCCATTATTGCCGAGCAGGATAATATAGGCGAACGCGAGCGGAATTCCCGCGAAATTCGAAGTCATATTAGACAGCATCAGAATGCGGTTGCGCATCGCCGCAGAGAAGCGCGTAATGGAATAAGCCGCAAAAGCACCGATGACGATACCAGCCAGGCTGGAGAAAAGGGAGATGAAAATGCTGTTCTGAATTGCCTTAAGGTAAAAGGCGTTGGTTAGCGCAGTGATATATTGCTGCAGCGTAAAGCCGCCGCCTGAATCCGCAGTGAAGCTGCCGATCAGCATGGACGTGACCGGGATGAGCTGAAACCCGGCGATGAGCAGCGCAAAGGGCAGCAAGGCCAGTGTAAAGCCCAACAGCCGTCTGATGCGGATGCGATGTTTTTTAAGCATAGTGAAAATCACCTGCCATTCCATTTATTGCTTTATTGTTATTGCTCCTGTGCCCATTGCCCCATTGCCCCATTGCCCCATTGCCCCATTGCCCAAGTGCCCAAGTGTCCCCGGACCCAGCCCTTGTTGCGAGGATGAAGCTTCTAAGGGTTTAATTCAAATGGACCAGGACGCGCTCCTGCCAGAGCTGCGGCAGCGTCTTCGCCGTTTCTTCCCACACTTTATAGTCGCCGATCGGTTTGGCATTGCTGTACGCTTCCTGCGGCAGCAGTTTGGCTGCGACGTCCTCGGGGAGCTGTACGCTTGGACGAATCGGGCGGGCATAGCCTTTCGCCAGATTGATTTGGCCTTCATCACTCAATATATATTCGCGAGTCAGCTTGGCGGCGTTCGGATGTGGCGCGTATTTGTTAATAATCGTGGCATAGCCGCTCACCACGCTGCCCTCCTGGGGAATCGCCACCTCGAATCGCTCTTTATCGAACTGGTCACGGTATCCAAGAGAATTGAAATCCCAGAGCAGGGTGACAGGCACTTCGCCCTTCTCGATATTGGCCGCAGACGCCTCGGATAATGAAATGCGTCCCTTCTTCGCCAGCTCCTCAAAGAAGGCGATCCCCGGTTCAATATTGCTCTCATCCCCGCCGAAGGCGATGGCTGCCGCTACTACAGCCATTTGCGCCTGGGCGGCCTTCGTTACGTCGCCGACTATTATTTTGTAGTCTCCGTTTTGCAGGTCGGCCCAGCTTTGCGGCGGTTGGCTGACCAGATTTTTATCGGTCATGAATGAAATCGTCCCTTGATAACCAACAATCCAGTGCCCGTCCTGATCTTTCGCCCAATCGGGAATCTCGTCCCAGTACGAGGTTTTATAAGGCTGGGTGACGCCCTTCTCGATGGCGACCGGTCCGAAGGCGATTCCCACATCGCCGATATCTGCGGTAGGCTTGTTCTTCTCGGCGTCGAATTTGGCAATCTCTTCGGCGCTGGACATATCCGTGTCCTGATGCTCCAATCCATACACTGACTTCATATCTTCCCAAGTTTCTTTCCAGTTCGCCCAGCTATCCGGCATGCCGACGCTGACAACCTGGCCTTCTTCCTTCGCCAGCTTGGCCAGCTCCTCAACGGAGACAACCGCACCGGCAGAATTTCCAGAGGCTGCCGCAATGTCGGCGGTGTTCTGTTTGTCCCCTGAACATGCCGACAACGTCAAAATCAGCATGAAAGTCATTGCGAGTGTCCCGATCATTCTCGGGTGCTTCTTTGTTTTTTTCATCATAAAGTTCATTTCCTCCTACCGTTTTCCGAAATAGTTTTTGTCTGAATCGGAAGCTTTGCCCGGCAATTTCTTGACGGGAACTGTTGGCTGCTAAATGAATAGGTTGTTGTTTGTGCACGTATTGTTGTTGATTTTGTCTTGATTTAACTTTAGTGCTTCATTGTTTTCTTGGTTTCAACGGAAAACCAGATGTTTGTAAAACAAACTTTTGGATATTTGCCTTCGTTTAACATTTCGAGGGAGTTTGGAACGGCGTATGATAGATTCAGTGATACCAATGATGAATGATTTTAATGATCATATTGTCCAAGGAGGGATTGATGCTTATGGCAACGTTGCTGATCGTTGAGGACGATGTCAGTTTGAATAAAGGAATCGCCCTTACTTTGGCCCAGGATGGGGTTGCGATCGTACAGGCCTATAGTTTGGCGGAAGCCGAGCAAGCCCTGTCAGCAGGGACTGTTGATTTAATCCTGCTGGATGTGAACCTGCCTGACGGGAGCGGACTGGATTTTTGCGAGCTGCTGCGGAAGACCTCCCGGGTGCCCATCATCTTTCTGACGGCGAACGATATGGAGAGCGACATTGTCACGGGCTTTGAGCTGGGGGGCGATGATTATATTACAAAACCCTTTAGTCTGATGGTGCTGCGCGCCAGGGTCATGGCCGTGCTGCGAAGGGCTGGACGGCCGGCGGAGGAGGTTTATCGGTGCGGCGGGTTGGTGTTCGATTTTGGGCGAATGGAATTCAGCAATCAGAATGAACCGATTCTGCTGAGCAAAACCGAGCAGAAGCTGCTCAAACTGCTCGTCAGCCACGAGGGGCAATTGTTAACCCGGGAACAGCTGATCGATCGAATATGGAGCGGCGAGCATGAATTTGTGGAGGAGAATGCCTTGACTGTAACGATCAAGCGGCTGCGTGACAAACTGGAGGCAGGCCCGTCTGCCTCCCGGTATATTAAGACGGTCTATGGCTTGGGTTATTTGTGGAAGGGTGAAGAGACGTGACGTATAAGCGAAGTGAGAGGGAGCGTCACGGGAGGCTAGAGGAGCAGTACGGAAGGCCGGAGGAACTGCACAGCGGGCAAAGGGAACTGCACGGCAAGCATTGGGTGCTCTTTGCAATGCTGCTGCTCGTAACGATAGGTTTCTTGGTCGCTGTGCTTCTGGTAACCCAGTGGAATAAGCAGGTGCTCTGGCTTATGACGGGATTTACGGCCATGATGCTGGCCGCTGGCTGGGGCTGGCTGCGGCTCCTGCGCTACAGAACGCAGATGACGATGAACTGTTTGGACGAGATCATTGAAGGGGCGATCCACGGGCGGGAAAGAGTGATGGGGTTTACTGAATCGGGTTTGTCAGCGCTGGAGCATAAACTGATTCGTTATATTGGCATAGCCAAGTCAAGGGAGCTGAAGCTGGAGGCGGAGAGAGGCAAGATCAAACAGCTTATTTCCGATATCTCGCATCAGACCAAAACGCCCTTGGCGAACATTATGCTTTATAGCCAACTGCTGATGGAGCAGCCCGGATTGAATGACGACGCGCGGGAGAAGGCGGAGCAAATTAGCGCCGGAGCGGACAAGCTGGACTGGCTGATCGGCTCCTTGATCAAGCTGTCCAGGCTGGAGACCGGCATGATTTCGATCCATCAGGCTGCCAATCCCGTCATTCATAGCTTGACGGCGGCGATCGCCCAGGTTTACCCGGCAGCGGAAGAGAGCGGGATGACCATGACGATGGACTGCCGTCCGGAGATCGAGGCTTGTCATGATCCGAAGTGGACGAGCGAGGCGCTGTCTAATGTTCTCGAAAATGCGGTGAAATACAGCAGGCCGCAAGGAAGGATCGAGGTCGCTGTAGAGTGCTATGAAATGTTCGTTCGCATTGACGTGGCGGATAACGGCATAGGAGTGGAGGAGGGCGAGCTGAACTATATTTTTCAGCGATTTTACAGGAGCCCGCGTACCGCCCAGTTTGCAGGGGTCGGCATCGGACTCTATTTGGCCAGGGAGATTATAACGGCGCAGGGCGGATATATGAAGGCTTTCTCCCGGGTGGGGGAGGGGACGGTCATCTCGATGTTTTTGCCGCGTTCCCAATGATTCGTTTTGCAGGTGCAAAGCAAAAACAGAGAGGGCAAATCTGTCAATTCCGTTATATTTCAGACACAGGAATGACAGAATCGACTGGTATATTTTAGGATGTGCACAGGTTGTTGAAACAGGCGGTGTACGGACTATTTTTGCGATGGGAGAGAGAAGCATGCCGATGCTTGAAGTTCAGGATTTGAAAAAGCATTACATACAGGGCGAGCACACTGTAAAGGCGCTTGATGGTGTGTCCTTAAGTGTGGAACAGGGGGAGTTTATAGCTATTGTCGGGACGAGCGGAAGCGGTAAAAGCACGCTTCTGCACCTGATAGGCGGCTTGGACCGGGCGACGTCCGGCAAGGTCATTGTAGATGGCCTTAATATTTTCGGCATGAACGAGGATGCTCTGACCATTTTCAGGCGCCGGTCGGTTGGCTTTATATTTCAGAACTACAATCTGATTCCGATTCTTAACGTTTATGAGAACGTCATTTTACCGGTCGAGCTGGACGGAACGAAGGTGGATGCGCCGCATGTAGAGCGGGTTATTCAGGCGCTTGGGCTCGGTGAGAAGGTGAACAGCCTGCCCTCTCAGCTATCCGGGGGACAGCAGCAGCGAGTAGCGATTGCGAGGGCGCTGGCCGCTAAGCCTGCGATTGTACTGGCGGACGAACCGACAGGAAATCTCGATACGAAGACAAGCCAAGAGGTTCTGATCCTGATGAAGCAGATGAGCGAGAAGTTCAATCAGACGATGGTGATGATTACTCATAATGAAGAGATCGCCCAAATGGCGGATCGAGTCGTTCGGATCGAGGACGGTAAGCTTGTGGGCAGCTCCTCTGCTTCTATTAGCGGAGGCAGACGATGAGAGAGGGGCATGTCAATCCAATCAACCTAAATATCCCGCACGACAATCCGCACAACAATTCAAGCCATCTAAACAATCCAAGCAAAGCTAGTAAAACTAGCAAGCCTAACCAACCTAACCAACCTAATCAGCCTATCGAGCCTAGCAAACCTAGCAAACCTAGCAAACTTAACAAGCGTAGCGGGAAGCGGGTATACTCTATCGCTATGAAAAGCTTGAAGGCGAATAAGACGCGTAATCTGCTCATGATGAGTGCCGTCGTCCTGACGACATTGCTGTTCACATCCATCTTCACGATGGGGCTGAGTGTAAACAAGTCCATGGAATTGGCAGCGATGAAGACGGCGGGCAGCGATTTCCACGGCAGCTTCAAGTATCTTACACAATCCGAAGCGCAGCGGCTGAGCGGGCATCCGTCCGTCCGGGAATCCGGCAGAGCGCTTTTAGTCGGCGAGCTGGTCCATCCCGCATTGCAAACGAACCGGGTGGAAATCGACTATGTGGATGATCAGTATGCGAAGCACGGTTTCATTCGGTTTGATGAAGGAGGCCTTCCTGCCGGGGAGAATGACATTGCGCTGAATACATGGACGCTTGACCTGCTGGGCATCCCTCATGAGCTTGGGGCCAAGGTGAAACTGGATATCGATATCGGTCATGGCGTCATCATTACGAATGACTTTCAATTGGCAGGCTATTACGAAGCGGATCAATATGTGGCGATGGCGGGAATCGCTTTTGTCTCGGAAGAGTTTGTGCAGAAGTACATTTCTCATGTTGATCCGGAGCAATCGATTAAGGAAGGCACCTATACAAATACGATACAAATGGGCGTCATGTTCGGAAACGCCTGGAATATCGAGAGCAAGGTCAAAAAGGTGCTGGCCGACACCGGCCTGGATGTTCCTTATGGCGTAAACTGGGCGTATTCCAGTGTATCTCTCACTGAAAATGTAATGAATATCGTGCCTTATTTGCTGCTGGTCCTCATTATTATGCTGAGCGGCTATTTGTTAATCTATAATATTTTCCACATTTCCGTTGTTAAAGATATCCGGTTCTATGGTCTGCTAAAAACGATGGGTACGACAGCCAAACAGCTGCGGGCAATCATCTCGATTCAGGCGCATTATCTCTACTTGCTCTCGCTGCCGATTGGACTTGCGCTCGGGTATGCGGCTGGCTGCTGGATTACGCCCATGATGCTACGCTTCTCGGATATGAAGCTGGAATCCGTCTATTCGTGGAACCCTTTAATTTTTATTGGTGCTGCTTTGTTCGCCTATCTGACAGTGAGAGCGGCGGCGAGCAAGCCAGGCAAAATAGCCGCAAAAATCGCTCCGGTCGAGGCGGTAAAATACGCCGGTGTGAGCGCTGATTCCGGCAGAGGGGCCAAAGGAGCGGGGAGGGTATCTGTCAAACGGTCCATAAGCGGAGCGAGGCTGTATAATATGGCCTGGGGCAATTTGTGGCGCAGCAAAAAAAAGCTGCTGCTCATGCTCGCTTCCCTGGTACTAAGCATCACATTGTTCAGCATGATCTTTACTATCATTGCTTCTTTCGACGTCAACAAATATTTGAATGCTTATATTTCAGGCGACTTTGTGGTGAAAGACGAAGGCTACAAGGATCCAAGCGGTGCTTCTGCTGCTCTGATCTCGGAGGAATTGGCCAGTACGCTGAGCAGTATCGATGGGGTTCAGAGCTTGGATAAGGTTTACTATAAAGGGGATCTGTTCCCGGTCGACGCGCGGATTAAAAAGCTGCTGGAGGCAGAAATGGCCGAAGAGGGACTGAAACGGCAAATTATAGAGTCGCTTCTTGCTGACGGACAACTCGCCATCCAGCTGTATGGCTTGGGGGACGGCTGGTTGGACACGCTGTCGGAGCATGATGTTGCAGCGGGCAAGTTTGATCACGAGAAGTTCAAAACGGGGGATTATGTGCTGCTGACACAGTCGCAAGTTGCGGAGGATGAATATGTAAGCTACTACCAGCCAGGCGACCGGTTTCAGCTCCCGGGAGACAAGCAAAGCTATGAGGTTATGGCGATCCTGAAAACGGAAGCATTCTATGCGGCGGGGACCCAGTTTTTTGGGGTCGGCGGGTTCAATGTTTATTTTCCAGCAGCAGCGTTCAGGGAAGTAGAGGAGCAGCCGGATATTTTATCCGCGACTCTCCATGTGGACCCATCTAAGCATGAGCAGGCTGGCCGGGCTGTACAAGCGTTGACGAAAGGGATTGAAGGGCGGCTGGCCGTGAAATCCCGGGAGGATTACAAGCAGGAGCTGGCGGGGTTCATCACTATTTTTCAGACGGTAGGGTACGGGCTTAGCTTTATTATCGCTCTGATTGGCGTGCTGAATTATATAAATACCGTCATTACAGGCGTGCTGTCGCGCCGCAATGAGTTTGCGGTTCTGGAGAGCATCGGTATGACCAAGCGGCAGCTGAACAAGATGCTGCTGTATGAGGGGTGTTATGTTGTGCTGCTGACGGGCCTGCTTACCTGGACGTTCGGATTACTGGCCACTTATTTTATCGTGAAGGGAATCGCGGGTAATATGGCGTTCACTACATTTCGCATGAATGTACTGCCCGTAGCAAGTACGACGGTCGTTTTACTCGTTATTTCCTATTTTGTCACCAAGACGGCGTATCGGATCCTTTCCAGGGCAACGATTGTTGAGCGGCTGCGGGAGGTGGAATGATGCGGTATAAGGCGAAGCGGATTGAATTCACAACGACAAAACCGGAATACGCGGAATAGACGGAAAATACAGAATATACGGAGTACAGAGAGCACGGAATGGCATATGGACAAAAATGAGTATCGGGAGCAGTTATAACAACCCTGAAAGTCTGTAAAAAAACCCCATCGTTTTGCCGATAAATAAAGGAGAAGGGTTAAATAGAATGGGGGCCTATTACAGAATGAGTAGACGATTGCACTACATATTATGCAGTATATTGCTTTGCTTCTTGCTGAGTTCCTGCAGCCTGATTGATGAGATCAAGGGCAGCTCCAATAGAAGCGGGCTAAGCGTGGAAGAGGAGCATGCAAATGCGAAATACAGCGCCTACATTAATTTGAACAATATGATGACTGGCGGTATGTTCGATAGAATGATGGAGACTTATATCGATGAATTCGGTCTGGATGAGGAAATTTATATTAGTGACGATTTTAGCGAGTTTACTTCCGCGCCTGTGCTGGATGGACTGGTGAATGCTGTGAATACCGCAGTTGATCGTGCTTCTGGTGAGCCATCGTATGGTGATGCAGATGCATCGCTCATTCTTTTAGGACCCACCATGCTTGACTTAATAGATACGATGAAGGAAATATCCACTTACTATAGCGCCAAGACTTTTGTGGACGACCAGTTTGTCAAAGGCAAGGAGCTGCATCGTCAATTTATAGCTCAATATGAAGAGTACGGGCCTTTGGCTGATCAATTTTTTGACGATTTCGACCTGATCGCAGCTCAGCAGAAGCTGAAGGATCTGGATAAACTGAAGGAGCAGGATCTTTTAATTCGGTATTATGCACTTAGTGTAGTTATGCGTGCTCAGGACATTGAGAAAGCCTTTTTTGATGCGGAGATCTACGACGAGAATATTTTAGATTATGATTTAGAAGAATATAGGGCAATGTATGATTTGCTAACCGATGATTTAAATCAGTTTATGGAATATTCCAAGGATGATAAGAGGAGGAAGAAAGAAGCCTGGTCAACGCTTCCTGTATTGGATAGTTCCATGCAAGGCGTTAAAGTAACGGCAACTGATATTTTACAAATATTAGAGACTGGGGATGCGACAATTAATAGCGATACCCAAGGTAAAGTAACGACAGGCGGCCGGAATGCAATTTTGAGCAGCTATTTCACCAAGGTGTCTCGTTTAGTAGACGCTTATAACAATAATATCAAAGTAAAAGTAGGCAATTAAAATAATGAGACAGTTTGGAACATTGGTGTTGGCTTGCTGTGTATTGCTGCTGACGATGACTGCTTGCCAGTCGACCGCAGGCCGGCCGCTGAATAAAGACGCGGGTTTTCGGGAAGATGAGGCTATATCTGTACGACATAAATATGCGGCCTATATATCCCTGGATGCCTACATGGAACAACCTCTTCAAAAGGTTCTTGATTACTACTTTGATAAGTTTGGTTCCGAAAATGAGCTTGTGATGAAAGAAAACGATCATATTTATACCGGTACGATGCTTGAAATTAAGGAAGGGTATAAAGTTAAAGATTGGGGCAGGCTTGCGATGGAGGAGCCGCCTATTGCCGGGGTGGATGATGCTGTCATTAGCTTGTATCCGAAATTGAGGCAGCTGATGGAGACGATGGAAGAGGCGGATTCGTATTATAAGCTTAAGTCGTACGTCGATGATGATTTGGCCAAAGGGCGTACACTGCATGAGCAAATTTACATATTTTCGCAGGAAGTAAACGATAGCAGAAACAAATTCGTCGCCACGCTTGAGCGTGAGCTTGCAGAGTATCGCCAGCTGGAGCTGGAATACATGCAAATGAACGATTTCATGATCCAGCAGACTGCGCTTGAATTCGTAGTGGCAGCAGAGGACATAGGTACATATTTAAAGCAGCATGGGGCCAGCGCCGACAATTTGGCTGAGCTGGATCTCCAGGAATACAAAGTGTTGTACGACCGAATGGTGGCAAGCCTTGAAAATTACTTGAGCTACTGTGATGACCGGGAGCGCATTAAACAAGAGGGATTGGAGTCTTACGACCATAATGTAAACTACCTTAAACATACGATTATGCATGTAAAAGCTTCTGCTACGGATCTTCTCATGCGGCTGCAAGATGCAAAACAAGATGTACATCAAGGCACAAATAAGGAGCAGGCAGGAGTCGCCTATACCTTTGATAAATACGATAAAGAAGGAACTCCAAAGTATTATTTGAGCGCCTTATCGAAACTAAAATTAGAATATAGTAACTTCATGCTCAGCTATTAAAGTTGGCAGAGGAGCAGCTGGAATCAGAAGGACAGAGCTGTTCAATAGGTCCCTAATATAAAAGTTAGACGAAAAACATCGCGTTTGGTGCTGCACTTCAAAAGTTAGATTTTGTATTCTAACTTTGGGGTGCAGCATTGTTTTTCCGTCCAACTTTTTTTGACTTATCTGTTTTTGCTGTTGTGAGATGTTGGTGTGAGGTAGCTGATTGTAGGCAGTTGGTGGTTGTTTATCGGCTGTGCGTAGGTGGATGAGTGTCTGCGTAGCTGTGTATTTGGCTAGGCAACTGGATATATGCAATCCTATCGGACACAGGGGTCGCTATTTGTGAAATAACGAGGAATTTGGAGAGCTAACGGACCTCCGTTCCGCTATTTATCCCAAAAGCCTGGTTTTTGCAGTCCATTTGGTCGAATAGCGGAACCAGTGTCCGCAAGCATAGCAAAGGAGGCCTATTTCAACAAATAGCGGATCTCCTGTCCGTTAACGGGTGACCAGTCCCACGAGTTCAGCCAATTCCATCAATCTCATCAATCTCATCAATTCCATCAATTCCATCAATCTCTCAGACTCATCAATCTTATAAACCTCAGCAGTCGCAGCAATTCACTCTAATGCATGAATACAAAGCAAAGAAATAAAAAAGCGGGCAAGGCAGCCAGCGGCTCTTGTCAAATGCGATATGCTGCTGATCATGGTATAATATAGGAACAAACGTTCTTTGTGTGATTGGCAGGTGAGCATTTGAGTCAGCGGGTGGAATTAGCGGTGCGGCCCCTTGTAGAATACGTGTTCCGGGGCGGAAGCCTGGAGGGTGGGTTCCGGAGCGTCTCTACATTAACGGAAGGCACGAAAGCGCATCAGAAGGTACAGCAGCAGTATGGTGAGCTTGACCGGAAAGAAGTTTATTTGTCTCTGGAAATACCTTGTGGGAAGTTCTTATTTGTTATAGATGGGCGCTGCGACGGTCTGCTGGTTGACGGGGACGGGAGGATCACGATCGAGGAGATCAAGTCTACGGCGCAGGAACTGGAGGCAGTGGACTCCGAGTCCTTCCCTGTTCACTGGGCACAGGCAAAGTGCTATGCCTATATGTATGCCGTGCTGCATGACGTATCTGAGCTGGACATCCAGCTCACTTATGTGCAAATAGATACGGAAGAGCAGAAGCGGTTTGTGCAGACGATGACGCGTGAGCAATTGGAGGCGTTCGTGACCGATGTCATTCAGAGATACGCCCCTTACGCAGAAATGCTGCATCGGCACCGAGTAAAGCGGGATGCGAGCATCGACGGATTAGCATTTCCTTTTCCCGCGTATCGCCAAGGACAACGGAAACTTGCGGGTGCGGTATATACAAGTATTGCCGAGGAGGTCAAGCTGTTTGCCCAGGCGCCGACGGGAATCGGCAAGACGATGTCGACGATATTCCCGGCGGTCAAAGCGATTGGCACAGGGCTGCTGCAGCGCATCTTCTATCTTACGGCCAAGACGATTACGCGGACTGCGGCAGAGGAGGCCTTTGCTCGCCTGCAGGCCAAGGGACTGCATCTTCATGCGGTGACCATTACCGCGAAGGAGAAGATTTGCTTTCAGGAGCAGCTCAGCTGCCGGAAAGAAGACTGCATTTACGCGGACGGCTACTATGACCGGGTGAACGGAGCTATCCTGGATATGCTTGGCCACGAGACTTTGATCGACCGCGGCGTCATCGAGGCGTATGCTCGCAAGCATCGTGTCTGTCCGTTCGAATTTTCGCTGGATGCTGCTTATGCCGCCGATGCCGTCATTTGTGACTATAATTATATTTTTGATCCGCGGGTTTCCTTGAAACGGCAGCTTACCGAGCAGAAGAGGCATACCGCTTTGCTCGTGGATGAGGCGCATAATCTGGTGGATCGCTCCAGAGAGATGTTTTCCAGCGCGCTTGGCAAGTCGGCGTTTCTCGCATTGCAGCGGGAATTTAAGGTGGCGAACAAGAGCTTGTCTGCGTCAGCTAAGGAGGTAAACGCCTACTTCATCCGGCGGAGAAAGCAGGCAGAGGAGAAGCGTTTGATCGAGCGAGAGGCTCCAGATGAGCTGCTCCTGCTTCTAGAGGATTTCGTCCAGCAGGCGGAACGCGAATTGGCTGGGGGTACAGGAGGGGGGACATCCGAATCAGGGTCGCTGCTGCTTGAGACGTATTTTGAAGCCGTCCATTTTGTAAAAATCGGCAAGCTGTACGATGAGCGCTATGTAACGTATGTGGATATTTCCAGCCAGGAGGTGCGGGTAAGAATGTTCTGCCTTGATCCCTCCCATCTGCTGCGGGATATGGGAAAAGGCTATCGCTCGCATATTTATTTCTCGGCGACGCTGGCGCCGATCGGCTTCTACAGGGATATGTTAGGGGCGGAAGCCGACGATTATACGCTATCCATTCCTTCACCTTTTTCCAGGGAGCAATTGGAGGTAGTCCTGCTGCCCTTATCAACGCGTTACCGCGACCGGGAAACGACGGTGGAGCCGCTTGCCGCTTATTTGCGGACATTGACGGAGGAGCGGCCCGGAAACTATTTATTCTTTTTTCCTTCCTATGTCTACATGAATACGGTCTATGAACACTTTATCGCTGAAGGTCCCCAGGCAGATACGATAATCCAGCATGGGGAAATGTCGGAGGCGGAGCGGGAGGATTTCTTGGCTGCATTTGAAGCTGGCCGATCCGGCGGGACTTTAGCGGGATTTGCGGTAATGGGCGGCATATTCTCCGAAGGCGTTGACCTGGTCGGCAACCGATTGACGGGTGTCGTCGTAGTTGGTGTGGGCTTGCCGCAAATTGGCCTGGAGCGGAATATTATTCGCGATTATTTCGATCAAACAGGCAGGAACGGCTATGATTATGCGTATGTATTTCCGGGCATGAACAAGGTTCTTCAGGCGGGAGGGCGGCTTATCCGTTCTGAGCAGGACACCGGATTGCTGGTGCTGGTTGATGACCGGTACCTTCAGCCGCATTACGCCAGGCTGCTTCCGGCGGAGTGGAGCAACCATGCCGTAATCACATTGTAGCCGTGCCGTCACCATATGATGTCATGTGATCTAAGAGCACTTTTGGGGTGTCAAAACCTTGAGAGTGCTTTTTCTGTTGCGGCGATTTGACTCTCGATCATCTTAGATTTAAGATAAAAATAAGATAGTTAAGACCATTAAACTATTATGATTTATTAATTAAATTTCGAATAAAAAGAAATAGAGGTGAGGAGCGCTGAATAAACAGGAACGCTTGTCGGCAATGATATCAGATTATATGAATCGATTCGTAGTCGGATATGCCAAATTGCTCGACCGCGATTTGACGGCACCTCAGTATTTGATTATTCAGATCCTGGCTGAGAACGAGTCGAAAAGCTGTTCAGAGCTTGCAGAGGTACTGGACGTCACGCTGCCGGCCATTACGAATTTGTCCAATAAGCTGGCAGCTAAAGGCTATATTGAACGTATAACGCCGGAAAGTGACCGTCGCAGCGTCTATCTGCGGCTCACGGAGCAAGGACATGAAGTGATGGCAAGCATGCTTAAAAGGTACCAAGAGCTGACCGAGCCGATGTGGGACAGCTTTACAGAGCGAGAAATCGATACATTGTTAAGTGCTTTCGAAAAAATGGGAAGCTTGCTGCCAGTCGGCAAGATCCAGAAATGACAACGGGAGGATACAATCATGGGTAGATTAGACAACAAAGTGGCTATCATTACAGGTGCAGCCGGAGGAATGGGAAAAGCCGATGCACTCCTATTTACCAAAGAAGGGGCCAAAGTGGTCATTTCCGACATCCAGGGAGATAAGCTTCAGGAGGTTGTCCGGGAAATTGAGCAGAATGGCGGCGAGGCGATCGGGTTCGAGCATAACGTAGCTTCTGAAGAAGACTGGGCTCGCGTAGTGGAAGGCGCGATCGCGAAATTCGGAAAAATCGATATCCTAGTCAACAATGCCGGGGTATCGAACGCGACGCCATTTCTGGAGCTGACGGTCGAGCAGTGGGAGAAGACGATGTCCATTAACGTAACTAGCGTATTTCTTGGACAGAAGCATGTTATTCCGCACATGATCAAAAATGGCGGCGGTTCGATCATTAATATTTCTTCCATTGCCGGGCTTACGGGCGGAAGCGGCACAGGCCCTTACACGGCCAGCAAGGGGGCGGTTCGCATGCTCACCAAGGCGACGGCCGTCGATTATGCGCAGCATAACATTCGTGCCAATTCGGTGCATCCGGGCTTTATTGAAACGCCGATGACGGTCGATTTAATGGCCGATGAGAAAATGAGAAATTGGTTCCTCTCGATGACGCCGCTCCCACGGTTGGGCAAAGCGGAGGATATCGCCGCTGGCGTGCTGTTCCTTGCCTCCGACGAGTCCTCCTACATTACGGGGATCGAGCTGCCGATCGACGGGGGATATGCTGCGAAATAACAATTTCGCTGTATTTGTTCATATAAGATATGAAGTTGACAAGACAAGCTCATACTAACTAGGAAACAAACATCAAGGAGAGTGTCACTCATGTCAAATTTAGAGCAGGTAGCGGTAATTACAGGGGCCGGCAGCGGCATCGGCCGCGTCACCAGCTTGAAGCTGGCGGCAAACTACAAGGTCGTTCTTGTCGACTTCAATGTGGAGACGGGGGAGGAGACGCTGCAGCTTGTTAAGTCGCAGGGCGGAGAAGGGATCTTTGTCCAGGCGAACGTGGCTAAGAGCGAGGATGTTCAGAACTTCGTCAATAAGGCGGTGGAAGCCTACAGACGGATCGACTTTTTCTTCAATAATGCTGGAGTCGTACAGAAATTCGCGAAAACCGCTGACGTGGAGGAAGCGGAATTCGACCGTCTGGTAGCCGTCAACCTGAAAGGCGTCTTCCTCGGCATGAAATATGTGCTGAAGGTAATGGAGAAGCAGGGCAGCGGCCATATCCTCAATACCGCGTCAACGGCGGGCATCCGCAGTGAGCATAGCGCCGGCGTCTATTCAGCCACTAAGCATGGGGTTGTCGGACTAACGAAGTCGGCGGCGATGGAATATGTGAAGCAGGGCATCCGTGTCAACGCAATTTGTCCTGGAGGCGTAAAGACCCCATTGACCCAAAACGTGGCGAAGTCCTTCCAAGAGGGCGGCTATGTGCCTGAAGAAATTTCGAACATGCGCATGGGGCGTCCGGCTGAACCTGAGGAGATCGCCGGGGTGGTCGCCTTCATGGCTTCTCCTGATTCCAGCTACATGACGGGATCGCTGGTTACGGTGGATGGCGGATTAACGCTGTAAACCTAGTCTGCGGGTCTGCATGAGCGCAGTTTGGATGGGAAAATGCACAAAGAGAAGAGACCTGTTCCCCGTATCGCCGGATACGCCTAGGAGCGGGTCTCTTATGTTGTTCAGGATAAGTATGAAGATAGCTTCTATAGCGGCAGCAAAGCTATTTCAGTCTGACCTTCCAAACGTTCCACCATGTCGTACCAGGCTTGCGGCCGGTTAGGCAGCACAGCGTAATAACGCTTAAGGAAGCTGACGATCAGCTCGGCCGACAGCCTATCCTGCTCGTCGTCGGTAGGCAAGAAGCACAGATCGAGCCCCGTCACGGCTTCCCCGTCATTGTTCCAGGACGGATGCACGTATTCGAAGTCGAGGCGCTTGTAGCCCAGATGCGAAAGTACTTCGCGTCTCACGAAAGGGTCCATCGGCTTCACGCCGCCAAACTCATGCTCTCCTACCCGGTAAGGGTCATAGATCTCCGCGAACATGCCATGCAGCTTGACGCCGTTCTTCGCAGCCAAAGCCTCCAAATCTTTGCCCCGCTGCTTTGCCAGGAAGGGTCCAATTCCAAGGCCGGAGCGTCCGATAATCGTAAAATCGGTCATGGCCACGTTAAAATCCTCATAATAGCGGTATTCCGTAGCGCCAACCACTTTGCCTTCATGCACGGCGACAAAGACGCGAATGCCCGGGTCCTCGAGCGGCTCTTTCCATAGGTCGAATTCCAGCACTTCTTCCGGCGGGAACACTTCCTGCATCAGTTCGTGCATGCTGCGGAACAAAGGATCTTCAATGTTCGTAATGCGATGATATTCCATGTGTAAACCTCCTAATCGGCTTTTATTATTGTAGGTGATCTATTTTTGAAAAGGATTGCGCCATTCCATCAAAGCCCCGTAATGGCAGGATTCCTCATCCTCCAAATAATTCGGGACGACGCCAACCGGAGTACGGCCGCAGCGAAGCATGAATGTGATGATCGGATCCTTTAGCTTGCCGCTAATAACGGCCTCGAGGTATTCCTCTGCCGTCATATCCCCGGCATGCAAATGATATCCGGGCATTCGCCCGCCGCCAAGCAGCCTGTCCAGCCCAAGCTGGACAACGACGTCATACATGGACAGCATCAGCCATTTGCCGAGTCCCAGCTTCCGGTACGTGGGACGGACGCTAATATCTGCCACATACAGTGTCCCCCCATTGGGGTCATGATTACGAATATAGCCGCCATCCGTTACCTCTTCCCAAGTATGGGCGTGACCGGGTTGACCGCTCTCGTTCTTAACGAGCAGTCCTGTCATTGACCCGGCTATCTCGCCGCCGACCTCGATGCACAGCGCCCCCTCCGGAAACAGCTTGACGTGATTGCCAAGCTGCTCCGTATTCCACCAAAGCTCCGGCGGGAAGGGAGGAGGAAAGCTCTCCTGCTGCACCGCAATCAGGCCGGGAAAGTCTTCCGGGCCATAATTCCGGATGACGGCCGGAACAGGGCGATTCCCGTCAAATACATACAGCTCCTTACAATACATATCCAGCCCTCCTTAATACGCAAAGCAATCGGCTATTTCCAATCCGTGTACAAATCGGTGCGCCGATCCCGCCAGGTTGTGACCGAGCCGCTTTCCCGCACTTGATAAAGCAGGTCCAGATCCAGGTCGGCGGTAACGATCATGTCATCGTTGATCTCGCCTTCAGCAAGCAGTCCGCGCGGCGGGAACGGAATATCGTTTGGCGTAATGATCGCGGCCTGACCGAAGTTGGCGCGCATGAAATCGACCGTTGGCAGCGCGCCGACCGTTCCGGTAAGGACAACGTAGATTTGGTTCTCAATCGTTCGGGCATGGCTCGTATAGCGTACGCGGTGGAAGCCGTGGCGATCGTCGGTGCAAGAAGGACAGAAAATGACGTCTGCGCCCTTAGCTTTGGCCATCCGCACGATTTCCGGGAACTCGATGTCATAGCAGGTGAGCATGGCGATCGTTCCTTTGTCCGTCTCGAACACCTGCAGACCTTCGCCCGCGCTCATGTTCCATTCCTTCACTTCCGTGGGGGTGATATGCAGCTTCGGTTGCTCCCCGATTCGGCCGTCTGGATAAAATAAATGCGCCGTGTTGTACAGTCTGTCGCCTTTGCGCACGACATGGGTCCCTCCGATAATATGGGTGCCGCTCTCTTTGGCCAGCGCCGTGAAGAGCTCCAAATATTGCTCCGTGAATTCGGGAAGTTCGTTTATGCTCAACGCCTGACCGTACTCGTTCCCGATCGACATTAACTGTGTGGTGAAAAACTCGGGAAACAGAATGAATTCGGCATCGTATTCCGCTGCTGTTCTCACGTAATGCCGGCATTGGTCGGCAAACTCCTCGAACGAGCGGATCGTATGAAGATGATATTGCACTGCGGATACCCTGATTTTCATTAGTACCTCCCCAAATGAGTAATAAATAGCAGCCTAGGCTGTTGAACATTCAGAATAGCGCTTTTTGCGCAAAATTTAAAGTGTTTTTGCACATCGTGCGCTCTGCTCCCTGTGTGCAGGGTGTTACCAGTGGCAGGTAATTCGCTGCGCGCAAAAGCGCAGCCGTTTAAGACTGCGCTCTCTCCTCGAACCGCCGGATAATCCCGATGATGACCTCGGTGGCTTTAACCATATTGTCGACTGAAATGTATGCAAATCTGCCGTGGTAATTTTCACCCCCGGTAAAGAGGTTGGGTGTCGGCAATCCCATATAGGATAGCGGGGATCCGTCGGTGCCGCCCCGGATCGGGGTCATGACCGGCTCAATTCCGAGACTTTTCATTACTTCAACGGCGATATTTACGATATCCATGTTGGGTTAGATTTTTTCGCGCATATTGAAATACTGGTCACGGATATCGAGAACAACTTTGTCATGACCGTATTCGCCCTCAGTACGTTGGCGATGCTCTCCAACCTGCTCTTACGGGCTTCGAATTGCTGGCGGTCAAAATCGCGAATGAGATACTGAAGGCGTGTCTCCTCTACATCGCCATTAATCAAAGTGAGATGATAGAAGGGGGGGGGACGGTTTATCCGCTCAGAGCAGGATACCGGCCTGCTTATGCTCGTGGACGACCGGTACTTACAGCCGCATTATGCCAGGCTGCTGCCAGCAGAGTGGGGCAATCACGTTACAATTAAGGAGCATCCCTAGGACGTTGTTTAGTCTGAAGTGGCTCTTTTTTTGAAAATAGGAAGAGGTAAGGCAGACACAAAATTGAAGTAAGGGGATTGGCATATTAATTCGCACCTTTTACCTTAGATTTAAAATTAAATAATGATAGTTAAGAGGGGCAAAATCATAGGTTGCAGTAGAGCAGCCTGGTTATCGATTCACGTATAAAATATAAAGTCCTTGACAGGGGTGGCTGAAGAGCGTATTCTGAAGTCAAATAGAAATGCCAACGATGGCAAAAAAAAATAGGAGTGTTCTGATGAGTCGAGTAACGATAAAGGATGTAGCGCAAAAGAGCGGGATGTCCATTCGTACAGTTTCTCGCGTTATCAATAACGATCCGCACGTTAAAGACAAAACTCGAGTTAAGGTACAGGCTGTTATTGAAGAGCTGGGATTTAAGGTTAATATCCTCGCAAGAAGCCTGAAAGAAATGAAGACGAACCAGATTGTAGTATTCATTGACCGACGTAAAGGGATGTACTGGGGAACATTTCATAATGAATTTCTCCATGAACTTCATCGGGTAATGAAGAAACAAGGATACCGGATGGTTATTTCACCATCCTCACCGGATAGCTTTGAAGAGGACGAGAATGACGGGTTCTATCTGGTTAAGAATGGGATGTGTGATGGCGCGATTATGTTCGATCCCAATATTGGTGATAAGAGGATCGCTTATCTGAAGGATATATCCGTCCCGTTTGTAGTTATCGGTAAAGATGTTAGCCGATTTGATACATCTTATGTCGATGTAGACAATCAATATGTAGGGTATTTCGGTGCCAAGACGATCCATTCTTACGGCTATGAGGATTTCGTTCTCCTTCTTGGAAGCGAAGGTTCACCGATTAATCAGGATCGTGCTGCAGGATTTCAACAATACTGCTTGGAGCAGGATATTAAGAGCAAGCATATTTATGGACTATCGGATTTAGAATCCGTCTATCAGCAAAGCTTGAGACAAATTCAGTCAGAAGGTACCAAGGCAATATTTGTGTCTGGGGATGAGAGAGCCTTAGCTGTATATAGAGCAATATATGAAAGTGGATATAGAGTGGGAGAAGACATTGGAGTGCTTGGTGTAGATGATATCCGGACAGGGGAATATATGTTCCCGGCACTCAGCACAATTGGTCAGCCGAAACGGGATATTGCCGAGCTTGCCCTTAGTATGCTGATAGAGCAAATTCATTCTGAAGACCCAGCAGCTAAAAGAACGCTCGTCGCTCCGACAATCATCCACAGAAGTTCATTGGTGAAGCAAAAATAGGGTTAGACCTATTTTTATAAACATATTTGCCATCGATAGACAAAATGAAAAGTGATATGAAGTGATGCATTCATCACTGAATATATAATTACATCTAAGGGAGGAACTCCAATATGGAATTTTTGAAACTGAATGAAGAAGTGAAAACTGCGCTGGCAGAGGGTAAACCGATTGTGGCTCTAGAGTCTACGATCATTTCTCACGGTATGCCGTACCCGGACAACATAAAGATGGCGCTAGAGGTCGAACAGTTAATTCGTGATGAAGGAGCAGTTCCTGCTACGATAGCGATTATGGATGGGAAAATCTGTGTAGGCTTATCCAAGGAAGAGATCGAACGTCTCGGCACAGATAAAAATGTGTTCAAAGCAAGTATCCGTGATATTCCCAAAGTACTTGCACTTAAAATGATCGGCGCAACAACTGTGGCTACAACCGCTTATGCTGCTGAGTTGGCGGGTATCCGTTTCTTTGCTACAGGTGGTCTTGGCGGGATTCACCGAGGTGTGAATGAGACATATGACATTTCGGCAGATTTGCCAACGATAGCAAATTTGAATATTTGTATTGTCAGCTCCGGGGTGAAGTCAATTCTCGATATCCCTAAGACATTGGAATACCTTGAAACTATTGGTGTGGCCGTATATGGTTATGAGACCGATCGCTATCCTGGCTTCTATGTTCGGGACTCTGGACTACCTGTTGAGAAGATTGAGAAAGACGAGCTCGTCAAGCTGCTTAAAGTGAAAGAAGAGCTTAACTTGAAAGGTTCTGTCTCGGTAACTGTTCCGATTCCTGTTGAAGCTGAGCTTAGTCCAGAATTAGTGGAGTCAACCATTGCGAAGGCGCTCGAAGATGCAGGCGGGCTTGGCATCAACGGTAAGGAAGTTACACCATTCCTGCTTACTCGCATTAAAGAGAGCACAGGCGGGCAAAGTTTGCAGTCAAACATCAAATTGATGAAAAATAACGCTTTGACGGCGGCGCAAATTGCGGTTGCCTACTACCAGTCATGATTACGGTAATCGGTGACCTAGTATCGGATATTATCGTCCATCAGGACGCAATGAATTACGGTACGGATACCGATGCATCCATCCGGCTGCACTGTGGTGGACAAGGCAACAATGTTGCAGCTTGGATTGCACACGAAGGTGTGAAATGCCAATTGATTGGCAGAGTGGGAGAAGACCCTTTTGGGGCTCATCTCCTGGCTCATGCCAGGAAATATGGAATTCACTGCGAGGTTAAGGCAGATCTCCTGCATCCTACCGGTAAAATCATCGTCATGATCGATAAAGATACAGGCGAACGTTCCATGATTGTAGACCGTGGCGCTAATCTGGAGCTCAGTGTCGGAGACATTGTTAACGTGGAGCAAAGTAAATTCATTTATTTATCAGGCTACAGCTTGTTTGCAGACAAACCAAGACAAGCGATTGCTTATGCTAAGGAAATTGCCCAGGCCAACGGGATTCCGATCGCACTGGATCCGAGTTCAACCTATAACTTAAGAGATCATAAAGAGATATTACTTGATTTTCTGGCCGGAATCACCTTCTTGTTTCCGAATCTCGAAGAGGGCGCGCAGCTGACTGGAGAGACTGATCCTACCCGAATTCTGGAGAAACTTAGCGAGCTCGTACCGCATCCTATTTTGAAAATGGGAGAGGAAGGCTGTTTATTCCAGGAGGGTCAAGAGATAGTTCACCTTCAGCCACCGCGTGTTAAAGCCATAGATGTGACGGGAGCAGGAGATTCATTTATTGGCAGTTTTCTAGCGAGGTATTATGACACACAGGACATTCGGAAGTCAGCCCAGAGAGCGATTGATATTTCATCCAAGGTAGTGACACAGAGCGGCTCAATGCCACCTTTGCCCGACTAATGAAGAAGAATACTGAGGGGGAAAATGAATATGAAAAAAGTATTGTTTAGATTTCATACGTTGTTGTCTGTACTCCTTATTAGTGCATTAGTGCTGTCTGCGTGTGGAGCAGGAGGAAACAGCGGTAATGCAAAGGCAAGTAACTCAGGTGAAAGTGGGGCTGATACCAAGAAAGAAGAAAGACAAATTGGTATGGTCACAGATGCAAGCGGTGTCAACGACAACTCATTTAACCAAGGCGCATGGAGCGGTCTGCAACAGCTTGGCGAGACAGAGAAAAATGTCAAGGTGAAGTATTTGGAGAGTAAGTCTAACGCTGACTATGAGACGAACGTGAATAATTTTGTGAAACAGGGCTGGGATCTGACGTATGGTATCGGCTTTCCGTTAGAGGAAGCGATCAAGAAAGTATCTATGGCTAATCCCGACTCGAACTTTGCTATTATCGATTCTAACCTGGGAGGGGAAATTCCTGCCAATGTTGTAGGTGTAACTTTTAAGGAAGAGCAAGGCAGCTTCCTGGTAGGTGTTATTGCCGGGCTGACGACCAAAACGAACAAAGTCGGATTTATCGGTGGTATGGACAGCGCTACGATCAACCGTTTTGAAATCGGCTTTAAAGCGGGGGTTAAGACATCTAATCCTGATGCCGAAATTGCAACCGCTTACGTAGGATCGTTTGGCGCCCCTGATTTAGGTAAGCAGAATGCGGCCACCATGTATGATCAGGGAGCCGACATTATATTTCACGCTTCAGGCGGGACTGGCGATGGATTGTTTAACGAAGCGATTGAGCGCAAAAAGGCAGGTAAAGAAGTATGGGTAATCGGGGTTGATATGGATCAATCCTTGCGATTTGGAGAAGAAGTGACACTAACCTCTATGATCAAACGGGTAGATAATGCAGTGATACAAATCTCCAAAGATTTCTTGGAAGGTAATTTCCAGGGAGGCAAGGAGGTTCAATATGGATTGAATGAGAATGGGGTATCGATTGCAGATACTTCTTCGGTCAATGTAGCAGCAGATATCCTTGAGAGAGTCACTCAATACCGTCAGGAGATTATTGATGGCAAAATCGTTGTTCCTCGCACCCATGATGAATTTGATAAGCAATTTCCATAAAAGTGAGCGACGTCTTGCAACCGAAGGAGAGCGAAAGTGCCTCTCCTTCGGCCAGGCGGTCAGAGTTACCAAGGGGTGAAACGTATGGCTCTTGCAGTAGAGATGAAGAACATCACAAAAACGTTTTACGGCATGAAGGCTAACGACGATATTTCATTTCAAGTGGAAAAGGGTGAGATTCACGCATTGCTGGGTGAGAACGGTGCCGGCAAATCCACATTGATGAATATTCTGTTCGGTTTATATCAAGCCGATCAAGGCGAAATCCTAATTCATGAAACACCCGCAAAGATATCAGATCCGCAGATGGCAATTGATCTAGGAATCGGAATGGTTCACCAGCACTTTATGCTTGTTGATAATTTTACGGTTCTTGAGAATATCATTCTTGGTGCAGAGCCCCGCAAAAGAATGTCGATAGATTATAACAAAGCCTCCAAGGAGATAGAAACCTTATCCAATCAATATGGGCTTAAGATCAACTTGAACAGTCAGGTCAGGGATATCTCGATTGGTATGCAGCAGAAGGTGGAAATTCTGAAGACATTGTATCGCGGAGCCGATATTCTAATATTTGACGAACCAACAGCTGTCCTGACACCACAGGAAATTCAGGAACTGACGAGCATCATGAAAAATCTGACGAGCGAGGGCAAGACAGTCATTCTAATTACGCATAAGCTCAAAGAAATATTAACGATAGCCAATGCTGTAACCGTTATTCGGCGAGGCAAAGTGTGTGATACCTTGCGGGTTAAGGATACAAATGAAGTGGAGCTTGCAGAAAAAATGGTTGGCCGAAAAGTAACGCTGCAATTAAATAAGGATGAGAAGGAACGAGAAGGACTCGTTCTAAGTCTCCGTGATGTTCGGGCGAAGGATAATCGTGGACTGGATGCACTTCATGGCATTGATCTTGAGGTATATGGTGGTGAGATCGTTGGCATTGCTGGAGTTGACGGAAACGGCCAATCCGAACTAGTGGAGGTAATCACAGGCTTAAGACAAGCGCAATCCGGCGAAATGATTCTGGCCGGGAATAACATTTCCGGGCTTCACACAAGGCAAATACATGAGAAGGGGATTGCTCATATCCCGGAAGATCGACACCGCTTGGGCATTGTTATGGATATGACGCTCTCCGAGAATTTGGTGTTGAATAGTTACTTCAAGAAAGAGTTCAACAAGCGGGGGCTGCTAAACGAGAAATCGATTAAAGCCCATGCCCGTAAGCTTATCGACAAGTTCGATATACGTACCCCAAGTGAATCTGCCAAGATTAGGGCGTTATCCGGTGGTAATCAGCAGAAGGCAGTGATCGCTAGAGAAATTGAAGGTGATCCCAAACTGTTGATTGCGGCTCAGCCGACACGCGGACTCGATGTCGGGGCGATCGAATTTATCCATCGGCAAATACTCAATGAGCGCGACGAAGGGAAGGCGGTTCTGCTAGTATCCTTTGAATTGGAGGAAATATTGAGCTTGTCCGACCGGATTGCGGTTATCTATGAAGGAAGAATTGTAGGCATCGTTGATCCGAAGGAAACAACTGAACAGGAGCTAGGTCTGTTAATGTCGGGTCGTTCGGCGAGGAAGGAGACTGTGGAATGAATTTTAACATGAAGAAACACAACATCGGCGTTCCTTTCGTCTCGATCATATTAGCTATGCTTGTTGGTGCGGTGGCTATGCTTCTGGCGGGTTATAATCCAGTCAGTGCATACGCTTCCTTCTTCGATGGTATATTCAGCAGTCCCTATTTGATGGGGGAGACGATTCGGCAAGTGACACCCTTGATATTCACGGGTCTAGCGGTTGCATTTGCATTTCGTACAGGGTTGTTCAATATTGGTGCTGAGGGACAATTTCTTGTTGGGCAATTAGCTGCGGTCGCTGTCGGTATTTTCTTCAAGCTTCCTTTCTTTCTCCATATTCCATTGGCTATTCTTGCTGCAGCTATAGCGGGTGGACTGTGGGGGGCAATTCCCGGTTATCTGAAAGCTAAGCGGGGGGTTCACGAGGTCATTACGACCATTATGATGAACTGGATCGCCTTTATATTGACGAATTATTTGATTCGTACCTATATGAAGGCGGAGTCGGAGAGAAGTATGGACATCCAGCCTACGGCATCGATTTCTTTCGAATGGCTGAGTGACTTGTTTCAAGGGGCACGTATTCATTTAGGTATCGTCATTGCCCTGTTATTTGCTTTCTTGATGTATTTTTTACTGTGGAGGACAAAGCAAGGCTTTGAATTGCGTGCAGTAGGTTCCAACTCATTGGCTGCCAAATACGCAGGAATGAACGTCAAGCGCAATATTATCAAAGCAATGTTTATAAGTGGCGCTCTGGCAGGTCTTGGGGGAGCCTCGGAAGGACTTGGTGTTTACGGTTATATGACGATCTCAAGCGTTTTCCCCGGTGTAGGTTACGATGGGATCGCTGTTGCCTTGATAGGCTCAAATACGTCGATTGGAGTTATATTGGGCGCGATCCTGTTCGGTGCGCTTACCTTCGGAGCACAAAATATGCAAATGGCTTCCGATGTTCCTTATGAAATCATCCGCATCGTTATTGCGTTTATCATTTTCTTTATTGCTTCCAGTGACATTGCCAAGAGTATTCTGGGACTTCTTAGAAAAATACCGCTTCGCAGCAGAAAAGGAGGGGCCTGAACATGGAATGGTTAAGCATTCTTACAACGATCATTCACAATGCCGTCATCTATGCAACCCCTCTGATCTTCGCGGCGCTGGGCGGCGTTTTCTCTGAAAGATCCGGTGTCGTCAATATCGGTCTGGAAGGTCTAATGATCATTGGCGCATTTGCAAGCGCTGTCGTTACTCTGTGGACGGAGTCCCCATTCTTGGGATTGATTGCAGGTGCATTGGCAGGTGTGCTATTGTCTCTTCTACATGCCGTTGCCTCCGTAACATTCCGGGCCCATCAGGTCGTCAACGGGATGGCAATCAACTTCCTGGCTCTGGGTCTAGCTATCTACTTAACCAAGCAACTGTTCAGCGGGTCGGCGCAGACAACAACGCTTAAGACGCTTATTCCGAAGTGGGATATTCCGTGGCTAAGTGAAATTCCCTATCTTGGACCGATGTTCTTCAAGACATATCCCACATCTTATTTTGCCGTACTTGTCGTCATCTTGTGCGGATATCTTCTATATAAGACTTCATTTGGCTTACGACTACGTGCTGTCGGTGAGCATCCGGCTGCAGCTGATACGATGGGAGTACATGTCGGAAGAATGCGCTATACGGGCGTACTGATTAGTGGAGCATTAGCAGGGCTAGGCGGAGCGATCATTACTCTAACGACGACCAGCAACTTCTCCTATAGCACGATTTCAGGACAGGGATACATTGCCCTTGCCGCGGTTATTTTCGGGAAATGGAATCCTTACGGTGTACTCGGCGCTGCCCTCTTCTTCGGGTGTGTGCAGGCACTGAATAGCTCAGCGCAAGTGCTTGGCTTCTCGGCATATATACCAACTGCCTTCATTCAGATGCTGCCATATTTGCTTACCATCATCGTACTGGCAGGTTTTGTTGGTAAAGCAGAGGGACCTAAGGCATCAGGGGAGCCGTATATTAAGGGAAGCCGGTGATCCGGCGGCATATATTCGAGAGCGAGTCCGGTCGATTTACGACTGGGCTCGCTCTTCGAATTGGCAGGCAATCCCGATAATGACTTCAGTAGCCTTAACCATATTATCCACTGAAATAAACTCGTATCTGCCGTGATAGTTCTCGCCGCCCGTAAATATATTTGGTGTCGGCAATCCCATGTAGGACAGCTGGGAGCCGTCGGTGCCGCCCCGGATTGGGGTCATGACGGGCTCAATCCCGAGACTTCTCATTACATCAGCGGCGACATTCACGATATCCATGTTTGGTTCGATTTTTTCGCGCATATTGAAATACTGGTCACGAATATCGAGAACAACTTTGTCAGGACCATATTTCGCCCTCAGTGCATTAGCGATGCTCTCCATTTGGCTCTTGCGGGCTTCGAATTGCTGGCGGTCAAAATCGCGAATGAGATACTGAAGGCGCGTCTCCTCTACATCGCCATGGATCGAAGTGAGATGGTAGAAGCCTTCGTAGCCCTCGGTATGCTCGGGCTCCTCTCCGGCCGGTAGCTGGGCGTGAAATTCCATGGCGATTTTGGCCGAGTTGATCATTTTGCCTTTGGCCGTACCGGGATGCACGTTGACGCCTTTGCACGTAATTTTGGCTTTCGCGGCATTGAAGCTTTCAAATTCCAGCTCGCCAAGCGGGCCGCCATCCACGGTATAAGCGAACTCGGCGCCGAAGGCATCCACATCGAACCGTTCCGGTCCTCTGCCGATTTCCTCATCCGGCGTAAAAGCTATCCGAATTGTACCGTGCTTGATTTCGGGGTGACGAATTAAATAATCCATCGCGGTCATGATTTCGGCAATACCGGCTTTATCATCAGCACCAAGCAGGGTCGTGCCATCGGTCGTAATCAGCGTATGGCCCTTGTATTTGGCCAGTTCAGGAAATTCCCGCGGAGACATTACAATGCTGTGGGCTTCATTCAACGTAATATCGCCGCCATCATAACGCTCCACGATTTGCGGCTGCACATTGGCGCCCGTAAAATCGGTAGCCGTATCCAAATGGGCCAGAAAGCCGATCACCGGTACATCCTTTACCGTGTTGCCCGGGAGCGTAGCCATGACATAGCCATTGTCATCCAGACTAACGTCCTCCATGCCGATCTTTTGCAGCTCTTGAACCAGTTGCCTTGCCAGGGTGAGTTGACCAGGAGTAGACGGGCAAATCTCGTTGTCTTCATTGGATTGCGTGTCGATTCGAACGTAGGAAGTAAACCTGCTAATGATCTCGTCTCTCATGAAATCAGCCTCTTTTCATCATATCGTTGTTATCGTTCATTAAATTGTATCAAACCGGATGTCCGCATGAAAGCGGCCAAAGCAGCGGGAAGCCGTGGAAAGCAGACCCATATGCTAAAATATCCCAAAATCCCGCCGATATACAGAGTGGGATAGAGAATATTTAATTTAGCTGGAGGTGGATTAAAATATGCGTATTTCAGCGGGCAACAATTATTCCGCTGCATCTAGAAAGGCGTACAATGCAGACCGGTATAATCACTCTTTAGAATACAAATTCGACATAGAGGGACAGCCGGAAACAAGTGAAGATCAGAAAAAGAGCGGTCAAACCGGGAAGCTGGTAACAAGCCGCGAAGGCAGCTTCATCCGACAATATTTAGTAAGAGAAGATGGTTCGCAAATATTAATCAGTGAATTTCAGCAGGATGCGGAATTTGCTCCTACTACAAACTATACGAAGAATACAGTAAATAGAATGCATAAGGACGGGATTCATCAGAATACGGAGGAAATGATCGGTCTTCTCAACTTCCAGGCAGGGATTATTAACAGCCGGAAGAAATAGCAGGAACGTAGCAAGATATAAAAAAACATATAAAAAGTGGGAAGGCTAATAATCTCTTCTCACATGGAATCAGTCTCTTTTCATCATATCGTTGTTATCGTTCATTAATTGTATCAAACCGGATGACCGCATGAAAGCGGCCAAACAATGCCTAGTTGAACGGTAAGTAAGATTCCATCAGGTTTCGTATCCTAAGTATATCCGAAATCACTGCCCGAAATGATGCTGAAACAACTGATCAGCCATTTTGGTGAAGGGTATTTTGAGTATCGTTCTCGTAGTACCCCGGGTGTAGCAAAAGTTTTAACCGGTATGAACCACGATTACTAATGCAATGAAAAGATCATATAGAAACGTTTCCAAAAAAATATTGAAACGTTTCCAATTTAGTGTTATTATGATTATCATAAAAGCTTAAGTGAGGGTTAAGATGTCAAGCATTAAAGATGTAGCCAAGTTAGCTGGGGTAGCTGTGGGAACCGTGTCCCGAGTTATTAACAATTCGGGCGCTGTAAGTCCCACAACGCGAAGAAAAGTTGAGAAAGCTATACAAGAGTTGAATTATATTCCTAATGAGATTGCCCGAAATTTCAAAATGCGGAAATCCAAGATGGTAGCTCTGCTGCTCCCGAGTATCTGGCATCCCTTTTTTTCTGAATTGGCTTATTACATTGAAGATGAGTTGGATCGGGAAGGCTTTAAGCTGATGCTTTGCAATAGCGGTGGCAAACCTGAAAAGGAATTGTATTATCTGGAGATGCTTCAGCAAAATAAAGTGGCAGGTATTGTAGGCATTACGTACAACGACATTGAAGATAACGTGAGTAATGACATTCCGATTGTTAGTATCGATAGACATTTCAACAAGAACATCACATGCGTTACGTCGGATAATTATGAAGGGGGGCGCTTGGCTCTAAGAGAACTCGTCAAAGCGGGGGCGAGGAAACCTGCTTATCTAGGAAGCGTTACCTCTGTTTTTAGTGAAACGATGAACCGAAGAGAAGGTTTTATCGATGAGGCAAAAAAGTTAGGTATCGACTATATCGTATACGAAAAGCCGGATCCCGTGGTGGATGACGATGCCTATTTTGGGGAATTTCTAAGGAATCATCGTGATGTAGACGGCATTTTTGCCATAACCGATATGTTTGCCGCTAAATATATAGAAAGAGCAGGCAGGGAGGGGATCCGTGTTCCAGACGATGTGAAGGTCATTGGATACGACGGCATTCAGGATCATCCTTATTTCCATCCTATATTATCAACGATTAGGCAGCCTGTAGAAGAGATGGCGCGTATGACGATCAGGCTACTCTACAAAAAGATCGAAGGCGAAATACTGGATCGAGAAGTTTATCTTCTTCCGGTTGAATTTAGACAAGGTGAAACTACCTGATTAAATTCGTTCAATAATAGACTTCTCCTTATTAGAAAAACACCAACTGCTACGACTGCCTCAACGTGTGGTATTGCAGATTGACGTTTTTCTCAAGAAAAATTGGAAACGTTTCAATATTGCAAAAGTTCATACGAGAAAGGAAGTATCAGGATGAAATCAAGAACTAGCGGGTTGGAGCAATCCATGATCAAACCCAGTCGTAAAACATGGAGCCGAATAAAACGCGATTATGAACTGTATCTGTTTTTGCTGCCAATCATTATGGTTTACCTTGTATTCAAATACTATCCGATGTACGGAGTGCAAATCGCCTTTAAGGATTTTTCCCCTAGCCGGGGAATATGGGGAAGCGAATGGGTGGGCTTTCAGCACTTTATTGATTTTTTCAATTCCTATAATTTTTGGACGATCATGAATAATACGCTGACACTTAGCTTTCTATCGCTGGTGTTTAGCTTTCCTGCGCCAATCATCATTGCAATTATGCTGAATCAGATGCTTGGCAAGCGATATAAGAAATTTATCCAGACCGTTATTTATGCGCCGCACTTTATTTCTACCGTTGTGCTGGTTGGCATGCTCCATGTTTTTTTATCGCCCAACAGCGGAATAGTGAACCACATCATTACCTGGTTAGGCGGGGAGCCTATTCTGTTTATGGCCAATGAAGGTTGGTTCCGTCCCTTGTATATATTGTCAGGGATTTGGCAAGAGACGGGCTTCTCCACAATTATCTACCTAGCTGCTCTAGCGGGGGTAAATCCGGAATTGCATGAAGCCGCGACGATGGATGGGGCAAGCAAATGGAAGCGGATATGGAACGTGGATATTCCAAGTATTTTACCGACGATTGTGATCCTGCTGATTCTAGCACTCGGCAACATTATGAGTATTGGTTTTGAAAAGGCATTTCTGATGCAAAGCGATTTGAACTACGCTACCTCCAATATTATTCCAACCTATGTTTATGAGATGGGGATTCAGAAGGCTCAATACAGCTTTTCAACGGCGGTTGGCTTGTTCAATTCCATGATTAACATTGTCTTAATTGTTACCGTCAACCGGATCGCCAAAAAAATGACGGAAACCAGCTTGTGGTAAGGGGGATCTCACTTTGAACGAATTATTAAAAAGAAGAAGTAGGGGAGACGCATGGTTTGATGTCATCAACCATACCGTATTGACCGTAATCATGCTGCTTGTTTTATTCCCGCTATATTTTGTACTGATCGCCTCATTCTCTGATCCTAATCTGATTTATTCCGGGGAAGTATGGTTGTTCCCGAAGGGCTTTACGCTGGATGGATATGCAAGAATTTTTAACGATTCATCCATTTGGATTGGATACGCCAATTCCATTTTATATGCAGGTGCAGGAACTTTGATCGGCGTAGCTGTGACCGTTTTTGCGGCCTATCCGTTGGCGCGTAAAAATCTGGTGGGGAAAACGTTCATGATGTGGTTCTTAATGATTACCATGTTTTTTAGCGGTGGATTGATTCCTACGTATTTGTTAATCAAGGATCTTCATATGCTGAACACGATCTGGGCCTTGGTTATTCCTGGGGCTGGCGGTGTATTCAACGTCATTATTGTAAGAACCTTTTTTCAATCGTCTATTCCAGATGAAATGTGGGAGGCTGCTTCAATCGACGGTTGTTCTAACACTAAGTTTTTTTGGAGCATTGTATTACCTTTGTCGAAGTCCATCCTTGCAGTGATGGTGCTGTATCATGTCGTTGGCTTCTGGAACGGTTTTTTCGATGCTTTGATTTATTTGAACGATGAAAATAAGTATCCGCTGCAATTGATCCTTCGTAACATCCTTGTCCAGAATCAGGTCAACTCCGGCATGATGGTCGATGTGGAATCCTATGCGGCGAAAATGCGAGTTACCGAGCTAATCAAATATGGTGTCATTATCGTATCCAGCTTGCCGCTGCTCCTATTGTATCCATTCTTGCAGAAATACTTCGTTAAAGGTGTAATGATCGGATCAATCAAGGGCTGATAAAGAGATGGAGCTTGAAGGGGGGGATGTGGAGGGCAGAACGCATTTTAGGTTGTTTACTAAAGAGAAGCAAAACCCTTTTTTCACATGGAAGGATTTATAGGGAGGTTAATGAATGAGATCAATAATTAAAGGTGCTGGACTTCTAATGTTGGCCGGAGTATTTGCCCTAAGTGGATGTTCGGGTGGCGGTGGCTCCAAGAATCAGGCGGGAAATCTGGACGTGACTGCAAGCTTTAATAAAGAGGGTCTTCCAATTGTAAACGAAGCGGTGACGTTAAAAATGGTTTCTCCAAAAGCAGCGTTAGCTCCAGAATACGCTCAAATGGAGATTTTTAAACGGCTGGAGGAACAAACAAATGTGAAGATCGACTGGGAGAACATTCCGGACACCGATTATACAGAGAAGAAAAATCTGCTTTTGGCTAGCGGAAATTTGCCGGATGCCTTTTACGGAGCAGGATTTACGGATTACGAGCTAATCAATTACGGAAAAGATGGAACTATTATTCCGCTGGAGGATTTAATTGAGCAATATGCGCCTAATTTGAAAGCGCTTTTTGAACGCCGGCCGGATATCAAATCATCGATCACAGCGCCGGATGGACATATCTATGGGCTGCCGACTTGGGAAGAGAATAACCTGGGAACCAACCCCTTCTTCCACGTCATCAATAAACAGTGGCTCGATAAACTTGGTTTGAAAGTTCCGGAAACGCTAGATGAATACACGGAAGCTTTGGTCGCCTTTAAAACGCAGGATCCGAACGGGAACGGTAAGCCGGATGAAATCCCGCTCAGCTTTATGCACATGCAATGGTGTATGGACATTGCTGGTATATTCGGAGCTTTCGGTCTTCCGGATAACCTGGAGCATCGGATCGTTCGAGACGGGAAGGTGATTTTTACCGCTACGCAGCCCGAATATAAGGAAGCCTTGAAATATTTTCATGAAAAGTGGTATAAGCAGGGCTTGATTGATCCTGAATCCTTCACTCAGGATGCGGCTCAGTATTTAGCAAAAGGCAAATCAACAGACGAAACGCTCGGCTCCTACATCTGGTGGGAAATCGAAGAGGTTGTCGGACCGGAGCGCAGTCAGGATTATGTTCTGCTGTCCCCATTAAAAGGTCCAAATGGAGATCAATCGATCGGCCGAAGCAATGGCGGCGGTCCGGGACGAGGTGCCTTCATGATTACGAAAGAGAACCGCTATCCGGAGATCACCATGCGTTGGATTGATCAGCAGTATGAACCTTACATGGCGGCTCAAATTCACTGGGGTCCGCTGGATGTCGTTTTCAAGAAAGACGAAAATGGGAAGTTGGTGAACCTTCCGCTTCCTGAGGGAACTTCCGCAGGCGAGTTTCGTCAGAAAGTGGCTCCAGGTTCAGGCGGTCCTGGCGTGATCACCATCGAAGACTTCGGTAAGGTTGTTGATATGGAGCCTAGAGCTCAGCAGCGTGCGGAAGACTTAGAGCAATACTATAATCCATATATGGAGAAGGAAAACTATCCTAGCATCTTTTTCGAGCCGGAGGAACTGGACAAAATCAATAAGATTGAGTCGGAACTGATTAAATATGCAAATACCCAAAGAGGCAAGTTTATTGTTGAGGGCGGCGTGGACGAGAAGTGGGACAGCTATGTGAAGACACTTGAAAAGATGGGCCTAAACGAGTTGATGGAAATTTATCAAACAGGTCTAGATCGGTATAACGAGACTTTACAGCAATAGTAATCATTAAAATATTTAGCAACAAATAGAGATAGGTGGGGAGAAACCGTGCTTGATGTAATAGCCATCGGGGAAGTGCTGATAGACTTTACTCCAGCAGATCGGACAACGGGAGGCAACGACAACCAGCAGTTGGAATGCAACCCTGGAGGAGCCCCGGCTAACGTAGCAGTTGCGTTAGCGCGTTTAGGGGGGCAATCGGCATTGATCAGTAAGGTTGGGGAAGATCATTTCGGTTCATTGCTACGCGATACTTTGATTAGCTGCGGAGTTGACGTGTCTGCGCTTTCGCATACAGAAGAAGCGAATACAACGCTGGCTTTTGTCCATCTGAATGATAAAGGAGATCGATCGTTCAGCTTCTACCGGAAACCGGGAGCGGATACGTTCTTACGTTCAACCGATATCCCGTTCGATATGATTGAAAATTGTCGGGCACTGCATTTTGGAACTTTATCGATGACCCACGAGCCAGCCCGAACAGCAACTAGAGAGGCAGTCCTTAAGGCTAGAGAGGTGGGAATCCTGCTATCGTTCGATCCCAACATCCGGTTTTCATTATGGGAGAGCAAAGAGGAAGCGAGACAGAACATCCTTTGGGGCATGAGTCATGCCGATATCCTGAAAATATCGGAAGAAGAGCTTTATTTCATAACCGGGACAACAGATTTGGAAAAGGGCTCGCTAGAGCTGCAACAACAATATGAAATTGACTTGATCGTAGTAACTTTAGCAGAGAAAGGTTGCTATTACCGACTGGCTGATCACGACGGTTATGTCCCGGGTTTCCAGGTAGAGAGCATCGATACGACGGGAGCGGGTGACGCTTTTCTAGGCTGCTTGCTATATAAAATATTAATGGCTGAAACCTCTTTAAATCAGCTGACCAAACAGCAGATGATCCATATGCTGACTTTTGCTAATGCCGGCGGTGCGTTAGTAACGACACGGAAGGGAGCTATTCAGTCAATGCCGACTACAAATGAGATAAATCATATGATCCATTCAATTCACCAGCGCAATCATGATAGATTCAGACCTGGATTTCATTTCACGCCCCCAGCCCAATGGTTAAATGATCCAAACGGGTTGGTCTATTACGAAGGGGAATATCATCTATTTTATCAGCACCATCCTTATAGCAACAAATGGGGGCCAATGCACTGGGGCCATGCGATAAGCCAAGACTTGGTTCATTGGCGTCATGAGCCTATTGCTCTGTTCCCAGATGAACATGGAGCCATCTTCTCCGGTTGCTGTGTTGTTGACTGGAACAACAGCAGTGGACTGTTCGAAGGTTCTCATGGATTGGTGGCGCTCTTCACCCATGCGGACACATGCCCTGAGACCGAACAACCGCGTCAGCGGCAAAGCTTGGCATACAGCAGCGATAAAGGCCGAACCTGGCATAAATACGAGGGGAATCCGGCTCTCGTCGAGCATGATCTAGTTGACTTCCGGGATCCAAAGGTATTTTGGCACTCGCAAAGTGAAAGCTGGGTTATGGTCATTGTCGCGGGAGATCGAGTTCGATTCTATAGATCGAAAAATTTGCGTGAATGGTCGTTCTCGAGCGAATTCGGAAAGGGGGAAGGCTCCCATGACGGGGTTTGGGAGTGCCCGGATCTCTTTGAGCTGCCTGTAGATGACAGTGGGATTTCGAAATGGGTACTTATTATAAGCATAGGGGATAATCCCTCCTGCCCAGAAGGCTCACGTACGCAGTATTTTATCGGAGAGTTCGACGGATATACGTTCGTTAACGACAACTCGCCAGATCATATCAAGTGGCTCGATTATGGCAGGGATAATTATGCGGGGGTATCTTGGTCAGATATACCTGAGCAAGACGGACGGCGCGTGATCATCGGATGGATGAGTAATTGGAAATATGCCAACGAGACACCTACCGAAATCTGGAGAGGTGCAATGACGCTGCCACGTGCATTATCATTGACCAACCGAGACGGGGACATTGTCTTGATCCAAATGCCTGTTCGAGAAATTGAGCAGCTGCGAAAAGAATCGATGAGCTGGAATAATGTGACGGTTACGCCACAGGTTCCTTTTATGCAGACAACAAACGATGATCTGCTGGAGATTGAAGCGGATATCGATATCCAGTCTGGGGACGCGGTTCATATCATCATGAAATCCCCTGAACAGAGTGAGATTATTATCGGATATGACCCTGTGGATCAATGGCTATTTATCGACCGCTCGAAATCGGGTCTGACTGATTTTCACCCGTCGTTTGCATGCAAGCACGGTGCCAAAGTGACTCCGGAGAATGGAAAAATAAAGCTGCATATCTGGCTGGATCGCAATGCGGTTGAAGTGTATGCAAATAACGGGCTGGTTGCCCTGACGGATCAAATTTTCCCGGATGCTCCGATTCATCAGGTTGGAATAAGCACAAAATCAGGACGGGCCGTTGTAAACTCGCTTCATATCCATGCTCTTAAATCTGCTCATATTTCCCACGATGACAGACCAGATGTTATGGAGGGATGAGGCATGAACCAGAGACATGACGATCCGGGCCTGATGATGCATTGGGCCTTTGATGAAGGAGCGGGGGCGAGCGCTTTGGAGGGCATATCCAAAGTCCAGGATGATATTCAGTACGTATTTAATCAGGCGGAGTTTACCGAACCCTGCGATCCGCAGTGGAGACAGGGAGTATTGGGAAGCGGCCTCTTGTTCGACGGTTACTCGACTTACATTACCCATTCATTTGAAGAGGGCGACGCGGCCGACAACTCCGAATATTTATATGCGCTAAGTATAGGAGTATGGGTAGCGCCGCGCTCTTACGAATGGGGTCATGAGCGTAAATTAGCCGCCATTGTAAATCGTTACGACCTGGACCGCAAGCAGGGATATTTGCTTGGCATGTTTCGTCACGGCTCCTGGTCCTTTCAAGTTGGGCTGGAAGGAGGGGACTGGAAGGAGCTGTGGTCGCCTGATGGCCATGAACTGCCCAAGAATGAATGGTCTTACGTAAATGCTGTGTTCGATGGAAATCAAGGAGAAATGAAGCTTTACCTGAACGGCAAGGAGATCGCTTCCTCGACCTTGCCTCGGGGATCCCGCTTGGCCGAGGCGGCGGATACGGATTTGCTTATCGGCAAAAATAACCATAGCAGCCTGCTGGCAGAGGTATTCAGCCTCCATATGTTTAGCGGTATCCTAGATGAACTTATGATCTATAATCGTGCTCTGAGCGCGGAAGAGGTAGCTGCTTCTTATCGGTATGTGCTGGATTCCGCTCATGAAGGAGTCCAGCCGCAATTAAAGTATGATGAGATCAAGCTGGATCGGACGCCTCTGCTTTCGGATCGGCACAGACCGCAATATCATGTCAGCCCGCCGGCCCACTGGATGAACGAACCCCATGCGCCGATCTATTTTGACGGGCAATATCATTTGTTTTATCAGCACAATCCGCTCGGGCCGTTTTTTCATCACATTCATTGGGGGCATTGGGTCAGTAAGGATCTGGTACATTGGCGTGATCTTCCCGTGGCCCTGGCGCCTGAGAAGGATCAGCTGGCACCCGATGGGATATGGTCGGGAAGCGCGACATATGATGCAGACGGCCTTCCTGTTTTATTTTTTACGGCGGGCAATGATAGTGCTTCTCCGAATCAGAGCGTCGCGCTTGCTCGAAGCACCTATACTACGGATGGAGACACAGATCTGGTTCACTGGGTAAAGCATCCAGAGCCTTTGATCGTGCAGAAGAGGGGCATGGGCGCATTCGGGGATTTCCGGGACCCGTTCGTGTGGAAAGACGATGACGGTTGGTTTGCCTTGGTTGGTTCGGGGATGGAAGGCGAAGGTGGAGCAGCGCTGGCATTTTCGTCGCAGGATATGATGAACTGGGCGTACAAAGGACCATTTTTTAAAGCGGATATTCAGAAGTTTCCTTATCTTGGGCCCATCTGGGAGCTCCCCGTGCTTCTTCCCTTGGGCAATGACAAGCAGGGGGTGAACAAGCATCTATTGCTGGTCAGCCCAGTGGGAGAAGGTGCGGATGTCGAGGTATTCTACTGGATCGGACAAATTGACAAGCAGAGTCTCTCATTCATTCCCGATCAAGAGGAGCCTCAATTGATAGACGTTGGTGATTTCCATTTTACCGGCCCGAGCGGCATGGTTGATCCGAAGACCGGCAGAAAGATCATCTTTACGATAGCTCAAGGCGATCGAACATCTGAACTGGAATATAAATCGGGCTGGGCGCATAACGGCGGCTTACCATTAAGCGTGTATTTACGGGATGACGGACGGTTGGGGATCGAGCCGATTCAAGAGCTTCAGTCGCTGCGGGATACCAAGCGGATATCCCTTCGAGACAAGACATTGGCTGAGACTAATATACTGCTCAAGGATGTTCATGGCGACATGCTTGAGATTCAATTGGAAATAGAGCCTGGCAGCGCCCAGCAATTCGGAATCAAGGTCCGGCGTACGCCGGAAGGAGAAGAAGAAACACTGCTGTACTATGATTCGAAGCAATCGTTGTTTGCGGTTGATCGAACGAAAACAACGCTGCATCCGGGAGAAAAGTGCAGAGGGATTCAGGGAGGAAAACTGGAGCTGCTAGGAGAGAATCTGAAGCTTCACATTTATCTGGATCGCTCCATGGTTGAAGCTTATGCAAATGGATTGAAGAGTCTCACAACCCGTGTATATCCCAGCCGCGAGGATGCGTTGGGTCTTGAGATTTGGGGAGATGGGGACGTGGTTGTTAAATTCTTGGATGTTTGGGATATGCAATCGATTTGGTAGGATGAGCGCTTCGGCGCTCTTTGCCATTTGGATAATATAACAACGCTCAAGTATCTTTGCTTTACGAATTGGAAACGCTTATCCGCCTCGGATTTCAATAGTAATTTTATGGGCCCTATTTCTTCAGCTTGTTGCTTCTCAGTTCTCGGCTACAGCCGAATCTAAAGTTGACACTGGGGAAGTGCTCATTTCTAAGGCTGGCATGGGAATGTCGGTTGCGGAGGCGGTCTATCAAATCCAGAATCCGGGATTTGAAACTGGAGATAGAACAGAAAAATCGAGCAGAGGATAAATAAATCCTTGCTCGATTTTTTTGAATATCTTCCAGAAAAATACCCGGAAATTAGCTGGTGCGCCGAACCATCAGCTCTGTCGGGAAAACTTCTTCAACAGGATCGAGGCGCTTGCCGTCGGTTTCAATGGATTCGATCATCAACTTGGAAGCGGCCTCGGCCAGTTCGTTGATAGGATGTCGGATGGTCGATAGGCTCAGCAGTTCGGAGACGGTCGGCATATCGTCAATGCCCAAAATGGCGAGCTTATCCGGAACAGACAAGTTCAAATCCTTGCATGCCTTTAAGGCTCCGATGGCGGAAATGTCGTTTAAGCAAAATAACGCTTGTGGTGAAAAAGTATGGAAAAGGGGCTGTCTTTAAATTAATTTTAATCCTACTATTAGGCAGCCCCCTAACTAGAAACAACTGCGGTTATCCCAAGGTTTTCTAGTTCCTGTAAAAAGAAGGGGGAGTCCCGTCAACTGTTTTGAATGCCCGGCTAAAAGCATGGATATTCGGGTAGCCCATCTTCTCGGCAATACCTTCAATGGAATTGTCTGTAAACTGAATCAAGTGCTTCGCTCTCTGAATCCGGATAAATTGATGATATTGCAAAGGGCTCATACCAAAGGCCTTTTTAAACAGCCGGATCAAATAATGTTTGCTTATCCCGGACATTTTAGAGATTTCCTCCAAAGAGACTTTACGTTCTGGTGTATGCATCAGAAAATCTTTAACCCTCAGCAAGGTTTGAAAATTAGTAATGAGATGGGGATGAAGATTCCAGTAGTTTTCTCGCAAAATCTGAATCCATAATTGGATAAACAATCCTTTGATTTTAATTTCGAAGAACGGCATCTTCATATCAAATTCGTTAATTAATTGGATCAGCATTTGTTCAATCAGCAACGGGTTCTTAAGGCGGAGATGGCTCGATAAGGGGACAGGCATCCGATCCATAATATCTTCTCGGAACCATTGTTCTTCTTCCTCTGTTATTTTTTCTCTTGAGCGAAAAGAGACCTTAACCCCTGGACTATCCTCTTGATAAAAAAAGTCGAAATGAATGTGGGGCTGCCGCAATTTTCGGCTGATCTTGCGCAGCGAATGGCGCTGTCCCGGCCGAAACAGAAAGATATCTCCCCTCTTTCCCTCGAAAACCTCGTCTTCAATCGTGACTAGCAACTCTCCTTCCATCACGTATAGCAGCTCATAATCGAATAAAACCCGTTCCTGAATGAACCAGGAATCCGTAGTGCTATCATCCATAGCGACTCGAATATATGGCGATAAGTTGTTCAATATCATAAGATAGCGCCTCCATTTCTATATTTCTCCCAATGCGAGCTGAAGCGATTTTTGATAAATAAAACATAACATCTGCTAAATACAAGCGCTTACATTCGTAATAGAATGGCATTATAAGAAGGCGGTCAACCTTCTCTGTAAATTCATATTTGCACAATTTATTTGCGAGTCTCTTTGGAAAGGAGTTTATGAAATTTTCGAGTGACCGTCAATGGGAAATGAAGTTATCGACAAGTTCAACATTTTTCAGGGGGGAATAGAGATGAAAAAATATTTGTCCGGAATGCTAGCGATGTTGATGTTGATTACACTATTAGCAGCTTGTGGAAATCCTAAGAATGAAAACACTACGAATGAAGGAAGTTCAAGCAATCCCAAAGAGCAGACCGTAACTTTGGACATCGCGATGCATGTTGCGAATGTGAAGGATCAGGAGCCGGCGATGTATAAGGCAATTGAAGCTTTTAAGGCCAAGTACCCCGACATCAAGGTCAATTTGACCGGAGCGGATACGAACGATCATATCAAAAAGATGAAGATCCAGGCTCAAACCGGAGAAATGCCCGATATTTTCTGGATGCTGCCCGCTCCCGCCAAAGAGATGAATCAGGCCGGAATGCTGCTGGATTTGAGTGAGATGATTAGAAATACGCCGGAGCTCTCCGCGATCGATCCGATGATGCTGAAAAACTACGAGGATGGCGGGAAGCAGTTCGGCCTGCCATATCAATCGCTCGTCACCGGACTTTGGTACAACAAGGCACTGTTCGAAGAACACAACGTTAAAGTCCCAGAAACTTACGAGGAGCTAGCCGAGGCCGCGAAAGTGTTTAAAGCGAACAATATCGTGACCATTGCGAAGGGTGCAAAGGATAACTACAGTATCTGGGCCTTCCTGGGGATGTTTACCCGCTATGGTTACTTCGATAAGATTGACGCGATTTTAGCGGGAGAAGAGAAGTTTAACAACCCCGACTTCCTCCTCTTCTTCGATAAAATCGCCGAATTGCAAAAACTGGGTGCCTTTCCCGAAAACGTGACTACGCTGAGCTATTTTCAGGCCGTGGAAATGTTCACCTCCGGCAAGGCGGCAATGCTGGACGCCGGGGCCTGGGAAACGGTCAAGCTGGAAGGGAGCCCGATTGCCAAGGACGTCGGTTTCTCCTGGGGGCCTACATTTAATGACGGCGTAGGGAATCAGAAGATTTCTATGATTTCTGCTTCCGCGCCGCTCGTAGCCAGTGCGAAGGTTAAGGAGGACACGGTGAAATACGACGCCGTCCAGAAGTTTTTCACCTTCTATTACAGCCAGGAAGGCATGCAAATCATGGTCGATAATCAGTTGCCCCCGATCAACAGCTTTGAGGCCGATGTAGATGCAGCGGCGCATCCGGTATATGCCGAATTGATTAAAGCGATGAATGAACCGGGATGGGAAAAGCCGTTTGCTCAGCCTGATCTCGTGGTATCCGACGCCATTGGAAACGCTATGTATGACAGCATTTACGGGGTTATTAACGGATTTTACACGCCTGAACAGGCGCTTGATTTGATCGATAAAAAAGTCGAACAGCAATAACGAAGGCACGAGAGGTTGCCCCGAAAGCCTTTGCTGGCAGCCTCTCCCTTCACCTTACAGGATGGGAGGAGCCAAGAGAAATGATCTGGCTAAGCAAAAGAAAAAGTATATTCGTCATGCTGTTTCCAACTTTGCTTCTGTTTACTGGCTATATCATATTCCCGATCATCATCTCGTTTTACTACAGCACGACGAAATTTACGGGCATTGGCACACCTGAGTTTGTTGGATTTAGTAATTATAAACTGCTTTTGGGCGACTCGTTTTTCTGGGTTTCGCTGAAAAATACGTTCATTATTCTAGGCGTATCGCTTGTCTTGCTGATTCCGTTTTCCTTCATGCTTGCCCTGCTGCTGAATCGGACTTTTAAAGGCAGCGATGCTCTGAAGGCGTTGAATTATACGCCTAGCATCATCGCCCCGATCGTCGTCGGTTTGATCTGGGTGTTCGTGTTGGACCCCCAAATGGGTTTGATCAATATCCTTCTGGTGAAGCTTGGACTCGGGAATCTGACTCAGATGTGGATCGGCGGAAAGGCGCTGGCTCCCTACTCCATCGGCATGGTGTTCGTATGGCAGCAGCTTGGATTCATCGCCACGATTTTCCTGGCCGGTCTCAAGATGATACCCAGGGACGTTTACGAGTCAAGCTCCATCGATGGCGCTGGTCCCAAAGAGCAGCTATGGTACATCACTGTGCCAATGATGAACGAAACGAACCGGATCGTCGTCGTTCTGGTCATTACCAATGTGTTCAAAATTTTCGAAACCGTATTTATGCTCACGGGTGGCGGACCGAACCATCAATCTGAGGTTCTGGTCACCTACATGTACAACACCACTTTTACCTCGGCGGAATACGGTTACGGAATGGCGATTTCGACAATTGCGTTCCTGTTGACTATGCTGTTTTCCATCGCCTATTTGAAGCTGAGCAAGTCCAACTTTGAGGGGGAGGGAGGATGACTATGAGTAGAGAGATTAACATCCCTTCGAATCGCAGATGGAAAACGGCAGGGTGGTATATTCTGGCTTACGGGGTTACTTTGATCATTCTGCTGCCGGTGCTTTGGGTATGCTTTCTCTCCTTTCGCACAAGCAGCGAAATTTTGAACAACCCATTCAGTTGGCCCGAGTCATGGAGCATGGAAAATTACAAGCGGGCCTTCGCAACGCTGGATTTTTTCATCCTGTATAAAAATACGGTCATCGTCGCCATCGCCACGATCGTCCTTGAGATCCTCATCACCTTTATGAGTTCGTTTGCCCTAACACGCATGGTGTTCAAGTCAAAAAAAATGCAGAACCTAATCCAGCTCTATTTCATTTCCGGCCTGGCGGTTCCAGCGTTTATCCTGATTTTTCCCGTTTACCGGATTACGATCATGCTGGATTTGCTGAATAGCTACTGGTCGCTGATACTGCCATATATCGCGACGGCGATCGCTTTCAATACATTGCTATTTACCGGGTTTCTGCGAGGATTTCCTAAGGAAGTGGAAGAGGCCGCTATTATTGACGGCAGCGGATTGTATACATTGTGCAGGTCGATCGTTTTTCCAATCATCACGCCTGTTGTTTCCACCGTATTTATTTTTAACATTCTGTATATTTGGAATGAATTTCCGTTTGCGGTGACGTTGATCAGCGACGCGGCCAAATATACGATATCGCTGGGCATTTCCCAATTCAAAGGCGCCTACAGTATCGATTATGGCGGTACGTTGGCAGCCGGCATGCTGCTCATAGTGCCGCAGCTGATTTTCTTCGGCATTTTTCAACGGTTCATCATCGAGGGGATGACGGCTGGAGCCGTAAAAGGGTAGTTTTATTTTTATCTATGGTTTCACATAAATTTATTATAGATGAAGGAGAGAATTCATTATGAACAATCAAAGCGTAAATTTTTTGGGGCAACTGACGCAAATCAAAAAAGTCCGCACAGCCCGGGTATCCAGTTGGGATCAAGAGGGGAAAAACCAGGACTACTGGATGATTCCGGCGGGGGAAAGCATCGTGCTGGGTGATATCGAAGGACCTGGCAGTATTTCGCATATCTGGATGACTTCCTTTTGCCGCAGAGTGCTGGGGCCAAGTGTGATGCGTCCGGACTTGGGGGCTAACATCGCGCCGGTCAATGAAATTCATAACGCTCTGGGCGTAACTTGGGAAGTGCCCGATCCGGCCTGGTACCGCAAGGTGCTGATCAAAATGACCTGGGACGATCAGGCTCACCCTAGCGTGCTCGTGCCATTAGGAGATTTTTTCTGTATCGGCCATTCTATGCCGGGGAACTTTGCTTCGCTGCCATTTACAGTATCCGTCAAACCGGAGGAGCAATTCAAATTCGGCGGAGTCGCCTCTGTCAATTGCTATTTGCCTATGCCGTTCAACAAGCGGGCTAAAATCGAAATTATAAATGAAAACGATGTGCCGTTCGGGCTTTATTTCCATATCGATTATGAGCTTTACCACCAGCCTCTCGATAAAAACACGGCATACTTCCATGCCCAATGGAGACGCGAGTATCCTTGTGACGGCTGGGGCGCGAACTTGCAGGTCAATACGCCGGAGGTCAACCGCGTGGCTAATTTGGACGGGGCCGGCAACTATGTAATTTTGGAAACGGAAGGTGAGGGCCACTACATCGGGTGCAACCTATCAGTGACGCACTTCCAGGGCAGCTGGTGGGGTGAAGGCGACGATATGATCTTTATCGATGGCGAAGAGCTGCCAAGTATCGTTGGCACCGGAGCGGAAGACTACTTCAATCATGCTTGGGGTATGCAGAAGACGGCGTTTCCTTTCTGTGGTTCGATCGTGCATGAAAGCGATGTACCTGGGTATCAAGTGTCCTATCGCTTTCATATTGCCGACCCTATCCATTTCTCGAAAAGCCTGAAAGTCACGATCGAACATGGGCATGCCAACCATCTGGCCGACGACTGGTCTTCGACTGCCTATTGGTACCAGACACTGCCGTCCAAGCCGTTTGGCATTCTTCCGGTAGAGGAAAGAATTCAGCTGATGCCGCAGATTACCAATATCGCTAAGCCGCAGGGCGTGTCCTTGAACGCGGAGATGCAGCAATCGCAGGAAATGGCTGAAGAGCGCATGAAGGAATATTCGCAAGGAAGAAACGAAGAATTGCAGAAGAAACTGGATCGTACACCGTGGCATTCCGAAGGCAACGTAAAGCAAGCCAAACAAGTACGTAAGGCAATGGAGGAATAGACCAATGACCCTTCAAAAAGCGCGTTTGGAGCGGCATGCACAGGCACTGGCTAAAGCGAATGCGGCGATTGCCGCGATCAGGGATGAAGCCGCAGGGGAAGCGTCGAGGCATAAGTATCATTTTATGCCCCCTGCCCGCTGGCTGAACGATCCCAATGGTCTGATCCAGTTTAAGGGAGAATACCATCTGTTTTATCAGTACAACCCTTACGGGAACCGCTGGGGCGCGATGCATTGGGGGCATGCCAAATCAAAAGATCTGGTGCACTGGGAGCATCTCCCGATCGCGCTGGCGCCAAGTGAACCTTACGATCTGGATGAGCGGGGCGGGTGCTTCTCCGGTTCCGCCGTTGATGATAACGGTGTACTTACCCTGTTATACACCGGGACTGTCATCAGGGATGGACAAGTGATTCAAACGCAGTGTCTGGCCACTAGTACGGACGGGATTCATTTTGAGAAATACGAGGGCAATCCTGTGATTGCTCTCCCTCCCGAAGAAGGTTCGGCCGACTTCCGCGACCCCAAGGTATGGAAACACGAAGACACTTGGTATATGGTCGTCGGTTCATGCAAGGAGGGGCGGGGCAAAGCGCTGTTGTACCGTTCGCCTGATCTACGGAAGTGGGAATACGTAAGTGTACTGGCTGAAAGCGATGGCAGCTTGGGAACGATGTGGGAGTGTCCGGATTTCTTTCCGCTTGCAGGCAGGCATGTACTCTTGTTTTCGCCGATGGGTATGGAGAATACGACAACCGTCTATCTAGTCGGGGATATGGATTACGACAGCGGTAAATTCACCTGGGATGTGCAGGGAGAGATAGACTTCGGCTTTGACTATTATGCGCCTCAATCGTTGTTGGACGACACGGGCAGAAGGCTCATTATCGCCTGGCTGAATTCTTGGGACTGGATGCCCTGGTTCAAGGATTTCGCGCCTCCCGTACAGAAATACTGGTGCGGATCTATGTCCATTCCGCGTACCGTAGAGCTGGATGAGGACGGGAAATTGAAATTCCTGCCGGTGGCCGAAATTACTTCGCTGCGAGAAGAAGGCCAGGTTAGTGGAGTTCAGCGGATCGGCAAGGACATGGAAATCGTTCTAACAGAACCAGTGAACGAGGCTTGGGAGATGATCGCCGAATTCGATCTGGAGAACTGTGATGCCGAGGAGTTTGGCTTCAAGCTGCGGGTTTCCGAGGACAGGACGCAGGAGACGGTTCTCTCCTATTTCCCGGCGACGGGAATCCTGAAGTTCGACCGGAGCCGCTCCGACGGCTGGAGCGAAGGTGTATGCACGTGCAAACTAGAGGCGTTCCACAATAAGCTTAAACTTCATATTTTTATGGATACCAGTGTGGTTGAAATATACGGCAATGAGGGGCGTACGGTCATGACTCATAATATTTTTCCGCACCCGGATAGCATGAGTACACTGCTATTTAGCCGCGGCGGATCTGTGAAATTGACCTCGCTCAAAAGCTGGAAGCTCCGCCCTGTCTGGTGAAGATGAAGGGAGATGGATCGGATGTATGATGCAGTTACTATGGGAGAGCTGCTGATTGATTTTACACCGGCCGGGAGATCTGGGCAGGGGCAAATGTTATTTGAGTGCAATCCCGGTGGGGCACCGGCCAATGTGGCTGTGCTTCTGGCGAAGCTCGGTAAGAAGACAGCGTTTTTGGGTAAAGTGGGAACGGATCGCTTCGGTGAATTGCTGTGCTGCACGCTGCAGGATTACGGAGTAAACACGGAAGGGTTAATGTTCTCCAAGGATATCCATACCACCCTGGCGTTTGTTCATCTGGCGGAGAACGGAGAACGCTCTTTCAGCTTCTGCCGAAATCCCGGGGCGGATCTTACCCTCAAAGAAGAAGAATTGAATTATGGCATCATTGAGCAATCCCGGGTTTTTCATTTTGGTTCGCTGTCCATGACGGCCGAGCCGGCGAAAACCGCCACCCTCAAGGCTTTAAAACACGCCAAGAACAAGGGGCTTCTGATCACTTTCGATCCGAATCTTCGCGAATCCCTTTGGGAATCATTGGAGGATGCCAGAAAGGCCATTGAGGAGGGGATGAAATATGCGGACATATTGAAGGTATCCAAGGAGGAGCTTGTTTTTTTGACGGGAAAAGAAGATCCGGGTGAAGGTACTCTGCAACTGATGCGTGCGTTTGACATTCCCTTGATTTTCGTAACGCTGGGAGAGCGGGGATGTTTTTACCGCTATTTGCATGCGATCGGTACGGCGCCGGCCTACTCGGTTCAAATGGTGGATTCTACAGGAGCGGGCGATTCCTTTTTTGGTGCGGCGATCTATAAAGTTTTGGAGATTCCCGGCGGTTTTCACCAGATGACCGTAGACGATGTTGCCGAATGTGCCAGGTTTGCCAACGCGGCGGGAGCGCTAGCCACTGTAAATAAAGGCGGGATTCCGGCTCTTCCGAATAGGGCGACTATCGATCGATTCTTTCGGGAATTGAAATAAGCCTCAAGTGGACGTAATATCCCCGGTACCGCTGGGGAAGCTTGCATCATTAACAACAAGAAAAGATTGCTGGAGGCGGTAAGAGAAAAGCGCCGGGTAGCGGAGTTAAACCGCAGAACCCGGCGCTCTTTATATGCTCTAATCAGATGCTTACCTTACCCTTTTACCGCCCCGGCTACAACGCCCTTAACAATGTGCTTCTGCAGGAACATGAACACGATAATGGACGGCAGCACGGCCATAACCATCGCTGTCATGGCATATTGCCAGTCTGATGTATACTGCCCTACGAAGGTATAAGCGGCCAGCGTCAACGTCTTTGTAGTCGGCGAGCCGTTGACCATCAAGAGTGGAAGCAGGAAGTCATTCCAAATCCACATGACGTCAATAATAATGATCGTCGTTGTTACTGATTTTAGCAGCGGGAAGATGACCCGGAAGAACAGGCGGAAACCGGAAGCACCGTCAATCGTTGCGCTTTCGTCGATTTCATTAGGGATCCCTTTCACGAAGCCGTGATAGATGAACATGGCCAGCGGTGCGCCAAAGCCCCAGTACAGGATGCCAAGGCCCCAGGTGCTGTCCGAAAGGTGGAAGCTTTTTGCCATTTGCAGCACGGACAGCATGATCGATTGAAACGGGATCAGCATCGGCATGATACAAAGGAAGTAAATCAGGTTGCTCAGCTTGGTCTTCGTTCTGGCCAGCTTATACGCTGCGATGGACGAGATCAGAATGATCCCGGCTAGACCAAGCACAGTAATGACGGTATTGTTCAGAAACAATCTCGGATAGTTAATGTATTTCCACACATAGCTGTAGTTCTCGAAGGCTAAACTTTTCGGAAGAGCAATGACGTCGGTCATGACTTCGGAGAAGCTCTTCAAAGAGTTGATGATGGTCAAGAACAATGGATACAAGAACAGCAGCGAGAGAATGACCATAAATACTTCAAAGACGATGCGTCCTGCCTTCTTGCTCTTCATTATGCCTCAACCTCCCTGCGTTTAAAGATCGTCAATTGAATCACGGTAATGACAAGCACGGCGACGAACAGAATGAGCGCTTTGGCCGTACCGTAACCGTACAGGTTGTTCTGGAACGTATCCCGGTAAATATCGTAAGCAACGCTGTACGTTGTGCCGCCGGGGCCTCCGCCCGTGAGGGACAGAATGACGTCGAATACTTTAATCGAGTTCGTCAGCGCCATAAACACAGAGATCGTGATGGAAGGCGCCAGCAAAGGCAGCGTAATGCTGAAGAACCGGCGTACCGGGCCAGCGCCGTCTACTTTGGCTGCTTCCTTCATGTCTTCCGGCACCGATTGCAGGCCGGCGATGTAAATGACGAGATAGAAGCCGACCGATTGCCAAATCGAGACGAGCAGGATGGATATAAAGGCAAGATTCGGTTCCCCGAGCCAGCTCAGCTTGAATATGCCCCAGCCTGTGCTTGCTCCTAGTGATTCGAAGCCCTGCATGAAAATAAACTTCCAGATGAAACCGACGATAACCAAGCTAAGAATATAAGGAATAAAGAAAGCGGCTCTGAGCCAGGTCGTGGATTTCATCTTCATATCCAGGACAAGCGCCAGCAGAATCGCCAGCACGTTCACGAGCACGATGTATAATATCGCGTACTTAATCGTGAACCAGCTTGCGTTCATGAAGTTGGCATCGCCGCTGAAAATTTCCTTGAAGTTGTCCAAGCCTATGAATTTAGGGTTTTTAGATATCCCATTCCACTTAGTTAAGGAATAGCGAATCGTCATCATAAACGGATAATAGAAGACGGCTATAATACTGATCAAAACCGGCAGTGTAAAAGCGCCGAATTCCAATCTTTCAGACCATTTTCTCCCCAGTTTGAACATATCGCACCTCTTTTTCGCAACGTATTTTCTATAGACAAGAGAGCAGCTGTTTCTATACACTCCGTCGTTTTCGGCTATAATAATTATAATTCAGCCTTAAACGCGCCTAAATGGACATAAGAAAACAGTTAAGGGTAAAAAGGTAAACAGTAGCACTGTGAGGGGGGGAAGACAGCCATGATCAAAAGGATAACAGCTGCTATGAAGTCGCTTATTGAGCGGGTATCCAGCCGACTCGTCAATAAGCTTACTTTGCTTTTTACTTCAATTATTATACTGATCGTGGGTTCGCTTACGATCATATCTTATCAAATGCTCCAGAAGGAGGCGGTCAGCAACAGCATCGCCAGCACGACGAACAACCTGATGCTTGTCAACCAGAAGCTGGAGGATTATTTAGACGGGATTGAGCAGTTTTCGCTGCCCCATAACAAATATGATGATATTATTCGGGCGGTAATGAAGGAGGGGGATGACTATGCCGCCAAAATGTATCTCGAAGATTACTTAAGGGATATGTTCTACAGCCGCAAAGACCTGGAGAGCATTTATTTGTATTTGATCGACCAGCAAAAATATTATTCGATTAGCCGTGAGGCTTACAATATTACGATCAGGGTTGGCTATCAGGGCGGAATCGACGAGCAGCCCTGGTATCAGGAGGCGATGAACAGTCCGCGCAACCGCTCGTATCAGTCCTTTGTCCTGCCAGACGCGGTCAGCGGCTATACGATGGTTTCCGAGCCTGAATTTATGGGCTACCATCGCGTGCTGCGCTCGATTGCTTCGCGGGAGCCCCGAGCTGTACTGTCGTTTTATTTGAAGCCGGCGGTGAAGGACAGCATTATGAGCGACATTCCGTTCGAAGAAGGGGAGCATTTGATGTTTCTTGACCCGAGCAATGTTCCTTTTCACATGGATGATCTGGAAGCTTATGAGGCGATCCGCTCGGCGGACTGGCTCCAAGACATCGTCGATGACTCGGGAAGTCCGGTCACTTGGTCGGATGAGGACAAGCGGTACCTTGTCGTTTACGACGTGGGTCAGCAGGACGGCTGGAAGCTGATTAAGCCGATTCCTTACAGCAGCATATATGAAGCGGCGACGAAAGCGCGAAATTTGAGCTACTTGATCGGCCTTATTTTTCTAGTCATATCGGTCATTCTCGTCACTTTGATCTCCAATGCGATCACGAAGCCGCTGAATCGGCTCTCCCGCCATATGCGGCGGTTCAGCGAAGGGACGTTCGATGCGGAAGCTCCGGTGCAGGGCCAGGACGAAATCGCCTACCTGACCCGACATTTCAATCAGATGGTGCGGCGGACAAATGATCTGATCAATGAACGCTACCGCATGAAGCTGGTGGAGAAGAACGCGATCCTCAAGGCGCTGGAGGCGGAAATCAATCCTCACTTTTTGTATAACGCACTGCAGGCGATATCCACGAAAGCGCTCAAGAGCGGAAACGACGATGTGGCCGACATGGTGGATGCCCTGGCTCTCACGCTGCGGTACTGCATAAGCGGCAAAGATATCGTCTACGCTAGGGAAGAGCTGAAGCATATCGAGCGGTATTTGGCGCTGCAAAGCGCAAGATTCGGCAGCCGCCTTCAAGTTGATATTCAGTGGGATGAGTCGCTGATGGAGCTGCAAATTCCGAAGCTGTCCATCCAGTCCCTGGTGGAGAATTCAATCAAGCATGCTGTCGAGAAGGTGTCCACGCCGGTCATGATCGTCGTTCGGGCTACGGTGAGCGAGAGCCATGCTATCATCTCGGTTGATGATAATGGGCCGGGCATTGCTCCGGATAGGCTGAAACAAATTTTGCAGATGCTTGAAGCCGAGTGGGAGGAACAGGAGGGCGATAATATCGGCCTGAAAAATTTGAATACCCGCTTGAAGCTGCTTTATGGCGATCAGTCGGGACTGATGATTCACAGCAACGGGTCGGGGACGGAAATGACGATGAGAATACCGCGGGGAGGCGCAGAACATGTATAAAGTGCTGATTATTGACGACGAAGAGCCGCTGCGCGAAGCGATTAAAATATTGGGCGATTGGGAAGGCTTGCAGGTCGGAGAAGTTTTTGAGGCGACGGACGGCGTGATCGGGCTGGAAATGCTGAAGAAACATCGGCCGGACATCGTGATGGTGGACATGAAGATGCCTGAGATGAACGGGGTAGAGTTTCTGCGCATTGTAGAGCGCGACTATCCTGAGCTAATGACGATCGTCATTAGCGGCTACAATGATTTCGAGTTTACAAGGCAAGCTATTCACTCCAAAGTCGTTGATTATTTACTCAAGCCGGTCAACCGGCAGGATCTGAACCAGGCGCTGCGCAAGGCGATCGATGTATTGGAGGCGAAACGGCAGACTCAAAGTGAGTTCATCACGCGGAACATTGCGTACAACATGTCCCTGCCGAAATTAAAGGAGAAGATATACTTATCCATTATCGAGCGCAGCTTCAAGCTGCAGAGCAATCAGGCGTTTCTTCCGCTGATCGGGGCCGATGAAGCGAATCATCAATTTGGCGCGCTCGTCCTGAAAATGTTGAATATGCAGCATGTCCGGGATCATCGTTTTAACCGGGACACAGAGCTGTTATATTTTGCGGTGGCGAATGTCATTAATGAAGTGGCCATGGAGGACGTCATTTGCTTCAGCTTCCCCAATCCGAAACAGGATGGGGAGATTATCGCTATATTTACGATGCAGGGCGGGTATCCCGAGGATCTGGCGTTCCGGGCGGACTTATTGATGAGAAAGGTCGGTCATACGTTAAATGAGCTGTTTGATATCATATCGGCAGTGGGGGTCTCGCAGGTGTATGAAGAGGTTATGCAGCTGGCGGATGCTTATGAAGAAGCGCGGGCAGCGGCTCTGGCGATCGATTTGCTCAAAATGAAGGGGGCCACGGCCTTTGGCTCCAGGGAAAAAACGGGCGCCCCGGAGGTTCTGTCCTTTACGAGCCGCATGCCTATCCTGCGGAATGCGCTTGAATCGGGCAACATCAACCACGCGAAGGTTATATTCGAACAATTTACGAACAAAATAAAGGAAGCGGACAGCTTCACCATCGGCGAAGCCGAACGGATGATCCGGGAAATTATCGTCTTGTTCAGCGATATGGCGCTTGATCTGGGTGTGGCCCCGGAGCAGCTGCCGGCATCCGGCTCGCACAGTTCGCTGGCAGCTATCGGCTTGTCTGGGGATTTTAGTACCCTGGATAAGTATGAGCGATTGCTTCACTCCATCCTGGAATATTACAGTGAGCAAATCCGGCAATCGATGGCGGTCAATCGTCCGTTTCACATTGAAGATATTAAGGATTATATCGACAGGCATTATTTTGAGGATATCAAAATTTCCATGTTCACCGAAAAATATTTCCTAAGCCGGGAATACTTAATGAAGCTGTTTAAGCAGCAGTTCGGGTTCGGGATTCATGAGTATATGCAGAAGGTCAGAATGGACAAGGCGTGCATTTTGCTTGATGACTCCTCTCTGAAAATCCAGGATATTTCCGAGATGCTGGGCTATAAGGATAAGAACTATTTCAGTAAAGCGTTTCGCAATTACTATGGCCTATCGCCTTCGGAATACCGTTCCAAACCGGCGGGGGATAAAAAGTGAACAACGAGAGGACTACACTTTTTTACCCTCAAGTCGTCACTTATCTACATTTTGATTACGAATCCTTTTCTTTAGAATAGGCTCATAGACATACTAACCAAAGAAAGTGGGGGCGTAAAATTTATGAAGAAAAAATTTCTGGCCATGTCATTCAGTTTAGTGCTGCTGATGGGACTTCTGTCCGCTTGCGGCGGTAACAATGCGGCCAACAACGGAACAAACGGAGCAGCCAATGAAGGCGGTAACGCAGATTCCTCCAAACCGGTAACGATTAACATGTTTACGGCATCTCCAGAATACACAGACGCATTTAATGCTTATATTGAAGAGTACAAAAAAGTGAAGCCGAACGTAACGATCAACCTGGAAATTATGCAGGCTGACTACAACACGGTGCTTAAATCCAGAATTGCCGCAGGCAGTACGCCGGACGTATTCCAAACGACTGCTGGCGGAGATATCGACACCTTTGCGGAGTATAGTGCCGATTTGACGAATGAGCCGCTTGCAGCGGCGATGACGGATGCTGTCCGGTCGAACATGTCTTCTTCCGACGGTAAAGTGCTGGGCCTTCCGGTCAAAGGCAACCTGTTTACGCTGATCTACAACAAGGACTTGCTTGAGGAAGCAGGGATTACGGACGTTCCTGCAACGACGGCTGAATTGAATGATGCAATTGCCAAGCTTGAAGCGAAAGGTATTACACCGTTCGCCAATGCGTACAAAGAGTGGTGGGTATGGAAGCACGTATTCCAGCATTTCGTGGATGCGGCGGCCCAAGATGCCAATATGACCGCGAAGGATTTGGTCGAGAGCTTCATCGCTGGCAATACAACGTTCCAGGAACATCCGGTTCTGTACAATAACTTCTTTGAGTTCATTGATACGACAGTTAAGCATGGAACAGACAAACCGCTGGAGCGCGACAGCAACGCTCAGGTAAGTGATTTTGCATCCGGCAAAGCCGCGTTTATGACGGGCAAAGGCGCTTGGGATGAAGAAGCGATTAAGAAAATCAATCCTGATATGAAGATCGGGATTGCCGGTTATCCGGTAAGTGATAAAGCGGAGCAAGCTCTCATTATTACGGGGGCTGACCAGGCACTGCGCATTTACAAAGACTCTAAAGTAGCTAATGAAACGATCGAGTTCTTCAACTGGCTGTATACTTCCGAATACGGGAAAAACTGGTTCTCCAGCGTAGCGAAAGTCATTCCGCCAATCAAGGACGCTCCGCTGCCAGAGCTGGATATGCCGAAACAAATGGATGAAATTTTGCAAGTGCAGCCATCCGGCGATTTAGCCATCAACTACTCTTTGGATACGTTCCACCAAAAATTTGGTGAGCTTATGCAAGCTTATATTGGCGGCAGTCAATCCAAAGACCAAACTGTGACCGAGATTCAAAAAGCCTGGATTCAACTCGGCTCGGCAGAATAATTTAACGAACCCTAAACTTTCCACTCTTAACTCAGCACCCTCTGGTGCTGAGTTAAGTTATTTATAGGAAGTAAAAAGGCCGAGAATTGTGTATTCGCGGTCATATGCATGGCAGGCAGTAAGCGAGGGAATAAGAGACAGTAGACAACAAAATTACTAGCGACAGTAAAAAGACGGCAAAAGGACAGCAAAAGGCAGATAAAGGCAGCGAAAGGCAGCGAAAGGCAGCAAAAGGCAGCAAAAAGACAGCAAAAAGACAGCAAAGTATTCGGTGTAACGGGTAAAGAATTCGCCAGATCGAAGCGAAGCTCTAGAAGACAGCAAAAAGACGATAAAAGGACGACAAAAAAACAGCAAAAAATAGCAAAAAACAGCAAGAAGGCATTAAGAAGGCATTAAGAAGGCATTAAGAAGGCATCAAGAAGACAGCAAAAGAATTGCCGCTTGACACGAAACCTTTTGGTGTCATATTATTATTGTTGTTATTATGAAACCAAAAGGTTTCCTATTCCGCGAAATTGATTTTAATAAATGGTTAATAAGGAGAGATACAGAAATGAACAATGACAACTACGCTAACGGCAACGCGCTTCCGGATATCCGGCATACGATTTTGCTGAATGCGCCAATCGGCAAGGTATGGGAAGCAGTTGCTACGTCTGAGGGGATTACTGCTTGGTTTATGCCGAACAATTTTGAGCCAAAGGAAGGGTTTGAGTTCGTTCTGAATGCCGGACCATTCGGAGATTCTCCCTGCAAAGTGACGGAAATTGATCCACCGCATCGGCTTTCTTTTACCTGGGGTAAGGATTGGACGTTGTCCTTTGAACTGATCGAAGTAGGCGGGCAGACGGAATTTACGCTAATCCATGGCGGATGGAGCGCGAATCAAGTGACCGAGTTCGGGGAGGCTCATTCGATCGTACGCCCTCGGATGGACCAGGGCTGGGCCGGACTGGTTAAGAAATTGGCCTCTTGCGTGGAAGGCTGAAAATGACAGCGGCCCCGAAATACGATGTATTTCAGGCTATAGCCGACCCGACCCGCCGTCAATTGCTGGGTTTGCTTAGCAGGCAGGAAATGCCCGTGAAGGAGATCAGCGGGCACTTTCCGATGAGCCGTACCGCTGTGTCCAAGCATTTGCACGTTCTATCCTCAGCCGGGCTTGTCCGGGAGCGGAAGGTCGGCCGGGAGACGAGATATCGCTTAGACCCAGAGCCGCTGCAGGAGCTGCAGCATTGGCTGGATTACTTCGAGCAGTTCTGGAACAACAAGCTGTCTATGCTTAAATATTATGTGGAGAATGAGGAAAGCAGCGGGGATGAATAGACGGCCCCGTCTTTGGAAGGCACTGCAGGAAGGCTTGTTGCAGGACGGCTCGCCGCAGGACGGCCGCCAGCAATCTTTATGCTTGGCGGCTGGGAATTATGGAGTGTACGGAGTCAATGGAGTGAATGGGCATCGAGGTTATTTTCCACCGTTTGCCGCTGCTCTTGCACCTTCTGCTGGAATACTTCCGCAGCTAATGTGAGGGAGCCTTGTCTGTTGCGAATGAAAGACAACTCCCTTTTCATAGCAGGTCCGTTGAAGGCAATTTCCCGGAGCTCTCCATTGTCCAGCTCTTTGCGGACGGTCAGGCGGGATAGCACGGCGATCCCCAGCCCCGCAGATACTGCCTCTTTCACGCCTTGACTGCTGTTAAACACATATGAGCGCCTTGCTTGCAATTCGTTCACTTGCAGGAAATGATCACTAAAGGCACGTGTGCCGGACCCGGCTTCGCGAATAATCCAATTCTGATCGGCCAAATCAGCCGGATTTACTGTTGGAAGCAAGGATAACGGGTGCTTTGGCGCTGCAACGAGAATCATTTCATCCTGCATGTAGGGAAGGATAATCAGGTCCGGATGGTCGCTTACAATGCCTTCGACGAGCGCAAGATCAAGCTCATTCGCCCGGATTGCTGCCACAATCTCTTCCGTATTGCCGATCGTCAGCTGCAAATCGACTTCAGGATACTGCTCGGCGAATTTGGCCAGCAGCCGCGGCAGAATATATTCACCGATCGTAAAGCTGGCCCCGATTTGAATTGAGCCGGTAACCACTTCATGAAGCAGATGAATTTGCTGCTTGGCTTCCTCGTACAAGCCTAAAATCTGCTTTGCCTTGCGATACAGAATAGTCCCTTCCTCAGTTAGCTTTACCTGCTTGGGGGAACGCAGCATTAGTTTAGTGCCGAGCTCGTTCTCCATATTTCGAATATGCTGGCTTACGCCAGGCTGTGACATATTTAGAAGTTCTGCGGCCTTTGAGAAATGACGTTGCTCCGCCACCGTAACAAAGACACGCAGTGTATCGACGATCATACTCACTTCCCCCTTTCAATAATCCCATTGTAGCCTGCTTCGAGTTGACTCACAATCTGTACAACGATCCGCAGCATCTCCACATTAACTCTATAACCTCTTATGAACCTATATCAACTCCACGTCAACTCCACGTCAACTCAACATTACCTCTATAACCTTTTGAGAACCCATATCAACTCAACATCACCTCTATAACCTTTTGTGAACCAATATCAACTCTACACCCCCTTATGAACCTATATCATCCAAGAAATTTGGGAACAACAGCGATCGTAGGAACACTTTATATGTTTGCGTTACATGGTGTTATATACTTGGGCGACGTCCAACTCAATTGTTCAACTTATATAAATGGATTTATAGTAGTTAGTTTCTGCGGTAAAGAAGGGAAAGTAAATTTTAATGGATTAGATGTCGTTAAAGAAAGGGAAATGGCCAATCATGGCAGGATACTTGATTTTAGGTACGCAAAATCCATCTAATCCCCTGAAACATTCGTATAGAGCATAATTAAATACATGAATTCCATTTAGTGTACGGCAGCTCATATAAGATGAACTACAAGACGTACTTGCCCCACTTCCATTTCTATTGTTCGACTTTTATAGCGATACAGCGAATCGCGATCCATACTGAATCGCGTTTTTGACTTATATAGTGATTCATTAGCGATTTATATTGAATCGATTTTTTTGATTTATATATCATAGCACTTTAATCATCAGTTTTGCTTATGATGGAGATAGCAGATCCGTATTTCACTTCTGGGGCGCCGGGATTTATAGTAAAGATACCAGCGCTGGAATTGACCATTTAGAGGGAGTTAGAAGCTATCCTTGCCATCATGCGGAAAGGATAAACGGCTTTTTGGGCAGCCTCTAAATTCGATCTTTGGAGTGAACATCATGGCACAAACAGTACAGTCACAGGCCAAGGTTGCACCGTTCAAACGGAGACCGGGCATCGGTTTTGTGCAGGGCATAGGATTAACCGTGCTGCTGGCCGCATCTGCTAAATTGTTGTCCTATTTGCCCCTGCTGAGCATAATGGGACATCTCGTGATTGCTATTATGCTCGGATTAATATGGAGGGCTATTATCGGAGTCCCGGAGTATGCTGTCAGGGGCGTTTCCTTCTCCAGCAAAAAGCTGCTGCGCCTCGGCATAATTCTGCTAGGGATGAGGCTTAATATACAAAGCGTAATGGAAGCGGGGCCTCAGGTCTTGGCTATGTCAATTATTCATATCGCCTTTACTATTGCGGTCGTATACAGCTTGGCCAAATGGCTTAAGATCTCCGATGAGCTGGGCATACTGACGGCATGCGGAACCGCCATTTGCGGAGCGGCCGCCGTTGTGGCAATAGCGCCGCAAGTGAAGGCAAAAAATGAGGAAACTGCCATTGCGGCGGCGGTTGTCGCTCTCCTCGGTACATTGTTTACTTTGATCTATAGTTTTATCTATCCACTGCTTGGATTATCCGCCCATCGTTATGGGGTGTTGGCAGGAGCTACGCTGCATGAAATTGCTCATGTCATAGCGGCAGCGGCGCCTGCGGGCAACACGGCCGAGGACATTGCGGTCGTCGTCAAGCTGACGCGGGTAGCGATGCTTGTGCCCGTATCGCTTTTACTGGGAATATGGATGAACCGAAAGGAACGGAGAGATAACAAGGCGAGGGCGAGAGTACAGCCTAACGTAGAGGAACAGCCAAATGCAGCGGCACGGCCTAACCCGGCGGGAGGAACGATGGCGTCTTTGTTCTCCCGCTGGCGCAGCATTCAGGTTCCCTGGTTCATTCTCGGATTTGTTCTGATGAGCGGCTTGAATACTTGGGGCGTTATTTCGGAGCCGATCGCCGGTATGATCGTGGCAGCAGCTTACTTGCTTATTGCTGTAGCGATGGCTGGGCTCGGTCTTGGAGTTGATCTTGCCGTGTTCCGCCGCTTGGGCATAAGACCCTTCTGGGCGGGGCTGATCGGATCTGCAGCATTATCCATACTTGGCTATGGCATGCTGTATTTCATTGGGGCATGATTTATTCTTTATATATTTACATCTGTCTACACTGTCCGCCACCAAAGGACAAATATATGCAATGTCCACCTTACTCCCTCTTTAAGCGGCATTTCTTACTTTCCAGAAGGGACAGCCCGCAGGAGAAAGACCGTTTTGTTTATCGACTGGAACGGTATTGTGCATGTGGCTGCCTGCTGAGATTGGCAAGCATGACAAAAAAGCCGGGGAAGGGCATGAAATCTAGCCCTTAGAGTGGACAACGGATACATCCCCCACCCCTGGACTGGTTCATGCCCCTTTTCGGCTTTTTACGTATTATGCACTTGACGTTAGCCGTTCATGCTGCTGCCGCCATTGGCTCCAAGCACCTGGCCCGTATAAATGTTGGCGTCGTCCGAAGCGAGGAACATAACGGAACGGGCGATTTCCTGTGGGAACGCCAGTCTTCCCAGCAGATGGCGGGAATCGCTCTTGTGCTCGCCTTCTTCCAGTGAAGAACGGACATCGGAGAAGGTTCCGCCTGGGGCGACTGCATTCACAAGCACGTAGGGAGCAAGCTCCCGGGCCAATGATTTGGTTAAAGCGGTAACGCCGCCTTTGGCCGCAGCATAGTGCGACAGCTCCGCTCCGCCCTGACTGGCCAAATCGGAGGTGACGTTAATGATTTTACCTGCTTTTTGGGCGAGCATGCGGCTGGCTGCCTCACGCGAAGTATAGAAAGCGCCGTAAAGGTGAATCTTGATCATGCGATCCCAGTGTTCGTCGTTCATCTCCGTAATTTTTACCGCTTGGGCAATGCCTGCGTTATTCACTAAAATATCTAGCCTCCCGAACTGCTCGTCCAACGTTTGGAACATCTCTTTAACCTGAGACGGGTCGCTTACATCGGCATGGACCGCTTCAGCCCGAATGCCGTAGGATTCTGCCTGACGCTTTACATCGGCTGCCTCCTTGTCGTCACCGTAATAATTAATCAGCACATGGATACCTGATTTCGCCAGCTCCAGCGTAATCGCTTTGCCGATTCCTCTGCTTCCCCCTGTAATGAGGGCAACTTTGTGTTGTTTACCGTTACTTGACATTCCCATAATGCTCCTTTGCCTGATTATTCGTATCATTCCGATTTGTTTCTGACATGCGCTCAGTTAATGGGCACATTAATTCATCTCTTTGAAATTATACTATGAATTGTGAAAATGAGGACAAAATACTATAAATATGATCCTTAAGCTGGATGTTCTCCTGCCAGTACGGGATTCAGACTATGGAATAACAAAATTATTGTCATCGTTATTCGATTTTTTTAACTTTATTGAGACCCTTTTGTGCTTGATGAATTATATAATTAGGATGAAATGAAATATTTTAAGTTTGAACGAACTACATAAATGGTTATAAAAGATTATAGCCATGTATTAATATACAAGCTAAATTTCATTTCGAAGACCGGAAAGGCGGGAGCTCGCAATGATGAGAAAATGGTTATCGGTCATGGTCCCTCTAGTCCTAATAATTGTTATGTCTTCGTTAAATATGTCCAGCTCGGGTGCTGCGGAAACGGGTTATACGCCAGTGGAACAGGCCCCCGATACGAAAAGTGTATACATTGAACAGTTTGATGCATCAGCGGATGGTGCCCGGATAACCGTAGATGAAATACAGTGGTTCGAAGGGGAAGAGGCCGAGAAGGCATTTCAGCGGTACGAACCGGAGGCTGGGATTGACGGGCCGCTGGACGGTTATTACATCGTTAATGAGGATGGTGCTTTGACAAGCTATCCCGTAGCGGAAGACGTCCGGATTATCATGCAGATTTATGACCGGACAGGTGAGCCGGAAGATGTAGATATTCAGTGGAATGAGCAGGTGAGCTTACCGCAATTCCTTCAGATGTTCCAAAATACCGAATGGATAGATGTACGGGACTTTCCTTACCATATTACCGTTAAAGATGGTGTGATCGTGCAAATTGTCCAGCAGTACATTCCATAACTAGGATACAACTGAATAACAAAGAATGATAACGAATGATAATGATATCAAGTGATAACAAGGTGACTCCATATTGTAAAAAAAATGCCCTGTCCATGAATCGTATTGGATGGGGCGCTTTTTATTATTGCGCGGGGCCTTTGACCGCCTTCACTTCGTACACGGCATGGGCAGATCCAAGCACGAACTCGGGCTTGCCATGCTTACGCTGCCTCCGGTGGCCTTCGTTATGGGCATCGCTTCTTTTCCCTGGCTTTCCAGTGCGCTTCCGATTCCCAGCGGATCAGTACTGTTATTTGCTGCTCGGCTTTTGAACAAGCACGCTCAAATCAATAAATCCGGGCGACTTCTCGACGGCGCCTTCGCCGCAGAATCTCTGCACGATTTGCTCCTCGAATCCTGCTTGAATCGTTATCGTCTTTGTCTCCACCCACATTCGTTAGCTACTCCTTATGAATTATAGTAAAATGCTGGTCATAGCACAGTTGCTAAGTTACTAACCATTCTATCGATAATAATTCATTGTCAATTAGAGGCGATTCCGTGCAATTCTAAAGAATCGTCTAGCAAAAAAATACCGATCTAGTATACTATAATTTAACACGTAGTTCATTATGCCTATTCAAGGAAAGAGTGAAGTGGATGCATAAAGAAGCGGAACTAATTCAGCAAAAGAATGTATTAATGCTCAAAATATTGTGGGGTTTCTTCGGGGCTGCGAATGTGATCAACTTGCTCATCGAGGGTAAGCTGGCTCCTGTATACCCTGCTGTCGGAATTGTCCTGTTGTTAATCCTAACCGCAGTCGTTTTACAAAAGCGCTGGCCCACGTTCACCATGATGCTGACGGTGTGCTTCCTCTTTGTGTTCTTCTACTTTTTAATTATAGGAGATCCTTATTTGCCGAATTTTATATTTATGGCGCTTGTCCCTCTTCTCAGTTTATTCTATCACGATTACCGGGCAGTACTCCTGTCGGGAATTTTATTTGTCATTTCTTCGGCATTTTTTTTCTTTACTTTGCAGGAGGTGCTTTTTCCCGGTCTTCAGGCCAAGGAAGTGTCCTATCTAATCTCCTTCGGCTTATTTGTAACAGCCTTCTCGATGATTCATACGCATTTGACAAGGAACCTGTGGCGTCGTGCGGGACAGAGCGAGGAACGCCTTAGAACGATTCTTGACAGTGTCTCTATCGGCATATGGACATTTGATTTTAGCACCATGCAAATGGAAGTTTCGGACGGATTTGAACAATTAACCGGCTTCACCTCCAAGTCGTTCCGTCAAAACATGACCCAGTTCAACGAACTTGTATATCCGGATGACGAGCATATTTTTCAGAAGGCTCAGCAGGATATGATTCTCGGCCGCAGCAGTACGGTAAGCGAGTACCGGATTGTATGCCGCAACGGAGAAGTGAAATGGGTGCAAAACCGCGGTACGCCATACTTTAATCATTTGAACCATATGGTTCGATTGGAAGGCGTCATGATTGATATTACGGATCGGAAGCAGATGGAGGAGAAAATTGAACACCTCGCTTATCATGATGAGCTGACAGGGCTTCCGAATCGCACGCTGTTCAGCAAGCGGTTTGAGGAGTATGCCAGTAAGGGGAAATTTTCACTCGCAATTTTGTTTATTGACCTTAACGACTTTAAGGAAGTGAATGATACATTTGGTCACGATGCCGGGGATTTGCTGCTGAAGGACATTGCGGGAAGATTGACGGGAATTGTGCGAGAGCAGGATATGGTATGCCGGCTCGGCGGCGACGAATTTCTGGTGCTGCTTGTCGACATAGATGAGAGCCGGGTGGTCAAGGTGGCTGATCGGATTAAAGAGAGTCTGTCTGAAGGATATTTATATCAAGGGTATCGGCTCACCGCTGGGGCGAGTATCGGCTTCTCCGTTGCACCGAGCGGAACAGGGGATCTGGAAGATATGATTAGGCAGGCGGATGAAGCGATGTACGGGGCGAAGAAGAGCAGAGTCCGCTCGTATTTATCACAGCAGGAGAAAGTAGCATCCCAGGAGGTCTGAGCTCAGAGACTGCGGGGTGCTTTTTTTAAGATTATCAACTTTCACAGATAGGAAAATTGCTTGAACTTTGGTGCATTCCTTCGGGTGGATTCGGCGTCAACTCCAGTTAACGGCCTTCGGATCGACCCAGCGATAGGGCGATTCAATGAAGCGGTACTCGTTAATACAGGGGAACATACCCGCTAATGCGGGGAACGTAGAACAGTGGATTTCAGTTCCGTTCCGCCTGGATCCGGCCGCTGCGGTAGTGATGTGTATGAATTTTCATATACACTCCCTGGATCCGGCCGCCCCGCGATTGAATGTGTATGAATTTTCGTATACAATCTCTGGATCGGGCTGCCCCGCGATTGATGTGTATGAATTTTCATATACACTCTCTGGATC
>NZ_KB907254.1:0-44603 GCF_000381905.1 Paenibacillus fonticola DSM 21315 | reverse complement strand
GAATTTTCATATACACTCTCTGGATCTGGCCGCTGCGCGAGTGATGTGTATGAATTTTCATATACACTCTCTGGATCGGGCTGTCCCGCGAGTGAATGTGTATGAATTATCATATACACTCTCTGGATCGGGCTGCCACGCGAGTGATGTGTATGAATTATCATATACACTCCCTGGATCCGGCCGCCCCGCGAGTGAATGTGTACGAATTTTCATATACACTCTCTGGATCGGGCTGCCCCGCGATTGATGTGTATGAATTATCATATACAATCTCTGGATCCGGCCGCCCCGCGATTGATGTGTATGAATTATCATATACACTCTCTGGATCCGGCCGCCCCGCGAGTGAATGTGTATGAATTATCATATACACTCTCTGGATCGGGCTGCCCCGCGAGTGAATGTGTATGAATTATCATATACACTCTCTGGATCGGGCTGCCCCGCGAGTGAATGTGTATGAATTTTCATATACACTCCCTGGAACCGGCCGCCCCGCGAGTGCTTCTGTACGATTTTTCATCTATCCCCACCACCCCCGACGCCGGCCTAGGCGCTGCTAAGCAGCAACTGCTCGATCGGATGAGCCAAGAGCAGGTAATAAGCATTCAGCATGCTTACATCGTCAATTCCAACAACCGATCCCAGCTCTGCCCGGTTACATTAGAACTTATTTGCAGATTTCAAGCCGCGAAAGTAGAGTTATAAGTTTTTAACGGAGTTGAAAGATTGCATCATCGCAAGAAAAACGGGAGACCTCAAAAGACGCATTTGAAAGATCTCGTTCATATCAGAAGAACTACCGCTAATCGCGGTCTGTCTTTCCAGAAAATACGTCAATACGATAGACGTTTTCCTTACAAAACCGGATGAAAAAGAGCCCCGCCAACGCGGCGAGGCTGCAAACGCTAGTCAAAAGTTCATCTTATTGTCGTTCCAATCCCTGATGAAATGGATAAACTCATCGTTGGGCAGCGGCCGGCTGAACAGATAGCCCTGAAATTGGTCGCATTTCAGGTTCCGCAAGTAATGAAGCTCTTCCTCCGACTCGATGCCTTCCGCTACGATGTCCAGCTCCATATGATGCCCAAGCTCGATCACTGCACGGACGATGGCAGATTTTTTGGAGTCATGGGCCAGTCCTTGAATGAAGGAACGATCCAGCTTCATCTCATGAATGGGTAAGCGCTGGAGCTGACTAAGTGAAGAGTAGCCGGTACCAAAATCGTCCAATGAGATGGTAATCCCCATGGCGCGCAAATCGGACATCACCTTAATAACATATTCTGCGCTTTTGATTAGCGAGCCTTCCGTAATTTCAAGAATTAAGTCCTCTGGAGCAAGTTCTGTCTTCTTCAGCACGCGGGAGATCATCCCGAGCAAATTGCCTTGATAAAAGTGCCTTGCAGAGAGATTAATGGCGATTGGAAAACGCGGCAGCCCCTGCTCCTGCCAGGCTTTATTTTGCCGGCACGCTTCTGTAACGACCCATTCGTCAATATCCAGGATAATTCCGGACGTCTCGGCGAGCGGGATGAACTTGTCGGGAGGCACTGAACCGTATTCGGGATGAAGCCAGCGGATCAACGCTTCCGCTCCGCAGATGCGCCCCGTCAACGCATCGATTTTAGGCTGGTAGTTAAGGGAGAATTGTCCTGATAACAAGGCATTGCGCAGGCTGTTCTCCAGCTTCATATTTTCCGAACGCTGATTTTCAATGATCTGGTCATAGAAATGATAAATGCTGTCCCCTTGCTCTTTAGCGGCATACATAGCGATATCTGCATTTCTCATAATCAAATCAAGGTTGTCTCCATCATATGGATATATACTGATTCCGATACTGACGGAGACGTACAATACGACGTCATGGATACGGACCGGTTCATTCAAGGCATCGCAAATCGCCTGGGCGGCCTGCTGTACCGATGTTGTGTCATTGTAGTGATAGACAAAGACGAACTCGTCCCCGCTGAGCCTGAATACCCGGAGCTGATCGGTGACAAGCAGGGAAAAGCGGGAGGCGACCTGCTGCAATAAAATATCACCCATCTCATGCCCCAATGTATCGTTCACTTGCTTGAAGCGGTTCAAATCCGCAAACATGACGGCAAAGGGATGCTCCGGTCCATAGTGCATGCCCAGTGAGCCGATATATTCCGTAAAATGGAGCCGGTTGGGCAGCCCGGTCAGGCCGTCATAATAGGCTAGCTCCTGCAGCTTCTTCTCCGATTGCTGCAGCTGCATCGTTTGCTCCTGAAGCAACTGGTTGCTCTTAAGCGATTCCTGAAATATATGTAGCAGCTTATTGGTCATTTGCCGGAAATTCAGTGTCAGTGAGCGAATCTCCTGGATGCGGCTCTCCGGCCAGTCTAAATTATGTAGGCTGTATACTTTGCCTGGCAAGCCTGTTGTCACTTCCGCGAGCTCGGACAGCCCGCGAACCAGCCGCCGCGTGAACCACTTGCCGGCCATTGCCGCACAAATGGTGAACAGGAGCAAACAGCTGAACTGTGTTAAATATTGGCCGTAGATTTTCTCCTGGTACTGCAGCAAAGGCACCCTCATATATAAAGTCAGCGGCGCGCGCTTCAGTGTTGTCCCGTAAATATAACTGGCCTCTTGCCACTCCTGATTCGGCAGCAGCCTGGGCTGCTGCTGCTGTAAATGGAGGGTGAAATCATCCGATTGGATTGGATCGGCTTGAGGGAGCAGGAACTTCTCCATAGAGCGGTCGGAGAAAACGTTCTGGCTGTCTGCGACAATCTGCTGTGTCTTTGGATCGAAAATGATGATGTGATACAGATCGTCAGCGGCAAAATGCTTCACGATTTGCTGCAATCCCTCAACCTGGTTTCTCCCCAAACGCCCCAGGCTCCGAATATCGTAAGGGGACCAGCGGTCGATTTCATTGGAAATGCTGTTCGACGTCGTTAAGGCAACCTGTAAGGAATTGTAGCGTACAGCATCATATGTATTCCTGCTGTTAATGACAAGATAGAACAGAAATGGCAAGGAAATAGCCAAAAAAATAATATAATACAGCAATTTGCTTAAATAAATCGGCTGTTCAGGAGCGGCTACCCCAGTCTGAAAAAAACGCCTCGGAAGATGTTCCCAGATTACGTCAGCCATCAAGACGTTGAACAATCCGTTCGATATGTAAATAACCGCCAATAACCAGGCCTCTATCGATAAAATTTGATAGGATGCATAGTATAGGAGGAGGAAGAGAGGGGTACCGAGGGTAACCCAGAAAGCAAAATCCGCGCCGACCACGGTCCTGATTCGTTTTTTCCAGCGCAATGACAGGCTCACAAAGATGATCTCTAAAAGAAGAATACCCTGAAAATAGGGGTTGCCCCAAGCAAAAATGGAAAGAGTATAGACGATTAACGCAGCGCTTATCCCAGCGCCGATCCCGTATACCCGGGTCAACAGAAAAAGTACCAGATTTGTGAATATGAGTGAAATCCCAAATATCAGATGCAGGGGATGATATTCACTGAAGAGTGCCAGGGCGAGCCCCGCCAGAAAGATGATACCTGATGTGTAATGAAAACGCCTTCTTTTGGTGATCATGTTGATCCTCCCCCGGAGGAATTATAATCCGTTATACCTACATTTCGTCATGATCAGAAGAAAACCCTTTTTTTAAGGGGAGAAATCAGCGAGAGCCTCACTCGGAATACTAGGACAATAGAATTACAACTTGCACGTGTCAATGACTTATGGAACAGCAAATATTTAAAAAATGAGATACTTTTATTTTAAAGGTTCGGCTAGCATTAGATTACAGACGTTGAGGGGTGATACTATGGATTTTAAAAAATTTCTGAAACTGGTAGAAATCCAGACGAAGGCAGCGAGCATGATCCCCTTTTTGTTCGGAACGGTTTATGCTTTGTTCAGATTTCAGCAGCTCAATGCCCTGCATTTTATGCTGATGTTCATTTCCTTGTTAAGCTTTGATATGGCGACTACAGCGATCAACAATTACTATGATTATCGAAAAGCTATCAAAAAGCACGGCTACGGCTATGAGATTCATAATGCCATCGTACAGTACAATATTAAGCCGCCGGTTGTGCTTGTTGTTATCGCCATACTGCTTGCCTTGGCCGTGGGTGCGGGAATTGTCTTATTTGTGCATGTCGGCTGGCTGCTGTTGCTTCTTGGAGGCTTGTCATTTGCAGTCGGAATTTTGTATTCCTTTGGGCCGATTCCGATTTCGCGCATGCCGCTGGGGGAGATTTTTTCGGGGCTGTTTATGGGCTTTGTTATTATATTTATTTCCGCCTACATTCATGTGGGGGATCAGTTCGCTTCGCTGACCATGGCAGACGGTGCTGTTACGCTGCAGGTCCAACTGGCAGAAGTGATCCTGGTATTTCTCATTTCGATCCCGGCGATTATCGGCATCGCTAACATTATGCTTGCGAACAACATTTGCGATATGGAAGATGATATTGAGAATAAGAGGTATACGCTGCCGGTTTATATCGGAAGAGCAAATGCCATTGCGCTGTTTAAAATGTTGTATTACGCCGCTTACTTGGATCTTATCGTGCTGTGCATACTTCGTGTACATCCGCTCATTGTGCTGCTGATTCTGCTTACATTCATCCCTGTCCGTAAAAATATAAAACGCTTCGCCGAGCAGCCGACGAAGCAGTTTACCTTTGGACTAGCCGTGCAAAATTTTATGCTGACGAATGCTGCCCGCATAGCTGCCCTTGGCATCGCGGCGCTCCTGTTGTTGTAGCGAAGCTGCTCGCACAGCCGCTCGGCAGAGCGGCATGGCCGAGCGACGCGCCAGAGCAGGGCGCATGAGCGGCATGGCGGAGCGGCAGGGCAAAGAGGCAGAGCAGCCCGGCACAAAGCGGCGGGGCAGAGCCGCAGAGAAGAGTGATGAGCGGCATCCCTCAACGGTTGGCCTGCCTATGAGCAACTGCCGTCCGCCGGCCGTGCGCTGCTCTGCGCCGTGAGGGAGCTTCGTTGTTCCAGCGGAAAGCTGATCAGATTAGATATCATGTTTACGTTGTTTTCGTCCCGTGACAGGTTGGTGGACGATGTCCAAAACGCGAGCTGATTAATCCATAACATGAACTGATCAGTACAAGATGCTGAGCTAGCCAATTTGACTGCTGCGTACAGTCCGCGGCTTGGAAATATCGCCGAGATCAAGCGGACGCTGAACAAAGGCATGCCGCTCTGGCCAGCTGTTGGCGGTCCTAATGCTGGACCCGTCTGGAATGAGGCGTTAGAAGTCTATCTTTTTTTTGGGGCAAACATAATTCCGGCACCGATACAAATCAATGCCACTGCGAGGACGGGCTGACCCCAAATCATGCGGTTGTACAGCGATCCGAACAGGATGATGGCAAAGAACAGGAAAGACATCACGCCCAAAATGTTAATAGGGATCAGCAGCCATTTGTTCCGGTTGCCAAACCAGTAAAATTCGAACAATCCCACGGCGGGAGCAAGAATGAATCCAGGCCATAAATAGCCCCAGGCATCGAACAGCGTCGAGAGCTGGCAGATGATACCAACCGTGAACAGAATGCCTCCGGGGATGAGCAGGCCGATTCCGCGGCGCTCTGTCAGGGAGAAATATAACCAGTGAAAAAAAAGCCCAAGCGGAATAATGAACAGGGTAGCCCAGAAATTGCCGAACAGGCCGCCTATGGACACGGCTTCCCTATGGAAAAAAAATAAATAGATACCCGCCAGGATCAATAGCGGACCAAGTAAGGATTTACGATTCATGCGGACGTCTCCTTTAATTTTATGTAATCAATTATTCAATTATTTACAGCATACTATATTCAGCTTGCATCATCTTCGGTCTCTAGGGAAGAAAATAACTGGACTTTGGTCTAGCATATCTAGTCAAAATTTTACCTTAAGCGGCAGCGGAATACATCATGTATAATCAATATGAAGTATTTTTTAATTATTTTGGAGGAGCGTGAAGACGGGTGAGTAAATGGACGATGTTCAGAAAGGCATCCCGGTTTCAAGTCATTCCCGTCATGCTTATTCCTGTTTTTCTTGGAGCGCTGGGCGCTTTTGTGTGGAAAGGGGAATTCCATCCGGTTCTGTTCGTCATTACATTAGTAGGTGCGGGAGCGGCTCATCTGTTCTCGAATATGATTAATGACTTATGGGATTATCGGAGCGGGGCGGATATGGCTGCCCAAAATACACCGGAGGTGATTTCCACGAACTCCGGCTTTCTGGCGGGAGGAGTGATGCCGGAGCGGACCTTTGCACGGCTGACCTGGTCTTTGCTGGGGCTGGGCGTGCTCTGCGGTGTAGTTCTAAGCTTGTACAGCGGCTGGCCGGTTCTTGTCTTCGGCGGTCTTGGCGGGCTGATCGCTTATTTCTATGTAGCGCCTCCGATACAGTTCGGATATCGTGGAAAAGGGTTCAGCGAGCTGGCGATTTTACTGTCTTTTGGAATCCTGCCTATTATGGGCTCTTACTACGTGCAAACCGGCGATCTGAGCTTCTCATCTGTATTGCTGTCGATGCCGGTGGGGCTTTTAACGACGCTGCTGCTGTTCAACCATCATTTTTTGCATTGGCAGGCGGACAAGCAGGCTGGGAAAAATACGCTGGTCGTGGTTTGGGGAGAAAAGCGGGCGCTTCACTTCTCGAAGCTGCTGCTGTTTTTGGCCTATGCATTTCTATTGATTTGCGTCGCCATGGGCATACTGCCCATATATGCTTCGGTCGCCCTGCTGACGGCTATTCCGCTTTACCGGGTATATGGCGGGCTGCAGGATCATAACGCGCCATCCGCCTACTTGCCCCTGATGGGCGCTTCGCTTAAGGCATCTATTCGCTGCGGTGTCGTGATGATGGCGGCTCTTTTGATAGAAGGCTTTTTACGTTGAGAAAGGCAGCAGCTCCATATTTTTAGGCAATAGGCAATAATTTTAGGGCAGCCAATTGGGGACAACACGAAGGAAAGAGAGACGATAGTGATGGACAAACAACGGGTGATTGGTGATTTTCATACGATATTGAATGAGGGACAGGTGTGGAAAATCGGCGGATTTCCGCTGCCCGACGGTTCCTTCTGGGAGTATCGGGAACCGGATGCGGTCGTCATCGTCCGCAACGGAATTTTGTATGTGCGTGCTCCGCTTAGCCGCCAGCATGACCGTATACAAATACTGGATAATGCCAAGCACATGTACTACTCTGTTGAAGAATTCAAAGTGCCGGAGCACGGAGAGATCAGCTTTGAGCTCGATATTCGCGCGCGAACGCAGAACACCGTCCCCGGTGATCTGTATGACGGCTACGTATCCTTGAATCTTCTCGATTTTTCGACAGGAGCAGCGCTGGACTTTTTCGCCGGGAACGATAAATATGCCAGTGTGTACGCCGTGCTTCCCTTCCCTGGGGTAGAGGTGCCGGCCAGCGATAAGACGCGATTCTTCTGCATTTTCAAGGAGGATACGGACTTTAAGGCGAGAGAGTTTAACACGTATAAAATTACGTATAACCGCGCCGCAGATGAGGTTGTATTCTATGTTAACGGCAATGAAGTACGCCGGGAGCAGGGCGTGCCGGTTAAGTTCAATCAATTTACGATAGCACTCGGCATTATGACAGAGAAGGACTTAACGCCGGAGGGCAGCGTGTCGGTGCATGGCCAAACCGTCATTGCAGAGTATTCTCCAGTGAAGGTGACGGTAAAGGAATAGGAGACCAGACTCGGTGGTTTGTTCGATAAAGTGCATGATCCATTTCCAGTGCCTTGCTTGCGATCTCGAGAAGGGATACGCGCGTACAAGAACGTATAGGCTCGTAAAAGTTCGTACCAGCATATACAAGTTCGTACAAGTTCATACAAGTACGTTACAAGCACATATAGGCTTGTGTCAATACGTATAGGCGCGTACAAGCACGTATAAGTTTGTAAAGTTCTATAAGCCCGATAGGCTCGTAAAGCTCGTATAAAAGCCGTCCGAATGTCGTAACCTAGCTGAAGAATGAGGAGCGTTTGTTGCTTTAGCGGTACAAGCGCTCCAAAGACTTAATTAGGCACACATAAGGAGGTTTCTTATAATGGCGAATCGCAACAAGGAACGACATCCTGAGGCGGGCAATGGCAGCAGCAATGGACAAAATGCGACAACCGGAAACGGTGGTGAAGGCGGGAACGGGCGCTTAAGCCAGTTCAAAAACCACAGCATCCACGGCGGAGATACTCCTAACGAGTATATTGACCAGGAGAAGCGGAGATAAGGGCTAGGCACAGCCCGTAGCCGCAGCAAGAACGATTGAATGATTGCTCACTATATCCAGCCCAGCTCAGTTCGCTAAGGGGAAACGGCAAATCACAGCTAAGCGTAAAACAATAAGGTCAACGTCAAAACAAGCAGCAGATCGTATGGTAAAGTCAGACAGCATAACAAGGGGCCGTTCGTCAGCATTCGCTGGGAATGGCCCCTTTGCGCTTCATCTGCGGCTTTACTTTTGCGTGCCGTGCCGTTTTTTGGGCAGCTGGCCTGCTGGGTTGCCTTTCCCGTGCTGCTCCTTATTCCGGCGGTCTTTTTCCTGCTTGTCATGTACTTTCTCTACGAACTCATGCAAATTTTCCACGTTGCTTTAGCCTCCTTTGCAGCAAGGTGATGCTTCTTCTAATACTATGTCCAAATAAGCGGATTCCCATGTTGGGACGGCAGCTTTTTGCATGGTTGCTCGTTGTACTTGGATATAGACCGGTTGTACAATAGGGAAAGGATAAACGCTTTACAGGAAAGGGGAATGGAATTATGGAAAAGAAGCTTCGATTTGGAATACTCGGTTGTGCAGGAATTGCCATCAAAGATGTGATGCCGGCAATTCAGAAATCAGAGTACGGAGTACTGGCCGCTATCGCGAGCCGGAATTTGGAGAAGAGCAAATCGGTAGCCGAACAATTCGGCATAACGACAGCTTATGGCAGCTATGAAGAGCTGATTGAAGATACGACGATTGAGGCCGTATACATCCCGCTCCCGAATCATTTACATAAGGAGTGGGCGATTCGGGCCATGGAGGCGGGCAAACATGTGCTGTGTGAGAAGCCGTTAGCGCTTACGAGCGAGGAAGCTGCAGAAATGGCGGCTGTCGCCAAGCAGCATGGCGTCGTTCTTGCCGAGGCTTTTATGTACAGACATCATCCGCGCTGGCATAGAATCCGGGAAATTATAGCGAGTGGAGAACTGGGCGAACTGCGTCTGATTCGTGGCGCATTCACCTACAACAATGCCGAGGATCTGGACAATATCCGGCTGCAGCCGGAATGGGGCGGAGGCTCGCTCTACGATGTGGGCTGCTATCCGATCAGTGCTGCCCGCTTCATTCTCGGACAAGAGCCGGAGGCGATTACCGTGCATGCGCAGTTCTCGGACAAGCATTATGGCGTGGATATGATGGCTGCGGGAATCGTAGAATTCCCTCGGGGCCTGGCGCTGACCTTCGATTGCGGCATGTGGACGGAGCATCGTCAGCTGCTGGAAATCGTGGGCAGCGAGGGCCGCATCGACATTCCGCATGCTTTTACCGTGGGAGATGATGAGGATGCTTCCTATACAGTCACGGTTGGCGGCGAGAGCCGGGTGGAGGGCCATAATGACAAGGCGGATCCTTATGCCATGGAGGTAGATGATCTGGCCAAAGCCGTATTCAAGATACAGCCGCTGCTATTTTCTCCTGAGGATGCTGTTCAAGGCATGCGCGTCCTGGAGGCAGGACTGGCATCGGCGCGGGAACGCCGCCGGATTAGCTTGAAATAGTTCATAATTCGCTCGTCGAAATAAAATTTTACAATCCTAGTCAATGTTGAATGCACATATGGACACCCGCAATCTGGACATTTTGAGAAAAAGTGTTCGGCTTGCGGGTTCCTTGTCTTATATATGCTAAAAAAGCTTGTTCCCCTAATTGAGAATAGAGACTTTGATATCCCGCGCAGACCGTGCATTTCCTGAAGCTTCAAAATTTAAATGGTTGACATTACTGGAACGGGATAGGTATAATTTAATCTAATTGATAATGAGTATCATTATTAACAATGATCTTGCCGGCAATGACATTAAGTTCCTCTGGCCAGGGGAACGATGATTAAGGACTAGAAATGAAGAAGACATATCTGATCGCAGCACTAATCATATTATCCATCGTTTCGCTCTTGATCGGAGCAAAGACGACTTCATTAACGGAATTGCTTCGTCTCGACCCGGAACAGTGGGAAATTATGCGGATCAGCAGATTTCCCCGGCTGATCAGCATCGTAATTGCCGGAGTGAGCATGAGCATCGTCGGTCTTATTATGCAACAGCTTACACGGAACAAATTCGTCTCGCCTACGACAGCAGGAACGATGGATTCCGCAGGCTTCGGCATTATGGTATCGATGCTTCTGTTCTCTTCCGCAGGACCGCTGGGCAAAATAGCTGTCGCCTTCGTTTTCGCCTTGCTCGGTACGTTCATCTTTATGCGTATACTCGACAAGGTAAAATATAAGGATACGATCTTTATTCCGCTGGTCGGACTGATGTTCGGTGGAATCGTCAGTTCGGCGACGACCTTTTTCGCGTACAAGTATGATTTGATTCAAAGTATGAATGCATGGCTATTCGGTGATTTCTCGATGATCATGCAGGGACGATACGAGATTCTGTACATAAGCGTCCCGCTTGTCGCGTTGTCTTATTTTTTTGCGAATAAATTTACGGTTGCAGGCATGGGTGAGGAATTCTCAGTCAATCTTGGCCTGAATTATAAACAGGTCGTCAATATAGGGCTCTTTATCGTGGCGCTAGTCACTTCGGTCGTGGTGCTGACGGTAGGCTCGATTCCTTTTATCGGCCTCATCGTTCCGAATTTGGTGACGATCTTCAAAGGGGATAACCTGAAGAAGAACCTGTCGGATACGGCGCTGCTTGGGGCTGTATTCGTTCTGGCCTGCGACATCCTGGGCAGGGTCATAATTTACCCATATGAGGTGCCAATTGGCCTGACAGTAGGGGTTATCGGCAGCGGCATTTTCCTGTACTTGCTAATGAGGAGAAAGACATATGAGCATTAGAACAAAAATAGGCGCTCTGGCCATTCTAGCGATTGTCCTCGCGGTCTTGTTCATGACGATCGATGCAGGCGGCCAATGGGACTACATCCTCCAAAAACGAGGCAAGAAGCTGATCGCCATCCTCCTTACGGGAACGGCCATTGCATTTTCCACCGTCGTGTTTCAGACGATTACGAACAATCGCATCCTTACGCCGAGTATCATCGGCCTGGACTCATTGTATATGCTTCTCCAGACGGTCATTGTGTTTGTATTCGGATCAACGGCGCTGACGTTAATGAACAAGAACCTGCAGTTTATTTTGGCTGTTGGACTCATGGTGCTGTTTGCGCTGCTCTTATACCATCTGCTCTTCCGCAGGGAAGGCCGCAATATTTATTATTTGCTGTTGATCGGCTTGATCTTTGGCACGTTTTTTTCCAGCTTGTCGTCGTTTATGCAGAAGCTGATCGATCCCAACGAGTTCCTGATCGTGAAGGATAAAATGTTCGCGAGCTTCAACAACGTGAATTCAGACATTTTGCTGATCGCTATAGCGGGGGTGCTTGTGACTGGGATTTATTTTTCCAGGTTCAACAAGTATTTGGACGTCCTTGCACTAGGCAGGGAGCATGCCGTCAATTTAGGGGTCAGCTACGACTATGTTGTGAAGCGAATGCTGATCGTGGTGGCGATTCTCATCTCCATCTCGACGGCGCTGGTCGGACCAATTACCTTCCTCGGGCTGCTCGTAGCCAACGTAGCGTATCAATTTCTGAATACGTACCGCCACAAGCAGTTGATTGCAGGGGCATCGCTCATCAGCGTTATCGCCTTGGTCGGCGGGCAACTGGTTGTGGAAAGAGTGTTTACTTTCTCCACCTCACTTAGCGTCATCATCAATTTTATCGGTGGGGTGTACTTTATCTATCTACTGCTGAAGGAGAACAAATCGTGGTAAAGGTCAGGGGAGTATCGAAGAAATACGGCGGCAAAAAGGTAGTCGACAACGTCTCCGTCGACATCGCCCAAGGGAAAATCACCTCGTTTATCGGCCCGAACGGAGCGGGCAAAAGCACGCTTATGTCGATGATTAGCCGGTTAATCACGAAGGATGAGGGCGAAGTCGTCATTGATGGACAGGAAGTCGGCAGCTGGAAGAGCAACGAGCTGGCGAAGAAAATTTCGATTTTGAAGCAATCGAACCATATCAACATTCGGCTTACGGTCAAGGACTTGGTCAGCTTTGGACGATTCCCTTATTCGCAAGGGAAGCTGACGAAGGAAGACGTGAAGTATGTCGATAAGGCTATCGCCTACATGGATCTTGAACCGATGAGAGACAAATACTTGGATGAGCTCAGCGGCGGCCAGAAGCAGCGGGCGTTCATTGCCATGGTCATTGCGCAGAATACAGAATACGTTCTGCTTGACGAACCGCTCAACAATTTGGATATGAAGCACTCGGTACAGATCATGAAGGTGCTGCGCAGGCTCGTGGATGAGCTGGGCAAGACGGTTGTGATAGTCATTCACGACATCAATTTTGCCTCCTGCTACTCGGACTTTATTGTGGCTCTTAAGGATGGAAAGATCGTCAAGGAAGGCACCACCGATGAAATTATGGATCAAGATGTGCTTAGGGAAGTATATGACATGGACATTCCGATCGAAAATATCGGGGGCAACAAAATCTGCGTCTATTTCACATAAATACGAAAAGGCGAAGGGGCCATGGCGAATTGGGTGGGAGGCAAATTGCTAAATGCCAAATGCCAAATGCCAAATGCAAATTGCGAATTGCGAATTGCGAAATGCAAAATGCAAAATGCAAAATGCGAAATGCAAAATGCAAAATGCGAAATTGCAATTGAAATTGCAATTGAAATTGCAAATTGCATTTAGCAAAAGCGCCGCTCTTCAAGGTTGGACACTAGAGAATATAGATGGGTAACCATCTCTAATTATGATGATGAGGTGAATTTGAAGTGAATAAGAAACTGTCTTTATTGGTCATGTCATTGATGCTTGTATTTGTGCTTGCGGCGTGCGGCGCGAATAAAGGAAATAATGCGGCGAATACAGGAAATGCGCCAAGCAATGGCGATACATCGGCTCCTGCAGCGGCGGCTCCGGCGGAGGAAGAACTGTCGATTACGCATCAGTTGGGAACAGCAACGCTGAAGAAGAATCCGGACAACATCGTTGTATTTGACTACGGTACATTGGAATCGCTCGACAAGCTGGGCGTAGAGGTAACAGGTGTGCCGCAATCCAATTTGCCGCCTCACCTGAAAAAATACGAGGATTCCAAATATACGAACGTAGGTACATTGAAAGAGCCTGATTTTGAGAAAATTAATGCGATGAAGCCGGGAGTGATTTTTATTTCCGGACGTACGTCAGAAGCTTATGGTGAATTGAATCAAATCGCCCCGACGATTTACTTGGGCGTCGACAATGCGAAGTATTTGGAATCTATGAAGGAGAACGTGAATATTCTGGGACAAATTTTCGGCAAAGAAGCTGAAGTGGATCAGGAATGGGGAGCGATCGAGGAATCCGTTAAGGCGATCAATGAGCAAACGGCGGCAAGTGAAGGCAAGGGACTTGTTATTTTGACGACGGGCGGCAAGGTGAGCGCTTATGGCCCCGGCTCCCGCTTCGGAATTATTCACGATGAGTTCGGTATCGCACCAGCAGACGATACGATTGAAGTGTCTACGCATGGACAAAGCATATCTTTCGAGTTTGTAGCGGAAAAAAATCCGGATTATCTGTTCGTCATCGACCGTGACGCTGTAGTTAGCGAAGGAGGTCAAGAGGCAGAGCCGGCATCCAAGCTCGTAGAAAACGATCTGGTGAAGAAAACAAATGCTTATAAGAACGGTAAAATCATCTACCTCGATGCCAGCTACTGGTACCTGTCCGGCGGCGGATTGATCTCTGTCCCAGAGATGGCCAAGGAAGTCCAAGAAGGCATCAAATAAACGGTTAATTTTTGATCATGGAATAGTAATATTGCTTGGAAGCTCTCCGGCTACTTTGCCGGGGGGCTGTTTTTATTTGGAGCTATCTGAGTGCTCTGAGGGGTATGGCCGGTGAGTGAAAAATAGGGGGATGCAGCAATTTGGGGAATTGTAGAAATGTAAAGTTGTAGGGCTGTAAGGTTGTAGGGTTGTAGAGCTGTAAGGCTCTAGGGCTATAGAGCTGTGGAAATGTGGAGTTGTAGAATTATTGAGCTGCACAGTTTCACAGTTGTAGAATAGCAGGGTTGCACAATAGAGTTGTACAGTTGCAAAGATACACAGATACAGAGTTGCAGAAGCATAGTTCACAGTTTCACAGTTGTAGTTGCATAGTTACATAGTTCACAGTTTCACAGTTGTAGTTGCATAGTTACATAGTTCACAGTTTCACAATTGTAGTTGCAAAGTTTCATAGTTCAGTTTCACAAATGTAGTTGCAGAATAGCATAATCACACAGTTATAGAGTTATAAAATTGCAGAATTGCAGTAACATGCATGCTTGCTTTATGGGGGCTATGGAAGAATGGAATAAAAGATGCCAGGCAGGTTGATATGGTGTTCAAGGAGCTTGAAGTAGGAGTACTGTTTGTAACTGTATTTATGGTATTTAAATTATATAATTTGGCGTGGGATACACATTTAGAGGGATTTCGTGTAGTTAAATTCAAGTTTAATGGAGAGTAAGGCAGAAAAACTTATTTTAGATACACGAAGTCCATCTATTATTTAAAACTGTCTAATTAACAATAAATTAAGTACACAAAATCCTTTTATTTTGTAGCATTAATGAGAATATGGAGCATGCGCGCATCAATGAGAACGTCGCAGTATATGAATCAACGCGAATGGCCGCAGCATGCGCGCATCAATGGGAATGTGCAGTATACGAGCATCAATGCGAATGGCCTCAGCAAGCGAGCATTAATGGGAATGTGCAGTATACGAGCATCAACGCGAATGGCCGCAGCATGCGCGCATCAATGAGAACGTCGCAGTATATGAATCAATGCGAATGGCCTCAGCAAGCGAGCATTAATGGGAATGTGCAGTATACGAGCATCAACGCGAATGGCCGCAGCATGCGCGCATCATGAGAACGTCGCAGCATACGAACATCAATGCGAAATGCCATAGCATGCGAGCATTGAATGCGAATGCGCAGTTATTGGCATAGAGGGAAGCTTGACTTGCCCCAACTGAATGCAAAATTACATTTATAGTGATGAGAGAGGAGGGGGGATAGTGATGAGAGGGAAGGGGGTATAGTGAGAAAGTGGGCGTCTTCCCCGATCGGCATTAACACCAATAAAACCACAAAAGCAGAGCCCCGCGCACTGAGGAGTGCACTGGGAGGCTCTGCTTCATTTTTTTAATCTTGCACAAATCGTCTTTTAAATCTTGAACAGGCCTATCTTTTAAATCTTGAACAAATCGTCGATTTTCACCGGCTGTCCGGTGCGGATCGAGCGGTTGGCAGCAATGCCTGTCATGATGGACAGGGCGCCGTCAACATGGGAAGCAGCGCGATTGAAGCGGTCCTCCTGCTTCTTGTCGAAAATGTCGCGCAGCATGACCGGATCCCCGCCGCCATGGCCGCCGGCAGCTTGCTCGACCTCAACTTTGTAAGGCTCCGCAAAGTGAGGATAGACCGTAATGTCCATGCCCTCCAGCGCGCCTTCATTTTCTTTCTTGCCGCCGGAATTGACGTAGGATTGTTCAGTCACCCGCACCTCCATGCGCCCTTTCGTGCCGTTGAATACAATGATAAAGCCTTCCCACGGCAAGTAGGCGTTCAACGAGTAGTTCATGACGGTTTTATTTTTGTATTTCACCATGACGCTCATCGTATCTTCAATGCTGATGTTGTCTCCAAACACGCTTTGGTCGCGTTGGTACCCGTCCTCATGCTCGGCATCCAGGTACAAGTTCTTCAAATGCTCGTTACGATCGAGGTGCAGGGCAAACGGGTCGTTCTCGGCTGCCTTGCTGCCATAGGCACGCTGATAGAATTCGGTGACTCCGCGTTTCTCGGCATTCTCCTTGCCGTAGAAGCGCAGATCGCCCATCGCGAATACGGTATCCGGCTTGGAATCCAGCCAGAAGTTCATCAGGTCAAAGTGGTGCGTAGATTTATGCACGAGCAGTCCGCCGCTGTTGCGTTTGTCGCGATGCCATCTGCGGAAATAGTCGGCACCATGCTGGGTGTTCAGCAGCCACTCGAAATTGACGGACAAAATTTCGCCCAGCGTTCCATCCATAATAACTTCACGGATTTTCGTATTATGGGGAGCGTAGCGGTAGTTGAACGTTACGCGCAGGTCACGGCCCGTCCGCTCGATGGCGTCATATATTTCCTGGCACTTCTCCTCGTCCACGGTCATCGGTTTTTCGGAAATGACGTCACAGCCCAGTTCCATTGCGCGAACGATATATTTATGATGCGTGCGGTCGATCGTGCACACCAACACGTAGTCCGGTTTCGTTTCCCCGATCATCCGGTCAAAGTCTTCCGACTTATATGTCGGCACTTCATGGTAGTTGTATTTGTCCCTCAACAGCTTGTTCGTGTAGTTCATTCTCGTCTGGTTGACGTCGCAAATGGCCACCAGCTCCGAAGTTTCTTTATACGTCGTAATCAGCTCACTATAGAAAAATTCAGCCCGGCCTCCGACACCTACGATGACATATTTCTTCTTGGACAAGGGGATCACTCCATTTACATTAGTTTAAATCTATCTTATAGTATATGAAATGTAAAAATCTAAGCTTTTCTTAGTCATTTCGTCAAAAAGTATGCATATATTATCTTAAAATTGCAGCGAGGGATGTGCTATGAATATCGTACCTTTTTTTGATGTCGAACAGATCAAGCGAACCGGGACATTCAATATGGACTCTGACCATTTTCATGAAAGTTACGAAATCTATTATTTGCTCGCCGGGGAAAGATACTACTATGTGAATGACCGGATTTACGCCCTTCAGGTCGGCGACCTGCTGTTCATTAACAAAAATCAGCTGCACCGGACAACGAGCAAAGGCCGCTCTAACCATGAGCGGATCTTGATTAACTTTGAGGATTCCTTCCTAGAGCCGCTGCTGGAGCTGGGGGTCGGCGAATTGCCGCTGTTTCAGGGAGAGAGCTTCCTGCTGCGACCGGACGTGCATGAACAAGGACGGATCCTCGACATCCTCCAAGATATGCTGCGTGAACGAAAGGAAGCCGCCATTAACTATACGCCCTACTTGCAAACACTGCTGCTGCAACTGCTCATTCTGATCCGCCGCATCCGGGAGGCGGCTCCCGAGCCTGTCCTGCCCGAATCCAGCGAAAAGCAGCGCAGGGTTTACCGCATTCTCGAACATTTGAATGCCCATTACGCCGAGAGGCTGACCTTGGAAGGCATCGCCGAGCACTTCTACATCAGCGAGACGTATTTATGCCGTATTTTCAAGCAAACAACAGGGTTTACGGTAATCGAGTACCTGAACTATGTACGCATCCGTGAAGCACAGGCACTACTGCGGGAGACGGACTTCAAAGTTACCCGGATTGCCGAGGAGACAGGCTTTGACAGCATTGCTCACTTCGGAAGAGTGTTCAAGCAAATTACGAAACGATCCCCTTTGCAATATCGCAAGCAATACAGATCAGGCTAATCAGGAGCTAGAGCTATTAGCGACTATAGAAAGCAATATGACCACGGATGGGGGATAGGCGGATGTACTGCTAGCTTCATTGCAGGAAAAAATACAGGCGTTGATCGATAGCAAGTAAGTCCCCGGCCCTCACCTCGTGACTAGCCCTGCGGCCTTGCTCGGTGATCGTACCCGCACTCTCGGTCCGTAACCAAACCTGCGGCCTTGCTCGGTGACCGTACCCGCACTCTCGGTTCGTAACCAAACCTGCGCCCTCACTCCGTGACCGCCCCCCCCCTCGCCTTCACTCCGTGACCGGAATAATGATTTCCACCATCGTGCCGAAGTCAGGCTTGCTGCGAATGCGCAGGCTGTACTGGTCGTTGTACATGAGCATCAGCCTCTTGTTCGTGTTGAACATGCCTACATGGAGCGCAGGCTCCTCATCCGATCGCAGCTGTCTGTTGATCTCGCTTAATTTTACGGGCTCTATGCCCGCCCCGTTATCGAGGACAATGATCGACAGCCGGTTTTCTTTGCGGACGAGCTTCACCTTAATAAGTCCGAAATCCTCCTTCTCTTTAATGCCGTGATAAATGCTGTTCTCCAGAAGCGGCTGCAAGATTAGCTTCATCGTGGACAGTTTGGTGGTTTCCTCCTCGTATTCAAAGAGGACGTCAAACTTGTCCTTGTATCGTTTTTTCTGAATATTGATATAACTGACAGAGTTGGCGATCTCCTCTGCCCAGGTCACCGTTTTGGTAGGATTGCTGAAGGAGTAAGACAGCATATCGGATAAATCCTCAATCATTTCACTCGCCTTATTTGGCTTTCCGGTCAGAGCCACAGACTCCCAATAGACGGAGTGCAACGTGTTGTACAGGAAATGCGGATTGATTTGCGATTGCAGAGCCAGCAGCTCCATAACCTGCAGCCGGTATTTTTTCTCCAACAGTTGTGTGTGAATATAACGATGCTCGATAAAATGAGTGATCATATTATGAATAATATAAGAGTACTCGTCCCTGACTTTTCCCGGGGGCTCCAAGGGTGTAAGGCGGTCATCTGCAGACTTGATCAGCGTACGAATCATCTTCAGCTGCTTATAGTTGCGGCTCACTAAATAATAGGTGAGGATAAAACCGCATACTACAGATATTCCTGTAAAGAATAGGGTGTAGTTAAAAATACGCGTCGGTGTCTTATACAGCTCAGAATGCGGAATAGCCGAAACATATTTCCATTTGTAGCGTTCCGACTCTACTTTGGTAACATTGATCATTCCCTGCGGGGTGCGCATATCAAAAAATTCTGCAGGTTGATTCGCAATCCGCTGAATGTCTTCATCCTGAAAGAATGCCTCATGCTTATGGTTAGAGAAAATGACATGGTTGTTCTCATCCAGTACGAATAGCTGCTGCCCCTCGTAGGTTGTAATATCATCGAGAATATTTTCTATATATTTCGGGCGGATATTGAGGATGATCGCGATTTTTTGCGGCACCAGCACATTGTAGAACGTAACCATCGCCGTAGGATTGGTCTCAAAATCATAGAAGCGGATATTTCGCCGTGTTGTCCATTTCGTAGGCATGCCTGTATAATCCATAAACAGCCCATACCATTCCGTATCGTAGTAATGATCCAGCGTCACCAGACCGTCGACAGACGATAGAAAGCGATGGTGCGGGTTATCGACATAGAGATAGAACGACTGTATATAAGGCTTGGAACTCGTAAAAGCATTCAAAAAGCTGGAAATGATCCGGTTAGAAGTGGAACTCTCATACGTATAATATGGATTTTTTAGTACAGATGACAGCTCGTTAAAAATGTCTTTGTTGTCGTAAAGTGCAAGATACAGCGTATCCAGCTCATTCAAAATCATTTCCAGCTGAGTTTGCGATTGCTGCAGCAAAAAGCTGCTGTTCTGATTAATGTCGGCTTTAATATCATGCTGTGTTGAAATCGTCGAGAGGGAGCCAAGTATGATAATCGGAATCAGCAGCGGAATGAGAAACCTAGCCAGATGCTTGATGAAATACTTTTCTCTCATCGGGTCACTTGGCCATTTCTATATTCACTGGGCGTTTTCCCGTAATAGCTTTTGAAGGTGCGCGTAAAGTTTTTAGCGTTGCTGTAGCCGACCATTTCACTAATTTCATACGTCTTGTAGCTTACGTTTTGCAGCAGATTCACCGCGACCTCCATCTTGGTGCTGATCAAATAATCTGAGAAATTTTGCCCCGTCTTTTGTTTGAAAAAAAAGCTAAGGTAGTTGGCGTTCATATGGACCTGCCTGGCGACTTCATCGAGAGAAGCGTCCTTATAGTTTTCTTTTACATAGGACTTAATTTTACAAATAATAAGGCTTTCGTCATTTCGGGGACCAGCCAGATCGGCTGGTCCCGCTGGACCGGCTGCCTCTGCCTTTTGTGCCGGCAATGCTCCCTCAGCTTCCATTTCTTCCTTTAGCTTGAGGAACACTTCCATAAGCATATGATACTTGGCTGGCTTGAGCACGTAGTTTTTCACCCGGTAGTGCAGTGCTTTTTGGGCATATTCGAAATCCCGGTAACCGCTAATAAACACAACTTTAATGTGCCGGCTGCTGTTGTATAAATGCTCCGCCAGCTCGATGCCGGACATGACAGGCATTTTAATATCTGTAAGGACGATATCGACACGTTCTTTTTCCGCTATAAAATGAAGGGCTTCCTGCCCATTGTTAACCTGGCCGACAATATGAAATCCGATCTCGTCCCAAGGAAAATAACTGCACAATGCTTCCCTTGTCTCTGCTTCATCATCAACAATTAACAGGTTAAACATGAATTCACCTCATGCTCGCAAGATGTAGTGTACTGGTTTCTTCTTAAATTATAACAGATACGGTGATTACGAATGTAAGCGATTTAACAGGCGGGGTGAACAACTGTAATAATGATTCGTTTTACAATAATGGGATACCTTTTTGAAAAAAAGCATGTGAAATGATACCCAAATCTAAGATTAGCTACCTTAAAAAAGCGGGAAATTAGCCCTATAATTAAAAGCGCTTACATCAAAGATGTTAAAAGGAGAATGAACGATGAAAAGAAAAAAAGTAGGGGCGTTATGTATTGCTATTGTCATTATTCTTTCCATTCTTGGTGGCTGCTCTTCAGGGAATAGCGAGCCTTCGGGTGCAAATAACACGAACGGAGGCGGCGGAAAAAGCGCCGGCAATGAGAAAGTAACCTTGCGCTTCAGCTGGTGGGGTGGAGAGGATCGCCATGCGGCAACTCTTGCAGCTATTGAAGCCTATAAGCAGATTGCGCCAAACGTCACGATCGAAGCGGAATACCAGGGCTTTGACGGCTATGAGCAAAAGATCAAGACCCAGCTGTCCGGAGGCACTTCCGCTGACATTATGCAGCTTGACCTGCCGTGGCTGCAGGAGTTGACCGGCAAAGGAGATTTCTTTGTCGATTTGAAAGATCAATCGGAATTTGATACGTCCGGATTCGATCAAAACTTTCTGAGCAATTTCGGGCTGTACAATGGCAAGCTTGCCGCTGTGCCTACCGGAGTTAATGCTTATTGTATGATCATTAATAAGACGCTGGCGGATCAACTGGGAATTTCAACGGAGACGCAGTGGGATTGGGAATCTATATATGAAGCAGGGAAGAAGCTGCATGCGGAAGACAGCTCCAAATATCTTCTGCTTGCCGACCATGCAGCCTTGCGTCAGGATATCATCACCATGCTGAAACAGCGCACAGGAAATCAATGGGTTAATGAAGATTTTACCGTCGGCTTCAGTAAAGAAGATGCAGTGTCCAGCTTTGAGTGGCTGCAAAAAGCGATGGAAGCAGGCGTTTATCAGCCGATCGGCGAGAGCGACCTTTTCTTCGGCAAAATTGACCAAAATCCGAAGTGGATCAATCAGGAAATTCCAATGGCTCCATCGATGAGCAGCACGCTGTTATCGCTTAAAAATGTACTGCCTGAGGACGTTGAAATTGTAACGGGCCTTCCGGTCATTGCCAAGGATGCCAAAGATACAGGCGTACTGGTCAGACCTGCCCAGCTGTTTGCTATCAGCAACAAAAGCCAGCATCAGGAAGAAGCCGCCAAGTTCCTCAATTGGTTTATGAATGATCCGGAGGCTGCCGCTATTCTGGGTGACGTTCGTTCTGTTCCGCCGGTCAAATCATCTCAAGAAGCTGCTGTGGCAGCAGGTAAAATTGACGCGGCAATTACGAATGCGGTGGAGCTTGGGTTGAAAAATGCTGGAATAGTGGACAACAGTGTAGCTAACAACTCTGAAGTGCAAAAAGTGCTGGAGGACATCATTCAAAAAGTCAGCTATGGAAAGTCAACCCCGGAGCAAGCTGCGGATGAGCTAATTTCCAGCCTGACCTCCAAGCTGGAGGAAGTCAAAGGCAGACAATAAACAAAGAGATTTGAGATAGGAAGGGAGAGTCCGCTATGTCTGTATCTAACTCAGTGCCGGCCAAGGCTCAGAAGCATGTGGGGCAGAAAATTAGAGTCAAGAAAAACTATCAGTACATCGGACTGTTGTACATTGCGCCTTGGATTATAGGTTTGCTGGTCTTTCAGTTCTATCCGTTTCTGTCATCGCTGTATTATTCGTTTACGGATTATAACATGGTAAGCACGCCTAAATTTATAGGGCTAGACAATTATAAGAAGATCTTTACGGCGGATCCTGACTTCTACCAGTCGCTAAAGGTAACGGGGATTTATGTACTGCTCGCGGTTCCGGTCAAGCTGGCTTTTGCCCTGTTTATCGCCGTATTGCTTAGCGCGAAGCTGAAAGGGATCAATCTTTTCAGAACCGTCTACTACCTGCCTTCTATTCTTGGGGGGAGCGTGGCAATTTCCGTACTGTGGCGCTTCCTCTTTATGAAGGAAGGGGTTATCAATCATATGCTGGGCTATCTTCATATCGGTCCGGTGGATTGGCTCGGGAGCCCGGATGTGGCGCTGTATACGCTGGGACTGCTCACGGTTTGGCAATTCGGCTCCTCGATGGTGTTATTTTTGGCGGGGCTGCAGCAGATCCCTAACGATCTATACGAGGCCGGCTCCATTGACGGGGCATCCAAGGTACGCATGTTCTTTAAAATTACAGTGCCGCTGCTCACGCCGATTGTCCTGTTTAATCTGGTGATGCAGATGGTTAACGCTTTCCAGGAGTTTACCGGCGCGTTCGTCATCACGAATGGGGGACCGATGAAGTCGACCTTCTTATATGCGCTGAAACTGTATGAAGAAGCTTTCAGTTTCTTCAAAATGGGCTACGCCTCCGCGCTGTCCTGGATCTTGTTCATCATTATTATGGTGGTAACTGCCGTTATTTTCAAAACCTCCAATAGCTGGGTATATTATGAGGACGGGAGAGGATAAACCATGAGGGAATCAAACAGCAGGACACGCACTACACTCAATTACACATTTCTGATTGTTCTCGGGTTTATTATGGTATACCCGCTCATCTGGCTATTTACGTCATCGTTCAAGACGAATGCTGAAATTTTCGGCTCCAGCAAGCTGCTGCCTACGACGTATGTGTGGGACTCTTATGCACTAGGCTGGCAGGGAACGGGACAGTACGGCTTTCAGGATTTTTTCATCAACACCTTGATTCTGGTCATTCCGACGGTTGTATTCACGATTATTTCCAGTGTCATTGTAGCTTACGGCTTTGCGAGATTCGAGTTTCCGATGAAAACGATGCTGTTTTCGATTATGATCGCGACACTTATGCTGCCGAACGCTTCGATCATGATTCCACGGTATATTTTGTTTAACAAGATGCACTGGCTCGATACGTATTTGCCATTCATTATTCCGGCGGCTTTTGCCACAGGTGCGTTTTTCGTCTATATGATGATCCAGTTTCTCAGGGGTCTGCCCCGGGATTTGGACGAAGCCGCCACTATCGACGGATGCAACTCGTTTACTGTACTGACGCGGGTGCTGCTGCCGCTTTGTAAACCAGCTATTTTCTCTGTCGGCATATTCCAGTTCATGTGGACGTGGAACGACTTCTTTAACTCGATCATCTACATTAGCAGTGTGAAGAAGTTTACCGTGTCGCTGGGACTTCGTCTATCTCTCGACGCTTCGTCGGCGGTGTCCTGGAACCAGGTGCTGGCGATGTCCGTAGTCAGCATTGTGCCTTGCATTCTGTTGTTCTTTTTCGCCCAGAAATATTTTGTGGAGGGCATATCGACAACAGGCTTGAAAGGGTAAGAGGGGACAGCAGCTCCAAAAGGTCTGGCGAGACTGAAGGACTGCAGGCCGTTGTATTGAAGGTAGTCCTCTGTGCTTTATTTCTAATTTATGAAGAACCTATACCGTGCCGCATTTTTCGCTGCGAGGGCTTCCGTCCTTTGATTTTCGAATGTATACAATCATCGTAGAAGCTCGCACAAACAACGGGGCTGTCTATAAAGTTAGTTTTTACTGACTTTATAGACAGCCCCTTGATCTTCATGGGGGTTAATTGGGGAGTGGTGGAATTGGTGACCCTCTTTCGCTCAATTTGTTTGCCTTTTTCAAGTCATGAATAGTTGCGGAAGAAGGGAGATACAATAATAACTCCAACTAATAAAACAATAGCGGTGATTAGTAAAATGCCGAATTCCAGTATAAATGGGTATAACATGCATTACATCGATCAGGGCACAGGAACCGCCATCATCTTCATTCACCCTCCGGTGTTGACAAGCTTGAACTTTCAATTTCAGATTCAGCAATTGTCGGAACATTTCCGGGCCATTGCTTTCGATATCAGAGGCCACGGCCAAAGCCAACCGTCCGCGAAAGGAATCACTTATCCTTTGATTGTCGAGGATATCAGGCAATTGATGGATCAGCTGAAGATCGAAAAGGCTTTTATATGCGGATATTCCGCAGGGGGCTCCATTGTGCTTGAGTTTATGTTGACCTATCCGAATCAGACATTAGGCGGCATTGTAATCGGCGGTATGTCGGAAGCGAGTGACCGGAAATTAAGAAACAAAATAGTTCTTGGATCAATCTTGTCCCGAATCGGCGCGGTTAGCACAATAGCTTTCTCTGTTGCCTGGGGACAAGCACGGACAAGGCTATCCCTGCTGCGGCTGTTGTATAACGACGCTAAAAAAGGAAACGCCGAGAACGCCGGGCAGTATTATCAATACAGTTTGAATTACAACTGTACAGCACAATTGGGAAATATCCATCATCCCGTCTTGTTGATTTACGGACAGAAGGATAAGTTGTTTCATCGGCATGCTAAGCTGCTTCACGAGCAATTACCGAACAACGAGTTAGCCTTTATTGAAAACACCAGTCATCAGATTCCGACAAAAGCAGCGAAAGCATTAAACGAGCTCATCCTGCAATTCCTCAACCGCTGGAGCTAATCCTACAAATATGAGAATTCAAAAGCTATGCTGATTTATTCAGGCATCGCTTTTTTTTGGTTATTTTATTTTCTCAGGGTATAAAATTTGATTTCCCCAAGGTTTATCACGCTTCGTTTCAGCAAATGTTATTCTTCATGTATTTCTCATCTAACCTTCATGCTATAGGGCCTAAGTGTGTGATAAGATCTATTACAGAACTTAGACCAAGTCTAAATACAATAGCAATGAAGGGATGATATAGATGAATCATCGGTTGACTACAAACCAGGGCGCTCCGGTAGGAGATAACCAAAATTCGCGGACGGCCGGACAGAACGGACCTGCCTTACTGGAGGACTACCATTTGCTCGAAAAGCTGGCCCATTTTGACCGGGAGCGCATTCCAGAGCGTGTCGTTCATGCCCGCGGGGCAGGAGCCCATGGAGTATTCGTTACGGAGAGCAGTATGGCGCAGCATACGCGGGCTCATTTCCTGCAGCAAGCCGGCAAAGAAACACCGGTGTTCGTTCGCTTCTCGACGGTCATCCACGGACAAGGATCTCCAGAGACGGCGCGTGACCCAAGAGGCTTTGCGGTAAAGTTTTATACAGAGGAAGGCAACTATGATATTGTGGGGAATCATCTGCCTGTATTTTTTATTCGCGATGCAATTAAATTCCCGGATATGGTTCATTCGCTTAAGCCGTCGCCGGCCACCAACATTCAAGATCCGGCCCGGTATTGGGACTTCATGACATTGTCCCCGGAGTCCACGCACATGATGACCTGGCTGTTTTCGGATAACGGGACTCCAGCGAACTATCGCCAAATGGACGGCTTCGGTGTTCATGCCTTCAAATGGATCAATGCTGAGGGAAAAGTGACTTATGTTAAATATACATGGAAGTCGAAGCAAGGTGTGGCCAACTTCACAGCAGATGAAGCAGGTGAAGTTCAGGGAAGGGATTTTAACCATGCAACGCGTGACCTGTATGACCATATTCAGCAAGGACAATACCCGCAATGGGAACTGCATGTCCAATTGATGCCTGTGGAGGATATAAACAAGTGGAGCTTCGATCCGCTTGATCCGACCAAAGTATGGCCAGAGGACAGCTATCCGCTTATGAAGATCGGTACGATGACGCTGAACCGCAATCCGGACAATTTCTTTGCGGAGGTCGAGCAGTCTGCCTTTTCTCCTAGTGTCCTGGTGCCCGGCATCGAGCCTTCGGAAGATAAACTTCTGCAGGGCCGGTTGTTCTCTTACCCGGATACCCAGCGTTACCGTTTAGGGGCAAACTATTTGCAAATTCCGGTCAACTGCCCCTATGCACCGGTCCGCAACTATCAAAGGGACGGTTTAATGAACGTCAATCAAAACCCTTCGCCGATCAATTACGAGCCAAACAGCTTCGATGACAGCCCGAAGGAACAACCGGCTTATCGCGACAGCGTTATGCCGTTATCCGGCCAAGCGGGCCGCGAGCGGATAGCCAAGACGGATGACTTCACGCAGGCTGGTGAACTGTACCGTGCCTATACGCCGGAACAACGGGACCATCTGATTCAGAACCTGGTGAACGACTTGAACCAGACTCCCGAGCAAATCCAGCTCCGGGCGGTATGCAACTTCTTTCGGGCGGACGCGGAGTACGGGATGCGGCTGGCACAGGGGCTTGGTGTTGATATCAGCGGATTTGTGCCCAAAGAGTAATGCTTTCGGATGAATTTCAATAGACAACAGCTAATGATGTAAGAAAAACGACTGTCGATGTATTTTCTAGGCGGGCAGACTGTCATTAGCGGTAGTTATACCAAGGACACGCTGTGTCTATCAAATAGAGATTGCCTCGCGCCATAAACGGTCCGGGGGCAGTCTCTGTTTTTTCTAGGTTCTTGTCGGCTTTATGCCAAAATCCAATGAAATATTGAGAAATGGATACATATACTGGATAATAGATTCATATCCCGTAATTTCTTAAGCTATTTGAGGCACGGTCATATAGTGGTCATGTGCTGAAAGATAGGGAGCAGGGACAAACGGCTAGCATAATCAAATTGGCAGAGAGAGGGTTGGGAGAATGAATGAAGCTGTGCAGCCTCTTATTTCAATCCGGGAATTACGCATGAAATTTGAGGACAAATATGTTTTGAACGGCATTGATCTGGATGTATATCCCGGACAAATTATCGGATACATTGGGCCGAATGGCGCAGGCAAGAGCACGACGGTAAAAATTATGCTTGGTTTAGTGGACGGCTATGATGGGGAAGTGAGTGTCCTTGGCCAAAGCCCCAAAAACGGGGATGTGGAATATAAGCGGAGAATCGGTTATGTTCCGGAAATTGCTGAGCTGTACGATACGCTAACCGCTAGGGAGTATTTAACGTTTATCGGTGAGCTGTACGGGATGAAATCACAAGATGCGGAGACGAAAGCACGGAGATTGCTGGAACAGCTCGGGCTCGGCCACGTTCTGGATACCCGGATCGCCACTTATTCCAAAGGTATGAAGCAAAAGGTGCTGATCACTTCCAGTTTGCTGCATAATCCTGATATTCTGTTTTTGGACGAGCCGCTCAGCGGCCTGGACGCAAACAGTGTGATGGTCATTAAAGAACTGATGTCTATATTAGCTGCCAACGGAAAGACGATATTTTATTCCTCCCACATTATGGAGGTCGTTGAGAAGATCAGCAGCCGGATTATTCTGCTTGACGACGGAAGAATTGTGGCTGACGGCACGTTCGAGGAGTTAAAGGACCGGAGCCAGGAAGGCTCACTGGAGCAAATTTTCAATCAGCTTACCGGCTTTAATGAGCATCGGGCCATCGCGGAACAATTTGTAAATATCGTCCAAGAGGTGTAGCGGATGAGAAATTACAAATCTTTGATCGTTTTGGACCGGTTCCGGGGCTGGTTTGAAAAAGCCGGGGTGGACTACACCGTGATGCGGCACATTTTGCAAGTGAAGCTGATGATGGACGCGCGCAGAGTGCCTTCCTTCCTCAATAAGAGGAAGAAAGCGGGAGCTCAGCAGGAAACGAAGGAAAGCAACAACTTTCTTTCCTCGTTGTGGATTTATGCTATTTTCGGCGCGTTCAGTACTCCGTTTATACTGCTTGGCGACAACTATATTTTTCAAATGAGCCTGCTCTTCGGCATTTTTATGTTCATGACATTAACCGCGCTAATTTCTGACTTTTCCTCCGTTCTGCTCGATATCCGCGACCGGAATATACTCGGCACGAAGCCAATCAGCCGCAAGACGATATCGATGGCGAAGACGATGCATATTTTCATTTATATGGTTTTTTTGACGGGTGCTATTGGTCTTCTGCCGCTCGTGGTTGGTTTGGTGAGGCATGGGGTGTTATTTTTTGTTGTCTTCCTGCTCACTTTAATATTAATGGACCTGCTGGTCGTGGTTTTGACGGCGCTGCTGTATTTGGCGGTATTGAAATTTTTTGACGGTGAAAAACTTAAAGATATGATCAACTATGTACAGATCGGATTAACAGTAGGTATTACATTGGGCTACCAGGTGCTAATCCGCTTGTTTGACATCGTTGAATTCAATGTGACTTTCCAGCCGAAATGGTGGCAGATCTTTATCCCCCCTATTTGGTTCGGTGCGCCGTTTGAGGTGTTCCTGCACGGAAGCCGGGATTCACTTTATATCGTATTTACGCTGTTGGCTTTACTGATACCGATTGCAGCTATTTTGATTTATGTGAAGCTGATGCCGTCACTGGAGAGAAATCTGCAGAAGCTGGCAGATCCGGGGAAGCGAGGCGGCAAAGGGAGAGGAAAGTGGAAGGAACGCATATCTGCCATGCTGCCTGTGGGGCCGCAGGAAAAAGCCTTTTTTCGCTTTACCTGGACAATGATTGGCCATGAGCGGGAATTCAAGCTGAAGGTGTATCCTTCGCTAGGCTTTTCGCTGATCTTCCCGTTTATTTTTCTCTTTACACAAATTAATCAGATGGGCTTTCAGGCGCTGCGGGGCACGAAGCTGTATCTGTTCATTTATTTTTGTGCCCTGCTCGTACCAACGGTTGTGATGATGCTGCGATATTCGGGTAAATATAAGGCGGCCTGGATTTATGAGGCAACTCCGATTGCCGAGCCTTCGGCTTTTCACAGGGGAGCGATTTTGGCGGCATTGCTTCGCCTGGTCCTTCCGGTATATTTGCTGGAGTGCGTTCTGTTTGTGTTCTTGTTCGGCGCGGCCATTATCCCGGATTTAATCGTCTTTGCCCTTAGCATTATGTTCTATACAGTTCTTTCTTTTGCCGGTCTCAGCAAGGTGCTGCCATTTTCGATGCCGTTTGAAGCCGCGCAGCAAAGTGAAGGCATGAAAATGATTCCGTTAATGATGCTGTTGGGCGTGCTGGCCCTGATCCATTTGGGGGCTACATTTATTCCTTACGGCGTTTACATTTATCTCGTCTTGCTGCTCATAATAAATTGGATCACCTGGAGCAAGTTGTTTTCATCAGCAGTCAAGCGGGAGGTTTCAGCATAAATGACGTCAGAAACTAGAACCGCACGGCGGGAAGGTCCGAGAATTCGCCGTGAGAAAGCTACGGTAGCTTGCATGATTTTGATTTACTGTCAGGGAAGACATCCTGAAGCAGAAAAAAGCTATTTTATGGACGACGAGAAGGAAGGCGGCGCCGGAGACTATCGAGTCACCGGGATCAGAGGAAGGCATAAACCGGGGAAGCGGTCCCGCTTATGCAATGAATGCTATGTCCTGTACCGCTATAGCCAGAGGCGCCTCACTTTCTGCCGCTTCGGCGAGGAGAAGACGACCTGTCTGAATTGTCCGGTCCATTGCTACGCGCCGAAGGAGAGAGAGGAGATCAGAGAGGTGATGCGGTATGCCGGGGGACGCATGCTCTTTAGGCATCCCGTGCTCGCTTTTTGCCACGTTCTCGACGGCAGGGCCCGCAGGCGCTTACTGTCCGAAGGATGAAGCGCCCTTAGTCGGGAAACAGCAAACACTAAACAGGGAACACTAAACACTGAACACTAAACAGGAAATAGCCACCCTTTCAGCGAATGCTGGGGGTGGCTGTTTCGTTATATGCAGGTATTTGATTAATGCTTAATCTCAGGCAGGGGCATGAATAAAATGGAAAATGGCAAGTTGCTTCCTGCAGACGGTGTAGTCCAAATTTCTACGGTTTCCTCGGAGTTCCCTGTCCGGTGCAGCACACTGGTCTGTCCGGAAATGTTCTCGCTGCCGCTATGCGTGAAGTTGACGAGGTTGCCGTTAACGAGAGCGGCTCCCAAATAAAGCCCTCCGCGCGGGTTGAAGGTAATGAGCGTGCGTGGAGCTACACGCAGCTTGAGTTTATAAATGACGCCATAGTTGCCGGAGTTTACGCTCGATATTCCCAGCGTAGTGTCGGTTCCTACCTGGAATGGATCGGACGTTTTATCCGTCAGCGACATACGATAGTTTTTGCCGCTGCCGCCAATCGTATCGTAATGCTCAAAGATTCGCGTCGAGTCCGTGAACGTGCCTCTCATCACCGATTGAATGGGATCCAGAATAGGCAGCGTATCAACTACCTCAAGTGGATCCTTGTCTTGCGTCACGAAAACGGAAGTGTACTCAATAGGGGAATCGCTGTAAAGATCGCCCAGGAAAGAAATCGTCTCCTGCGGCTTTAAAGCGAGCTTGTTCACATCAGCCCAGATCACCTTGCTCTCTCCAGGCGCAAGCGTGATGCTTGTCTTTTTACTATTGTTTTGATAGTTTTCGAAGTAACGCGCTACCGACTTCTGTCCGGTAATTTCAGCATAAATATCCGGGCCGGCCATCCCTGAAGTGATCACTTCAAGATTGGCGGCAACCTCATTGTTGTTTTTGGCAATGATGTAGATTTTGGCTCTTTCCGTCGTTTTGTTGACATGGTGAATCATAAAGCGGGTCAGACCGGAAATCGTATCCTTGTACAGAATGCCTTCCGTAGAGACGGGCTCCGGGCCATTATCTTTAAATAGCGTATAAGGTTCTGTTGAATAATTGTAGGATAACAGTTCATAACCTAACGCTTCCCCGCCGTTGATCATGAAATTGCTGCCTACCGGCGTAAAGAGCTTCGAGAACTCGATTTGCGTGTACAGCGTTTCGGTTGTGATATTGATCGTATGCTCCACCATGGAGGAGGCCCCGTGATGGTCTGTGACGATTAATTGAATTGTGACGGGCCCCGGTGTAAAGAAGGCCGGGTAGTTGTTCATCCACTGCCGGTCGGCAATTCCGTCGTCTTCATCGTAGCTTTGATCCGTGATCGTAATCGGTTCCCCCATTTTGTATTGTTCCTTGTCCGTGGTGAACTTGGCTACAGGAGGAACGTTCGGATTGACGACGATGATCGTTTGGATATAGGGATCGCTCCATTCCCCGTTGGCGTCCTGGACGGAATACGATACCGTGTAGGTGCCCGCGGCCTCGAATATCTCCTGGCGTCCTTCCCACTTCTCGTCTACGATTTCCACGCCTCTAGGAGAAGAGGACTTCGTTTGATAGATTACAGTCGTTTCGCCGGCGACGATTTCCTTGTTCAGCACGGTGAAGGAGGCGACAGGTTTGGTGGACAACTGCATTATGACCTTCTTGCCTTCGACTTTATAAGATATATTAAGGGCTTGTGTTATCGACGTAAGCGGGATCATGAATACATTGTTGTCCTGGTAGCTCGCGCCCTTCATGGTCATTGTTTTACCGTTGACACGGTAAGTTTTGCTGTCGGTCTTGAAACGGAGCTCATCTTCCCCGTATTTGATAATCGTTTCTTTGGTTTTCGCGTCGTAGTCGATCTTATAGCCGACCCGGTCTACCAGGGAACGGATACTTACGTAGGATACACCGTCTTTAACAGTCATGGGCTGGGCAGAAGTATAGACTTGACCGTCCTGTTCCATCTGGGTGCTGTTCATATAAAGGATGAGCTGCCCCCCTCCACTGGAAGGCGCAACGGCGTTATCGCTGCTCGTGCCGGTTCCTCCGGCCTCCTCCGTATTGCTCTTAGTCTCCTGCAGGGGCGTTCCGGTATTTTCTTGCCCCTTATTATTGCTGTCTTCTTTTCCCGCCGTCCTGGCTTCATCTGATACATTCGTTGTCCCGGAGTTGCCCGGATCTGCGGTCGAGTCTTTGGTGCCGCCGCTGTCTGTTGCGGTCTGAGAACTGCCTGAAGCAGCTTGGTTTGTGTCTGTCGTTCCAACCGCGATCGGGTTATTCACAGAAGTATGTACCTGCTGGTTTGGAACTGTCTCCTCCCTCACGATGGAGCCGGATACGGGCTCCTGGGCTAAAGCTGCAGGCACAGCCAGCACGGCCTGGGAAACAAGCAGTGCGGCTGCTAAAGAAATACTTTTAAGTTTCATCTTGATAGAATAACTCCTTCTATTAAATATTTGGTTATAACTCTAGTAATAGAACATAGCACAGGACAGAAAGAAGCGTTTCCGCCTAGGCAAGTGGAAGATTGCTTGAAATTCCTTTCCGTATCTCATGTTTAGACGCTGCATAGTAGTGAAAAGTTACGGTCAAAGGAAAAAGTTGCAGCTTGATCCAGACTGGTCCATGCCCATTCACAATATCTCCACAAATGCAAATGACTCAAAAAAACCTTGTCGTAACGCGGACTTTCGGCGCTGTTAACACAATAGACACAGGGTTATGTGATTCTTGTCACAAAACGATTACTTTTTAAACGTTTGTTTTCATAATTCCGTGATAGAATTCACAATAGTTAAACCAAAGATGAAAGAAGGGTGTATTTATGGATCCGGTAATGCTTGCACGTATCCAATTTGCGGCAACAACAATCTTTCACTTCTTCTTTGTGCCGCTGTCCATTGGTCTGGTGTTACTCATCGCGATCATGGAAACGATGTATGTGGCTAAGGGGAAAGAAATTTATAAGCGCATGGCCAAGTTTTGGGGGAAGCTATTCCTTATTAACTTCGCCGTAGGAGTCGTAACCGGGATTTTGCAGGAGTTCCAGTTTGGCATGAACTGGTCCGACTACTCGCGCTTTGTAGGCGACGTTTTCGGGGCACCGCTGGCGGTCGAAGCGCTGTTCGCTTTTTTCATGGAATCGACCTTTATCGGACTATGGATTTTCGGATGGGATCGCCTGTCCAAAAGAGTGCATTTACTCAGCATTTGGCTCGTGTCCATCGGTACGATTGCTTCAGCCTTCTGGATTTTAGCGGCAAACTCGTTTATGCAGCGTCCTGTCGGCTTCGAGATCAATAACGGCCGGGCGGAAATGAATGACTTCTTCGCGCTGATCAGCAATGGCCAGCTGTGGGTGGAATTCCCGCATACGGTGCTAGGAGCATTTGCAACCGGAGCATTCGTCATTACGGGGATCAGTGCTTACAAGCTGATGAAACGCCAAGACGTGGAGTTCTTCAAAAAGTCGTTTACTATCGCAGTGATAATCGGCTTGATCTCCTCGTTTGGTACGGCTCTTTACGGTCACCAGCAGGCGCAGTATTTGGTAAAAACCCAGCCGATGAAGATGGCTGCTGCTGAAGGCCTATGGGGGGAGAGCGGCGACCCGGCGCCTTGGACGGTGTATGCACACATCGATCCGAAGACCGGAGAGAACTCGTTTGAGATTAAAATTCCCTATTTGCTCAGCTTCTTGTCCTATAGTCAGTTCTCCGGTGAAGTGAAAGGGATGAACGAGCTGCAGGCTGAATATGAGCAGACCTACGGATCTGGAGATTATATTCCCCCGGTTCGAACGACCTTCTGGAGCTTCCGGATCATGGTAGCTGCTGGATCACTGATGATCGTACTCGGGATGTACGGCGCGTATCTGGCCTGGCGTAAAAAGCTGGATCGTCCGAATACATGGTACTATCGCATTATGCTGTGGGCGATTTCCCTGCCGTTCATTGCGAATACCGCAGGTTGGATTATGACGGAAATCGGCCGGCAGCCGTGGACGGTGTTCGGATACATGCGGACGGAGGACAGCATATCGCCAAGCGTCACCTCCGGCCAGATCCTATTCTCGCTGATCGCGTTTACGGCGATTTATGCAGTACTGGCAGTAGTTATGGTTTATTTATTCGTCAAAGCTATTAAGAAAGGCCCTTATGCCGACAATGTGAATGATGATGAGCAGTCGGCAGATCCATATGGTAAGGAGGGATACCATGCTATCTCTTAATGAGCTCTGGTTTATCCTCGTTGCAGTTTTATTTATCGGCTTCTTCTTCCTTGAAGGCTTTGACTTCGGGGTAGGGATGAGTACTCGCTTTCTAGCTAAAAATGATATGGAGAGAAGGGTGCTGATCAATTCGATCGGTCCCTTCTGGGATGCGAACGAAGTCTGGCTGCTGACGGCAGGCGGCGCGATGTTCGCGGCATTCCCAAACTGGTATGCCACGCTGTTCAGCGGCTACTATACACCGCTTGTCGTACTGCTGCTGGCCTTGATCGGACGCGGGGTGGCGTTTGAATTCCGGGGTAAAGTAGAGAACACGCGCTGGAAGAACACCTGGGATTTGGCGATTTTCCTGGGCAGCCTGCTGCCTCCGTTTCTGCTCGGCGTCGTCTTCTCCGGCTTGCTTAAAGGGCTGCCGATCGACGGCGACATGGAGATGAAAGCTGGATTGTTCGACATGGTCAACCTGTACACCCTTGTCGGCGGGATTACCGTTGTCGTACTCTGCCTCGTTCACGGTTTGCTGTTCACGACCTTGCGGACGACGGGCAGCTTGCAGGAACGGGCTCGCAAGCTGGCGCATAAGCTGCTCATTCCGCTAGCGGCATTGTTCGTTATTTTCGGCGTAATGACGTTCTTCCAGACGGATGTATTCGAGGTTCGTGCCTTGCCGCTGACGCTGATCGCGGTGGTTGGCCTGGGGGCTTTCCTGTCAGCCGGACGGTTCATCAGCAAGAAGAGAGACGGTTGGGCCTTTGGAATGACGGGTACGTTGATCGCCCTTTCCATCGCTTCCGTATTTATCGGATTGTTCCCGCGCGTCATGGTCAGCTCGATCAGCGAAGCTTACTCGCTGACGATTCATAATGCGGCGTCTGGTCCATATTCATTAAAGATCATGACGATTGTTGCCCTGACTTTGCTGCCATTCGTTCTTGGCTACCAAATTTGGAGTTACTTCGTCTTTCATAAACGCCTTAACGAGAAGGAGCATTTAGAGTACTAATGGGACGCGATTTGATGAAGTTTAAGGGGATTAAGCCGGTTCTTGCCGGAATCGGCGTATTGACCCTCATACAGAGCATCGCTATCATATTGCAGGCCAAATGGCTGGCGGAGGTTATCTCCGCCCTGTTTGCCGGCGCTAAGCTGCAGGAGCAATTCGGCGGGGCCGTTTTGTTCCTGCTTGCTTTTATCGTCAGGCAAATTTCCGCGCTGCTGCAGCAAAGGATAGCGTTCCGTTTCGCTGAGCGGACGGGAAAAGAACTGCGCAAACAGGTAATGGAAAGGTTGTTCGAACTAGGCCCCCGCTTTGCCAAAAAGGAGGGAACCGGCAACCTGGTTACGCTCGTGCTGGACGGCGTGACGAAGTTCCGCAATTATCTCGAGCTGTTCCTGCCCCGCATGCTGGCCACCGGAATGACGCCTGTTTTTATTTTGCTGTACGTATTTACGCTGGATGTGACGGCAGCGATTATTCTCATCGTCACGATGCCGATTCTGATTGTGTTTATGATTTTAGTCGGTTTGGCCGCGAGCAAGCAAATGGATCGCCAGTGGAAGTCGTATCGTACCTTGTCCAATCATTTTGTGGATTCGCTGCGCGGACTGGAAACATTGAAATTTCTCGGGCAAAGCAAAAGGCACAGCCAGTCGATCGAGAAAGTGAGCAATTCTTACCGCTCCGCGACGATGCGGACACTGCGCGTAGCGTTTCTGTCTTCATTCGCCCTTGATTTCTTCACGATGCTGTCGGTCGCCTCAGTTGCGGTTAGTCTCGGCTTGCGCCTCATCGATGGAAATATGACTCTGCTTACCGGTTTGACAGTGTTAATCCTGGCGCCGGAGTATTTCCTGCCCGTCCGGATGGTCGGGGCGGATTATCATGCCACCCTGGACGGCAAAGAAGCCGGTGAAGCGATGAATGCGATCATTGCCGAAGGGGAGGCGGAGAAGGCTGCCGCGGCGCAGCTGCCTGAAGGAGCTTCGCTGGAATGGCGGCCCGGCAGCGGGATGAAGCTGTCTTCGCTGACGGTGCGTCATAAGGAGGAAGGCGAGCCTTCGCTGGACCAGGTGAGCCTTGAGCTGAACGGCATGGGTAAAATCGGCATCATCGGCGAGAGTGGTGCCGGCAAATCGACGCTGATCGATGTGCTGGGGGGCTTCCTGCGCCCGACGGAGGGCGAGATTGAGCTGAACGGCGTGGAGCTTGGAAATTTGGCAGGCGTGGATTGGCGGAAGCAGATTACGTATATTCCGCAAAATCCATATATATTCAGTGGAACGCTTGCAGAAAATATCGCCTTCTATGCTCCGGGCGCTTCCCGCGCCGCGATTGAGCAGGCGGCCGCAGCCGCCGGGCTTGGTGCTTTAGCGGCTTCGCTGCCCGCCGGATTCGATGAGCCCATCGGCGGGGGCGGGCGCGCCTTAAGCGGCGGCCAGGAGCAGCGCGTGGCGCTGGCCCGCGCTTTGCTCAGCGAGCGGCCGGTGCTGCTGCTCGACGAGCCGACGGCGCATTTGGACATCGAGACGGAATATGAATTGAAGGCGACGATGCTGCCTTTATTCGAGGGCAAGCTCGTCCTGCTGGCAACCCACCGCCTGCACTGGATGCGGGACATGGACCGGATTATCGTTATGGAGCAGGGGCGGATCGTCGAGACGGGCACGCACGATGAACTAGTTGCGAGAAGAGGAGCGTACTATCATCTGTTAATATCGCAGCGGGAGGGGATAGCGTGAGTGGAAATAGTGCGAGCCGGGATCGTGCTGGGTCGGGAACTTTTCTCGGCAGTGCCGGTGCCGTTCACGAAGATAAGCTGAAGCGGGATCAAGGTCAGGAGCAGGGTCAGGGTCAGGAACAGTGGATTACTCCTTATTTCCGTACCTACAGCGGCCGCTTCGCCTTGTATTTGATCCTTGGCACACTGACGATTTTGGCAGCCAGCATGCTCATGTTCACCTCCGGCTTCCTCATCTCCAAATCGTCATTGCAGCCGGACAACATTCTGCTCGTTTATGTGCCGATCGTCGGGATTCGGGCATTTGGCATCGGCCGGGCCGTCATTCATTATGTAGAGCGGCTGGTCGGGCATGATGCCGTGCTGCGAATTTTATCCAAAATGCGGGTGCGTTTATATAAAATATTGGAGCCGCAAGCATTGTTCATTAGGTCCCGCTACCGGACGGGAGATATTTTAGGCGTCTTGGCGGATGATATTGAGCAGCTGCAAAATGTGTACATCCGCACCGTATTTCCGAGTCTTGCCGCTTTACTCGTATACGGTACCGTCATTATTGCCTTGGGCCGGTTCGATTGGCTGTTTGCCCTGCTGATAGCGGGGTATATTTTCATCCTTGTTGCCGTGCTGCCGTATATTTCGCTTTTGCTGACTAAACGTACAAATGCGGAGGTGAAGCGGGAGCGGAACGGACTGTATCAGAAGCTGACGGACGCGGTGATGGGCATTGGCGACTGGGTAATCAGCGGAAGGCCAGCGGAGTTTTTGGAATCTTATGAGCAGGATGAGGATGCCGTAGCCCGCAAAGAACGAAAATTGCGCACCTGGGCGAGATGGAGAAGCTTGGCTGGCCAGCTAGTTGTGGGGATCGTGGTTGTATCCATGATTTATTGGTCAGGCTCTCAAGCCGCAGGCGGACATATCGATCCCACGCTGATCGCGGCCTTCGTGCTCGTTGTGTTCCCGCTTGCGGATGCTTTCCTGCCGCTCTCGGATGCGGTGGAGCGCATCCCGCAGTATCAGGAATCTTTGCGCCGGCTGGATCGGATTTCAGAGCCGGTATTGGAGCGATCTGCCCTGCAGACTTCACGTGGAAGTGAAACGAAGAGCAGGGGTAGCCAAACGGCCGCTTCGGCATTGCGACAGTTGAACGCAGAGGCTGTCGCAGCTGCTGTGCTCGATGTCTCCCGTACCCGTGAAGTTCATCTACAGCTTCACGGCGTCTCTTTTGCATACGAAGGGGGGCGGGATGAACGGGAGCGCGGTGAAGAGCGTCAGGCTGCGTATACTGTTCGCAATGTTTCGCTCGATCTTCCCCAGGGCAAGCGCGTGATGGTGATCGGCCGGAGCGGGGCGGGCAAGTCTACTCTGCTGAAGCTCATTCAGGGGGCTATCGCGCCAACGGAAGGCGACGTCAGCATTAACGGCGTGCCAGCGTCGCATTTCGGGGATGACATCTCTAAGGTCATCTCGGTGTTGAACCAAAGCCCGCATCTGTTCGATACGACGGTAGCGAACAATATCCGGCTCGGGCGTCCCGCTGCTTCGGAGGAAGAGCTGGACCTGGCGGTGCAGCAGGCGCAGCTTGACGCGCTGATCGCCACGCTGCCGGCGGGCCTGGATACGCCGATGCGCGAGACCGGGCAGCGCTTCTCCGGCGGAGAGCGGCAGCGTGTGGCTCTGGCGCGCATCCTGCTCCAGGATGCGCCGGTGCTCGTCCTTGACGAGCCGACAGTGGGGCTGGACCCTCGTACCGAGCGCCAGCTGCTGTCGACGATTTTCAAGTCGACAACAGGCAAGTCGCTCGTATGGGTCACGCACCATTTGGTCGGCGCGGAGATGATGGACGAGATCGTCTTCATGGAGCACGGGGCTATCCTAATGCGCGGCACGCATGAGCAATTGCTGGAGCGGGAGCCGAGGTACCGCAGCTTGTATGCCCTGGATCGCCCGGGAGATGGAATCTGATCGCAGGAACTCTGTCCAGCAACGCCGGAAATTGCTGTTCCCTGAAGCAAGTGGAATCAGGTTAAACTTGAACAAGCGAGGTTGCCCTAACATGAGGACATGAGAGGCAGCCTTGTTTGATTGGCGTCGGATTGAAGTGGCAAATAAGCGGGCTTTGCTTATATAATGGGGCTATCTGCTTCATTGCAATCGGAGGTGAGCCGGGAAATGGAATTGAGACAAATTTTGTATTTCATTGAAGTGGCCAAGCTGGAGCATGTGACGGAGGCTTCTTATGTTTTGCACGTATCGCAATCAGCGGTCAGCAGACAGATCTTCAAGCTGGAGTCGGAGCTTGGAGTTGATTTGTTCATACATGAAGGGCGAAGAGTGAAGCTGACGCCGATCGGCAGGCTTTTTTTATCCCATATGGAGCAGTTGGTCAAGGTGCTGGACAATGCCCGGCAGGAAATAAGTGAATTTCTGGACCCGGAGCGGGGGACGGTGCGCATCGGCTTTCCAAGCAGTCTGGCGGCCCAGCTCATTCCGGGTGTCGTATCGGCATTTCGGGAGCTTTATCCGTCCGTACATTTTCAACTGCAGCACGGCTCATACCGCGAGCTGATCGATTCGGTAGTCAAAGGTGATATGAATTTGGCAATCATGGGCCCTGTTCCGAAAAATGAGTCGCAAATTAAAGTGGAAGTGCTGTTCCGCGAAAAATTTAAGGCGTTGCTTCCTTCCAAGCATAAATTAGCCCTCCAGCCCTCGGTTAAGCTAAGCGATCTAAAGGATGATCTGTTCGTATTGTTTCCCGAAGGCTTCATCCTCCGTGAAATTGTCGTCAGTGCTTGCAGCGATCTGGGCTTCAAGCCGAAAGTAATGTTCGAGGGGGACGATCTGGACGCCATTAAAGGCCTCGTTTCGTCCGGACTGGGTTTGACTGTGCTTCCGGAAATTGCGCTTGGCGACTACTTGCCGAATTCGATTACAGCCTTGCCGATTACGGAACCGCTAGTTACCCGTGACGTCGGAGTCATTATACCGGTTAACCGCGACCTTCCGCCGACGGAGAAGCTATTTTATGATTTCCTGAAAGAATTTGCACCGGGCTACTGGGGATAGCCATGCTGCGGGGGATAGGCGGCAGGAGAGCTGCGAACTTACAGAGCTACTAAGTTGCAGGCGAGGGCGAGGTCTGTAGGGATCGCAAGGTCTAAGGGGATAGCCATGTTGCGGGTGACAGCCACAAGTCTTCAGGGACACCCCAAAAAAAAACAAGCTCCGGCGGATAATTCCGCCGGGGCTTGCCGCTGAATCAGCAATAGTTACTATATTAAACGACGCCATGGATGATCATCGTATCGGCAACTTTGAGGAAGCCGGCAATGTTCGCGCCAACCAGGAGATTGCCGGGATGTCCGTATTCCTCGGCTGCATTGACGCTATTTCTGTAAATGCCCTTCATAATATCTTTCAGCTTCTTGTCTACCTTCTCAAATGACCAGGCGAGTCTGGCGCTGTTCTGCGCCATTTCCAGCGCGGATACGGCAACTCCGCCCGCATTGGCCGCTTTGGCTGGCCCAAAGTATACGCCATTGCTCAGATAAACTTCGATAGCTTCCAGCGTAGATGGCATATTCGCGCCTTCAGCCACATATTTAACGCCGTTGGCTACGAGCAGTTTAGCTGACTCTTCATTGATTTCGTTCTGCGTCGCGCAAGGCAGGGCGATATCGCAAGGAATGCTCCAAATGTTCTTGCAGCCTTCTACATAAAGCGCAGTCGGATGTTCGTTTACATATTCTTTGATCCGTTTTCTTTCCACTTCTTTAATTCGTTTCACGGTCGCCAGATCGATGCCGTTCTCATCATAAATGTAGCCGTTGGAATCGCTGCAGGCGACAACCTTGGCGCCGAACTCCTGAGCTTTCTCAATGGCGTAGGTGGAGACGTTCCCGGAGCCGGATACGACAACCGTTTTGCCTTCCAGGCGCTCGCCTTTGGTTTTCAGCATTTCACGGGTGAAGTATACGAGCCCGTATCCCGTCGCTTCGGTTCTGCCGAGACTACCGCCGTACAGCAGGCCTTTCCCCGTTAATACTCCGGCTTCATTGCCGCCGACCAGACGTTTATATTGTCCGAACATATAGCCGATTTCTCTGGCGCCCACACCGATATCCCCCGCCGGTACGTCCGTGTCAGGACCGACATATCTGGACAGTTCCGTCATGAAGCTTTGCGTAAAACGCATGATTTCATTGTCGGACTTGCCTTTGGGATCAAAGTCGGAGCCGCCTTTACCGCCGCCGATCGGTTGGCCGGTAAGCGAGTTTTTGAAAATTTGCTCGAAGCCGAGGAATTTAATGATGCTAGCATTAACGGAGGGATGGAAGCGAATTCCGCCTTTATAAGGCCCGATTGCACTGTTGAATTGAACACGGAAACCGCGGTTGACCTGCACTTTCCCGTTATCATCAACCCACGGAACGCGGAAAGTGATCAGCCGCTCAGGCTCAACCATTCTTTCGAGGATCGCATTGTCCTGGTATTTTGAATGCTTGGCGAATACGGGCACGAGCGAATCCAAAATTTCTTTCACGGCCTGATGAAACTCAGTTTCTCCCGGATTCCGTTCCTTGACCGTCTCGTACACTTCATTTACATATTGCCTAGCTGTTTCTAAGTTGCTGCTTGAATGCTGCGCGATAGCCATGGCTACTCCACCTTTCACATTTGAATGAAGATTTGTTCTCATTTTCACGATTTTCCTGAATCAATTGTAATATGTAACTTCACTCTAAACAAAACATTATTTAGATGAACTTCATGCATAAATGAGATGAACTTCAGGAAATTAATCTGATACTTCATCACTTAATTATATGAAAAATAACATAGTTTTCATAAAAAAGATTGTCAATCTTGTGATTAATACCAGTTGCGGTTACGCTTAGTTTTAAATAAAGCTATTGAATTGGCATTCGCAATCACATTTTCCGGTAGGGAGAGATAAGCTTATGGCCTTAAATATTGGAATTGTCGGCACGGGCTGGTTCAGCAAGGTACATGGTGATATTTTGGCGGAAACCGCTGGAGTACGCGTAGCCGCTACATGCGGAACAAGCATGGAGAAGGCGAATTCGCTTGCTGCCCGCTATCCCGGTGCGAGGGGCTTTGACCGTTTGACAGCTATGCTGGATACGGTGCCCCTGGATGCGGTCTATTTATGCATCCCGCCGATGGCGCATGAAGAGATGGAGACGGAGCTGATTGCCCGGAGCATTCCGTTTCTTGTTGAGAAGCCGCTTGGCGTAGATTTGGAGAGGCCGATGCAAATTTTGGAGCAGCTGCGTCATAAGCCGGTCATCACATCGGTAGGCTATCATTTTCGCTATAAACAGTCGGTTGCGCAGCTCAAGCAGTTGCTGCAGGGGCGGACAATTGGCATGGCTATGGGGGCATGGATGGGCAGTATGCCGGGAGTTGGCTGGTGGCGAAAGCAGGAAGGGTCGGGTGGTCAATTTATTGAGCAGACGACACATTTAGTAGATTTGCTCCGCTATACGGCCGGTGAGGTAGAGGAAGTCTATGCCGCATACGGAAGCAGGATTGTTCATGAGCAGCATGATGGCGTTACGGTTTCTGATGTCGGTACGGTTACGCTGAAGCTCTCCAGCGGTGCGGTGGCTAACATTTCAAATACCTGCGTACTGCCGGGCGGAGTAGCACAAGTTGGGCTGAGTCTTTACACAGAGCGAGGCATTTTAGCTTGGAACCCTGATCTGCTGGAATCCCGGGAGGATGGTGTAACAACGGCCTATAGCGGGAATGATAACCCGTATATAGCTGAAACGGCTGCGTTCTTGCATGCGCTCCGCACTGGCGATACGTCGCAAATCCGCTCCGATTACGCCGATGCGGTACGGACGCAGGCCGTCACGTGTGCCGCTCTGGCCTCATCCATTACAGGCCAACCGGTGCGTGTCGATTACGTAGGCATTAATTGAGGCGGTGAAACAGGGGGGGACAGCGGGAAACAGCGGGAAACAGCAGGGCAAGTGGCTTCTTCGGCTCAGTTCATTAACTGTTTTAAAAGTATATGGCTGGACTCATAAAATAAGCACATCTCCCTGTCTACTCGTCCAATCTAAATCTATCGCACTTTCATAGGATGCAATATATCTTAGAAAGGAGTTGATAGAAAAATGGCGTTTATTCAACACGTTACGAATGTTCCCACTCCCATCACGAATGGAGCTGCGATTAATGTTCCGCAAACTCCAGCTGGCCAAGGTATTGCTTTAGTAGAGGTGTCTATCCCGGCTAATACTCCGGTGAACACCGTAGAACTGACCGCTACGGTAGGACTGCAGGGCTTGACGGGGGTTCCCCGTATATTGTTCCGTATTTTCCGGGATGGTCATGAAATCTATTATGCTGCTCAGGGGGTTGAAGCGAATTTCGAGTCTCTTAATCTTACAACATTGACGGCGGTAGATACGAATGTAGCTTCTGGCGTGCATGCTTACATTTTGTCGGTAGAACAGATCAATACGGCCACCAACACGGCTAGAGTCATCGGGCCTATCGTGTTTAGCGCGCTTGTAACAGCACCTTAGTTTGGCTGGTAATCTACCAGCTAGGTTGAGAGAATAGGTTGAGAGCCTCTTGCTCTCAGCCTATTTTTGATATTTTAGGCTTTAGCCAGTTGAGTGCGTAAAACGCGCGAAACTAAAAACGACCCGCTATGCGGGTGCGGGTGGAGGGTTCGTTAATGATTTTTGAGAAGCATGCGCAGTTAAAGTATAAATATGGGCATCGAAAATTCTGGGCAGAAGGATATGATGTAAGTACAGTAGGCCTAAATGAAGCAACTGTAGCGAAATACATTGGTGAACGAGAAGCACATGATCAAGCCATAGATAAGCTGAGTGTAAAAGAGTAGGAAGATCCGTTCAGCAGCAACAAGAGCAAGAAAGAAATAAACCCATTTAACTTGTAAGTGAAAGTGACAAATAACACTGAACCTGAACAGATTTGTGGTCAGGCTAGCGTCTTTAGGCACAGTTTGGCAACAGGGGATTATCCCCCACAAGAGCCCTCCCCACTCTTTGGACGGGTGGTCATGATTTAATTACCCGAAAATGAAAATTACAGGGAAAGCCCCAGGCCTGAAAATAACGCCTATATTGTCCTTCCCCTGCAGAACATTTACAGATTTCTGCATCCTATACTAAGTATTTACGAATGGCCACGCAGTCACGCTGGAAAACCACGTCGTTAACTTCGGTTTTGGAGGATGTAATTCCTTGCAAAGATTGGATTTAGATATTACCGACTGTTGTTTAATTCTAGCTATGATGAACGTAAACAGACAGCCCTCCACATTGCTACATCTCGTAGGTTAAAATGGAAAGTGGAAAGACCAACCATTTCAGAGCTACATAGCAAAGGAGAGCTGATACTATGCAGTCTATCACAAAATTCGTCGGTTTAGATGTATCCAAAGAAAAAATTTCGGTGGCCATTGCGGATTCAACCGGGGAA